>NZ_JAYKYU010000006.1:0-610268 GCF_035818515.1 Nocardia sp. CDC153 | reverse complement strand
GCATCGCCACCACCGCCTCGGGCACTCACCTGTCGATCAACGAGGCGTTGAAGATGGCCTCGGGTACTCGCCCGGTGCTCGCAGTCCTCGACGACAACGGCATCCCGCTCTACCTGGGCTACGGCGAACGCATCGCCACCCCCGGCCAACGCCTGGCCCTGATCGCCCGCGACAAGGGCTGCACCCACCCCGGCTGCGACGTCCCGGCGACCATGTGCGCCGCCCATCATGTGATCGACTGGGCCAAAGGCGGACCCACCGACCTGAACAACCTCGCCCTCGTCTGCGATCACCACCACGCCATGGTCAACGACAGCGAACACGGTTGGAAGACAGTCATGCTGGGTAAAGACTCCCCGCATCGCGGACGCATCGGATGGATCGCCCCCACATCCCTCGACCCCACCGGAACACCCCGCGTCAACGAAAAACACCACCTCGCAGGGCAAATCGCCACCGAGATAGAAATCAGTTGCCAGCAATGGGGCGCGCGAGCCGCATAACCCGCCGGGCTCGCGCGTGCCCCGGCCCACCCAACATGTGATTCGGACACTCGAGGCCAGGTAACCCGAGCGAAGACTCCTCCGGTTATTGCGCCACAACGGAATTACCTCAAGCCGGCATGCACCGGAAGTGTGGTTGCGTCGCCAGCCCTACCGGACCTGAGCTGACGCGACCCGGGTGCCGCACCCGCCGATCCCAGCCCCCGGACCGCACGCATTACGTTCTACAGACCAACCATCCCAACTTCACGCCGGGATGTCGTGGCGGCCCCATCCCCGAGGTGGCTGGAACCGCAACCGAGCCGACCAACCCAGCCAGCCCCTCCCCCTCCTCCAGGCATCTTTTGATCTTTTGCTCTTTCGTCTTTGAGCTTTTCAGCTCGTCAGATCCAGTGTGTCGAATCGGTAGCCAGCCCAGATACGCCGCGAAGCTTCCTCGAGGTACGGCCGGGTAACCGCTTCAGCGTGATAGACGCGAGTCGATCGAGCGCGCGGATCATAAGCCGCCCACCCAGGATTCCCGGTCGCCGCGAAGCTCACCCAGTCGGTTCGAATGCACTGACCGACATAGGCGATTTCCTCCGCGGCGTTGGCGTGGGCGGAGCGGTGGTCGCGGACCTCGTCCGGGCTGAGGGTGCCGAACAGCAGCAAGAAGTCCAGACAGTGCGAGGCACCTTGTTCCGCGTTGAAGCTCCAGGCCAGTTCGTAGAACCGCACGGGCCCGCCGCCGACGTGGGCA
This sequence comes from Nocardia sp. CDC153, assembly GCF_035818515.1. NCBI lineage: Bacteria > Bacillati > Actinomycetota > Actinomycetes > Mycobacteriales > Nocardiaceae > Nocardia > Nocardia sp. CDC153. The sequence goes on along the minus strand of NZ_JAYKYU010000006.1, from coordinate 609,026 downwards.
GCGTCGGCCAGGTGGAGGCTCGGCATGCGGAAGAGCCAGTCGCTGTTGAGAATTTCGAATCGTTGGGCGGGCGTGGCATCCGGATAGGCAGTGCGATAGCGCCTTTCACCGTCTGGGCCAGGGCACAGGTGGTGAAAGGCCATTGCCATTTGTTGCGGGGTCCGTTCATACCCGGGCCGGGATGTGTAGAGCCGGAACTCGTCGCGGGTGTGGCCGATGAGTAGGTCCACGTTGCGCGCGGCACCACGGGCGAGTGCGGTCCATGGCGCGTACGGAAGGGCATCCCCATCGACGATGGGTGAGAAGGGCGTTGGTGTCAGTGCCATCGGGCCCCAGACGTCAACGAACTCCGGCAGCTTCGCAATCAGAGCGGTGGTCGCGTTCGTCAGAGCGCGCGGCGGAAGTCGCGCGAGGTCGGAGACTGTGGCCCGCACACCGAGTTGTGCGGCAATCGTGGTCGAGATCGCGTCGGCGAGTCCTGGGGTGAAGTAGGTTCCGGGCATGCTCTGACTGATCGCCCGTCGAAATAGCCCCGCAGCGCTCGGCATTACGAGCAGGGCGGCGATGGACGCAGCACCGGCGGATTGCCCGAAGACGGTGACATTGGCTGGGTCACCACCGAACGCGGCAATGTTGTCTTGAACCCAGCACAGGGCTGCTATCTGATCCAGAATGCCGCGATTGTTCGGAGCACCGGCAATGCGTGCGAACCCGTCCGCGCCAACACGGTAGTTCATGCTCACCACGACGACGCCCGCACGGGCCAGGGTCGCGCCATCGCAGTGTGGATTGGCGGTGTTGTTCTCCAGATAGGTTCCGCCCTGGATCCACACCATCACAGGAAGATTCGCGCCACCGAGGTCGGGCGACCAGACGTTGAGGGTCAAACAATCCTCGGAGCCATCGTCGACTTCCCCGGACACCGAGGACATCACCGCTCCGCCATTGTTCACTTGAGGAACCGGCGGACCGAACACCCCCGCGTCCCGGACCCCGTCCCATCGCCGCGCGGGAATCGGACCCGCGAACCGGCGCGGGCCGACCGGCGGCTCCGCATAACGAATTCCCCGAAAGACCGCGACGGAGGTTTCCCACCTCCCGCGCACGACTCCCGCTGCCGTGCGGATCTCGGGCTCAATGTCCACGACTGTGCATCCCTCTCCGAGGAGACGGCGAGCGAGGCGAGCAACGCCGACCTGCCGGATATCGAATGGGCCTGAGCGCTCCCGAAGGAGGCTGGAATGGCGGGAAACTGCCGAATCGGTGCCGTTTGGGGGTGATTAGGCCCATTGGGGCCAGGGGTCAGTCTTCGTAGCGTTCGACTGTGGGGGTGGAGCCGGGTTCCCAGAGGGAGATCAGGGGGTTTAGGAGGTCGGCGGATTCTGTGTGTTCGGTGGCCATGTGTTTTTCGAGGGTTTGCTGGTCGGTCCAGCGTTCCAGCATGACGAGGGCGTCGGGGTCGGTGGTGTTTTGGTACAGGTCGTATTGTTCGCAGCCCTCTTCGCGGAGGGTGTGGGCGCGGACTGCGTTGAAGGCGGCGGCGAACTCCGCGGCCCGGCCTGCCGCCACCCGGATCGAGATGATGTGACGAATTGCCATGGGCTACATGGTAGGTACACTTGCGCTGCGAAGGGGGGCGGAGGGGTGACTGGGATGCGCGATTTCCGGCGGAGTAACGCTGTTCAGGCTCGGCTGCACGAACTGGTGCCGGGTGGGGCGCACACGTATGCGCGGGGCGCGGATCAGTATCCCGAGGGGATGGCGCCGGTTCTGGTGCGGGGCAAGGGTGCTCGGGTGTGGGACGCGGACGGCAACGAGTACGTCGAGTACGGGATGGGGTTGCGGTCGGTCACGCTGGGGCACGGGTTCGAGCCGGTCGTGGACACGGTGGCGCGGACCATCGCCGACGGGGTCAACTTCTCGCGGCCGACCGAGTTGGAACTGCTTGCCGCCGAGGATTTTCTGAGCCTGGTGCCCGGGGCCGACATGGTGAAGTTCGCCAAGAACGGGTCCGACACCACGACGGCCGCGGTGCGGTTGGCGCGGGCGGTCACCGGACGGGAGACCGTGGCCATCTGCGATCAGCCGTTCTTCTCCGTCGACGACTGGTTCATCGGCATGACCGATATGAATGCGGGCATTCCGGCCCAATCGACCGTGCGGTTCCGCTACAACGACCTCGAATCGCTCGAAACGGTCTTGCGCGACAACGAGATCGCGTGCGTGTTCCTGGAGCAGGCCACCGCCCTGGCCGAACCCGCACCCGGATTCCTCGCGGGCGTCCGCGCCCTCTGCGACCGCTTCGGCGCACTGCTGGTGTTCGACGAGATGATCACCGGCTTCCGCTGGTCCGCCGGTGGGGCCCAACACCTTTACGGCGTCACGCCCGATCTCTCGTGCTGGGGCAAGGCGATGGCCAATGGCTTCCCCCTCTCCGCCCTGGCCGGCAAGCGCGAGTTCATGGAGCTCGGGGGCCTGCGTACCGACGCGGACCGGGTCTTCCTGCTGTCGACCACGCACGGGCCCGAGACCGCCTCGCTGGCCGCCTTCCGCGCCGTGGTCGAGGTCTACCAAAGCTCGGACCCGGTCGCGCGGATGGAGGAGTCCGGCCGCCGCCTGGCCGCCGCGGTCAATGCCATTGCCGCCGACCTCGGCATCGCCGATCACCTCGAGGTCACCGGCCGCCCCTCCTGCCAGGTCTTCCTCACCCGGGACCCGAAAGGCGTCCCCTCCCAGCCGTATCGGACCCTGTTCCTCCAGGAACTCCTCGAGGGCGGCGTCCTGGGGCAGTCGTTCGTCAATTCCGCCGCGCACACCGACGCCGATCTCGAGCTGACCGTCGACGCCTGCCGGGCCGCCGCCAAGACCTACCGCACGGCCCTCGAACAGGGCAGCGTCGACGGTCTGCTCCACGGTCGCCCCGTGGCCCCGGCACTGCGCCGCACCGCCGCACCACGCCGTCTGCCTTCCTGACTCCCCCACCCATCCCGCATTCGACATTCGAATAGCGGACATTGTCTCGCGCAATTCCCTTTGACCGACTATTGATTGAATCCGAAGAGAATTCATGGACAGCGGAACAGGGTGAGACAGTGGTGGGTGTGTCCGGCGCGCTGGTGACCGGAGGGGCCGGGGATGTCGGGCGGGCGGTGGCGCGGCGCCTGGCGCAGGCCGGGCGCGCGGTGTGGGTCGCGGATGTCGACGCCGAGGGAGCGCGGGCGTGCGCCGCGGAGTTGGGGTCGGAAGCGACTGCACTGGAACTCGATCTGACCAGCGAGCAGAGCATCGCAGCGGCGGCTCGGGCGGTGGGCGGCAACGTGTCGACCGTCGTGCACTGCGCCGGGGTGGCGGTCGTGGAGCCGTTCCTGGACAGCGGAACCCTGACCTGGGATCTCATGTTCCAGGTCAACCTGCGCGGACCCATGCGCCTGACCCAGCTGCTGCTGCCGGGCATGGTCGACGCCGAGGCCGCCCGCATCATCTTCGTCGCCTCCGACGGCGCGCGGGCCGGTGCCTCCGGTGAAACCGTCTACGCCGCATCCAAATCCGGCCTGTTCGGCTTCGCCAAGTCGCTCGCCCGCGAAGTGGCCCGCCACCGCATCACCGTCAATGTGGTCTGTCCCGGCCCGTTGGAGGGCCGCATGGTCGCCCACACCATGGCCGACCACCACGCCACCCTCACCGCCCTCGAAAAAGCCATCCCCCTCAAACGACTGGGTCGACCGGACGAAGTAGCCTCCCTCATCGCATGGCTGGCGAGCCCGGAAGCCAGCTACGTCACCGGCCAGCTGATCAGCGTCAGCGGCGGCATCACGATGCAGTAGGAGTTGCCAACACATGCCCACCATGCCCATCGTCGACGCCCACATGCACCTGTGGGACACGGCCGCCCATCCCTGGTATCCGGGTCTGGCGAGATTCGTCGAGGCCGGAAGGCCGGACATCGCACAGAATTTCCTGCTGCCGGACTTCGATCGGGGACTCGGAGATATCGAGGTGGCCGAGCTGGTACACGTCTCGGCGACCACCGCACCGCACACGTATCTGCCCGAAACCCGTTGGGTGGATGGGATTGCCGAGAGCGACCCGCGACCGTTCGCCATTGTCGGGGCGGTCGACCCGCTACTGCCCAAGGCCGACCTGATCGACCATCTCGAGGAGCAGGCACGCACTGAACGCTTCAGCGGCGTGCGGGTTTTCACGGGACTGTCGCCGAATACGCCTGCGGCCGACGCCCTTGCCGGGTGGCTGCAAGAGCACGACCTGGCCTTCGATCTGGTGGCCAAGCCCGCGGAGATCCTCGACTGGATCGACTTCCTGGCCGGGTACCCGAATCTGCGGGTCGTGCTCGAACATCTCGGCTTCCCGCAGGGACAGTCCTCCGACGCGCGCACGGCCTGGCACAACGCGATCTCGTTGGCGGCCAAGGAAACCCAGTGGCTGTGCAAGCTGTCCGGGTTCGGGCTCATCTGCCCCGATCTGACGTGGCCGACACTCGAATACTGGCTGGAGTCCAGTGTTTCGCTGTGGGGCTGGCGGCGTTTGATGTTCGCCTCCAACATGCCGGTCGATTCCCTGGCCGGCACCTACACCGAGCTGGTCGCCGCGATCGACCACATCGTGGGCACCGACGCCACCGAGGAGGAGGCGGAGTTCTTCTACCGCACCAACGCCACCGACACCTACCACCCGCGCTGAGCGGTCACAGGCGAATGCCCCCGTCGACTGGTTGGAGTTCGGGGTACCGGCACGGGGGCATCGCATCGGGTGGCATCGGGCTATGGCGGCTCCTTTCCGTCGGCCTATCGGGTCAACGCTGGCGCAGTGCCGTGAGCCGGTCGGTGTATTCCTTGTCGTCGATCTCACCGCGTGCGAAGCGTTGGGCGAGTAGTTCTTCCGGCGTCGGGAGCTGGGGATAGCTGGGTCGCTCGCCGATGGCGAAGCGGATGCCGATGACAATGGCTCCGATCACCAGGACCCAGAAGATCAGCATTCCAATGCTCATCCAGGCGTATCCCCAGCCGCTCATATCGTGGCCGTACCAGTACATCATGGCCGTGATTCCCTTCGTTGCTGATCGGCGATGTATTCGCCGATGCTCGACAGGCTCGCGCCCGAGCGGGAGTGCTGCGGTTTCGCGATCGGTGGATTCGGTTGGGCCGCACGCGACTTCACCTCGTCGGCGACCGAACGTGCCCACTTCTCGATCGCGGGCCAATCGCGCAGGTCCGCGGCGGGTAGCGCCTTCAGCGGCGAAACGGGCAGCCACAGCATCAGGCGCTGCGGACCGCGCAGCACCGCCGGATCCCAACGGCCGCCGAATATTTCGGAGGCGAAGGGGCGCAGCCAGTCATTGCGCTCGAGGAGAATGTCGAGCTGGGTGCGAGTGTCGGCGGACTTGTCGGCGGCGATGTGGCCCGTGGCGAAGACGGCGACATCGCGGTGCGCGAGGCCCGGGCCGAACCGGCTCAGGAAGTGGCGGGCCGGGCGCGGCCAGCGGCCGTAGTAGAACGGTGCGCCGAGCACGATAGTGCGGTAGTCGTCGATGCTGCGGATCTCGTGCATATCGCGGCAGTCGACCTCATATCCGCACTCACGCAACGTATCCGCGATGCGCTCGGCCACCTCGCGCGTGGAGCCGTACCGGCTGGCGTAGGCGACCAGAATCGTTCCCTTCACGACGGCACCTCAATCCACGGACTCGAGCGCGAGCGCCTGGCCCGCGGTCGCGCCGCCGTCGGCGACGAATTCCGAACCGGTGGAGAATGTCGCCTCGGTGATCAGGAATCGGACCATGGCGGCGACCTCTTCGGGCTCGCCGAAGCGCGGCAATGGTTGCGCGGCGGCCATGGATTCGGGGAGACCGGCGGTCATCGGGGTGTGGATCGGGCCCGGATGCACCGAGCAGACACGGACATTCGCGGCACCGAGCTCGACCGCGGCGGCCTTGGTGAGCCCGCGCAGGCCCCACTTGCTGGCGACATAGCCGCCGATTCCGGCGTATCCGGTGAGTCCGGCCGTCGAGGAGATATTGACGATGACTCCCCCGCCCGCGACCCGCAGTCGCGGCGCGGCCAGGTGCATGCCCAGCCACGCCCCGAACAGGTTGACGTCCAGGACGTGCCGGAACAGGTCGGGGTGCTCGGATTCGATCGTGCCGAAATCGAGGATTCCGGCATTGTTGACCAGCGCGAGCAGGGAACCGAATTCATCCTCGGTCTCGTCGAGGACGCGCACCCAGTTGTCGGAGTCGGTGACGTCGAGGTGATGGAACCGCGCACTCGGGCCCAGGGAGTGGGCCAGCTGCGCGCCGTCGTCGTCGCGGACGTCGGCGATCACCACCGACGCTCCCGTCTTCACCAATTCGGTCGCGATCGCCGCGCCGATCCCGCGCGCGCCGCCGGTGACGATGATGCTTCTGCCCAATAGTCCAGTCATGGCCGACCTCCACGTCCGATTCGAGTCCGGTGTCGATTTCAGGATTCCGCGTCGGTGGCGGGCACATCACGGCCGAAGGTCACGAGCGCGTGGGCCGTGTGGCCCCGGGCCGGAACCGGTTGCGGCACACCTGCGCCGAGGTGACCAAATCCCCTGCTCGCAGTGTCGCTAAGCCCGTATCGACGGGTCGAGCCGGGGCGAAGACTCTAACCATGACCGCCATGAACGTTCCCTCCGTCGCGATCCCGGACCGCCACACCCTGCTGGAGGCGATGCGTCGGGCCTCGCGCGCGCCGTCGGTGCACAACACTCAGCCCTGGCGTTGGGTGCTCGACGGCGACGTCCTGAACCTCTATGCCGATACCGACCGGTTGCTCACCGCGGCGGATCCGCTCGGTCGGCAGCTGATCATCAGTTGCGGTGCGATATTGCATCACGTGCGCACCGCCTTCGGGGCGCGCGGCTGGCACACCGACACGCTGCGCATGCCGACACCCTCGGATCCGACGCATCTCGCCGAAATCCGCTTCCGCCCTTGGGATTCCCCGCCCGCCGGATTGATCTCGCGGGCCGCGGCCATGACCGAGCGGCACACCGACCGCCTGCCCATGAACCCGCCCGAGGACTGGGAGGCGCTGCTGCCGCATCTGCGGATGCTCACCTCACCCCACTATGTGGAGCTGGACGCCTTGACCGACGATCTGCGGCCGCGGCTGGCCGCCGCCACCGAGCAGGCCACGGCGCTGCGGCATCACGACATGATGTATCAGGCCGAGATCGGCTGGTGGGCAGGGCATTCCGGGGCCCCGGAGGGAATTCCGCCGACCGCGCTGCCCTCGGACGCCGAGGCCGCGCAGGTCTCGCTCGGCCGCCGCTTCCCGTCGGCCCCGCATTCCATGCGGCGCGCCGACACCGAGGATCGGGCGCGAGTCGTGGTGCTCAGCACCGAGTTCGACTCACCCGCCGACTGGCTGCACACCGGTGAGGCGCTCTCGGCGGTCCTGCTGGAATGCACCGTGGCGGGCCAGTCGACCTGTGCCCTCACCCATATCACCGAGCTTCCGACGGGACGGCATCTGCTCACCAGCCTGACCCACCCGACCTACAAGCCGCAGCTCATGATCCGCATCGGCAAGGCGCCCGCCGACGAGCCGTGGCAGTCCACCCCGCGCCGCCTGCTGTCGGAGTTCTTCACCACCCGCTGAAGCAAGATCGAAGATCCCTGCCCGCTCGGGACTTTCGCCCCTGTTGCCGGCCGCCGCCAGCCGGAACGGTGGTCGGTGGCCGGACGGCCTCCAACCTCGGACAGGGAAGGCGGACATCACCCGTGGCGCGTGAGCTGACTCAGCGTGAGATTCTCGTCGAACTCGAGCCGGTCGCCGGGCAGGCGCTCGATCGGCATCTGTCGGTATTCAAGGACTGGCACCCGCACGACTACGTGCCCTGGGACGACGGGCGGAATTTCGCGGCGCTGGGCGGAATCGACTGGGATCCGGAGCAATCGCGGCTGTCGGAGGTGGCGAAGGCCGCGCTGGTCACCAACCTGCTCACCGAGGACAATCTGCCTTCCTATCACCGGGAGATCGCGGAGAACTTCTCGCGCGATGGGGCGTGGGGCACCTGGGTGGGGCGCTGGACCGCCGAGGAGAACCGGCACAGTGTCGTCCTGCGGGATTACCTGGTGGTGACACGCGGCGTAGACCCGGTCGCGCTAGAGAACGACCGAATGGCGCACATGACCAACGGTTTCGCCGCACCCGTGGATCCCGCCACCGCCGCCGCGCACGCCGGATTCCTGTACTCGGTGGCATACGTCAGCTTCCAGGAACTGGCGACCCGCATCAGCCACCGCAATACCGCCAAGGTCTGCGACGACCCGATCGCCGACCGCATGCTGCAACGCCTGGCCCTCGACGAGAACCTCCACATGATCTTCTACCGCACCCTCTGCGGTGCGGCCCTCGAACTCGTCCCCGACCAGGCCATGGAGGCCATCGACCTGATCGTCGAGAACTTCCGCATGCCCGGCACCGGCATGCCCAACTTCCGCCGCAATGGCGTCCTCATGGCCAAACACGGCATCTACGATCTGCGCCAACACTACGAGGACGTCCTCATGCCGGTCCTACGCCAGTGGAACGTCTTCGGCCGCACCGACTTCGGCCCCCGCGGCGAAGCCGCCCGCGACCGCCTGGCCGCCTACCTCGACAACCTCGCCCACATCCAAATCCCCCGCTTCGAAGAACACCGCGACCGCTCCCTCGCCCGCGATCAGGCCCGGGCCTGCGCCCGAGCCTGATCGGAGTTCGCGCACTCAGGTGGCGGGGTGGACGACCATGACGGGGCAGTGGGCGTGTTGGACCAGGGAGTGGGCGGTGGAGCCGAGGACCATGCCCAGGAAGCCCCCGCGGCCTCGGTTGCCGACCACAACCAGTTGGGCCGCCTGTGACCACTCGCGGAGTTGGGCGGCTGGTGACGAGAGGTACACGCGGCGTACGACTTTCACGTCGGGGTACTTCTCCTGCCAGCCCGCGAGGCGTTCGGCGAGGACGGATTCCTCGACGGTTTCGACGTCGTCGAGCATGGGGGTGGGATGGTCACCGGCGAATTTGCCTGCGCTCCAGTCACTCCAGACGTGGACGGCGACGAGATCCGCGCCGCGCTCGGAGGCTTCGGCGAAGGCCGCGGCAATGGCGGGCTCGCTGATCGAGCTGCCATCCACGCCGACCACGACGGGGCCCGAGTCCCGGACGGCGGTGGAGTCCTGGCCCTCGGGGCGCACGACGATCACGGCGCCCGGCGCGTGCGCGGTGACGGACAAGAGGGTGGAACCCAGATGCACCAGTGTCCCGGCGTTCCCGGTCGCGCCGAGCACCACCGCGTAGGCCCGCGCGGCCAGGTCGATCAGCAGCCCGCCGGCCGCATCCTGGAACAGGTGCGCGGTCACCCGCACCTGCGGGTACTCGAACTGCACGATCTTGCGCGCGTGCCGAATCACCGCCTGCCCCTTGGATTTCACGGCGTCGATGATCTCCGGGGTGATGGCCGAGTGCGGTCCGACCCTACCGGCCGCGCCGATCAGGTCCAGTCCATGCACGATCTGCAGATCCCGACCGCGGCGCTGCGCGAACCCGGCCGCCCAGCGCACCGCGATATCCGAACCGGGCGACCCGTCCACGCCTACGACGACACCCGCCGAGACCAGGCGGTGCGGCTCGTCGTATTCCTGCTCTGTCATTGTTTTCTCCCAGTCCGAGGGCTTGTCGAAGGGGCTCATAGCGCCGGGTTCACCTGGTGCTCCGCGTCCGCCTCGGGCTCCCGCGCGCCTTGATCCAGCCGGAAGGGCGGGTACTCGTCGGTCAGCAGGGCCGAATACGCCAGGACTCGATAGAACCACCGGTTGACGCCGACGACGAAGCCGAACAACCCGCTCGGATAGCGGCCGGTGAACAGCAGCGCCACGGCCGCGATGAGCACCAGCACGCCGAGCAGCGGAATCGTGTTGTTGCCGTTGCCATTACCGGAATTCCCGCCCAGGACCACGCCGCCGCTGAGCAGGGCGGCCAGGATCAGGTAGTGCGGAATGGCCAACAGCCACCACTTCACCAGCACCAGACCACGCGAAAGCCGTTGCGGGTAGTCGACTTCCAGATCCGCGGGATAGTCCGCCGGCCGCAGCGTGAACGGTGGATAGCGGTCGGTGCCCAGCGCGGCGTAGGTGTAGAACTGCACACGCCACGACCAGCGCATGACGCCCACGCTGAAGTCGAACAGGGACCGCGGGTACCGCTCGGTGAACAGAATCGCGAACCACGCCACCACCGTGACCACCCAGAACGCGATCCACAGGAAGAACAGCACCACGTAATGCGGTATGGCCAGCACCCATTTCACCAGCCACAGCCAGCGGGAGAGCGGTTCGTCCAGGTCGCCGCGCAGGCGCACCGCCCGGATTGGGGGTCTGGCCGGTGTGGCGGCGTCGGGATATACGGCGGGTTCGGGGTTCATCTCGGTTCCTCTTCGGTAGTGACAAGGTGCCCGTCGGCGAGCACCCGGGTTTGAAAGGCGCCGGTGACCCACGCCATCGCGGCCGCCATGACCACGCCGCCCAGCGCACCGATCGCGGCGACCAGGAACGGCGGCTGACCCGGCTGCCACAGCGGCGGCGCGACCACCATGAAGCCCGCGAGACCCGCGGCCCACGCCGCCGCGTTCGCGAGAATCCACAGCCCCGCCCGATCGGTGAAGCGGTGCAACACCATCCACTGGGCGACGACGAGGGAGAAGACGATGACCAGCGAGCCCGCGACGGCCGCGGGAACCTGCGCCCAGGTGGGCCAGGAACCGAACTGCTCGCCGTAGAGCATGGGCAGCACGCCCACCATCCAGGCCACCACGGCACCGGCCGACGTGGCCGCCGTCCAGTCGCGAATCCGCAACCGGGACAGCCGCATCCGCAGTACCCCCGCCTGGAACCGGCCCAGCACCGCGCCCTCGACGGCTCCGGCCGCCAACATCGCGACCGCGACAACCGCCGCACTCGCGTGCGCGGTGAGGGCTCCGGCGACGGCGGGCGCGAGAAAGCCGAGGAATTCTCCCGCCGTCACGGTCGTGAACCAACGGCGGCGGAATTCCCGGTCGGTGTGTGCGGGGTGCGTCGTCGTCGCGAGGTCGATCACCATATACGGGTCGCGCCCCGAGGCGGGCGTGCGCGGATGCGCCCGGCGGTAGACGGCGTCCAGGCGTTCGTGAGCGAGCGTGTCCGGCATCGCCACCGCGGCGAGCCCGCCGCGCCACGCACCGTCGATGCGGATCGAGGCCGCCCGCGGTGAGCGGAAGTTCCGCCACCACGTCTTGGCCCCGGCGTGGCCGACCCGGATCACCACGGTATCGCCGTCGAGTACATAACCCACCGGCAACGCGATGTGCCGACCCGAGCGACGCCCCTCATAGCGCAACTCCCCCACCGAATGCGGCAAGCCAGTCGGCAGCCGCAGGGCCAATAGCATTGCCGCCGACCCGATTCCGGGCGTCTGGTACCTCGTGGCCACCGTGTCCTCAGCTCACCGGGCTGCCCGGCCAGCGCCAGTGCTGGATCTCCGGCGGGTCCTCGCCGTCGCGGCGCAGGTAGGCACGGGCGACTTCGAGGCGGGACATCAACTCTTCGGTGAGGGCGTCCAGGCTGCCTGCCAAGCGGGGGACCTCGGCGACGGCGGCGGCGGCCAGGTCGAAGCGGTCGATGCCGTTCATGGCGCACATGTCGAAAGGTGTTGTGGTGGTGCCGTTGTCGGTGAAGCCGTGGACGTGCATGACGTCGTGGCCGGGGCGGCGGTAGGCGATGCGGTGGATGAGCCAGGGGTAGCCGTGGAAGGCGAAGATGACCGGGGCGTCGGTGAAGATGTCGCGGTAATCCGCGTCGGAGATGCCGTGCGGGTGGCGGTCCGGCGGGAACAGGCGGGCCAGGTCGACGACGTTCACCACGCGAACGGCCAAGTCCGGCACCAGTTCTCGCAGCAGGGCCGCGGCGACGAGGGTCTCCTGGGTGGGAACGTCACCGGCGCAGGCCAAGACGACCTCGGTGGCCCGGTCCTGATCGGTGCTCGCCCACTCCCACACGCCCAGCCCCCGTGCGCAGTGCTCGCGGGCCGACCGGTCGTCGAGATACTGCAAGGCGGGCTGTTTGCCTGCCACAACGACATTCACGCGCCCGCGGCTGCGCAGGCAGTGATCGAACACGTGCAGCAGGCAGTTGGCGTCCGGCGGCAGATAGACGCGGCTCACCTCAGGCCGCTTGTTCAGCACATGGTCGATGAAGCCGGGATCCTGATGAGAGGCGCCGTTGTGATCCTGCCGCCACACGTGCGAGGTGATCAGGTAGTTCAGGCTGGGTATCGGTGTGCGCCAGGGGAACTCGGCGGCCGTGTGCATCCACTTGGCATGCTGCACCACCATGGAGTCGACGATGTGGGCGAAGGCCTCGTAGGTGGAGAACACGCCGTGACGGCCGGTGAGCAGATAACCCTCCAGCCAGCCCTGGCACAGATGCTCGGACAGCACCTCGAAGACCCGCCCGTCGGCCGAGAGCCGATCGTCACCGACCAGACGCGGTAGCCGCCAGCGCCTACCGGTCACCTCGAGCACCGCATCGAGCCGATTGGAGGTGTGCTCGTCGGGCGCGAAGAACAGCATATTGCGCGGATTCTCGACCAGCACATCGCGCAGAAATCCGCCGAGTACACGGGTGGCCTCGGCGACTTCGGTTCCGGGCGTGGCGAATCCGACGGTGTAGTCGCCGGCGTTCGGCATCCTCAGATCGACGCTGTCGTGGCCGTGCGCGCTCGGATCGGCGCTCATCCGTAGGTGTTCGGGATGCAGGCGGGCAATCCGGTCGACCGGACGGCCGTCGTCCTGGAACAGCTCGCTCGGGCGGTAGGACAGCAGCCAATTCTCCAGCTGCGCAAGGTGTTCGGGATTCTGCCGCACGCTGGTCAGCGGCACCTGGTGTGCCCGGAAGGTGCCCTCCACCCGCACCCCGTCGACGACATCGGGCCCGGTCCACCCCTTGGGCGTCCGGAGCACGATCATCGGGCGACACGGCACCCGCGGCCCCATCCCGAGCCGGGCGTGCTCCCGAATCTCCGCGATCCGCTCGAACGCCTCGTCGAGGACGGCCGCGTAACGCTGATGTACCTCGAACGGGTCGTTGCCCTCCACATACATCGGCTCCCAGCCGTAGGCGGTGAGCATGCGGTCCAGATCCTCGCGGGCCATGCGGGACAACAGCGTCGGATTGGCGATCTTGTAGCCATTGAGGTGCAGAATCGGCAGCACGGTGCCGTCGCTGAGCCGATCCAGGAACATCGGCGCGGTCCAACTCGCCGACAGCGCGGCCGTTTCGGCTTCCCCGTCACCGATCATGCAGGCCACCACCAGATCCGGATTGTCGAGCGCGGCCCCGGTGGCATGGGCAAGCGAGTACCCCAGTTCGCCGCCCTCGTGAATCGAGCCGGGCACGTTCGGTGCGGCGTGGCTGGGCACCCCGCCCGGAAACGAGAACTGCCGGAACAGTTCGCGCATCCCGGCCAGATCCTGACTCACCTCGGGGTGACGCAGCGAGTAGGTGCCCTCCAGCCAGGTGGCGGCGGTCAATGCCGCCGCGCCGTGGCCGGGGCCGAGCACGAACATCATGCGCTGACCGGTCCGTGCGATCACCCGATTGAGATGCGCGTAGGTCAGGGTCACGCCCGGGACCGTGCCCCAGTGCCCGATCAGGCGCGGCTTGATGTGTTCGGGCCGCAGCGGCTCGGTCAGCAACGGGTTGTCCAGCAGGTAGATCTGGCCCGCGGCGAGATAGTTCGCGGCACGCCACCAGGCGTCCAGATCGTCGAGGGCGCTGCCGCCGAGATAGCGGCCGGGCAAGGTCTGCGTCATCGTCTCGCTCCTGTGGTCATCGTCTCGCTCCTGTGCTCGACGGATTCACTCGGCCGCGTGTACGACCATGACGGGGCACTGCCCGTGCTGCACCAGCGCAAACGCGGTGGAGCCCAGCAGCATGCCCAGGAACCCGCCGCGGCCCCGGTTGCCGACGACCACCAGTTGCGCGTGTTTGGACCACTCGAGCAGCTGTGCCGAGGGGGAGGTGAAATAGACGCGCTGCTGAACCGGCACGTCCGGGTACTTCTCGCGCCAGCCCGCCAGTCGCTCGGCGAGCAGCGCCTCCTCGACGCCCTCGAGTTCGTCCAGGCCGGGCTCGGGGAACTGGCCCGCGAAAGTGCCCGCGTTCCAATCGCTCCACACATGGACCGCGATCAGCTCCGCGCCGCGCTCGGAGGCCTCGGCGAAGGCCGCGGCGATGGCGGGCTCGCTGACCTTGCTGCCGTCGATGCCGACCACCACCGGGCCGGTCTCGTGGACGGCACCGTCCGCCTCCGGATCCGGTCGCACCACGATCACCGACCCCTGTGCGTGGGCGGTCACGCCCAGCAGCGTGGAACCCAGATGCCCCAGGGTGCCGACGCTTCCGGTCGCGCCGAGCACCACCGTATTCGCCTCGGCGCTCTCGGCGATGAGCAGCGCCGCCGCGGTGTCGGCGGTCATATGGGTGGTGATCCGCAAGTCCGGATGGCTGGCCCGGACCGATTCCGAGGCATGGCGCAGCAGCGAGCGACCCTGGGCCCGCGCGATGTCGATGATCTGCGGCGTGATGACCGTATAGGGACCGGCGGCACTGCTCGTCCCCGCGAGATTGAGCCCGTTCACGATCCGCAAGGCCCGCCCGTGCCGCACCGCGTAGTCCGCGGCCCACCGCAGGGCGATCGCCGCGCCGGGCGAACCATCCACGCCCACAACCACTTCCGCGGAGGCGAGGGTGTGCGGATCGTCGTAGTCGCGCTCTGTCATGGTCTTCTCCCAGCGTGAGGGTCAGGCATGCTCGGCGAGCCGCCACCCCCACGGTAGAAATCCCGGCGAGTCGGGCACTGCGGCCGATCGTCACCGCCGTGAGGGTCCAAAGACCGCCGCCGCGAACCTGCCCGCATACGGCCCCTCGATTCGGGACCTACGACCGCAGCGGCCCGCCGACCTGCGCTTCTAGCGTTCGTGGTGAACCGACAAAGGAGGATTCACCATGCACGCGATGGTCTTTCACGGTCCGGGCCAGAAGTCCTGGGACGAGGTCCCCGACCCCATCATCCAGACTCCCACCGACGCCATCGTCCGGGTCGACGCGGTCACCATCTGCGGCACCGACCTGCACATCATGAAGGGCGATGTCCCCGAGTTCACCCCCGGCCGCATCCTCGGTCACGAGGCCGTCGGCACCATTGTCGAGGTCGGATCCGGTGTGCACACCCGCCGCGTCGGGGAGCGGGTGCTGTTGTCCTGCATCAGTTCCTGCGGCGCGTGCCGGTTCTGCCGGGAGGGCCGCTACGGCCAGTGTCTGGGCGGCGGTGGCTGGATCTTCGGTCACCTGATCGACGGCACCCAGGCGGAATACGTGCGCGTCCCGTTCGCCGACACCTCCACCCACCCGATTCCGGAATCGATCAGCGACGAGCAGATGCTCATGCTCGCCGACATCCTGCCCACCAGCTACGAGGTCGGCGTGCTCAACGGGCGCGTCGAACCGGGCGACACCGTGGTCATCGTCGGCGCGGGCCCGATCGGCCTGGCCGCCATCGCCACGGCCCGCCTCTACTCCCCCGGCCACATCGTCGCCGTCGACCTCGCCGACGCCCGCTTGCAGGCCGCCGCGAAACTCGGTGCGGACGTCACCATCAACGCCGGTCGCGACAACCCCCTCGACATCGTGCACCGCCTCACCGCGGGTCTCGGCGCGGACGTGACCATCGAGGCAGTCGGAATCCCCGAAACCTTCGAAACCGCGGTCGAATTGGCGCGTCCCGGCGGCCATGTCGCCAATATCGGCGTCCACGGCAAGCCCGCCACCCTGCATCTGGAGAAGATCTGGATCAGCGACCTCACCATCACCACCGGCCTGGTCGACACCTACTCCACCCCGCGCCTGATCCAGCTGGTCGCCAGCGGCCGCCTCGACCCAGCCGCCATGATCACCCACCACTACCCCATGGCCGAATTCGAAACCGCCTACGACACCTTCGCCAACGCCGACCAGACCGGTGCCCTGAAGGTCGTCGTCACCGCCCCGGAGCACTGAACGCCATGCGAAACGACGAAGACACCCAGATCCAATTCGCCCTGGAACGCCTGATCCAGCGCCACCCCGAGGTGCCCGCGACCACGGTGGTCGCCATCGTTACCAGCGCCCGCGAGGCCCTCGCCGACGCCCCGGTCCGCAACTTCGTGCCGCTGCTGATCGAACGCCGCGCCAACCTCGCCCTCGCGGCCCAGGCGTAACCGGCGAATCCCGCGACACAACATCGGCGCACGGCCCTCTTCGAGAGGGGCCGTGCGCCACCGCATGGTTCATATCCATTGATCTCACCTCCTAGTGCGGCTTGGGATCTATCGCGAGGCGAATCACGCGCCCCGGCGCGAGGGCGGCTTGTCGTTCACCACAATGGATTTCGACGGGGGCGGCGTTGCCGGGATCGGAGCGGAGCTCGACCTCGGTGGTGGTGATGCGGATGGTCAGGCGGTGGCCGCGGTAGATGACGGGGAAGGTGAGGGGGCCGAGTTCGGCGGGCCAGCGGGGGTTGAGGATGAGGCGGTCGGCGCGGAGTTCGAGGCCGGTGAAACAGCGTTGGACCAGATCGATGCTGCCCGCCATGGCGGCGAGGTGGATTCCCTCCTCGGTGGTGCCGCCCTGGATGTCGGCGATATCCGAGTCGAGGACGCGGTCGAAGTAGGTCATGGCGTCGGCGCGGTGGGCGCGGGCCAGCACCCAGGCGTGCACCAGGGCGCTGAGGGTGGAGCCGTGGGAGGTGCGGGCCAGGTAGTAGTCGATGGTGCGGGGGATCATCTCGCCGGGGAGCTCGTAGCCGAGATGGGCGAGGAGCTCGCGCAATTCGTCGGCGGACAGCAGGTAGAACAGCATGAGGACGTCGGCCTGTTTGCCCGCCCGGTAGCGGTTGATGTCGTCGCCCTCGGATTCGAGGATGCGGTCCAGGCGGGCGATGTCGGGATAGACCTCGTGGTAGTGGTCCCAATCCAGTTCCGCCAGTTGATCGTATCCGGCGAACTGGCTGATCACGCCGTCGTGGAAGGGCACGAAAAGGCGGCGGCCCACCGCTTCCCAGCGCGTGGGCTCCTCGGCCTGGACGCCGAGCGATTCGAGCAGCCGGGCCCGGTCGCGCGGTGCGAGCCGGGCCAGCGCCTCCTGGGCGCGCCGAATCGTCCACGCCGCCATGACATTCGTGTAGGCGTTGTCGTCGACGCCGTCCTGGGGCGCGTGCGGATAGCCGGAGTGGAATTCGTCGGGCCCGATGACGCCGCGCAGGTGGTAGCGGTCGGCGGCGGGGTCGTATTCGGCCACGCTCGCCCAGAACCGCGCGACCTCGACCAGGATCTCCGCGCCGTACTCGGTGAGGAATTCGATATCGCCGGTCACCTGGAAGTACTGCCAGACGTTGTAGGCGACCGCGCTGCCGATGTGCCGGGCCCGCCAGCTCGGGTCCGGATGCCAGTGTCCCGACAGCGGATTCAGGTGCATGCGCTGGCTTTCCTCGCGCCCGTCGGTGCCCGACTGCCACGGGAAGGCCGCCCCGCTCAGACCGGCCGCGGCGGCACTGCGCCGGGCCTCGGGCAGACGGCGATACCGATACCGCAGCAGCGACCGCGTCAGCGACGGGAAGCGCGGATTGAGGATCGGGAAGACGAACAGCTCGTCCCAGAAGATGTGCCCGCGATACGCCTCCCCGTTCAAACCGCGAGCGGGCACACCGACATCCAGGTCCGCCGTATGCGGCGAGAGCGTCTGGATCAGGTGCAGCAGGTGCAGGCGCAGCACCCGCACCGCGTGCGGGCCGTCGTCGAGGTCGATCCGCAGCCGGTCCCACAGCTGATCCCAGGCGACGGTATGGGCGGCGAGCAGCTCCGCGAACCGTCCGACGCCGACCAGCCAGCGAGCCGCGTCCTCGTCCGGTGCCGAGACGCCGTGATCGCGCCCGGTGACGACGAGGACGGTCTTCTCCAGCGCGACCTCGTCGCCCGGTGTCATCGAGACGGCGCGGTCGTGTCCGATCAGACCGGCGCGGTCGACCAATTCGCCTGTCGGGCAGATGGATACATTCTGTTGGTACAGCCGGTCCCGCGCGGCCATGGCCACCGGAATCCGAGACTGGTTGGTGCACACCGTCGCCAGCACCGAGTCGGCCGTCAGTTCACGCGCCAGCACCGGCTGCAGATGCCGATCCGACAAACCCTGGTAGCGGGCCACCAGAGTATTGCGCACGGTGCAATCCAGCACCGAGCGCATCACCAGTCGTCCGGACCAGTTCTCCGCGGTGACAACGGTTTCCAGCGCACACAGGTGCGGATCGTGCATGGCCGCGAACCGGCGCTGCCGTACCGAGGTAATCCGGCCGGCAGCGTCCCGGAACCGCATTTCGCGCATCAGTACGGCGCGACGCAGGTCGAATTGCTGGCGGTAGGACAGGATTTCGACAGCGTCGAGGTCGAACCACGGGCTGCCGTCGATCCGGAAGGTCACCGGCAGCCAGTTGGGCAGATTGACCAGGCTCTCATTGTCGACGCCGCGCCCGCCGACCTCGTCGTAGAGTCGGTTGTACACCCCGGCGACATAGGTTCCCGGGTAATGGTGCTGCCCGGCAACGCTTTCCGGTCCCGCGCCACGCGTGGCGAGATAGCCGTTGCCGACGGCGCACAGCGCCTCGCGCAGTCGTTCCCGCGCCGGGTCGTAGCCGTCGAAGGTCAGCAGCCAGGAATCCGAGGCGGCCGTATCGGGTTCGGCGTACAGCAGGGTGACCAGGCCGTCGAGGAATTCTCGCACCTGGTCCGGGTCGCCGAGCGAGTACCGGGCCGCGGTGCGCCGGTCGCCGGATTCCCGGTGGCACACCACGATGCCCAGCCCGTCGGAGGCGACGGCGTCGAAGGCGTCCTCGTCGGTGAGATCGTCACCGAGATAGATCGGCAGCACCGAGACGGTCAGATGGTCGAGAATCCAGCGCAGCGCGGTGCCCTTGTCCCAGTCCAGGTCCGGTCGCAATTCCACCACCTTGCGGCCCTCACCGGCCCGCAGACCCAGCCGTCCGGCCGCCGCGTGCGCGGCCGACACCACCGTGCCCACCCGGTCCTCGGGCACCTGCCGGTAGTGCACGGCGACGGCGAATCGCTTGTGCTCCAGCCGAACTCCGGGCACCCCGGCCAGCTCGGCGCGCAATCCCTCGGCGGCCTCGGCCAGGGCGCGTTCGGCCTCCGGCGCGGCCTCGTGCAGGTGCACGCTGCCGTCCGGGGCCTGCAACTCGAAGCCGTGGCAGCCCGCGTACCAGATGCCGTCCACCCCGACATGCGCACGCAGATCCGCCAATTCGCGGCCGCTTATGATCGCGACCGGGCACTGCGCGGACAGGCTCCGCAGCGCCGCCGCCGTGTCCTCGGAGAGCGTGGCCGCGCCCGGATCCGGCACGATCTCGGCCAGGGTGCCGTCGAAATCCAGGAGCACCGCGATCTTCTCGGTATCGAGCTGGTCGCCGAGCCGCGCCCAGGAGTCCAGCGCGTTCGCCAGCGCCGACATGCGTTCGAAGCCGCCGTTCACCCGCACCTCGCGCGCGTCGGACACGACGACATCCGCTCCGCTCGCGCGCAGCGCTTCCGCGTGCCCTCCCCGGTTCACCCCGATCACCAGTCCGAAACCACCGGTGCGTCCGGCCTGCACCCCCGCTTCGGAATCCTCCACCACCACAGCGCGTTCGGGCGCGGCACCCAATCGCCGGGCCGCCTCGAGCAGCATCGCCGGATCGGGTTTGCCCGCCAGCCCCAGCCGCTCGGCCACCAGGCCGTCCACCCGGACCGGGAACAGCTCGGAGACCCCCGCCGCGCTCAGCACCTCGGCGCAATTGCGGCTCGCCGAGAAGATCGCGGTGCCGATTCCGGCGGCCTGCAGGGCACGCACAAGATCGACGGTGGTGTCGAACACCGGAACTCCATCGCGGGCAACGCGTTCCAGGAACAGCCGGTCCTTGCGATTGCCGAGCGCGCAGACCGTCTCCATTCCCGGTGGATCGGAGGGATCGCCTTCGGGCAGCGAAATACCGCGTGCGGCAAGGAAATCGCGCACGCCGTCGTATCGTGGCTTGCCGTCCACGCTGCGCAGGTAGTCGGCCGGGGTGAACGGCGTGTGATCCTCGCCCGGTGCGGCGGGCCGTAGCGCGAGAAATTCGTCGAACAGTTCGGTCCACGCCGCCGCGTGCATGGACGCGCTGTCGGTGACCACCCCGTCCATGTCGAAGAGGACAGCGTCGTAGCGCCGCGAATCGATCAGCGGCCCAGCCGCATCCCATTCCACCCTCTGAGCCTGAAGTGACGGGCCGGGCAGCCCAAGGGCCACAGGTCCCCGAATCGATCCAATATCGACCCGCCGGGGTCCGGAGTCCGCGCGAGCGGGGACCTTGGACCCCTCCCCGCCGCGAAACCGCCGCCTAGCGTGGGGATATGAGCGACATACCCACCGGTGAGGTCATCGAACGGGCGGTGCGACTGGCCGGGCGCGCACCGTCGCTGCACAACAGCCAGCCCTGGCGCTGGGAGTTCGACGGCACCACCCTGCGACTGTTCTCCGTGCCCGCCCGGCTGCTGCCCGCCACCGATACCGCCGGGCGGCAGATGCTGCTCAGCTGCGGTGTCGCGCTGGGGCATCTGCGGGCCGCGCTGGCCGCGGACGGCTGGCGCATCCGCGTCGCCTACTTCCCGAATCCGACCCGACGCGATCACCTGGCGAATGTGACCTTCGAACCGGCCGCGGTGATCTCCGACGCCGATCGCGACCGCGCCCAGGCCATCGAACACCGCCACACCGACCGGCTGCCGTTCGAGACACCGCCCGGCTGGGCGGAATTCGACACCGTCCTGCGCACCGTCGTCGATCCGGCCGACGCCACACTGACCGTCCTGCCCGACAGCACGCGGCCGGAATTGGCCCGCGCCTCCCGGCTGACCGCCACGCTGCGCCGCTACGACTCGTCCTATCAAGCCGAATTGCACTGGTGGACAGGGCATTCCTTCGTCTCCGCCGGAATACCCGCCGCCGCGCTGATCACCGCCGAGGAACGCGAGCGGGTCGACATCGGCCGTTCCCTGCCGACCGTGGTCGGATCGCCGCGCCGTCCCGAACTCGGGGTCGACCGTTCGAGAATCCTGGTGCTGTCCACCGACCGCGATACCCCCGAAGGCCTGGTGCGGTGCGGTGTAGCGCTGTCGAACGTGCTGTTGGAGAGCACCGCGGCCGGGTACGCGACCTGTCCGCTCACCCATATCACCGAGGTGCCGCGCAGCCGGGCCATCGTGCGCACCCTCACCGGGCTCGACGCCCAACCCCAGGTCATGGTGCGGATCGGGGCCGCCGGGCCCGGGGGCGAGAACCCCGCGCCGACACCGCGTCTGCCGCTCGCGGAGATCCTGCGTACCGTGCCGCCGCCCGCCCGCTGGTAGCCCGGTTCGCCACGGTGACCTTCGGTGTCCCAAGGTCACCGCCGCGGGCACTTGTTTCCGGGACCTTAGGCCCCATTTGCCGTGCCCACGGCGCGCTATGTTTGTCCTCACAGCCCTTCTCTGATCGGATTCCGGCCATGATCAAGGTATTTCTTGTCGACGATCACGAGATCGTCCGCCGCGGCCTTGTCGACCTGCTCGAAAGCGACCCGGAACTCACGGTCGTCGGCGAGTCGGGCGATGTGGCGCACGCTCTCGCCCGCATTCCCGCCCTCCGCCCCGACGTGGCCGTCCTCGATGTGCGCCTGCCCGACGGCAATGGCATCGAACTCTGCCGCGACCTGCTCTCCCGCAACGACGGCCTGCGCTGCCTGATCCTCACCTCCTTCACCGACGAACAGGCCATGATGGACGCCATCCTGGCCGGTGCCAGCGGCTACGTGGTGAAGGACATCAAGGGCATGGAACTGGCCAAGGCCGTCAAGGAAGTCGGCTCCGGCCGCTCCCTGCTGGACAACCGCGCCGCCGCCGCCCTGATGGACCGGCTGCGCCGCAGCGCGGAACCCGACGGCCCCCTCGCGGGCCTCACCGAACAGGAACGCAAACTCCTCGACCTGCTCGGCGAGGGCCTCACCAACCGGCAGATCGCCGAACGCATGTTCCTGGCCGAGAAGACCGTCAAGAACTACGTCTCCCGCCTGCTCGCCAAGCTCGGTATGGAACGCCGCACCCAGGCCGCGGTCTACGCCTCCAAACTGCGCGGCGACCAGTCCCGCGGCTGAGTGTCAGGCCCGCGCCCGAGCGACGGTCTCGAATCGCTCCATGATTCGGGCCGGACGCCCGGGCCGAGTTCCGGGCGTCTCCAAAGCCGCTGCCGCCGAAGCCAATCCGAGCCGGACGGCGTCGCCCAGGACATAGCCGCGCACCAGGCCCACGCAGATGCCGCCGACCATGGCGTCACCGGCCCCGATCCCGCTGCGCACCGCCACCTCCACCGGCGCGAACCATTCCGCGCCCTCGGCGGTGGCAACCAACGCTCCCTCGCCGCCCAGTGACAGCACGACCGCCTCCGCGACCCCGGCCGAGATGACCTCGCGCACCGCCGCGAGCCGGGTTTCCGAGTCCGCCAGCGGATGGCCGACATACTCGCCGAGCTCCCGCACGCTGGGCTTGAGCACACGCACTCCGCGCCGCATGGCCCGCAGGGGCGCGCCCGAGGCATCCAGCACGAAGCCGATATTCCGATCGGCCAAGAGATCCGACACCGTCTGATAGAAATCGTCCGGCACTCCGGGCGGCAGGGAGCCGCTGGCCACCACGAGCCGAGCGCCCACCGCGGCGCGCTCCAATTCGGCCAGGCAGCGGTGGACTTCCGGTGCGGTGAGGCGGGGGCCGGGGAAGACGAAGCGGAACTGCTCGCCCGTACCGGTGTCGGTCACCGCCAGACTCTCCCGGGTCGCACCGGCCACCCGGACCGGCCGGGCGGGGACATCGGCGTCGGCGACCAGTTGTTCCAGCAGCGCGCCGGACGGCCCGCCCGCGGGGATGACCGCGGTCACCGGCTCGCCCAGCGCACCGACGGTCCGCGCGACATTGATGCCACCGCCGCCCGGATCGAATCGCGGTGCGGCACAGCGGATCTTGTCGGTGGGGCGAATATGCTCCGCGGTCGCGGCGATATCGATCGCCGGATTCATCGTCAGCGTCACGATCGACATGCCGTCTCCCGGGATGGAATGGGTGCCGACCCGCGGCTCGGTGGGTCGGCACCGCTCACTGTGCGGCACGCGCTCCGATCGTGGCCAGAGCCCGCGCGCCCCTCCTCGACGGGCCTTAGGACCCTACCGGTACGTGCGGGCGGCCCCTATCGCGCGCATAGGTCGCGGTAGACGCTGAATGACATGCACACCAACGCATCTCGAAGCAGTGCGGGCGGACCCGCACTGCCGGTCGTCGCCGGAATCGACGGGTCCCCGGCCGCCGTGCGCGCGGCCGTCTGGGCGGGCGGTGAGGCCCTCGCACGCGGTGTGCCGCTGCGACTGATACAGGTGGTCGCCGAGATCGACAAACCCGCGTTCCAGCCGGGTGGGTTGCGGTATCGGGAGGCCGAGGAGTCCCTCGAACGGGCCCGGCGGGCCGTGCTCACCGAGCTGCCGCGCGGCGACGGGCCAGAGCGTCTCGGCATCGATGTGCTGGTGGTGCGCGGACAGCCCGAACACGTGCTGGTTCACCAATCACGGTCCGCGAGCCTGCTCGCGCTGGGCTGCTCGGGGGCCGGGTTCCTGTCGCAGCTGGTGCTGGGTTCGACGGCGCTGGCGGTGACGCGGGCGGCCGCGTGCCCGGTGGTGCTGGTGCGCAAGCCCCGGGCCGAGCACGGCTCGGTATTGGTGATCGTCGACGACTGGAACACCGCCCCGGCCGCGCTGCGGGCCGGATTCGAGGCCGCGAGCACGCGGGGCGGGGAGGTGACCGTGGCGCGGATCTGGCATGGTCGCTCGTGGTCGGCGGGACCGGCGTGGAATCCGCCCGCGGCGGTGGTCTCCGACGCTCAGATCGAGCACTGTCTGCGGGCGTTTCCCGATATCGCGGTCCGCCCGGTCACGATCGTGGGCGACCTGGTCTCCGCGGTCGAAACCTTCGCCACGACAGCACGACTCGTCGTCGTGGCGCACGACAGCGAGCCCGGGCACCCGGATCGCCTCGGCCCGGTGACCCAGGATCTGGTCCGGTACGCGCCGTGCCCGGTGCTGGTGGTCCCGGATCGGCCGAGCGCGGCCGCCACCGCCGAGGACACCCGGACGGTGGCGCGATGAGGGTCGAGGAGCGGGCGCTTGCCCGAAATATCCTCGGGTACACGCCATTCGTGAGGGTTCATGAAACGCATTCGGGAGTGGTCGTGCTCTACGGCGATCGCGCCTACAAGACCAAGAAGCCCATCGTCACCGACTTTCTCGATTTCTCCACCGCGGACCGGCGCGAACGGGCGTGCCGACGCGAGCTCGAACTCAATCGACGGCTGGCACCCGACGTATATGTGGGCATAGCCCACCTGTCCGATCCGGCGGGCAGGCCGAGCGAACCGATCCTGGTCATGCGACGAATGCCGGAGGACCGGCGATTGTCGGCCATGCTCGACGCGGGCACGCTGACCGACGTCGAATTGCGGACGCTGGCACGGACACTCGCCGACTTTCATCGCACGGCCCTGCGCGGGGACGCGATCGATCAGCAGGGCACGGCCGCGGCGGTGCGCCGCCGGTGGCGGGTTCTGCTGCACAGTCTGGCCGAACAGCCACCCGGGGCCATCGATCCCGACCGGCTGCTCCGCGCCGATCGCCTGGCGATGCGATTCCTCGACGGCCGCGACCGGCTGTTCACCGCCCGAATCCACGCCGGCCGCATTGTCGACGGCCACGGAGATCTCCTGGCCGAGGACATCTTCGCGCTCCCCGACGGTCTCCGAATCCTGGACTGCCTCGACTTCGACGACACCCTCCGTTCCGTGGACGTCCTCGACGACGCCGCGTTCCTGGCCATGGATCTCGAATTCCTCGGCCGCGCCGACCTCGCCGCCGGCTTCCTCGACGCCTACCTCGAGGTCGCTCGCGACGAGCCCCCGGATTCGCTGCGCCACCACTACATCGCCTACCGATCGCTGGTGCGCGCCAAGACCGATCGCATTCGCGCCGCCCAGGGTGATCCCGACGCGGCCGAGCACGCCCGGCGGCATCTGGACCTCACGGTGGCGCATCTCGAGCGCGGCGCGGTCCGGCTCGCCCTGGTCGGCGGACTGCCAGGTACCGGAAAATCCACCGTGGCAACACGATTGGCCGCCGCGACCGGCGCACGCGTCATCTCCAGCGACACCGTGCGCGCGGAACTACGCGCGGCCGGAACGATCACCGGCCAGGGCGGCCACTACGGCACGGGCGCCTACCGGCCCGCCGCCCGCGCACTCGTCTACGACCAACTCCTCGAACGCGCCCGGACCGAACTCGAACTGGGCCGATCGGTCATTCTCGACGCCAGCTAGACCGACGACGAATACCGCCGTCGCGCAGCCGCACTCGCCGCCGATACCGCCAGCGATCTCCTCGCCCTGCGCTGCCACTGCCCGCCACAGGTCGCCACCGCCCGCATATTTGCTCGCACGCACGGCGATTCCGAAGCGACACCCGAAATCGCCGCAGCCATGGCGGCCACCGCGGCGGACTGGCCCGGTGCCACCGACATCGACACCGGCACACCGATCGCCGACACCCTGGCCGCCGCGCTACGACTGTGGGGTCGGCCATGACCCGCATGGCGGCCGGCACACCGACTACCCCGAGCGCCGAGGGCATGCTCACCGCGCAGGACGCGGCTGCACGGGCCGGGGCCGATGTGCTGGCCGCCCTGGCCGTTTCGGAGGATGGGCTCACGACGCAGGAGAGTGAGCGCCGGTTGCAGCGGTACGGGCCCAATGCGGTGCGGTCGCATCGGGCCCGCATACTGCCGGTGTTGGTGCGGCAGTTGCGGTCTCCGCTGTTGCTGTTGTTGGTGGGCACCGCGATCGTGTCGTTCTTTCTCGGTGAGCGGACCGACGCCATCGTGATCGGGGTTATTGTCGCCATGTCGGTGGGGTTGGGCGTGCTCAACGAGTACCGCGCGGAGCGGGCCGCCGACGCCCTGCACGAACGGATTCGGCATCGGGTGGTGGTGTGGCGCGACGGGGCGACGCGGCCGTTGGATTTGGCCGAGTTGGTGCCCGGCGATGTTGTCGAATTGCGTTCGGGGGAACTGGTTCCCGCCGATATCCGGTTACTCACGGTGAACGGGCTGCACTGCGACGAGTCCGTGCTTACCGGTGAATCCGAGCCGGTGGAAAAGAGTGTCGGTCCGGTGGCGAGCGGGTCCGCGGTGGCCGAACTCGACAGCTGTGTGCTGATGGGCACGGTGATCGCGGGCGGCAACGGGCGCGGGGTCGTGGTGGCCACCGGCGGCCGCACCGAATTCGGCCGGATCGCACTGGGATTGGCGCATCGGGAGCCGGAGACCGAATTCCAGGTCGGGCTGCGGCGCTTCTCCATGCTGCTGGTGCGGGTGGCGGCCGCGCTGACCGTCGGGATCTTCGCGGTGAACCTGCTTTTGCACCGGCCGCTGCTCGACGCGCTGATGTTCTCGCTGGCGATCGCGGTCGGCATCTCACCGCAGTTGCTGCCCGCGGTCGTCTCCACCAGCCTCGCCGCCGGATCGCGGCAGCTGGCACGGCAGAAGGTGCTGGTGAAAAGGCTGGTGTGCATCGAGGATCTGGGCGATGTGGAGGTCTTGTTCACCGACAAGACCGGCACCCTCACCGAGGGTCGCATCGAGTTCATGCGGGCGATCGGCCCGGACGGCGCGGCCTGCGACGCGGCGGCCGTGCTCGGCCTGGTGTGCACCGATGCCCTCATCGAGGGCGAGACCTTGGCGGGCGGCGATCCACTGGACACGGCATTGTGGGCCGCCCCGACGGCACCCCGGCACATGGTCGCCGACTACACCCGAATCTCCGTGCTGCCCTTCGATCATGAACGCCGCTTGGTCTCGGTGCTGGTGGAGCACGACGGGGAGCGGACGATCATCACCAAAGGGGCACCCGAGGAAGTGCTTTCGCGCTGCCCGAGCACGCCCGAGGGTGCCGCCCGCGTCGTGCGGGCGGAATTCGAGGCCGGTCACCGCGTGGTGGCGGTCGCCTCCCGCACCGTGCCCGATAGCCAATCCCTCACCGCCGCTGACGAATCCGGGCTCACCCTGCGCGGATTCCTGGTATTCCTCGACCCGCCGAAGACCACCGCCCGCGACGCCCTCGACCGCCTCACCGCGCTCGGCATCGCGGTCAAGGTGATCACCGGCGACAACCCGGCCGTGGCCACCCGGGTGTGCGCCCAACTCGGGCTGCCGCCGGGCGGCGCGCTCACCGGCGCGGATCTCGAGCGGATGACCGATACCCAGATCGCCGAACAGCTGCCCACCACAACGGTTTTCGCCCGCGTCGGCCCCGAGCAGAAGGCCCGTATCGTGCGCGCCCAGCGCGGGCTGGGCGTGGATGTCGCGTTCCTGGGCGACGGCGTCAACGACGCGCTCGCCCTGCACGCCGCCGACGTCGGCATCTCGGTCGACTCCGCCACCGATGTGGCCAAGGACGCCGCGGATGTGGTGCTGCTGGAAAAGGATCTGCACGTGCTGGCCGATGGTGTCACCCAGGGCCGCCGCGTCTTCGCCAACACCATGAAGTACGTCCTCATGGGCACCTCGAGCAATTTCGGCAATATGTTCAGCGCCGCCGGGGCCTCGGCCTTCCTGCCGTTCCTGCCCATGCTGCCTTCGCAGATCCTGCTCAACAACCTGCTCTACGACGCCAGCCAGCTCGCCATACCCACCGACACCGTCGACGCCGAGCAACTGGCCCGGCCCTCGCGCTGGGACATCGGCCTGATCCAGCGCTTCATGCTCGTCTTCGGGCCGATCAGCTCGCTGTTCGACTTCGCCACCTTCGGAATCATGCTGTGGCTCTTCCACGCTGGCGAAACCCTTTTCCACACCGCGTGGTTCGTCGAATCGCTGGCCACCCAGACCCTGGTGCTGTTCGTCATCCGCACCCGCCGCACCCCCTTCTTCCGCAGCCACCCGTCGACCCCGCTGCTGCTGGCGGGTCTGACCGCGGTCGGTGTCGGCGCACTCCTGCCCTCGACCCCACTGGCCCGGGACCTCGGTTTCACTCCCCTGCCCGGCACCTTCTTCCTGGCGCTGACCCTCATGATCGTGGTCTATCTGGCCCTGGCCGAGACCGCCAAACACTGGTTCTTCCGCGCCCAACCGCAAACCCCCGCCCAGCGTCCCCGCCGCCCCGGCCATCGGGTCCGCCGCCGCGCCGCCCGCTTCACGATCACCGGGCGAGGGTGAACAGGGCCTCGTCCTCCTGGGCGAAATGCAGTGTCAGGATGGCGTCCAGACCGTAGAGCGTGGCTCGCAGGTCGTCGATCTGGTCGGCCCGCAAGCCGCTGGTGGCACTGTCGAGGTGGCGGTGGAGACGCGCGATCAGCCGCTCGATCTCGGTGTGCTCACGACTCATGGTGACCAAGGCCTCCGGGTCGCGCAGATAACCGGACAGGGCGGGGTAGAGCTCATGCTCCTCGGCGTGCTCGTGTGGGAGAACCTGCTCGGTGAGGAGCGTGGCCGCGCGCCGCACAGCGTCCTCGGCACGCGAGGTGGGGCCGTCGGCGAGAGCGTCGGCGGCCTGGCGGACCGATTCCCGCGCGGTGTGCATGCGGTCGTGTTCGCGTTCGAAGCGCGCGACCAGCGGGTCGATGGCGGTCGTGGCCCGGCCGTGCGCCCCGGTTCGCAAGGCGCGCAGGGCATTCAGAATGACCGCGATGTCGATGGCCTCCTGGACCAGCGCGCCGACGCTGGGCGCGAGGTACCCGGTCGCGGCGGCGATCATGGCCGCCAATGACATGGCCATGCCCGCGGCGGCGCTCTGTACGGCCAGCCGGTGCGAACGCTGGGCGATGTCCACGGCGTCCGCGAGCCGGTCGATGCGGTCGTCGACGATAACGGCGTCGGCCGCCTGCACAGCGGCCGTCGAACCCCGTGCGCCCAAGGCGATTCCGACATCCGCGGCCGCCAACGCCGGGGCGTCGTTGACGCCGTCGCCGACCATGACCGTCACCGCCGCCTGTCGTTCCGCGCGGATGGCCGCGATCTTGTCGGCGGGATCGGCCTCCGCGATCACCTCGGTCAACTGTAGTGCCGAGGCCGCGTCGGCGGCGTTCTCGACCCGATCACCGGTGAGCAGCACCAGCCGACGCAGACCCGCCGCGCGCAGCCGGCGCATGGTGCGGGCCGCATCGTTGCGCAGCCGGTCCCGAACCAGCAACGCGCCCACCGGGATTTCATCGACGCACACCCAGACGATGCTGGCGAGATCCAGGCGGGCCTGGCGCGCCGCCGCTTCCACCCAGGGTGCGAGAGGGGTGTCGGCGGGCCGCTTGCCGACCCGGATACGTTTTCCTGCAACGGTTCCCGTGGCACCTTCACCCGGGATCTCGGAAACGTTGTCCGCGACCACGATAGGGATTTCCCGCAGCGCCGCCGCGGTCGTCACTGCATGGGCCAGGACATGCGGCGAGAGGTGTTCCACGGCGGCCGCCTGCCGCAGCACGTCCTCGGTGCTCACGCCGGGTGCGGTGCGAATATCAATGAC
Organism: Nocardia sp. CDC153; assembly: GCF_035818515.1. Lineage (NCBI taxonomy): Bacteria > Bacillati > Actinomycetota > Actinomycetes > Mycobacteriales > Nocardiaceae > Nocardia > Nocardia sp. CDC153. The sequence continues at coordinate 579,277 of NZ_JAYKYU010000006.1, read as the reverse complement.
CTCCGGGCGGCCGACGGTGACGGTTCCGGTCTTGTCCATCACCAAAGTGCTGGCGCGCCCGAGCGTTTCGAGTGCCGCGCCGTTCTTGACCACCACACCGGCGCGAGCCGTCCGGGACATGCCCGCGGTAATGGCCACCGGTACGGCCAGCAGCAGCGGGCACGGGGTGGCCGTCACGATGACCGCGACCGCGCGTACCGCGCTGCCGCTGAAGGCCCAGGCCGCGCCCGCGACACCGAGCGCCAGCGGCAGAAACCACACCGCCACCCGATCGGCGAGTCGGGCGACCGGGGCCACCTCCGCGGCCGCCTGCCGCGCCAGGGCCGTGATACCGGCGTAGGTGCTCGCCTCCGCCACGGCGGTCGCGCGAATATCCACCGCCGCACCGGCATTCACCACCCCGCTGCGGACGGGCGTGCCCACCCGCCGCACCACCGGCGCGGATTCGCCGGTCAGCGCCGACTCGTCGAAAACGCCAGGGGTGGCAAGCATTCCGTCGACCGGAACCACCTCGCCGGGGAGCACGACCACGGTGTCCCCGACCGCGACGGCATCCGCGCGCACGGTCTCGACGCCGTCGGCGGTCCGGCGGTGCACCTGCGCGGGCGCGCGTCGCAATAGCTCGGACAGATCTGCGCCCGCGCGGCGTGCCGCGTACGCCTCCAGGACCCGGCCCGTCGCGACCATGAGCGCGATCAGCGCACCGGCGAAATACTCGCCAACCGCGGCCGACCCCGCCAGCGCCAGCAGGGCCAAAAGGTCCGCGCCGTAACGACCCTTGCGCAAGTCGTGCCACACCCATAAGACCGCGGGCAGCAACGCGAGGGCGGTGGCCGCCAGCCATAGGCCGTCGGCGATTTCCCGGCTCACCGGTCGCAGTGCCAGCCCGATAGCGGTGAGCACACCGGTCAGTGTCACGAGTGCGACGGGCCCAGAGATCCGGCGTCGCAGGGTATCCCGGAAGGCGGACAAGGCCGCGGCGATCTCACTTGTCATGTACCGAGAATTGCCGCTCCGCGATCGCGCCGTTAGGGCCGAAGAGCCAACGAGACAAGGGATTTCGTCCCCGGCACGGTTCAGCTCGCGGCGGGGCGGGCGTCCGGTGCGCCCTTCTCGATCAGTCGAACCCCGGTGACCAGGGTGGGTTCGATGGCGACGACGGCATCCATGACGCCCTCCACCCAGGGGCGCAGGCGGGCCTCGTAGCGCGCCACCCGTTCCGGGTCGGTGACCGTGCGGGCGATGCCGGTGACGACGACCGACCAGCCGAGCTGGGTGCCGTTGTCGATGTCGTCGGCCTCGTAGGCGACGACGACATGGTGGTCGGCCCGCACGGTGGAGGTGAGTCGGGAAGTCAATCTCGTTCGTACGATCACTATTTCGCCCTCATCGACGAAATGGTTGACCGGCCGGATCGCGGGCATGGCGTCGCGGGTGAAGACCACGCGACCGAAAGGCACGCTGGCCAGCAGGCGTAGGGATTCACCGCGCGAGAGATCCACGACGCCGCGGACCAGGTCGCCGGAGGGGAAGCCGCTCACCGCGCCATCGCCCGTAGATCGCGCGCGCCGAGCGGGCGCGCGGAGAATCCGGGGCGGCCCCGGCGCGACGGTTCGAACGAACGCACGGTGTGGCGCCCCCTTCTCGACGACATCGGATGGTTCGGTAACGACCTCCATGTCAGCACCGAACTCGCCGCGCTCAACAGGGCCGAAGGTCCTCAACAGCGCTTTCTTCCGGACGTTCGCCCAATTCAATGCGAAACGAAAGATCGACCACCACGACATCGGGGTGGTCTCACTCTCCCGGGCGACGCCATTGACGCCCGTTCGCTTCGCTCGTTCCATGTACCGATCGTCCGCCCGCACTGGAACCCGCCACAGAATCGAAGGTCATTCTCTCGATGGCCCTTCGGCGGCCTGCGATGGTCCTTCGGCGGTCCTCGGTCGCCGTCCCGCGACCCCTCCTCCGGTCCCCTTGTGCTACTGCGGTTTTGCCCGCTCGGGCAGGACTTTCTCCTCTGTGGCACACCGCGCGCCGAGCCGACGCTGGGGAGATATCGGACCGAAGGAGACATGTGATGAAGTACCGAGTGGGTTTGTGCGAGACGGCGCCGCAGACGGTGCTGCGGATTCCGCTCGAGATTCGCCCCGACAAACTGAGCGAGGGCATTGTCGCCGGCATGGTCCGGGTCGCGCAGGTCGCCGAGCAGGCCGGGCTCACCGCCTCTGGCGCGCCGACCATCACCTTCCACCGGGAGTTGCCCTCCGACGACGCGATCACCGTGGACTTCGGGTTGCCCATCGAGGCCGCGCCGACCCTGGGCCCGCGCTCGGGCGCGGACCTCGTGGTGCAGGCTCCGACGCTGGTGGCGCGCACCTGCCACCGGGGCAGCTACGGCGAACTCGACGCCGCCTACCGGGCGCTGCGCGATTGGGTGCACGCCGGTGGCTACCGGCCGATCGGGCCGCCGACCGAGGCGTATCTCATCGGCCCCGACGAAGTCAGCGACCCGAGGCAATTGATCACAGAGGTTCGTATCCCGGTCGCTCCGGCTCCCGCGATCGCCACCCACCTCGACGGCGAGTTCGCGACCGTCGCCGAGCAGACCCGGGAAGCCTTGCGCCGACAGGGATTCGGGGTGCTGAGCGAACTCGACATGCAGGCCATCCTGCGCGAGAAGGTGGGCGAGCACATCGAGGACTACCTCATCCTGGAGGTGTGCAATCCGCGCCTGGCGGCCCAGGCGCTGGCGGCAGACCGGCAGGCCGGGCTGATGCTGCCGTGCCCGGTCGTACTCAGAAGCGATGAGACCGGGGTCCTGGTCGAGGCCGCGGACCCCGAGGTCCAGGTGCGGGTGCTCGCCGAGCCAGAGCTGCTGCCCGTCGCGGCCGAGGCCCGTCGCCTGCTGGTCGCGGCGCTGGACTCGCTGCACAGCCCGGCGGCCGCCGCGGGTTGATCTCGTGACCATCGGCCTTCGCACCGAGGCATCTGGCCTCTCAACGGATTCCACGGCCGCGAGCAGGCTCGATGGCATGACACAGCACACTTCACCCAGGGTCTCGGTCGTCTACGCCAGCGCGCAGGGATCGACCCGCGAGATCGCCGAATTCCTGGCCGCGAACCTCACCGCGCGCGGCGCGACCGTCGAGGTCGCCGACGCCGAACACGCCCCCGACCTCTCCCGTTTCGACACCGTCGTGATCGGCAGCGCCGTGCACAATATGGCGTTGCTGCCCGAGATCGAGGAGTATGTCCGCTCGCACCGCGACGAACTGAACGCGCGTACCGTCTGGCTGTTCAGTGTCGGCCTCGGGCCTGCGCTGAAAGGTCCGATCGGCCGCCGCCTCGGCCGAGTGGTGCCCAAGAAGATCGCCGCCGTGCGGGACTCCCTCGGAACACATGAATACCGGGCCTTCGCAGGGCATTACGAACGTGCCGGGGTCTCGCTACCGGCCCGGGCCCTGTTCCGCCTGATGGGCGGCACCCGCTACGGCGACGTGCGCGACTGGCACGCGATTACCGCCTGGTCGGATTCGATCGCGGACTCGCTGCGACTACCCGAACCGCAGGCGATTCCGACCCATCCCTGATCCCGCGCGCGTCCCTGAATCGCGAAGTCCGCCAACCCTTTCCACCAGGGGGTAAGCCCATGACCATCCGACACGCACCACTGTTCATCCTCGCCCTGCCCGTCGCCGTTGCCGTGCTGGCCATGGTCGGAGCACCCGCCATCGCGCTGCAGGCCGCCGTCATGTTCACCGCCGCACCGATTCTCCTGCTGCTGCTCCTCCCGAACACCAAGGATTCGAAATGATCGAGGCAACCCTCCCACTCGGCCGGATCGCGGGCGTCCGCATCGGCGCGCACTGGTCGGCGCTGGTCACGATCGGGCTGTTCACCTGGATACTCGGGGTATACCTGTCCGGGTCCGGACACGGCGCGGGCCTGTGGGTCACCGCGGTCGCCGGTGCGCTGCTGCTGACCGCGTCTCTGCTCGCGCACGAGCTGGCGCACTCGATTCTCGCACGCCGCAAGGGAATCCGCGTGCGCGGGATCGTGCTCTGGCTGCTCGGCGGAGTCTCGGAGATCGAAGAGGAACCCGCGGACCCGCGCACCGACCTGGCCGTCGCCGCCGCCGGGCCCGCCACCAGTCTGGCCATCGCGCTGGTAGCGCTGGCCGCGGCCGCGCTGTCGAACCTGATCACCCACGCGGGTGTGGTCACCGCCATGCTGGTGTGGCTGGCTTCGGTGAACGCGGTGCTGGCGGTGTTCAATCTGCTGCCCGGCGCTCCCCTGGACGGGGGGCGGGTGCTGCGTGCCATTCTGTGGCGGCACAGCGGCGACCGGTTGCGCGCCGCGACCACCGCGGCCCGCAGCGGGCAGATGATCGGAACCATACTGGTTCTGCTGGGCGTCGCCGAGGTCTTGGCGTTCGGTCAGCTCGGCGGCCTGTGGCTGGTGCTGTTGGGCTGGTTCCTGCGCACCGCCGCGCAGAGCGAGCTGGTGGGAGCAGGATTGCGGCATCGGCTGGGCGACACCAGGGTTCGCGCGGCCATGACCCCCAATCCGATCGCCATATCGACCCAATGGACCTTGCCCGACCTGCTCGCCTCACCGGCACCGCACACCTCGCATCGGGTGTTCCCGGTCGTGGACGCGGCTGGCCGCCCGTTCGGGGTGCTGGCCTGGTCGGATCTCGCGGCGATACCCGAATCCCAGCGGCCCACCGTCGAACTCGCCACCCTCGCGCGCAAGCTCACACCCGCCGCCATCGCCCGCCCCGACGAGCTGCTGTCCGACGTGATGTGCCGAGTCATGCTGCGCCCCAACCTCGATGCCATCGTGGTGGTCGATATCGCCGGGCATTTGATCGGCCTGCTCACCACCACCGATCTGGTACTCGCCGCCGATCGCTCGGCCCTCGGGCTGCCGGTCGCCCCGTCCGCCAGGGCGCTTCGGTAGCCCGGCCGAGCGTCCTCGGCGGCGGGCGCTTTCATCGATTTCGAGCCGCCGACAACAGGTCTCGGATCTCGGTGTCGATCCCCGCGGCGATCACACCGAGGTCCGGCATGGTGTCGTAGTCGCCGGTGATGCCGAAGGTGAGGTGGTCGGCGTAGCTCAGGATGGCGATGCCGCTGCGCAGGCGCATGGCGATCGGCAGGACCGGCAGGAGTTCCAGGACGGGACAACCGGCCAGGGACAACGGCTTTCGGGGCCCGGGCACATTGGTCGCCAGGGCGGTGACGCTGGTCTGGGGCAGGCGGGCCACCAGGCGCAGGGTCCAGGCCACGGTCGCGAACGGGATCCAACCGGCGAGGGCGAGCAGTCGGCCCTCCGCGGTGGTCTCCCCGCGCCCCTTGTGCTGGTTGATTCGCTCGTGGACGACGGCCAGGCGCTCGACCGGATCCGCCAGGTGCACAGGCAGATACGACAGCATCGCGGTGACCCTGTTGTCGAGCACGTGCATCGCGTCGGGCGCTCGCATGGAGACCGGCACCAGCATCCGCAAGGTGTCGTGGGTGGGTTGCTCGCCGCGTTGGAGCAGCAGCGCCCGGTAGGCACCGGCGATGGCGGTCAGCACCACATCGTTGACCGTCGTGCCGAAAACGCTTCCTATCTCCTTGATTTCGGCGAGCGAGGCCCGGGTGACCGTATAGCGCCGCTGCTGCCCGATCGCACCGATGAGCGAGGATTGGGCTGTCGCGCTGACCAGCGCCTCGGCGACCGGAGCGAGGCCGCGCACGGTGCGCAGGGCGACGCGTGGCATGTCGAAAGGCAGCCGCACGGCGGCACGCGTCCAGTCCATCCAGCCGCGTGCGCCATTCGTCGCCTCGGGATCGGCGGCCTCCGCGGTGTTCCCCGCGCCGTCCGGATCGCACAGCTCCGCCAGCAGATTGACCCCCGAAATCCCGTCCACGACACTGTGATGCGCCTTCAACAGCAGCGCCCACCGCCCCTGCGTCAGCCGTTCCACCACCACGCATTGCCACAGCGGGTGGTCGCGGTCCAGCCGTGCGGCCACCTCCGTGGCGATCAGCTCGAACAGGGCCTCGTCGTCGGCTGGTTCGGGCAGGGCCACCCAGCGGATGTGGTGTGCCAGATCGAATCCCGGGTCCTCTTCCCAGACCGGCGTCGCCAGGTCGAGTGGGGCCCGGTGGATCCGTTCTCGCAGCCGGGCATTGCCCGACACCCGCTCGGCGAGCAGGGCGCTGAATTCCGCGCGGGTGGGCGGCGGTCCGGAAAGTATTGCGACGGCACCGATACCGAGGCTGATGTGGCGATCGGAATCCTCGAGTTCGACAAAGCCCGCGTCGAGGGGGCGTAGTCCGGTCATGACGGTTACCTGAATTCGGAAGTAAGGCTGATCCTCTCAGCGTGTTGCCGGGTCGGCTCCCGGTACGAGATGCGAAGGCAATCGACCGATGTGACGGTCGTCATAGGATTCCGGGCGGTATCCACCATCCAGCCCGCATGGGCCCAACGCCCGCCCAGGCCGGGACCTTCTCCCCTGCCGTCACCGACCGCCAACGCCGACGCTGAAATCAACACCCGCGCACGGCTGACCTCAGCACGCGAACGATCGGAGCGGTAATGGGCGACTATGTGGCCGACCTGAAGGAGCTGCGGCTGGCGGACGCCGACCGCGCCGGAGGCAAGGGCGCGAACCTGGGCGAACTCGTGGTGACGCAGATGCCCGTGCCACCCGGCTTCGTGGCACTCAAGTCCTGCTACGAGGAGGCGGTCTGCGCCGGACCGCACGGCGACGAACTCGACCGGTTGCACTCCCAGGCGCTCGACGTCGCGGCCGAGTCCGCCCCGGGCCAGGAGCTCGAGGAGTTGTGCCGCCGCATGCGCGAACTCGTGCACGCCACGCCCGTCGGCGCGGCCATCCGCGACGCCATCGTCGGCGGCTACCACGGTCTCGGGGATGCGCCGCCGGTCGCGGTGCGTTCGTCGGCCGTGGGCGAGGACGGCGCGACCGCGTCCTTCGCTGGAATGAACGTGACCCGCACCAATATTCGCGGCGACGAGGAACTCATGACCGCGGTCGTGGACTGCTGGGCCTCGCTGTTCACGCCCCGCGTGCTCACCTATCGCGCCCGGCGCGGCATGCACGACCGTCCCGTCATGGCGGTCATCGTGCAGCGCATGGTCGCCGCGCGATGTGCGGGCGTCGCGTTCACCGCCGATCCTGCCACCGGCCGCCGCGACCGCGTGGTCATCGACGCCGCCCGGGGTCAGGGTGAGGTCGTGGTGTCCGGTGCCACCGAACCCGACACCTACCTGCTGGACGCCTCGGGTCCGACGCTGCTCGAAACCCGGCAGGGGAAGCAGAGTTTCGCCATTGTCGCCGGAGACGACGGTGACCGCCGGGTCGATCTGGATCCCGACGAGAGCCGCAAACCGGTGCTGACCGAGGACGAGGCGGTCGAGGTCGCGCGGCTGGCGCTGGCGGTGCAGCAGCATCACGGACGACCCCAGGATGTCGAGTGGGCCTACGACGACCAGACGGTATGGCTGGTGCAGGCCCGCCCGATCACCATGCTTCCCGATTACGCCGGTTCGGCCACCCCCATGGCCGTGGCCGAACCGGGTCACCTGCTTGTCCGCGGCCTCGCCGCCGCACCCGGCACCGCGTTCGGCGCGGTGCGGGTGCTGCGGTCACCGGCCGACGGATCGCGGCTGCGCGACGGTGAGGTGCTGGTCGCGCCGATGACCAATCCGGACTGGCTGCCCACCCTGTCCCGGGCCGCCGCCGTGGTCACCGACAGCGGCGGGATGACCTGCCACGCCGCCATTGTGGCCCGTGAGCTAGGAGTGCCGTGCGTGGTCGGAACTCGCACGGGGACAACCGATCTGGCCACCGGCACCGAGGTCACCGTGGATGGCTCGACCGGAGTGGTGCGCGCCGGACGCGACGGACGACCGCAGGCCGTCACCACGCGACCCGCGGCACCGCCGGTGGCGGCGGCCGAAACCACCGGCACGCGTGTGTATGTCAATCTCGCGCTGCCCGAGATCGCCGAACGCGTCGCGAGTCAGGATGTCGACGGGGTCGGGCTGCTGCGGGCCGAAACCCTGCTCACCGAGGCCTTGGGCGGCCGCCACCCCCGCGATCTCATCGCGCGCGGCGAGGGCGAGCGATTCGTCGAACACATGTCGGAGGCGCTGGGTCGCATCGCCGTCGCCTTCGCGCCACGACCGGTCATCTACCGGGCTACCGATATGCGCAGCAACGAATTCCGTGCGCTGGAAGGCGGAAGCGTCTACGAGCCCGCCGAACACAACCCGATGATTGGCTTCCGCGGCTGCTACCGCTACGTCCGCGAACCGGAGATGTTCCGGCTCGAGCTGGCGGCGCTGGCCCGGGTGCGTGAGCGAACCCCCAACCTGCACTTGATGATTCCCTTCGTGCGCACCCGCTGGGAGTTGGAGGCCTGTCTGGAGCTGGTCGACGCGAGCCCGCTGGGCCGCCAGCGCGGCCTGCACCGGTGGATAATGGCGGAGGTGCCATCGGTGATCTACCGGCTGCCCGAATACATCGGGCTGGGCATCGACGGGGTTTCCATCGGCAGCAATGACCTGACGCAGCTGATGCTCGGCGTGGACCGGGATTCAGAGGAATGCGCCGAGCTCTTCGACGAATCCGATGCCGCCGTCCTCGAAGCCATCGAGCAGATCGTTGCGACGGCGCGCGCCAATGGCATCACGTCCTCGCTGTGCGGGCAGGCACCCTCCACCCGGCCCGAATTCGCCGAACACCTGATCCGCATGGGGATCACCTCGGTGTCGGTGACCCCCGACGCCGTCGCCGCGACCCGCCGCGCCGTGGCCGCCGCCGAACGCCGAATTCTGCTGGAACACGCCCACACCATGAACGGCGCGCGGTAACGGCAAGGTGCATCCAACCCGCCATGTGCAGGATACGAGGTTGACTCCTCGTCCCCAATACACTGTGAGGAGCCGGTACGTCACATCCGTGCGTACCGCCCCTCCGAAGTACAGGACACCCTTCACATGACCGAGGTTCCCGGCAATTCCTACTCGGTTCGGAGCACGCTTTCACAGCTCCGGCTGCGGGAATTGTTGACCGAGGTCAAGGATCGAGTCGATCAGATCATCGACGCGCGCGACCGGATGGACGGTCTGGTCGACGCCATGTTGTCGGTGACCGCCGGGCTCGACCTGGACCAAACGCTGCGCACCATTGTCCGCACGGCGATCAGCCTGGTGGACGCTCGCTACGGCGCGCTCGGCGTCCGAGGTGTGGACGCGCATCTGACCCAGTTCATTCACGAGGGCATCGACAACGAGACCGCCGCCCTGATCGGTGATCTGCCCGCCGGGCGCGGTGTACTGGGCGTCCTGTTCGTGCAGCCCGAGCCGATCCGGCTCGACAACATCGCCGATCATCCGGCGTCGGTCGGTTTTCCGAGCAATCACCCGCCCATGCACTCCTTCCTCGGTGTGCCCGTGCGGATTCGCACCGAGATCTTCGGCAACCTGTACCTCACCGAGAAGAAGAACGGTCTGCCGTTCAACGAGGACGACGAGGTGATCGTGCAGGCGCTGGCCGCCGCGGCCGGTATCGCCATCGACAATGCGCGGCTGTACGAATCGGCGCGCACGCGGCAGGCGTGGATCGAGGCAACCCGCGATATCTCGACCGAATTCCTGGCGGGCACGGACGCCGACGAGGTGCTGGGCCACGTGGTCGACCACGTGCGGGCGCTGACCGATGCCGAGCGCGCGTTCCTGGCCATCACCGACGATCCGGAGAGCCCGCCCGAGGAGACGATCGAGCTGCGGATCGCCCGGTGGTCGGGTCCCGAGAGCGGGCCGAGCAGCCTTACGGTCCGTACCAAGGGCACCGCCATCGGGCGGGTGTTCGCCGAGGGCGTCCCATTGCGGTTCGACGATCCCGCCGACATCGATCTCGGCAAACCCCTCGACAGCCCCGGCCCGACACTGCTTCTGCCGCTGCACGCGCAGGGTTCGACCTTCGGTGTGCTGGTCATGGTGCGGCCCTTGGCGGCCCTGTCGTTCTCCGACGAAATCCTGGAACTGGCAGCGGCTTTCACCGATCAGGCCGCACTCGCCATCCAGTTGGCCGAGGCGCAGCAGCGCATGCGTGAGCTCGATGTGCTCACCGACCGCGATCGCATCGCCCGCGATCTGCACGATCACGTGATTCAGCGCCTGTTCGCGGCGGGTCTGAGCCTGCAGGGCACCATCGCCCGTGCGCGAACTCCCGAAATTCGCCAGCGCTTAGCGGATGTCGTCAACGATCTGCAGGACGTGGTCCAGGAGATCCGCACCTCGATCTTCGACCTGCACGGCGGCAACGGCCAGAGCACCCGCCTGCGCCAGCGCCTGGAACAGGCCATCGCCCAACAGACCGCCGACACCGAAATCCGTACCTCCCTTCGGATTTCGGGCCCGCTCTCGGTCGTCGCCCCCATCCTCGCCGACCACGCCGAGGCGGTCGTCCGCGAGGCCGTCAGCAACGCCGTCCGCCACTCGGGAGCCCAAACCCTCACCGTGGCCATCGACGTCGCCGACGACCTCACCATCGTCGTCACCGACGACGGCCGCGGCATCCCCGACGACATCACCCCCAGCGGCCTGACCAACCTCACCCGCCGCGCCGAAGAGGTCGGCGGCGAATTCGCCATCCTGGGAAACCCCGACGACACGGGCACCCGCCTCCGCTGGTCGGCCCCGCTGCGCTGAATCTGAGGCCGTGGTCATGATTCGCGCCCTCCGGCAAGTCGGTCGCGGTCGTGCCAAGCCCGTTCCCACTGCCGTGTCAACGCCGGGTAGACGATCAGGTAGCGGAACGGTTTGATGGCGGCCATGTACAGCCGCCCGAATGTTCCATTGGGTTTGACCAGGGCCGCCATCCGCAGCTCGTAGTCGCCGTCCTCACCCGGTACCCAGCCCAGGTGCATGATCGTGTGGACGGTCTTGTTCGCCAGCTCCATGGCAGATTCGTTGTCGAGTACATACAACTCGGTCATCGGTGTGCCGGGGACGACGTAGTTGTCCTGGGATGCGGGGATATCGGGCGGCAGGCTTTCGCGCAGAGAACGAACTCGCCCGTCGAAACCGTTGTCGGGTTTGTCCCATCCGAACACGGCGCCGAGCTTCCACCTGGCCGCGAACAGAAACCGCACCGCGAGAGAGTCTTTGGCAGGCCCCGCGTACGCGCGAAGCGCGGCGAGCATCAGCGGGAAGTCGTCCGGCCCGGCACCCGGCGTGCGGAACGACCACACGTCCTCGACCCGAAAGTCGCGGGTGAACTCATGGATTCGCCATGGCCGGGCGGTATGGGTATCGGTGGGAATTCTCATCGCGCACCTCCGGTGGTCGCGTGCCGTCCGGCCGACATGACCGCTCCGGGATTGTCGAGGGTGTTGGTTTTCATGGATTCGACTGTCGCCGGACCGGTCTCGGCGGCGCTTCCCGCCACCGAGTGAATTCACCTCCCTCGCACGGGGGAATCGGCGGTGACCGTCGCTCTGGGATGATCGGCGTATGCGCGTGGGTGTGCGGATGTTGCGCCGGGCGGTGGGTCCGCTGGCGCGATCCTCGACGTATGCCCGTGGCGTGTACGTGTTCTTCGGCGGAGTCGTGTGTATTCCGTACGCAGTGCTGGCGGTCATTTTCGTGATCGGATTGCGTCGCGACGCGACCGCGGGAGGCACTGCGCTGATCCTCGCGCTGGCCGTCGTCGCCGTCGTCGGGGGCGGGGCCGTGACGTTGCTGCCCGGCGTGCGCGCACTCGAAATCGTCACCGTACGAGCGCTTTTGGGTGTGAAGCTGCCGGATCCGGACCCGGCGTCACGTCAGACGTGGGAGGCGCGGACGCGCGGCTCGGTCTTCTATTTCCTGACGCTGGTGGTGGGCGGCTGTGTGTCGAGCCTGGTCATCATGGCGATTCCATTGGGGGTCACCATGCTGCTCGTGCCGTTCGCGCGGTCGCACACGGTGACCCTGACCTTGACCCGGCGGTTCGCGCCCGCGGCGCACAGCACCCCGGCGGCGATTCTGATGGGCTGTGCGGGTGCGGTGTTGCTGTGTGCCGCGGTGTATTTGCTCGCGGGTGCGGGGGCACTGCTGGCCAGGGCGGCTCCGCTACTGCTCGGACCGACACAGGCCGATCAAGTTGCCGCGCTGCGGCGGCAGGAGCGCAAACTGGCCGCGGGCAATCGGCTCGCGCGGGAACTGCACGATTCGATCGGCCATGCCCTGACCGCCATGACAATGCAGGCGGGTGCGGCCGGACGGGTACTGGACGACGATCCGGAATTCGCGCGCCGGGCACTGCATCTGATCGAGGAGACCGGCCGCAGCGCTCTCGGCGAACTCGACCAGGCGCTGGGCATGCTGCGCCGCGGCGTCGATGAGGAACTGTCCGGCTCGACGCTGGCCGGCCTCGACCGGCTGACGGCGGGCTATGCCGGGGCACAGGTGCTCAGCACAGTGACCGGGGATCTGAACGCGGTGCCGCCCTTGGTCTCTCGCGAGGCGTTCCGGGTGCTCCAGGAGGCTCTGACCAATGCGGTCCGACACGGCGACGGCGGACCGATCGACCTCGTCGTGCGGGCGACGCCATCCACCGTGCGACTCGAGGTGACCAACGGCGTGATCGCCGGGCGCGGCCGCGGAGCGAGCGGGCGGGGATTGATCGGTATGCGCGAACGCGTCCTCATGCTCGGCGGCGAACTGCGCGCGGGCGCCTCGAGCGATCGCTGGTCGGTGCGCGCGACACTCCCGTGGCCGGAGGCAGTGCCATGATCGCCGTCCTTGTCGTCGACGACGATCCATTGGTCCGCATCGGGCTGCGCGCGATCCTCGACGCCGAGCCCGACCTCGAGGTCGTCGGCGAGGCGCAGGACGGAACCGAGGTCGCCGACCGCGTGCGCGCCCTGGGTCCCGATATCGTCTTGATGGATGTGCGGATGCCGGACATGGACGGCATCGCCGCCACCAGAGAACTGTTGACCGCCCTGCCGCAGCCGCCGAAGGTCATCGTCATCACAACCTTCGAGAACGACTCCTATGTGTACGACGCACTGCGAGTCGGTGCCGCCGGCTTTCTACTGAAGCGAGCACGACCCGCCGAAATCGTGCAGGCGGTCCGCACCGTCGCGGCAGGCGATTCCCTGCTCTTCCCCGACGCCATCCGCGCCCTCGTCGCCGCCCGCGCCGAGCCCGCGAATTCCGCTCTGGCACACGTGAAGCTGACCGAACGCGAGGCCGAGGTCCTGCGCGCCATGGCCCGCGGCCAAACCAATGCCGAAATCGGCGCATCCCTGTTCCTCGGCGTCGAAACCGTCAAAACTCACGTCGGCAACGTGCTCATGAAGCTGCGCGCCCGAGACCGAACCCAAGCCGTCATCCTCGCCTACGAATCCGGATTCATCGCCCCGGGCCGGTAGCGGTCCCCGGACTCCGACGACCGACTCGGGCCCCGTACGGCCCTAGGTCCCGGAACGATCGGGAATATGGCCTCTCACCCCCACCTCACCGGTCGACCAGGCTGTACCCCATGACATCTCGAACCTCCACCGCATCGGTCGGCGCACTCGCCGCCCTGATCGGAACGGTGATGGTGATCGCGATCCCCTCCGCACTCCCCCTCCTACCCTCCTGGGCCTCGGACTACGGCTCGGCCCTGGTCGGTCTGGCATTCCTCGAATACGTGACCACCGCTGCGGGATTGGTGTGGTGGGGCGTGCACGAGCTGCGGTCCTGACCGACCGTGCGCTCACTACCGCGGCCTGGAATCCATGCCCGGCAGCCCCTTCGACACCGGCACCCCGGTCGCCGCCGCCAAGGCGCACCGCATCCTCCAGGCCGAGGGCCTCTCCGACCCAGCCGCCTGAAACCGGACAAACCCCTCACTGGTGTGCCACTCGGCCGATTCGGGATGTGGCGGTGGGGGTGGCGCGTCAGAATCGGTGCGTTCGGTGACTGGGCGGTACTAGTACGCGGAGAGGTGGGATGTGTCCCGACATCTGATCACATCGGTGACGATTGCGGTGGCGGCCGCCGCGGTCGCGGGTTGCGGTGTGCAGCACGGAAGTCCGCTGGCTCCGCCGGTTTCGACGACCTCGGTTCCGATGCTCGGCGGTGGGCAGCTGCCGAAGGTCATCGACCTGCCCGTCTCCACCTCGACTGTCGCGAAGACCACGACCAGCGCTCCGACGACGACAACCGCCCCGACGACGACCACCGCGGCACCCAACGCCGCGACGCCGCGAGCATCCGCGACCAAAGCCGGCTGATCCCGGACGGACTCGACAGTTCGTTGCCCCGAACAGCCCTCCCGGTTTGGTTTTCTGATCTGCGCAGATGCCTCAAGTTGATCTCTATGCTTGATTCGTCGCAGTATCTCCCAGTGCCGCAACTGAATTCGAGATCGTCGGCAGATCTGATCGATCATGACTACCAGCTCGGGAATGTTCAAGATTATTAACCTGTCGGCGAGCTTGCCGGCCGGCATCAATCGCGCCCACCCGTTTACGCAACCGATCTATGCGGGTGCGCCTGTGGTCGAGTGGGTCCTTCACAACTTGGAACACCGCTTATCGGCGCATCGCCAGCGCCGAGGTAATCAGGCCGCGGGCGGGCTCGCCATAGACGGCTTGGCCGACCAGGGTGTCGAACAGCTTGCCGTACAGGGCGATCTCGCGAGGTTGGGTGATCGTCAACTCGGCTGTCACGGTCTCTACGATCGCCAGCCTGTTGTCGTAGAGGACGAAGCTGTTCGTCATCGTCTCCCATACGGCGGTTCGGGGCAGGATGCCCAACTGCACGCGGGGCAGCGCCATCGCGGTTAGCAGCCGATCGAGCTGCTCGACCATTACCGAATCGTCGCCGGCTGTCGTGTAGAGCGCTTGTTCGGCGATCACGAATGAGAAGCGGCGAGTTCCGCGATATAGCACCTGTTGGCGTTCGATCCGTGCGGTCACTCCCTCCTCGAGGTCATTTGGGATGTCGTAGAAGCGGATTACCCTGCCCAGAATCCATTCGATGTAGCCGGGCGTCTGTAGGAGGCCCGGAATGATCGCGGGCTCGAACCATCGCATGATCTTGGTTTCGCCCTCGATGTGGGAGAGCATCCGTTGACGACGGCGTGTGCCGGTGCCCAGGACTCTGCGGAACTCCATGTAGGCGGCCTGGATGTTCCGGAGCGAGGCGATCAGGTCCGGGAGCTGATCCAGGCTCCCCGTGAGCCTGCACCAGGTCCGAAGATCCGCCTCCGAGGGAGTCTGCTTCCCGTACTCGATCTTGCTGGTCTTCGATTCGTGCCAGCCCGCCAGCTCGGCAAGCTTACGGCCGGTCATCCCGGCGTCACGGCGAAGCTCCCGGAGACGTATCCCGAGAGCTTCCCGTTGCTCGTGTGCAGCGCCGCTACGGGTCACTCCGTACCAGGCTTCTGGAACTCACCGTACGGAGTTGCCAACTCCCACACGTAATCTCGCACCTCCCGGCAATAGGCCACGATCCGAGGATCGGTGGTAACCGCACCCCCGACCCAGTTTCCGGCCGGGTCGAAGACCGTGTAGGACACGGTCGTATCGTCGATCAGCCACCAGTCATCCGTGGTGACCCGTTCAGGGTCGGCTAGGTGCCTCGGTAGGTACCGCACTTCCTCTCCGGCATCCACGTTGTTCTGAGTGATCTCCAACATCCATCGCTGATAGTCCGTCAGCGGCACCGTGACGACCCGCGCCCGACGCACCGTTGCGCCATCGGCGGTCACGTCTCGTATCAGATTCAGCCAGCCCTGAAACCAGGCGAAATCGTCCTCGGGGCCACCGGCCAGCCAGTTGCGATACGGCTGGTCTCCACCGGGCGACTCGTAGTCGTCGAGCACTTCGAGGTGGAACGCCTCGGTCTTGCAACCGCGAATCAATCCATTCACGCCATCGATATCAAGCAGCCGCACCGAAATACGTCCTCCTGCAACGGGGCACCACGATCGCGGTCTCGTTCTCCTCGAGCTTCAGCTCGGCGATGGTCCCGTCATCGGTGACAGGCTGCCCGCTCAAGGTGAACGTTCCCCGCCCCGTATCAGCCAGCGGCACACCGATATACGTGTCGTGCTCGGCAAAACCGAGTAGCCCATGTGGAATTTCGACGGTACCCGCGGAGTCGGTCAGCCAGCCGACGATCAGGAACGCATCGGGACCGGCCTCGTACATGGCAGGGCATCCACCGGAAGGTGACCCGTTGCGACCAAGGAAACGTAGCGATTCCAACATGATCAGTCCTAGTCTTGTTGGCAATTGTGCGTGGGCTACCTGTCCACGACCACCATGGTCCTCCACTTGCGACAGCTTCGGGCCAGAACAAGGCTCAACTCGCAAGCTCAAGCAAGTTCCTGGCTCTCCCCTACCTCGATTTCCTACGGTCTGATCAAGGCGCTCAGGGGCGGTCGAACGCTCCCGGTTCTGAGTCGCCGCACCAACGGCGGACAGGAATCGAAATGAACCGGCGCACACGGCTCTACCAGTTCCCCGGTGGCATGTTCGAACTCCAGGGCACCAGCGATGAGCCCGAGGACGACGAGGGGTTCTACCTCCAGTTCTACGACTTCTTCGCACTCCACGGCCACGAAGACAGAGGGGTGGTAATGCGGTACAAGCCAACGGCACTCGGCTATGTCCGAACGGATGTATCTGGGATAGGCCAACTTTGGGATGAATCGCAGATCCGCAAGCTCGCTACCAGGCTCGGCTACGACTTCTCCGGAATGATCGTCTACGACCCCGCCACCGAGCGGCCCCCGTTGGCGCGCTTGAAAGCTAGAGCGACCCGACTGGACGCCGAGGCCGTGATCGTCCCCAGCCCGGCCCATTTCGAACGCGGAGAGATACCCGGGACACTGGTGCAGCAGCTCGACGTGATCACCGTCAGCCCTGAGCAGACCTACGCGCGGAGGTCCATGCCGCCGATCCGGGACGTACCACCCGCTCAAGCGGGCGGAGCTTAGACCACGCCGAGAGCTCGGTTCTTGTCAGCGTTGTGCTGTGCTGGTGGTGAGTTGGCGGCGGGCGGCGTAGATCGCTGCGCCGACGGCGACGACCGCTGCGCCGGACAGCATCGATGGGATCGGCAAGGTGGAGGCGAGGGTGAGGCAGCCGAGTAGGCCGAGGATCGGGATGAGGCGGATCGGTCGTCCCTCGGATGGGGTCAGTGTCCAGGCGGCGGCATTGGCGATGGCGTAGTAGAGCAGGACTCCGAAGGAGGAGAAGCCGATTGCGGCACGCAGGTCGGTGGTCGCGGCGGCTACCGCGACGATGAGACCGACGGCGAGCTCGGCGCGGTGCGGCACCGCGAAGCGCGGATGGATGGCCGCCAGGGCGTGAGGCAGGTGTCGGTCGCGGGCCATGGCCAGCGTGGTGCGCGAGACGCCGAGGATCAAGGCCAGCAGTGAGCCGAGCGCGGCGACGACGGCCCCGGCTCGGACCACCGGCTCCAGCCATCCGACACCGGCCGCGTGCACCACGTCCGACAGTGGTGCGGCCGCCTGCGACAATCCTTGTGGGCCAAGCACACTCAGCGCCGCGACCACCACGAGCGCGTACACGCCCAGGGTGATGCCCAGCGCCAAGGGAATCGCCCGCGGAATCGTGCGGGCCGGGTCGCGGACCTCCTCACCGAGCGTCGCGATGCGCGCGTATCCGGCGAAAGCGAAGAACAACAGGCCTGCCGCTTGCAGTACTCCGGTCGCGGTAAGTCCGGAATCGAACTGCAGCCGTGCGATTTCGGCGGTGTCGGAGGTCAATGCCGCGACCACCACCGCAGCCAGTACCGCCAGCACGATCGACACGATCACCCGGGTCGCCAGCGCCGACTTCTGGACGCCGCGATAGTTGACCGCCGTCAACGCGACCACCGCCGCGGCGGCGACGGCGTGCGCGTGCTGCGGCCAGGCGTACGTGCCCACGGTCAATGCCATGGCCGCGCAGGACGCGGTCTTGCCCACTACGAAACACCATCCGGCCAGATAGCCCCAGAATTCGCCGAGCCGTTCGCGTCCATACACATACGTGCCGCCCGAGGCCGGGTATCGGGCGGCCAGCCGCGCCGAGGAGGTCGCGTTGCAGTACGCGACAACCGCGGCCACCGCCAGCCCGAGCAGCAACCCCGATCCGGCGGCCCGGGCCGCCGGAGCCAGCGCCGCGAAGACTCCGGCCCCGATCATCGAGCCGAGTCCGATCGTGACGGCATCGGCGAGCCCCAGGCTTCGACGCAGCTCGCCCGGTGCGTCCGTCAGCGGTTCCCTGGCCACCATGCTCCTGTCGCGGAATAGGGTCGAAAAAAACATCAAATCCAGTTGATGCATCTGATGCTATCCTCGAACCATGGCTTTGGCCCGTCAAGAGGTTCCACCTTTTGTTCATCTAGCCGCGCATCCCCTGCGGTGGCGGCTGCTGGCGGAACTGTCCGAGGGTGACCAACGCGTACGCGAACTGGTCGCCCGCGTGGGCGAGCCGCAGAACCTGGTCTCCTATCATCTGCGTCTCCTGCGGGACAGCGGCCTCGTCACCGCCTCCCGCAGCAGCCACGACGGCCGCGACAGCTACTATCACCTGAATCTCGAGCGCGCCGCCGAAATGCTGACCAGCGCAGGCGCATCGCTGCACCCGGCACTCCGAATGGATTCCCCGCGAACGGAATCGACACCGTCGGAGCCGCCAGTGGTGCTGTTCGTCTGCACCGGCAACAGTGCCCGCTCCGCGATCGCGGAGGCTCTGCTGCGGCACCGTGCCGCCGGTAGCGTGGAGGTGTTCAGCGCCGGGACCCGCCCGAAACCGTCCCTGCATGCCAACACGGTGCGGGTGCTGCGGGAGGAGTACGGCATCGACCGCTCCGCCCAACGCCCCCGTCTCCTGGACAGCCTCGCCGACCTTCGCTTCGACGCAGTGATCACGTTGTGCGACAAGGCCCGTGAGGTCTGCCCCGACTTCGGTGACGATTCCCGGTGGATCCACTGGAGCATCCCGGACCCAGCGGCCTCGAATGGCAGCGACGAGGACACCTACCCGCTCTTCCGGGCCACCGCCGCCGAAATCGACACCCGCATCCGCTATCTGCTGCCGACTCTCACCACCCTCGACTCCACGACAAGGAGTGCATCCACCTGATTGTCGACATGATCAATACGCCTCATGGTCGCCCCTGCTTCGGATGAGCAGGATCATGAAATGCCCTCGGGGCGAGGTATTTTCGGTACTCATCACTGGCCGGCGTTCACCCCGGCCTGGGCCGGGAGGAGCAGGACCGGGACGGTGGCGGCGGACAAGGTGTGGCGGACAGTGCGGGCGCGGCCCTGCGAGAGGTGTTGGGACCAGCCGAGAACGATCAGGTCGGAGTGGTCGGTGGAGAGGTCGAGGATGTGGTCGCCTGGGGCACCGCTGCGCAGGGTCACGGTGCGGCAGGAGGCGGGGAGGTACGGCGCGCAGATGCGGGCGTGGAATTCGCGTTCCCAGGCGGGGCGGGCGTGGGCGGCCTGGTCCCAGTGGGCGGGGGCTGTGTTCTGGTCGAAGACGTGCAGGACGGTGATTTCGATACCGGCGCTGCAGAACAGGCGGACCGTCTCCGAAATCGCCTGTGCGGCTTCCTCGGTGCCGTCCAAGGGGACCAGCACGCGCTCCAGGGCATAGTCACCGGAGGTTTCGGGCGGCACCACCACGAGCGGCACCGCCGAGCGCTGGGCGATCATCCACGGGCCGTGCGCGCGGGTCATGACGCCGAGCAGCACGTCGGGATCGGCGAGGGCACGGGCGAATTCCTCGGCGGAGATGTCCGCCGGAACGGAAACCACCTCCGCGTCGGTCACTTTCGCCAGTGCGGCGGCGACGGCGAAGGCCGTCTCGGACATCCGGACCACGATGGTGTTCATGAGGCGTTTTCCTCGATCGCGGGCCACCAGAGCGAACTGGCGACCAGTCGTGCGGGCCGATCCCCCACCGCGACCCGGAGCGGTCCGTCCGTGTGCACGCCCACGCCCTCGGGTGTGACCTCCAGGCGCACACAGCGGCCGAGGCAGCGAAATGCCAAGCCCAGCCGCGACCATCGGCGTGGCAGCACCGGCCGCAGGCTCAGCACACCCGCGCGAACCCGTGCGCCCGCGAACCCGCCGAGCATCGCCTGCCACACCCCGCCCAGGGTGGCCAGGTGCAGTCCCGAGGCGGTCGAGCCGGAGCGATCGTCGAGGTCCAGCCGCAGTGCCGGGTACAGGGCTTCGAGGGCCTCGTCCGGTCGGCCCGCCCGGGCCAGCAGGGCGGCCATCACCGCGGGCGACAGCGAGGAGCCGTGCGTGGTGCGGGGGCCGTAGAAGTCGAGATTGGGCAGCAGCGTGCCCGGCGCGACGTCCTCGGGCAGGAGATGATGCAGCATCAGCACATCCGGCTGTTTGATCAACTGCGAGCCCGCGACCCGGCGCTGGCCCAGCAGCACGTCGGCGGCCACGGGGGCGTGGGCGACCTGCGCGGCCAGCAGCGGTTCCAGACCGAAGTAGCCGGTGAACTGTTCATAGCGACCGTCCGGGCCGAGCTGGTCGACGATGCGATCGGCCAGCTCCCGCCAGGCCGCGAATTCGGCTGCCTCGGCGGCATTTTCGGGGTGCAGGCGGGCGGCGCGGCGCAGGTTCCAGCGGGCCATCACATTGGTGAAGGCGTTGTCGTCCACCGTTTCGTGGTATTCGTCGGGTCCGATGACCCGGTCCAGGTGCGCCCGGCCGTGCGCGTCCAATCGCAGCCGTGACGCCCAGTACCTCGCGGTCTCGACCAGCAGCTCGCGCGCCGTCGTCGACAGGTAGTCGGCGCGCCCGGTCCATTCGGCGAAATGGTCCGCGCCCCAGGCGACGTCGGCAGTGATGTGCTCTTCGAGCGTCCCGGTCAGGATGGGAACCGGTGCGCCGCCGAGGAATCCGGCGCGCGGGGTGACATCGGTGCCATCGGTGGCCGACTCCCATGGGAAGCGCGCACCGCGACGGCCCTCGGCGCGCGCCCGCTCGCGCGCGGCATCCAGCCGTCGCAGCCGGTAGGCCACCATCGCCTCGGCCGCCTCCGGATCGATGCTCACCATGGCGGGCAGCACGAAAGCGTCCGCGTCCCAGAACACGTGGCCGCGATACCCGGATCCGGAAATGCCACGCGCACCGACCGCCGACTCCCCGTGCGCCCCGGCATTCGACCACAGCTGGAACAGCGCGAACCGCACCGCCTGTTCGGCCTCGGGATCGTCGGGCAGGTCGACTCCGACCGTGGACCAGCGTCGGGCCCACACCGCGCGCTGCTCCACCAACAACCGATCGACCCCGCGCTCCCAGGCCCGCGGCAGTTCGTCCAGGACCCGCGCCACACCGTTGCGGCGCGCATCATCGGCCGCGAACACCGCGATCCGGTCGAGTCGCTCGATGCCGTCGGCGTGAATCCGTGACTGGGCGGCGGCCGCCGCGATAGCGGACCCGGACTCGGATTCGATTCGCACACCGTGCGTTTCGATGCCGGGCAGACGTGTCGGTCCCGCGATATCGGTCGTGTCGCCCGTCTCCGGCGGCACCAGCAGCGGTTGCTCCGCCGCGAGCCGACCGCCCGGTGCCTCCACCCGCATCACCATGACGCCCGGCCGCGCCGCGCAGGCGAAACGCAGGCTGCGGAACTCTCCCGCCGCGTCCGCGCGATACAGCACGCCCGACCGCAGATCCAGGAACTGCTCCGCGCGCGGCACCGGGGCGAGCTCGAGCCGGGCCCACGCGGGACCCGCCATCAGCTCCTCCTCCGGACCGCTGCCGGTGTACACACCCGCGACGAGCACCTGCGGCTCCTGAGCGGACGCGGATTCCTCCACGACACCGCGGCTCGCGACGCCACCGGAACCCACGGTGTACACCGCCGCGTCGGATACGCTGTGCCGCACCGCGTTTCCCGTTATCGTCCAGGGCCGGTCCGTGCGGTCGCCGACGTCGCGGGGCGTGGCGGTCACATCGGCGGCCGGATCCGGTGCGGTCATGTCCACTGACATGTCATGGCCACCACGTCCTCCGTCGGGTGGGTCGATCAGTCCTTCACCATCGATGGTCCGCCGCGCACCGCACTACGTCCAGGAGCGAAATGCGGGGCCCGGATGGTCCGAGCCCGGCGCTCACTCGGTGCGGACGATCAGGGTCGGGCAGTCGGCGCTGTGCAGCAGGGCGTTGCTGGTGGAGCCCAGCAGCATGCCGGTGAAGCCGCCGCGACCGTGGCTGCCCAGGACGAGGAGTTGGGCATTGTCGGATTCGTCGAGCAGGGCGCGGACGGGCCTGTCCATCACCAGGATTCGATTCACGGCGACGTCGGGGTAGCGTTCGGCGTGACCGGCCAGGCGTTCGGCGAACAGTTCCTGTTCCTGTTCACGGACGGTGTCCCAGCCCGGGGCGGGCAGGTAGAAGCTGCTGGTGTCGGTCCAGGCGTGGACGGCGGTCAGGCCGACCTTGCGCAAAGAGGCTTCCTGGAAGGCGATGTCGACGGCCGGCTCACTATTGGGGGTGCCGTCCACGCCGACCAGGACCGGCTTCTCGGCGGAGATCGGATCGGTGGCGGAGGTGCCGTGGACGACGGCGACGGGGCAGTGCGCGTGATGGGCGATCGCGGTGCTCACCGAACCGAGCAGGCCGCGCCCCAGCGCGCCCAGCCCCCGACTGCCCACCACGACCGACCGCGCCCGCCGAGAGAGCTCGATCAGGTACGGGATCGCCGGTTCCATCGTGACCTCGGTGGAAATCTCCAGTGCCGCACCGGAAGCCGCGATGCGGGCAATGCGGCTCGCCTCCTCCACGATGCGTTCGCCGTCGCGCTCGAGATAGGCGATGTCGGCCTCGGACAGCAGCGGAACCGGCCCGAAGCCGACATGAACGGCGACCGAGGTGATGATCCGCAGGGGGCAGCCGTGCAGGGTGGCGTCCGCGGCCGCCCAGGCGGCGGCCTGATAGGAGATGGCCGAGCCGTCGACCGCCACGACGATCGGCGGGTTCAGGGGGCGCTGGGCAATGGTTTCGTCGGTCATGACTCACTCCTTGTGATTCCTTGTGGCACTCAGGTTCCGATGGGACGTGCGATGCGCCGCCATTCGGATTCCCAGCGCAGATTGCGTACCCCGCCCAAGACGAGTTCCATCCCCCACAGCAGCAGGACCGCGACGGTGCCGCTGAGCAGCAGCACCATGAGCCCGATGCCGATGCCGTTGAAGACCGCGGCGTCGGGGCTGTCGGGTGCGCCGGCCGGCTTGCCGTCGGGGCCCAGCCACACCGGCACCGTGGCCCCGGACTTCGTATCCGGTTCCACCGCAACCGTTCCCGTCGCCTCGGCACCGGCGCGCACCCAGCGCACGGACGCCTGATATCCGCCGTCGTGATACGGGCTCGACGACGGGGCGCGGGTGGCGTCCGCGAGCGCGGTCGCCGACACCCGCACCTTCGCGGCGTTGTCGACCTTGATCTGTTCGGCCGTCCGGGTGTACGTGGTGGTGCCGATCGCGCCCGCGACCGGCACCATCAACACGAGTACGACCACGATCAGGGACCGGATCACCGATTCCCAGCGATCCGACGGACGCATCAACGGATTCAGGCTCCACGGCCGCAGGCGCCATATGCGCAGCGGGACAGTGGGGTTCGATCTCATGTCCGATCACCTCGGTGGGTCGGTAGGTTCGAGGGGCCGCAGCACCTCGCTCAACGGCAGACGCGGTGTGGCCGGGACGGGTTCGGCGCTGGTGGACGCCCAGCCCAGGCGCACGATCAGCTGCGGGTAGCCGAAGCCGCCGAGCAACTCGGTGCGGACCCGCTCACGCAGGGCGGGCAGTTCCAGGGGTTCGGTCAGCGGGCAGGTGGCCAGGCCGCGAGCGGTCGCGGACAGCAGGATGGCGCTGGTCGCCTCACCGGCCCGCAGCCAGGCCCGCCAGTCGTTGGAACCGGTGCACACCAGCAGCATTCGCGCGTTCTCGGTGTCGGTGATCACGGCCTCGGACAGTTGCGGATCACCGAAGGGTCGCACGGTCGGATCCGTCCCGACCACGGCATTGCGGGCGGGTACGCCCGCGGGCGCGGCGTGATGCCCGCTCCAGGCC
This sequence comes from Nocardia sp. CDC153, assembly GCF_035818515.1. Taxonomy (NCBI): domain Bacteria; kingdom Bacillati; phylum Actinomycetota; class Actinomycetes; order Mycobacteriales; family Nocardiaceae; genus Nocardia; species Nocardia sp. CDC153. Next base: position 555,142 of record NZ_JAYKYU010000006.1, on the reverse strand, counting down.
GCCAATTCGGCGGCGTAGCCCGGGTCCTGGGCGTGCTCGGTGGCCGCCTTCTCGAAAACCCTCAGCAGCCGGGCGCGTTCGCCCGTCGAGTCGACGCTGTGCACGCGCACCCCGGGAACGGTTCCGGCGGCGGCGATGGCGGCGATCTGACCGTCCGGGATCTCCCACGAGGTGAACCGGCGACGGTCGCTGTGTCGCCGGGAAATGGCCCGCGCCAGGCGAACCGACTCCTCGTCGGGCGCCGCATGGTGGAACTCGATCGCGGCGAGGTGGCGACGGTCCTCCGGATTCGGGAATCGGTGCACCTGTGACTCCCAGCCGAATGCCCGCATGGCGACCGTCAAATGATGCAGTGCCGCACCGCAACTCAGCAGCAGCTCGCGGCTGTCCGGGTCGGCGTGCGACAGCCTGCGGCTCTCGTCGGCGTACAGCTGGACCGTGGTGTCGCCCAGCCGCCACGCCCACGGCTGGGTGTTGTGCACCGACGGCGCGCGCACCGCCAAAGCCAGTGCGGCCCTGATGGTCTGGTGGTCGGGATGCATGGCGGAACCGTCCTCGTTCTCGTCGGCGATCGATTCGCGGGTGGTCAGTTCGCCGGGTGCGTAGCGGGGATCGGCGGGCTCGAATCGAGCAGCGGTGGTCATCGGGACTCCTCCTGTGAGCGCACCACCAGCACGGGGCAGTTGGCCACGTGCAGCAGTGCGGTGCTGACCGAACCGAGCACGACGCCCGCGAACCCGCCGCGGCCGTGGGTGCCGACCACGAGCAGCTGCGCGCGGTCGGAGTAGTCGAGCAGTGCGCGTACCGGGGTCTCGTAGGTGACGTGGCGTTCGACGCTCACGTCGGGGAACTCCTCGCCGAACCCGGCCAGGCCCTCGGCCAGCAGCACATCCTCACTCTGGCGAATGGTCTCCCAGCCGACCACTTCGAGGTCGAAACCGCTGGTGTCGCACCAGGAATGCACCGCGATGAGCGGGGCCTTGCGCAGCGAGGCCTCCTCGAAGGCCATCCGCACGGCGGGCAGGCTGTTCTCGGTGCCGTCGACCCCGACGATCACCGGCCGGTCCACCCCGAGTCGCTCGATATCCAGGTCCCCGTGCACGACGGTGACCGGGCAGTGCGCGTGCCGCGCCAGACCGGTACTCACCGACCCGAGCACGGCCCGTCGAATCGCGCCGCGACCCCGATTGCCTACCACCATCATCCGAGCCCGCGCCGACCGCCGCATCAGCGCGGGTAGCGCCAACTCGTCGACCGCCTCGCTGGTGAGGGAGAAGGTGTTCCCGGGCGCGGCATGATGGGCGATCCGCGCGGCCTCGGCCAGCACCCGCAGTCCCTCCGACCGCACCGCGCCCTTTTCGGCGACGCCCAACGCGGTGAACGGCTCACGCCCGGACTGCACGCCGTACGCGACCACCAGGTGCAAGGGCCACTGCCGCAGTTCGGCTTCGACCGCCGCCCAGGCGACCGCCTGATAGGAGATCTGGGAGCCATCGACCCCGACCACGATGGGGCGCGGGCTGGTATCCGGCTCGGGGGCGGTGGTATCCGACATGGTTCCTCCTGGTCGAGATGTTGTGTCGAGCATCGCGCCCCGGGGATGCCGGTCCCAGAGACCTAGGTCATGCCCGCCGCGGGCCGTCGGGCCCCGATTCGCGGGTCGGAGGTGCACCAGGGCCGCGGAGAGGACCTTGGACCCTGGCCGGTCACCGCTGGCTGGTTAGCGTCGAAGGCATGAAATCCCTTGCCCAGCACCTGCTGTGGTTTCTGCCCATGCTGTGGCTCGGCATGGTGCTCGCCATCTCGTTCCTGGAGGCGCCGCTGAAGTTCCGGGCCCCGGGCATGACCCTGCCGCTCGGCTTGGCGATCGGCCGAATCGTGTTCCGCGCCTTGAACACCGTCGAATTCGTGCTCGCGGCGCTCCTGGTCGCCGCCGCCGCGATCGTCCGCCCCTCCGACGCCGCCTGGGGCTGGCTCGGCTGGGCCATCTTCGTCCTGGCCACCCAGCTACTCGCCGTCCGCCCGCCCCTGACCCGCCGCTCCGATCGAGTCCTGGCGGGCGAGCAACTCCCCCGCTCCACCGCCCACCGCTGGTACGTCGCCCTCGAACTGCTCAAGGTCGCGTCCCTGATCGGGCTGGCCATCACCACCGCACCCTGATTCCGAGAGAACACCGCCATGAGCGACACCACGCACACACCCCTCCCGATCGGACAGGCGGCCGCCGCCGTCGCCCGCTGCCTCATCCGGACCGTCGTCCTACTGCTGCGCCGACAAGTACACCTGCCGCGCGAAAACCTCGGCCTGCGTGTGGGGTTCGCGGACGGCACCGCGGCGCGGGTGTTCCGCGAGACCGTCATCGACCGCCCGGCCCCCACCGACCCCTGCGTCCTGGTGGTCACCTTCACCCTGCGCGCCGTCCGCGGTCGCGGCCATGCCCTGTTCCGTCGCGAGAGCCTGCTCAACACCCTGCTCTTCGCCGGGTTCCCGGGCCTGATCTCCAAGCTCTGGCTCACCGACGACGAGCGGGGCCGCTACCGCGGCCTCTACGAATGGAACGACCCCGCCTCCGCCGAGGCCTACGCCCGTGCCCTGTGGCGGGTGCTCGCCCTGGTCAGCGTCCCCGGTTCGATCGACTACCAGGTCCTGCCCGGCCTCCGCCGCGGCGATCTGCTCGCCTCGGCGGGCCTTCCGGACCCGGAAACCTCCCTCGACTGGTGGCAGCCCACCGATTTCGCCGCGGCCGAACCCGCCTGACCGCCGTCCGGGCGCGGCGACATCGGAATGATGCCGACGCGCCCGGGCTGTGCGAATGGAACTGAATGGTTTGGCTTCAGAATCGGGGGCGACCCGTTATCGATGGGCGAAGGTCATCGGCAGGGAGGACGCAAGTGAGGCCCTCGGGCCCTTCGGCAATGCCGTCTCGCGGCACAGGATCGGAGTCGACTCCGAGCGAGAGGGAATGATCATGAGGACTTCGAGGGCGATTCTGGTGGGGCTGGCCTCGGCGGTGGGCGGGCTGGCCGTCGGGTACCGGCTCTTCGCGCGCAATAGGTGTCTCACCTGGGGTGCGACCGCCGAGGAGGCGGGCAAGGGGATGCCCGGGGACGGGCTGTTGGCCCAGCCCGACCTGGTCACAACACGGGCGATCACCATTTCCGCTACGCCGGAGCAGGTTTGGCCGTGGCTGGTGCAGATGGGGCCGGGGCGGGGTGGGGCGTACACCTACGACTGGATCGAGAATCTGCTCGGGCTGGATATGCACAGCGCCTCGGAGATCCTGCCGGAGTTCCAGAATCTCGCCATCGACGACATCCTGCCGATGGGTAAGACGGGTCCCCGCATGCGCGTGGCCATTCTGAGTCGGCCGTACGCCTTCGCGCTCGCCTCCACCGATCACCACTGGGTGTGGGCGTTCGAACTCTACGAGGCCGACGGCGACACCCGGCTGCTCAGCCGCAATCGGATCGAGCTGCCGAATCACGGTGTCCTGCAACGGTTGTTCTACATGTTCGTGATGGAACCCGGCAGCCTGATCATGGAACGCAAGATGCTGCTGGGCATCAAGGAGCGTGCCGAGCGCATGCGCCCGCTGCCCGCCGCGCCGGTCGACGAAGGGATCGATCACGCGGATCTGCATGCCGGGCGCAACTGGCCGACCCGAACGCTCGGAGTTTGATACCGATCCCACTCTGCCCAACCACTCAGTGACAGCGAAAGGCGGTGTGCATCATGATCAGTGCGGCATCCGAGGCGGTGTCGGGGAATCCGGCGCCCTTCACCTGGGTCACGGCCGTGTCCATGGCCGTGTTCTGCGGCATTCTGTGGCTCATCGTGGATTACATGCGCACCCATCCGCGCCCGGCGATGTGGGTGTGGGGGCTGTCGCTGTTGACCTTCCCCCTGTGGATTTGGGGGCCCGGTCGCGATATCGGGCTGATCAACTGGTTCTCGTGGGCCAAGATCCTGTCGGTGCTGATTCCGCTGACCCTGGTCGGCGCCATGCGGATCTCGGCGGCCGAGCAGCGGCCGGGCCGGTTCTGGGAGCTGCTGCGCCATCCACGGTTCCTGTGGTTTCCCTACGCGATCCTGTTCCTCAACATCGCCGAGGCCACCCTGCGCGACGCCCAGCTCGGCAACTACTGGAACGCGGCGGTCGGCCTGGGATTGTGCCTGACCATCCCGTACTGCCCCCGCTTCTGGGAGGTCCTGCCCGGCCGCAATGCCGAGCTGGTCGCCTACACGACAATGGCCTGGAACTTCCTCTACACCACCTGGAATCTGTGCTTCACCTTCGGCGGCTACCCGCCCAAGGAAGAGCATTTCGCCGCCAGCATCTGCATTCTCGCCGTCGCCGAGATCTACCCGCTGGTCAAACGCCGCCCCGAGCTCTACATCATGGCCCGCATCTACACCCTGCCGGTGCTGATGCTGGTGATCGCCATCTACAACATCTTCCCGAAGGTCATGCCCTCCGACGGCTGGTTCCACAACAACGTCTGGATGACCTGGGGCGCAATCAATTTCATCCTCACCATCCCCTACCTGTTCTGGTACACCGCCCAACTGGAAACCGGCCGAGCCTTCGTCAACTTCCGCCGTGGCCGCGCCCGAGCCGACTTCCTCCGCCAACACGGCCCCGCGGTCGAACAACTCACCGCCCTCGCCGACTCCCTCGACGCAGCGGTAGACACCCACGGCCGCACCACCCGCAACGAGGCGGACCCGGTACGGCCGTGAGCACGGCCGATACCTTCCGTTCCACGGAGTCTCGCGTGGAAATCCTCAGTTCGGGTTGAGTTCGGAGACCAGGGTGCTGCCGGTGAGCTTGTAGTCCTCGCCGACGAGTTCGTACATGCTGACGAAGCCGTCGAGGTCGTCGGTGTCGTGGTCGCCGCGGACGATCCAGACGTGTGGGATGCCGAGCATGGAGTAGACGCGGAGTTTGTCGATGGCGTCGCGGACCTGCGCGGGCTGCCAGACCGCTTCGATGACGGCGAACAGTTCGGCGGGGGCGTGGGTGGTGCTGTGTTTGTCGGGGCGGTGTCCGGGTTGGAAGACCACGCCGTCGGCGACGAAATTGTGCTGACCGATTTCACCGCGCGCGAATCCGCTGTCGGCCACATATTGATCACCGGCGGCTTCGTATCCGTGGTCGCGCCAGAAATCGAGCACCTGGAACACGATCCGGGAATACCAGAACGTGACGGGCATGAGGCTGAGCTCCAATCGACCGGATCGCAATTCCCAGGCCCAGCCGCGCGGGACCGTCGGCAGGGTGTCGAATTCGGCCCGGGTGCGCACGCCGGTGCTGGGCAGATCGAGCTGGTGAATGACCGACTCCTTTCACGACCGCGGGGCGATAAGACTGGAACACCTTAACGTCAGATCGCCGCGGCGAGGCGTTCACCAGCACTTTTACCGCTCAGCCGGGCGATTCGGACAGAAAGGACACAAATGCGGGCGAGCAAACCGACAGAGATCAAACAAGTGAGCGCACGCTCAGGACATTTGACCAGTAGCTAGCGAATTGCCAAGTGCGGCCAGGGGTTACACCAAACCCCTTGTTACACATACCAACTCGGATAGCCCGGAGGTGACCATTCACACATCATGGAATCGACCGCCCGAGTTGAACCGCCAACCGAGGATCCGTAAAGTTACTCACTAGTTAGGCACGAAGGTGTTCCTACCTCGGCCCGACATTCTGCTAGGGGGCCAATCAACTCACGTCCGCATCCACCGACGCATGTCGGACGAACACCGTTGGGTACCAACACGTTCGTTATTAAGGAGGGGACGATGGTTTCTTACATCGTCACGGGCGGAACCGGATTCCTGGGTCGGCGGGTCATCGCCGCACTGCTGGAGCGCGACCCGGAGGCCGTGGTCCACGCACTGACGCGTGAGGCGTCGGTGGCCAAGCTGCGCGAGATGGCCGACGGCTGGGGGGCCGGAGACCGCGTCTTCCCGCTGGTCGGAGATCTGACCGCACCCGGGCTCGGGCTTCAGGACGAAGCGCCGCGCGCCGATCACGTGATCCACCTCGGCGCGGTCTACGACATGACCGCCGACGAGTCCGTCACCTACGCCGCCAATGTGAACGGCACCCGCGCGGTCATCGACCTGGCGCTCGAGCTCGGCGCGGTGCTGCATCACGTGTCCTCGGTCGCCGTCGCGGGTGATCACAAGGGCAAGTTCTTCGAGGACGACTTCGACCTGGGCCAGGGCCTGCACTCGCCCTACCACCGCACCAAGTTCGAGGCCGAGAAGATGGTGCGCGAGACCGCGGGCCTGCGCTGGCGGGTCTACCGCCCGGCCATCGTGGTCGGCGATTCCCGCACCGGCGAGATGGACAAGATCGACGGTCCGTACTACTTCTTCCCGGCCATCGCGGGGCTGGCGGCGCTGCCGTCGGAGCTGCCCATGCCGATCCCGGATCTGGGTTCCACCAATATCATTCCGGTCGACTACGTGGTCGACGCGATGGTCGCGCTGATCAACAAGCCGGGCCTGATCGGGCGCACCTTCCACCTGACCAACCCGGAACCGCAGCCGTTCATCGAGATCTACAACGCCCTGGCCAAGGCGGCCGGTGCGCCGACCGCCATCGGCACCCTGCCGGGCTCGCACACCGCGCTGCACGCCCTCGGCGGCCTGCCGGGCGTGCCCACGGTGCGGGATTTCCTGTTGGAGCGCTTCGGCATTCCCGCCGAGGTCGCCCCGCACACCTCGTTCGAGTCCACCTTCGTCTCCGAATCCACCCGGGCGCAGCTGCGCGGCACCGGCATCGAGGTTCCGGCCTTCGAGGACTACGCCGAGACGCTGTGGAAGTACTGGCGCGCCAATCTCGATCCCGATCGCGCCCGCCGTGTCGAGGGCGATCGGCTCGAGGGTCGCATCGTCTTGATCACCGGCGCGTCCTCCGGCATCGGTCTGGCCACCGCGCACGCCGTCGCCAAGCGCGGCGCGACCGTGCTCATGGTGGCGCGCACCGAGGAGGATCTGGAGGCCGCGGCCGCCCAGGTCCGCGCGGAAAGCGGTGCGGCACAGGCGTACACCTGCGACATCACCGACGAGAAGTCGGTGGAGCTGCTCGTCAAGCAGGTGCTGGCCGATTACGGTCACGTCGACTACGTGGTCAACAACGCGGGCCGCTCGATCCGCCGTTCGGTGCTCAACTCCACCGACCGCATGCACGATTTCGAGCGGACCATGGCGGTCAACTACTTCGGCGCGGTGCGGCTGATCCTGGCCCTGCTGCCGTCCATGCGGGAGCGCCGCTTCGGCCACTTCGTGAACATCTCCTCGATCGCCGTGCAGACCAAGGTGCCGCGCTTCGCGGCGTACGTGGCCAGCAAGTCGGCGCTGGACAACTTCAGCGAGATCGCCGCGGTCGAGAACGCCGACGCCGGAATCACGTTCACCTCGGTGCGGATGCCGCTGGTGCGCACCGCCATGATCGCCCCGACCGACCTCTACAAGTCGATCCCGGTGCACAGCCCCGACCAGGCCGCCGACATCGTGGTGCGCGCCCTCGAACACCGCCCCAGCCGCATCGACACCCCGATCGGCACCTTCGCCCAGTTCGTCGACACCGTCATGCCGTCGGTGAAGCGCGCCATCCTGCACCAGGGCTTCCGCATGTTCGGCGAGTCGAAGGCGGCCAGGAACGATCACCCGGCCGTCACGGACGAGCCCACCGACAACACCGAGAAGCCGGAATCCCGCAGCCCGCTGATGGCGCTGGCCCCGATCGTCCAGCCCCTCATGGGCCTGCCCGCCCCTGCGGCCCGCATCACCAACCGAATCCCCGGCCTGCACTGGTAATCGGCTGCCTCACAACAGTGTTCGGCCCGGCGTGGAACAGCACGCCGGGCCGAACCATTTCGGTACCCGCTCGGCCGAGGTGGGACAGGAGCCCTAAGTGCCCATAGCACCTAACGCCCCCACGGCCGCGGATACCCGGACCCGCCCTGGGGTTTCGCTTGTGTCCGTCGAAACCGCCCGAGGGTCGGACCCTTCCCCTCCCCGGGGTCAGATGCGGTCGGCGGCGAAGTTCGCCGCCGCCACCAGATCACTGCCGTAGGCCACGTGGGCGTTGGCGTCGGTGCCCGAGCCGCAGACCGGATCGCCGCCCACACACCAGTCTCCGGTGCGGGACAGGAACTGGCCGGGGACATTCCAGCCCAGACCCCGCACGGGGTCGCCGAAGAGCAGGACCGCGGCGATGCGTCCGCTCAGGTAGTCCGGCAGCTGCACCCGGCCCGGGTACCAGGTGACCGCGCCGGTGCCCAGGGCCGCGTGCACGACCGCCGCGCCCTGCGAGTAGCCGATCACCACGAACTCCTGGCCCGGGCAGGCGGCGGCCTGGGATTCCATGTGCCCCACCAGATCCGCGCTGCCCGCGCCCACATTGAAGCTGTAGTCGGCGGGATAGTTCACGCTGTAGGCGCTCACCGATACGGGCAGCCGGTCCAGCAGCATGCCGAAGAGGGGATCGCCGATCTCGTTGCCGAGCCAGCCGGGTTCGCCTGTGCCCCTGGCCACTACGACGTCCACGGCGGCGCATCCATCCGCGTGGGCCGTCGACTGTGGCACGAACACGGTCGCGGCGATCACGGTCAGTGCCGCGAAACCCCAAGCCGTAGCCGCGAAACCCCAAGCCGTACGCCATCTCCCAGGCAGCAGTACCTTCCGGTCGCCCATTGTCCTCACCTCTCACGTCGTTGTGAGAAGCCCGGTGACTCTTGTCATTGACTAGAGACTGATCACCGGGCTATGTGACCCACGGTAAGAACGAGCGGAAGGTGCGGCAACGAATTCTACTGGAGAGTCACCTGATTGGTACCCAACCGTTTCATCATGAAACTTGTTATCTACGTGCTACTTTAGGGCTACGAGACGGCCACGGACCGGTTCGGTCGGGCACCGCGAACGGCACGCAAAATGCAACCAGTTCTCATAGTGTGTTGGTATGGAACGACTTACCGGGCTCGACGCGAGCTTCCTCTATCTCGAAACAGACACACAGCTGCTGCACGTCTGCGCAATGCTGATACTCGATCCCACCGCCGACGGGGTGGAATTCGAACACGAGGCCTTCAAGGCCGAACTCGGACGGCGGCTGCACCTGATTCCGGCCATGACGCGGCGGCTGCACCAGGTGCCGTTCAATCTCGATCATCCGGTGTGGGTGCGGGATTCGAACTTCGATCTCGACTACCACGTCCGGCGGCTGGCACTGCCCAGCGGGGCCGGTGATCGCGGATTGGCGGAACTGGCAGCCGATATCGCCGGTCAGCCGCTGGATCGCGCTCGGCCGCTGTGGGAGATGTGGGTCATCGAGGGGCTGCCGCACGGCAAGGTGGCGGTGGTGTCGAAGTACCACCACGCCATCGTGGACGGCATCACCGGCACCAATATGATGATGCACCTGTGCGATGTGGAGCCGGGCGTGAGCTACACCCCGCCCGCCGAAACCCCCTCGCACGACAGCGAACCCAATGATCTTCAGCTGGGCGTCGAGGCGCTGCTGAGGTTCCCGGGCAAGCTCGGCATGGTCGGCATGGTGCCCAAGACCGTCGGCATTCTGGGCGATCTGGTGCAGCGGCGGCGCAGCGGGAACGGTACCCGCGGCATGCCCTTGCCGTTCACCGCGCCGCGCACGCCGTTCAATCGAGCAATCACCCCGCATCGCACCATCGCCTTCGTGCAGACCGAGCTGTCGGATATCAAGGAGATAAAGTCGGCCTTCGGGGTGAAGGTCAACGACGTGGTGCTGGCCGTGGTCGGCGGGGCGCTGCGCAGTTATCTCGAACTGCACGAGGAACTGCCCGAAACCTCGCTGCTGGCCTCGGTTCCGGTGTCCACCCACGAGACCTCGCGCCACGAGGAGGGCACCAACAAGGTGTCGACCATCTTCGCGCGGCTCTACACCGATATCGAGAATCCGGTGGCGCGCCTGCTCGCCATCGCCGAGGACAATCGCGGGGCCAAGGAGGAGCACAACCTCATCGGGGCCGATTTCCTCCAGGATTGGGCGAAGTACGCGCCGCCCAACACCTTCCAGCTGGCCGCGCGGGCGTATTCGTCGTTCAAGTTGGCCGAGCATCACCCGGTGGTGCACAACCTGGTGGTGTCCAACGTGCCCGGGCCCAATTTCCCCATGTATTTCCTGGGTGTGCGGGTGGCCTCGATGTATCCGTTCGGGCCGGTGTTCCACGGCGCGGGTCTCACCGTCACTGTGATCTCCAATAACGGGCACATGGATTTCGGGTTCATCGCCTGCAAGGACCTGGTGCCGGATCTGGACAAGCTCGCCGACGCCGTCCCCGAGGTGATCACCGAGCTGCTCAAGGCCGCCCGCGAAAAGGCCTGAGCTAGGCCCGATCCACCACCGATTGCACGGCCTCGAGGAACACCGGGACAAAGACGTCCGCCTCGAGTGCGCAGGCCGCGTGACCGGCCCTGGCGAGGAAGATCTCCGCTCCCGGAATAGCCTTCGCCATCTCCAGCTGACGGAAGACGGGCAACGCCCGGTCCCGCGTGGTGATCACCACCGCCGTCGGCACTTTCAGAGTCGGCAACCAGTCCGACGAATCGAAGCGGCCCAGCACCGCGAGCGCCTGTGCGAGAGCCCACCCGCTGGTCGCCCGCAATTCCGCCATGGCCCAACGGTCCATGCGACCCACCGGCCACGACGACTCCGGCAGCGAGGGCAATTTGTCGCGGCGCAATTCGGCGCGGCGGAAGGACCATTCGGAGAACATGGCCGCGGTGACGGCCCAGCCGCGGTGGAAGGCGCGCTCGCGCCACTTCTCCTGGAATCGGTAGGTGGTGGCGGCCAGCACCAGCCCGCCCACGCGGTCCGGGTGGCGGTGCGCGGTCAGCTGGGCGACCACGCCGCCCATGGAATAGCCCGCCAGGATGGGCCGTTCGACGCCCACCGCGTCGGCGACGGCCACCACGTCGTCGGCCAGATCGTCGAGATCGAAACGCTCGGAACGGATTCCGTGGCCGTGCCAGCGCTGGTCGAACAGGACCACGCGGTAGCGCTCATTGAGTTCACGCAGGCTCGGGAACCAGTTGAGCATGGCAGTGGTGGCCATGCCGTGCAGCAGCAGGACGGTCGGCGAATCCGCGGCCGGGCCCGGCAGATCCACCACGTAGGTGGTGCCGCGGCCGGGCAGTTCCACCATCGCGCCCTGCGGCACCTCGGTCAGCCGGGAGATGCGCGGCGAGAGGCGACGGCCCCGGCGGGGTCCGGCGTTCGCGGTGGTCAGGTCCAAGCTGGGGTTCGTCATCGAAGGCCTCCCGGCGCACCGCCTCGGCGGTCGCGATCACACCGCCCTCGGCGGTCGAAATGGAACACGTTCCATTTGATGATGCCATATCGGGGCCGGGGCGGCCGGTTACGACTTGCAGCCCGCCGGGGCGCTGACGACCGTGGTGACGACCACCGGCGCGGTGGGCGGGGGCGGGGTCGCCGGGGGTTCGGTGGGGATCTCGTAGAGGCGAACTCCGGTGTGGCGCAGGGCGCCCGGATCGATGGTGACGCCGGAGACGAAGGCGGCGTGACCGTAGATGTCGGTGACCTCGGCGGTGAACGGGCCCGAGCCCAGGCCCGAGGCGGACCAGTAGTTGTCGTTGCCGCGGCGCAGCGGTACGTAGTCGCGGCCGGAATCGGGCTTCAAGGAGACTTGCGCGACCGGATTTCCGGTGCCGGAGAACAAGATCGAAATCCAGCTCGGTGAGGAGCTCGGTTCCACGCGGTAGACGAGTTCGGGGGCCGGGTTGGGGTCGCGGACGCGACTGATGCGGACCTTGGCGACGCCGTCGGCGCTATTGGCGATGGCCTCGAAAGCCGAACGGCTCAAATCGTATTGGTTCGGGGCGCAGGCGGGGCAGCGGTCGACGACCTCGGCGCGGACGCTGCCGAGCGGGCCGTCGATATCGACGTAGGAGCCGCAGGGGGCCGAGCCGTCGTATTGGCCGGTGGGTACGCCGACGTAGTAGCCGTCGAGCGGGAGGTCGGGCAGGGAGCAGGCCACGCCCTGACTGAAGGCGTAGAACCGGGCCTCGCCCTGTTCCGGGGCCGGTTGGGACTCCGTGGTCTGAATCTGCTGGGGAGTAACCGAACTCGGAGCCGGTGCGGCGGGAAGCGTGATGACGGTTGTGGTCGGTGAGGCGGTACTGCAGTTGAGTGACTGCGGTCGGATCCACCACGTGGCCAGCCCGACCACCACCGCTCCCGCCAGAATCGTCCACAACCATGGCCTGCCAGAATGGACCTCTTCGTGTCCGGTGCGGTGCATGGCCGGTCCCCAACCCTCCGAATTGTGTGTTTGCTGAAGCGATGCTGCACTCCACATCAGGAAAGCAGCCGCCGCCGTTACGCAGGGCTCGAATCGGAAACTCGGAGTGAAAAACACGGCGTGTTGCCGGTGTGTCCTGGGGATAGAACCGAGTGCGCGTTCGGTTCGTATGTCTTCTCATGGCACAGCTCGCACCGTTCTACCGGCAGGTGCAGTCGCACTACGACCTGTCGGACGACTTCTACTCGCTGTTCCTCGACCCCTCCATGACCTACAGTTGCGCGTTCTTCGAGCGCGCGGGCATGAGTTTGGAAGAGGCACAACAGGCCAAGATCGATTTGGCGCTCGGCAAACTGGGGCTCGAGCCCGGCATGACCCTGCTCGATATCGGGTGCGGGTGGGGGTCGACCATGATTCGCGCCGTGCTGACCTACGGCGTGCGGGTCGTCGGACTCACCTTGAGCCGCAATCAGTTCGATCATGTGCGGGGGCGGCTGCGGGAGCTCGGGATCACCGAAGCCGAAGTGCGGCTGCAGGGTTGGGAGGAATTCGACGGCACCGCCGACCGGATCGTGAGCATCGGGGCGTTCGAGCATTTCCGGAAGCAGCGGTACCCGGAGTTCTTCGCGCGCTGCCATCACCTGTTGCCCGCCGACGGGCGCATGCTGTTGCACACCATCATCGGGCACACGCTCGCCGAGCTGCGGGCGGCCGACATTCCCGTCACCCGCGAGGACGCGCTGTTCCACATCTTCATGAAGCGCGAGATCTTCCCCGGCGGGCAACTGCCCCAACCCGATACGGTTCCCACCTACGCCGAGGCGGCGGGCTTCCACACCACCCGCATCCAGGCGCTGCGACCCCACTACGCGCGGACCCTGGACCTGTGGGCCGAGGCCTTGGCGGCCCACCACACCGAGGCCGTGCGGCTGACCTCCGAAGAGGTCTATCAGCGCTATATGAAATATCTGACCGGTTGCGCCCATTACTTCCGCGCCGGGCACCTCGACGTCATGCAATTCACTCTTCAGAAGTAGGCAGCAATACCGCAGCTCCGGCGAACCGGCCGTGCTTCAAATCCCGCAGCGCCACATCGGCTTTCGCCAGCGAATAGGGCTGCACCGTCACCTCCAGCCGATGCCGGCCCGCGAATTCCAGAAACTCCCGCGCGTCCTGGCGTGTATTCGCGGTGACAGATCGAATCTCCCGCTCCTGGAACAGATGTCGCTGATAGTTCAATACCGGAATATCACTGAGGTGGATCCCGGCAATGGAGAGCACCCCACCCCGATCCAACGCTTCCATCGCGGGCAGCACCAGATCACCCACCGGCGCAAAAAGAATCGCCGAATCCAACGGGACCGGCGGACTGTCCGCGGCTCCCTGCGCCGAGGCCGCCCCGAGCTCGAGCGCGAGATCCTGCGCCTTCTTGTCCCGCGTCATCACGTGCACCTCGACCCCCTGCGCCAACGCCACCTGCGCGGCCAGATGCGCACTGCCACCGAACCCGTAAATCCCCAGCCGCCCGCGTTCGGGCACACTCGCCCGCTTCAATGCCCGATAACCGATGATCCCGGCGCACAAGAGCGGCGCAAGCTCCGCATCCGCATACCCATTGGGCAGCCGCAGCGCGTAATCCGCAGGCACGGTAGCGAATTCGGCATATCCCCCATTCGCATCCCACCCCGTATACCGCGACTCCGGACATAAGTTCTCATCCCCCCGCCGACAGAACTTGCACACCCCACACGTATGCCGCAACCAAGCAATCCCCACCCGATCCCCCACCGCATACTCCCCCGCCGCCTCCACCACCTCACCCACAACCTCATGCCCCGGCACCACATGCTCCCGATGCACCGGCAGATCCCCCTCGGTGACATGCAAATCAGTCCGACACACCCCACACGCCAGCACCCGAACCAACAACTCCCCCACCCCCGCCCGCGGCACCTCCACCCGCCCCAACCCCACCGGCCCCCCATCGATCGCCCCCGGCTCCCCAACCCGCCAAGCACTCATCATCGCCATACCGCCAGTCTGCCCCTCCACCCCTGACACCCCGTAGAGCACTCCGACCCCCAATTCACCCCCGAATCCGCCAGGGCGGCTCGAGGCGATTCTCACCGGCATGGAACAGGCACACCCGATGCCCATCGGGATCCCGCAACCAGGCTTCCCGCCACAGCCACGACATGTCAGCGGGGGAACTGTCGAACACAATCCCCGCGGCCCGCAACCGAGCGCACTCCTTATCGAGCCGATCGGACTCGAAGTAGATCGACACCTGCTCACCCTCGGGCACGGATTCGACCAACTCGACCGAGAACGTGCTGTCACCCTCGGGACACTCGAACCGCAGGTAATGGTTCGTCTTGACGATCAGCCGCAGCCCCAGCAGCCCATAGAACTGCTCAGCCCGCCCGAGATCCGTGGCCCCAACCGTCACCTGATTCAATCGCATTCGCCCACCCTGCAACCTCAACCCCACTACAGGTCAACCGATCCAGCCTCCACAGGTGGAACATCAACCGGCCGTGGCTATTACGTCACTCCACGGGGGTAGGCCGGTCCCATACTCTGGTGTGATGGGGTGGCGTGGGGTGCGGTCCTAGCGTTGTTCGCGTGATGTTAATCCGGCGCTTGGGCCTCGACTTCGCCTACACGTTCTTGGGTTTGCCCCTCTCATTGGTTGGTTTCAGCCTGCTTGTGCCGCTTTTCGCGGCGAGTATCGGCACCGTGGTGATCTTCGTCGGGATCCCGCTGCTCGCGTTGACGTTGCTGCTCGCGCGCGGTTTCGCCGACATCGAGCGCATACGCCTGGTGCAGTTGACGGGCACGGTGGCACCGCGGCCCCAGTACGCCCGCGCGCCGGAGGGAGCGGGTTGGTTCCGTCGGATCACCGCACCGATCGGGCAGGGGCAGAGCTGGTTGGATCTGCTGTACGCCATTGTCAGCCTGCCGATCGCGATCATCAGCTTCGTGCTGCCACTGGCGTGGTGGGCAATGGCGCTGAGCGGATTGACCTACTGGCTGTGGCGCAGATTCATCCCCTACGGCGACAGCCACGACGTCGTCACGCAGGCGATCATGGGCACGGACACCGCCACCAACCGCACAATCTTCAACACAATCATCGGCGCCGTCGCGCTACTCACCGTATACGCCGTCCAACGAGGCAGCGCCGCCCTACACGCCGCGCTAGCCCAGACTCTGCTCACCCGGCTAGCCGTCGTACAAGGACGCATCGAGAATCCCGACCACCAGCCGGGCGAAGCCAGCCTGGCCGCCGAGCCGACCATGCTGCGCTCGTAGCGCCGAATACCGGTAGCGCATGCGAGTTGCGCACTGCTTCACGCGAATTGCGCGCCGTGGCCGACGGACCAGTTCTCCTTCGCGGAATCGAGAACATTGATGAAGACGTCTTCCGGCCGGACGCCCGGGTTGTCGCCGAGCAGCTCGACGATCCGCCGGAACAACGCACTCTTCTGCGCGGCCGTGCGCGTGTCGAAGACGGTGATCTGGATGTACACGAGATCCTGACTGCGGTCCACGCCAAATGCCTTGCCGTAGCGGAAGTTTGCGGCGTCGTGTTCGGTGATGGTCATGAACTGATCATCTTCGGGGACCGCGAGCGTTTCGCGCATCGCCCGGTAGATGGCGTCGAAGATCGCCTGTCGGTAGCTTTCGGACTTCCCGGCACGCAGCGAAATGTGAACGAGGGGCACGGCGTTCCCTTCCCGCAAGACGGGCGAACCATTTTTGACATCGTGATAAGAACACGTTCTTGACACATTGTCAAGTAATCTCGTGGCCAGGGACTGCCCACAGCCGACGGGGAAGAGCGTTTGAGACCAAGAGAATTCGACCACGACGAAGTCCTGCGCATTGCGTTCGACCAGTTCTGGCGCAAGGGCGTGCGAGGCACCTCCCTCGCAGACATCGCACGCGACGCGGGCGTCCAGCGCGGCAGCCTCTACAACGCCTACGGCAGTAAGGAGGCGCTGTTTCTCCTCGCCTACGAGCGCTACGCGAACGAGTATCTGGTCACGCTGCAGAACGTGCTGGCCACCGGGACGCTGCGCGAACGCCTTGTAGCGTTCTTCGACGCGACGATCGAGAACTTTCGTGCCGGCTCCCCGCCTCGCGGATGTCCCACCACGCGAGGCCTGATGGAGTTGGCACCGGACAACGGCGAGGGCCTCGGAGACGACGCCCGCCGCGCCTTCGCCAACCTCCTCGACCGCATCACCGCCCTCGTCGAGAAAGTCTTCGCCGAGGGCCGAAAACTGGGCGAGTTCAGCGGCACCCCCGCAACCGCCGCCTTGCACATCGTGACCGTCACCCGCGGATTAGCCGTCCTCGAACGGGCCTTCGGCGATGACCCGAAACTCCGCCAAATCGCCGCCCACACAATCGACCTCGTCCTGACCGAGCCGACGCTCGGCGAACGCGTGTAAGACCTCTCCGCGCCCATCCTCACCGAACCGGAAGGCTGCGCGCCGTCAGCGCATCACGGTGATGTCCGGGATGGAGTTTGGGTGTTCCAGTGCGGTGGATCGGTTGGCGCGCAGGAATTTATCGAAGAAGGCGGTGACCGCGGTGCGGAGGGCGGTGTTGGCGCGGGCGGGTGGGATCGGGCCGACCATTGCGCCGCCGCCCAGGTACATCGGGCTCGGGATTATCTGGTTGAGGTCGGTGAGGTCTTCGTGGGCCGAATTCTCGAGTTCCAGCTCCAGCTTCCAGCCCTGGGCATGATCGAGCATCGCCGCGAAGGCCTCGCGTCCGGCGCCGCTGTCAACGGTTTGCGCGCTGCGCAGCACCAACAATGGTTGAGACACGCCGTCGGTGCCGGATTTGCCCCAATCGTCGCTGTCCGGGATGGCGCCGTCCATATCCAGGACGGCGGAGATGCGCTGGTCCTGGGACGCCACCTCGACGGCGGTAGTGCCGCCGAGCGAGTGGCCGAAGCCGCCGATATGAGTGAGGTCGAGGGCCGCACCCAACCCGGTTGGTAGCGCACGGTTTTCGGCATCTGGGTTGATACCGGCGTGCAGGGCGGTCAAAGTATCCAGGACGAACTCCACATCGGCGACCTGAATATCGCGCCGCTGGCCGCCCGGTATCGCAGTGAATTCCGGTGCGGCACCGACGATTCGGCCATCCGGAAACTCGATAGCGGGGGAATCGCCGGTGTGGTCGATGGTGACGACTACGTAGCCATGGCTGGCCAACTCCTCCGCGGTGCCGGTGCCCAGCAGTCTCGGCGTGCTCTGCCCGGGTGAATACAACACGACCGGATACGAGCCCGCCGCAACCGGAGCCTCCTGGTAGGAGTTCGACAGGAGCACCGGAAGCGACACACCCAACTGCCGCTCCAGCACAGGCACCACGATCGCGGACAAGGCGTGCGCACGAGGAGAATTCGTGACATCGCCGGCCGGATAGAACACCGACATCATCAGTTCGCGGTCGGTGTTCGGCGTGAACGGATCGGGTCGACCGTGCTGCACCAGATGCATGGTGGTGGTGCCGACGGGCATTGGTCCCGCCGGTGTCGGCAGCATGCTTGCGCTGGGTGCTGCCTGCGCGCCTGCGGCATGCAGCACCGATACCGCCATCGCGGCGCTCACCGCGATCAATCGTCCGACCACGATCTCTCCCCCGAACTCCAGGACCGGCTCTACCGGTTTCCGACGGCGACGCTACCTCACGCCGTCGTCCACGGTGTCCGGAGCGGGTCTCGGTTGACTCCTCGACGTGCTCTCATTGGTTGCGCGACTGAGGAATAGGGCACAGATGGTCAGGGCGGACGCGGTGAGGTAGAGAGTGCGGGGGCCGGCGCTGGAGTCGGCGAGGAATCCGCCGAGGAGGCCTGCGGCCGCGGCGGCGAGTTGGTAGGCGGAGGCGTTGACTGCCATGGAGAGGGTTGGGGCTTCGGCTGCGGCGGCCATTACTCGGGCCTGCATGCCGGGGATGATCGCGAAGCCCAGGCCGCCGATGAGCAGGATCGACGCGGTGGCCCAGAGCGGGGAGGTGGCTGTCAGCCAGGCTCCGGCCAAGGCGATCGCGAGGAGGGCCAGGAGGATGGGTTGGGAGGTGCGGGGATTTCGGTCGTACAGGGTGCCGCCGAGGAGATTGCCTAGGGTGGCGGCTGCGCCGTAGGCGACCAGGAGCATTGGCAGGCGCGTGATCGGCTGGCCCGCAACGGTTGTGAGTAGTGGGGCTATGTAGGTGAAGATCATTAGGACGCCGATGTTGCCGAGGGCGGTGAGGGAGAGTGCCATTAGGACCGGGCGGCGGCGGATGACGCGGAGTTCGGCTACTGCCGAGGGGCGCGACTCCTCGGGTGGGGTGGTGATCAGGATGGTCACTAGGGCGAGGCAGAGCAGGCAGGCGAGGGCGACGGTCAGGAATGCTGCTCGCCAACCCCAGTGGCCGCCGATCGCGGTGCCTACGGGTGCGCCGACGATCATGGCCAGGTTCATGCCGAAAGCCAGTCG
This sequence comes from Nocardia sp. CDC153, assembly GCF_035818515.1. Taxonomy (NCBI): domain Bacteria; kingdom Bacillati; phylum Actinomycetota; class Actinomycetes; order Mycobacteriales; family Nocardiaceae; genus Nocardia; species Nocardia sp. CDC153. Next base: position 536,322 of record NZ_JAYKYU010000006.1, on the reverse strand, counting down.
GGCGACTGTTGTGGCGGACCGTTCGGGTGGCGCGGAGCGGACGGCGACCACGATCGCTTGTGCGAAGAAGGTCGAAGTCACCAGGGCTGTCGCGACCCGAGCGCCCAGCAGTAGCCCGAATCCGGGGGCGAGCGCGGAGAGCATGTTGCCGATCACCGCTACCGCGAGCAGCACCAGCATCAATCGTTTTCGGTCGATTCCGGCGGTTACCGCGGTGAGGATCGGTCCTCCGACGATCATGCCGAGGGCGTAGGCCGTCACGATCAATCCCGCCGTGCCTATCGGAATTCCGAGGCTTCCGGCCACCTGCGGAAGGATCCCGGCTACCACGAATTCCCCTGTGGTGATGCTGAATACGCACGACATCAAGACCGCTGTTCGAAGCATTCCGCTACGCTAAAGTCTGACACCGGTGTCAGAGTCAAGCGGCAATTCCAGGAGGCGTCGATGCGTATCGGTGAACTCGCGACACGGACCGGTGTCAGCGTCCGCGCCCTGCGGTATTACCAGGACAAGGGCGCACTGCGAGCCACCCGAACACCGGCTGGTTACCGGGTCTTCGACGACACCGCCATCCGCACCGTCGGCCACATCCAGACCCTGCTGTCCGCCGGACTCAATATGGACCTCATCACCGAGATCCTCACTTGCGAATCCACCGGCACCCCGCTCCTCGACGGCTGTCGCGAACGCCTCCTACACGAGCGCCGCCGCATGACCACCGACATCAACCGAATCCGCTCGGCAAGAACCCTCCTCGACCGACTCCTGGACGATCCCGCCCTGACCTGAACCCGCCTAGATGTCCTCGGGTCGTTGATCTTTGGACGCGTACCGCTCGGCGAGCGTGCGGGCACGAGTATGGAGAACGGTGCGCAACCATTGCGGGGCAAGGACTTCCGCGTGTGTGGCCAACTGCCACAGCGCCCATTCGGCGTGCCTCGCGTCTTGAAAGGTTGCGTCCAGCCGCAGCCAGCCGTCCGGGTCCGCGGCCTCGCCACGGACAGCCAGTGCGGTGTCGAGCAGTTCCGCGCACCGCTCCGGGTCGACGCGCACCGAGACGGTGAGAGTGTCACCGCCATACCGGAATCGCGTCGTGCGTTCCTGCCAGAGCTGTCCCAGGTCGACCCGGTCCGTTCGTTGCGCGGGTTCCGAAAGTTCCTCGGCGGCCAGGATTCTCGACATCCGGTAGGTCCGGTCCGCGCCGGATCTGGTGGCCAGCAGGTACCCCTGGTCGCGGACGGTCACCAGACCGATCGGGTCCACCGTGCGCCAGGCCGGGGCTTGGTCCACGGGCGCGTAGCGAATACGCAGCTTGTGTCCGGCGAAGACCGCGCGCCGGACCTCGGCCCCGACGGTATCGGATACGGCCTCGGCGGTCGAAGGGCGGGAGAGGAAATCGGTCGTCGGCTCGATGAGCACGCGCTCGGACGCACCGGTCGCGAGGTCGCGAGCGCTTTCCGGTAGCGCGTCGACCACCTTGCGCATGGCCGATGCGAGCGGCGAACCGAGGCCGAACGCCTCTGCGCCGCCACTCGATCCGGCGACCAGCAGGGCCAGCGCCTCGTCGTGATTCAGCCCCATGAGCTCGGTGTGGAAGCCGGGCAGCAGCGCGAACCCGCCGTGCCTGCCGCGTTCCGCGTAGACCGGCACGCCCGCCGCGGACAGCGCCTCGATATCGCGCAGCACCGTACGGGTGGACACCTCGAGTTCGCGAGCCAGCGCGGGCGCGGACATCCGACCGCGCTGGCGCAGCAGCAGCACCAGCGAGACCAAGCGGTCGGCGCGCACACCAAGAACCGTACCGGGAATACCTGACACAGGGTGTCGTGATTCGTTGGCAGGCTTGGGATCATGACAAATCAGAAAGTGGCCGCCGAGCCGAACGACCTGGCCCGATTCTTCATCGAACGCGCCAATGCGGGTGATGTCGACGGACTCGTCGCCCTGTACGAGCCGACCGCGGTGCTGGCCTTCCCGCCGGGCAGTCTCGCGACCGGGCACGCGGAGATCCGCAAGGTGTACGAGCAATTCGTCGCGGCCGCACCGGTGCTCGAACCGGGCCTGCAGCACCCGGCACTGGTGAGCGGCGACCTGGCGCTCACCTCGTCCACGCTGACCAACGGTGACATCACCGTCGAGATCGCCCGCCGCCAACCGGACGGGTCATGGCTGTGGGCCGTGGACCAGCCCGCGGCCGGCCGCTGACGCGGCGCGATCAGGTCGGGGCGAAGGCGGTACGGAGAAACGAAGTGAGTTGAGTGCGGACTCGGTCCTGGGTCAAGCCGTCCGATCCGGAGCGGAGGGCGGACAGCAGGGCCGAGACCAGCACCGACAGCAGCACTTCAGCGGCTATGTCCGGATCGAGGGTGGGGGAAAGATAGCCGTGGGTGATGCCCTGGCGGATCTTCTCGACGGATTGGGCGGCATAGGAACGGGCGTTGCGCAGGCAGCGGTCGAGGACCCGGTCGTCGATGGAGGACGCCTCGAGCAGGAAGAAGTTGACGAGGCCGGGTTCGGTGGCGACGAGGTCGTAGCAGCGGTCGACGACGCGGGCGTAGCGGGCGCAGAAGGCATCCAGCGTGTCGGGGGTGTCGTCGCCTTCGGGCCCGAGCAGGCGGTCGCGCAGCAGGGTGAAGCAGTGGTCGATGACCGCGTCGAGAATGTCGCGCTTGTTGGCGAAATAGTTGTAGAAGGTGCCGTGGCTGACCCCCGCGGCGGTGACGATGTCGTCCACGCCGATGCCCCGGAAGCCGCGGGTGGTCACCAATTCGTATGCGGCGGCGATCAATTCGTCGCGACGGCGTTCGATGCGGGTGCGGTGGTCGGAGTCGTGGGCGGGCAGGTCGTCGGCGGCCGTCACGGGGTCGGCGTTCTCGGGCGCAGCGTCTTGTCGATCAGGTCGAACACCACGGTCATACTGCGCTCGCGAATGGCCGGATTGCCCGCGCCCAGCAGTTCCCGCATGATCCACGGGCCGACCATGGTGAGAATGGTGTGGCCCAGCACTTCCGGGTCGACGTCGGGACGTATCCAACCTTCCTCCATGCCACGTGTCAGTTCCCCCGTGATGAGCGCGGCCGTGATGGCCTCGACCCCGAGCAGCCGTTGCGCCAGTTCGGCGTCGATGGCCCCCGCCTCCACCACCAGCAGCCGCAGCATCGCGGGTTCGCGCTCGAGCAGCTCGTAGAGCCGCTCCACGGCCGCGCGCACCACCGCCACCAACTCGCCGACATCGCCCGCGGCACCGAACACCAGATGCAGTTCCATGGCCTCGGTCACCTTCTCGACGCCGAGATCGATGACGTGGTCCAGGATTTCGCGTTTGCTGCCGAAGTAGCGGTAGACGGTGCCCTGACCGATCCCGGCGCGGGCGGCCACCTCCGAAATGGCGGTGGCCTCGTACCCCTGGGCGGTGAACACCTCGAACGCGGCCTCGATGATCTGCCGACGCCGCCGCGCGGGGAGTTCCCGTTGCGGCGGGCGGCCCATGCGTTTGGCTATTTCGCGGCCCCGCTCTTCGCGCCGATGTCCTTGGGGCCGTAGTCGGTGACGAGCCACTCGCCGCCGTTCTTGGCCACGGTCAACACCAGCAGGTTGGGCACGGTGGCCGGGTCCTGCTGCTGCACGTTCTGGGTCTTCTGGGTGGCGTAGACGGTGACGGTGTACTGGTCGTTGCCCTTGGCCTCCACCGAGGTGCCGACCACGTCACCGGTCGCGACCACCTGGGCGTCGGTCATGATCTTGGCGAGGGTGTCGTGGACCTGGGTGTAGCGGTCCTTGAGGGCGTCGGAGGTGCCGCGCTGCACACCGTCGAAGAAGGCGGGCAGATTGCGGTAGTCGTAGGTCAGCGACCGCAGGGTGTAGTCCTTGGCCACCTGCGCGGCCCGATCACGGTCCGCCTGACTGGATTTCAGGGCGTCGTAGTCGCGGGCCGAGCCGTGCCAGAGCACGCCCAGCACCACGGCCGCCACCGCGAAGAGCACGGTCGCCGCGGCGAGCAACGGGTAGGCGCGCTCGCCGAAACTCTTGGTGAACACCGGCTTCGCCTCCACCAAGGAAGCGGACGACGTTTCCTCGGCCGCGAGCACGACCACGATCGGCTCGTCCGTCTGCTCGGCGGTCTTGTTCTCACTCATGAAATGCCTTCTCTCTAACGAGGAGTCGTGATGGCCACGTGCGCCGCGCCGTCGCCGGGGAACACCGCCGAGAGCAGGTCCACGATCGATCCGGCATCGACCCGCAGCGGTTTGATCCGGGTGGTGGCGGGTTTGAGGACGGTGGCGATATGGCTCAGGTCGGGACCGATCAACTGCAGGTAGTCGTTGATCTTGCTGACCAGCGGCCCGATCGGATCGTCGAAGATCTTCTCGCCGACATACGAGTAGTTCTGGAACGCGCCAATAATGTGCAGCAGTTCCGGCAGCGCGGAATCGATGTCCCCCGCCGCGGCGCTGATGGTGGGCGCTCGCCCGTCGAACTTGTCGCCGAGGTTCTGCACATTGGAATACAGCCGCGCGATGGCATCGCGCTTGTCGTGCAACATGTTCGCGGTGTCGATGAGCGCCTTGGTCAGATTGGCGACATCGGCGTCGCGCCCCTCGAAGCCCTGCGCCACGGTGGACGCCAGGTTCTGTAGCTTGGCCGGATCCAGTTGTGCGGTCAGCGCATCCAGCTTGGCGAGCGCGTCACCGACGGTGGTGGCGATCTTCACCTGCCGGTTCGGCACAATGCTGCCGTCGTGCAGGAACGGTCCCGCGGTCCCGCTGGGCCGAAAGTCCACGAACTGCTCCCCCGCCGCCGACAGGTTGGCGATCTGCACGACGCTATCGACCGGAATCTTGTAGCGGGAGTCGTATTCGAGGGTCACCGACAGCCCCCGCCCGGTGGCCGCGATATCGCGCACCTTCCCGATCGGCAGCCCGCGCAAGGTCACCTCGGAGGTCTTCATCAACCCGCCCGAGCTGTCCAAAAGCACTGTGACGGTGTTGTTCTGGCGGCGCGGGTCCAGATTCAGCACGCCCACGGCCATGTAGCTGCCGCAGACGAGGGTGAGCACGAGCAGCAGCACCAGCGAAACCGGCCCGGAGAGTGAGAGTTTCATCTAGGGCACCATCCCGATCGAGCGCAGCGTGGTGACGAGTTGATCGGCCTGCACATCGGCGGAGATCTTGCGCACCTTCACATCCGGCGATTGCAGGAAGGGAATGATCTTCTCCTTCAGCAGCGTGTGGAAGGTGTCCAGATTGGCCGCCAGGGTGAGATCGGCGTACCCGGCCGTCACCGCGGTCGGCGCGAGAATCGATACGATCGACTGGAAGTCGCCGACGTGTGGCAGCAGCAGATCGCCCGCGTTCTTGGCCAGCGGCCCACCGCTGATGATCAGATTGACCACCGCGAGCAACACATCCGACAGACCCGCGGCCCGGTCGGGACCGAAGGTCAGGATCTGATCGACCGCCCCGCGCCCGGATTCCAGCTTGGCGGTGATCTGCTGCGCCGACAGCAGGATGCGATTCAAATCGTCGGTGTGCGAGGCCATATCGTGCAGGGCCGCCCGCCCGGCCGCATTGATCCGATCCAGTTCGGCCGGATCCGACGGGAAGGCCGCGTTCACATCGGTGACCAGCTTCTGGATATCGGACCACCGCCCGCCGGTGATGATGTTCGACAGCGCCCGCAGAATGTCCTCCACATTGGTGGCGGGAATGGTCTGCGACATGGGAATCACATCGCCGTTGGTCAGGAACGAGGAGTCGGAGTTCTTCGGCGCTTCCAGGGCGATGTGGATATCGCCGAGGATGGTGTCCTGCCGCAGTTCGGCCGTGGTGTTCTTGGGCAGTTTGGCGTCGGTGTGCAGCTTCACGGTGGCGACCGCGGTGGTGCCGATCAATTCGATGTGGTCGAGCATGCCGATCTCGACGCCGTCGGCGATCACCTTGGCCCGATCGGGCAGATTGAGCACCGACCCGAATTCGATGCGCACCGAATAGGTGTCACCGCTGGGATAGGTGCCCGGGATCGGGATGTCGGTGGCTTTGACCCCACATCCGGTGAGCACCAGTGTCGCCGCCGTGAGAACCGGCAGCAGTTTGATGATGGTCCGCCTCATTTCGCACCCGCCTGCGGGAGCTGGGCGGCCAGCGGCGGCAGCGCCGAGAGCAGTGAATCGATATCGCCCATGTGCTGCTGGGTGAAGGTGTGCACCTGCGGCAGCACCGCGTCCAGCAGCCCGTAGATCTGCTGATCGTATTTGCCCGCATTGCGGGCGATCACGGGCAGGAATTCGACCGCGACATCCACGGCAGTGGAGAATTCCGCCGAGAACTCCCCGATCAACTGCAATCCGGCCCGCAGATTGTTCAGCACCTCGGCCATGTCCGGCCAGTTGGTCACGAACATGGTGGTGAGCTGGTCGAGATTGTCCACCAGCCGCCGGAACACGGCATCCTTCTGCGCCGGATCCCCGATGGTCGCCGACAGCCGCTGCAGCAACTGATTCCACTGTTGGCCGGTGCCGTCGATGGCGTTGTTGGCCGCGGTCAGCGTGTCGTCGAGCAGCGTATCGGGCTTGCCGCCGGTGCCTCCCCCGGTGAGATCACCGGCCAGTCTGCCCATGGCGTCGAGGGCCTCGCTGATGCCGATCGGCGTCTTGGTCCTCTCCAGCGGAATGCATTTCGAATTGTCGAACCGTGCCCCGCCGGTGTAGGGCTTGGTGAGCTCCACATGCCGGTCGGTCACAATGGAACTCGACATGGTGACGGCCTGAATATCGGCCGGAAGTTTCACCGAATCCTTGACATGCATGGTGACCCGCATGCGGTCACCCAGCGCCTCGATCTTGGACACCGTCCCGATCTCGACACCCAGCATGGTCACGCTATTGCCCTCGTACAGGCCGACGGTGTCGGTGAATTCGGCGCACAGGCTCTGCTTCGGTGTGCGCTCGGTATTGGCCCACGACACCCCGGCCACCCCGGCGGCCACCACCGCGACGGCGACCCCGGCGGCGAGTGCTGTTCTACCCCATCTCATTCAGCACGCCTTGCCTTCGTAGGGAATGCAGATCTGGACTCCGGCGACGGGCTGATCCACCTTGATCTGATTGCCCAGCAGCCCGTCCAATCGATTGATGACATCGCGCATCCCGGTGATGACGGTGTCGAGGCGGTCCGGATCGGCGACCACCTTGGAGAACAGCTGCTCGAATTGCGTCACCGTCGGTTCGATGCTGTCGCCGTAGGCCATGATCGGCCGGTGCAGGAACACCAGCAGTCGCTTGAGCAGGTTGAACATGCTCACGATGTCGTCCTTGCGGTTGCCGAGCTGATCGGCGACCTGGCCCAGCTGTCTGACGAAATCCGCCAGCAGCGCCTTGTCGGTGGCGATCGCGGCAATGTATTCGTCGGAGACGTCGAGTGCCGTGTTCAACTGATCGGTGCGCTCGGCGAGCAGCCCGGTCAGCTCATTGGCATTGCCGATGACGCTGCGCAGGGCATCGGGTTGTTGGCCCAGCGCCTGATTCAGCTGCCCGATGGTGTCGCGCATGGTGGAGGCGTCCACTTTGCCGAAGATCGGCGTGCCCTTGTCGAGAATGTCGCTCAGCTCGAAGGGCGTGGTGGTGCGCTCCGGCGGAATGTGCTTGGACCCCAACGACTTCTCTCCCGCGGGAGCCAAGGCCAGGTAGTGCCCGCCGATCGGGGTCAGCATCTTGACCTCGACCGCCGACCGATCCCCCACCCGCACATCGTGATTCACCGTGAAGGCGACCTCCACGTGATCGCCGACCAGGTCCACGCTGCGGATCTTGCCGACATTGATACCCGCCACCCGCACCTCGTCACCCGACCGCGCCCCGCCCGAGATCTTGAAGTCGGCCACGTAGGTGCGCTGCCCGAACGGGATCACGTACACCGCCCCGGCCACGGCCAGCGCGATCACGCACACCACGACACCGGCCATGCCCCACCGCAATTGAGTGTTCTGGTCCCCGCGCCCGGCGACGACATCGCGAATCAACTCGCCGATATAGGCGATCAATGCCCTCATCAGTTGCACACCACCAGGTTCTGAGTCGACAGAATGACGCCGACCTGCGCGGGCAGCGCCGCCTCACCATTCGTGCAGGTGATGCGCGGCTTGTAGCCCTGACCGGGGACGGATTGATTGAGCCCGGTCACCAATTGCGGTGTGATGGCCAGGATTTGGGTGAGCTCATCGGTCTGCGGCACCAAGCGGCGCAGCAGCCCGTCGATCGGACCGTAGCCCTCGTCGTAGGCGGCCTGCCCCTCCTCGAGGATTGGGACCATGGGCGCGAGCACCTTCTTGGCCGTGTCCACCGCGCTGAGCATGGTCTGGGTCTTGGCGGTGAACTGGTGCAGGATGCCCGCAAGCTGTTGCACCAGATCGCCGACCGCCTGCGATTTACCGCCGATGGCCTGCGACACCATGCCCAGATTGCGAATGAGGAGCACGATCACGCCCTCGCTGTTCTTGGCGTGCTTCGTGAGCGTGTCCACATCCGCCAGCACGGGCCCGATGCCGGAGCCGTCGCCCTGGATGACCCGCAGCAGGTTGTTGCCGAACTGATTGAGCGCGGCCGGATCCAAGGTGTCGAACATCGGTTTGAAGCCGTTGAACAGCTTGGACACATCGAAGCTGGGAATGGTCCGCTCCACCGGAATGGTCGCTCCCGCACGCAGTTTCGCCCCGCCCTGCCCCTCGATCAGCAGCTCGACGTACCGCTGGCCGATGAGGTTCTGGTACCGCACCGCGGCCTTGGTGTTGTCGTACACCGGTCGCGTCTTGTCCACGGTGAAGTGCACCCGCGCCTTGGTCCCGTCCAACGACACCGTCTCGACCTTGCCGACCGCGACACCGGACATGCGCACCGAATCACCGGCGAAAAGCCCGGAGACATCGGTGAATACGGCGTCGTAGGCGACCTTGTCGCCGGGAATCGGGGTGCGCAGCGCCGTCACGATGAAGGTCGTGCAGGCGGCCACGATCACCAGGAAGACGGTGAGCTTGACGGCGGATTTGGTGATGTCGCTCATTTCGCCCCTCCCGCCAGCGAATCCGCCAGGTACGGCATGGTTTTCGCGATCAGTTCGAGTTGCAGCTGCACGTGTCCGTCGACCACGGGCAGCGCGCCGTCCATGGCCGCGAGCAGATTCGGCACCCGGTTGTAGGCCGGGGCCACCGACCCGATCGAGACGCTGAGCGGGACCGCCAGATCCAGAATGCCGTCGAGGATCTTCTCCAGATCAGGGTTGTTCTGCTCCAGCAGGTTCGACAGGCCGATCAGCACGGCCTCGTTCACGCCATTGGTGGATTTGTTGGTGCGCGCCCGGTTCTCCGGGTCACCGAAATAGGCGCTCTGCTCGAGCACCCCCAGGATGGCGTGCCCGGCCGACGGGGTCAGATCCCGGAACGCGCCCGTCATGTCCCCGCCGATGCGCAGGTAGTGCGCCAGGGTGTTCTGCTGCCCGTCGGCCAGCAGCTGCGCGGTCTCGAAGAACGACTTCAGCACCGGCCCCATGCTGGCGGCATTGTCGAGCAGCAGATCGAACAGCCGATGCACCGACGCCGAATCCAGCACCTGGGTCAACCGCGCCGCGCGCCGGAAGACCCCCGCGACGGTGGCGTTGGTGGCGTTCTCCCCGATCTGCAGAATGGTGTGTTCCTTCAGCTTCCGGCCATCGGTGCCCGGCACCAATTCGATGGCGCTGGAACCGAAGACGTTCGAAGAGGTGAATCGCGCCCCGACATCGTCGGTGAGCGCGTCGGCCTGCTTGCGGTCGATCTCGAGATCGATGCGCTGATGCCCGTAGCCGACGGTCTCGACATGCTTGACCGTGCCGATGGCGAAGCCGCGGAACTTCACCTCCGAGCCCGGGGCCAATCCCTCGCCCAGGGTCGCCGCATCCACGGTGACCTCGAACTTGTCGGTGAAAGCGCCACGCGCATAAGAACTTACGACAATCGTCACCGTGACGACCACGACGGCGACGACCAGTCCCCGCAGCCGCAGCATCCACGGTCCGGCGCTACGGCCGGAATGATCCTTGAAGACGGCCATGATTCACCCCGAGATCCGGATGCCGACATCCAGGCCCCAGATCACGATCGTGAGGATCATGTCCAGGATGACCACCAGCACCAGGCTGGCGCGAATGGCGCGACCGGAGGCCCGGCCCACGCCCTCCGGGCCGCCCGAGGCGTAGAAGCCCTGGTAGCCGTGGATGAGAATGATTGCGACCACGAAGATCGTCGCCTTGAGCAGCGAGGCCAGCACATCGCTGGGTTGCAGGAAGGCGTCGAAATAGTGGTAGTAGGTGCCCGAGGACTGCCCGTGCAGGACGTTCACCACGGTCGCGCACGAGAAGTACGACAGGATCAGCGTGAGCAGGTGCAGCGGCACGATGGTGATCACGCCCGCGATCACGCGGGTGGTCACCACGAACGGCATGGGACGAATGCCGATGGCTTCGAGCGCGTCGATCTCCTCGGCAATGCGCATGGCCCCGATCTCGGCTGTCATGCGGCAACCCGCCTGTGCGGCAAAGCCGATGGCCGCCACCATGGGTGCCATCTCGCGGGTATTGGCGTAGGCGGAGACGAACCCGGTGAGCGGGCCCATGCCGACCATGTTCAGCGCGGTGAAACCCTCCACGCCAATGGATCCGCCGACCGCGATGCCGAGGAACGCCAGCACCGCCACGGTGCCGCCGCCGACAATGATCGCCCCTGAGCCCCAGGTGATGTCGGAGAGAATGAGCATGGTCTGCCGCCGGTAGTACCGCAGCGTGTGCGGGATGGCGGCGAGCACCTCGAAGACGAAAGTCGCTTGGTGGCCCAGGGATTCGAACACCGTCATGGGCGCTTGCGCGCTCTGACCGATGACGCGGCCCGCGTGTCCGAGCGGAGTGTATTTGGCGGGTACCTGTGTCATCAGCCCACCTGTGTCGGGATAAACATCGAAACCAGCTGCGTGATAACGAGATTCACGCCGAAGGCCGCGATCACGCCGATTACCACCGCCGCGTTCACGGCATTGGCGACCCCGCGCGGACCGGCCGTGGCCTCGAGACCGCGCTGGCAGGACACGATGAGCACGATCACACCGAAGATGAGGGCCTTCACAATGGCCACCCACAGATCGCTCATCTTGGCGAAGGCCGCGAACGCCGACAGGTAGGAGCCGGGCGTGACGCCCTGGAAGCCGACCGCGATCACGTAGCCGGTGAACACGCCCATGAAGATGATCAGCATGCACAGCAGCGGGGTGAGCGCGATCATGGCCGCCAGCCGCGGTGCGACCAGACGGCGCACCGGATCGATTCCCATGACACGCAAGGCATCCACCTCGTCGCGAATGGTGCGCGCGCCTAGATCCGAGGCGATGGCCGAGCCGGCCGCGCCGCCGAGCAGCAGCGCGGTCACCATGGGCGCGCCCTGCCGGATCACGCCGAGGCCGCCCGCCGCGCCCGAGACCGAGCTCGCGCCGACCTGCTGGGTCAGGCTCCCCACTTGAACCGCCACGATCACGCCGAACGGGACCGAAACCAGCACGGCGGGAATCGCCGTCACGCTGACGATGAACCACCCCTGCTGTAGCGTGTCACGCCACGGATGCCGCAGTTTGACGATGTCGACGACCAGGTAGCGGAATGCCGCGATCGCCAGCTGAATGGTGCGTCCGAATGTCCGCAGCCCGGAAAGAACGAATTCGACGGCCTGCCGTATCCACGGCTCCGGCCCCCGAACAGCCTTGTCGACCAATGTTCACCACCCCACAGCCCCACTGTTGGTCGATGTCGACCGGCCCCTCTGCTGGCCGGTTCCGACTGACCGAGACAGTAATACAGATTTCGGACTGACGTGTCAGTCTTCACGGAATTCTTCTTCCGCTTGACGGAGGGCGTGAGCTGGGGAATGATACGCGCGCCGCGCGAATAGCCCTTCCTACCAGCCACTTTCAGCAATGGGTCGGCAAATGCGAAATGCCGCTGGACCATTGGGCGGTTCAGCGGCATTTCGGATTTTGCGAGCTATTAGCTCAACTGCGGGCGCTCGCCCTCACGACTGTCCGGACAGTGTGAGCACCGCTGCGAGCGGGCGAGATTCGTCGGCGCAGGCCCCGCTGTCGAGGACCGCACCACGGGCCATCAGATCGCGAGCCGCACGAAATTCGGCCGCCCGGCCCAGGGCCACAACACCGGTCATGCGCCCCTCGCACAGGCCGATCACCGTGGCGTCGCCGGACTCGACGCTGCCCCTCACGATCTGCTCGTCATCGGCCCGAATACGGCCAGCGAACTGGATGTTTCGTCCATACTGCATGGACCAGCCCCACGGGATATCCGCAACCGCCCGTGGCTTCCCGAGCATGGACCGGGCAGCCGCCGCACCCTGCGACTGCGCGCTGTTCCAATGCTCGTCCCGCCGGTACTCCCCCGCCTCCGGATCGAACCGGCTCGCGACATCGCCCGCCGCGTAAACCCCGGCAGCCGATGTCCGATAGTGTTCATCCACCCGAATTCCGTCCGCGACAGCCAGTCCCGCAGCCTCGGCGAGAAAAGTGTCCGGGACAGATCCGATCGCCACCAGCACAGCGGCCGTATTCCAGGCCCTGCCGTCCGCCGCCGCCGCGACCACCCGCACCCCGCCGTATCCCAGATGCGTCAGCAGCACATCGGTATGTATCGCGACCCCGTTGTCCGCGTGCAGCTTCCGCACGAACTCACCGACAACCGGCGGCGCGACCCGCTCCAACGGCAACCCCGCCGCGTCCACCACCGTGACTTCGACCCCCAAACCGCGCGCGGTAGCCGCAACTTCGCACCCGATGAGCCCGGCCCCGACAATCAGCAGCGACCCACCCCGCCCAATCGCCTCCCGCAGGACCTCCGCATCCGCCCGGCCACGCAGGGTCAGGATCCGCTCGGCCACACCTACGCTGCCGTAACCGCCACGGATAGTGGCACTTTCGACCCGCTGGGTGGCTGCGGTACCCTCCGCGGCGATCCCGGCACCCCTGCGGCCGAGATTGCCGCGCACGGCCATCGGATCAGAGCCCGGGTATACGCGACCCACCGCGCCGAACCCGGCAGCGAGCGGGGTCCGGGATCGATCGGACAGGTCCGCCGCACCCGGTTCCTCACTCGCCACTCCGCGCCGTCCTGTCGGTATATCCGCACGCGCCACTGTCGGATCGGTCTCGGCCACGGCCGGATCGGTAGCGAGGGTCAATGCGCGGGGGCGGGCGCCGGTCGCGAGGAGCAGGCTGTCGTAACCGATCGCGGTGCCGTCGGCGAGCCAGACCAGGGCCGGGGCGGGGTCGATGGATTCGACTGTTGTTCCGGTGCGCAGGTCGATGTTGTGGTCGCGCCAGAAGGTGGTGGGCTGCAGGAGGGTTCGGGATTCGTCGGCCGTGCCCGCGAGGATTTCCTTCGAGACCACGGGGCGGCGGTAGGGCAGGTGGGGTTCCGCGCCGAGGAGGACGATGTCGCCCGTGTAGCCCTCGGCGCGGAGGGTGCGGGCGGCGGTGGTGCCCGCTATGCCCGCGCCCACGATGACGATGCGGCCCTTCACGTGCGGCTGACCTCGACCATCTCGAAGTCGGATTTGGCTGCGCCGCAATCCGGGCAGGACCAGTCGTCGGGGATGTCGGACCAGCGGGTGCCGGGGGCGATGCCGTCCTCGGGCCAGCCGAGGGCCTCGTCGTATTCGAAGCCGCACTGCAGGCAGCGGAAGAGTTTGTAGTCAGGGTTCACGGCGGTGTCCTGTCGGGATGGTGGTGGGTTCGAAGTCCTGCTTTTCGCGCACGCCGCAGTCGGGGCAGCACCAGTCGTCGGGGACCGCGGACCAAGGGGTTCCGGCCGGGAAGCCTTCGCGCGGTGCGCCTTTGGCCTCGTCGTAGATGTAGTCGCACACGGGACAGCGGTAGGCGGGCATCAGGCCACCCCGTACTTGGCCAGCACGCGGTTCCGCTTGCCGGGCTGGATGTTCACGCGCGTGATGTCGCCGGAGTAGTGCTCGAGCACCCGGTGATCCATCACCTTGCGCCACAGTGGCGGGAAGTATGCCAGCGAGATCATGCTGGCGTAGCCGCTGGGCAGATTCGGTGCGCCGTCCATGCTGCGCAGGATCTGGTAGCGGCGAGTGGGATTCGCGTGATGGTCGCTGTGCCGCTGCAGGTGGTAGAGGAAGATGTTGGTGACGATGTGGTCGGAGTTCCAGCTGTGTTCGGGGGTGCAACGCTCGTAGCGTCCACTGGCCAGCTGCTGGCGCAGCAGCCCGTAGTGCTCGAGGTAGTTGACGGTCTCCAGGAGGGTGAAGCCGTACACCGCCTGAATCACCAACCAGGGCAGGATCGTCGGGCCGAACGCCGCGACCAGCGCGCCCCACAGCACGATCGACATCAGCCACGCGTTGAGCACGTCATTGCGAATCGTCCACGGCCGCTTGCCGAGTCGCTCCAGCCGCTTGGCCTCCAACTCCCACGACGAGCGCAGGCTCCCCCACACGCTGCGCGGCAGGAACGCCCAGAAGGTCTCGGCGAATCGGGCGCTGGCCGGGTCCTCGGGCGTGGCCACCCGCACGTGGTGGCCGCGATTGTGCTCGATGTAGAAGTGGCCGTAGAAGGTCTGCGCGAGGGTGATTTTCGACAGCCACCGCTCCAATTCGTCCTTCTTGTGGCCGAGTTCGTGCGCGGTATTGATGCCGACGCCGCCCATCACGCCCATGCTCAGGGCCAGGCCGAGCTTGGAGATCACACCGAGCCCATCGTCGATGCCCAGCCAGGACAGGTTGCCCGCGGTCCACAGGTAGCAGGCGAAGGTCAGGCTCAACAGCTGGAACGGGATGTAGGCGTAGGTGCAGTACCGGTAGTACTTGTCGTTCTCCAGGTACTCCATCACCTCGTCGGGCGGGTTCTGGCCGTCCGGGCCGAAGAAGCGGTCCAGCACCGGAAGCAGGCCGTAGACCAGCAGCGGGCCGATCCACCACAACACCGGGGACACGGCATCGAGGCCGATTTCATTGCAGGCCCAGACCAGCGCGGTGGCCAGGAACAGGGCGGTCGGCGGCACCAGGCCGAACAACCAGAGATAGCGCTTGCGATCACGCCACTGCGGGCGCGCGGAAGCCTCCGACTCTCGACTGCGAGACGTCGTCATTGCCGAACTCCTAGCGTTTACACTTTCCGAAGAACTGTATTCATTAGATACATGCTCGACTAGTCTGTCAATGAAGGGACGAAAGGCGAGCTCATGTACGATCGGGGCGTGGTGGACGCGCCGAACTTCCAGACCGAGATGCGACAGCTGCTGCGCGAGCGGATCATCGACGCCGGGCGGCGCATCGTCGTCACCGAGGGGTGGGGCGCGGTGAACATGTCGCGGCTGGCCAAAGAGGTGGGCGTGAGTCGGCCGGTGCTCTACAAGGAGTTCGGCAACAAGCACGAACTGGCCGAGGTGGTCATCCAGCAGGAGGTCGACGGCTTCCTGGTGGGCATTGCCGAGAGTCTGGCCGCGCATCCGACGGATGTGGCAGCGGGGTTTACGGCGGCGGTCGAATACACCCTGCGGACGGGTGCCGACAACACCTTGCTCAAGGCGGTGCTGGCCGGACGATCTGCGACCGACACCGCGCTATTGCCGGTGCTGATGACCGAGACCGAACCGGTGCTGGGGCGCGCGATCGTCGCGGTCTCGGCCGCGATTCGCGCGCAGTACGGGCTCGCCGGTGTGGCCGACGACGAATTGACCTCCATCACAGAGGTTCTCGTGCGCCTGGCGCTGAGCCATTTGTTCCAGCCCACCGGACCCGTCGACCGGGCGGTCGAGCAGATCCGGCGGGTGATCGTGGGGGCGTTCGGCGCGGCCCTGGGTTCCTAGCCGTGCCGGATTTCTGAGCGTCGATCTATTTCAGGGTGGCGGCGAGTCGGGTGGCGTTCATGTAGGCGATGGCCTCGATGCTGACCATCGGGTTCACGCCCGACGATGTCGGGAAGCAAGAGCCGTCCGCCACAACGATATTCGGCACATCCCAGGTCGCGCCGTCGGGGTTGATGGCCGAGTAGTCGGGTGAGCCGCCCATTCGGGCCGAGCCCATGATGTGTAGTGCGCCCATCGAACATTGCCCTGGCGCGTATCCCGCGGCTTCGGCCTGCTGGGCGAACTCCTCGTGCGAACCGGTCACGCCGGGCTCGTAGGCGACCCCGGCCTGGTGGCCGGAGAAGATGCGCTGTGCGCCCGCGGCCTCGAGAATGCTTGCGGCATTGACGATTCCGGTGTGCATGTGGGCGGCGTCGCGGGCGGAGATGCGATAGCGCACGACGGCCTCACCCTTGCGGTCGGTCTCGACCTTGCCGTGATCACGATCGCGCGTGATGATGCCGACGGCGACGGTATTGGCCAGCTTCAGCATCTGATCCCGATGGGCGGCGGCCCCGGTCCACGCCTGGAACCCGACCGACATGCCCGGTGTCATGGGCCCGGTCTCGTAGATGACGCCGTAGCCCTTGCCGTCCAGGTCGCGATCCTGCTTGGAGTAGCGGGTCTGCATGCCGCCCTCCCAGGGCCGGATCTCCTCGTCGAAGACACCGAAAACCGCTGTGGCCGGGTGCAATCGGAGGAAGTCGCCGATGGCGCGATTCCCCAGGCCGGAGCGGCGCAGTAGGGCCGGGGTCTGGATCGCACCGGCGGCCACGACCACCGCGCGCGAGCGCACCCACACCGAGTGTCCCGCGGAGGTCACGGCTTCCACGCCGGTGGCGCGGCCATTGTCGACCACGATGCGCCGCACGTCGGTGCCGACGTACAGCCGCGCACCGGCCTCGGCGGCATCGGCCAGCCAGGTCTTCACCACCGACTGCTTGGCCCCGACCCGACAGCCGAAACCACAACGGCCGCATTCAATTCCGGCGTCACATGCCGGTCCGACATTGCGCGGCAGCGGCTCGACATGCCAATCCAGTTTGCGCAGGCCGCGTTCGAGGATCTCGTCACGATGCGAGGCGGGCGAGTGCTCGGTGTTCACACCCAGCCGCGCCACCACGGCCTCGAGCGCATCGGTGTACTCCTGCTCGGCGAACTGCCGCGCGCCGAGGGCGGCCCACTCCTCGCGGACATCGTCGGGGGTGCGGAAAGAGGTCGTCCAGTTGACCACCGTGCCACCGCCGAGCGCCGTACCCGCCACCAATCCGAGCTGCCCCTCGGCCGTCGCGGCGGGGCCGGGAGCGTAGAGCCGCAGGAATCCCTCCTTCTCACCGATGCCGAAGTCCGGATCATCGAGGTATTCGCCGCGTTCCAGCACCACGACATCGAGTCCGGCCTTGGCCAACACCGCGGCGGCCGTCCCGCCGCCCGCGCCCGAACCGATGACGACCACATCGCACTGCACGGTGGTATCGGTATCCGGCCGCTCCGGACTCAGGCCACGTTTCGCTCCCTCAACCGGTCCGAATGCGGGTGGGATGCCGATCCGATCCCACACCGGATTGGTCCCCGTCGGCCCCGGCGTCAGATAGTAGGACGTGACCGCCGCACCCTTGAGCGCCTGAAACAGCGCCCGCTTCTTCTCGATCCGCGAGTTGGCCATCCCCAACAGCCACCGCTCCCGCTCCTCAGCACTCAACCGCGAGAACTTCCTGAACCCCGCCCCATTGATCAGCCCGAACACCCGCGTATCCCACAGCCGCATGAGCAATTCGAACTGCTTACGCTCCGCCTCCCGAGGATTCCGCCCGAGCAACTCGCTCACCGTATCCACCACCCCGAGCTCGGAAGCAGTAAGCAACTCACCCCCATCCCCCGGCGTGAAACTGTCACAAACCATCCCAAGCACGTTAGGCCGCGCCCCATCTGAAGCCATGCCGCCATCATGCGCCACCCACCACCCCCTGTCCCCCCAATTGCCGCCCCCCGCCCTCACTTCCCCCACCACCCACACCAATTAGTCTCGAACAGCCAAACAGAGGGGAAAACCTTGTGACGCTCGAACAACATTGGCCCCAGATTCGCAACACCGTGAACCGCGCCAGCCACTGCGCCATCGCCTCGGTGAACGCCGACGGCACACCGACGGTGACACCCATCGGCACGGTATTCCTGCATGACACCGCAACCGGCTTCTATTTCGATCAGTACACCGAAGTGCTCGGGCGCAATGTAGACGCCGACGCCCGCGTCTGTCTCCTAGCCGTCGATTCCCGGCCGCTGTTCTGGTTCCGCTCCCTACTAACCGGCCGGTTTCCATCCCCGCCCGGGATCCGCCTGTACGGCACGGTGGGCCCGAAGCGCGCGGCCACCGCCGAGGAATTGCGCCGGGTTCGCGATCGGGTGCGAATTCCAGTGCATCTCAAAGGCGGCCGTCTCCTCTGGTCGGATTTCAGCCAGGTTCGAGATCTCACCTTCACCGACTACCGCCCAGTTCGATACCCGCACATGATGTCTCACCTCTGGCAGTGATCGGGTAGATCCGCCCGATTCGTGGGTGCGGCACCGACAGCATCCGCAACTCGAATACCTAGCGCCAAGGCGGCAGTGCTGGCTGGCTGTTGGGCTGATCTTGGGTTAGCGTGTGATCGATCGCGACTGGCGTTGCGTGGGCAGACCACGAGGAAGCGCAGTATCGGAGCGTCGTACGCCTGGGTGCTCCCCATCTCGAGACGAGAGACGGGGTATCGCAATGGAGTTGCGCTACGGCATGAATCCGCATCAAACCGCGCGGGTGGCGGGCGGGGGTGATCACCTTCGAGTGGTGCACGGCTGCGCGTCGATGATCAATTACCTCGACGCGCTCAATGCCTGGCAGCTGGTCGCCGAAGCCGGTCGCGCCGCCGGCCGAGTGGCCGCGGCGTCGTTCAAACACGTGTCCCCGGCCGGCGCGGCGCTGGCCGGGGAGCTCGACGAAACCATGCGTGCGAGTTGGAGATTGGGTGACGGCGCGGTCGGTCCGGTGACCGCCGCCTACGTGCGAGCCCGAGACGCCGATCCACGCTCGTCCTACGGCGACATGATCGCGGTGTCCGAGCCGGTCGATCACGAGCTCGCCGACATGCTGGCCGGGATCGTCTTCGATGGCATCATCGCCCCGGGTTATGCCCCCGGAACCGTTGCTGCCCTGGGCCGCAAGAAGGGCGGGCGGTTCCTTGTCTTCGAGATCGACCCCACCTTCCGGCCACCGGAATCGGAGTCCCGCACAGTCTTTGGTGTCACGCTCGAACAGGACCGAGACAGCGTGCCGATCACCGCAGACCTGCTGCAGGTAGCCGACGGCCAGACCCTCAGCGACAACGCCGTCACCGATGCACTGCTGGGCATGATCACCGCCCGCTACACCCAGTCCAACACCGTCGTCTACGTCCGGGACGGAATGAGCATCGGCGTCGGCGCAGGCCAGCAATCACGCATCGACTGCACGATTCTCGCCGGAAGCAAAGCACGTACCTGGTGGACACGGCGACGCTCCACCAAGCCCTCGGGCATCACTCTCGTCTCCGACGGCTATCTCCCATTCCGCGACAACGTCGACGCCGCCGCCGAACACGGGGTCGAGCTGATCGTCGAACCGGGCGGCTCCCTGCGCTCGGACTCCGTTGCCGAGGCATGCCGCGAACACCGCATCACCCTCGCCCGCACCGGAGTTCGACTCTTCCACCACTAGACAGCCACGACTATCAGAACCGGCCCCACCATCCGGCCGTGTCGATGACAGGGCGGGTTACTCGGGCTGATCGGTGATTTGGGCTGGTGGTTTGGTCGGGTTGCCGAACCAGCGCGACAGTGCCAGACGGAGCGATGTGGTGGCGGTGTCTGTGGGTTGGTCGATATTTGCGGCCCAGGCGATTTGGGCGTCGGGGCGGATCAGCAGGGCGTCGGCGGGGCGGTGATCGGTTGTGGCGGTGTGGAGGTCGACGCGTTGCGGCCATTGTTGGGCGGTCGCACGGATGTCCGGGCGGTCGGCTAGATCCAGGAGCAGCGGTCGTCCGTTGCGCATGAGGTCGGCGACGGTGGTGGCGGATGTGGTGCGCAGGACGAGGTTTGGCGCGAAGGTGCCCGTGAGCGGGTGGTCGGACGGGTCGGGCAGCGGGGTGTGAGCGTCGGTGCCTGCCAGCAGTGCCCCGATGCGCCGTAGCGGCTGTTCGTCGATGAGTAGCTCCTGGAACAGTTCACGCAATGCGATGGCATCGGCGTCGTGTCCGCGGGCCAGCGCCGCCTGAGCCCTGGTCTGCAAAAGAGCACGCGTGCCGACGAGGTGGCGTTCACGGTGGTAGGTGTCCAGTAGGTCGTCGGGTGCCCAGCCGTGGACGGCGGCGGCGAGTTTCCAAGCCAGGTTGACGGCATCGAGCAGGCCGATGTTGAGCGCGGCCCCGCCGGCGGGGAACAGGTGGGCCGCGTCACCGGCCAGGAATACTAGGCGGTCGCGGTATCTTTCGGCTTGGCGTGCCTGGGTGTAGAAGCGCGTCAGCCAGATCGGCTCTCCCAGTGGGAGTTCCGCGCCGAGTACGCGGCGGATGCTGTCACGCAGTTCGGTCAGGGTTACCGGTGCGTCGGGGTCGTATGCGGTGGGGTCGTCTTCGGTGGCCGATACGAGCAGGACTTCGGGGGTGAACGAGGCGAGAGCCAGAACACCGCGGTCGGTTCGGGTGAATCCGCCGCGGAGAGTGCCGAGGCCGGGGACGTCGAGATCGCCGGAGTCGAGCAGGGTGACCGATTCGGGCATCATGACGTGGCCGAGTCGGGTCACCTCCGGATAGGTGTTGCCCGGGAATGGGATACCGGCTTTGTCGCGTATCCGGCTATTGCCGCCGTCGCAGCCCGCGAGGTATCCGGCGGTCAGCTGATACAGCCCGTCGGGCCCGCGGATATCGACGGTCACCGCGAGGTCGTCCTGGACGAACTCGAGCACCTCGTGGCCACGGCGGATGTCGGCACCAAGTTCGGTGGCGCGGGCGGCGAGCAGTTCCTCCAACCGTGGCTGCGGGATCAGCAGCAGATGCAGGGGCGATTCCGTCAGCGGGGTGAAGTCCAGACCTATTCCGCCGAAAGGGAATCCGGGTGCGGGGCCGCTGAAGGAGGAGTGCTCGGCGAACCGCTCGAGCAGGCCGCGGTAGCGCAGCAGTGGCACGATCTGCCCGGCGAGCCCATTGGCTTTCGGGGTGTCGCGGGGTTTCGGTTGCCGTTCCACGATCACCGGCCGCACTCCGGCCAGGCACAGTTCGGTCGCCAGCATCAAACCGGTGGGGCCCGCGCCCACCACAAGTACGTCGGTGTCCATCACTTTGCTTCTCCCCCAGTGGAATCGGGTGTGGCCAACTGCGCCTACCTTGTCAGTTTCGTTTGACACGGACCGTCTGTCAAACGAAACTGACAGTGTGGAGATGGACGAACTCACGAATCGACTGAGCTCGACCGACCCGGCGATCAGCCTGCGCGCAGTCGGCGCACTGCATCGATTGGCCGAACGGGTCGAGGCCTGCGCCGTCGCGCAGGCGCGCGACCAGGGCTGGACATGGGAACAGATCGGCGCCGCACTCGGAGTGACCCGCCAATCGGCACACACCAAGCACGGGAAATGAGAAACGCATGTGGGATCAAATGGCCAAATCCACCCCCTTGGGCGCGGTGCTCGACGCCGCCCTGCACGAGGCGGCACAGCAGGGCTCGACACGGGTAAGTACCGACCACCTATTACTGGGGCTGCTCAGCGCTCCCGACTCTATCCCCGCCCGCGCGCTGGCGGTGACCAGCGAGCAAGGCCGAACAGCACTCGACACCCTCGACCGCACCGCCCTGGCCACCCTCGGCCTCGAACTCGACCGCCACGGAATCCAAGCACCCAGCCTTGGTTCGCGCCGAATACCCTTGAGCCGCAACATCCTTACCCCGAACGCATGGACCGCGATCCGTCGAGCCATCGACGCCACCGGAGTCAAGACCAGACATCAAGCACCAAACCACCTACTGCGCGCACTACTGTCACTGCAACCGCCGGACCCGGCAAACCAACTACTGACCCAACTCGGCATCGACCAAACCGCAACACTGAATCGGCTCACCAACCTCGAAAAGCACTGCCCAACCGGATAACTGCCTGCAGATGATGATTCGTACAGTCGCATGCCGCCGATCTCTCGGTTCGGTACGGCCGCAGATCCGGCCAGCTAACACACCGATCTGCCGATGAGCATGTCCCCACCGCGTTAGTGACGGTTTCCTTGTCGCTCATGGCCGCTATGGTTGGCCGATGTCGACACTGCTGGCGGCAATCCGGGACCAGGTACAAGTCGCTGAATTCTTACGGTAGCCCGGCGATTTCGCTCTCGATCGGACCGATCATGTTGAGGAAGCACATCTCGCCTCCGAGGTGCGCCTTACGAGCCGCTATTCGACACCTGAAGCAGTGGCGTTTCCCGGCCAGGGACGGTCGCGAAAGATCAACGGGCCGAGATCATCTCGCATCTTGATCGACGGCCCAGACGCGGTGGTACTGGGAGAAATTCGCCAAACCGCCCGCAGCACCGAACGGGCCTACCGTTCCCGCTTCGCACTCCACCTCACTATCGAAGACGGTCTCATCACCCGGCACCATGTCTACGAAGACAGCCTCGCGGTGTCACAGGCATTCGACCACCATCCGGTCGAGCACTCCCACGACCAAGCCGACGCCCGATAGTGCCGAGTTCGGTGCGATGGGCCTATTCGTGCACAAATCGCTGCCGGAGGGCGGTTTTCTGCCAATTCCGCTTCCTTAGTGCACGTTTAGGCCCATGATCAACTCGCGCAGCCCATGTGACAACGCGCGCTCACACCGCGCTGGCGTCGTCGGACACTGTCGACTCACCGGAAGCTCAGCGCTGAGAGGATCTCGGCATTGGCAGGTACGACGCCGGTTCGCACAGGAATCGTCCTACAGGGTTTCTGCGCTGTAGGGCAGTCCCGTACCGACCGCCCAGTTCTCGGCGATTCGGCCGTTGTCGATACGGAAGATCTCGATCAGCATCGGACGCGGTGCGCTGTCTGGGACCGGGATGCCTTCAACCGTCGAGCGAACTGCGACCCGGTCCCGGTCGACCAGAACATCTTCGGCGACGACACGGATGTTCGGGAAATGGCTGACAAGACTGCGCCAGACGTTCTTGCCGGCCTCGAATCCTGTGGTGCCGAGCGTGTGACTGAAAAAGTCGGGGGTGTGTAGATCGTCGGCCTTGTCGAACTGCCGTGTGTTGAAGCACTCCTGCAACCGCCGCACAACGGCTCCGGGCTCGGGCATGGTCATGAGAAGTCCTATGAGGGAATCGGAATCCAGGTACCGGCTTGCCATAAACGGTGCGGCGCCCCGGTTATGGAAGCCAGCATACGGGGCGTCGCCCCGGTTAAGCTAGACGTGCGATGAACAAGCAACAGCCCCAGCACATTCCGATCGATTCCACGAATCCGCGCAGCATCCCCCGAGGGTTGCGCGCTGACGCACGCCGCAACCGCCAGGCCGTCCTGCATGCCGCGCAGCAGCTGTTCGCCCGGGAAGGGCTCGGTGTTCCGCTCGACGAGATCGCGCGACAGGCCGGTGTCGGCCCGGGGACAGTTCATCGGCACTTTCCCACCAAAGAGGCGCTCTACCTTGCGGTCTCGATCGATCAACTCGAAACGCTGGTGGCAGAGGCCGCGGCACTGGCCGATGGCGACGACCCCGCTGCGGTATTCACGCTGCTGGCACGAATGATGGCCAACGGTGCCGAGAACAGCGCCGTCAAAAGCGCGCTCGCCGCCGCGGAGTTCGACCTACGTATCGTGGCACCCGAGGTCGCCACGGCACTGACCGGTCATGTCTCCGACCTGCTCGACCGAGCACGCACCGCTGCTCTTGTCCGCGATGACATCACCGTCGAGGAGGTCATGGCACTCGTCGCGGGCGCGTTCACCGCTATCCACCACGCCAACGCGCAAACCAATCCCGACCACGCGGCACACATCGCGGGCATCATCCTCGACGGGCTACGCCCCGCCGCCAGGCGATGATCGACGCCTGTATCCAATCCAGGAATCACCGCGCGGCACAGCCCAACTATGGTCCACGCCAAACGAGCTGCAATGCCGCCGATCGCTCGGTTCGGGACTATCGCGGCGTCCGCCCGCGAACGTCGTGTACTGCCGAACTTCGGACACTGAACCAATCTCGCAACCTGCACCACCGCACAGCGCCAGTGCGCTAATTCCGCTGCAACAGTGTGCGGTTAGGCCGAAAGATCTTGTTCGCTTGCCTCAACCCACCAACGGCGCGACAACCGATCATCGAGTGGCACACCCTGGAGGGAGTTTCGGACAAATCCCCTCCAGGGTGTGCCACTCAGCGACGTGCAGTGCCCGAGCAGGTGCCGTCAGCCGCGGGAAACCGGGATTGCCGGGAGGCGCGCTGAGCGAACCGGGCAGCACGCCGTGTTGGAAGATCAATCGGCTGTGGGGTTTTGGGCTAGACGGTCGGGGGCTTGTGTATCTGGTGCGTTTGGGCTGTCGAGGCCGGGACGGCCATCGACGCAAAGGAGAACTTTGTCGGTTGGGGGGACGGATTGGCACGAAACGACACTGTTGCGGGGTGGGTGGGCGTGGGACAGTGGTCCGCACGAAACTGCGGAATGGTGGGGTGACGGGCGATGATGGGCGTGTGGTGGGTGGTGTTGCCCTATGCGGCTGTGGCTTCGTGTGTGGTGGGGCATGTGTGGCGGTATCGGCGGGATGGGTTTCGGGGCTTTCTTTATGGGACGCATGTTGATGGGGCGCAGCGGGTCGGGGTCGGGGCGTTTCGGGTTGGGCTGCCGGTGGTTTGTGCGGTTCGGATCGCCGAAGCGTTTGCGTCCGGGCCGCATTCGCGGCCGGATGCGGGGGTTCGGGTGGTGCTCATTGTCGGGCAGCTCGTCGGTGTGCCGCTCACCGTCGCGGGTGCGGTGTTGATTCTGGTTCCGTCCCTTATCGCCGCCGACACCCGCGGGCGCGTGAGTCCGCTGGACCGCATGACGCTGCCGCTGCTGGCCGCGGCGCTCATGTCGGCCATCCTGGTCACCTTCGATGCCAATTCCACCGACAACGGATATCGCACCGCTGAAACACTTTTCGTCTGGGCGCGGTCGCTGATGGTCGTGCATCCCGACCCGGCTGTCATGGCCCACGCCCCGGCCCTGTATCAATGCCGCGCCCTGATCGTCATGCTGATCATCGCCATCTGGCCCTACACCCGACTGGCGGGCATCCTGTTCGTCCCCATCCTGCGCACGCTGCGTCACCCGTGGCCGAGTGGCACAGTCCAGAATGCGAGTTCGTGACGCATGCCGGTCAGGAACAGCTCCTCGGCGTTGTCGCCGCCCGCTTCGTCGAGCATCTGGGCGCAGCGGGCGGTGAGCGCCGCGAAGCCGGGGTCGGCGTAGGTGTCGATCCAGCGCCGGTAGCGCGGGTCGGCGGGTGGGGTCTGGGCGAGGATCGTGCCGAGGGTGGAATAGCCCCACATGCAGGGGTAGAGGGCGGCCAGGCCGTCGGCGTAGTTCGCGGCCGAATCCAGCAGGAACGCAGTGTATCTCGCGCACGGCTCACCCTTGACCGCGCCGTCGAGATCAGCGCCGAACTCCGCGGCCAGACCGCGGTGCAGCGAGATCTCGTCGTGGAACGTGGCATGCGCGAGGTCGACCAGATCGCCGAGATGAGCGGCGGGCGCCTGCCAGGCGAGACGCGAGAAGACGCGCACATAGTCGAGCAGGAACAGATAATCCTGTTCCAGCCAGGAGCGGAACACCGGTTCGGCGAGGTCCCCTTTCGCGATCCCCGCCACGGTCGGGTGCGCCAGCTGCTCCTCGACCAGCGGGCGGCCGAGCTGCTCCAGATGTGCTGCGAGACTCATACGAGCAGTCTGTCCTACTCTCTCCCGCTCGCGATATTCGCGCACGATAGAGTCGGCGCGACACGGTTTGCTGGTCACCCACCCACGGCCGATGGGAGCCACCGTTATGCACGATGACCGGCGGTTGATCGAGGACAGGCTCGGGCGCGTGCTCGGGCGGATACGCCCGGCGATCTATCCCGAATCGGTGCCGTTGCGGGCGTCGATGTGGGTCGCCCCGGGTGAACCCGTCTCGGTCGCCGAGGGTTTGGCGGCCGCGCGCACGCCGGTGGAGCCGGGGGCGCGGTGGGGTGCGCCGTGGGGCACGAGCTGGTTGACGGTCGAGGGGACGGTGCCCGACGAGTGGGCGGGAAAGACCGTCGAGGCGATCATCGATCTCGGGTTCGACGCCGGGATGACCGGATTTCAGTGTGAGGGCCTCGTCTATCGGCCGGACGGCTCGCCGGTGAAGGGGCTGCATCCGCAGAACCGGTGGGTGCGAGTGGCCGCACCGGCGGTCGGGGGCGAGCAGGTGCTGTGGCATGTCGAGGCGGCGTCCAACCCGGTGATCCCGTTCTTCGGGCCGACCGAGCTCGGCGACAAGGAGACCGCGGGTAACGAGCCCCAATACCGGTTGGGCCGAATGGATCTCGTGGTCTTCGACGAGCAGGTCTGGGAGCTGGTGCTGGACCTCGAGGTGCTCGGGGAACTCATGCACGAGATGCCCGAGGACCCGGCGCGCCGCTATGACATCGTGCGAGCCATCGAACGGGCCCTCGACGCCATCGACCTGCAGAATGTGAACACGACCGCCGCGGCGGCCCGGGCCTGTCTGGTCGACGTGCTGGCGCAACCGGCCATCCCGTCCGCGCACCGCATTTCCGCGGTCGGGCACGCCCACATCGATACCGCGTGGCTGTGGCCGCTGCGCGAGACCGTGCGCAAGGTGGCACGGACCGCGGCGAATATGACCGCGCTGCTCGAGGACGAGCCCGACTTCATCTACACGATGTCCCAAGCGGCGCAATACGATTTCCTCAAACAGCATCGGCCCGAGGTGTACGCGCGCGTCAAGGCGGCGGTCGCCGAGGGACGGTTCGTGCCCGCCGGTGGCATGTGGGTCGAAGCCGATACGAACATGCCCGGCTCCGAGGCCATGGCGCGACAGTTCGTGCACGGCAAGCGGTTCTTTCTCGAGGAATTCGGGATCGAGAACGAAGAAGCCTGGCTGCCCGACACCTTCGGCTTCGCGGCCGGACTGCCGCAGATCATCAAGGCCGCCGGGTCGAAATGGCTTTTGACGCAGAAGATCTCGTGGAGCCAGACGAATACGTTCCCGCACCACACGTTCCTGTGGGAGGGAATCGACGGGACACGAATCTTCACGCACTTCCCACCCGTCGACACCTACAACTGCTCCATGCAGGGCCGCGAGATCGCCTATGCGGCACGGAATTTCAAGGAGAAGGGGCGGGCCACCAGGTCACTCGCGCCGACCGGATGGGGTGACGGCGGCGGCGGAACGACACGCGAAATGGTGGCCAAGGCCGCCCGCATGCGGAACCTCGAGGGATCACCGACGGTGGTGTGGGACAAGCCCGCCGACTTCTTCACCGCCGCCGAGGCCGAGTACGCGAATCCAGCGGTGTGGGTGGGTGAGCTCTATCTGGAGCTGCATCGGGCAACCTTGACCAGCCAGGCCAAAACCAAGCAGGGCAACCGGCGCAGTGAGCATCTGCTGCGCGAGGCCGAACTGTGGGCGGCCACGGCGACGGTCCGCAAGGGCGCGGCCTACCCCGCCGAGGACCTGGACCGACTCTGGAAAACGGTGCTGCTGCATCAGTTTCACGACATCCTGCCCGGATCCTCGATCGCCTGGGTGCACCGGGAGGCGCAGCAGACCTACGCCGAGGTCGCCGCTGAACTGTCGACGATCATCGAGCAGGCCCAGTGGGTGCTCGGCGGCGAGCAGTCCGGGCCGAACGTCTTCAACCCGGCCCCGCACTCCTGGCGCGGTATCCCCGCAGGCGCGGCGGCACCGGAAGATCCGGGCCCGGCCTGCACGGTGCGCGAGCGCACCGGGGGCGGGTTCGTGCTGGAGAACGGCCTGGTGCGAGTCGAGGTGGACGCCCGCGGCTTGATCGTCTCCCTGTACGACATCGAACACGACCGCGAGACACTGCCGCCGGGTGCGGCCGCGAATCTGCTTCAGCTGCACCAGGATTACCCCAATTCCTGGGACGCCTGGGATGTCGACCGGTTCTACCGCGACACCGTCACCGACCTGACCACCATCGACTCCCTGGCCGCCGAGACCGACTCCCCCGCCGCCTCGGTCCGCCTCGGCCGATCCTTCGGCTCCTCGGAGGTGGAGCAAACCCTCACCCTGCGCCCCGGCACCCGCGCCCTCGAGATCGCGACCACCGTCGACTGGCACGAGACCGAGAAATTCCTCAAACTCACCTTCCCCCTGGACATTCACGCCGACCGCTACGCCGCCGAAACCCAGTTCGGCCACCTCTACCGCCCGACCCACACCAACACCAGCTGGGAGTGGGCCAAGTTCGAGGCCTGCAACCATCGTTTTCTGCATGTGGGCGAACCGAATTGGGGCGTGGCCATCCTCAACGACGCCACCTACGGCCACGATCTCACCCGCACCGTCCGCCCCGACGGCGGCACCACCATCACCGTGCGCGCCTCCCTGCTGCGCGCACCCCGCTTCCCCGACCCCCGAACCGACCAGGGCACCCACCACTTCCGCCACGCCATCCACCCGGGCGCGACCCTCACCGACGCCGTCCGTGAGGGCTACCGCGTCAACCTGCCGCCCTTCACCCCCGGCGTCGCCAACCCCGTCACCCCGCTGTTCGTCGTCGACAACGACGACATCGTCACCAGCGCAGTCAAACTCGCCGACGACGGCTCCGGCGACGTCATCATCCGCCTCTACGAAGCCACCGGCACCCGCGCCACGACCCTGCTCACCCCCGAGTTCCCCACCACCGGCCACCGCCGCTGCGACCTCCTCGAAAGGCCACTCCCAGACGATGATTCGGTGATCCCCCAGGGCCGCGCCGTCCGCCTGCACCTGCGCCCCTTCCAGCTCATCACCCTCCGCTTCACCCACGATTCGCGGCCCTAGGCCTCCACACCGAGCACGGTAGCCGCGAGTCCGGTGACCACCGGGACGGCATCGAACAGATCGCCGTCCGGCCCGACCATGGTGTCGAAGGTCTCGAAACTGGTGAGCGCCAAGAGAATAGGCACCCGCTGCGCGGCGTCCACCTCCGAGTCGTTCCCGGCGAAGGGCGCTGACAGCACCGTCAAACCCTCGCGGCGGCGCTCGTCGCGGGCACTGATGACCGCGCGCACGTCCGAGTCCAGCGCGGCCAGGGCCCGCAGTCGCCGCATGGCGGGCCGGTCGGCCTGCCAGAAGCGCGCGAAGCAGGCGATGAATTCCGCCAGCGCGGCCAGCGGTTCCGGGTTGGTGAAGGCCTTGACCAACTCCGACAGCCCACCGGCGACACCCAGATCGTCGCACACCGCCTCCAGCAGACCGGTTTTCGACCCGAACTGGTAGTAGACCGTCGCCCGGGCCACATTGGCCCGCTTGGCCACCGCGTCCAGCGTGAACCCGTTGTAGCCGTCGGCCTCACCGAGCAGTGCCCGCGCGGCATCGAGCACCTGCCTACGACTCTGTTCGATCTGGGCGGTGCGCTTTCCCAGGTTGTACTGACGTGGACTCATGGCCTTGACAGTACCGCGTCAACCTGATTCATTCATACAGACAGTCTAACTAAATTTGGTGGTGGATGAACATGAACAACCACAGGCCGACCACGACAATCGATTTCTTCGGGATGTATCTGGCGCACGACGCCTGCATGCGCGATCTGATCCGACTCACGGCCGCCGTCGCCGAGAACCGCCTCACCGAACCGTCGGTGCGCACCGGATGGGAAACCTTCCGACGCCAACTCGACCGACACCACAGCACCGAGGACGCCGCACTGTGGCCGCTGGTCCGCGCCGCGATCACCGATCCGGCGGACCTGACGATCCTCGACGAGATGGAGGCCGAGCACGGGGACATCGAAAAACTGCTGGCCGCAGTCGAATCCGGGATCGCCGCGCCCGGATCCGATCGAGGCCTGGCGGCCGATGTGGATGCCCTGGCCGCGGCACTGGACACCCACTTCACGCACGAGGAACAATCCGCCCTACCGCTCATCGACCGCACCGTGGGCGCATCGGGATGGGCCGCGTTCGGCACGGAAATGCGCAAACGCAATGGACTTCGCGCCGTCACCGAATACCTACCGTGGGCACTCGACGACGCACCCGCCGAGGCGCAGGCCAAGATGCTCGACTTCCTCCCGACACCGATTCGACTTCTCTACCGCTACGTCCTCGAGCCCCGCTACGCGCGCTCTCGCCGGGGCTGGCGGTAATCGACCGAGCACGGAACCACGCACATGACGCAAGCTCCAACCACTTCGGCCGCCTTCGACCCGGCCCTGCGCAAGCTCGTGATCGTGGTGGTGCTCGGCGCGATCATGACGATCCTGGACACCACGATCACCAGCGTCGCCGTGAACACCCTTGGCACTCGGTTCGATACGCCGCTCACGACGATCCAGTGGGTATTGACCGGGTACACCCTGGCACTGTCGGCCAGCATCCCCCTGACCGGCTGGGCGATCGAGCGATTCGGGCCGAAGACCATGTGGATCGCCTCGCTGCTGCTGTTCATCACCGGCTCGGTGCTGTGCGGAATCGCCTGGGACATCACCGCTCTCGTGGTGTTCCGGGTCCTGCAGGGCTTCGGCGCGGGCATGATTCTGCCGATCGGGCAGACCATGCTGGCCCGCGCCGCCGGACCCGCGCGCATGGGGCGGGTGATGAGCGCGGTCGCGGTGCCCGCCATGCTCGCCCCGGTGCTCGGCCCGGCGGTCGGCGGGCTGATCCTGAGTCACCTGTCGTGGCGGTGGATGTTCTTCATCAATGTCCCGCTGTGCGCGATGGCGGTGCTCGCCGCGCTTCGGCTGCTGCCGGGCGATCCGGTCCGAGACCACCGCGCCCGGCTCGATCTCCTCGGATTGATGCTGCTCTCACCCGGTTTGGGCGCACTGGTGTACGGCACCTCGCAGGTGGGCGGCGGGATGCGCGTGACGGACTTCCGGGTCCTCGCCGGCATGCTGACCGGGCTCGTCCTCGTCGGCTGCTACATCGTGCACGCGCGCCGCAGGGGTGAGTCGGCGCTGGTCGACGTCCGATTGCTGCGAGACCGGAACTTCGCCGCGGTCAACGCGATGATGTTCGTCTATATCGGCGTCCTGTCCGGCCTGACGGCCTTGCTGCCCTTGAATTTCCAGACTGTCGACCACGCCAGCGCCTTGCGGTCCGGCGCGATGGTCGCACCGCTCGGGCTGGGCGCGATCGCGACCACCGTGCTCACCGGCAAACTCAGCGACAAGCTCTCCCCGCGGCTGCCGATCCTCACCGGCCTCCCCGTCGCGCTCGCGGCCATCCTCGCCCTGACCCGGATCGGACCGCACACCGGCGACATCGCAATCATGGCAATACTGTTCGTCCTCGGCCTCGGACACGGCATGATCATGCCCGCGGCCATGGGCGTCAGCTACCGCACCCTGCGCCACGCCGAAATCGCCTCCGCCACAACCGCTACCAATGTGGGCCTGCGTGCGGGCAGCTCCTTCGGCGTCGCGGCCCTGCTGGTCCTGCTCCAACGCGCGTTCGACCACACCGACGCGACCCACGCCTTCACCCACACCTACTGGTGGGCGCTCGCGATCGGCGCGGTCGCGGTCATCCCCGCGCTGCTGCTTCCTCGAACCGTCTCCCACCCCTGATGTCCGATTTTGACCTAGGCTGGTGAGCGAATTGCTCGCAATACGGGTTCGAGGAGGGTGTCGTGATCGGTGCGGTGGTGATGGACCTGGACGGGACCTTGATCGATTCGACCCGGTTGCGGCCGGTCGCGGGTGCGGAGGCGCTGGTGCGCGTCATTGCCGACTACGTGCCCGTGGTGGTCGCCACCACCGCACCGGCCAGGTATGCGGCGATGCTCACCGATCTATTGCCCGAGCTGTTCGATCCGGTCTCCAGCATTGTCGTCGGCGATCCCGCCGATACACCCGCCAACCTGTTGGAGACCGTGCTCGAATCGCTGGGTATGGCACCGCGCAATGTGGTGGCGCTGCTCAATTCCGCCCCGGCGTTGACGAGCGCCCGCGCCCTCGGCATGCGGCCCATGGCCCTGCCGGACCCGCATCGACCGCTGGCGCGGCAGGCGGACATCCCGTTCGCTCCGACCCCGCACCACGCGGCCGTGGAGCTGCTGCGCATGTTCCGCACCGAGGGCGCGATCCCGGTGCGCTGGAAGCTCATTCGGGAACTGCTGCCGGTCTAGGCGGCGGCTCGCGAATCTCAGCCCATCAGTTCGTATTTGCTGACCATCTCGGCGTCGAATTCGATGCCGAGACCGGGACGGGCGGGGATGTGGACCTGGTTGTCCGCGTACCGCAGGCGCGATTCCGGGGTCAGCAGCCGCTCGAAGTTGTAGATGCCCTTCTCGAGCGCGAAATACTCCACGACCAAGGCGTTGGGAATGGCACCGCACAGGTGGACGTGCAGGTTGTGATGCCAGTGCGGGGCCATGTGCAGGCCGAAACTGGCCGCGGTGTGGGCGATACGCAGCCATTCGGTGACACCGCCCGCCACACCCGCGTCGCATTGCAGCACCGGAATGCCCGCCTCGATGAGAGGCCGGAATTCCCAGCGGGTTTGGTGGATCTCCCCGGTGGCGACCGGGGTGCGGATGGTGCGGGAGAGTTCGGCGTGGCCCGCGATCGCCTCGGGTGAGAGGGGCTCCTCGAACCACCACAGCGGGCGGTCACCGGCGGCGCGTTCGAAAGCCTCGATGGCGGTGCGGGCTTCGGCGACGGAGCGGTAGGCGTTATTGGCGTCCAGGGAGAGTCGACCGCTCGCACCGATCGCCTCGATGGCGGCGGCGACCCGACGCGCGTCCTCGGCGATGGACAGCCCACCGACCTTGATCTTGTGGTCGGTGAAGCCTTGGGAGGCATTGAATTCGATCTCGCGGACCACCGCCTCGGTCCACGAGCCCTCGTCGGGGCGATAGTAGCCACCCGAGGCATAGGACGGCAGGGGCGCGGTGGCACCGCCAAGGAAGCTCACCAGCGGCAGACCCGCGCGTTTCGCGCGCAGATCCCACAGGGCGATATCGATGGCCGACAGGGCCCGAATCACGGTGCCGCGCCGACCTTCCAGCAGGGTCTCCTGATAGGCGCGCTCCCACCGGCCCGCGACATCGTTCTCGTCCGCGCCGAGATAGACCGGCGCGAGCAGATCGTCGACGGCCAGTTTGGCCAGCAAACCCGCGCCGGTTCCGGCATAGGTGTAGCCGACCCCGGTGTGGCCGTCGTCGCCGGCCACCTCGACCAGGAGATAGTGGCGAACATTCAACTCACGGTTGGACATTCGCGTCGGCTTGTCGACCGGGACGGCCACCGCGCGGGTGCGGATGCTGGTGATGGTCACGAGAGGCTCCTGGAGGTCGCGGCGCTGCGCACCGTCTGGACATTGGCGAATTCGGTGACCCCGTAGTGGCTGAGCTCGCGGCCGTAACCGCTGGCCTTCACCCCGCCCACGGGCAGCCGGGGATCGGATTCGGACATGCGGTTCACGAAGACCGAACCGGTGTGCAGGCGACGGGCCAGCCGGTCGATGGCGTCGCGATCCGAACCCCAGATGGAGCAGCTCAGGCCGTAGACCGAATCCTCGGCCGCGGCCAGCGCGGCCTCCTCGGACGACACCGCCAAGACCGCGCCCAGCGGGCCGAACGTCTCCTCGCGGAAGGCGGCCGCGTAGGTGTCACGCACCTGGACCAGGGTGGGCTGGAACCAGGCGCCGGGCCGGGGATCGGCCCTGCCGCCGAACAGGATTCGCGCCCCGGCGGCCACCGTGACCTCCAGTTGCCGCCGCAGTTCATCGCGCAGATCGACCCGCGCCATCGGCCCGACATCGGTGCCCGATTCGGTGGGCGCACCGTAGACCAGCTTGCCCAGTTCGGTGACCATGGCCTCGGTGAATTCCCCGAAGACCCCGCGCTGCACAATGATTCGCTTGGCCGCGATGCAACTCTGTCCGGTATTAAGGAAGCGCGAACGCACCGCGGCGGCCGCGGCGGCCGATACGTCGGCGTCGTCGAGCACGATGAAGGGGTCCGACCCGCCCAGCTCCAGCACCGACTTCTTCACCGCTCGACCGGCGGTCGCCGCCACCAGCGCGCCCACCCGATTGCTGCCCGTGAACGCCACCCCGGCGATCACCGGATGCTCGATGAGCGGCGCGACCCGATGCGGCGGCAGCACCACGTGGGTGAGCACCCCGTAGCCGAAGGTCTCGTCGAACAGCGACTGCAGCACCTTCGCGCATCCGGTGACATTGTCGGCGTGCTTGAGCACCACCGAGTTGCCGACCGCGATGGCGGGCAGCATGGCCCGAATCACCTGCCAGAACGGGTAATTCCACGGCATCACCGCCAGCAGCACACCCAGCGGGCGCAATCGGACCTCCGCGGTGTCGGGCGCGACATCCACCCGCTGCGGGGCGAGCAGCTCGGCCATATGGTCCGCGTAGTAGTCGCAGGCCAGCACGCACTTGTCGATCTCCGCCCAGGCCTGCGTGATCGGCTTGCCCATCTCGACGGTGATCAGCAGCGCGAGATCCTCACGGCGCGAACGCAACAGCTCCGCCAGCACGCGAAAGTCCCTGACCCGCTGGGAAATCGGCCGATCACCATTGATGCGCACCGCGTTCTGCGCCCGCCGCAGCCGCAGCTCGAGCTCCCGGTCGGAGGTGAAGCGGTAGGTGTCCAGGGTGCGTCCGGTGGTCGGATCGACGGTCCCGATCACAGCAGCACCTCCGCGGGTGTGGTGACACCGTCCGCGGCGGTGATGCCGTCCGCGGGCGCCGGGACGCGGGCGCGCAGCCAGTCCTGGAAGCGGCGGCCGATGACGACCGGATCCTCCAGCAGCTTGGGCACATCCGAGGCATTGCCCGCCTCGATGTGCACGTGCACCAGCACCGGACCGGGCAGCTCCAGCGCGAGCGCGAACGCCGCGATCAGCTCCTCGGGTTCGGACGCGCGGTGCACCGACCACCCGCACGCCTCGGCGAGCAGGCCGAGGTCGATGTCCTCGGCGTAGGTCGGCAGATTCGCGGTGGCCCCGTACACGGCATTGTCCAGCAGCACCATCACCACCTTGTCCGGGCGCAGAAACCCGCCCGTGGGCAGCACATTCGGGTTCATGAGCAACGACCCGTCACCCTCGATGACGACCACCTTCGACACCGGGGTCTCGGCGAGCCCCAGCGCGATCCCGGTCGCCACCGACCCGGCCAAGCCCATGGAGTCCAACAGATACAGATGGTTCGGCCGATCCGCCACGGCCGCCAGTTCCCGGCTCGAGGCCGCGCACGTCACCACCACCGGCAGCTCGGCGGTGTGCTCGGCCAGCACCCGGAGCGCGTCGATTCGCCGCATGCTCAGGCCGCCTTTCCGTCGGTGTTCCAGAAGTGGGCGAGCACGATGGCGGGCCGGAAGGTCATGCGCGCGTGCACGCCCGCCTCCGTGACGACCGCTTCCCAGTCGGAAGCCGCACTGCGCCGGTCGATTTCGAAGACCTGAAGACCCAGATCGCGCAGCAGCGCGGGCGCGTACTGGCTGAAGGTGTGGATCATCGAGTTGTACTCCCCCAGCCCGCCCCGGGTGTTCGCCACGATCAGCAGCGGCAGGTGGTAGGCGGTGTTGAAGGTGGTCAGAGCGGTCAGCGCATTGCCGAAACCGTTGTCCTGCATGACGATCGCGCCGAACTTTCCGGTCAACGGCAGTGCGCCCAGCACACCGGCCGCCTCCTCCTCCCGGGATAGCGGGAACACGGTGCGCGAGCGACCGTCCGCGCCACCGCTGGTGTCCACGAGCGCGGAGATGACGGGCGCGACACTGACCGAGGGAACGTATCCGACCAGATCGACCTGCGCCGCCCAGATCCCCCGCGCGACCGATGCCGCATACGAAGTGGGGTCCACAGCATGTCCTTTCACAGGGACCAACTGCCGAGTGGCAGTTCAAGAACTACACACAACATACTAATGATGGTGAGTAGCATGCAACTAGTTGATAGAAGTTAGCTGGCATGCCGCCAGCCAGGGATCAGTAGACGATCTGCTCGCCCTCGGGCACCGAGACCGACACCCAGCGCCGCCACTCGGCCACCAGGCCGCGATCGTTCTCGCTGGAGTGCGCGACCAGCAGATCCCCCGACCGCACCAGATGCTTGCGCATGGCCCGCTCGGCCGCGGCCCCGTCGCGCTTGCGCAACGCGTCGATGATGTCCCAGTGGTCGCGCAACGCGGTCTCGACCGGCTGATAGCGCGGAACCGAGTGCCGCCCATCGAGAGTCAGCGTCTGGCGCAGCTCGCGCACGGTCTTGGCGAGGCGTTGGTTGCCGCTGGCCGCGAGGATCAGATCGTGCAGCCGCTCATCGGCGGCGAAGTACTCCGCGCCGCCGTCGGCCAGCCGCTCCATGATCCGGTATTCGGTGAGCATGGCCTCGTCGTCGCGGGAGGTCATGACCGCCGCCGCACTGCGACACGCGGGCGGTTCCAACAGCACTCGCATGCTGCACAGATCCACGATGCCGCGCCCGTCCTGCCCGACCACCCGCGCGCCGCGATTGCGCTCGATGCGCACCAGACCCAGATCGGCCAGCTTCAGCAGCGCCTCGCGCACGGGAGTCCTTGACGCGCCGAACATTTCGCCGAGCTCGCGCGAGGAGTACAGCACGCCGCGCTCCAGCCGACCCTGCCGGATCGCGTCGCGAATCTCCTCGGCGATCACCTCGGCTTTGCTGTCTGCCGGCACATCCTGCGACACGAGACCTCTTCGGGAGCGAGCACTGACGGAACGCCCGCGGCGGTTTGCCACGGGCGATTGCCCAGCCTAATCGGTGCCCGTGCGAACGCCTACGCGCCCACGCCGGGCACGGGCTCGCGCCCGCTCACCGCGACCCGTCGCCCCCGGGCGCGGACCGCCAAACCGGCCAGGACCAGCAGCGCACCGACATTCGCGAAGATCATGACGCCGATCGACAGGCCGGTATTGCCGTGCGAGGCGTCCTGAATCCAGCCGAAGGCGTACGGGCTCACGAAGCCCGCGGCATTGCCCATCGAGTTGATCAGGGCGATGCCGCTGGCCGCGCCGACGCCCGCGAGATACGAGGTCGGCACCGCCCAGAACAGCGGCTTCGCGGTTTGCGCGGCCATGGTGGCCACGGTGATGGCCAGGAACGCGGTGGCGGGCAAGGACAGTTCGACCGCGGTGATGACGAAGGCGACCACCGAGACGGCCAGCGCGATCAGCACCGGCTTGGACGAGCGCTCGTCGCGCACGGCCCGTCCGGTCAGATACATGCAGATGGCCGCGAGCAGGAACGGCACCGCCGAGAGCCAACCGACCTGGAAGCTGCTCAGCCCATGACCGACCTTCTTGATCACCGAGGGCATCCAGTAGGTCAGCGGGTACGCACCGCACAGCAGCAGGAAGTAGGCCAGGCACAGCGCGATCACGCGCCGGTCCTTGAGCGCGGCCCAGTGCCCGGTCGGCGCGCTCACCGCGCGCTCGGCGTCCTCCTGCGCGAGAATCCCTGTCAGCCAGGCTCTTTCACTGTCGTTGAGCCAGCGTGCCCGCTCCGGCGAATCGGTGAGGGTCAGGAAGAACAGCACGCCCAGCACGATGGCGGGCACCCCGCCGACCACGAAGACCCAGCGCCAGCCCGACAGTCCGAGCATCCCGTCGAAGGCGTCCAGAATCCAGCCGTTGAGCGGTCCGCCGATCACGCTGGCCAGCGGAATCGCCACCATGACGGTCGAAATCACCTTGGTGCGTTGGGCATTCGGATACCAGCGGGTGAGGTAGACGATGATGCCCGGGAAGAATCCCGCCTCGGCGACGCCGAGCAGGAACCGCAGCACGCACACCGTGGTGAAGTTGGGTGCGAAGGCGGTGGCGGCGGCAATGATGCCCCAGGTCACCAGGATTCGGCTCAGCCAGACCCGCGCGCCGATCTTGGTCATGGCGATATTGCTGGGCACTTCGGCCAGGATGTAGCCGACGAAGAAGATGCCCGCGACGAAGCCGTACTGCGTGGCGCTCATGCCGAAGGCCTGGTCCATGCCGAATTTGGCGAAGCCGATATTGATCCGGTCCACGTAGCTGACGATGTACCCGACGACCAGTAGGGGTACGAGCCGCACGGTCACCTTGCGTAGGACGCTCGCGCCGAACGGCGAATCTTCGGGTCTGAGTACGACTTTGTCCATCATTCCTCCACATGGACCTCAAAGCAGGCGAACCACTCAGAGATGTGGCATGCCTTTCAGAATGAGTAGCATGCTACTCATTCTGTGACGCGGCCCACAAGAGGTTCCGGAAACCGGCTCAGGACCGCGCGGCGGCGAGCATGCGCTCCTTACCCGCCAGCACGTGCGCCTCCATCAGCTCGCCCGCGCG
Organism: Nocardia sp. CDC153; assembly: GCF_035818515.1. Taxonomy (NCBI): domain Bacteria; kingdom Bacillati; phylum Actinomycetota; class Actinomycetes; order Mycobacteriales; family Nocardiaceae; genus Nocardia; species Nocardia sp. CDC153. The sequence goes on along the minus strand of NZ_JAYKYU010000006.1, from coordinate 497,825 downwards.
TTCGACATCGCCGGCGGCGAGGCAGTCGAGGATCTCGGCGTGCTGGGTATTGGAGATGTGCCGGGCCGCAGCGGTTTCCAGGCCGTGGCGACGGAACAGGTGCAGCTCCTTGGAGACCGCGTCGTAGAGTTCGGCCAGGCGCGGGTTGCCTGCCAGGGCAACGAGATCACGGTGAAGATCGACATTGCCGGGGTAGTAGTCGTCGGTGCTCGACTCGGCGGCGGTCAGCGCCTTCACCTTGTCCCGCAGCCGAGTCAGATCCTGGGCGGTCACGCGCGCGGCGGCCAGCTTGCCCGCGAGCCGGAACAAGCCGGCGCGAATGTCGTAGAGCTGCGCGGCCTCCTCGACCGAGATCTCCCGCACGAACATGCCGCGGTTGGTGCGGAATTCGACCAGTCGACTGCGTTCCAGCTGTCGGCACGCCTCGCGAACCGGCCCGCGACTCACGCCCAGCCGCAGCGCCAGCGACGACTCGTTGATCCGGTCGCCGCCCTTCAGCGCACCGCCGATGATCATGCGTTCCAGCTCTTCGACGATCAGCTGCGGCAGCGAGTTCGCCTGCCGCTCGGCCAGCCGCTGCTGCAGGGCCGACATCTCCGGGTCGTGGGCCATGAGGGCGCAGTATCCCGGATCGAATTGCCAATTGCAAATCGTTGACAGTTGACAATCGTCGAGCGCACACTCGGTCCACCGGACGGCCGGAGCCACCGGCGGCCGGAGCCGAGGGAGGCTTTGCGATGAGGATCAAGGACATTCGCGCCAGCGTGCACACCACCTCGATCGAGGTCCCGCTGCTGGACGAACGGGTCCGCGGCTACGGGCGGGAGGAACAGAAGGACTTCGTCTTCTGCGAGGTCGAGACCGATGAGGGGCTGACCGGCGTCGCCGTGACCGGGCATTTCCTGGCCCACGCCGTCGTGGTGGCGCTCGAAAGACACTTCCTACCAGCGGTTCTCGACCTGGACCCGCGTGAGATCGAGGCCGTGCACCAGCGGGTCTGGGGCAGCCTCAATCCGCGTGCCATGACCGGTGTGGTGTCGAGTGCGCTGTCCCTGCTCGACATCGCGCTCTGGGACATCAAGGGCAAGCACGCCGGGCGCTCGGTGGCCAGTCTCCTGGGCGGGGCGCGCACCGAGGTGCCGGTGTACGTGACCTTCGGATTCCCGCAGTACGACCGCGAAACCCTCGCGGCGGCAGCGCAACTGCACGTGGGCCAGGGGTTCACCGCGCTGAAATCTGTTGTGGGCGTGGACAAGCGCGGGTGGCGCGAGGACGCCGCCCGGGTGCACGCCATTCGCGCGGCGGTCGGCGACGACATCGATCTCATGATCGACGCCAACTACCTGCTCACCCCCGTCGACGCCGCCATGCTGTGCCGCGAGATCGAGGACGACCGGCTCACCTGGTTCGAGGAACCATTGCAGCAGAACGACGCCCGCGCCCTGGCCGACCTGCGCGCCCACACCTCGATCCCGATCGCCGCCGGGCAGATGGAGGGCCACCGCTGGCGGCTGCGCGAGCTGGTCGAACGCCGCGCCGTCGACATCCTCCAACCCAACGCCTGCTACTGCGGCGGCTTCACCGAACAGCGCAAGGCCGCCCACCTGGCCCAGATCTACAACCTGCCCCTCGCCCACGGCGGCGGCTGGCCCCTGTTCAACCTCCACGCCCTCGCCGGCCTCATGAACGGCTGGCTCCTGGAGTGGCACGTCGGCATGGCCCAGGTCGGCCAACTCCTCTTCCCGGATTCACCCCGCCCGGTCAACGGCCGCCTAGCGGTCCCAGATCGCCCCGGCCTCGGCCTGACCGTGGACCGAGACGCCCTGCGCGACACCCTCGTTACGCGGCAATGAGGAAGCGGCAACTGACATGGACCCCCTCGGCCCCACGAACCAACCCTCCGCCGAGCCCACCACCGGCTCCACCGAGCCCCAAGCCCCCACAACCCCACCGACCGGCACCACCAAGCCGCCGCCAGGCGCAGCCAACCCGCGACCGGGCAAGGCCGAGACATCCTCCGGCACCGCCGGGTTACTCCCCAGCACCGGTGAGTCGGCCGTAGCCACCACAACTCGACCAAGCGGCACCGCCCCACCCGGCAAGCCACCTTTCGGCACCTTGGTGCCATCGTCGGGCACCGCAGCGCAGGCGGTGCCGAAGCCGCGGTGGCGGCGGTTGATCGCGAGCACCAGTCTGCAAGTGTTGGTTGCCGCCGTCGTCGCCGCCGTGTTCGGCGTTGTCGCACCGCATTACGCGGCTGGGTTGCAGCCGCTGGCGAATGTCTTCATCTCGCTGGTGCAGTTGGTCATTGCGCCGATTGTCTTTCTGGTCATCGTCACCGGGATCGTGACCGCTGGTGAGCTGAAATCCGTTGGCCGTGTGGCCTTGAAGGCTCTGCTCTACTTCGAGATCGTCACCACGATCGGCATGCTGCTCGGCCTGGCCGTGGTGAATCTGCTGCGTCCCGGGACCGGGGTGCCCAAACCCACGCATGCGTCCGATCAGCTTTCCAGCTATATCAGCGCCGACCAGCACAACACCTCGCTGAGTGCGTTTCTGTCGAAGCTGGTGCCCAGCAATGCTGTCGGGGCGTTCGCCACCGGCGGGATTCTGCAGGTGCTGATCTTCGCGGTGCTGTTCGCCATCACGCTGCTGGCACTGCCGAGGGCGATCTCCGAACCGATCACGCGGGCCTGCACAATGCTGAGCACCGTCTTCTTCAAGATGATCGCGCTCATCATGCTGCTCGCGCCGATCGGCACCTTCGGCGCGGTGGCGGCCACCGTCGGGAAGTACGGGCCCCAAACCCTCACGGCCCTGGTCAAACTGGTGCTGGTCTCGATCCTGGCGCTGGTGGTGTTCATCCTGCTGGTGCTCGGCATCGTGGCCCGGCTGGCGGGGTTCCGGCTGCTGCGGCTGATCCGGGTGCTGCGCCGGGAGCTGCTCGTGGTCCTGGGCACCGCGTCCTCGGAAGCGGTACTCCCCCAGCTCATGGAGCGCCTCGAGACCGTCGGCTGCCGCCGCAGCGTGATCGGCCTGGTGGTCCCCGCCGGATTCTCCTTCAACCTCGACGGCGTGGCCGTGGTCGTGCCCATCTGCGTGATCTTCATCGGGCAGGTCTACGGCGTCCCCATGACCGCGGCCGATCAGCTCACGCTGTTCGCGATCTTCCTGCTGCTGTCGAAAGGCACGGCGGGAGTGTCCGGTTCGGCGTTCATCACCCTCGCCAATACCGTCGCCGCCACCGCCCTGGTGCCGATTGCCGGTCTGGCGCTGGTGCTTTCGGTGGATCGCTTCCTGTCCATGGCCCGCGCCGCCACCAATGTGCTCGGCAATGCCGTGGCCACCGTCGTGGTGGCGCGTTTCGAACCCGACGGGCTCGATCGCGGTGTCGCGGCCCGTGAGATCGGCATGCGGCCCGCCAAAACCCCTGTCCCCCAATCGGAACAACTCTGAGGAGACCTCCGTGCCCCGCATTCTCGCCATTCACGAAGGCACCGTCCCCATCAGCTCGTCGATGAGCAATGCCTTCATCGACTTCAGCGCCATGGACTGCTCGATCGTCGCCGTCGTCAGCGATGTCGTACGTGACGGCCGGCCCGTCATCGGCTACGGCTTCAACTCCAATGGCCGCTACAGCGCCGGAGAGATCCTGCGCCGACGCGTCATCCCCCGCCTGCTGGCCGCCGACCCCGAGCACTTGCTCACCGCCGACGGGCTCGCGATCGATCCGGTCAAGGCCTGGGACGTCATGACCCGCAACGAGAAACCGGGCGGGCACGGCGAACGCTCGGTCGCGGTCGGCGTCGTGGACATGGCACTGCACGACTTGGCCGCCAAGCTGGCCGGACTCCCGCTCTACCGCTGGCTGTCCCGGCACTACGACCTCGGCGAGCCCGACGAGGACGTCTTCGTCTACGCCGCGGGCGGCTACTACTCACCCGGCAAGGGCCTGATTCAACTCCAGGACGAGATGCGCGCGTTTCTCGACCAGGGGTACGACGTGGTCAAGATGAAGATCGGTGGCGCGGATCTGGCCGAGGATCTCAAACGCGTCGAGGCCGTGCTGGATGTCCTCGGCGGTGACGGCTCACGGCTGGCCGTGGACGCCAATGGCCGCTTCGACCTCGAGACCGCGCTCGACTACGGGCGCGCGCTCGCGCCGTACCGGCTGCGCTGGTACGAAGAGCCCGGCGACCCACTGGATTTCGCACTGCACGCCACCCTCGCCGAACGCTACCCGGGCCCGCTGGCCACCGGCGAGAACCTCTTCTCCCGCATGGACGCCCGCAACCTGCTCCGTTACGCGGGCATGCGACCCGACCGCGACATCCTCCAGTTCGACCCGGTGCTCGGCTACGGGCTGGTGGAGTACCTGCGCATTCACGACATCCTGCGGCAGCAGGGGTGGTCCGCGCGGCGGTGCATCCCGCACGGCGGCCACCAGTTCGCGCTACACATCGCCGCGGCATTGCACCTGGGCGGCAATGAATCCTATCCCGGTGAATTCCAGCCCACCGGCGGCTTCGCCGACCACGCCGTCATCGAGCACAGTCGAATTCGATTGTCGGACATGCCCGGTATCGGATTCGAGGACAAGGCGGCGCTTTACAGCGTCTTCCGATCGCTGCACGATTGATCTCGAAAGCCCGTGTCCCACAGCGGACACGGGCTTTCACTTCGATCGAATGAAGTTGAAACGCCTACTGCTCTGATCCAGGGAATTGAAAGTCGCGACCTGCGTTCCCGGGGCCGGGCAAGCGAAAGTCACACTCTTCACCATCGAGGTCGCATTGTCCGGCCGAGCGCTGTCGGTGCCGCTGCTGCTCATGCGCAGCGTGGCCGTGAATCCGCCCGAGGGAATGGTCGCGTAAATACCCTCGCCGGCGCCCAGTGTGCGGCTGCGAAAGGCGATGCCGCCCGCGCCGTCGAAACTCAGCACATTCGAGGGGTCCTCGGCGGCGGTGAATTCCCCGCGATAGTCCCCCAGTCCCGCGCCGCACGGTCCGGCACCCGCACCCAGCGGCGCCTCGGCGGTCACCGCGGCACAAACGCCCAGCGTAAGTGCCGTTGCGACGGCGATCCTGGAACCCTGTCCAGCAGCCATTCCGCTCCCTCCCGGTCGAGTTCTCACCGGCAGTCAAGAGCAAAAACGGACAAACACCCCGCAGACACGCCCGGTCGTGACCGAAACGTGCTCTGGCACAGTACATAACACAATAAAGTGAAACGCAGTTTTCCGACCGATTAGTTTGCCTGCGCCACAAGCGAATTCGCGCTGTTGTACACCTGATCAGCAGGTCACGACATTCCCGGCGACACGCGCATCCCACGAATTTCATTGAAACGGTTGTACCGTCGCCGCATGACACGAAAGAAAGCCATCGGCCTGCTAGTCGGTGTGTTCGTTTGTGCCACCGTATTCACCCTCAACCCCTCCGCGGCATGGGGCTCCGGCGAAATTGGAGCACCGCCCGCGGCCCCCGGAGCGTCGCCGCACGCGCCCACTCCGGCGGGCGGCGGTGGCGGCGGAGCCCCCGCCCCCGAAAGGATCGTCCCGGTGCCGCCGCCCAGCGGTGGATTCCTCTGCCCGACCCCGTGAGAATCGGAACCATTAACTCCCAGAACGGATGCGGTGAGACTCAGGCCGCGAGAGCGGACGATAACTCGCGCAGCGCGGCCTGAGGATCCGAGACATCGACGACCAGGCGGGTGAGATCCGAACCCGCCAGGTCGATCAGGACACCGTGCCCGTCGAAGCGCGTATCCCAGAATTCCTTGCGGCCCTTACCCCGGAAGATGCCCGCGGCGATCACGCCCGGGAAGAACGTGCCCGGCGCCCGCACCCACGGCGGGCGCAGATCCACCGGCGCCGGCGCGATGCGCTTGACCTGCGACAGATCGAAGCCGACATGCTCGCGCAGCGCGAGAATGCGATGAGCTCCGGTGACATGCACCGTCACGGTGGTACCGGTGACGTCCAATTCGACCATTCCACACCTCACACATTCGCCCGACACTGTTCTCCATCCACAGTGCCGGGCGAATCTGGTCGAAGCCTGAGGGTTTCCTGGCCGTTCTCTCAGGCTTCGCGGCGGTCGACAGCGCGGTGTCAGTCGACGGGCAGGGTGACGCCCTCGGCGGCGGCCTTGGCGGCCACCTCGGCGGGGAAGATATTGCGGAACAGGTACAGGTCGCGGCCGAGCTTCCAGCCGGGCGCCAGCGCCACCGCGTAGCGCTCGAAGTAGCCGAGCTGCTTGCCCATCAGGATCAGCTGCTGCGGCCCGGACGCGCCGCGGCGCTTGCCGAATTCGAGCAGGCGGGCCGAGACCACCCCGAGATCGAGCTTGTCGAGGCTGCCCGAGAGCACCGGGCCCAGCGCGACCGCGAGCTGGCGGCCGATCGTGGCGTCGTCACCGCTGTCGTCGGATACCAGATCCAGCTTGCGCAGGGCGCGCGCCACCGGACGGAAGTCGTTGTCGATGGAGCTGGCGTAGAACAGCGCGCGCACGAACTCGCGCCACTCGTTCTCCATGCGCCCGACAATGCCGAAATCGAGCATGGCCACCCGGCCGTCGTCGAGCAGCCATAGGTTGCCCGCATGCACGTCGCCGTGGAAAAGACCGTGCACCGCAACGGATTCCATCCACGCCTTGACCAGACGGCGAATGAGCAGCTCCGGTTCCGGATGCGCCTTGCGGATATCGTCGAAGCGGTCCAGCGGCATGCCGCGCATGCGCTCCATGCACAGCACCCGCGGCGCGCAGTAGTCCCAATACACTTCGGGCACAGCGACATTGGTGTTGTCACCGAAGGCCGCGAGGTGCTCGCGCGCGCGAGTCTGATTGTCGGCCTCGATGAGGAAGTTCAATTCGGCGACCGTCGCCTCGTACAGATCACGCACCACCGCTTGGGCATTGGCGACGCGCGCGTTCTCCGAACGCTTCTCGAGGGTGCGGGCCAGCCGCATGGCCGCGCGCAGATCCACGATCATGCGCCGGGCGATCTCGGGCCGCTGCACCTTCACCACCGCGGGGCGGCCGTCGGCCAGCACGCACGCGTGCACCTGGGCGATGGAGGCCGCCGAGAGCGGCTCGTCGTCGAACTCGCGGAACAGCTCCGAGATCGGCTTGCCCAGATCGGCCTCGATGATCGCGCGCGCGTCCGCGGCCGGGAAGGGCGGCACATCGTCGAGGCAGCGCAGGCAGGCGTCGGCCAATTCCCGCGGGAACGCGCCCGGTGAGGAGGCGATGAGCTGACCCAGCTTGACGAACATCGGGCCCAGCGCCTCGAAACCGTTCACCACGCCCTCGGCCGCGGCGCGCTTGCGCTTGGACGGGCGCAGCCCGCTGCGCACCACACTGCTCATGACCGAACCGCCCAGTACCGCACCCACGATGGCGGTCCGCCGCCACTCGGAGAACCCGAAGGTGTCGAGGTCGGGTCGGATCACCTCGGGCGTCCCCGCTCGCACTGTCATAGGTGAGCTCACGGGGCGCAGTGTATCGCTGACTGTGTGCACCTTCGCGTCATGGGCGGGCCGAGGGTCGCGGAAAAAGTGCAGAAGGATCCCGCGAAACACGGGCCGGTGTTTCCACGATGGAGGGTCGAGCGCCCGCGCCGCGGGCGAGCGGGCAGCACATCCCGAGGTAAGCGACCATTCACCCCATACGGGCGGGGGCAGGTTACCCGGGCGTTCGGTGGTTCGGAACCGGACACGCACGGTACCGTGGGCGGTCGAGCCGCGACCCGGCTCGACGCGGGCGCGATCGAGCCCGACCTGATGTTGGCGGAAAGGCAAGACCGAGGTAATGACGGGTACAGCGGAAAAGCTGGCGGAACTGCGCAAGCTTCTGGAGATCGCCGAAGAACCCACCGGTGAGAAGGGCATCCAGAAGCGACTCGCCAAAGGCGTCGCCAGCGCCCGAGAACGGGTGAACATGCTGGTGGACCCGAACAGCTTCGTCGAATTGGGCGCGCTCATGCGCTCGCCCGGTCAACCCAACGCCCTCTACGGCGACGGCGTGGTCACCGGTCACGGCCGCATCGACGGCCGCCCGGTCGTGGTGATCTCCCACGATTCCGGCGTGCAGGGCGGTTCGGTCGGTGAGACCTTCGGTCGCCGCGTCCGCATCGCCATGGAATTCGCCTACAAGAACGCGTGCCCGGTGGTCGTGATCAACGACTCCGGCGGCGCGCGCATTCAGGAGGGCGTCACCGCGCTGGCCTGGTACGCCACCATGTGCCGCCTGCAGGAGGATCTGTCGGGATACGTGCCGATGGTCGCGGTCATGTTCGGCAAGTGCGCCGCGGGTTCGGTGTACGGGCCCGTGAACATGGACGTGCTGGTCGCCACCGACGACTCGTACATGTTCGTGACCGGTCCCGACGTCATCAAGGGCATCACCGGCGAGGATATCAGCGCCGAGGAGCTCGGCGGCGCGGCCGTGCAGGCCCGCAACGGCCTGCTGCATCACGTGGCCAAGACCGAGCGCGACGCGCTGGAGTGGGCCCGCGAGTACCTGAGCTACCTGCCCAGCAGCTGCCTGGAACAGCCGCCCATCGTGAACCCGGGCCTCGAGCCCGAGATCACCGACTCCGATCGCGAATTGGACCGGATCATCCCGGATTCCGATCGGCAGGGCTACGACATGCACGAGGTGCTGCTGCGCATCTTCGACGACGGCGCGTTCTTCGAGATCCAGGAAGCGGCCGCGCAGAACCTCATCACCGGCTTCGCCCGCGTCGACGGCCGGCCGGTCGGTGTCATCGCCAATCAGCCGATGGTGTTGGGCGGGGCGCTGGACGCGGCCTGCTCGGACAAGGGCGCGTACTTCATCCGGCTCTGCGACGCCTTCAACATTCCGCTCGTCTACGTCGTCGACACCCCCGGCGTGCTGCCGGGTCTCGAGGAAGAGCGCAACGGCGTCATCAAGCGCGGCGGCCGCATGTTCCGCGCGCTCATCGAGGCCACGGTCCCGATCGTCACCATCGTGACCCGCAAGGCGTACGGCGGCGGCTACGCGGTCATGGGCTGCAAGGAGCTCGGCGTCGACATCAACTTCGCGTGGCCGACCGCGCGGATCGCCGTCATCGGCGCGGAGGGCATGGTGACCGTCACCGGCAAGAAGACCCTCGCCGCCACCCCGCCCGAACAGCGGGCGGCCGTACGGCAGCAGATGGTGGACTTCTACAACGCGCTCATCGACAACCCGTGGGTGGCGGCCGAGCGCGGCTACATCGACGGGGTGATCGAGCCCTCCAGCACGCGGCTCGAGATTCGCAAGGCGCTGCGCCTGCTGCGCGACAAGGACGCCGTGCGCAAGCACAACCCGCGCAAGCACAACCTGTTCCCGATCTAGCCAACTCTCGAGCTCTCAGGGGCTTCCCCTGAAACCCCTTTCACGAGCAGTAGGGCTTCCTCGAGCCCCTTCTGCGGGCAGACGGAACCGGTTGCCCGCGTTCAGCATTCGTTGGGCGCGGGCACGCCCTGTAATCGCTGGTCCAGCCAGACGAGGGATTCGGGGTAGCCGGTGAAGGCGGCGATGAAGTGTTCGCCGAAGACGCTGCGGTACACCGCCTTCACGCCCAGCGAGCACTGTTCCCGGTAGAGGTTCTTGGCCCCGATGGCGGGGACCCAGAATTCCTGCTCGCCGTTGTAGATGTACAGCGGCACCGGCGATTTCTTGCCGTCCATGCGGGTGACCCGGTAGATCTCCTGGGCCAGATCGCTATTGAGCGGGTCGGGGATATTGGCCGCGAGGTCGATGGGCAGTTGTAGCAGGCCCGGGATCGCGAACACCTCGCCGCACTGGCTGTTGAGTTTCGACGCCGCCGCCCACTGCGCGGCGTGGTTCATGCGGGCCAGGATTTCGGGCCGCTCGCGGCCGATGCCGAAGACCGCGCCCAGGAACACCCCCGACGCCAGGTTGGCGTTCATGCTGTGCGCCAGCAGGCTGAAGTCCGCGGGTACCCCGCCCATGGCCGCGCCGACCACCGCGTCGGACAGTTCGGGGGCGTACTCGCTCATGAGCTTGACCGCGCCATTGGTGGCGATGGCTCCGCCGGAATAGCCGATCATGCCGAACTTGCTGTCGCGCAACTCATCCGGCAGCTGATAGCGCACCGCGCGAATGGCATCCAGGACCAGGTGCCCGGCCACGATGGGGTCGGCGTAGGCCATGCGCGGGCCCTCGTGGTCCGGGATGAGCACCGCGTAGCCGCGCAGCAGGGCCAGCTGGGTGGTGGGCAGGATGTACCCGGTGAAGTTCGCGGCCCGCGAAAAGCCGTGCGCCATGGTGTAACTGGGGTTGCAGTCGCGGCCCAGCGCGTCGATGGGCAGGTTGTTCACCACCACCGGCCGCTCCCCCGGTCCGGTCCAATTGCCCAGCGGCAGTACCAGGGTGGCGACGCCGTAGGAGGGCGCGTCGTGAGAGTCGTTGGTGCGGTACTTCAGCTGCAGCACCTGCCGCACCGGCAGGATGAGCGGCAGTGCGGCGGTGGCGCTCACGTCCCGGACGGCGACGATGCCGCCGAGATCGTAGCCCTCGAGCCGCTCGGGCCAGTCGTCGACGAAGGAGTCACCGATGGCCTCGGGCATGGCCGCCGAGCGCAGTGCCGCCAATTGCGGTGGCAGGTCCACGGTGTCGACCAGGGGCGAGTCGGCGGGTGCGGGCGCGAGCGGCGGCGCGGGAATCAGCTGATCGATCCAGCGCTGGATGTCATAGAGGGAGAAGCCCGGCGGACCGGGCGGAATCTGCCCCGAGATGTCGGCGGGTGGCTGTGCGAATGCCGGTGCGGCCCCGAAACCGACGATCGTGCAGCATCCGATCATCAAGGCACCGGCGATATTTCGCAGGCAACGCAGCACAACACCCCCACGGATCACTGAGTCGGCGGTACGGGTAGCTCCTCATCTCTCGCGGGCCCGAGCCTACGACGACCGACCGGTTCCGTCCGGGAGACACGTCGGTTCGACGCCACATCGAGACCGGCCAGCGCTCCGACGGCGCGTTTTCACCGCCGTTGACGCATCACCATGTCGAGTTGGGCATTGCTGATCTGCCGCCCGGCATTCGATACCGAGGTCACCATGCAGCTGCCGAAGGATCCGGTCCGGTCGAACAGGGTGGCCACGCCCACGGCCATGCCGTGTTCGCTGAAGTGGCTGTCGGCCTCGACCCCGATCTCGGTGCCGGTGGGCAGGCGCGACAGGCCCAGCGTCATATCGGTATTGATGAAGCCGATCCCCTTGTCGCCCCAGTTGGTCATCATGCTGGTCGCCTCGGCCACCACCGACACCCGCACGAACGGGGTGAGCTCCTCGCCGGTGATCACGCGAATCGGGTTCTGCCAGGTGCGCTTCCGGTGGTTGTTCTCGTGCTCGGTGGGCACCGAGCTCCAGACCGGGGAATTCTCATCGCTGTTGAACAGCGGCACCTGCGGCAGCGGCGAGGCCGGGGCGAGTTCCAGCGACGGCGGCTGCGGCTCGCGCTCACGCCGCCACAGCTCACCCGGCGGCTGCTCGGCGGGTTGCAGCAAGACCGCCGAGGCCCGCGCGGCCACCCGACCGTCCTGGACCACGCTCACGTCCGCCACGCGAATCCGTTTGCCGTCGCGCACCCGCGTGGTCGGGGTGGTGGTGTGGGCGAAACGGGCCGCGCTGAACAGATCCACGGTCAGCCGGACCGGGACGAAGCCGTCGGTGGCGTGCGCGCGTTCGAGCTCGCGGGCCAGCAGTCCGGTCAGCGCCGGGCCGACCACCTGGGCCGAGGACCACTGACTGGCCGCGAACGAGGTCGGGTAGAAACCGCCGTCCACCTCGTCGAAATACGCGGGCACTTCCACCACGGCACCGGCTCCCGTCCACTCTGGTTGATCAATCCACTGTTTCCAGAGCTAACACACCGCTGAAACCCGTTTCAATTCAGGGTCCGCTGGCCGGACCGTGACCCCGCTGGACAAGCCCGGGGTTAGCGGGTGCGCCCCCTCGGGTACGCCATCGATATGGTCCGCACCCTCGACCGGCTCCTCGACACCGTCACCCGCACCGTGCACATCCTGCGGGACAACGAGATTCCCTGCGCGCTCACCGGCGACTACGCCATGTACGCGCGCGGCGGCCCGGCCGCCGAGGTGCACTCCGAGGTCGATGTGCTGGTGCGGCCCGCCGATCTGGCGCGCGGGCTCAGCGCGCTGGAGGCGGCCGGGTTGCGGCCGCCGCTGCCGATCGCCGACGCCGAGCGGACCACGCTCTACGACCACGATATTCGCGTCGATCTGGTGTTCCGGCCCAACTTCCGTGCCGTCACCGACGAACTGCTCGCCCGCGCCGAGCGGCTGCCCATCGGATCCGACACCGCACCCGTGGTCACCGTCGCCGACTTCCTGGTGGACGAGCTCACCATCGCCGATCCGCATCGACTGGATTTCACCCGGCTGCTGCACATCGCCAGGGAATTGCGCGCACAGGTCGATTGGGGGCGCGTACGGGCCGAAACCGCGGCCTCACCCTATGCCCGCGCGTTTCTCGGCCTCCTGGACGATCTGGGCATCACTGACGGCCGCTGTGAACACGGCTCTACAGCAGTGTGATTCGCGCGAAACGCGGTCGGGTATCCAACCGTTACGCGAGTTCTGGAATCCCCCGTTCCGCATTCCCCGGAGAAAGGGATCGCGATGATGCCTGCCGTTCCGAACGCCTGCGATGACACCCGCAATCTGCCCGGTCCGATTCTGGCCGCCGCCGGAATTGTCGCGATCGCTTTGACTTTGACCGCGGTCGGCTACGGGTCGCCGACCTGGACCGGTCTGTGCGCGATCGCGAGTGTGCTGTGCCTGCGTTTCGGAATCGGCCTCATGATCATCGAGCATCGGCGGGTGAAGGCGGCCAAGTGGCGGGACTCGGCCCGTCAGGGGCGGGGTTGACGGGCCCGTCGGACACTATTCGATCTTCGTTTCGGGCGTGTTTGATCTTCCGCAAATTTCTGGATAAAGCGGAACAGTCCGGTCGCCCCGGAACTTTCGATCGGAACTACCTAGACACGCCTGCTCGGGGCCGATTGCAACCTTTTGCCAACCCTCGTTTCGCAAACTCATAGCATCCCAAAAACAGCCCCGGTGCTGGGAATTCGATGTTGCAGATGTACTTGCATCTGCGCAATGCACGGTCATAGACTCGTCGTGCAAGGCACCACTAATAGGGGACAACCAGAGAGCCGAGCGGTGAATCACCGGCGATTCTTCGCCCACGGTTAGCCGTCGGCCTGGCGTCAGGGGCGTTCGAATGAACCAGCCAATCAACCTCAGCCGACTCGGGTTTGCCGACAGAAGTCAGCCGGAGCAAACCTATTCCCGTGAGACGGCAACCGCTTTCGTCATCCGCCAGGTCGAATCCACTGGAGCGGCCACTCGGTACGATTTCGACATCGAGCGGATCGTCACCACGGCGCACGCCATGGTGAACGACTGGGATCTGCACAGCATGCAACCGGAGGCGTTCTGGCGCATCGCCTCCAGTTTCATCAGGCAGTAGCACCGAATCCGGCCGTGCCGCAGGCCGACTCGTCCGGTGGGCGGCACGCTGATAGGGGCCCCGAGAGGGGCCCCTTATCCATGTTCGGGGAGTGGCGAACGAACCCACGTGGGGCCCGCCCGCGGACCTCAGTCGAGGTCCGCAGCAATCCTCGCCAGCTCTTTGCGGGACCGCTCCGGCGGCTCCGCCTGGACGCTCAGCTGATCCATGACCTGGCGGTAGAGCTCCAGATCCTGGCGACGATCCAGGTACAGCGCGCTCGTCAGCTGCTCCAGGTACACGATGTCCGGGAGTTCGGCCTCGGCGAAGCGCAGCATGGTGAACGAACTGCCCGCTGCCGCATGCCCTCCTGCCGCGTACGGCAGCAACTGGATGGTGACGTTCGGCCGCTTGGACATCTCGATGAGATGCTCGATCTGGCCGCGTAAGACGCCCGGCCCGCCCACGGGGCGATGCAGCACCGCCTCGTCGAGCACGGCCCAGAAGCTGGGCGCGTCATCGCGGGTGAGTAGCTCCTGGCGGCGTCGGCGCAGCGAGACGCGGCGCTCTCCATCCGCGTCGTGCCCGAGGGCAACGACCGAGCGGGCGTAGTCGGGGGTTTGCAGCAACCCCGGAACCAGCTGCCCCTCATAGGTGCGAATGGATTTCGCCGCGTGCTCGAGACCGAGATAGGTTTCGAACCAGGGTGGCAGCAGATCGCTGTAGCGATGCCACCATCCCGGTTGGTTCGCCTTGCGAACCAGATCCAGGAACTGCTCGACCTCTCCGGGTTCCTTAACGCCGTACAGCGACAAGAGATCCCGAATATCCCGTTCCTTGAATCCGGTTCGACCGAGTTCCAGGCGACTGATCTTGGCATGGGACCCGCGGATGTGTTCACCCGCGGCTTCCCGCGTAATACCGCTGAGTTCCCTCAGCTTCCGTAGTTGGCTGCCGACCGCGATACGCAGTGCAGTCGGGCCACGTTCGGCGACAGCGGAATCCGCCCGATCGTGGGCAACGGGTTCTGCGATCATGGGGTCCACTCCGATGCTCGGGTTTGCCGTCAGTGGACTCACAACCGTCTGTCGCGAACCACCGCGCCGATTGCCAATGCTACCGCTCAGCGCGCGAGGTCGTCGAATTCTCCGCTCTTCGCGCCGCGCAAGAACGCATCGATCTCCGGCCGCGTGTAGACGATCAGCGAGCCCTCCGGGTCACGGGAGTTGCGCACCGCCACCTGCCCGTCGGCGAGGGGGGCCAGCTCCACGCAGTTTCCGCTGGGATTGCTGAAGGTGCTCTTGCGCCACAACAGATTAGAGCGATCGAAAGGGATTGCCGCGATGTCCGTCATTTCCGACTCCTTGCCAGTACCGCCCGCAGACGGTGGTCCCAGTACTTGCAAATGTTCGATCAGGTGTACTTACAGTTGCAACCGCAAGCACGACGATAGCACGCAGATTGCCCGCTATCGATGGCTCGGAGCCGGCACATCCTTTGCAACGCAACAGATTTGATCTTGGAAGGCGCAAACACCAAGCGAAGTTGCGAAGGTTTCCAGACAATTCCGGCCCGTCGGTCCTCTTCGCCCGATTGGCCCCGAACTATCGGCCCGATAAGTCACGTGACGGCGAAATGTCCTATTCGCCACCAGCAATCGGCCATCCGACACCATGTGCGAGCGTGCAGATGTACTTGCATCCGCACGAGCCGGAACCCTAAACTCGGTGCACCATCCACCCCTATCGGCCAGAGGCATCCAATGACACAGATGCTCGTCCGTTCCACCGAGACCGCGGCGGACAGCGGCGATTGCGCCGTCGAGCCGCGCTCGCTCACCTATCGCCAGGCCCGCACCATACTTCGCGCCCACGATCAGCACTTCGCCTGCCGCCAGTATCTGGCCGCGGTGGCGTATCTGTCGGCGGACAACGACGTGGACTGACCGGCGCGTCGAGCGCAAGGTTGCGTTCGCGCGCCGCGCGTGAGGAGTCTTGCGCGAAGGCTCCCGAAGGCACCAAGACCCTTGCGCGCCAAGCGGTGTGGCGGGTACTCCGGATGGAGAAGAGCCGACACGTGGAAGAGCGCCGAGATGATTCTTACTGCCACCCACGAACTGCTGACGCAGATTCAGCACGCGCAGGTATTCAATCCGACACCGGAGACACCCCCGGTCGCCGACAAACTACTCCGGCTGGTCCGCTATTTCACCTGGTTCGTCCTACTCTCGGGGATCCTGGCCATCACCTACGCCGGTGGCCGCTTCGCCTGGGAGAAGTGGAGCGGCGGACCGGTGCAGGCGCCCAAGCAGGTGGCGGGCGCGCTCATCGGCGGGATCGTCGCGACCAGCGCGGGGACCATCATGAACGCGGTCATCGGGTCGTGAGTTTCTGTCCAGAGGGGTTGTCTGAGACGAAACCGACCGGTCGGCCCTAGGCGGTTGCCGCGTGCCCGGCCACCTCGTCGGAGTCGACACCGGCCGCGCCCACCAATTCCTCGAAGCGCGTCACCACCTTTCGGTGGTACATGCCGAACAGATCCTCGAACAGCGCCAGCTGCGCCTGACTCGGACCGCCGTCGGACTCCCAGACCGCGACCAGCGCCCGCCACACCAGCACGTGCAGATCGGGCGAAACCGCGAAGTACGCCTGCACCGCCTCCGGCACCTCGAGGACCATCTCCCCGATCGAGTTGAGCACCGCGCGCTGCACCGAGTGCCCGAGCGCGGTCAACAGTCGGCGCAGCAGCCCGAGTTCGATGGCGAGCATCCGATGCGGATCCGGTTCCGCGCTGCGCGCGAGGGTTTCCAGTTCGTCGATCGCGTCCTTGAATTCGGCCGGATCGAGGGAACGCTCGCTGCCGGTGTAGGCCAGCAGCGCCTCGAGCGCGATGCCGCGCTCCTCCTCGACGATATGGCCGAACATCTCAGCGGCCAGTTCCGGATCCGGCATGGACAGCCGGAACAGCCGCCGGTACACATCCACCCCGCCCTCGGCGCGCACATCGCGGATGACGAAACCCTTGCCGCGGTAGGCGTCCACGAAGCCGTAGGACTCCAGTCGACCCAGAATCAATTGCGCCGTCGCGCGATTCAGGTCGAATTCGTCGGCGACCTGGCGGACGGACGGCATCAGACCACCGGGCTCGTACTCCCCGGATGCCACGCGGCGCGCCAATTCATCGGCCACGTCGGCGACGACCGTCCGGTCTCCCATCGTGTCACCTCTCCACAAATCTTGTTCACGTCCCAGACAGTCTAGGTGGTTGTTGGGTCAACCGCACAAGTCTTCGAAGGCGCACGAAGAAGCACAGAACCGTTAGGTATCTTTACGAAATCCATACGGCATGGGGTTCGGATTCATACGGATTTCGCACCTAGGCTCCCGAGCGTGGTTTCACCGATCGACGTAGCCAAACGCCTCGTTCTGGGACGCCCGTTTCGCAGCGATCGGCTCGGCGAGACATTGCTGCCCAAGCGGCTGGCGCTGCCCATTTTCGCCAGTGACCCATTGTCGTCGGTGGCGTACGCGACCCAGGAGATCCTGCTCATCCTCACCCTGGGCGGGCTGGCGTACCTGCATTTGACGCCGATCGTGGCGGGCGGGGTCGTGGTGCTGCTGGCCGTGGTGGCGCTGTCGTATCGGCAGGTGGTGCAGGCGTACCCGTCCGGCGGCGGGTCCTACGAGGTGGTCGCGGAGAATCTCGGGGCGCTGCCCGGGCTGGTGGTGGCCGCGGCGCTGCTGGTCGACTACGTGATGACCGTGGCGGTCTCGGTGGCGGCGGGCGTGGACAACATCATTTCCGCGGTGCCGGATCTGAATCCGTACCGGGTGGCCATCAATATCGCGTTCATCGTGTTCCTGACCGCCATGAATCTGCGCGGGGTGCGGGAATCGGGGCGGGCGTTCGCGATTCCGACCTACGGGTTCATTCTTGGGGTGTTCGTCCTCATCGCGGTCGGGCTGGGACAGACACTGCTCGGGCATACGCCGGTCGCCGAGAGCGCGCATTACGAGATTCGCGCCGAACAGGTCGGGCTGTCGACGGCGGGCGTGGCCTTTCTGCTGCTGCGGGCGTTCTCGTCCGGTTGTACCGCGCTGACCGGTGCGGAGGCGATCTCCAACGGGGTGCCCGCGTTCCGGAAACCGAAGGCGCTCAATGCCGCGCGGACCATGACCGCCATGGGTGTCATCGCCATCGCCATGTTCTCCGGGGTGACGGCGCTGGCCATGATCACCAAGACCCGGGTGGTCGAGAACGCCTGCGACCTCATCGGATTCGAGGGCAACTGCCAGACCGACGCGCAGAAGACCGTCATCGCCCAGATCTCGGCGGCGGTGTTCGGCGGGCACAGCATCGCCTTCTACTACTTGATGGTGACCACCGCGCTGATCCTCATCCTGGCGGCCAACACCGCCTACAACGGGTTCCCGCTGTTGAATTCGATACTCGCGCAGCGTCGGTACATGCCCCGGCAGCTGCACACGCGCGGTGACCGGCTGGCGTTCTCCAATGGCATCATCCTGCTGGCGGTGGTGGCCGGATCGCTGATCTACGCGTTCAACGGGTCCACCACGCGGTTGATTCAGCTCTACATCCTCGGGGTGTTCACCTCGTTCACGCTGTGCCAGACGGGCATGGTGCGGCATTGGAACCTGGAGTTGCGCCGGGCCGAGGGGACCAAGGATCGGTTGCGGATTCACCGGGCGCGCTTCATCAATGCGTTCGGGGCGTGTTTCACCGGGGTGGTGCTGGTGGTCGTCATGATCACCAAGTTCACCCACGGCGCATACCTGGTGGTCATCGCGATACCGATTCTGGTGGCGATCATGTGGCTGATCCACCGGCACTATTCGTCGGTGCGCAGCGAATTGGCCATCGACCCCGACGATCTGGAGACGCTGCCCGGGCGGGTGCACGCCCTGGTGCTGGTCTCGGGCTGGCACAAGGCAACCCAGCGGGCCCTGCAGTTCGCGCGCGCCACCCGGCCGGACACCTTGACCGCGGTGACGGTGAACGTGGACGACGCCGACACCCGCGATCTCGCCCGCGACTGGGAGCGGTACCACATCGAGATTCCGCTCAAGGTCATCGAATCGCCCTACCGGGAGATCACGCGGCCGGTGCTGGAGGAGATCAAACGCCAACGCAAGTCGCGGCCGCGCGACGTGGTGAGCGTCTTCATTCCCGAATACGTGGTCGGACGCTGGTGGGAGAACCTGCTGCACAACCAGAGTTCGCTTCGCCTGAAGGCCCGCCTGCTCTTCGAGCCCGGCGTCATGGTGACCAGCGTGCCCTGGCAGCTCCATTCCTCCCGCAGCCGCGACACCTTGCGCATCGAACACACCGCGGGCGAGGTCCGCCGCGGCATCACCGGCTCCGGCGACGCGGCCTGAATCCGTCTCCGACGCGCCGCGACCGTCAGGAGACCTCGTCGGTGTCGCCGGCGTGTTCGAGGTTGTCGGCCCAGCGTTCGGACCACTTCCAGACCGGTTGCAGAGCTTCGGCCAGTTGTCGTCCGGCAGTGGTCAATTCGTAGGACTTGTCGGGCTTCTTTTCCAGCACCGCGGCTTCGGACAGGCGTTGGAGGCGGACCGAGAGCATGCTCGACGAGCAGTTGCCCATGCGGCGGCGCAGTTCCAGGAAGCCGAGGGGGCCGGGTTCGAGTTCCCAGATGACCCGGAGTATCCAGCGCTGACCGAGCAGGTCCATGGCGGCGAGCAGGGGTGTGGCCGAGGCGTCGGCGCGGCTGTTCGCGGGCGGGGGCTGGCTTGCGCTTCTCATTTCGAACCACCATAGTGATTCTAAATCAGAAGCACTCGATCGGGCCGGAGGTAGCGGTATGGCAGTGGCGGAAGCGGGCGGCAAGCCGGGCGGGCAACGGCGAATCGTGCTGATCACCGGCGCTTCCCGGGGCATTGGCGCGGAAACCGCGCGGGTGCTGGCGGCGCGCGGCGACCATGTGGTGATCAACTACCGGGAGAAGCGCAAACGCGCGGAAACTCTGGCCGCGGAGATCATCGCGACGGGTGGCAGCGCCTCGGTCGCGGGCGCGGACATCTCCGACGCCGACAGCGCCCGCGCCCTCATCGACTCGGTGATCGCCGAGTTCGGGCGGCTGGATGTGCTGGTGCTCAATGCCTCCGGCGGACTCGAGCGCGATGCCGCGCCGGATTACGCCATGCTGCTGAACCGCGACGCGCAAGCCCATGTGACCCGCCTGGCCCTGCCGCATCTCCCGGCGGGCGGGCACCTGGTGTTCGTCACCAGCCACCAGGCGCACTTCTCCCCCACCCGCGAGGCCCCGCCCGGCTACGAGACCATCGCCGCCAGCAAGCGCGCGGGCGAGGACGCCCTCCGCGCCATGACCGACGAATTCGCCACCCGCGGAATCGGTTTCACGGTCGTCTCCGGCGACATGATCGACGGCACCATTATCGTCCGCCTCCTCGAACGCCGCGATCCGGACGCCGTCACCGCCCGCCGCGACCACGGCGACCTCCCCACCGTCGAGGAATTCGCCACCGCCGTCGCCAACGCCACCACCTCCCCCGACCCCCTAGGCCACACGATCTACGTCGGCGGAATGGACTACGTCGCCGCGGCCCAACCCTGATTCTCGGCCCGCCAGCATCACCGCGCCGCGCACGGCACGGGTATCGGTCGGGGCTGATCCTTACCCCACGGCCGCACGGCGTGCCGTGGCGACGCGCGGTTCGAGGGTGCGAAGTTGGGGTTCGGGGCGAATTTCGCTGGCCAGGGTGGATGGGGGCGTGACAGCATCGGCCTTATGCCGCATTGGATTCAGGTTCTGCCCGCATTCACCCTCGCGTGCTTGGTGTTGGCCGCGATTCCAGGGCCTGCCACCGCGCTGTTTCTCCAGCGTTCGGTGCGGGATGGGCGGGCGGCCGGGTTGGCTGCGGTGGCGGGGAATGAGATCGGGGTGTTCGGTTGGACCTTGGCGGGCGGGGCGGGGCTGTCCGCGCTGCTGGTCGCCAATCGGATTCTCAATATCGGGATTCATGTGCTCGGCGCGGTCGTATTGATCTGGTTGGGAATTCAGGCCTGGCGTGGGGCGCGCGGCGAGGACGCCTTCGGGGCGGCGCTGACGTCCGCGCTGCCGGGCGGTCGCACTCCGGCCGCCGCGTTCCGGGCCTCGCTGGTTTCCATTGCCGCCAATCCCAAGGCCGCGGTGTTCGGGCTCACCATCCTGCCGCAATTCCTACCCGGGAGCGGCCCGGTGCTACCGACGGTTCTCATCCTGGCCGCGATCCAACTGGTGCTCGACACGGCCTGGTGCGTGGGTGTGGTGCTGGCCGCGGACCGTGCCGGTGAGTGGCTGCGCCGCACCGGAATTCGCCGCCGCATCGAGCGGGCGCTGGCCGCCATTCTGGTCGGCCTCGGTATCGGGCTCGCTGCCGACGCGCGCTGACTCGGACCGGCCGACTCTGGCCTACCCCAGTTCTGTCGATGCCAGGCCGAAACGCCGCGATCGGTCGTCGATTCGGCGTGGCAGCCGGATCGGGTGAGGTCGATCATGGTGGTATCGGGGCGCGCGAAGGGGGTATAGCCGAGGTGAGGAGGTGGGACCGATGGTGAACGACGTGGAGAAACGGTGGAACGACCCATCGATGCTGCGGCACGCCACGCAGTATGTTCTGACCGTGCTCGGCGCGGCGATACTCGGCGGGGTCGCTGTCGTAGTGTGGGCTTCCTCGCGGTCGCGGTGCCTGGATTCCGCGATGATGTGCGACGCCACCTCCCGCGTGGTGGTCGGGCTGGTGCCCGGCGGGATTCTGCTCGTCGGCGGAATCACCGCGCTGGTGATCGCGTTTCGGGCGTGGCGGGATGGCCGGGCGTGGCCGATCTGGCAGGGCGTGGGCTGGTTTCTGTTCACGCTGATGGTCGTGTACCTGAGCATCGTCGCCACCCAGGGGTGAGCGCTCAGACCGGGCAGGCGGACGAGTCGTGGTGGTCGAATGGCGTGCCGCGAATGCCGACCCGGGCTGCCAGATAGCGGGCCAGGCGGGTGTTGCGGTCCCACATCGGGTCGATGTGGCGGGCTCGCCGGGTCATGCGGGAGCGGGCACCCGGGAGGCGGTCGTCGAGGGCGCGGACGCGGACCTCGGTATTCGCGGCCATGCCGACGAGTCGGGTGAAGGGTCGTAGAGGTACCGAGTGCAGGGGCGTGTCGGCCGTGAGAGTGCGGACCAGAGGCTCGCTGCTGTAGTAGGCGAGGGCACCCAAGAGCGGTGCGGTGGCGGCGATTTGGAGGCGTCCGGTCAGGGTGGAGTCGGTGAACCGGCGGGTCGCGGCACCGGCCATGTTCGCGGTCCACCGTGGGGCCACGCCCGCGGTGGCGACCATGTAGTCGGCCTGTTCCATGCCCTCGGCGGCCGACCGCGGGATGAGCTCCTCGGCCACACCGAAGACGTAGGCGATATAGGACCAGTAGTGCATGACGGCGTCGAGTTGCCGTGTGGTGCAGCGGCGACCGTGCACATGATCGAAGCAGATCGGCGAGATGCCGAAGGTGACGGCCGCGCCCATGGTCGTCGCATTGGAGATGGGATTGCCGTGCTGGGCGAAATGCTCATCGCCCCACGTGCGCCGCAGCATGGCGCGGACCTGGGCGTGCATGAAGCGAACGCGAATCGTGTCGTGGAAGATCGGATTGCTCCGTTCCAGCGCCCGCGGTGCGGTGACACTGCGGAACCAGACCGAGGATTCGAGGCCGCGACGGTACGGATCCTTGACGAAGCGCCCCGTCTGCCCCACGGCGGACGCGACTTCCGCGCCGACGAAGGTCCCCATGAAGTCCTGGACCCCCATCGCCATCTTCCCGGCGAGAGACACGTTGATCCAGCGCTGGCGGCCGTATTCCCACAGGTCGGGGTCGTACCAGTCCGGCGGATTGTCCAGGCGGGCGAAGAGATCCACCAGCTCCGGCAGTGGATCGTCGAGACTGTCGATCCCGTGCGCGAGGGCCTGGTTCAGCATGCGGCGACCGCCCGCCGAACCGAGCCGACCGAAGGCGGCGACCAAGGCGTCCATCGGCTCGTCACCCTGCCAGAGGTGGTCGGCCATGAGCCGTGTGCGCGGGGTGTCGACCGGCTCGCGGCGGACGTCGATCCACGGTCCCAGCATGGCTTTTCGCGGTGCGAACCACAGGTCCGAGGGCACGGCGCGAGGCGGTGGCGGGCGCAGCGGCAGGCCGGGGCGGTAGTAGTAGTCGTAAGGGTGCGTGCCGGTTTCGAGTCCGTGGGTCATGGCGTCAAAAACCTGTCAGCTGGCGGAATCTGGTGAGGGAGTCGGTGCCGCGGTCGGCGTGGACCGGGCAGTAGTGTTTGCCCTCCGCACGGTGTTCGGGTGCGGGCCACAGCATTTCGGGTGCCTCGGGTGGGGCCAGCCAGGCCGGGCGTTTCCCGGCGACGCGACGGCGAGCGGCGTGAATGCGCGGGAAGAAGTATTTGAGGGCGTCCGGCGTGACCGCGTTCATGGCCGACAGGGTGCGGCAGAGGCGTTCGAAGCGGCGCTGATCGCGCGCCGACCACGCGAAACCCATGGTGGCGCGGATTTCCGGATCGCACAGGCCGATGGTGACGAACTTGTAGAAGTGCGCGCCGGCAGGGCGAAGCAGATACTCCCACAAGGGTTCCGGCAGTCTGCGCACGATCGGGAACGGCGGCACCGGCACGGTGTCGACCAGGCGGAAGACATCCCGGGCCGCCCGGGTGGCTTCCAGGGTGTCGCGGCACATGGTGCGCCAATACACCTGGAACTCGGGCCAACTGGTCGGCACCACCCGCATGCTCATGCCGTAGAGCTCGTACCACCGGTAGTGCTCGCGCCAGAGTTGTTCGCGCTCGGCCTCGCTCAGGCCACCCATGAACAGGTCGGCGGCGCGCAGGTTCTGCACGAAGAACACGGCGTGCGCCCAGTAGAAGGTGCCGGGGTCGAGCGCGTGATACCGGCGGCCCTGCCCGTCGACGCCCTTGATATCGCGGTGGTACCCGACGATCTCGCGTGCGGTCCGTTCGGCGCGATCACCGTCGAAGACCACGCCGTAGATGGGATACAGCGACCGCAGAATCCGCTGATAGAACTCGTCCTGGATCTCGGAATGGAATTCCACGCCCGCACCCAGCCCCGGATGCATGTTCTGCACCATGCCGACGAACAGGGCACTGGGCAGGAAGTACAGCGAGCCGAACGTCTTCCAGGTCAACGAGTCCGGCCCGAGCGGCACCGGATCCTGCCGGGGATGGCGCGCCATTGCGCTCTGTGACACCATGTTTCCACGCTGACACGAATAAATGCTCGCATTCAATTCGCATTCCGAATCTGCCCCGAAACGCCATGACATCGAAACGCCGCACCCCGAAGACACCCGCGACGCCCCCGCGCCGGACCCCGCAGCAGGATCGCTCGCGCGCCATGGTGGCCCGGATCGTCGACGCCGGACAGCAGGTGCTGATCACCCACGGCTACGACGGGGCCTCCACCAATCGCATTGCCGCGGCGGCGAATATCAGCCCCGGGTCGCTGTACCAGTACTTCCCGAACAAGGACGCCGTGGTAGCCGCGGTGATCGAACGCTACACCCGCGATGTCGCCGACCGCGTCCGCGCGCGTGTCCTGTCGAATATCGGCAAGCCGCCGGAAGTGTCTGTGCCCGAAACCATCTCGTACCTGATGGACGCCCTGGGCAACGACCGTGAACTACTGCGCGCCGTCGTCGAACAAACACCCCGACTCGCCGCCGACGGCCCGGTGGTGGCCTTCGAACAACAGATCGGCGAGCTGTCCCGAGTCGCCCTGTCGATGGGCCACTACCCCATCCCCGACGACATCGATGCCGACTCCGCCGCCTGGATGCTGGTCCGCGCCGTCGAACACCTCACCATCCGCTACCTGCTCGACGCCCCACCCATCCCCCGCGACCGCTTCCTCGCCGACCTCACCCGCCTGATCCTCAACTTCTTCCGCGAACCACGACCGCGAGCCGAACGCGAGTAATCCGACCGAACGGTCAATCGCGCAGCCGTGGTGGGCCAACCACCCGCCGCGATCTCACACGGTCGCTCCCCGCCGAGCCCTACGGCTCGACCATGGTCCGCGACCACTCGGATCGCACATCGCGGTACGACAAACGATCGCCACGGGCCGCGGGTTCGCGGAAGGTCAACCGCGGGTTGTGGACTCGGCGGTGGGGCGGGTGGCGGGGAGGGCGAGAAGGAGGTCGACGGCGCGGGCGGCGCTTTGGGCCGCGCTCTCCATGGTGGCCGACCAGTCGGTTCGGGTCCAATCTCCGGCCAGGACGAGGGTGGGGACGGAGGTCTGCTGGCTGGGGCGCAAGCGCTCGGTGCCGACCACCTGGGAGAAGGTCGCGCGCGGCATCGGAACCACCTGGGCGTGGAGGACTTTCGCGTCGCGGGCTTCGGGGTAGTACCGGCGCAGCAAGGACATCTGTTCGTCGACGACCTCGTGATGTGGTTTGTGTATCTGTTCGTACGCGCCGCTGGTGGTCAGGCAGTAGAGCCAGCCGTTGAGGGTGCCGCGGCCGTGCATGCGTTGGCGGTCGAAGACCTCGTCGATGACGCCCGCGCCGCCGATGAGCGCTTCCATGGCGGCCCGCGTGCCGAGGGGGCGGTCCAGGTAGAGGTTGGTGCTGACGATCGGTGTGTAGCCGAGTTTGTCGGCGGCGGAATAGATTTCGTCGTGCTCGGGGAGCTCGTCGAGCAGTCCGCCGATATACGAGTTGGGTACCGCGCAGACGACCGCGTCGGCCGGTTCGACGTCGCCGTCGGCGAGGACCACACCGGTGACCGCGCCCTCCTCGATGCGGATGCGCCGGGCCACCGCGCGATACTTCACCTCGACGCCGTGCCGCTCGAAGACGCGTTCGGCTCCCGAGACGAACAGCGTGTCCAGATCCGTGGTCGGATAGCCGATCGTCACCGGCCGGAAGTGCTTGACGCCCAACCGGATTCCCGTGGCCATGACGTCGGCGAACACCTTCGCCGACTCCTGCCGCACCGGCTCGGCCGCGATGCCGAGTGCCAGCCAGTCCCACAGCGCCTCCCGCGCGGTGTCGGGCATGCCGACCCGGCGCAGCCACTGGTCGGTGGTGAGGTCGGCGAGATCGCCCGGCTGTCGCAGGCACTGCCAGCCCAGCCGCAGGGTGGCGGTGGCCGCGCGCACGCGGTCGCCGACGCTCGCGTCCGGGTGCGCGCCGAACAGCGCGCGCACGGCGGGAAATCCCTTGGTGCCCATGGTGACCACGCGTCCACCCGGCCAGCGCAGCACCCCGCGCTGCGGGAACGTCACGTACTGGCGCGTCCCGACGCTGGTCAGATACCGGAACAAATGGTCGTATCCGCTCGCGATCACATGCTGCCCGTTGTCGGGAATGTCGCGCAGCGAGGGCACTTCCAGCGCATGCGTCCGCCCGCCCAACCGCCCCCGCCGCTCCAAGAGCGTGACCCGCTTTCCGGCCTCGGCCAGCCAGACCGCGGACGCCAGGCCCGCCAATCCCCCGCCGATCACCACATATCGTCGCGGATCATCCATCGCGCACTCCCTCGAGCCGATCAGCGTCAGTCCACGCACCTAGCAAGCTACGCCGCGGCGCTTTGTCGCAGGAGCGAATTCCCTTACCTCACACAGGGAATGCCGCCGGTGTCCATTTGCGAGAGGTCGGTGGCGGCCGGGGCATTGGTTCCGGAGGCGGTGGCCGAGACGGGTGCGGGTGGGGTGGTCGAGGTGGTAGGTGTCGTACTGCGGGTGGCCGAGGTGCTCGGATCGGCTTGGTCGGCCACCAGATTGGCGATCGGTCCGGTGTTGGCGTCGGCACCCAGGGTGAGCTGGATGGTCTGTTCCTCCACCGCGGGCGAGGCAACGGCGGTGAGTCCGAGTTGGGCGGCCAGCGCATTGGCGGCGGCGTCCGCGCCGGTGCCGTAGGTGAGGGTCGTGGTGTCGCGGGCGCTGCCGGTGGAGGCCGTGCCGCGGGTGAATCCGCGGGTGACGAGGGCTTCCTGGACCCTGGCCGCGAAACCGGTCTGGCCGGAACTGTTGACCACATTGAGCACGACGCCGGTGGCGGCGGGGATGCCCGTCGTGGTGGTGGGCGCGGGTGTGGTGGTCGTGGCCGCCGCGGTGTCACCGGGCGAGAGCAGGTTCTTCACGATTCCCCGGATCTCGTCGGTATCAACGATATTGATCGATTCCCCGGCGTCATCGGTCCCGAAGTCCTTGACCGGCAAGGTGTACAGCGAGACCCCGTCATTGAACAGCGCCGATGCCCGCTGCGCGAACGACACCGGGTCCAGATTCTTGTCGATGGCGGTGTTCTGCTTGGCGATGTCCAGCAGATTGCGCAGCTTGCTCGGACTGCTGAGTGTTCCGCTGTCCTGCAATTGCCGCAGCAGCGACACGATGAACGCCTGCTGACGCCGTGTCCGATCGAGGTCGGTGAACAGCGGCTGATCCGGGTCGCGCCGTTGCCGCACGAAGGCCATGGCCTGCGAGGCGTCGATCTGCTGCTTGCCCTTCTTGAAATTGGCCCCGGAATAGCTGTCGGAGGTGTCCTCATTGAGGCACACCGTAATCGGCTGCACCGCCTGCGCGATCTGGAAGAACGCGGCCAGCGTCACCTCGACGAAGTGGTCGACCGGCACATTGCCCAAGAACTTGCTGACGGTATTGCTCTCGGCCAACCGCCCCGCATCCCGCGACCGCTGATCCAACTCCAGCGCATCCTTCACCCCCGCCGCCTGCAACTTGTCCTTGGCCCGCGCATACGCGAACCCGTACGCCTGCTTGATCTTCCCCTTGCACGGCGAGCTGGCACACGCCGCCGGATCGAGCGTCACATAATCATCCCGCGGAATCGAAATAGCGGTCGACTTCGACCCATCCCCCGGAATATGCACCAAAATCAGCACATTCGAGTTGAACCCACCCTCACTGTCATCCCCCGCATGCAACGCGTCATACATCTCCTGCGGCAACGGATTCCCATGCTCATCCAGCCGACTGTCCAACCCCATGATCAAAATATTCTGCGTCTTCCCCGAAGACTTCGGCCCCTCCGGACTAACCCCCGACACCGTCAACCCATTCAACTCCCGGTGATACTGCCGCCACCCCGCCCCCGTCCCCACCAAAACCCCCACCGCCACCAACACCATCACCACCCGCCCGGCCATCACGGCCCGCCGCCCCCGTGATGGGCCACGAGGGCGACGGACTGTGGGCGGGCGGGCTCTGGATCTGGGCGATTCCGGGCGCAGCGGCACCGTCTCCGGGTCGAACGCGCCCGAATGTCTACCCCGACGATCGCGAGCGTGCGTCATGCCTTCCGAGACTAGCGCGTCCCGGGGGCAGCCGTTTTCGTGTGTTTGCGGGAGAGCAAGGGGTAGCCGGCGCAGACCAGGATGCCCCAGACGACGCCCACTACCAGGGCGCTGCGGCCGTCTTCGGTGAAGAAGAGCAGGACCACGACCAGGGCGAGGAAGGCGAGTGCCAGGGCCGTGGTGTACGGCGCGCCCGGGAGGCGGTAGTCGCTGGCGGGCAATGTTCCTCGGGAGACGCGGAGGCGGTAGAGGAGGTGGCAGACCAGGATCATGCCCCAGACGAAGATGATGCCCATGGTGCTGACCGAGGTGATGTAGCCGAAGGCCTTGTCGGGGGAGAAATAGTTGACCGCTACGCCGATGACCATGACCGCGGCGGAGACCGCGATGCCCGCGGCGGGGACCGAGCGGTTGCTCAAGGAGCCCAGACCGGCCGGGGCTTCCTCACGCTGGGAGAGGCTGCGGAGCATGCGGCCGGTGGAGTAGATGCCGGAGTTGCAGGAGGACAGGGCGGCGGTCAGGAGGACGAAGTTGATGATGCCCGCCGCGCCGGGGATGCCGATCTGCTCGAAGACCTCCACGAACGGGCTGCGGCCCGCGTGGAAGGTGCGCCAGCTCGACACCGACATGATGACGATGAGCGCGCCGACGTAGAACAGGCCGATGCGGAACGGCAGCGTGTTGATGGCCTTGCGCAGGGTGCGCTTCGGGTCGCGCGCCTCACCGGCGGTGACGCCCACCAATTCCACACCGACATAGGCGAACACGACGATCTGCAGCGCCAGCATCGCCTGCCCGACCCCGTTGGGGAAGACACCCCCGTCGTTCCACAGGTTGGTCACGGTCGGGTTGGCGGCGTGGCCGAAGTGGAAGATCAGCACGCCGAGGCCGATCACGATCATGGCCAGGATGGCGGTCACCTTGATGGCGGAGAACCAGAATTCGCCCTCGCCGAACAGCCGCACCGACACCAGATTCGCGATGAACATGATGCCGAGCACCACCAGTGCGGTCACCCACTGCGGGATGTCGAACCAGTACTGCACGTACTTGCCCGCCACGGTGATCTCGGCCATGCAGGTGGCGACCCAGACCGCCCAATACGTCCAGCCGGTGGCGAATCCCGCGAAGCGGCCCAGGAACTCGTTCGCGTATTCGGCGAAGCTGCCGGTGACCGGGCGATAGGTGAGCAGTTCGCCCAGCGCCCGCATGATCACGAAGATGGCCAGGCCCGCGGCCAGATAGCAGAGGATGAGCGCCGGTCCGGCCTTCTCGATCGCGCCGCCCGCGCCGTAGAACAGGCCGGTGCCGATCGCGCCGCCGATGGCGATCATCTGAATCGTGCGCGGCGACAGGCCACGCGAGTATCCCTCGTCCTGGGTGGTTGCGGCCCCGGTGTCCGGTAGCTGCTGCCTTTCTGAGGCTGTCAAATGCGGTTCCTCTCACGTGCGTGCGACCGGAACTCGCCGTTGGTGAGGCGAGCGCCCGGCCGCACCGAGCTAGCCGACGGATTGCCGTGCTCGGTCCAACGGCGTGTCACGCTACCGGAGTGGTATCGCGTGTCACAGTCACCCGCGCGCGTGGCGTAACTCCGTGGCCGATGCGCCAGCGCCTCAGCCCGCTTCGTCGATCAGTTCCAGACCGGTGACGACCTCGGCCTCGATGCGAATCACATGGTCCATCGGCAGATTGATCCACGGGTCGAGCAGCGTCTCGTACCGCTGCACCTGTTCGGGATCCATGACCACCCGCGCCACCCCGGTGACGATGACGCTCCACCCCTGTCGGGTGTGCTCGTCGAAGGAGTCCGCCTCGTAGGCCACCACCTGGCCGTCACCCCGCAACAGGCTTGCGCCCAGGTGCGCACGCACCACCACGACGTCCTCTTCGACAATGTGGTTGACGGGCCTGATGATCGGAAGTCCGCGGCGCGAGTACACAATTCGACCGTATTGCGCGCTGGCCAGCCGTTTCAGTGAATCGGCAGCCGAGAGCTCGCGCAGCCTTCGTGCCCCAACGCCGCCCATTCCTCCGATTGTGGTCCAAAGTTGAAGAATTCGCCAATTGCCTTGTCGCATCTCATGGTTCACTCCCAGCATCAGCGCCGCGGCGGCACCTCGACCAGGGCGGGCGGCTTGTCGGTGCGCAGCCCCTTCCAGCTGGGCATGCGCAGCCGCTCGCCGGAGAATTCGCGGTATTCGACGTCGCCGACCAGGATGGGATCCACCCAGTGCCAGCCGCCCGCACCGGCTTCCGGCGGGGGCGACTCGAAAGGGCTTGCGGAGACGGTGATCTCGTCCAGCACCCCGCGCAGGACACGCCGCGCCGCCTGCGTGAATCCGGTTCCGACATTGCCGATGTAGACCAGTTGCCCGGTTTCGTCGTGCGCACCCATCACCAGCGATCCGAAGGTCGCCCCGAACGCCCCGGCACCCGGCGTCCAACCCGCCACCACGACTTCGGTGTTCTGCCGCAGCGGCGTCTTGATCCAGGCCGGTGAACGCCGCCCCGGCAGATACACCGAATCCGCGCGCTTCGAAACGACCCCTTCGATCCGATGCTCGCGCGCCACTTCCAGCAATGCGCTCGCATCCACGTCGACCCAATACGGTGGCACCGAAATCGGCGGCGGCAGTGCCACTTCCGCGAGTCGCTCGCGTCGTTCGAGGTAGGTCTCCCCCATCACATCGACCCCACCGACCCGCAGCAGATCGAAGACGAAGAACTGCACCGGCACCTCGGCCACCAATTGCTCCCCCGGCCGCGCCACGTGCATCCGCCGCTGCAACAGTCCGAACGACGGCGCGCCATCCCGATCCGCCGCGATGATCTCCCCGTCCAGTATCAGAGATCCCTTGTCGGACACCCCCTTCAGCGCCCCGACGACCTCCGGATACGCCGCACTCACGTCGTTCCCATTGCGGCTGAGCAAGGTGCACGCCCCCGCCTCGCAGACCGCGATGATCCGCACCCCGTCCCATTTCATCTCCACCGCCCACCCCGGCCCGTCCGGCGGCGCGCCCCCGGTCGCCAGCATGGGCGACGGGCCACGGCGCACGGGCGCGGCCACCGACGGCTACCCGAGCCGACAATCCGGCAATAGGGACATGCCGCAAAGTTTGCTAGCAGATTGCGACATCCTTGCCCGCGGCACGCCGACGACCACCGCGGTCGTTATCGATTCCCGATGGCGGGACCTCGACAGAGGTCCCCGCCATCCCCGCATCACACCCCTCGGGCTCGGCCCCTAGCCCTCCCGGCCGGAGTCCGATGCATTCGGTGATACGGGCCGCCACACCGTTCCCGCCTCCCTGCGGCATCCGGTGTGCGGCTGATGCCCGCGGATTGCCGGGGGCACCGGAAAAGTAGAAATCGAGCGTTTGTACACTGTCAAGGCTCGCGGGCCCGCCGATCTGGCTACCACCTCTGAACTGCGTGTTCGCGTCGCATCCCGCATGATCTCCGCCACTTCGCGGCAGCGGTTGCCGACAGGCCCTCACCGGCCGTTGGACAACGCCGAGAAGCAGCCTCGCACACACCGATTCGAGGGGTTGGACCACGCATGCGCACAAGAAGTTCGCAAATGCACTGACACCGAGGAATCATGACCACCCCGATCACCCAGGAATGGATCGACCAGAATCGCGGTCCGCTCCACAAGTTCGTCCGCCGCTACCGCGAGAACAAGGGTCTCACCCAGCGTGCGGTCGCCGAGGCCATGGGCGTCGACGCCAAGCACTACGCCAAGCTGGAGGGCGGCCGGATCGCCTTCCACCCCGATTACCTGGCCTACTGGTGCAAGGCGGTGGACCTGCCCCAGTTCTTCCTGCGCCTCATCCTCGCCAATATCGCCTCCGGCCTCTACGACCCGAATCCGGGCAGTTGGCCGAGCCGCCTCACCGCGATCGACCAGGAACGTCTCGACGCGCTGCCGTATGTGGCCATGCACCTGGGCGTGCCGCGCTTCGACGTGTTGCAGATCAACGACATCGGTGCGCGCACACTGGTCGGTCTGGAAACCCCGGCACCGGACGCGCTGGCCCCGAAGAACCTCTTCGACTGGTTCTTCAACAATCAGTACGCGCGGACCTCGATCGCGAACTGGCAGACCATCGTGGCGCGGCTGCTCTACGGCTTCAAGATCCTGGGTCCGGTGGCGCTGTCCGCCGAGGAGATGCGCGAGGTGCTCGCCCCGTGTGTCGGCCATCCCCAGTTCGCGCGGCTGTGGAATGCCGACTTCACCCAGGAGCAGTTCGACAACACGCTGATCATCCTGAAAAACCCCGACACCCGGAAGTGGGAGAACTACCGAATGTCGGCCTGGAACAGCGTGACTCCGGTCGTACACGGCGAGTTCGTGCTCATGACCCCGACGAGCGAGGGCCCCGAGGATCCGGGCGCCTATGTCGATCCGCTCGCGCCGCCGCCGTCGGAGGCGGCGCTCGGCGCCGGGATCCTTCCCGACGACTGCGCGTTCGGTCCCCAGGACGGAGACCCCGCGGCGTGATGTGAGCCGAACGCGCCGGGGCGGCGGCGAGCCGCAGGACGACGCGCTGTCCCGCGGTTTGGCCGCTCGGCCAGCGGGAATTGCCCAGGCATGTTCACAATCATCGGGCTCATCGCTCTGCTGGGTGCTGTGACCGTGGGGGTGGCCGGCGTACAGGCCAACAGCGGTGACAGCCACAGATTGCCCAGCGGCTTCACCATTTTCGATCACACCTATGGCGGGTCCTCCGGATTGCTGTTCGCCTACGGGATTCTGGTCGGCGCGGTCGGCACGGCGGGGTTCATCCTGCTGCTGGCCGGGCTGTGGACCACCTCCCGGCGTGGCGTGGTGGCGCGGCGCGAGCTGCGGCAGTCACGGCGCGAAATGGCGGCGGCGCGAAAGGAACTCGCGAAACCGGCACCCGAGGCCAAACCCGCGCGTAGCGTGGATGCACCCCGGCAACCGGTGGTTCCCATGGCCAAGACGTCGCAGCAGAAGTTCACGCGACCGAACTGGCCGGTCAACCCGTTCCGGAAGGGCGGGGGCACACCACAGAAAGAATCCGTCGCCAAATAGGACCCCGGTCCTCCAGAGGACACCGCATGCTCGCCGTGCTCGGCCTGGCGCTGCTCGACGCGGGCTGGCTCATCGCCACCCCGGCGCTCACCTCGTTGGGAATCCTGGTGCTGACCGCCGCACTGATCCGGTGGCTGCTGGGCGCACCGGCCCGCTACCTCGCCCACCCGCGCTACTGAGCGCGCCCAGCGCGACAGCGACGCCCGGCGCGACAGCGAGGGCACCCGGCGCGATACCGATGTGCCCGGCGTGATTCCGACCGCGGCCGACCGGGATTCGCCCGGTCGGCTAGCGTCGCTGTCATGACGGTGACGGTGTTGGTTCCGGACGACTACGGTTTCGCGGCGATCTCGCGACTCGAGGGCGCGCGCCCGCTGCGCTACGAGATCGGGCAGCCGCTGCCCGACGGGGCGGACGAGGCGGAGATCCTGGTGCCCGGATTCCTCGCCGGGCGACCCGAACTCGTCGAGTTGGCGCGCTCGCTGCCCAAGCTGCGGCTGGTGCAGCTGCTCACCGCCGGGGCCGAGGCGTGGGTGGGCAAGCTGCCCGACACCATCGCGATCTCCACCGGCCGCGGCGCGCACGGCGCGAGCACCGCGGAGTGGGCGATCACCGGATTGCTCTCGGTCTACCGCGAATTCACCGGTTTCGCGCTGGCCCAGCGCGAGCACCGCTGGACCCAGCACCGCACGGACACCTTGCACGGCAAGCGCATCCTGATCATCGGCGCGGGCGATCTGGCGACCGAACTGCGTCGCATGCTGGAGCCCTTCGACACCACAGTCGAACTGGTCGGTACGCATGCCCGCGAGGGCGTTCACGGCGTCGACGAAATCCCGGACCTGCTCCCGCATTTCGACGCCGTCGTACTCATGGTCCCGGTCACCACGGCCACCGTCGGCATGGTCGACGCCGCCTTCCTGGCCCGCATGGCCGACAACGCCATCCTGGTCAATGCCGCCCGCGGCCCGGTCGTGCGCACCGACGATCTGCTCGCCGAACTCCAATCCGGCCGTCTGCGCGCCATTCTCGACGTCACCGACCCGGAGCCACTGCCCGAGGACCATCCGCTCTGGGATGCGCCGGGCCTGCTGCTGACCCCGCACGTGGGCGGCAGCAGCAATGGCAATCTGCACCGCGGCTGGTCCGTCGCGACGGCCGAGATCGCGCGCTACCTGTCCGGCGAGCCGCCGCGCAATCTCATTCACGGCGAGTACTGATCACCGGCGCTAGAGCGTGTCTTTACCGATCGGTCTATTGATCCCTCGCCATTCACGCTCCCAGCGCGCATAGCGTCTGGCGTCGAACACGGTGCCGGTGAACCACACCGATGCCGCTGCGGCACACCAGGTTTCGACCAGCACCGCCAGCCCGGTCCCGATCCCCTCGGCCGCGGCCGCCCCCGGCCGGGCGGGAGCCAGCGTCGGCTGGCCGTCCTTGACCCACAGCGTCACGGTCGCCCCCGCGGCCTGCGGCCCGGTGACATCCACGGTGGCGGTGGCGCTCTTGCCGTCGATGGTCCATTGCACCGGAGCCTGATACCGGTCCTGATGCCCCGCATAGTGATCGCCGTCCGGCAACCGCACGGCATCGGCGGTCTCGGTGGCCGTCACCTTGGTCTTTCCCGCGTCCTGCGCGGCGATCCGAGCCTGCGCACCCGTATAGCTCACGGTCCCAACGGCCCCCGCGACCGGCACGGCCGCCGCCACCACGACCACCGCCACGGCCCGCAACACCACCTCGGCCCGGTCCGAGACGCGCATCAGCGGATTGGGGTTCCACGGCCGCACCCGCCACAGGCGAGTCGGCAAAGGAGGACGCATCGACACCTGGACCGCCTCTCTCCACGCGTCGTCTCTACCGGCTATATCGGTAGTTGTACCCAGGTTGATACGCCCTGAACCGGGGGAACGTCAAGGTCAGCGCGTTGCGAGTACATTACGCGGCCTCCAGATTCCACTTTTCCTCGCTTTCCGTTGTCGCCGACCGGACCTGATTAGCTCCAGTACCGACCCCTCCAACCCCAACCGACGCTTCGGGCGCGCCC
Source organism: Nocardia sp. CDC153 (assembly GCF_035818515.1). Lineage (NCBI taxonomy): Bacteria > Bacillati > Actinomycetota > Actinomycetes > Mycobacteriales > Nocardiaceae > Nocardia > Nocardia sp. CDC153. Next base: position 462,846 of record NZ_JAYKYU010000006.1, on the reverse strand, counting down.
AGATCGACCGTGCGCCCTCAACTTACGGACTCGGTAAACCGAGGGGAAGTCGATCGGTCCACCGTTGCCATCGATTGCACTTGCCTTCCGCGAGCGGCAACGTGCCCAGCGAGGGAGGGGTAGGGACATGAACCTTAGAGAGACGTTCTTCAGTCCGTACGGTTTGCCGTTCGTATGGGGATCGACGGATGCCGAAGTGCGCGAGACGTTTCCGTGTGACACCGAGGTTGGCGACGGCACCCGGACAGACCCGCACCGTGCGATCGATATCGCGGCTCCGCCCCCGGTTGTGTACAGATGGCTGTGCCAGATCAGGGTTGCGCCCTATAGCTATGACCTGCTGAATAATTTGGGACGGCGAAGTCCGCGCACGCTTACACCGGGGTTGGAGGACCTGCGACTGGGCCAGCGATTCATGACGCTGTTCACCTTGGTCAGCTTCGTCTACGACGAACATGTCACGATCCGTGTGAGTCACTGGATCGCGCGACTACTGCTGGGAGACTTGGCGATCAGCTATGTCATTCGCCCGATCGGGTCCGACGGCACCCGGCTCCTCGTGAAATTGACCCTTCCGCGGGCGAGACGGCTCGGCTATGTCCGTCAGTATTTTCTGGGCTGGTTGGACCTGTTCATGATGCGCCGTCAGATGGTGAACATGCGTGATCTCTCCGAGGCTCATCGAGCCATCATGCTGGCTGGCCACGCTCCCGGCCAGGCGGCATCAGCGGCGCGGACCAACGGATGAGAGCCTCGATCGGTTCGCGCAGCTCGGTTCCCCACGGAGTGAGGGCGTAGACGACGGAGTTGCTCTCCGCGGCCAGCCTCCGCTCGACCACGCCCGCGGCCTCGAGGTCGCGGAGCCGGTCGGCGAGCAAATTCGTGGACACGCCGGGAAGCTTATCGAACAGCTCGCCGTACCGGGCGGCAGCGGTGAGGAGCTCGCGGACGATCAGCAGATTCCACCGGTCGCCTACGACATCGAGAGCCCGCGCGAGACCGTCGTCCAGGTCGTAGCTTCGACTCACTTCTACCCCTTGACATCTGGTGACATCTGGGCCACAACGCAGGCCCGATATCCGCGCCAATTCGGCCCCGTCGCCGCGGAATCATCCGCGGCGACGGGAACACTCACATGGGTGCGTCGTTGCTGCGGGTGTTGTAGGTGCCCAGGCCGATCACCGCGGCGACCAGAATGGCGATGCCACTGGCCAGCAATGCTCGATCGAATCCGGACGCCAGCGCGTCGGGCGGGGGCGTACCGACGGACAACAGGTGAGTGGTGCGCGAGGTCGCGACCGTGGTCAATACCGCGAGGCCGAGCGCTCCACCAAGTTGCTGGGAACTGTTCAGCAGCGATGCCGCGAGTCCTGCCTTGTCGGCTGGCACTCCAGCATTGGCCGCGTTCGTGACCGACACCATGACAAAGCCGAGACCGACCGACATCACCATCATGCCGGGCAGCAGGTCGCTCACATACTCGCCGTCGACCGGCAGGCCGGACAGCAGGAACACACCGATGGACGCGACCACCGATCCACCCACGATCAACGGGCGGGTGCCGACCAGCGGAATCAGTTTGGTCGCGGTACCCGCGCCGATTCCGATGCCGAACGTGACCGGCAGATACACAACACCGGTCTTGAGTGGGGAGTATCCGAGCACGTTCTGCATGTAGAGGCTGAGGAAGAAGAACATCGACATGAATCCGGCGATCGCGATCAGCTGGGTGGCGTCCGCGGCCGCGAGACCGCGAATCCGGAAGATCGACAACGGCATCAACGGATTCGGGTGGCGGTACTCGTTCACGACGAACCCGATCAGGAGCAGCGCCGCGCCCGCGAGTCGAAAGATCGTGCTCACCGAGCCCCAGCCCGCATGCGGAGCCTCGACCACTCCGTATACGAGCAGCAACATGCCCCCGGTGCCGAGCACGGCACCCGGCGCGTCGAAGCTCGCGCCCGGCGCACGGTGCCGGTCGTCGGGCAGCAACCGAAAGATCGGGACGAGCAGCAACACGCAGATGATCGGGTTGATCAGCAATACCGAGCGCCAGCCGAACGCGTCGGTCAGCACCCCACCGAGCAGGACGCCGGCCGCCGACGCCAGCCCGATCATGCCGCCCCAGACGCCGAGGGCTCGATGCCGGTCGGGACCCTCCTCGAATGTGGTCGTCACCAGTGACAGCGCCGCGGGCATCATCAGCGCCGCACCGGCGCCCTGGACCAGGCGAGCGCCGACGAGTAATGGCGCGGTGGTGGCGAACCCTCCGACCAGGGAGGCGAGGGCGAACACCACCACGCCGATGAGGAGCACGCGGCGGCGTCCGGTCAGGTCCGCGGCGCGCCCGCCGAGCAACATGAAGCCGCCGTAGGTCAGCAGATAGCCGGTGGCCACCCATTGCAGGCCCTGCTCGGAGAAATCGAGGTGATGCTGGATCGACGGCAGTGCGACATTGACGATCACCGCGTCCATGAAGTCCAGGAAGCCGATCGAGCAGAGCAGCGCGAGAATCAGCTTGCCGCGCATCGTCGAGAGAACAGATGAGTTTTCCACCGCGCGAGTCATGACAAGGTGTCTCCTTTTGAGGTCGATGTATTCCGGCACGAACACCTGAACCCGTGCGTTGGCGTTACTAGGATTGGGGTGGGAAGAAGGACATTCGGTCGAAGGTCAACAGGCTCTCGGCGATCTTGCCGTCTCGAATCGTGAAATGTTCCGCGGCCGGGGCGGTGGAGGTTTGTTCGGTGTGCGGGAAGTAGAAGAGGACCGCATGGTCGGCTGCTGCTGAGTCATACCGTGTTCCCTTCGTAAGTGGTTGACGCTCTTGCGTTTTACCGACCCCACCATTGCTCAATGGCCGCACTGAATTCGGCGGGCGCGTCGGACTGCGGGAAATGACCCACCCCTTTCAGAATGGTCGTGGTGTGGTTGGGCAGTATCGCTTCCCAACGCTCGCGGTACTTCTCGGGGAAGATCCAGTCGCTGTCGCCCCACAGGATCAGCGTGGGCAGGTCGCGTACCGACTCGAGTCCCTCCTCGAGATCCCTGAAGTACGCTCGTGCCCCGACCAATTGCCCCGGCAGGGCGGCGCATGGCCGACGGAGCGCCGGTGTGGGCATCGCCTGGCGATAGTGCGTCATCTCGGCGTCGGACACCTTGCGCCGCTTGTGCGCCGAGGGGATGAAGTATTCGACCATCAGGTCGAAGCGTCGGATCAACTCGCGTCCGATCAAGCTGCCTCCGACGCGTGAGAAGAACTCGCTGGACAGATCGCCGTTCAACGGCCATGCCCAGGTGTTGGTCAGGACGAGCCGATCGAACCGTTCGGGCTGTCGCTCCGCCGCGTACAGGCCGAACGGGCCGCCCCAACTGTGGCCCACCAAGGTCGTCCCCGTGAGGTCGAGGCGTTCGATGAATGCCGACAGCATGTCCGAGTGTTCCTGGGCCGTGAACCGATAGCCGGGGGCCGCGGTCGACAGACCGAACCCCGGAAAATCCGGCGCGATACACCGAAACCTGTCGCGCAGCGTCGTGATGACGTCGCGGTATACGAAGGACCACACCGGGTTGCTGTGCAACAACAGCAGATTTGGCCCCGAGCCTTCGTCGATGTAGTGCACGACGTTCCCGCCGAGCTCGACGAAGCGGCTCGCGAACGGAAACAACTCGTCGTCCACCCACCCGGGACGTTCGCCTACAGGTTGCACCACGGCCATGCCCCAGATCCTCGCCGAGGATCGAACAATAGTCAAGTATACACTTAAAACTAAAGTCGCCTGCGCCGCCGCTCCGGGCGACGCCAAGGACCTCGACAACGCCAGCCCTGCAACAACTTTCGGCAATCCGGGCCCAGTGACGACGATCATGACAGGCCGCCGCCGCGCCCGCCCCGGACGACGCGCTGAATTCCCCAGCTCGAACAGCTATGCTCCGCGATCGCTGTTCCATTTCACTTACGCGGCACGCAAGTGCGGCCGCAACGTAGCCGCCGCGGTAGATTAATACGACCAGGCTGTCGTGTCTCGAACCAAAGGATCGGCGCGTTTCGGCAGCCCTGGACCGAAGGTCGTTTTCCGCACTCGGCAGCCCCAAACCCTTTATGCCCCAAGTTCTTATGGCTGTCGCTGGCAGGTAAATACCGCATCCGGAGCGGATTTCACTAAGCGCGCTCGGGATCCACAGTCGCGCAACATACTTCACCTCGGCGCCATTCGGGAGGTCACGCATCTTCCCAGATGCTCTCCCCCATTGACAACCACCCGTCAACTTGCGCAAAGTGCTGTATTGTCCGTGAAGAGCATTCACTTCTCACCGGCGCCGACAGGGTCTCGGCCGCTTGGTACGCGTTTCCGCAGAACGGGGGAGTCATGGCTGTGTACACGACCGGAGGTCTCAGTAGCAACGACCTCGACCACCCGAGGGAACTCGAACGCGAAGCGCCTTGCAGGGCATACTTGTTCGGGTATCTACGAATCTATCGAGGTGATCAACGGCTCACTCTCGAAACAAGTCGAAAGAAGGGTCTGCACATACTGCTGTGGTTCCTGCTGAATCCCGGGAAGCCGTGCTCGGCAGACCAGTTCGTCGAGACACTGTGGCCCGAAGCCGAACCCGGCAAGGCAATCTCCGGCTTCGACGTGAACATGCATGCGCTCAAGCGCCTGCTCGAGCCCGAACTCGGTCCGCGAGAACAGTCTTCGTTCATCCAACATCATGCGAACCGCGTCTACACCTTCGAGTCGGCGAACATGTGGTGGACGGACGTGGCCGACCTCGAACTGCTGTACCAGCGCGGTCACGCCTGCGACAACATTGGTGACATCGCTCGGGCCCGCTTCTACTACCGACGGGTCTCGGAATACGTCTCCCAAGGCCCTCTCCTCGACGGCGAGTCGAGCCCCTGGCTCGAACGCTACCGGCATCGGTACACCCTGATGTGCTCACAAGCTCTCACCCGCCTCATGCAGATCGACATCGATTGCGGCGCAGACGAAGACCTGCTCGAATCGGCGTATCAAATGCTGCGCCTGGACCGGTACAACCAGTTGGCGAACCGGGTGATCATCGAAGCATCCCTGCGCAACGGTAACCCCAGCCGCGCCCGACGCCGATTGGAGGCGTACTGCGATGCCGTCGAGCGCGATCTCGGTGTCGAGCCGCCGAAGGACTTCGACGAGCTGCGACGCCAGCTGGTCGGCACGCGCGTCCCCCGCAACCGAACGCTGCGGCCCGCGAACTTACAGATGCGGTAACAGGCGGGGAAGTCCGATTTCCTACGGTCATCGCGCACGAGCTGGACAACGACCGATCCGGCTTCCCCTGAATGACACTGCCAGGAGCGCGATCCCATGACCCTTACCGTTGGCGAACTCTTCGACGAACTGCCCGGCCGCCTCCGCAGCGAGGCCGCGACCGGCGTCGAAAGCACCCTCCAGTGGCAGCTCACCGATCTCGACCCGGGTGTGTGGGCCATCGAGATCAAGGACTGCCAGGGCCGTCTCATCCCCGGCGGCGTCCCCGAACCGGACACCACATTCACCACGACCAGCGACATCTGGCTCGCTATCGCCGAGGGCCGGCAAGACGCGATGAAGGCGTTCATGACCGGCAAGATGAAGGTCGAAGGCGATATGACGCTCGCACTCCGGGTTCCCGAGCTCTTCGACACGACGTCCTGATCCACGCTCGGGCTCGGCCCGAGCTCAGTCACCTTGTGCGACAACCCGATCAGCCTGCGATGGCGACATCGTCGGGTCGGATTTCGTCTGGTGAGAAGGACTCGCCATCGCGGACCCCGCGACCGTCCACGGCCAGACCGTTCCGCGATCCGCCTTCGCGCTGTTCCTCGGCGCGGCCATGTCCATGACCGCGTTTCCGGTGCTGGCCCGAATCCTGACCGACAGCAAACTGATCGCCGCCATGGTTGGTAGCCTCGCGCTCGCGAGTGCGGCCATCGACGATGTCATCGGTGGGTACATGGTCGCTTTCGTCTCGGCGATCGTCACCTCGCGCGGCATCGGAGACTTGCTGGAGATCCGCGGTCGCGTGCATGGGGAAGTTACTCGGCACGGGTATTCCGGCGGCCAACCGGAGGACGTCGCCCTCGAAACCAAGGACGACCGCGAGGACGAGCTCGAGACCTAACCGCGGGCGAATGCGCTGACGAGATCCTTCTTCTTGCCGCGGAGATCGCTGGCCGCGACCGCCTGGTCGACGGTCAGCATGCCCGATGCCATGCCCAAGACGACCGCGGCCTCACCGCGCAGTACGGTCGCCGGCTCCTCACCTCGGCACAGTTCGACATGAGTGCCCTTCTCGTCGATGCGCACGCTGACGACCTCATCGTCGACGGCCACGCCAACCGTCGTCGGCGTGTCGGACCGCCTGTCGGCCAGTAGCGAATTCAGCGCCACCACCAGCCAGTGACCCCGAAACGAGTCGTCCGCCCGCGGACCCGAGATCATGAGCGGGGTACTCCAATTCACCAGGGCGCCAACCGCACCCCGAAGTTCACTACCCCACGGCGTGAGCATGTACACGACGCCATTGCCCTCGGCGGCCAGAGTGCGCTGAACGATGCCGGTTTCCTCCAGCTCGCGTAGGCGTTCGGCGAGCAGATTGGTCGCAATGCCGGGCAGCCCCGCCTGCAGTTCGCCATACCGGGCCGGTCCGACGAGCAGCTCCCGAACGATCAGCAGACTCCACCGCCCGCCGATGACGTCCAGCGCCCGTGCCAGGCCACAGTATTGATCGTAGGACCGTTTGGGCATTGCTCTCCAACTCTTACTTGACTTTCTTTAACTTACTTGAGTATAGGACACCCAAGTGCGCGCCCACGCCGCCAGCGCGATGTCGGGTTCCCCTGCCGCAGGCGCGATTGCTGAATTTGCATTGTCCGGATGGTCACGGCGCCTGTTGGGCTTCGAAGTGTCGCCTGTTGATCGCGATCGACGACTGCCACTGCTGCGGAACGTCATCTTCGTTGTAGATCGCTTCGACCGGGCACACGGCAGAGCAGGCGCCACAATCGATACAGGCCACCGGGTCGATGAACATCTGGTCGTAGTTGTCGAAGTCTGTTGCGTCGGGGGTGGGTTGGATCGCGTCGACCGGGCACACGTCGTAGCACGACGTATCCTTGCTGCCGATACATGGTTCGGTGATCACGTAAGGCATACGTATCTCCTCGGGGTCCGGGGTGGTGGGTGGTGCGCCGGTCAGACCACCGCCACGCCGTCCTGGCCGTGGTGGTCGGCGGCGGACTGGTCGCTCTCGAGCTCCCTCAGCAGCGCCTCGAGTTCGTCGGGAGAGGCTTGGGCTAGAAGCTGTTCCAACTCGTCGAGCTGCTCACCGGCCTCGCCCGTCGCGGCAGGCGCCGACTCGTCGGCTTCGGCAACGGATTCGGATCCGCCGAACTCGAGGCGGGTGACCATCCCTGCCGCGAGGGCAGCGATAGTGGCGCCCTGCAGCAGGTCGAGGACCGGGACATCGATCTGCAGGACGACCTCGATGCGGTGTTTCATCTCGATCGCCATCATCGAGTCGAGCCCGAGACTGCTGAGTGTCTCCTCGGTGCTGATCTTCTCCGCGTCCGAACCGAGCACCCGCGCGACCACCTCGCGCAGGAACTTGCCCAGCACGGCGGCGCGTTCGTCCTCGCCTGCTTGCCGCAGCGTCGCCACCAGCGATTCGGAATCGGTACTGCTCGCATCGATGTCATCGCCTTCGCCGCGGACCGCTAGCTGGGAGAACATCGGCGGCATCTGGCCCGTCAACGAGGTTTCGCGTGCTGTCGCCCAGTCGACGGTGATCGCCACCAGGTGGGCCGGACGCTGATGCAGGACCCGGCCCAGGATCTGCATGCCGGTTTCGGGGGTGATGAGTTCGATGCCGCGGCGGGCATACATCTGCTCGAGGTCGAGCTGTTCGACCATGCCCACCGACCACGGGCCCCATCCAATACTGAGTGCCGGCAGGCCGAGCCCGCGCCGATAACCCGCCAGGGCGTCCAGGAAGGCGTTGCCTGCCGCGTAGTTTCCCTGGCCCGGTGACGCGATCACCGATCCGGTGGACGAGAACAGGACGAAGAAGTCCAGCGCCGTATCCCGGAACAGGCGATGCAACAGCCAGCCGCCGATCAGCTTGGGCCGCAATACCTTCGTGAAGGTTTCCCGTTCCATGCGGACCAGCAACTCGTCGTCCACGACGCCCGCGGCGTGCACGACCCCGACGATCGGGGGCAGGCCCGCCTCGCCGTGCCTGCTGAGCCAGCTCTGCAGCTGTTCGGCGTCGGTGACATCGACGGCGGCGAGATGAATTCTGGCGCCGAGGGATTCGAGCTTGCGGAGTTCGTCGACGAGACCTCGGCGCGGGTGGTCGGCGGGCAGCTCGTTCCAGGTTCGCCGATCCGGGAGCGGGGTTCGGCCCATCAGGACCACGTCGCGCGCGCCGCGCTCGATCAGGAATCGCGCGACCAGCAGGCCGAGCGCGCCCAGACCACCGGTGACGAGATAACTACCGGCGGCACGCATCCGCGCCGGGAACGGCGGCGTCAGGTCCGCGCTCTCGGTGAGGCGGGCGACGTAGCGTCCGCTCCCCCGCAGCGCGATCTGATCCTCGGTGTCGGGCTTGGTGATCAACTCGGCCAGCAACCGCGCTTGCTGTGCGTCACTGTCCATCGGGTCCAGATCGCACAGGCCACCCCAGAGCGTCGTGAATTCCTGATGACCAATGACACGCCCCAGCCCCCACAGCGGGGCCTGCGCGATATTCGGCCGATCTCGTTCCGCACCAACGGATTGCGCACCGCGGGTGACCAGCCACACCTTCGGTACCTGGGAAAGCTCGGCCGACAGGGACTGCATCAGGAGCGTGACCGAGTACACGCCGAGCTCTTGCGCAGCCTGCAGGTCCTCGGCCGATTCGGCGTCGTCGAAGTCGATATCGAGGCTCCACAGATGCACGACCGTGCCGATCTTCTGCTCGCGCAGGGTTCGCATCACCTGCACGTAGTGAGCCGGGTTGGCGGGGTCGATGGTGTACTCGTCATCACGGCCGTCGTCCACGTCGCTGACATCGGCGTGGCTCACGCTGATGACACGGCGGCCGCCGCTCCGCACCAGCGCCGCCGCTTCCGCACCGACACCGGTCGCGTCGGTGAAGATCAACCAGGCATCGTCGGTACCGTTCGCGTCGAGCGGCGAATCCGCGAGCGCCACAGCATCATCGGCACTCACGCTCGTCGCAGGGACCGCCTGCCAGGTCAACTCGTAGAGACCACGGTCGATCCGTTCCGGGGACAGACTTGCCGCCGCGGCGAGGGATTGCGCTCGGAACCCGTCGATCTGGACCAGGACCCGTCCGGTGTTGTCGCACAGGGCGATGTCACTGACGATCCGTGATCGATCGGCTTGGACTACTCGCGCGACGACGACCATGTCTCCCGTGGGCGGCGCCAGCACGCGGATCCGGTCGATCCGCACCGGAAGATAGGGTGTCGCGCGGTCTTCGGCCGCTTCGGCCGGAGCCGCCGCGACCAGCAGAACCTGGAAGGCGGCATCGATCAGCGCGGGATGGAACAGGTAATCCTCGAGCCCGGAACAGATCTCGTCGGGAATCGCGACATGGCCGACCGCCACCCGGTCACCGGTGGCGATATCGCCGACCGATTGGAATGCGGCGCCGTACTGAAATCCCATGCCGCGCGTGCGTGTGTAGAACTCGTCGTGGGAGACCTGCTGCCCACATCCGGCGATGATGGCGGCGACATCGTGCGCCTCGGGTGTCGTTGCGCTCGTGGCGATCTGGGCTGTCGCGTGGATCGTCCACTGCCGTTCCCCGCTGGGCAGCGCCAGGTAGCTGGCGATCTCGACCCGCGCATCCTCCTGATAGAGCGTCGTACGCAACCGCGCATCCGAGACCGGTAGCAGCACCAGCGCCCGGTGCAGTTGCAACGTGTCGACGCTGTAATCGCCGGGGCCGTAGACCTGACGGGCGGCGGCCAAGGCCATCTCGATGAGTGCCGCACCCGGCAGCAGGACATTGTCCTGAATCCGGTGGTCGGCCAGGTACGCCAGATGAGAGGTGTTGAGTTCCACTTCCCATGTGGGATGCGCGGCATTCATCCGCTGCCCGAGCAGCGGGTGCACCTGCCGGTAGTGGCGGTCCTCGCGCGCCTCGGCAGACTCGTTCCAATAGGTCTCGAGCTGCCACGGATAGGTCGGGAGCTTGACGAACCGCGCGTCGGGCGCATGGAAGCTCTCCCACCGCACCGGGTGACCATGGCCGTGCAGCGAACCCAGTGTCCGCAAGAGCATTTCGTCGTCGGGTTCGTCGCGGCGAAGCGACCCGACGACCAGCCCTTCGCGCTCGGGCCCGGTAAGCAATTCCCGCATCGAGCTCGCCAGGACCGGGTGCGGCGCGAGTTCGAGAAAGTGGGTGTAGCCGTCGTCGACCATCTCGCTGAACGCGGCCGAGAACAGGACGGTGGCCCGTACGTTCTGCCACCAGTAGCGGCTGTCGGCAGCGCTGCCGTCGATGCGGCTGCCGGTGACCGTGGAGTACAGCGGCACCCTCGCGTGGCCGGGCCGCAGTCCGGCCAGCCCGGCCTCCAACTCCGCGCGCAGCGGATCCATGTAGTGGCTGTGGAAGGGAACCTTCACGGGTAGGAAGCGGTGGAAGACGCCGAAGGTCTCCAACTGCTTGGCCATGCTCTCGAGTACCGCGGCCTCGCCCGATAGCGTGACCGCGCTCGGGCTGTTGATGGCCGCGACCGACACCATCGGACCGGCGTCGGCCACCGCCTGATTCAGGGTTTCAGGTGTCATACCGACGGCCAGCATGCGGCCGCTGCCGGAGGTGCGCTGTTGCAGGCTGCTGCGGTAGTAGATGACCTTGGTCGCGTCCGCCAGACTCAGCACCCCGGCCACATACTGCGCGGCCACTTCCCCCGCGCTGTGTCCGATGATCGCATCGGGTTCGATTCCCCAGGACCGCCAGAGTTCGGAAAGACCCACTTGCAGAGCGAAGTTGGCCGGTTGCGCCACTTCCGTCTCCGCCATGCGGGATTGCTCCTCGTCAGCGAGCAACTCGTCCATCAGCGACCAGCCGGTGTACTTCCGCAATTCGGCCGAGCACGCTTCGACGGCCGCACGGAAGACTGGCTCGGTCGTCAACAACTGCCGCCCCATGCCCCACCACTGCGGGCCCATGCCCGAAAAGACGAATGCGAGTGCGGGTTTGGTTCGCGGCCGGGCTCGGCCCGCGACCACACCGGCGGACTTCCCGTCGTCGAGGTAGGCACGCAACCGTGCTCGGGCGTCATCGACATCCCGCGCGACCACGGCGAGACGATGCTCGTGGTGGGTGCGGCGGAGCGCGGACGAATACGCTATATCGGCCAGACTTTCGCCTGTGCCCTCGAAGTACTCGCACATCGACCCGGCCAGCTCGTGCAGTGCGTCGGCGGTGCGCGCCGACAATACAACGACGCGGCGCCGATCCTCGCCACGCGGTGGGACCGGCTGTTGCCGAGGCGGGCCCTGCAGCACGGCATGGGCATTGGTGCCGCCGAATCCGAACGAGTTCACTCCCGCGTATCGCGGACCGCTCGTCGCGGGCCACTCGGTCAGCTGTGTGGGGACGCGCAGTCCGAATTCGGCGAACGGGATGGCGGGATTGGGTTCTTTCAGATGCAGATTCGCTGGAATCCGACCGTGTTTGAGGCAGAGGGCGGTCTTGATCAGGCCCGCGACGCCGGCCGCGGCCTCGAGGTGCCCGATATTGGTCTTGACCGACCCGACCAGGATGGGGTCGCCCTCGCGCCGGTTCACCGACAGCACTCGCCCGATCGCGGTCGCCTCGATCGGATCTCCGAGTGGCGTGCCCGTCCCGTGCGCCTCCACGTACTGCACCTCGTGGGGCGAGACTCCGGCCCGCGCGTACGCCGCGCGCATGGCGGCTTCCTGGGAGTCACCGTTGGGGACGGTGATGCCATTGGTGTGACCGTCCTGTGTGACGGCGGTCCCGCGGACCAGCGCGTAGATCGAGTCGCGGTCGGCCTGCGCCCGGGCGAGCGGCTTCAATAGGACCACGCCCGCGCCTTCGCCGCGCGCGTAGCCGTTCGCGGAGGCGTCGAACGTCTTGCACCGGCCATCGGGGCTCAGGAACCCACCCTTGGATTCGGCGATCGTCATGTTCGGGGCCAGCATCACGTTGACGCCGCCGACGACGGCCTGCGCGCATTCACCGTTCCAGATCGCTTGTGTCGCAAGATGAAGCGCGACCAGCGACCCGGAGCAGGCGGTGTCGACGGTGAGGCTGGGGCCGCGGAAGTCGAACGCGTGCGACAGCCGATTGGCCAGCATCGTCATCATCATGCCGGTGGCCGAGTGCGCCTGTAGCTCGTACCGGCTGTGCACCCCATAGTTCTGCAGCAGCTTGTAATCCAGTGTGAAACCGCCGACGAAGACGCCGGTGTCGCTACCGGCGAGGCGGTCCGCGTCCTGGCCCGCGTCTTCCAGAGCCTCCCACACCGCGCGCAGCAGCAGGCGCTGCTGCGGATCGAGCCAGATCGCCTCGCGCGGCGAGATACCGAAGAAATGGGCGTCGAATTGGTCGACCTGCTCGAGGAAACCACCGCGGAAGGTGCTCATCTTGCCGAGCTTGGCGGGGTCGGGGTCATAGAATTTGCCGACCTCCCAGCGATCCCGCGGCAGCTCGCGGGTGGCGTCCACGCCCGCGCAGAGCATGTCCCAGTAGGCGTCCGGGGTAACCGCTCCGCCGGGGAAATGGCATCCGATTCCGACGATCGCGATGGGGTCGCGCTGGAGGTTGTCGTGCTGTGGATCGCTCATGCCGGAATACCGCCTCCGTTGTTCAGCGTGGATCGCAGTTCGTTGGTGAGATGCGCAAGCAGAAGGTCCTGACTGACCTGGATGAAGAAATGCGGGCCCGGCAGCATGGTGAGACCGAAGTCGTTGCCCGCCTGCACTTTCCACAGCTCGAGGTCCGTGCGCCCGACGCGCACGTCCTGCTGGCCGCCGAAGACCGACATCGGAATCGACAGCGGCGCTTCGGCTGTGTACTCGTAGGTGTCGCACACTTCGATATCGGCGCGCAGTATCGGCAGCAGGGCACGCATGATGTCGTCGTTGTCCAGCACGCTTTGCGGCGTGCCCTCCTTGGCCAGCACCGTTTTCAGCACTTCGTCGGGCAGGTGATAGATGCGGATATTGGGGTTCGGCAGCTGAGGCGCTCGAAATGCGGCCAGGAACAACCTGGCCGGTTGCGGCGAGCCGGTGCGCCGCAACTGTCGGGCCAATTCGAACGCCACGAGCGCACCCATGCTGTGCCCGAACAGCGCAAACGGCCGGTCGAGCAGGGGCACGATCGCCGTCTCCAGGTCGCCGACGAGCGAGACCAGTCGCCGATGGGGCGGCTCCGCCGCCCTGGACTCGCGGCCCGGCAGTTGGATCGCACACACCTCGACCTGTTCGGGCAGCTGATCGCTCCAACTGCGGAACAGGGTGGTGCCGCCGCCCGCGTAGGAAAAGCAGAACAGTCGCAAGGCCGGATCGGCGCTCCCGTGCCGGACGAACCACTTCTCCGGCGCCGCCGACGGCCGCGTGCGGCGCAGGCGTTCGGCGAGTTGGGCCCTCTGTTCGGGCGGCAGGTGCGCGAGTCGTGCCCGCAGGCCCTGTTCTGTCATGGTCGGCCCGGTCATTCGGTGGTCCTCCTCTGCTCAGGCCATCGAGGGGCTTTGACGGCCCAAGGTGACCCACGCGTCGGTGATCGGATTGGTTTCGTGCGACCGCTGGTACGCCGACCGCAGCTCGGACAGCAAGCGGTCGGCGAGCCACGCTTCGATCTGCGCCTCGGCCGCGAGTTCCGGAGTCTCGCGCAGTCGGTCGATGACCGTGGTGACCAGTTGCCCGGCGACCTGCTCGAGCAGCGCGACATTCCTGGCGAATTGCTCGTCCAGTTGGTCGTCCGGCAGGCCGGCGGCCATCCCCTCGTGCAGCTCGACGATGAAGGGCAGCAGTGTGTACGGCTCCGCGAACACGCCCGCGGCCGGTCGATCGTCGACCGCATGCCATTCACGTGCGAATTGCTGCACGCGGGTGTGGATCTTCCAGGCGCGCAACAGATTCGCCATAGACTGGGGGCTGTCGCCCAGGCGCGGGAACTTCTCGTGGAAGAACAGCAGGCCGGGCACCGACCAGTACATGATGGTGTCCCAGATGACCTTTGCAACCATCACCTGCGGGTTGCCCATCAGCTGGAACTGCTGCTGATAGGCGACCAGCCAGATCTCGCTGAGCACCAGGTACACCTGGTTGTGCGCGATGACCTTCTCCCGCAGGTCTTCCCCGGCGCGGTCACGTTCGATGAGGTCCACGATCAACCCATTGCTGATCCCCATGAGGTCTCCGCCGGAGGAGTACAGCGGATCGATCGAGACCCCGGCCTCGCCGGTCAGACACCAGCGATCCTCGGAGTACACCTGCTTGCAGCCGTATGCGTAGTCGTGCATGACCCGGAAGTCCTGGATCTCGTCGCGGTGGTCGGCGACGGCCGCCGCGCACTGCGGTTCATGGCTGGCGAGCCATTCCAGGGCACGGTCGAGCGTGCTGAAGCCCTCGTGCGGGTGGATCTCGGCATCGGCGACGATGCCGATGCTCGTCGATCCCGATGCAAGTGGGATGATCCATACCCAATACCCGTGGCCCATCAGATGATTCGTCGACAGGCGGCGAGCGCCACCGCGGCGGCCGTAGGGGCCGCGCTCGACGTCGGTGCGCGCGAGCCAGTCCGCGTCGCTGGACCACGAGCCGATGTCGATCGGACGCGCTATCCGGAACCACGAGGAGTTCGCGTGGTGCGAAATCGGTTTGGCCAAGCCGAGTTTCCGTTTGAGCAGGCCCGCCCGCCCGGACGCGTCCACCACCCAGCGCGCCTGGATGACTCGATGTTCGTCACCACCGCTCACATGGATCACATGCTGCTGGTCGCCGCCGCGCAGGTCGACACTGACGACACGATGCCGGTCGAGGAAACGCACGCCCGCGGCGGCGATCCGGGTGCCCAGGTGATTCTCCAGGCGACCCCGGTCGAGCTGGTAGGTGGGCAGCGGCGCCTCTTCGATCTGGCCGAACTCCACTCGACGCGCGATATCGTGATTCCCGTTGTGGGGGAAGAACATCCGCAGCCCGAATTTGCGCAGCTGCTCGGCCTCGAGGTGGTCTTTCAGGCCGAGTACGTCGCGCAGGTAGTGCGCCTGCATCTCGACGCTGGACTCACCGACCTTGTGGGCGGCCTCGGTGACCGGATGCGCCTGCCGTTCGATCACCGTGATCGCGAGGTCGGGAATGGACTTCTTCAACTGCAGGGCGAGAGTCAGTCCGGCGATGCCGCCACCGACGATGGCCACATCGACCGTCTCGGGTGCTCGATCCCCGCCGGGCGTCTTGGACGAAGTGTTCATGGTGTCTCCTCAGGATTCGGCGCTCACGATGCGGTTGCCGCCGGTGCGGCGGGCGTCGGCTGTCCGGCCTCGGACCGGGGGACGTTGATCCACTCCGGGCTGGTCGGATTACGGTGTCGCTCACGGCGATAGACAGCCAGCAGCTCGGCGATGATCGGGTCGCGCTGCCAGCCCTGGATGCGGGCGACGACCTCGTCGTCGTAGGTCCGCTCGGCATAGGCGGCGATGACCGTGCTGACCAGCTGACCGGCGAGTTGCGCGAACAGGCGCGTGTTCTTGTTGAATCGCTGCTCGAACTCCGCATCGGTCAACTCGTCGGCCATACCGGCGTGCAGTGCGATCATGAAGTCCAGCGGTGCGTAAAGATCGACGAACTGCGCCGGCAGCGCGGAGTCGTCGATCGCGGCCCACTCACGGAAGAACTGCTGAACCCGGTTGCTGATCTGAGTCAGCCGCCCCAGGTCCGCGGCCAGCGAAGGGACGGTCGCCGCACTGCGGAACTTGTCGTTGAAGAACAGCAGACCGAACACGCCCCAGTAGAACGCGGTGTCCCAGATGACCTTCGACGTCATCACCCGCGCGTTGCCCATGAGTCCGTACTGCTTCTCGTAGACCGCCAGCCAGATGGCGGCCACATTGCGAAACAGGGTGTCGTGGATCGCGCCCAGTGCGGTGACGTCCTCACCCGACAGCGATCGGGTGATCAGATCGACTGCCAGACCATTCCCGATGGAGATCAGATCCAGGCCCGGCGAGTAGAGCGGGTCCAGGAAAACGCCCGCCTCGCCCGTGAGACACCAGCGCTGTTCCCCCGAGAACACCTGCTCACATCCATAGGAGTAGTCGCGCATCACCCGGAAGTCCTGGATGACGTCAGCATGCTCGTCGACGACTGCCGCGCACTGCGGTTCGCGGCGGCGCAGCCACTCCCGCGCCTTGTCGAGAGTATTGAAGGAACCGAACGAGTGCGCCTCGGCCTCGGCCACGATCCCGACGCTGGTGGAGCCCGACGCCAGCCGGATGAGCCACACCCAGTAGCCCTCGCCCATCAGGTGATTCGTCGACATGGCGCGTTCGCCTTCGGCGATCCGCGCGGCCCAGTCCCGATCGTCGGTCCAGGTGCCGACATCGATGGGATGCGCGATCCGGAACCACGCCGCATTCGCGGTGTGGCCGACCGGCTTGCGCAGCCGACGGTGCTGACGCTGCAACAGTTGGCCGCGTCCGGAGGCGTCGACCACCCACCGCGCGAAGATATCTCGCTCCCCGTCGGGACCAGCGATCCGAATCCGGTGCACCGCGTCGTCGGGTCGCAACTCCACCTCGGCCACCTTGCGGCCGGCCAGGAATTCGACCCCGGCTTCGACGCAGCACACGCCGAGCGCGTTCTCCAAACGCCCGCGGTCGAGTTGGTAGCTGCTCAGTGGCACGAACACCGAGCTGCCCAATTCGACACGCCGAGCGATATCGGTGTTGTCGTGGTTGCTGAAGAACATTCGCAACCCGAATTTGCGGATCTGCTGAGTCGCGAGGTGGTCCTGTAATCCGAGTACGTCGCGCAGATAATGCGCGGCGATTTCGACGGTGGACTCCCCCACCTTGTGTGTGGTCTCGGGAACCGGATGGGCGAGCCGTTCGACGACAGCCACTCGAATACCGGGCCGTTGTCGGCGAAGCTGAAGCGCGAGCGTCAGGCCCGCGGTACCGCCGCCGAGAATGACCACGTCATAGTGTCCCGGCGCGGCCGATTCCGTTGCCCGGCGAGCGCGCAGGGACTCCGCGAGCGCTGCCCGCTGGTCTCCCGACAATCCGGAGAGTCGATGTCGTACCGATTTGGTCATGGCTGCCTCCTCCCCGAAGTACTGTCACGGCAGTGACTTTCGGTGCGCTTACGTGGCGCGAAAGGGTCACGAAAGTAGTCGCGTGTTCACTAGGGTGGTCGACCCAGGACAACGGCGTCGGGTCGAGTTCCAACCAACGCCGCTGATCGATAGCTGCGGCCTTCACATGGGAGGCCATATGACCGAACGCCATGCAGGCGACCAGGAGGGAGTTCGACACACACGGGCCACAGACGCCGAGAGTCATCGATTTCAGGCTCGCTTCTTCGGTCCGTTCCACGTCTCGCGTGACGGCGCGCCACTCAACGATGCGGCCGAGCTCGGTCGTACGAGTGCGCGCACGCTGCTGAAGTGGTTTCTGCTCAATCCGGGTATCCGCGTCGGGTCGCTGGAATTGTGTGAGTTGCTCTGGCCCGTGCGCAGATCGCGCAGCAATCCGAACCGACTCCATGTGACGCTGCATTACCTGCGGCACTTGCTCGAGCCCGACCTGGCCGCTCGCCAGCCGTCGACGTTCATCCGCTCCGACGGTAAAGGGTTGTACTGGTTCGATTTCGCCGACAGCTGGTGGACCGACGTCCGCGCGGCCGAACGGCTCCTAGCCGCGGGCAAGGACGCCGATACGAAGGGCGATGTCGAGACGGCGATCACTTCATACGAACTGGTGCTGGACTACTACCGTCGAACCTTTCTGCCGGAGAACCTGTTCGACGAGGCCTTCGACTCATCGCGTACTGCATACGACGTTGCGCACCGCGACGTGGAGAGCCGACTGCTGCGGCTGTATTTGGTTCGCGGCCAGATACACAAGGCACTCCCGATCGCGCTTTCGGTCCTGGAACGAGATCCATACTCGGAAGAGGCATCCACGGCGATCGCGGAAGTCAATCTGCGCCAAGGCAATGTCCTGGCTGCGAGAACTCAGTTCGCGCGATACCTGGAAACCATCCGCCGCGAACTCGGGGCCGATCCGAGTGGATCCGCCCTGCGGCTGTGGGAACGAATCCAGCGCGCGGGCTGACCGGCGACCGTCTGGGAAGGAAACCCAGTGCGTTCCAAGAGAATTCGGATGACAGCGACCGGTCGTCGCACCGAGGTGCTCGCCGCCGCCGTGTCCGCCTTCGCCGAGTCCGGCTATGCCGCGACGAAAACCGATGAGATCGCTCGCCGCGCGGGCGTCTCGCAGCCATACGTGATCCGGCTCTTCGGCACCAAGCAGCAGCTGTTCGTCGCGGTGATCGAACAGGTCTGCGGCCGGATCGAGGAGACCTTCCGCGAGGCCGTCGCCGGGCTCGACCCCGCCACACCGACGGCGGAGGCGGTCGAGGTGCTGGGCAAGGCCTACGACATCTTCCTGACCGAGCGAGAGCCGCTGCTCGGCATGCTGCACGGGTTCACCGCCAGTGGCGACCCCGTGATCGGCGAGGCGGTTCGCGCCGGTTTCGGCCGGATCTACGGCGTAGCCCGCGAACTGACTGGAGCGTCGGTCTCCGAAGCCCGCCACTTCGTGGCCACCGGGATGCTCCTGACCGTCATGAGCGCCATGGGCGTTGTCGGCCACGACGCAATCCCGGTGCCGTGGGCGGTCGAGATCCTCGAAGACGTCCAGGATGTGCCCGACCTCTGCTGATCCTGAGATCAGCAGAGGTCGGGAACCAGGGTCTCAGGGCTTGACCGGCGTGGCGACTTCGGCCGGTTTGCGTTCCTCCCCCATCGGGCCGAAGACGTAACCCTCTTTCCAGGCGCGGCGTTCGAAGATCCGCTGAATCGGTGTGGCGGCGAAGGTGGTGACAATCGTCATCAGCGCCAGAATGGTGTACAGCTCGTCCGTGATCAGACCCGCTGTTTGCCCGATGTTGAGCAGAATGAGCTCCATCAGTCCCCGGGCGTTGGCGAGTGCGCCCATCGAACCTGCTTCGCGCCAACCCATTCCCTGCCACCGCGCGGCGAGACCGATCGCGCCGAACTTCCCGGCGAAGGACACCACCAGAACCAGCGCACCCATCAGTAGCACCCCGGGTGCGAAGATCAGCGACAGCTGTGTGTTGAGCCCGGAATAGATGAAGAAGCCGGGTAGAAACAGATAGGCGACCAGGGGTTCGAAGCGGTCGCGGATCTTGTCGAGCAATTCGCCGCGCGGCATGACCACTCCCGCTACGAACGCGCCGAAGACAGAGAACAGCCCGATGGAATCCGTGAACCAGCAACCAGCGAGGATGACCAGCAACACGATCGTCAGATGCGCGATCGGAATGCCGCCGGTACGCGCGGCATCCCCGCGGGGGGTCCAGGTATTGAGCCGCGCCAGCCAGCGTCGCGCGACGAACACCATGACCAGGACGTAGGCGATGCCGCCGAGCAGGGTGGTCAGCGCATCGCTCATATCGCCCTTGGTGGTGGCGACCACGGTGGCCAACAGAAGCCAGGAGCACGCGTCATCGACCGCGGCGCACGACAGCGACATGGTGCCCAATCGCGTGTTCATCAGCCCGGAGTCGTAGACGATCCACGCCAGCATCGGAAAGGCCGTGATCGCGACGGCGGCCGCGATGAACAACGCACCCTGCCAATGGCTGACCTTCTCGGTGAAATAGCCGCCATTGGTGATCATCAGCGAGCCAATGAGACCTCCGAGAATCATCGGAACGACAACACCGAAGGCCGACGTAGCGCCCGCCTGCCGCATGTGGGCGCCGAGGATATCGAGTTTGAACGAGGCGCCTACCAGGAACATGTAGAGCACCAGGCCGATTTGCCCGACGATATAGATCGCGATCAGATTCGGATGAATGATCGAGGTGTTGCCGATGTGCAGCTTGGTCGGGAACAACCAGTGTTGCGCCGCGGGCCAAATCGCGCCGAACACCGACGGCCCCAACAAGAATCCCGCGACCATCACAGCCACGACCTGGACCTGCGCCAGCCTGCGAAACAGCGGCCAGATGAGGCGATAGGTCACCAAGATGACCAACATTTGAATAAAAAGATGACTCGTGATTTCCAGCAATGTCGGCAAGGCTGACTCCTCGACGTCGTCGGTGATTCTCTAGGTGTCCGCACGCAGCGCGGTAGCGCGACTTACCTCGACGAGCCGGTCCCACCTGTCGGCCAGGCCGAGGCTGGAAAAGGTTTCGCGCATCAGCGTGTTGAAAGCCACGTCGGAGCCGACGAGTTCCTCGTCGACCTGCCCGTAGACCTCGGCCACGAGAATCCCGTACAGCCGGACCCAGGCCAATTTGAACAGCCAATACGTGCCCAGTCCCTCGACACCGAGCGCGGCGTAGAACGGATTGTCCCGCTGGGCGGCGCTCTTTTGTATTAGTGCGTACAACCGCGGGTTCAGATCGTCGGCGGTCGGCACCACGATCAATCCGCGCGAATGCAGGTCAATGAACATCTGAGCGAAGTACGCGGCGAACGGATTCGGCGAATCGTCGTCGCCCGCGGGCAGCCGTCCCAGCGCCTTTCGGCGAATCGGGCAGGACACCGCGGCCAGCGTCGGGTTCGCGAAGGCCACCAGGAATTCGGTGCGGTTTGCCAGCGCCCAGCAACGTAGCGCGGTGGCGGACGCGGCCAGCCGGGCGGCGGGATCGTCTCGCGAATAGCGTTCGCCCGCTTCAGCCATGGCGGCGATGACGTCGGTGCAGATGGCGCGTGCGACCAGCACGTGCAATTCGTCGATACTATCGATATAGCGATACAGGGCAGGCGCCGTCATTCCCATCTGGGTAGCGACCGCCCGCAACGACAGATCGTCGCCTTCGCGCAGCACATCCCTTGCCACCTCGACGATCTCGTCGCAGGTCTCCAGCCGCCGTCGTTCGCGCCGACTCAGCACTCGTGCCGGTACCGTCATCTCATCTCCCCAGCGCACCCGCCGCGCGGTCACTGTCGGTTTCCGGTAGCGCCGCCGGGTCCGCGGAGTAGGGGCGAATCGAGAAGTCCCGGCCGCCGCCCTTGGCCAGCCCGTCCGGTCCCACGGTGATCCACGCATTCGCCGAATCGTCGTGCGCCCGATAGATTTCCACCAATCGCATCAACGCCTTGTCGGCACGCCACCGACCGGCCTGGGCGCGGCGCGCCTCGTCCTCGGCGGCGTCGCACTCGGCGAGCACTGCCGCCACGAGCTCCCCGGCGATCCGCTCCAACTCGTCGAGGTTGCCGGCGAGCCGCTCACCCACCTCGGCGTCGGAAAGGTCGGCGACCATGCCCTCGTGGAAGCGGATCATGAAATCGAAGTCGTAGTAGGTGACGAAACCGTCGGCGTGCACCCGCGGTTCGACCGCGTACCACTCGCGGAAGAACCGCTGCACCGGCTCGGTGATCGACGACATCCGCGCCAGCTGCCGCACCAGTCCCGGCCGATCGACCAACTGCCGGAACTGGTCTCGGTAGTAGAGCAGCGAAGGCACGGCCCAGTAGACCCCGGTGTCCCAGAGGACCTTGGCGCTCATGACCCGAGCGTTGCCCAGGATCGGGTACTGGCCCTCGTAGATGGGCAGCCACCCGTCGGTGACCATGAAGAACACGTTGTTGTGGATGGCGGCCAGATCGTCGACGTCCGCGCCGTCGAGGGCCTGGGTGACCAGATCGGTGATCAACCCGTTGCTCATCGAGATGACATCGAACCCCGGCGAATACAGCGGGTCCAGGAAGATTCCCGCCTCGCCCGTCAAACACCAGCCGTCCGCCGAGTAGACCTGCTCGCAGCCATAGGAGTAGTTGCGCATGACCTTGAAGTCGAGCAGTTTGTCGCGATGCGACTCGATCACCTCCGCGCATTGCGGCTCGTGCTCGCGCAACCACTCCAACGCCTTCTCGAAACGGCTGATCCGCGCGAACGGGTGCAGATCGGCATCCACGACGATGCCGACGCTGATCGTGTTGGAGGCCAACGGGATCAGCCACACCCAGTAGCCCTCACCCACGAGGTGGTTGGTCGACAGGCTGCGGCGGCCGTCACCGATGCGCTCGTGCCAACTCGGCAGATCCGACCATTCACCGATGTCGATCGGGTAATCGATGCGGAACCAGGCGGCATTGACGTTGTGGCCGTTGGGTTTCGACAGTCCAAGTTTCCGCTTGAGCAGCGACGCGCGGCCCGAGGCGTCAATCACCCAGTGGGCCCGCACATCCCGATGTTGCCCGTCCGGTGTGGTCACCCGCACGCGGTGTCGATCATCGCCCCCGGTGAGGTCGATCTCCTCGACCTTGTGCCCGACCCACATGGCCACACCGGCGGCGCTCAGCTCGTCGGACAGGTAGTTCTCGAACCGCCCGCGGTCGAGCTGATAGGTCTTCGCGACATGGGTCCGGCGCGCGTGGCCGAGCTCGACACGGCGCGCGATGTCCCGGTTGTCGCCCTGAGTGAAGAAGAACCGCAGCCCGAACTTCTCCAGCTGCAGATCGCTGATGTGCGGCTCGATCCCGAGCACGTCGCGCAGGTAGTGCGAGGCGATGTCAACCGTGGACTCGCCGACCTTGTGCGCCGCCTCGGGCGCCCGAACACTCTTCTCCACCACCACGATCGAGGTGCCGGGGCGCGCGTTGTGCAGTTGCAGTGCCAGTGTCAGTCCCGCGGCGCCACCGCCGAGGATCACCACGTCGAACGCCACTGCATCGAACGCGGAATCCGCGTTGCCGGGCGCTGTCTGATCGGTCATTGTGCTACCTCCACCGGGCCGGGTTCGGAATCGTGGGTGCGCGGGCGGGCGGGCAAGAGGAGCCAGGCCATGACGGCGGTGGCGAAGACGGTTCCCGCCGCGAGTAACGACCCGCCTTGCATGCTGAACAGGAAGGCGGAGGTAGCGGTGTCGGACAACTGCCGGGCGCCCTCGCTGTCTGCGTGGGCGGCAAGGTCTTTCGCCGCCTCGAGCGCGCCACCGAGGGAGCCGTCGGAGGCCGAGATGACGGAGTCGGGCAGCGCGGCGGACACCGTCGAACCCATTCTGTTGTAGTAGAGCGAGGAAGCCATGCTGCCGATCACCGCCACTCCGAGGGTGGCTCCGCACAAACGGGTCGCGTCGTTGACCGCCGCACCGACCCCGGCCTTCTCTTTGGCGACCGCGCCCATGATGGCTTCGGTGGCCGGGGTGCTGATCAGGCCGAAACCCAGGCCGAGCACAACGATATTGATGGACATGAAGCTGTAGGCGGTGCTGCCGGTGTTCGTCGCCGCCCACGCCAGACCCACCGCGAACAGAATCAGGCCCGCGGTGACGACCACCTTGTTCCCGATCCGCACGGCGAGCCACGCACCGACGATCGACGCGATTCCGATCGAGCCGGCCATCGGCAGCAGGCGCAGACCCATGGACAGCGCGCTGTAGCCCTTCACCAGCTGCATGTATTGCGTGATGAGGAAGATGAAGCCATTGAGCGCGAAGAACGAGATGGCGACCGAGCAACTCGCCGCGGTGTAGCGCATGTTGGCAAACAGCGATACATCCAGCATCGGATCCTTGGTGCGCCGCTGCACCGCGATGAAGATCAGCAGAACCATCACGCCAATCGCGAAGCATGCGATGGTCGAGATCTCCCCCCATCCCCATTGCGGGGCCTCGATGATGCCCAGCACCAGCACCCCGAACCCGACGATCGACAGCGCCAGGCCCCGCCAGTCGATCGGCGGTGTCTTCGGGTCGCGCGAGGTCGGCACGAACACGACGATGAGCGCGGCGACTGCCACGGTGAGCAGCGCCAAGAAGGCGAAGATGCTGCCCCACCAGTAGCGGCCCAGTAGCCAGCCGCCCACGATCGGTCCGGTGGCGACGCCCAAACCCGTTGATGCGCCCCATAATCCGATGGCGCGGGCGCGGGCGCGGCGTTCGGTGAACGCGTTCGCCAGAATCGACAATGTGGTGGGCAACATGAGCGCCGCGCCCAGTCCCATCCCGGCCCGCGCGGCGATCAGACCGCCGCTCGTCTCGGCCCATGCCCCCGCCAGGGAGGCCACAACGAGAATTCCCATCCCTAGCAGCAGGGCGCCCTTGCGGCCTTGCCGGTCGCTGAGGCTCCCGGCGGCCAGGACGAAGGCGCCCAGGAACAGGTTGTAGGCGTCGACCACCCATTGCAGCTGGGTCGTGGTGGCCGAGAGGTCCCTGGTCAGGGTGGGCAGTGCCACGTTCATGATCGTGATTTCCACGGTGACGATGTACGCGGTCGCCATCAGCGCGAAGAGAATCATGGTCTCCCGGTACTTGCGCATGCGTGCGCCTCTCAGAGTGTCGTCGAATCAGGCCGGGCGACCGGCGGTTCCGGCCAAGAGCCTCGGGATGCAGGTTTCGCGCCAGGTTCGATACGACGCGGAGGGCGGGTTTCCGACGAGTTCGTGGCGAGTCTTCTCCAACACCCGGGCAGCGTCGGAACTCGAGATCTCGCCCAGCACTTCACAAGCCAGGTCGGTATGGGGAGTCGGGTTGTGGGCGAGGTCGCGGGTCCAGGCCGCCGCCGCGGCCCCCCACGACAGCCGATGACGATGAGCTCCGGCTGCCCGGCACAGCTGTTCGAGACCGGCGCGGTCGGTGCCCCCGGCGAAACTGCAGGCCATGGCCGTACCCGTCCACAGGTTCACCTGGCGGCCGGGCGCGAAGCGCGAAATCGCCTCCGCGACAAGCGCGATGTCGGCACCCGTGGAGAACCACAGTGACCGGCCGATGCCCTGGTCGTACAGTTCCCGCCCGGTGTCGGACAGATGTGACGGCCGCAGTTGTCGCAGAATGGAGCGACGACGCGCGAAGAAACCCTCGTGAAAGCCATAGCCGTCCACGACGACCCACCCGAGCACCGGGTCGAGTTGCGTCAGATACTTTTCGGGCCGCCGCCGCAACCGCGCCAGGGCCAAGCCGAAACCGACGTACACGGTAGCCATGTGGCGTGCGCCCGGCCCGGCGGCGAAAGCGGCCGTCCGGTGCTTCCCGGGCGCGATGACGTCGAGGACGCCAAGGCCCATGGCCGCGCCCTCATAGGCGAATCCGTGCAGCACCGGGTCGACCGCCTCCAGTTTGGGGATCAGCACCGCCATGGCGCTGTCCTCCAGGGTCACGTTGTAGCCCAAGGCAAGTGACTCCATCACCGGGGCGAATCGGCTCCAGGCCACCGGCGCGAACCCCGGCCTGTCGAAGACTTTTCGCGGCTCCGCTATGCCGAATACGCGACGGCGCACGCTACCCACTGCGGTCATCGATCTGCCCTTCCTGCATCGGCGGTCAGTTGCTGGCGTTCTGTCCAGACAGCCTTGACCCGCTGCCGCCACGCGTCGTATCGCGGCCCGGACGGATCAGGGTGTGTGCCAGCGCATTCGGCCGCGACCAGCCTGGCCACATCGGCGGCCTCGAGGCCCCAGAACACGTCGCAGGCCCCATCTGTATGGTCCGCGGGGTGGTTGGTCTGCTCGCGAAACCCTGCCGCCACCGCCAGGCCGACAGCGACTTCGGCGGCGTAGGGGCCCGCGGTGCGCAGCAGCCGTTGAAAGCCCTCACGGTCGAGCGCCCCGCCGGTGTAACCGCACGCCAAGCCGACCCCGCCCCACAGGTCGCGGCGGCGCGACTCCGGAAAGGCTTGCAGGACACCGGCAATCCGGTCCGGATTGGCCGCGCTGACGAAGTAGAGGCTGCGCCCCAGTCCGCTGTCGAAGTTGCGAGCGGATTCGCCACTGAGCCCGTCGGGCCTGAGTTGTCTGTCGAAGCTGTCCCGGGCGGCGAAGAATCCCCGGAAGAAGCCGAATCCGTCGAGAATCAGCCATCGCTCGGGGTCGTCGAAGCGCGCGATGACCCGCAAGGGATCGGTTGGCAGGTACGGCAGGATCATGCCCGCGCCGACATAGACCATTGGCTTGTACACACCGCACACCGCGAGAAAACCTTTGAGCCGCTTGCGGTAGGGCAGCAGGAAATCCAGCAGCGTCAGGCCCATTGCCGCGCCTTCGTAGGCGACGCCGCGCACCTTGGCGGGGTTGGCTTCCAGCAGGGGAATGACATCGGCCAAGCCGGGGTGGTCGAGGGTCGCCCAGAAGTTGTCGAGGATCGCGTGCGACGGCGGCTTGAAGTGCGGCCACACGGCGTCCATCTCCGGCAGGTCGCCGAACTGCTGCTTGGCCACCCGCGGGAAGTCGTCCACCGACAGTTTCAGCAGGGGCTGGAGAACTTTGCTCAGCATGGTGACAGGAACTCCTGAAGAATGCGCTGGCGCCACAGTGCGTGGGCGGGAACGTCGTTGCCCGACGGAAGATCTCGCACCGCGGAGTCCGCGATCGCCGAGGCCTGCTGTGAGGTGGTCCCGCACAACACTTCACAGGCCAGCTCGTTGTGGGAGGCCGGGTTGCCGCCCAGATGGCGGGCCTTGGCCGACATCGCCGCGCCCAGGGCGAGGTGACCGCGGTGGCTGTCGGCGAGGGCGGGCAGCGCATCGAGGGCGCTGCGCTCGATGCCCCCGGAATAGCCGCAGGCGAAGCCCACGCCGCTCCACAGGTCGGCCTGCCGCGACGGCGAGAAGGTGGCGATGGTCGCCGCGACCCGATCCGCGTCGGCGTCGGCGGCGAACCAAATCGCGCGTCCCACACCCTGATCGAAGACGCGGCGCCCGTATCCGTACAGGTGTGGCGGCACGAACCGGTGCTGCACATGCCGCCGGTAGGCGAAGAATCCTTTATAGAAGCCGTACCCATCCAGGATGATCCAGCTCAGCAACGGATCGCCCAGTCGCCTGCGGAACGATTCGGGGTCGCGCCGAATCCTCGCCAGGCACATGCCCGCACCGAGATAGATACCGAAGACGTGATGCGCTCCGGGACCGGTGGCGAGGGCCGCGGTGCGATTCCTGCGGGGCGACAGGCAATCGAGCGCGGCGAGTCCCACCCCGGCGCCTTCGTAGGCGAAGCCGTGCAGCTCTGCGTCGTAGGCGTCGAGCTTGGGAACCAGCGTGTCGAATCTGGGATCGAGCAGTGTCGTTCGGCTGCACTCGGTGACCGTGAACACGACATGCTTCAACCGCGCGGCCGACGCGCCGTCGGAGAGCTCCGGAGCCGATGGCATCGCCCCGGCTGCGGCGAAGGACCGCCACAACAGCGTGCCGACCGTGTCGCGCAGGCCACTGTCGACGGGGGCCGTGGGTGCGAGTGTCATAGCGCGCGCTCCACATCCGCCGGGCGGCCGACGCGCGCGGAGAACGCCTCGATCACATGGTCTTGGACGACTTCACAGGCCGGACGGGAGTAATGCGCGGGCATATTGTCCAGCACGTCGTCCACTATCGCGGCAGCGCCGATACTGGTTGTCTCGCAAAGCACTTCGCACGCCAGGTCGGTGTCGGACACCGGGTTTCCCGCGCGGTGTCGGCCCTTGGCCGCGAAGGCCGCGCCCGTCGCGACGTACGGGAGATACGGCTCGCACACCTCCCGCAGGTGCTCGATCTCGTGCCGAGCCAAGCCACCGGCGTAGCAACACCCGGTCCCGATGCCCAGCCACATATCGGCCTGGCGGGCCGGGGAAAAGGCGGCCACGTCGGCCGCGACGCGGTCCACGTCGGCGCCGACGGTGAACCAGATGCTGCGCCCGACGCCTTGATCGAAGACGCGACGAGCGTACGGGGAGAGATAGGGTGGCACGACCTGTCGATCCACGTAGCGGGCCCGCTGAAAGAAGCCCTGGTGGAAGCCGTAGCCATCCATGACCAGCCACCGCGCCACCGGGTCGTCGAGACGGTTCAGGAACGGTTCGGGCAGGCGCCGCATCCGAGCGAGCGCCTCGCCCGCGCCGATATGGGACATGTAGATGTGCGCGTCACCGGCGCCGGAGAGAAACTCTCGAAATCGCGACTTCCCCGGGAGCCAGCAATCCATTCCTGTAAGGCCCATCGCCACGCCCTCGTGGGCGTAACCGTTCATGTGCTTGGGAAAGCGGTCCATCCGCCGCACGATGGCCTCCACACCGCCGCCCTCGAGCACCGCGTGATAGCCGCCGACCTCGGCCCGCAACGCATCTTCGAGATGGCGCCACCTCGCGGAATCGCCCTTTTTGAATGCGAGGATTTCTTTCTCCGAAACGCCCAGCACCGCCAAACGCGCCCGGGCCAGCAAAGTAGTCATCGTGTCTGATCTCCCCTGGAAGGAGTTGTGGACTGCTGCTTGTCTCCACCGATGATGTGAGTGGCCATTACGCAGGACTTACCGAGTTCGGAAGACCGCCGAAATTGCCTGCCGGACAGTGTGTTCCCGAGGAGGAACCATGACTGAAGCAGTACGGCAACAACTGTCCGAGCTGTCCGACGAGCAGAAGGCCGCGCTGGCCGAGGTGTTGCGCGCGCGACAGGCTTCCCGCCCGGCCGAGCCGGGGCACTATGACGTGGTCATCCTGGGCGGCGGGATGGCCGGACTGACCCTGTCACTGCAATTGCGACGGACGCAGCCGGACATCCGGGTGATCGTCATCGAGAACCAACCGCACCCGGTTCCGGAAGCGGCGCACAAGGTCGGCGAATCGACCGTGGAGATCTCCGCGCATTACCTGCGCGACATTCTCGGGCTGAAAGACCATCTGGACAACGGACAGCTGCGCAAATTCGGTCTTCGGTTCTTCTTCACCGGCGGCGACAACTCCGATATCACGCGCCGGGTCGAGGTGGGCACGTCGGTTTGGCTACCCCTCGACACCTACCAGCTGGACCGGGGCCGACTGGAGAACGAGATCGGGCGGCGGTGCGCCGCAGCGGGAGTCGAGTTCATCAGCGGTTGCAAGGTCACCGATGTCGACCTGCGCCCAGAGGAGCCACTGCACCGGGTGCGGATCAAGACGCCGGAGGGGCAACGCGACGTCGCCGGGCGCTGGGTGGTCGATGCGTCCGGCCGCACCCAGGTACTGCGGCGTCGCCTGGGCAGGCAGCGTATTCCGGTCGCGCACACCGCCAACGCGTCGTGGTTCCGAGTGGCGCATCGGATCGATATCGACACCTGGTCCGATGACCCCGAGTGGACGCGACGCACAGCCGAGGGCAAGCGCTACCACTCCACCAATCATTTGATGGGGCCCGGTTATTGGCTCTGGTTGATTCCGCTGGCGTCCGGCTCGACCAGCGTGGGAATCGTGTGCGACGACGACCTGCACAACTTCGACACCTTCAACAAGCTGGACAAGGCGCTGGAATGGATTCGGAAGTTCGAGCCCGAGGCGGCGGCGCAGATCGATCAGCACCTGGACAAGATCCAGGACTTCCGGGTCATGCGCGACTACTGCTACAGCGCCGAGCAGGTCTATGCCGGTGATCAGCGATGGGCGCTGACCGGCGAAGCGGGGCTCTTCCTGGATCCGCTGTATTCCCCTGGCCTGGACCTGATCTCGATCAGCAATGGCCTGACCTCGGACCTCATCCTGCGTTCCCTGGCAGGCGAGGATGTCACCGCGCTCGCGGCCATCCATGACAGCCTCTACCGCAACGTCGCCGACTTCTGGCGCTCGATCTACGAGAAGCGCTACCCGCTGATGGGCAGCGCCCGCATCATGTCCTCGAAGGTCGTCTGGGATACCGCCTTCTACTGGGGCGTGTTCGGTCTGCTCTTCTTCCACGACAAGTTCCGAACGATCAGCGCAAACCCGTCGGTGGCAGCCAATCTGGGCAGGCTCACCCAGATCAGCAACCGCATGCAGCAATTCTTCACCGAATGGCAGACCATCGACGGCCCGCCCCTCGACCCGCAATACATCGACACCCACGTGCCCCTGAACTTCATGGACCGGTTGCACCGCGGCATGGCAGACGACCTCACCCCGGCCGAATTCGAGACCAGATTCTCCGCCAACACCCGCCTGTTCGCCCAACTCGCCGGCCAGCTGATCAGTACCGTGATCGAGGCCCACGCCGACAACTACACCGACGAAGTCGTGGACCGCATCCAGCAGTGGCGCCGCGACCCTCTGATCACCGATTTCCTCTCCATCTATCGCAAAGACCGGCACAAGAATCCGACCAGTCCGCTCTGGATCACCATGGGCGGTCCGTCGAAACCGGACGAAAACCCTGTGCCGAGCACCGAAGATATCGACTCCGCAGTCCGATAGTCTTCTGCTCGAAGGAGGTGCTCGGCTACCGCCGCGCGGATGGCCGGGGCGTCGGCGGGCTCCATCGAGGAACCAATATCGGCCATGAACAATTCTATTGGTCATCTAATTGCAGGATGCTTATCGTCGCTTCATGGCAAAGATCCTGTTCGTCATGACCGGCGTCGACCACTGGACGCTGGCGGACGGCACCAAGCACCCGACCGGGTACTGGGCCGAAGAGTTCGCCGCGCCCTATGAGGCGTTCAAGGCCGCCGGGCACGAGATCGTCGTGGCCACCCCGGGCGGCGTCGTGCCGAGCGTCGATAGCGGCAGCCTCGCACCCGAGGCCAACGGCGGCGCTGAGGGCGCGGAGAAGATCGCGGAAACCCTGCGTGCCGCAACCGAATTGACTCGGCCGAGTCGCCTCGGGGAGGTTCGGCTGGACGATTTCGACGCCGTCTACTACCCCGGTGGGCACGGTCCGATGGAGGACCTCGCGGTCGACGCCGACTCCGGAAGGCTGCTCAACGCCGCGCTCGCCTCGGGCAAGCCGCTGGGCGTGGTGTGCCACGCGCCCGCCGCACTGCTCGCCACCGCGGACCCCGAGGGCAACTCGCCGTTCGCGGGCTACCGGGTGGCCGCGTTCACCAATGCCGAAGAGACACAGGCCGGTTTCGCCGACAAGGCCAAGTGGCTGCTCCAGGACCGTCTGATCGCACTGGGCGTCGACTACCGCGAAGGCGAGCCGTGGGCTCCCCACATCGAGGTCGACCGCAACCTCTACACCGGACAGAACCCGGCCTCCTCCGCCCCGCTGGCCGCGGAGTTGTTGAAGGCGCTCTGAGGGCCGCCGACCCGGGCTGACCTACCGGGATCCGTGCCCGTCACGACTAGACCGGCTCTCGGTGGCGATCGCTCTCGGCAGGTAGCGCCCGCGCGGCTCGCCCTCGACGCGCCCCTCGGCGAGTATGCGTTGGCCACGCAGGAAGACGTCGCTGACCCGCGCCGTCATGTCGAAGCCCTCGAAAGGCGAGTACTCCTGGGCCGATTCGGAATCGGAGGCGCGCACCGTCCAGTTGACCCCGGTGTCGACCAGCGCGATATCGGCGTCGAAGCCCGGGGCGAGGTCGCCTTTGCCGGTGAGTCCGAAGCGGCGAGCCGGATTCCACGACGTCAGGCGGGCGATGTGCTGGGGACTCAGACCCCGTTTCATCCCCTCGCCGACCAGGCCGGGCAACAGGTATTCCGCCCCGCCGAAACCGGATTTGGCGAGGAAGACATCCTCGCGGTCGACCCCGAACTTCTGTTCGTCACGGCAGCAGGCGTGGTCGCTGACCACCCAGTCGATCTCGCCCGCGAGCAGGTGCCCCCACAGCGCCTCGACGTCGGCGCGCTCGCGCAGCGGTGGATTCACCTTGCCGCCGATGCCGTGCGCGGTGTCGACGTCGGCGAGCAGATGGCCGATCGTGACCTCGCGGCGGAAGTCGATGTGCGGGAAGGCCTTCGCCATGCGCAGGGCGGCGTCGACCGCCTTCGCCGAGGACAGGTGCAGCAGATTGATGGTCGGGAAACCGGTTTCGTGCGCGAGATACGACGCCGTGGTGACCGCCAGCCCTTCCGAATGCGGCGGGCGTGACGCGCTATAGGCGCGTAGCCCGGTCAGGACGCCCTCGCGCTCCACGAGTTCGGTGTAGGCGGCCATGATCTCGGCGGTTTCGCAGTGCAGCGAGAGCGTGATCACGTCCCCGTAGCGCTCGCGCGCCCGCCGCAGGCCGCGCATGACGAATTCGAAATGCGCGAGGTCGTAGCGCTCCCCCGGCGGGATCATGAGGAACTCCGCCTGATCGGCGGAGCGTCCGTGCAGCCCGTGGCCGCCGTAGAACATGAAGATCTTGAACGAGGTGATCCCGAATTCCTCGACCAGGTACGGAATTTCGTCGATGTGCTCGCGGGTCATGGGTGCGAGGTGGATCGCGTGGTCGATATAGGATCGCCCGGCCATGCGGTCCAGCGCCGCGGGCACGAAGTCCCGGTATGAGCCACCGCGATCGAGATAGTAGCGACCCGTGCGCAGATAGCTCAGCGATGTGGTGACACCGCCCTGAGCGCAGGCGCGACTCTCGGAGACGGTGTCCTCGGACAGCTCCGAATAGATCCCCCAGTGCTGGTGTGCGTCCACCGCACCCGGGAAGGCCAGCCGCCCCTGGGCGTCGACCACCTCGGTCGCCGACGCCACCGAAATCCCCGGCGCGACAGCGCTGATCACGCCGTCGGTCACGGCGATGTCCTGGATTTCGGGCTCGGTGGCGTCGGGGGCTCCGGGGCGGACGACGCGCGCGTTCCGAATCAGCAGATCGATCTCCGCCACGATTGACTCCAGTTTCCTTCTGCGAAACCACTTTACCAACAGGCCGATCATGGCAGTAGGATTCGCAGGTAGTCAACCTGCATGCCATCGTCAGTGTTTCGCTCTGAGAAACACACCGACGGGTTAGGAGTTCAGCCATGGCCGGCCCACTCTCGGGCATCCGAGTCATCGATGCGGCGACACTGTTCGCGGGCCCCTTGGCCGCCACCCTGCTGGCCGACTTCGGCGCGGAGGTGATCAAGATCGAGCACCCGAACGGGGATCCGGTGCGCGGGCACGGAGCGACACGCAATGGCGTCGGCCTGTGGTGGAAGATGTTGGGACGCGGCAAGAAGTCGGTCACCCTGCATCTGGGCACCCCGGACGGTCAGGACCTGTTCCGCCGCATGGCCGCCGATGCCGACGTGGTGATCGAGAACTTTCGGCCCGGCACCCTGGAACGCTGGGGGCTCGGCTATCCCACACTGCGACAGCACAATCCGCGCCTGGTGCTGGCCCGCGTGACCGGCTTCGGGCAATTCGGCCCGTACGCGCGCCGCCCCGGTTTCGGCACCCTGGCCGAGGCGATGAGCGGTTTCGCGGCCATGACCGGTGCACCCGACGGCCCGCCCACCTTGCCGCCGTTCGGTCTGGCCGATGGAATCGCCGCGCTGACAACGGCTTTCGCCATCATGACGGCACTGCGGGCGCGCGAGCGCGACGGTCACGGTCAGCAGATCGACCTGGCCATCGTGGAGCCCATTCTGACGCTGCTCGGCCCCCATATCCTCGCCTACGATCAGCTGGGGCAGCTGCCGCCGCGCACCGGCAATCGCTCGACGAACAATGCCCCGCGCAATATCTACCGCACCGCCGATGGCGGCTGGGTCGCGGTCTCCACCAGCGCGCAGTCCATCGCCGAGCGTGTGCTGCGGCTGGTCGGCCGCCCCGAATTCCTCGACGAGCCCTGGTTCGCCACGGGCACCGGACGTGCCGCGCACGCCGACGAACTCGACGCCGCGGTCGGCTCCTGGATCGCGCAGCGGCCCACCGACGAAGTGGTCCGGGCCTTCGAGAAGGCCGAGGCGGCCGTCGCGCCGATCTACACCGCCGCCGACATCCTGACCGACCCGCAATTCCGGGCACTCGAATCGATCGTCACCGTGCCCGACGACGAACTGGGCCCGATTCGCATGCAGAACATCCTGTTCCGACTATCCGAAACGCCCGGCTCGATCCGCTGGAGCGGGCCGCCGCTGGGCGCGCACACCGCCGAGGTGCTGGCCGCCTACGGTGTCGACGATCCGGAACTGGCACGGCTGCGCGCGGCGGGAGTGGTCCGATGAACGAGCGAAACCCGCTGCTGGAGGCCATCTCCGGTGGCGTCGACCTGATCGAACTGGGCCAGCCGTTCTTCACCGGCATGCCCTGCTCGCCCAACCATCCCGGCTTCCGCATGACCTTGATCCGCCGTCACGGGGACATGGTGCGACCCGACGGCGGGTCGGCCGCCAACGAGATCATCGTGACCGGCGGGCATGTCGGCACCCATATCGACGCGCTCAGCCATGTCAGCCACGAAGGTCTGCTGCACGGCGGCGTCGCGGCCGAGCACGCGCAGCGGGGTGGGCTGTTCCATGAGCACGGCGCGGAGCACCTGCCGGGTCTGCTGCGCCGTGGGGTGCTGTTGGACGTGGCCCGCGTGCACGGGGTGGAGACGTTGCCCGGCGGCTACGAGATCACCGTCGAGGATCTCCGGGCCGCCGCGAAACACGCGGGGGTGCGACCGGAATCGGGCGATGTGGCGCTGGTGCGCACGGGATGGTCGCGGCTGTTCGAGGACCGCGACGCCTATTTGGGCGCGGTATCGGGAGTGCCGGGCGTGGGTGTCGAGGCGGCCCACTGGCTGGCCGAGCGAGGAATCGTGGCCACCGGATCGGATACCACCGCCTACGAGTGCATCCGGCCGGGGGCCGGGCACGCCGTGCTGCCGGTGCACAGGGTGCTGCTCGTCGAGTCCGGCATCTACATTCTCGAGCATCTCGCGCTCGAGGCCCTCGCCGACGCCGGACTGGCCGAATTCGCCTTTCTGCTAGCGCCATTGCGCATTGTCGGCGGCACCGGTTCCCCCGTGCGCCCGCTCGCTGCGGTGAGCCGATGAACGAGCAGACCCTGGTCACGCGCCTGGCCCAGTTCGCCGATGCCGCCCGTGTCAAGGGCGTCGGCTCCGAACTGCGCGCCGATGCCGCCCGCCGCGTGCTCGACGTCCTCGGCAACAGTGTGGCGGCCCTGGACTCCCCGCCCGCCGCGGCCGTGCGCACGGTGATCGCCGAATGGGGCGGCCACGCCGGTGCCACCGCCCTCGGCCTGCCGGGCGGGGTGCCCGCGCCCAGTGCGGCGCTGCTCGGCGGAACCCTCGCGCACGCTTTGGATTTCGACGACACCCACCTGCTGTCGGTGCTGCATCCATCGGCGGCCGTGGTGCCCGCCGCGCTGGCCGTCGCCGAGCAGCGTGGCGCGACCGGTGCGGCGCTGTTGGACGCGGTCACGGTCGGGGTGGAGATCACCGTGCGCGCCGGACTCGCCGGATACGATGCCGCCCTGGGCAATTCGATCTTCTTCGAACGCGGACTGCACGCCACCGCGATCTGCGGCGCGGTCGGCGCAGCCGCCGCCGCGGCCATGCTGTCCCGATTGGACGCCACCGGCATCGCCCACGCCATGGGCATTGCCGCCAGCATGGGTTCGGGCCTGCTGGAGGCCAACCGAACCGGCGGCACCGTCAAACGCGTCCACTGCGGCTGGGCCGCCCACGCCGGCGTCGTCGCCGCGAGCCTGGCCCGCGCCGGACTCACCGGCCCGCCCACCGTCTTCGAAGGCAGATTCGGCCTGCTACAGGCCTTCTGCGGCGAAGGTGCCGATCCCGCCGCCCTCGTCACCGGACTCGGCGACGACTGGAAGGTACGCGAGGTCTGCTTCAAGCCATACCCCTGCAACCACTTCACCCACGCGGGCATCGATGCCGCCCTGCGCCTGCGCGCCCGGGGCGTGCTCTCCGAGCACATCGCCTCGCTCGAGCTGGGTGCCCCCGCCGCGGCCCTCCGGACCATCGCCTTCCCACCCGAGCTGAAGGCCCGCCCCGAATCCGGTTACCACGCCGCGTTTTCCGGCCCCTACACGGTGGCCGCCGCGCTCATCGGCGGCGGCGGCCTGGGCGTCTTCCACGAGGACTTCACCGACACCGCCGCCCGCGACCCCCACCGCCTGTCGCTGGCCGCCCGAGTCCACTGCACTCCCGACCCCCACAGCGACGAGATCTTCCCCCACCAATTCCCCGCCGTCCTCACCGCCCATCTCCACGACGGCCGCACCCTCACCGAACGCATCGAATCGAACCGAGGCGGCCCCCAGAACCCGTTGTCGGACAGCGAACTAGCCCTCAAATTTCGCCTCAACACCGCCCCCTACCTCACCCCCACAACCGCAGATTCTCTCGCCGAAATCACCTACCACCTCTCCACCGCCCCCAACCTCGACCAACTCCTCCACCCCCTCCGACACGACTCACGGAACTGGTTGCGTCACTGCGGTATTGGGGAACAGTCCGGCTCGGCCGAGTAGGGCGGGGACGGGGGTGGCCAGTAGGCCGCCCAGCCAGTGGGCGGTTTCGATCGTGGCCGTGATGTCGACGCCGGTGGTGATGCCCATGCGGTCGAGGGTGTAGAGGAGGTCCTCGGTGGCGATATTGCCTGTCGCGGCCGGAGCGAACGGGCATCCTCCGATTCCGCCGATGCTGGTGTCCAGGGCACGTGCGCCGGCATCGAGGGCGGCCAGCGCATTGGCGTAGCCGGTGTTGCGGGTGTTGTGGAAATGGCAGCGCGGCAGCGCATTCGGAGCCAGCTCGGTCACCGTGGAGACGAGTCGGCGTACCCGGTCGGGTGTGCCGACGCCGATGGTATCGGCCAGTGCGATCTCGTCCGGGCCCGCGGCAGCCACCCGGGCGACGAGATCGCGCACGCGGGCTTCGGGCACTTCGCCCTCGAACGGGCAGCCGAAGGCGGCCGCGATGGTGACGGTGCGCCACAGCCCGGCCTCCGCGCCGCGTGCGGCCAGGCGTTCCCAGCGGCCAACTCCCTCCTCGGTGCCGCACCCTTGATTGCGGCGGCTGAACGTGTCGGTCGCGACCACCACCACATTGATCTCGTCGACCCCCGCCGCGACCGCGCGGTCCAGACCTCGATCGTTGAAAACCAGTCCGGCGTAGGAGATCTCGGCGTCCCTGCGCACACCTGCCAGCACCGCTTCGGCGTCGGCCATCTGCGGTACCCGCCTGGGGTCGACGAAGCTGACCGCCTCGATGCGGCGCGCGCCCGCATCCACGGCGCGGTGGATGAGTTCGATCTTGTCGGCGGTCGCGATGGGCCGCTTCTCGTTCTGCAGGCCGTCGCGGGGCGCGACTTCGACCAGGGTGATGTCCACGAATCCTCCGTAGTGCCAACGTGTTCGGCGGGCAGGCAATTGAATCGATCGCGATCTTGCTCGCCGTTTCGCTACGGGATACATTGTATCCATTCTTGCCGGGATGGAACGGAGTTGCCGAATGGCCGAGGACACCAACCCCGCGTCGGGCCCACTGGCCGATCTGCGGGTGATCGAGATGGGACAGCTGCTGGCCGGTCCGTTCTGCGGGCAGCTGCTCGGCGACTTCGGGGCCGAGGTGATCAAGCTGGAGTCGCCCGGGCAGGGGGATCCCATGCGGGAGTGGGGCCGGGAGAAGCCGTATGGCAAGTCGCTGTGGTGGCCGGTGGTGGCGCGCAACAAGAAATCGGTCACCTGCAACCTGCGCACCGCCGAGGGGCAGGCCCTCGCGCGCGATCTCATCGCCCGCGCCGACATCGTGGTCGAGAACTTCCGCCCCGGCACCCTGGAGCGCTGGGGCCTGGGCTACGACACGCTGCGCGCACGCGATCCGGGGCTGATTCTGACCCGGGTCACCGGCTACGGCCAGAACGGCCCCTACTCGCCGCGCGCCGGTTTCGGTTCCATTGGCGAGGCCATGGGCGGGATTCGCTACACCACCGGCGATCCCGATCACCCGCCCGCCAGAACCGGTATCTCCCTGGGCGATTCGCTGGCCGCGGTATTCGCCACCATCGGCACGCTGGCCGCCGTGCATCATCGCGAGCGCACCGGGCGAGGTCAGATCGTGGACTCGGCCATCTACGAGGCGGTGCTGGCCATGATGGAATCGCTGCTGCCCGAATGGGGTGTCACCGGATACCAGCGCGAGCGCACCGGCCCGGTACTGCCCAATGTCTCCCCCAGCAACGTCTACCCGACCGCGGGCGGGGAGATGATCCTCATCGCCGCCAACCAGGACACCGTCTTCACCCGGCTGGCCAAGGCCATGGGACGGCCGGAACTGGTGAGCGCCGAGCATTTCGCCACCCACTCCGCGCGCGGGGAGCACATGGCCGAACTCGACGCGATCATCACCGACTGGACCGCCGCCCGGCCCGCCGACGAGCTGCTCGAGCTGCTGCACGCCGAGGGCGTGCCCGCGGGCCGCATCTACACCGCCCGCGACATGTTCGCCGATCCACACTTCGCCGCCCGCGAAGCCATCGTGCGCCTCGCGCATCCCGAACTCGGCGAGGTTCCGATGCAGAACGTCTTCCCCAAGCTCAGCGAAACCCCGGGCAGGGTAAGACATCTCGGTCCCGAGCTCGGCGAGCACAATGCCGAGGTCTACGGCCGACTGCTGGGACTCGGCCCGGACCAGCTCGCCGCGCTCGCGGCCGACGGCATCGTCTGAGGAGACCCATGTCGGACTTGGCCGATGACTATCGCCGCCACGGGTTTTCGGGACGCCTCGGCCCGGGGCAACGGCCCGCCGTGCTGGTGATCGATGTGTGCGCGGCCTACCTCGCCGACGGCTCGCCGCTGCGCGCCCCGGTCGAAGACGCGGTCCGCACGACGGCGACGCTGGTCGCGCGAGCCCGCGCAGTGGGCAGCCCGGTCGTCTTCACCCGGGTCAGCTACCGCCCCGGCAGTGCCGACGGCGGGTTGTTCCGCCGAAAAGTCCCCGCTCTCAGCGTCTTCGAGGAAGGCAATCCGCTCGGCGACTTCCTCGCCGAGCCCGCCCCCGAACCCGGTGAGGTGGTGGTCGTCAAGCAGTACGCCAGCGCCTTCCACGGCACCTCGCTGGCCGCGACCCTGACCGCCCTGGGCGTCGACACCGTCCTGGTCACCGGCCTCACCACCAGCGGCTGTGTCCGCGCCTCCGCCACCGACGCGCTGCAGCACGGCTTTCGGCCGCTGGTGGTGGCCGATGCCTGCGGCGACCGCGATTCGCGCCTGCACGAGGCGAATCTGCTGGATCTGGACGCCAAATACGCCGATGTCATCGATCTGGACGCCGCGCTCGCGGCGCTCCGCTGAGCCGACAAAGACCTTCGTGAGGAAATATGGGACCGCATCACTACGGTTGGTGGATCCTGCTGCACCTGGTGCTGTTCGTGTTCTGGCTGGGCGGTGACCTCGGGGTGTTCTACTCCAGCCGCTTCGTCATCAACCCGGATCTCACCCCGCCCGCCCGCGCGACCGCGCTGGCCATCATGAGCGGCCTCGACCTCGGGCCGAAGATCTGCCTGGTCCTGTTCCTGCCCAGCGGCGTGACGCTCATGGCCGAATCACCGCATGGCGCACGGATTTTCGGCGTCGACCTGTTCCCGTGGTGGTCGCTGGCGCTGGTCTGGATCATCGCCGCGGTGTGGCTGGCGTGCACGGTGATCACGCACCGCACGCACGGGCGAATCGCCGCCATCCACCGGGCCGATCTGACGCTGCGCACCGCGGTCATCGCGGGCATGACCGCCGCGGGCAGCTACACGCTCTGCGCGCACGACCCGTTCGGCGTCACCACCAACCCCCGCTGGCTCGGCGGCAAGATCCTGCTCTACTGCGCCGCCATCGCCGCCGGACTGGGCATTCGAATCACCTTGCGCTCCTTCGGTCCTGCCTTCGGCCGCATGCTGGCCGAGGGCTCGGGAACCGAGGCCGAGACCGTGCTGCGCCGCAGCGTGAACGGCTGCCTGCCCTACGTGTGGGTGATCTGGGGCAGCGTGCTCGCCGCCGCCGCGCTCGGCGTGTTCAAACCGGGCGCGCACCTGTGAGGCGCGCGAATCACCGACCGAGAATGCCGATCACTGACCCGTGTAGCCGAGTTGGGTCGACAGCGCGCCGGAGGCCTTGAGCAGCATCGGCACGTAGTCATCGATGTGCGGTTCGAACCGCGACAGCGGCCCGCACACACTGATCGCCGCCACCACGCCGCCATCGTGATCGAGCACCGGGGCGGCGATCGAGGCCGCCCCGACCTGCCGTTCCCCCAGCGACACCGCGTAGCCGCGCCCGCGAATCGTGTTCAGCTCGGTGCGCAGTTTGCGCTGCGAGGTGACGGTGGCGTCGGTGAACGCGGTGAGTTCGTGCCGGCGCAGGTACTCGTCGATCTCCTCCTTGCGCAGGTAGGCCAGGATCGCCTTGGAGGAGCTGCCCGCGTGCAGCGGATAGGGCTGCCCCAGCGCCACTTCCATGCGCAGCTCCTGATCCGGCACCACCTGGTCCACGTACATGCGCGTGTCGCCACGCCGAATGGACAGGGTCGCGGTTTCCCCGGTGAGGGTGGCCAGGCGCCGCAGTTCCGGGCCCGCCATCACCCGCAGATCGGTGCGCGCCAGATAGGCGCGGCCCAACGCCATGGCCGCGTGCCCGAGCGCGTAGCGGCGTGTGGTGGGTTCCAGGGTGATCAGATCCCGGCTGCGCAATGCCGTAAGTATGCGGTGCACAGCGGCTTTGGTGATGCCGAGCTCGTTGGCGATCTCGGTGACGCCGAGATCGGGTCGGCCGCTGCGGCCGAAGAGCAGCAGGACGTCCATGGCGCGTTCGACCGCGGCGATGGACCGGCTCTGACTGTCGGTGTCGGTATCGGGCACGCGGCCAGTGTAGAGGTGAGATTTCCCCATGGGAAACACGATCGCCCGCACGGCGGTTGCGCCACCGACCGCCTAGCGTTACCTTGTGCGTAACAGCGTTTCCACTACCGAAACGGAGTAGAGGATGGATTCGCAGAATCTCCGGACGGTGATGGCGCAGTGGGCAACCGGGGTCGTCGTGGTCACCACGCGCACCGAGGACGGCGGCCGCCACGGCATGACCGCCAGCTCGTTCACCAGTGTGGCGCTGGATCCCCCGCTCGTCTCGGTATGCCTGACATCCAGCGGCGCCACCTGCCGAATGATTCGGCACAGTGGGGTTTTCGCGGTGAACATGCTCGGCAGCGACCATCGCGAGGTGGGCCGCCGGTTCTCCGGCCCGGCCACCGACGACCGCTTCGCGCTGGGCGACTGGGTCACCGCCGCCACCGGTGCGGCCGTGCTCGCCGACGCCGTCGCCTGGCTGGATTGCGTTGTGGCCGCGTGCTATCCGGCCGGGGATCACACCATCGTGCTGGGACTGGTCCGCGACGCCGCCATGCCGCGCCCGACCGCCCCGCTCATCTATCACGACCGCACCTACCACGAGGGGATCGCCCGATGATCGGACAACGACTCGTCGAAGACATGACACCGGCCGAACGCGAACGCGCCGAACGCGTCGAATCCGTGTTGCCCGCCCTGCGTGCCGCCGCCGAGCAGGCCGACGCCACCGCCACCTTCCCCGCCTCGCATGTCGCGCTGTTGCGCGAGGCCGGACTGCTGGGCCTGGTGGTGCCGGAGAAGTTCGGCGGTCTGGGCGGCACCCTGCGCGATCTGGCCGCCGCCACCTACGCCATGGGCACCGCCTGCCCCTCCACCGCGCTGGCCTATTTCTTCCACAACACCAGCGCCTCGCGCGGGCTGTTGCCCTTGGAAGCCATCGACGCCGGATTGTTCGACGATGCCGAGATTCCGGTGGTGCGCGCCTTCGCCGAGAAGGTGCTCACCCGTATGGGCGAGGGGGTGTGGCTGGCCAACTTCGCCTCGGAATCGGTCAAGACCTCCGCGGCCAACATCACCATCGCCACCACCGCGCGTAAGGTCGACGGCGGCTGGATTCTCAACGGGGAGAAGTCTTTCGGCTGCGCGACCGGCGTCGCCGACTACTACCTGACCTCGGCCAGACTCGAGGGCCACGAGACCGCCGAGGGGCTGGCCACCTTCTTCGTCCCGCGCGAGGCACCGGGCGTGAGCACCCGCGCCCCGTGGGACGGCCTGGGCATGCGCGCCACCGCCAACAATGGCATCCGGCTCGCGGACGTGTTCGTCCCCGCGGACGAAGCCCTCGGCGTGCCGGGCGCTTTCACCAAGATGCTGACCATGAGCCGGGGCAGTTTCGTCGGCAATCAACTGGCCATCGCGGCCGTCTACACCGGCTGCGCGCAGCGGGTCTACGACGAGATCCTCACCGCCACCACGACCAAACGCTTCGCCGACACCGACGAGCCGATCGCCTCCTCCCCGGTGCATCAGCTGCTGTTCGGCGAGATGACCCGCAGCCTGCAGACCGCGTATCTGTGGCTGCGCTATCAACTCGCCGTCGAAACCGCCGAGGTCCCTTTCAAATCCAAGCAGGAGGTCTTCGCGCAGTGGCGGCTGGGCAAGGGCGCGGTCACCGAGGCGTGCTTCCGGGTGGCGCTGGGCGCGCTCAAGGCGGGCGGCACCTCGGCGGCGTCCATGCACGGGGTCACCGGGCGGGCGCTGCGGGACCTGGCCATGGGACTGGTCATGACCTTCCCGGCCGAGCGCGGCATGCTGGAGGTCGCGCGCATCGTCACCGAGGCACGAGCGAACGACCTGTTCGCCACCGCACCGGTGGAGGCCGCGCGATGAGTATCGAACTCCCCGAGCTTCGCGACCTGGTCGACGGTGAATGGCGAGTGCCCGCCCTGGATATCGGTCTGTCACTGGAGAATCCGGGCACCGGCGACGAGGTGGCGCGGGCGCGGGCGACCGGCCCCGAGACGCTGGAGCGCGCACTCCGGGTGGCGGACAGGGCTTCCGGGCGCATCGACGCCGACACCCTCGACGCCATTGCCGCGGGACTCGAGTCCCGACTGGACCGCATCGCCGAACTCGACGCGTTCGCCACCGGCGTGCCGCTGCGTCAGATCGAACTGCTGGGCGCGATCGTCTCGGGTTCGTTCCGCCTGGCCGCGAACCAGATTCGCGGCGGCGCGCTGCGGGCCGACCGTGGCTCGGTGGAGGTGCATCGGCTGCCGTTGGGTCCCGCGCTGTGTCTGGTGCCGTGGAACGCACCCGCGCCCATGGCCGCGCACAAGGTGGCCAATGCGCTCGCGGCGGGCTGCCCGGTGATCCTCAAGGTCAGCGAGCTGACCCCGTACAGCGCGGTGGTATTGGCCGAGGTGATCGCCGAGCATGTGCCCGCGGGCATGTTCCAGCTCGTGCACGGCGATGCCGCGACCGGTGCGCGGCTGGTGGCCGATCCGCGCGTGAAGGCGGTGTCCTTCACCGGTGGCGTGCCGGGCGGCCGCGAGATCGCGACCGTGTCCGCGCCCCTGTTCCGCCCCTGCCAGCTCGAACTGGGCGGGAACAATCCGCTGATCGTGCTGCCCGACGCCGATCTCGATACCGCCGCGCGCATGGGTGCGGAACTGCTCACCACCCTCAATGGGCAGTGGTGCCGGGCGTTGGGGCGGCTGATCGTGCCCGCCGCGCGCGCGGGCGAATTGACCGAGGCGATCGGCAAACGGCTCGAGGCGCTGCGCATGGGACCGCCGCTGGATCGGTCGACGGAATTGGGTCCGCTGGTGCATTCCCGGCACGCTCGAATCGTGCGCGCGGCCCTCGAAGAACGCGAGCACCGGTCCTACGGGACTGCGCCGGAACACGGGAACTACGTCGCCCCGGCGTTGCTCGCCGCGGATCTCGCCGACGAGGTGTTCGGCCCGGTCGCCGGTGTCGTCACCTACGACAGCGTCGAGGATGTGGCGCGGCTGGCCAATGCCGGGCCGTACGGGCTGGAAGCCTATGTGTGCGGGGCGGATACCGATTTCGCGCTGGCGGTGGCGCGCCGGATACGCGCGGGTGAGGTGAAGGTCAACGGTTCCTCGATCATGAGCCTGGATCTCATGACTCCGCGCCCGGCGTGGGGCGTGTCCGGGCTGGGCGAGGAGGGCACGGCCGAGACGCTGCGGTTCTTCACCGGTGCCCGGGTGGTCGGCGTCGAGGGGCGCTTCGCCCTGCACACCTCATGAGCACCGTTGCGATCGCGGGCGCGGGACCGGTCGGGCTCACTGCGGCGCTGGTGCTCGCCCGGCGGGGAATCGATGTCACCGTGCTGGAACAGGGCCCCGGATTGGCCGCCGAATCCCGGGCCTCCACCTTCCACCCGCCCACCCTGGAGATGCTGCGGGAGCTGGGCGTGGTGGACGCGCTGCTGCGAAAAGGCCTGGTGGCTCCGACATTTCAGTATCGGGAACGCGGCGGCGACGCCATCGCCACCCTGGACCTGGGCGTCCTGGCGAGCGACACCGAGTTCCCCTACCGGGTGCAGTGCGAACAGAGCAAGCTCACCCCGATTCTGTTGGACGCCCTGCCCGACACGGTGGAAGTGCGGTTCTCACATGCAGTACAGGGGGTTTCGACCAATGCGCACGGGGTGCGGGTCGCGACCTCGCGCGGGCCGGTGCACTGCGACTATCTCATCGGCGCGGACGGCGCGCATTCGGCTGTGCGGCACGCGATCTCGGC
This sequence comes from Nocardia sp. CDC153, assembly GCF_035818515.1. NCBI lineage: Bacteria > Bacillati > Actinomycetota > Actinomycetes > Mycobacteriales > Nocardiaceae > Nocardia > Nocardia sp. CDC153. The sequence continues at coordinate 418,390 of NZ_JAYKYU010000006.1, read as the reverse complement.
CGATTTCGAGGGCAGCACCTACCCGGAACGGTTCCTGGTCGCCTCCGTCGACGAGGATCTCACCGCGGCACTGCCCGGCATCGCACCCATCAACTACGTGTTCGATCCCCGCGAGTGGCTGGTGCTGCTGCGCACCCCCGACCATTGGCGGGTGCTGCTGCCGACCCCCAACGGAACCTCCGACGAGCACGAATTACACAGGCTCCCTAGCCGTTTGACCGGCGTCGCCGAGCTCGGACGGCCGTGGCGCATCGCGCACGCCAGCCTGTACCGGGTCCACGAGCGGGTGACCTCGCGCTTCCGCGACGGGCGCGTGCTGCTGATGGGCGATGCCGCGCACGTCAACAACCCGCTCGGTGGGCTCGGCATGAACAGCGGCATCCACGACGCGGTCCGCATGGCCACCGCGCTGGCCGACGTGCTCGACGGTGCGCCGGACACGGTGCTCGACCGCGCCGCCCGGCAACGCCGGACCGTCGCCGTCGAGCATGTGCAGCGCACCAGTCGCGCCAATTGGTCACGGCTGCACGCGCATGACGACGAATATCGGCGGCACCTGCGCGAACTCGCGGCCGACCCGGTCGCCGCGCGCGCCCACCTGCGACGCGCGTGCCTGATGGACTCGCTCGAGGCCACCGCATGAGAATCGACCGCGAGAATCCGGCCCGCCCGCGCGAGCTGGTCGGCTCGGTGCCCATCACCCCGCCCGAAGCGGTGGATGTTATTGCGCGAGAGGCGGATCGGCGATTCCGGGAATGGTCGCGCACACCGCTGCTCGCGCGCCTGGAACTGTTGTGGGCGGCCGCCGGTGCCATGGACGCGCAAGTGGGCGAACTGGCGGTGCTGCTGGCCCGCGAGACCGGCAAGCCGGTCGCCGACTGCCGGGGCGAAATCTCCTTCGCCGCAGTGTATCTGCGCTGGCTCTGCGACCGGGCGGAGGCTGTGTTCGCGCCCACCGAGGTCGACGACCGCCAGGGCCGAATGGCTCTGACACCGCGGCCGTACGGAGTCGTCGCGGCCATCACGCCCTGGAATGCCCCGATCATTCTCTCGATGCTCAAGCTCGGTCCCGCGCTGGCGGCGGGAAACACGGTGCTGCTCAAGCCCTCTCCGCTGGCCCCGCTCACCGTGAGCCGGGTCGCGGCACTGCTGCCCGAGACCACCGTCGTGCACGGCGGCCCCGATCTGGTTCACGCCCTGATCGCCGACCCACGAGTCGGCAAGGTCGCGTTCACCGGCGGTGAGGCCGCCGGACGTGCGATCGCGGCCGCCGCGGGACAGGCGCTCAAACCGCAGGTCCTCGAGCTCGGCGGCAACGACCCCGCGATATTCCTCGACGACTTCGCGCTCACCCCGGACGATTACGAGCGATTGGTGCTGGCGTCCTTCGCCACCTCGGGTCAGGTGTGTATGGCGGCCAAACGCCTCTACGTGCCCCAGCGACGCGAAGCGGAGTTCCTCGACGCCTATCTGGCCGCGGCACAGCGCATTCTGCGCGTTGGAGATCCCCTGGACGAGACGGTGACCATGGGTCCGGTGGTCAGCCGCGCGGCCGCCGATCGGGTCACGGCGCTGATCTCCGATGCCGCCGCACGCGGCGGACGGATCATCACCCTGGCGAAAAGCCCCGGAGGGGAGGGCTACTTCGTCGACCCGATCCTCGCCTGCGGACTGCCCGACGACGCAGCACTGGTCGCGACCGAACAATTCGGCCCCGCGGTACCCCTGCTCACCTACCGCGACGAAGCCGAAGTCCTGTCTCGCGCTAATGATTCCGATCTGGGTCTCGGCGCGTCGGTCTGGTCCGCCGACGAGGACCGCGCCTTCGCCTTCGCCGCCCGGGTGGAAGCCGGATTCACCTTCGTCAATACCCACAACCGCACCGGCATGTCCCTGCGCGCCCCCTTCGGCGGCATCAAGCGCAGCGGCTACGGCCGCGAATACGCCGACGAGGGCCTGCGCGAATACACCCAGACCACGGTCGTCCACTCCCCCGCCGCCTTCCGCCCCGGCGGCCCCGGCCTCCCCGCCCGCGCCTACCCATCGGCCACGAGCAGCTGACGGACTATCGTGGTGCTGTGCGCAGACAGGCGATGCGGGCGCTGGCGAGATACAACCGGCGCGTGACCAACCCCGCTGTCCGCTACCTGACCGCCCGAATTCCCGGCTACGCCAATGTGGTCCACATCGGCCGCCGATCCGGTCGCCGCTTCCGCACCCCGGTCGGCACCACCTGGCGCGGCGACGAACTTCGCATCGCGGTCAACTACGGCGAGCGCAGCGACTGGGTCCGCAATATCTTGAAATCCGGTGCCTTCGAGTTGGAACATCGCGGCGACCATCTGCGAATGACCGACCCGCACCTGACCACCATCGACGGCCGCCCTACCCTCGTCGCGACCGTCGCGCACTGACAATGCGGCGGCGCGTCATACCGACCGCGCCGCCGCATTACTCAGCTGCCGACCATCACGGCAGGGTCGTGATCGTGCCCGCCGTGACCAAGCCCTGGTAGTAGCTGCCGCCCGGGTACAGGTCCGGGGTCTTGGAACCGCTCACGAAGTCCTCGGCCCAGCCCACCGAAAGATGTTGCAGGGCATCGACATTCTTGGCCTGCGGCGTACCGCAGAGCACCTTGTCCGGGTCCGGCGCGCTCGACGCCTCGACGTCGATGTGGGCTCCGGAGGTGAGCCGCACCCCGAGGAAGGGACGGTGCAGCTGATCGATCAGCACCTGGGTGCCGGCGCCATCGCGGTTGCAGGAGTAGGGCGGCGCGGTCACGGCCAGGATCGGCAGGGTGGTGTTGTCCAGGTGGTTGAGCGAGCTGGAGAGGTTGTTGCCGATGAAGCTCTTGACCGGGTCATAGAGGATCTCGCCGCGCAGTTCGGCGAAGGCGTTCGGATAGTTCGCGCGCAGCGTCTGGGTCACGTACGGCACCGCCTCGCCACCGGCGGAGTGCCCCGCGAAGACCCACGCGGTCGGCAGGGCCACCTCGGAGCGGCCCGCCTTGGTGCGCGCGTCGGTGAAGCTGCGGCCGAGCTTGTCGGTGAGATCGCCGGACTTGCCGAACAGGTCGGCCACATTGTGCAGGAAATCGGTGTTGTTGCCGAGGTTTTCGAGCGTGCAGCCGAAGATGTTCGCGGTCGGCAGGGTCGGCGCGAAGACCAGGAACCCGCGCGCGGCGAACTTGCGGGCGGTGTCGTCGACCGAGTCGTTGGCGCTGGCGAATCCGTGCTGCAACCAGACCAGTGCCTTGGGCGTGCCGGACGGGAAGTACCAATTGCTGCTCTGGTGCAGCGTGGTGAAGGCGCAGCGGATGTCGACGGTATTCGCGACGAAGCCGACGGCGGTGTCGGCGGTGGCCGTCGGCGCGGACGCACCGGCGTGGGCGGAGAGGGCGACCACGGCCGAGGCCAAGGCCGCCAGCAGGCGTCGAATGATCAAGAGAGTTCCTTTGTTCCTCATCGAGAAACGATGTTTCGTTTCTGAGGGATCATTAGGCGACTCACACCCCGGCAAGTCAACAGTCTGAAACAAACTTGCGTAACATTAGCGGAGTTGAATTCCGTTGCCGCGCAGCACAAATGGCCGGTCCACCGGACCGGCCATGCGCTCCGCACGCCGAGCGCGTCCGCGCGCCCCTACTCGCGCCGGGACCTCGCCCGCAGCAGCAGATAGGTCAGGGCGGCCGCGAGCAGCACGACCACGACGATCCCGGTGACGATCACGGCGAGATGGGAATCGCTCGAGTCGGTCTGCTGCGCAGCGGGTTTCGTGGTCGTGGCACTGCCGAAGGTGAGCGGAATGGAGGTGAGGATATTGGTGGGATTGGTGAGGCTGGTGACGGCCAGCGTGCACGCGCCGGGCGCGGACGCGCAGTCGACGCCGCCGACGGACGCCGTCAGCACGATGGTGCGCCCGCGTTGGCCGGGCTGCCACACGCCCTGGGCGTCGGCGTTGCCGAGCAGGGAGCGGTCCAGCTGACAGTCCGAGGGCGAGGTGACGGTCGGCTTGCATTGGCCGATGGCCACATTGGGCAGGTTGGCGGGCAGGCCGTCGAGCGCGATGGTGATCACCTCGCCGACGCTCACCGCCCCGCCCGGCGTCGGATGCAGCGTGGGCGCCGCGCTCGCGGCGGGTGCGGCGGCCAGCAGCGCGGCGGCAGCGACCGCCGCGCCCGCCACACCCCGGAGGATGTCGCGTCTCATGGTGTCCTCACCCGAAGCTGAGCGGCACCGAGGCCAGGATGTTGGTCGGGTCGGTCAGGCTGGTGACGGCGATCGTGCACGCGCCCGCCGCCGCGGTACAGTCCACGCCGCCGACCGAGGCCACCAGGGTAATGCTGCCGCCCGACCAATTACCCTGCACGTCCGCGGTTCCCAGCAGCGAGCCGCCCAGGTTGCAGTCGGACGGCCCGGAGATCTGCGCGGTGCACTGGCCGACCGCCACCGACGCCAGGTTCGGCGCGAGGCCGCTCACCGACACGCTGATGGTCTGCCCGGCCGAGACGCCCCAGGCCTGGCTCACGTCCACCGAGGCGGCCTGCGCGATGGTGGCACCGCCGAACAGAGCGATGGCGGTCAGGCCGGTGAGCACCGCGCCCAATCGGGTTCCGTATCGAAACATGGTGTTCCTTACCTTTCTTACTGCCTTCGCCGATCGGCGAGGGCGATTGCGGCGACGATGACGAGCAGCCCCGCGGTCACCGACCACAGCGCCGTGGACGGGCCTCGGGTGTCGGCGGGCGCAGCCGTCGCGGATGTGAGCGGGGGCGGAGTGGTCGCGGGCGTGAGATGCGCGCCGACGAAGGACATGGTCACCGCCGCGGAATTGGCGGCGATGACCGCCGACGGCTCGGTGCCGGGCAGCGGCGCGGCGGCCACCACGCATTGCTGGCGGGTGCAGTCGATTTCCTTGAAGCGCGGGTGCAGCGTGAGGGTCAGGGTTTTGAATCTGCCTTCGCCGTCGATGTTCACGAAGGTGGCCCCGCCGTCGAGGTCGCAGTCTTTGAGCCCGTTGGTGAAGCCCTGCTTGCACAGGCCGACCGCCACCGCCGAGAGGCCGGGCTGAAAGTCGGTGCCGTACACGGTCACTCGCTGCCCCTCGGTCAAATCGGTTGTCGCGCTGACATGCAATGCGGCGGGCTGGCCGGGATCGGCCATGGCGATACCGGCGGGGGCGACCACCCCGGCCGCGGTCAGCGCGAGCACGGCGCGACCGCGCGACAGCAGCCGTGTGACGCACAGGGCAATGACGAGCACCGGGATGGCGAGCACCGTCAACGCGGTCCCGGTTCCCCACGCCCGACTCAGGCCGACGACGACCCCCAGGCCACAGCCGCCACCGAACCCGAGCGCGAGTCCCGTCACGGCGGCGGCGGTCCAGCGCTCGCTATCCGAAATCTGTTGTCGCGACCAGGAATCGGCGACGGCTACGACACGAACCCCCGCCGTGAGCGCGACCGCTACACCCACTACCGTCTGCCATGCCCCCGGCGCGGTGGCCACCAACATGGGACCCCCGGCCGCGAGAATCAGCAGAGGGGCCGACGCGGTCGCGCGCCGGTATCCGAGCAGAGCCACGACGATGGTCGGCACCAGTGCCATCGCGAGCCGGGCGGATTGGTCGGCGTCGAGCACGCTCCACCGGAACAGCAGCAGATGCAGTGCGGGAAGCACCGTACCACCTGTCACGAAACCTATTGCGCCATAACGAATCAACTCCCAGCGCAGAAGTCGAACGCAGTGCCGGAGCCCGCCGTCGAAGCCGGCGCGGGGCACCGGATTCAGCGCGGCGTACACCGCGCCCGCCGCCGCGGCGACGGCACCGACCGCGACCAACGCGATCCCCGGATGTTCGAAGCACACCGACGCCGCGACGGCTCCGGCCAGCGCGCCCACCGACATGAACCCGTGGAACCCGCGCGGACTCGCCTCCGCCAGCGCGCTCACCAGCAGCGGTCCGGCCATCGCGCCGGTCACGAGCACGCCGAGCGTGAGCCCCCACGCCGTCGGAACCAGCCCGGCGACAAGCAGTCCCGCGCCCGCGACCAGCCCCGCCACCCCGATCCGCCGACCGGACGACAGCAGCCGCCAGCGCCGAGCCGGAAGGATGGCCACGCAGCCGAGCACCACCGCGGTGAGCCCGATGTAGCCGACGACGACGCCCGGCAGTCCGGTGGTGCCGCCGAGCGGTTTGCCCAAGAGCGCGATCTCGATTCCGGCGGCGGGACCGGCCGCCGCGACGGCGATCAGCAGGACCGGTGGGCCCACTTCCCTCACCTCCCAAGCGTTTCGCACAACGAAACGCGGTTTCGCAATTGCCATATTGAACCGTCGCCGGGAGTGGGTGTCAAGCGCGAACCCGCACGTAACAGCCTGGAAACAGGCGCATTTGAGACTTCGGTGATCAGCCGCGCGGGGATCTTCGGGCGTCCACTGGACAGATTCCGAACACCGGTACAGAATCAAAAACGGAAACGGTGTTTCGATGTCCGAAACACTATGGATCAGGAGGTGCGCGTAGATGACGCGAGTCGCCGCCGCCCAGTTCGCCGTCGGCACCGACGTCGCGGTCAACCTCGAGACCTGCCTGCGCATGATCGACGACGCGGCCGCGGCCGGAGCCGAACTGCTGGTGCTGCCCGAGTTCTGTAATCACCTATCGTGGTACACCGACCGGTCTCATGCGCGCGAAATGGCCTGCCGGCTCGAGGGTTCCTTCCTCACCGCCATCGCCGAACGCGCCGCGCGGCACCGCCTCTACCTGAAGATCGGCGTCACGCTGGCCCGCGCCGACGGTCGCGTCACCGCTACCGGCCTGCTCTACGGACCCGACGGCCGCCTGCTCGGCGAGTCCGACAAACAGATCCTCATGGGCGCGGAGAACGACCATCTGGACCGCGGCGACACCGATTCCGAGGTGATCGAGACCCCGCTGGGCCGAATCGGGATGTACGCGTGCATGGAGGGCGTGATCTGTGAGGTGCCGCGCTCGCTCGCGGTGCGGGGGGCGCACGTGCTGCTCAACAGCCTCAACTCCTTCGCCATCGACGAGGCGAGTCTGCACATTCCGGTGCGCGCGGCGGAGAACAAGGTGTGGGTGGTCGCCGCCAACAAGGTCGGTCCGCTGCTGCCGCAGGACCAATTGCCCACCATCGCGGCCACATTGGGCGTTCCGGCCGATCGCCTGCACGGCGCGGGCGAGAGCCAGATCGTCGCCCCGGACGGCACCGTCGTGGCCAAGGCTCCCCCGTCCGGCGATGCGGTGGTCATGGCGGACATCGATCTGCGCCGCGCCGAGGACAAACACCGGCCCGACGGCACCGACCTGTTCGCCGCGCGCCGCCCCCGGGTGTACACCCCGCTGCTCGCCCCGTCACGCGCCACCCGGACCACCACCGCGGTTCGAACGCAGCGGGTCGCGGTGACGCTGCCCGATCTCGACCGCATCGCCGAATCCGCCGCCGCCGGTGCGGGACTGATCGTGGTGCCCGAATGCCTGGCCAAGCCGCTCGCGGTCACTGCGGTGGCGGCGGCCTTGCGCGGCACGTCCGCGCACGCGGTGGTGACGGTGCGTTCCGGTGATTCGCATGTCGGTCTGCTCGTCGACGGCACGGGTGTGCGGGGACGTCAGCCCCAGTTGCACCGCACCCGGCGGCATCCCTGGCTCACCGAGCTCGGCTCGCGGCTCGAGGTCTTCGAGACGCCGTGGGCCCGACTGGCTCTCGTGGTCGGCGATGACGCGCTGTTTCCGGAGACCTTCCGACTGGCCGCCGTCGCCGACGCCGATGTGGTGGCCGTCGCGCACACCCCCGCCGAGCCCTGGGAGTATCGCCTGGGCCTGCCCGAGCGCGCGGCCGAGAATCGCCTCAATATCGTTGCCGCGGGCCTGGATTCGAGCGGCGAACTGACCGCCGCCGTCTACGCCCTGAGTCCCGATTTCACCCTGTGGACGCCCTGGCAGGGTCCCTTCGCCGGGGTGATCAGTCATCCCGAGGTGATCTCCGCGCCGCCGGGAGCCGATCACCTGTTCGCCACCGTCCGCCCGGCGCAGGCCGTCAATCGCCGGGTGTCGAGGGGCACCGATCTGGTGGCGGACCGACCCGCGGCCGCGACCGCCGCCCTCACCCGCGAATCCGTCACCGCGACAACCGAACCGGAGCTGCCATGAAGGAAACCCTCCAGCACGTCGAGCAGATGGTCTACGAGAACCCCAGAACCGATGTGACCGAGACCTTCCGGGAGTGGCAGGCGCTGCTGGCCGGGCTGAAGGCACGGATCGAGGCGCGTTTCGAACTCACCCGCGACCCCTCGACCGCGGACCTTGAATCCTATGGTGCCGCCGACGGCGGGCCGTCGGGCAGCCTGGCCGCCTATTCCGGCCCGGAGATCGATTGGCTGGTGCACTCCTGGATCGGCGATCCCGCAACGGGTTTCGTGAACATGCATCTGACCGCGTGGCTGGGTCCGCGGGTGCGAGTGCCGCATCTGGGGTCGGCGCTGCTGCTGTGGCCGGAGGGCTGGTTCTATGTGGACGGGGTGCCGCGCGGCGACCTGGTCGGCGACGGCGAGTACTACGACCGCTACTACGCCGACGCCGACGCGCCGTGGCTGGCCTTCAAACAGGACCACCCGGACTTCACCTGGTTCACCAGCCGCACCGGATTCATTCGCGCCAGCCTGTCCCCCACCGCCTACTGCTACTCGTTCCCGCCGACCCGGCCCAATCTCGACACCGTGGCCGAACTGCTGACCGCGAAGGTCGACCAGTGGTTGGGTTGGGTCGACGCCGCCGAAACGGTCCCGGAGGCCGAGCGCGCCGAACTGGCCGCCCGCGATCTGCGCGTGCGCCGCAATATCGCCGAACGCGATCCCGCGAACGTCATGGGCGAGCGCATGTTCGGACCCGAGCTGACCCAGCGCCTGGTGCGTGCCCTGTGGGGCGGCGACCGCGTGCTGCCCCGACCGGTGGGGTGACGCGATGACCCTGATTCGTTCCCTGTGGTGGTCGGTCCGCACCGACGGCGACGCGCCGTTCGACACCGCGCATCTGAAGGTCTACTACCCCGCCGTGGCCACCGGTGACGACGCCGAGCGGCTCACCGGCGTGTTCGCGCCGGACCCGTCCGGTGCGCCGTACCCGGTGGTGGTGTTCCTGTCCGGGGTCAATGTCGGTCAGGACTCCTATCGCCGCTTCGCCACGGCCATCGCCGAAAGCGGTTTCGTGGTGGTCACTTTCGATCGGGTGGCCGAGCTGTTCGGCGGTCAGCGCGGCCTCACGCCCGGCGTGGATCTGGCCGCCGCGCGCCCCGACGCCTACGGCACCCGGCCCACCTGCCCGACCATTCCCGCCATTCTCGCGGCCCTGGCCGAACTCAACGCGACCGAACCCCTGCGCGGCGCACTGGATCTCGACCGCATCGCACTCGGCGGACACTCGGCGGGCGGCACCGTGGTGTTGCAGTCGGCGCGCTACTTCCCTTCCGTGCGAGCGGTTTTCGCGTGGGGCGCACACACCATGGTCGCGACCATGCTCGGCTGGGAGCCCGGCACCGTGCTGCCCGCGCAGGTGCGCTGCCCGGTGCTGCTGGGCGTCGGCACCGAGGACGGCGTCATCAAGGGCAGCGCCGACCGCTACGGCGAGGGCGAGGATCGGCCCGACCCGGTGCAGCGCACCTTCACCGAGGCCCTGCCCGACGGGGAGCATCTGCTGGCGGTGGTGCCCGGGGCCAATCACTTCGCCATCGCCGATGCCGACCCCACCGCGGCCCGCGCCTTCCTGGACGGACCCGGAAACACCGATGCCCGAGGTCGATTCGCCCACCTGACCGCCCTGTTCCTGCACGCGCATCTGCGCGGTTCGCCCGCCGCCCGCGACGAGTTGGCGGGCTTCGACGACGGCATGCTGCTGAAGCGGCGCTGAGGAGATCGCATTGCTCAAGAACTTCTGGTACGCGGTCGAATTCGCCGACCGGGTCGATCGGACACCGCGCCAGGTGACCTGCCTCGGCCAGGATTTCGTGCTGTACCGGACCGAATCCGGCGCGGTGGTCTGCCTGTCGGATCTGTGCGTCCACCGCGGCGGCGCGCTGTCGATGGGCAAGGTCACCGGGGATTGCATCACCTGTCCGTATCACGGTTGGCAATACGACTCCGCCGGGGCGTGCGTGCGCATCCCGGCCAACGCCCCCGAGCGCACCATCCCCCGCAAGGCGAGGGTGGACGCGTATCCGACCGTCGAACGCTACGGCATGGTGTGGGCGTTTCTCGGCGATCTGCCCGAGGCGGAGCGGCCGCCCATTCCGGAGATACCGCAGTGGGACGATCCGGCCTTCCGCGCGGTCCAATACGAGATGGTGGTCGACGCCAATTACGAGCGCACCTTCGAGAACGTCGTCGACGCGTCGCACACACCATTCGTGCACGGCACCGCCTTCGGCAATCCCGACAAGCCCGAGATCCCGGATTTCCGGGTGCGCCAGACGGATTGGTCGGCCGAGGCCGATATCGAGCTGAGCCCGCCGCCGCCGAAGGGGCTGTGGGGGCTGTTGTTCCGGGGCAAGCCGCGCGCGGAGTACGTGACCGTCACCAATGCCTGGTATCTGCCCAATATCGTGAAACTGCATGTGCGGCTGCCCATCGGCGACCTGCTGCTCTACGACTTCAATATCCCGCTGTCGCAGGATCGGACCCTGGTCAAGATTCTCGGCTTCCGCAATTTCTTCACCGGCGCCTGGGCGGACGGCAATACCCGCAAACGCATCGAGAAGATCCTGCTGCAGGACCGGCCGGTGGTGGAATCGCAACGGCCCGAACTGCTTCCCTTCGATCTGTCCGACGAGCTGCACGTGCGCAGCGACGCCCTGCAGGTCGCCTACCGCCGACGGCGCGGCCAGCTCATCAAACAGGGCTGGTGGGTCGGCGGCGACGACATCATCACCGGCGACGCGCCCCGGCGCACCGCCACCGTCATCGCCTCGCCCGCGCGCCGCGACAATCCCGAACTGGCCAGCGCCTGGGTGCACAAGGCCCGCAATGGAGGACAACCGCATGACCCTGCCCGCAGCGCTGAGTGAGCGCACCCTCGAAACCATTTCCAGCGCACTGGGATTAACCGTCAGCGAGGATGTGGCGCTGACCAGCGCCATGGCACCGGATCCGGTAGGGCGGCTGCGCGTGCTGCGCGGCGGACCCATCGACAAGGCGGTGACGGTCGATCTGGTGGTGCCGTCCATCGGGCTGGACAGCCACATGATCTTCGCGTTCACCGGAAGCGATTCCGCCGTACCGCATTTCACGCTCGACTCGGTGTACGGCGGGGAGTACTACGCCATGCACCTGGATCTCATTCCGCGCGCCGATCTGGCCGTGCACCTGGACTATCTCGACGCCGCCTATCTGCCGCTGACGCCGCTGCTGGAGGCGGCCTGGCGGATCGACGGGGTCTCGGCGGCCGCGATCGGGCCGCGGCAGCGGGCGCTCATGTCGCCGTGGATGGTGGTGTGCCGGGCCGACGAAACCGCGTTCCAGGAGCTGGGCGGCACGGTGGACGCCTACCTGCGGCACTGGCTCACGCTGCTGGACAAGGGGGTTCCCGCGGTGGACACCGATCTGGCGGCACGCGACCGTGCCAACCGGGCGAATCTGTTCAGCCCACAGGTGGATCCGGTGTGGGAGCAGGTCACCCGGCTGCTGGGGCCCGAACAAGCCGAGCGAGTGCGCGGGGAGTTGGAAGCATGAGTACCGACACCGAACCCAGCGCGTTCCAACAGCGCATCGCAGGAGAGTGGGTGGGACGGCCGTCGCTGTTCGATGCCGAGGGCCAGTGGCTCGGCTTCGAGGACATCCGCCGCTCGTCGGTGTTCGAGAACGGGGAGACCACCTATTTCATGGACGGCGGGCTCACCGGCGGCGGCAAGCTGGCCGGACGGTTCGCGCTCGGTGCGCCCTTCGCGTTCGGCGTGCTCGATTCCGACGGGGATCGCATCTACACCGGGCCGGATTTCTACGGGTCCGGGCAGCCCTACGGCGGGTTCGTGGACGCGCACTATTACGGGCCCGGCTGGCAGGTGTCGCTCAATACGTGGAATCAGACGCTCGACGACACCCAGGTCTACTCCTCGGTGCTGTATCAGGGCCCGGCCGTGATCGGTGTGTTCAACGGCGTGTACACCCGTGTTCCGGAGTTGGTCGAGGATCGGATCGCCACCGAGACACGCTGCGGTGCCGTCACTTTCACGGTTCCGACCAAGGACGAGAGTCGCTTCGCCGGTGATCTCGAACTGTGGACGGGCGAGCAGGTGAACATCGGCAAGACCCGGATGACGCTCACCATCGACCCGCTCGGCCTGCTCACGGCCGAGCACCATCTCACCCTGTCGGGCACCGTCGAATCGGACTCGCGGATCACGCTGTTGGACTCGAGGACCACCGTGCGCCGCGACGGCGCGCGCTCGTTCCACGAGGGCCCCGATGTCTGGGGCAACGGGCAGGCCTACGGGCGGGCCCATTTCGTGCGCCTGCACCAGACCGACGGTCGGCGGCTGGTCGGACGGGAGTTCATGCTCGACGCCGAGCCGGGCATGGGGTCGGGTTCCCGGCTCGCCGTGGTGTATCAGCTGTTCGACCACAATCGCCTCGCGGTGGTCATGCACGGCGTCCTGGAGCGCGAATGAGCGCGCGCACGGTCGTGATCACCGGCGGCACCCGCGGCATCGGGTTGGGGATGGCGCGGGCGCTGCTGGCCGACGGGCACCGGGTGGCGGTGTGCGGCACCGATGCCGAGCGCGTCGAGCGGCTGCGCGCCGAACTGGACGGGACCGCGCTGGTGCTGCGAACCGATATGACCGACCGCGCCCAAGCCCGCGAGCTGTGGGACGCGGCCGTGGCGCGGTTCGGCGGCGTCGACGTGTGGATCAACAACGCGGGCGTCTCCCACACCCGCACTCCACTGTGGTCGCTGCCGGAGGCCGAGGCTCGAAAAGTGGTGGACACCAATCTGATCGGCGTCGTCAACGGCTGCGCGGTGGCCATCGCGGGCATGGCCGACGCGGGCGGCGGGCACGTGTGGAACATGGAGGGACTCGGCAGCGACGGACGCTCGGTGGCGGGCCTGACCGGATACGGGGCCACCAAACGCGCCGTCACCTACCTCACCGCCGGGCTGGCCAAGGAGGTACCCGCCGGGGTGTCGGTCGGCACGCTCAGTCCGGGCATGGTGGTGACCGACCTGCTCACCCACGGGTACGGCGACGAGGCCGAACTGGCCAAGGCGCGCAAGGTGTTCAACATTCTCGCCGACCGGGTCGAGACCGTCGCACCCTGGCTGGCGCGGCGCGCTGTCACGCGGACCCGCAATGGCGCGCACGTGGCCTGGCTGACGCCGGGCAAGGTTATGCGCCGCTTCGCCGCCGCGCCGTTCCGCCGCCGCGACCTGTTCGCCACCCCCGAATCCGCCTGAACCACCGGAGACTTCATGCCTGACGTCCTGGGCTGGCGCGCCAAGTTCGGCGTGCTCGCACCCTCCACCAATACCGTCGTGGAACCCGATTTCGCCCGCATGGGCGTGCCGGGGGTCACCGCCCACTTCGGGCGCATTCACATCCGCGACCAGAACATGAGCGACGACGCCGGCATGGGTCGGCTGCTCGACCAGATCCGCACCGAGCTCGTGGCCACCTGCGAACGGGTGCTGACCTGCGAACCCGACTACATGGTCATGGGCATGTCGGCCGAAACCTTCTGGGGCGGAGTCGAAGGCAACCGGCGCTTCGTGCGCCAGATCCAGGAGGCGACCGGCCTCGAGGTGGCCACCGGCGCGGAGGCCTGCCGGCGCGGACTGGAGCTGTACGGGGCCAAACGCATCGGGGTGGTCACCCCGTATCAGCCGGTCGGCGACGAGAACGTGGTGCGCTTCTTCGGCGAGCTGGGGTTCGAGGTCAAGGCGATCCGCGGATTGCGCTGTCCCACCGCGGTTTCCATCGCCCACGTCACCGAGTCCGACCTGCGGGCGGCGCTGCTCGAGGTCGACGGCGACGGGATCGACGCGCTCGTGCAGTGCGGCACCAATCTGTCCATGGTGCGGCTGGCCGACGAGGCCGAGCGCTGGCTCGGCAAGCCGGTGCTGGCCATCAATGCCGCCACCTGGTGGATGGCCCTGCGCGACAACGGCATCGGCGACCGGGTCGAAGGCGTGGGCGGGCTGCTGCGCGACCACTGAACGCCCGCCCCGGCGAGGTGAATCCCTCGCCGGGGCGGGCTCATTTCACTGGTGAGTCGGATCCGCCCATTCCCCAATGGATTTGGAGCGAACCGGGGTGATGAAGCGCGGGGCGGCACTGTGCGGGAAGCCCTCGCCCCAGTTGGTGGCGTCGCCGGTCATGACGACCTTGGCGTTGTCGGTGTACCAGTCGACGAGATCGGCGTCGGAGCGAACGATCCAGGTGCAGCCGCGGTCGGCGTCGGCGGTGAAGTCGCCGTGGCGGATGAACGGGGGCCGCCAGAAATAGGTGCCCGGCCACATGGACCCGAAGTTGTATTCGAAACCGCCGTCGAGGCAATAGGCCTCCTCGCTGCACGGGTGGTGGGCCAGCGGCACCTCGCGCCACCCGGGCTTGGCCTTGATCAGGCGGGTGTAGAAGCCGGTCTTCTCGTCGCGGTGCAGCAGCTTGATATAGAGGCCGGGGACCGGGGTGCCGCCCAGGTCGAAGCGCATGGGGCTGCCGTCCTTGACGTCGATCCACGGCATGGCCGCCGAGTCGTGGACGACGAATTTCTGGTCGGGACGGACGAATTCGCGGTCGGCGTCGGCCGGTTCGAAATCCCAGCCGCCACGCTCGCGGAACAGCAGGATCTCGGTGTCGGCCGCGACGCGCAGCGGCGGGGTCAACACTCCGGCGGGAGCCATCCAGAACCCTTCGGGTCCGAGTTCGGTGTCGCCGATGGTGATTCGACCCGAGAGCACGAACCATTCGGTGTCGGCGACGTGCACCCCGGCCGGACGGGTCCAGTCGCTGGTGAAGTGGACCTTCAGCGAAGCCGAACCGTCCTCCTCGTCGTAGCTCAGATTGCGTTGCCGGGCGGTGCCTTCGGCGTGGATGAACTCGGCGGCATGCCAGATGAGGTCTTTTTCGTCGATGAGTTCGACATGGGGACGCATGAATCCTCCTGCGGGAGCAGTGTTTCCGATACAGAATGTAGTGCTTATCAATTTTCAAAACAAGATGTATCGTTTATCCCGTGAGTAGACCCGGACGCCCGGTCGGCCCCGCCGCCGACACCGCGGAGATCGTGCTGACCGCCGCCTTGGAGCTGATCCTCACCGAGGGCGCGGCGGCGCTGACACCGCAACGGCTGCACGGCATGACGGGCGTCGCCCGCACCACCATCTACCGGCACTGGCCCACCCCGCGGGATTTCCTGGCGGCCCTCATCGCCGTCGCGCCGCATCCCTCGCCCGAACCCACCGGCGACCCCGTGGCCGATCTGCACGCCGAGGTGGATTCGCTGTGTGATCGCCTGCGCGACAAGCCCGTCGCCGCCTTCCTGCGCGCCCTGGTGACCGCCTCGGCCAGCGATCCGGCCTGCGCGGAACTGCGGCAGCGCTATGTCGACGATCTGCTCGACCCCATTCGCGCGGCGGTGCGGGCGGCGGGTGTGGCCGGTGAGCCGCAGATCGAGGAGAGCGCCATGGCCGTCGTCGCGCCGCTGCTGCTGGACGTCCTGCTGCTGGACCGCCCCGTCGACCGCGAGCGCGCCCATCGCGCCGTGTCGGATGCGTTGTCCCGCAACGCGCTCCACTCGCGTTGAACCTCAACACTCACCGAACCATCAGAGGGATGCCATGACCAATGCCGTCGGGACCCGTGCCGTCTTCGGCGTGATCGTGCCCAGCACGAACACCGTTGTGGAGCACGACTATTGGCGTGCCGGGCTGCCGGGCATCGCCTACCGTGCCGGATCCATGTACATCCCCAATCCGGTCATGGGCGATGACGACGACTTCCAGGCGCTGCTGACCCAGATTCGCGCCGCCATCGACACCGCGGTCCGCGACGCGCTGACCGCCGAGCCGGATCGCATGGTCATGGGCATGTCGGCCGAAACCTTCTGGGGCGGAGTCGAAGGCAATGCCGCCTTCGAACGCCGCCTGCGCGAACGGACGGGCCTGCCGGTGACCACCGGCGCGAGCTCGTGCCGGGCGGCGCTGCGCGAACTCGGGTGCCGTCGCATCGCGGTCTTCTCTCCCTATCAGCCCATCGCCGACCAGGAGGTGGGCCGGTTCTTCACCGAGGCCGGTTTCGATGTCGCCGCCATCACCGGTCTGCGCTGCCCGACCGCCATGGACATCGCCAAGGTCGGACCCGAGCGGCTGCGCGAGGTCGTGGCCGCCCTCGATGGCCCCGAGGTGGAGGCGATCGTTCAGGTAGGCACCAATCTGTCGTTCGTCGGCCTCGCGGACGAACTCGAATTCGAACTCGGCAAGCCGGTGATCGCCATCAATGCCGCCACGCTGTGGCACGCGCTGCGCGACCACGGCATCGACGACCGGGTCGCGGGCGCGGGCCGGTTACTGCGCGAGCACTAACGCTCGTCCGAGAGCTCGGCGAGCAGACGACGGGCGCGGCGCACCACGGCGCGATCCACCATGCGCCCCCGCTCGTCGAAGACGATGCCGCCCGGCGCGGAATCGAAGCGGGAGACGAGGTCTCGGGCACGGACCACCTCGGCCTCGGTTGGTGTGAAGACGGCGTTCACCACCGGCACCTGGGCCGGGTGAATGCAGGCTCGACCCTGGAAGCCGAGCCGGGCGAGTGACTCGGTCGAGCCGCGCAGGGCGTCGAGATCGCGGAAGTCGGTGCTCACCGGCCCCAGCGGGGGCGCGATTCCGGCGGCGGCGCTGGCCAGCACGACCTGGGTGCGGACGGCGAGCAGCTCGCCGCGGTCCGCGCCGGGCTCGATGCCGGTGTCCGCGCACAGATCCGCCTCGCCCAGTTGCAGTCTGGCGACGCGGGGCGCGGCGGCGATGGCGCGGGCATCGAGGATGGCGGCCGCGCTTTCGAGCAGCGGGCAGATCTCGATGCGCGCGGGCCCGGGCTCGCACGCGTCCAGGATCGCGGCGGCGGCGCGAACCTGCCGCGGCGCATCGGTTTTCGCGAGACAGACGGCGGTTACGGCCGGTAGCGCGACGGCGCGCAGGTCAGCCTCGACGTCCTCGGGGTTGACCCGGACCCAGACGCGGGGCCGGGTCACCGTGACCGTGCGCAGCCAGGCGGCGACCTCGGCGCGGGCGGAAGCCTTGTCCCGGAGGGGAACCGCGTCCTCGAGGTCGAGCAGCACCACGTCGGCCGGGCCCGCCAGGGCCTTGTCGAACAGATCGGGGCGATTGCCGGGGACGTAGAGCGCGGATCTCACCGGGGCGTCTCCTCACCGCGAAGCTTGCGCCACACACGATTTCGAGTGAAACAGTGTTTCGTTTGTGGAAACATATCCCTACATTCGCGTCCACGTCCAGCGGCTGTTCGGTAGGGTCCGGACCAGAAGAGAAAGAAACGCTATTCCATCAACGGAAACAGCGTGTGCTCGTACTGGAGTCGCGATGAGCCTTCGGGGTTCTGCACTGACCGTTCTGGCCGCCGCGTGCGTCGCCGCCGTCGCCGGAATCGGCCCGGCCGCAGCCGAATCGACCGCCCTGCCCGGCACGATCGACCTGCCGTGCGCGGCCTCGACCCTGCGGCAGAGTGCCGAGTGGTATCTGCCGGCCGGTGCGCCGCGCGGGCTGGTCTGGGTACAGCACGGTTTCGCCCGCGCGAACCAGAACGTCGCCGCGCTCTCCGAATCCCTGGCCGCGGCAGGCTATCTGGTCTTCGCCCCCAGCCTGCCGTTCATGAATCTCGCGGGCTGCACCTTGCAGAACCTCGGCGACAACACGCCGTTCCTCGACCAGGTCGCCCGCCTGTTCGCCACCGCGGATGATCCGGACGGCCCACTGGCCCGCAGCCTGGCGGCGGCCGCGGCCGACGCCGGGCACACCGCACCGGCCATGCCGCGGCAGTTCGTCTTCCTCGGCCACTCCGCCGGTGCGGAGGCCGTCGAGTATGTCGCCCACCGTCTGCACACCGCCGCCCCCGCCGCCTGGGCGGGCCTGCGCGGCCTGGTCCTGCTCGACCCGGTGAAATCGTTCCTGGGAAACAACACCGACCTGGCCCTGGCCGACCTGGACCCCACCGGCCTGCCCATTCTCACCGTCTCCGGCCCGCCGTCGCTGTGCAATGCGTTCGGCTCCGGCACCACCGCCCTGCAAACCCTGCTGCACCGCCCCTTCCTCGGCGTGCGCCTGACCACCGGCGAGCACACCGACGCCGAAGGCGCGAGCTCCGACCTGCTCGGCGAGATGCTCTGCGGCATACCGCAACCGGCGAACATCACCACCGTCCAAACCCTCGCCACCGACTGGACCACCGACTTCTTCGACGGCCTCATCCCCATCCAGGACAGCGCGTCACCGTCGTCGACGCTATTACGGTGAGGGTTGGAGGTCGTTGCAGCGGGAGGGTCATCCGCTGGCTAACCACCGGGCACTAGGGCATCACCGCTGGCGACGGGGTTTTCCCGTCGGACGTATAGGCCGATGGATGATCGGTTCGCCGAAATCGCTATCGCACAGCGACTCTCCGCGATAGCGTCTCGGCATGACTTCCCTCCCTGAAACGGTTGACGCGGCAGTGGGATTGGATCGCGCGGCGCACGCGCAGGCCATGGTGGGGTGGGGGTGTCGCCTCGAGGACGGGTATGTGGTGAATCGCGAGAAGATTCGCGAGTACGCGCGGGCGGTGCAGGACTTTCATCCGGTGCACTGGGATCAGCGGGTTGCCCGGGATTTCGGGTACTCGGGGCTGATCGCGACACCGACCTTCGCATCGGTCATCGCGATTCACGCGCAGGCCCGGCTGTTCGAGACGCTGGCTCTCGATTACGGTCTCGACGAGGTGGTGCAGACCGATCAGGTCATCGAGTTCCACAGACCGATCACCGCCGGAGACCGCTTGGTCTGCGAGGCGTATCTGCATTCGTGGCGGCGCGCCTTCGGCGGTGACCTGCTCACCACCAGAACCCTGCTCACCGATCACCGGCACCGACTGGTTCTCGAGACCTACACCAGCTACGTCGCCCGCCCACGAAGAACGGACGCGGAACGCCTCATTCTCGATGGCGCACAAGCGATTTCGCCGGAGCCCAGCACCGCGAACTCCGCGCCGACGCCGATTCGATTCCAGGCCCTCACCGCGGAACCGAGCATCGAACCCGCCACCCCACTGCGGCCCGCCGTGCACGCCCGGCGATTCGACGAGATGGCCGTCGGCCGGGAACTGCCGCCCCACACCGTGTGTCTCACCACCGGAGACCTGGTCAACTACGCCGGAGTCTCCGGCGACACCAACCCCATCCACTGGGACCGCGCCGCCGCCGCACAGTTCGGATTCGACACCGTGGTCGCGCACGGCATGCTCACCCTGGGCCTGGCCGCCGCCTTCGTCACCGCCTGGCTGGGCGACCCGGGCGCACTTCGCGGCCTCAGCGCCCGCATGACCAGCCCCGTCCACGTCAGCGACCACGAGGCGGGCCGAATCCGCTTCACCGGCAAGGTGAAGTCGATGGACCCCGCCACCCGGACGGCCGTCGCCGCCCTCACCGCCGAACACGCCGGACGCCGCATCTTCGGCCGCGCCACCGCCACCGTCCAACTGGCCTGATCCGTCGGGCGGCGCTCAGCGGATCGGTTGAGTCAGATCGCCGAGTTCGTCGTTGGCCAGATGGAAGGCGTAGGCGAGGTCGTTGATGGCGGTGGGCCAGCTGTCGCGCGCGGCGGTGGCGGACGGATCCCGCGCGATTGCCAGCAGGACACCGGCGGCCTCCACGGCGTGTGAGGCGGCGGTCAGCAGGGCGCGGGCGGCCGCGGGAGCCTCGCGGGCGGCCAGCATCCCGATGCGCTGACCCAGCCAATTCGCGTCGAACTGAGCCTGTTCCGAGGCCGGGGCGCCGCAATCGGCCAGGGCCGTGTCCGCGGCCTCGATCGCCGAGGCCCACGACGGACGGCAGTGCCCGAGCGGTGCCTCGATGATCGAGCGCCGCATGGTGTCGCTGAGCACCGCGTGCAGGATCGCGGACAGTTCGGCCCGCTCGACGGGCGAATCATCCACCGCTCCCACGGCATCGACGTCAGGGGGCAGCATCGCCAGCATTTCCCGCAACTGCGCCGTGCTCAGCATGCCGATTCCCCGGCACGCCAGCTTCGCTCGTCCACCGTGTCACCCCTCATCTCGCCGCCGGAGCGGCCCCGACAACGCCGACTGCCCGCCAGGCCCCGAATCCGCTGGCAGGCTCTCGAATTCGGGAACTAGTGGACGCTCGGCATTCTGCACGATCCCCCGTGGCGCATCCCCGAATCTCGCGGGACCGAACGCGCCAATCACCGGCGGATCGCGCCACATCGAGCAAACCGGTGCCGCCCGCCCGATCCGACCGCACCCGGAGATCGCGGGGCCGCCACCGAGAGGGCTACCGCGTCATACCTGCCCAGGTTCCGGTTTCGCCGCCGCCGAACGGTTCAGGATCAGGTCGCCCGCGCGGGCGATGACCTCCTCGCGGGTACGACCTTCATGGTCGGCGGCGAGGAAGTGGCTGCCGATGGCGGCGCAGAAGGCGAGCAGGCTGCGGGCCTCGATTTCGTCCGGGTCCGAGCACACGGTGCCGATCGCATCGCGGAGCAGGTCCATGCGCCGGTTGTCCACGCGCCGTAGGCGTTCGGCGACGGCGGGGTCGCGGCGGGCCCAGTCGCGGATGGCCAGGTCGATGGGGAGCAATCGATCACTCGAGAAGGTGAGATGACCGGCCAGCCGGGCCTTGTCGAGCACGCTGCCCTCGGCGTGCCCGACCTCTTCGAGCACATTGTCGACCGCTTCGCGTTCCCACGTGTCCAGCATTGCCGTGAGCAGCGCGTCGCGATCGCCGAAATAGCCGTAGAAGCCGCCCTTCGTGACGCCGAGCGCCTTGGCGAGCGTCTCGACCCGCACCGCGTCGACGCCGCCGGTGGCCAACGCCGAAAGCCCTGCCTCGATCCATGTTTCGCGTGGCGTGCGCAGTGCGCCCATCCGGTGATCCACCTCACTTCAGCGTTGTACGGAGCCGTATAACAGATCTACTCTTCGATTATACGCAACCGTATAACTCGTAGAGGACGGTGTCATGTCCAATCGACTCCCCCACACCGAACACACCGAAAGGCCTTGGCGCATCCATGAAATCGCGCCCGACTTCGACGTGCAGGACGTCTGGGCCTTTCGCGCGCCGGGCGGCGGACCGGACGACTTCCCGCGCATTCTGGCCGCCTTCCGCGCGGACGACGGCCCCTCGGGCGCTTCCCCGCTGGTGCGATTCCTGTTCGCCGTGCGCTGGCGACTCGGCGCGCTGCTGGGCTGGGACGAGCCCGGCGAGGGCCTGGGAAATCGAGTCGAGTCGCTGGCCGACCGGCTGCCCGACGATCTGCGCCAGGAATCGACCGGATCGCCGGTACCGAACAGCCCGTTCACCACGCTGTACGAACTCCCCGATGAGGCGGCGCTCGAACTGGCGAACCAGACCGTGCACGGGGTGGCCCACTTCGGCTGGGTCTCGACCGCCGACGGTTACGAACTGCGCATGGCGGTCTTGGTCAAACCACACGGTCTACTCGGCCGCCTGTACATGGCCGGTATCGAACCGTTCCGTCAGTTGATCGTCTATCCCGCCATGTTGCGACGATGGAATCGCGTCTGGCCCCACCACGATTCGAGCCGCGACACCGTGCACGAGGCCGGGGAGGTCCGATGATCGCCTGGGCAGGTCGGCTCATCGTCTTCTTCGGAGCCGCGCACACCATCCTGGCCCTGACCCTCGAGCGCGCCCTGCGCTACGCCGGTGACTGGTTCACCGGATCCCTCTGGCACGACGACCTGTCCGCCATGAGCCCCGCGAACAGCGCACTCTGGCTTTCGGTGGACAGCTTCGGAATTCCGCTCGTCCTGGTCGGCCTGACCATCCTGTGGCTGGACCGCCGCGGACTCACCCCACCGTCGTTCATCGCCCCGGTGATCGGAGCATGGACCGCCCTGGGCGCACTGATCATGCCGCTCACCCCCTGGCCGATCATGGCAGTCGCCACCGGCCTACTGATAGCGGGCAGCCGACGAACCGCCCGCGCTCAGGCACCGGTCGGAAGCTCCTAATGAGCACGCGGGGTGGACATTTCACCCCGCGCATCCACCCGCACCGACCGCTATCGAACCCCGAGCGTGTCGCGCACGATCCGATCGACAGCCTCGACCGCGTCACTCAGCTCGGCGCGAGACTTGCGCACGCATCGCCGCACGGCCGCGTAAGGCAGTTCGATGATCAGTAGCGCCAACCGTTCCCGCTCGACCCGACTGCGGAAACCAAGCCGGTCCCCGAGTTCCGTGACGGCGTCGTCGATTCGAGCCTGTTGCTTCGCGGCCACCTGAGCCGATTCAGCGCTCCATTGCGCGGACCCGAAGGCCGCCGGACCCGCGAGCAGGACCGCGGCCTCCGTTGGATGCGTTCGCGCCCACTCGATCACGTGATGTGCGGCGGCCCTCGCGGCCTGCTCCGGGGGATCGATCCACAAGGCCTCGAGAAACCCGCTCTGGAATCGATCGACCGTGCGCAGCCACAGACCCGCCAGCAATGCCGCCCGGTCCGGAAAGCGGTAGTAGACCGAGCCACTCGGCGCGCCCACCGCCGCCGCGACCGCGCTCATGGTGACCGCCGCCGCGCCCTCGGACGCGGCCAGCTCGGCGGCGGCGTCCAGCAGCGAGTCGGAGGTGTGCGTAGGTTTCCTTGACACATATAGAGACTACCCTCTAATTGTTTTAGAGAGCACTCGCTAATTGAAAGGTCCCGATCATGGTGAGCAACATTCACAGCCGAGTGATCACAGCCGACGCCGAGGCGGTGGGCCGTCTGCTCGACACGCTGGCGACCGACGACGACCGGCTGTGGCCGATCCAGCAGTGGCCCGCAATGCGATTCGACCGTTCACTGGGAGTCAACGCGGTCGGCGGGCACGGCCCGATCCGCTACACCTGCGTCAAGTACATCCCAGGGCGCGAGGTGAAATTCCGGTTCCATCGACCGAGCGGTTTCGATGGCACCCACGGATTCCTCGTGGAAGCCTTGGACGCCAGGCACACCCGACTGACCCACGAACTGATCATGCGTACCCGCGGAAAGGACCGCCTCACCTGGCCGCTGCTGTGGCGCTGGCTGCACGATGCGCTCTTGGAGGACTCACTCGACCGCGCCGAGACCGCTCTGGTCCCGGGCACCACGCCGAGAAACCACCACAGCCCCTACGTTCGCTTCCTTCGCAGTCGAATTCACAGCGATGAGGCCCGCAAGCACGCGGCCCGACAGCTGCCGTCCCCCGCATCCGCCCAGGAGTCCGGAGCCGTCCGATGACAGCCACCGTCCCCACCCTCGACCAGGCCCGCGCTGTGCTGGCAGCCCAACCGTTCAGCGTCCTGGTCGGCGCGGAACTCACCGCCTTCGACGCCGACAACGCCGTTCTGGAAGTCCCGATCCGCGACGACCTGCGTCAGCAGTTCGGCTACGTCCACGGCGCAGTGCTGTCCTATCTCGCCGACAACACCATCACCTTCGCGGGTGGCGCGGTCTTGGGCCCGAATGTCCTGACCGGCGGTTTCACCATCACTTATCTGCGACCAGCCGACGGAATCGCGCTGCGCGCGGTCGCCCGCGTCGTCGACGCCACCCGCCGCCAGGCGGTCTGCGACTGCCGGGTCTACTCGGTCCCCGCGGTTGGCGATCCGGTGCTGTGCGCGACAGCCCAGGGCACGGTTCGAGCGATCGAACCACCGGGCGCATGAGCGATTCGCTCGGCCAAGCGCTTTCGCGTCGAGGGTCAGGGGAACCGAGGGCGGCCGAACCGGCGGGATTGGCAAGGCGAATCGGGGACTCCCGCCGGTCGTCGGGCGATCTCGTACTCGGCCGCTTCCATGGCTGGGAGAAGTGACCGTTCCGGGGCCGAAAGGGCAGTCGGCCCCTGGGATTTCGAGTTCATGCCACCGGATAGCTCGATGACGACACCTGATCGAATCCCACCTGCGACGA
Source organism: Nocardia sp. CDC153 (assembly GCF_035818515.1). Taxonomy (NCBI): domain Bacteria; kingdom Bacillati; phylum Actinomycetota; class Actinomycetes; order Mycobacteriales; family Nocardiaceae; genus Nocardia; species Nocardia sp. CDC153. The sequence continues at coordinate 394,205 of NZ_JAYKYU010000006.1, read as the reverse complement.
TAGGGCCCATTCTCACTGCGGGAAAGCCGTTTCCAGGCAATCGGCACGTCAGGTCAGTGCCCCTGCACACCCGGTCACAATATTCCCTGCGCGTTAGCTCGATGAGCTCGCCGAACCGGGTCGGACGCCGCGGGTCGGCGGCGGGCGAGCCCGCCGCGAGCGGGTTGTCGGCGGGTCGACATACGGACACCCCGTGGCGCGCGACGGACACGCGGAGGCGAGGCGGGCCGGGTGGTAAAGGTCCGAGAGGGAGTCTGTTCTGTCTCATCGCCTCTGGAAGGAACGGCATGTTCCGGATCGGGAATGATCGACCGGCCGTGGGGATCTCTTGGATGCGGATCGCGCCGGTCCTGCTCACGGCGGTCGTGGCCGTCGCGATGGTGGCCACCGCACCGCACGCGCGAGCCGGGGCGGCGTTCCTCGCGCCGATCGTGGTCGGGCAGAAGGCATTCGAGCCCGGGATGCATGTCGCGCCCGACGGGACGCTCTATATAGAAGGACCGACCGGCCTGCTTTCTGGCGGGATCTCCTCGCCCAGCAGTGTTTTTCGCTCCCGCGACGACGGCGCGAGCTGGGTGGCGACCCCGCCCGGGCTGCGCGGGGTGATGCTGGGCGGGGGTGACTCCACCCTGGCCATCGCGCCGAACGGTGATCTCGCGTTCGCCGATCTGTGGGCCGGGAGTTCGACCGTGTCCAGGTCGTCGGATCAGGGCGATTCGTGGATCGCGCTCCCGGCGGCCGGGCTGCCGATCCAGGATCGGCCGTGGCTGGCGAATTCGGGGACCGCGGTGTATCTCGCCTATCACCAGCTGCCGAGCGGGATCGGGGTCTCGCGGTCGTTCGGCGACGGCCTGTTCTATCCGCTGACCACCGTCGCCGCGACCATCCTCGATCAGGAAGGGTGCCTCACCTGCGCGGCGGGAACGATCGTCGCCGCGCCCGGCGGCACGCTCTTCACCGATCGCGTCGGCGTCGTCTTCAGCGCTCAGAACGGGGGCGTGAAGTTCAGTCGCTCGTTGGACGGCGGACTCACCTGGTCGGTGCGGACCATTTCGCCCTCGGGCAATGCCAACACCACCCTCGTCTTCCCGACCGTGGCCGATGCCGGTGGTGGCAATCTCGTCGCAACCTGGCTCGATGTCACCGACACCCGCAGCATCGTCCGCCTCGCCACCTCCACCGACTGGGGTGACACCTGGTCGGCGCCACGCGCCCTCACCACCGCGGGCACCGCGGTCTACCCGTGGGTCGCGGCGAAGGGCCCGAAGATCGCCATCTCCCTGTACTGGAACGCCAGCGAAGCCACCGCCGACACCACTCCCGCCGACACACCCTGGTACGAGTCCTATTCGGAGAGCACCGACTTCGGTGCGAGCTTCACGCCCCTGACCGCCGCCGACCCCACCCCGGTGAAGTTCGGCCCCATCTGCACCGGCGGCTCCACCTGCGGCGCCAACCGCGAACTCGGCGACTTCCAGTCCGTGGCCATCGACAACCAGGGCCGCTCGGATCTGGCCTACAACCGCTCGATCGCCGACGGCACCACGGTGGAGGTCCGCTTCACTCGCCAATGCTGATCGCCGGGCTCGAGTAAACATACGGTTAACCATGCATGTCCGGACAGAAAAAAGATCAGCTATCACCTAGCTAATTCCGCAAATTGCTGGCATCCCGGTCGGTCGACAGGTTAGCGTCGTGGTCCGTCGGTTACAGATGACGGCAGGGTCGGGGGATTCTGCCAGCGGAGGACCGCACATCATGAACAAATCCCAGATATCGAATTCCATCACTCATCCGCGTTCCGCGCGGGGCGAGAACCATGGCGCACCGGCCAAAGTCCTGGTGGTGCAGAGCAATCCGGCCGTCGCGGAGATGACGGTGCTGGTGCTCGCGGCGGCGGGCCATCTGGCGGTGCAGACCGCGAGCGGCGCACAGGCGCTGCGGACGCAGACCCGCCTGGCTCCCGACATCATTCTGCTGGACCGGGCGCTGCAGGATATGGCCGCGGCCGAGCTGTGTCGCGAGCTACGGTCGCGCACCACCGCGCCGATCCTCGTATTGACCACCGATCACGACCCCGACGTGCACGAATCATTGCTGGCCGAGGGCGCGTCGGAATGCCTGCCGCTGCCGATCCACACCGGCGAACTGCTCGCGCGCATCTCCGGGCACCTGCGCGCGCAGCGTCAACCCGCCGCGAATGCCGAGGCGAAGCGGGAAACCACGCCGGACCCCACCCCGTGCGCGGCGGCCTGACCGCGGATTTCCACCCGCTCGCAATCTTTCAGCGCGATCGCTTAATACACGAATTTCCTTTATCTGTAAGGCGATTCGATCTTTTGACGGCGACGGAACCCACTTCTACCCTGCAATTGTCAGCTCGGGGAGAAGGAGTTCCGCGTGACCACCCACACCGAAGTCCGCCGCTATCCATTCGGCGATCCGATTCGGCTCGATCCACATCCGCTCGCGGCGAAACTGCAACGCGAGGAACCGATTTCCCGCGTCCGACTGCCGTTCGGCGGCGAGGCCTGGCTGGTCACCCGCTATGCGGATGTCCGGTCGGTGCTCAGCGATCCCCGGTTCGGCCGGGCCGCCACCGTCGGGCGCGAGGATGTGCCGCGGGTGCGTGAGACGCCCGCCCTGCCGAATGTGCTGACCAGCATGGATCCGCCCGAGCTGACCCGGGTGCGGAAACTGACCATGACCGCGTTCACCTCGCGCCGCGTCCAGGAATTGCGGCCGCGCGCCGAGCGGCTGGTGGACGAATTGCTCACGGCCATGGCCGAATCCGGCTCGCCCGCCGATCTGGTGACGGCCCTGGCCCTGCCGGTGCCGGTCACCGTCATCTGCGAAATGCTCGGTGTGCCGGCCCAGGACCAGCACAGGTTCCGGGAATTCTCCGACGCGGTCATGTCGACCACGCTGGTGTCGGCCGAGGAGCGCATGGCCGCCTACGGTTCGCTCGCCACCTATCTCACCGAACAGATCGCGGTGCGCCGCGCCGATCCCACCGACGATCTGCTCGGCGCGCTGGTCGCCGCCCGCGACAACGAGGACCGCCTCACCGAGGACGAGTTGGTCACCCTCGGCATCACCCTGCTGGTCGCCGGTCACGAGACCACCGCCAACCAGATCGCGAACTTCACCTACGTACTGCTCACCACCGGCGAATGGGACCGGCTGCGCGAGGATCCGGACCTGGTCCCGGCCGCGGTGGAGGAGCTGCTCCGCTACGTCCAACTCGGCAACGGCGGGGCCTTCCCTCGCATCGCGAACGAGGATGTCGAACTCTCCGGCACCCTCATCCGCGCGGGCGAGGCGCTGTTCGTCGACCTCGGTGCCGCCAACCGCGACGAGGACGCCTTCCCCGACGCCCACACCCTCACCCTGGACCGACACCACAACTCGCACTTGGCCTTCGGCCACGGCTTCCACCACTGCGTCGGCGCGCAACTGGCCCGCCTCGAACTCCAGGTCACCCTCACCGCCCTCCTCCGCCGCTTCCCGACCCTGCACCTGGCCGTCCCCGCCGACGAGATCCCCTGGAAAACCGGCATGCTGCTACGCGGCCCGAAGACCCTCCCCGTCGCCTGGTAGCCCCGCCACGCATCGCCGCGGCTCCTGATCCAGCGGCGCGAGCTGTGGTCGCGCTCAGCTGGAGTCGATAGGGTGCGGCGGTGGATACAGCGGAGTTCGTTCAGCACGGCGGCACGATCGTGGATCGGCTGACCACGACGCAGGCCGCGCCGCCCTGGCAACTGGTGGTTGGTACCGGGGTCGTGGCGCTGGTGTTGGTGGTCTTCCACCCGACCTGGCGGGTGCTGCGCAATGTGGTGACCATCGCCCACGAGGGCGGGCACGCGTTCACCGCGCTCTTGACGGGTCGGCGGCTCAACAGCATCCGATTGCATTCGGACACTTCCGGTCTGACCGTGTCGAGCGGCAAACCGTATGGCCTGGGCATGATTCTGACCATGGCGGCCGGATATCCCGCGCCCGCGCTGGTGGGGTTGGCCTACGCCGCGCTGCTGGGCGCGCATCGGATCACGCTCATGCTGTGGCTGACCATCGCTCTGCTGCTGGTGCTGCTGCTCAAGGTCCGCAACTTCTACGGTCTGCTGTCGCTGCTGGTGACCGGCGGCCTGGTCGTCGCGGTGTCCTGGTTCGGCACCGACACCACCCAGGCGGCGCTGGCGTACGCGGCGGCCTGGTTCCTGCTGTTGGCGGCGGTGCGGCCGGTGATCGAGCTGCAGCGCAATCGCGCGCACGAACCCAATTCCGACGCCGATCAACTCGCGTATCTGACCCGGATTCCCGGCATCCTGTGGGTGCTGCTGTTCGGCGCGATCGCGGTGTGCTCGCTCGTGCTCGGCGCGCGTTTGCTGCTGGCCGACGTCTCGGGCATCTGCGTGCCCGCCATCACCCACAGCACCTGCGCGGCATCGACCCCGCGCTGAGCATTCCCCCACGTCAGGGCGGAAGTGGTATCACTGCAAGGCATCTGGCGAATGCCGACTACCATTCGGTATGCACCGCCCGGGTGATCGGGAACACCGGATTTGCCCGGATCTCGGCCCGCCTCGCTCAGCACGGCTCAGTGCTCGTGGCACCACCGAGCGGCGGACGTTCGATCGTTGCGGCTAGGAGGGTTTGGGGATGGAAAGACCGGCGTGGGCCCCGGAGGGCGTGGACATGAACCGCCCGAGTCCGGCGCGCATGTACGACGCGCTGCTGGGCGGTTCGCACAATTTCGAGGTGGATCGCCAGGCCGCCGAGCAGGCCAAGAAGCTCGTCCCGGACCTGCCGCGGCTGGCGCTGAGCAATCGCGCGTTCCTGCGGCGGGCGGTGCGGTTCCTGGTGGATTCGGGGGTGCGCCAGTTCCTCGACATCGGTTCGGGCGTGCCGACGGCGGGCAATGTGCACGAGGTGGCCCAGGCCATCGATCCGGAATGCCGGGTGCTCTACGCCGATATCGATCCGGTGGCGGTCGCGCACGCGCGGGCGATTCTGGCGGGCAATGCGAATGCCACGGCCATCGAGGCGGATCTGCGCGAGCCCGCGGCCCTGCTGGAGCAGGCACGGGGCACCGGCATCATCGATTTCAAACAACCGGTCGGTGTTCTTCTGATTGCCGTCCTCCACCTCATGGCCGACGACTTCGCCCCGATCGACAAGGTCAACGCCCTCTACGACGCGGTCGTCCCCGGCAGTTTCGTCGCGATCTCCCATCTCACCTCCGCGACTCGCCCCGAGGACGCGGCCAAGCTGCAGAACAATTCCACCAACGTCAGCAAGATCGGCCTGCACTTCCGCGGCCGTGCGGAGATCACCGCACTGTTCGGCAAATGGGAGCCCCTCGAACCCGGTGTGGTGGAATTGCCCTTGTGGCGGCCGGAATCCGATCGCGATCAGCACGAGACGCCGGGCCGCTCGCTCGGTTTGGCGGGTGTGGGCCGCAAGGCCTAGGTGATCGAGGCAGGGGAAGGGGGTTGCCGCGGTGGGTGTGAGCGAGCTGGCGGTCCGCTGGGCCGACATGCTGGACGGCGCGGTCGCGCCGACGCTCACCCGGGACCAGGTCGAGGAACTGCTCGACGGCTTCTGCCCCCGCCTGATCGAGGCGGTGCGCGGCACCGGGGACCTGTCGGTCGCGCGCGAGGCCGCCGCCGCGCTGGTCGCCGCCAATTACCGTGATCCGCTGGCGGTGAACCGCTCGGTCTTCGTGCTGTGCAAGGACCTGGTCGAAACCGTCTGTCCCGAACCCGATTGCGCCGACTACTGGCCGGTGCGCGACCGCACCATCGAGCTGGCCGCCGAGTTCGCGGCCGAGTTCACCGCGGGTCTGCGCGCGGTGGCGCTGGCCGAACAGGAGACGACGCTGAGCGCCGCGCTCACCGCCGCCCGCGAGGCCGAAGCCCGGCGGCACCTGTCCGAGGCCAGGTTTCAGGCCATTTTCGAGGGCGCGTCGGTGGGCATCGGCACGGTCGACATCAGCACCGGCAAGGTGGTCGATGTCAATAACGCCATGGCCGAAACCCTGGGCGTCCCGGCCGAGGACATGCCGGGTCGGTCGGTCGCCGACATTCTGGGCCCGGCCAATATCGGCGAGGCGTTCGGACTGTTCCAGCGGTTGCTCTCCGGGGAGATCGACCGCTTCCGCTTCGAAACCGAGCACACCAAACCCGACGGCACGCACACCGTCATCGACCTGTCCATGACCATCGTCCGCGACAGCGAGGGCAGGCCGCGCTTCCTCATCGGCGTCACCGTCGATGTCACCGACCGCAAGCAGCTGGCCGATCAGCTCTGGTATGACGCCCACCATGATTCGCTGACCGGTCTGCCCAACCGGCTGCTGTTCTTCGATCGCCTCGCCGCGGCCTCCGGTCAGGTCGGGGTCTGCTATCTGGATCTGGACGGCTTCAAGGAGATCAACGACCGGCGCGGCCACACCGCCGGGGACCGGGTGCTCTGCGATGTGGCGCACCGACTGCGCATGGCGGTGGCCTCGAATGCCGTGGTGGCCCGCCTGGGCGGCGACGAGTTCATCGTGCTGGTCGAAAACTGCTCGGGCCAGGCGGAATTGGACGAAGTGACCGACAGTCTGCTGGGCGCGCTGGAGGATCCGTTCGATGTGGCCGGGCTGTCGGTGCGGGTGGGCGCCAGCATCGGCACCGCGCTGGTGGACACCGACGCCACCGCCATCGACGAGCTCATGCACGCCGTGGACACCGCCATGTACCGCGACAAGGCGCTGCGCCACCGCGGTGATCCCCCGCGCCGGGCCGCCCGCTAGATCACGCAGGGCCCACTAGATCACGAACGGCACCAGGGCCTTTCGCTCCGGCGGGTAGTCGCTGAACTTCTCGCGGTACCAGCCGTGGGTGGCGAAGGCGCGCGGCACCAGATTGCCGAAGGTGATCAGGAAGATGACCACGCCGGGCAGCGCCCAGGTGAGAATGGCGAATCCCGCCCAAGCGACCAGCTCGCCGAGATAGGTGGGGCTGGTGACGAATCGGAATCCCAGACCGTACGGAATCTTGTATTCGGTTGCGCCGGGGTTGTTCTTGTCGCGCAGATTGCGCACGATGTGCTCGGAGCTGGCCAGCAGCGCGAAACCGCTGAGGTAGACGAGCAATCCGATGATGAAGCGGGGGTCGGTGAGCCAGTCGGTGCCGTACTGCCCCAGGTAGTCGTGGCTGAACAGCGCGCCGTTGAGGTAGCCGTGCAGGGTGGTGACGAGCATGCCCATGCCGAGCACCGAAACATTGAAACTGCTGGTCTTGCCGGGCACTTGGCGAATATTGAGGGGGAAGAACCAGCCCCGATTGCCGTAGTGCAGAATCCAGATGGCCGCCAGCACCATCGAAGTCGGCTCGAAGCGGCGTGGACCAGTCAGGTACGCGACCGCGAAGACCACGGTGGCCGGAATCTCCATCAACCACCAGCCCAGCTTCGGATTGAGATTGAGTCCGAGCTTGGTGGTGGCGAAGCGACCGTACGGGCTCTGCCCGAAGAGGCCGCCGATGAGAACGAAGGCGGCGAACGCGAAGGCGATCGTGAGCACGGTGTCGTAGACGGTATTTCCGGTGTACCAGTTCATTCGTGGTCCTCGAGGTGTAAAAACTAGAACAGGTTCTACCACAGCGGGCGGGCCGACCGGTACCCAGTGGTAGCCGCGGTGGAAGACCGGCGGGTAGGTTGGCGAGAACCCGGAGGGAGGCAAGGTGGGTTCGCAGGGTTGGGATGTGCTGGTCAAGTCGATGCCGTTTTTTCTCGAGGAGGACGAGGACGCGGACGAATCCGGGCTCGGGTGGAATCCGCGCTTCATCCAGATCCGGGACGAACTCACCGGCCGCCGAGTGCATTTCGCGCAGCAGGGCACCGAGATCGAGGTGATCGTGGCGGTCCCCGACGACGCCGCCGACGCCGAACGGCTGTTGAGCGTGCTGCGCGAGCAACCCGACGGCACCTGGGACCCGGTGCCGCTGCCCTCGGAATCCGATGCCACCGCACCGGATCCGCAGTGGCGGGCCATGCAGCGGGTGCATCAGCAGCCGCGGCTGGCGCGGGAGTGGAGCACCGGCTGGCCGCGCGACGAGACCGTCGACTTTCGGCGCGCGGTCGCCGAATCGGTGGTGACGGTACTGCGCGAGGGGCTCGATATGGACGGCGACCGATTACGGTTCGCCACCTGGAGCATGGACGCGCCCGGCACCGGCAGCTACGGGCTGCCCGCCGACCGGCCCAGTGAACGCGACGCGCCCGTGGGCTGTTCGGACTGGGCCGATTTCGAGGCGCGCCTGGCCTGGGCACTGACCACCCTGCCGTGGGACGGCGTCATCAACCTGAGCACCCCGCACCCCGGCCCCGACCCGTGCTTCGTCCAATTCCTGCACGGCAGACAGCTTTTCAACGAGGCCAGCGGCTGGGACGTGGCGGGCCTGGGCACCGGCGAATTCGACCGCCGCATGCGCGATCTCGGCTGGAGCTTCGCCCCGCACAGCGTCCCCGGCGGCGCGGCGCTCATCTGGGAAGGCCCCCTCGCCAAGGCGGGCTTCAATCCGTGCCTACGGGGCGCGCCCCGCCGCACGGTCTTGACGTTCACCGAAGTCTTCACCGTCGGGCACCCGCAGGATCTCGTCTTCCGAGCCTTCCGCAACGGCCGCCGCCGCGACCCCGAACTCCGCTACCTCGACATCGAACTCGGAATCCCCCGCGACGTGCGGTGATTCAGAGGCGGCGGAGGTGGATGGGGAGGCCGTCGGCCGGGGTGGGGCCGGTGCCCGCGACGAGAGGAACCTCGTAGTCGTCCGGGACGGTCCAGCGGTATTTGAGCAGCATGCGGTGCATGGTGGCTTTGACCGTCATGCCGCCGAAGTAGCGGCCTATGCATTTGTGGGCGCCGCCGCCGAACGGAGGCCAGGCGAAGCGGTGGGATTTGTCTTCGGCGCGGGTGGGGTCGAAGCGTTCGGGGTCGAAGACGTCCGGATCGTGCCAGTATTCCTCGTTGCGCATCATGGAGTACGCGCCGACCATGACTAGTGCGCCCTTAGGGATGTAGTAGCCCGCGATGTCGGTGTCCTCCAGGGCTTCTCGCACCATCTGCCCGACCGGGGCGTACATGCGCAGCGTTTCCTTGAACGCCATCTCCAGGCCGGGGAGGCGGTCGAGGTCGGCGTAGTCGAGGGTCGGTTTGCCCAGGGCCTGCGATTCCTTGCGCAGCCGCTCCTGCCATTCGGGGTGGCGGGCCAGTTCGTAGGCGAGCATGGAGATGGCGATGGTGCTGGTGTCGTGCGCGGCCATCATGACGAAGATCATGTGGTCGACGATGTCGGCGTCGGTGAAGGATTCGCCGTCCTCGGTCTCGGCATGGCACAGCACGCTGAACAGGTCCTCGCCCGCGCCCGCGCGTTTGGCGGGCAGTTCGCGGCGGAAGTAACCCTCGAGGAGTTTGCGCCCGCGCAGGCCCCGATTCCACACTCCTCCGGGCATATTCGTGCGGATGATGGCCTTGCCGCCGTGCACGGCGTCCTCGAAGGCGCGCGAGAGGCGGTTGCCTTCGGGGCCGAGTTCCGCGCCCGCGAAGACCACGGTGGCCTGTTCCAACAGCAACTGCTTGACGTGATCGTAGAGCGGGAAATCCGGGGCGGGCTGCCAGGAGTCGACTCCGCGCACAATGCGCGGGGTGGTGAGATTCAGGTAGCCGATCAGCCGCGGCCGCGTGAACGCCTGTTGCAGGATGCGGCGGTGATAGGCGTGATCCTCGAAGTCGCGCAACAGGATTCCGCCGCGGAAGAACGGACCGATGAGGAATTCCCAGCCCTTCTGCGCGGACAGCACATGCTTGCGGTCCAGCAGGAATTCCTCGATGGCGGCCGGACTGCCGATGCCGACCACCTGGCGACCGAAGACACCCATCCACTGCACCGGACCGAACAGCCTCATGCGTTCGCGGCTGAATCCGAGCGGATCGGCGAGGGTGGCGACCACGTGTCCGATGCCGGGCGGGCCGTAATCCCCCATCACCGGCTCGAGCCCGCTGCCGGGCGGCGGTGCCGCCAGCGCCCGCGGCACGGTGGGATAACGCTCCAGCACCCCGGCGGCGCGACGCTGAATTCGGTGATTCACCACGGCTTTTCGAACAGCCATGTACCAACGGTAGCGGAAACGGAGATATCCGTAAACGGTCGTTTCCCGATTTCTGTGCCAAGCTGTCAGGGTGACGCGGGCTTTCAACGGAACCTATCGCGGCACCACGACCGATGAGCGCAAACAACAGCGCAGGCGGCGAATGCTCGACGCCGCGCTGGAGATCGTCGGAACGCAGGGGCTGGCCGCTCTCACGGTGCGCGGCGTGTGCGAGCAGGCGAAGGTCGGCCCCCGCTTCTTCTACGAATCCTTCACGGACCTGGACGCTTTGGCCGCGACCCTGCTCGACGAGGTCCAGGGCGAGGCCCTCGCCCGGGCCCGCACGGCCATGACCGAAACCCCCGGCGGCTCCGACGAGAAACTCCGCGCGGGCGTGGCCGCCCTCATCATCGCCGTCACCGACGACCCCCGCCGCGCCAATATCGCCTTCGCCCAGGCCTACGGCAGCGAACTCCTCATGCGCCGCCGCTTCGAAGGCATGCGCCAGGTGGCCGCCCTCCTCATCGAACAAACCCGAGTCCTCCTCGACCGCCCCGAGGGCGACGACACCGCCCTCACCGCCTTGGCCCAACTGATCACCGGCGGCGCAGCCGAACTCATCCTCGTCTGGCTCGACGGCGGCCTAAAGGTAGACCGCCCAGTCCTGATAGACCTCGTAGCCGACTACGTCGTCGCCATGGTCGACCGCCTCCCCGGCATGACCGAGAAACTGGCCTGATCAAGGATCGCGGCGGGCGAGGTCGGTGGCGAGGATTTCGTCGACGACGATCTTGGCGGTTTCGGCGCAGGCGGTGATGCCGCCGTTGGCGTATTCCTTGACGGCGTCGCCGACGTTCCAGAGGTTGGCGAAGGGGGTGTCGTGGGGGAGGTCGTATCCGGCGACGGCGCGTTGGGGCGGCCAGTCGTCTCGGGTGACCGCGATGGAGAGGATTCGGGCTTGGTCGAAGCCGGGGAGTTCTTCACGGAGATCCTGGAGTACCAGGGCGGTTTCGGCCTCGGGGTCGAAGTCGCCGACCGAGGGCTTGGGGACACCGGTGCCGACGTAGAGATGCCAACCCTCCGGTGCCATCTCGGGGCAGGTCGCGGTGAAATTGGCGACGTAGCAGAGGCGACGGGTGCGCGCGAAGCTGAGCAGCCCGGGTGCCTCGAGCAGGGGATCGCGGCTGGCGAAATTGACCGAGATCATGGCGCAGGGCAGGTCGCGCTGGAGCACGGTGCCGACGTAGGCGGACGGGAAGTGTTCGGGGCCAACGAGATCCAGGGTCGCCGAGGGACCGATGTCGCTGATCGCGAAAGCGCAAGTGACGTCGGTGGTTTCACCGTCGCGGCGAATGCGGGCCCCGGTGACGCGGTCGTCTTCGACGAGAAGCTTCTCGACCTCGCTGTTCAGCCAGACCTGTCCCCCATTGTGTTCCACCACTTCGGCGAGCGCCTTCCACAGCCCGATCGTCCCCTCCGGGCAGAACCCGAACTTCTTGAACGCCGACTTGCGCGTGAAGTACGTCAGAAACACCCGCGCCGGCAGCTCCTCCGACCCGACCGCGAAGATCGACCCGCACATATTGCGGAAGATCCCTTGCACCGCATCATTTTTGGTGTACCGCCGCACCCATTCGGCGGTGGAGAGCTCTCGATCGGGCAGCCCGCTGTCCTCGCGAGCCGCCCCGATCCCGGTGAGCAGCCTGGCCCCGTGCCGGGTCAGCTGCGAAATGAGCAGTCCCCACCCACCGCTGGTGACGTCCACATCGCGACCGTTGATCCGGTAGAGAATCGGCGGATCCGCCGGGCGCACTTCGAATTTCGCCCCGACCTCTTGAAAGGTCTGTTCGGTGATGCCGCCGATCTCGACGACCACCGCCCCGGTATTGATGGTGAATCCGTCGATCTCCTCGGTGGAGGCGCGGCCCCCCACCCGATCCAGGCGTTCGACCACCAGGGTGCGGTAGCCGTGGTGGGCGAGCCGGGCGGCCGCGCACAGCCCGCCCACTCCGGCTCCGACAACCAGTGCGTCCCACATGTTCTCGCTCATGGCGAGCTCCTCCAGCAGGCTCGGCCCGCTGGGGGTCACCCCGCTGGATTCACCCCGGGCTGAGCGTCGGACATATCGGTAATACGACTCCAATTCTCTCGCACCTCATCCAGCGTCGGGACCGCACTGAACAAGACGGGCTTGTTGGCGAACAGCTGGACGCGGTGCACCGCGCCGCCACCGACCACGAAGGTCATGCCGGAGTCCTCGTTCTCCTCGCTGACCAGGTACCCCACGATCGGCGCGACCTGGGCGGGCGGCAGCTTCTCGAGCATTTCGGGCGAGGCGATGTCCGCGGTCATGCGGGTGGCGGCGATGGGTGCCACGGCATTGACCTTGATGTCGTACTTGCGGCCCTCGATCGCGAGGGTGTTCATCATGCCGACCAGTCCGAGTTTGGCCGCGCCGTAATTGGCTTGGCCGAAGTTGCCGTACAGCCCGGAGGTGGAGGTGATCATGACGATGCGGCCGAAGCCCTGCTCGCGGAAGTGCCCCCAGGCGGCGTGGGTGACATTGAACGAGCCGAACAGGTGCACGCGCTGTACGGCCTCGAAGGCCTCGGGGGTCATCTTGAGGAAGCTGGTGTCGCGCAGAATGCCCGCGTTGTTGACCACGCCGTGCACCGCGCCGAAGTTGTCGAGCGCGGTCTGGATGAGCGCCTGCGCGCCCTCGACGGTGGCGACGCTGTCGTAGTTGGCGACCGCGGTGCCGCCGGCGGCGCGGATCTCCTCGACCACCGCGTCGGCCATGCTGTGGCCGGAGCCGGAGCCGTCGCGCGCGCCGCCGAGGTCGTTGACCACGACCAGCGCGCCCTCGCGGGCCAGCAGCAGCGCGTATTCGCGGCCGAGGCCGCCACCGGCGCCGGTGACAATGACGACGCGATCGGTTACACCAGGCATGAAAGTTCTCCTTGCCGAATCTAAGGTCCTTTCGGAAAGTAGCAGTCGCGGGTGGGGCGTCGTGTGCTGGCCGCCACACTCGTCGCGGAACTGGCCAGTCGATAGGGTTGGTGTGATGACTCCGCATCTGCACCAGCGTTATCCCGACCTCGCGCGGACCCTCCCGCATGTGCGGCTGGGAACGAGTCCGACACCGGTGCGGCGGCTGGCGTCACTGGACACGGTCGGCGCGGACATCTGGCTCAAGGACGACAGCGAGTTCGGCGACGGCGGCTGGGGCGGCAACAAGGTCCGCAAACTGGAATGGCTGCTGCCCGATGCGCTGCGGCAGGGCCGTATGACCATTGTGACGGTGGGCGGGCTGGGCACCAACTGGGGGTTGGCGACCGCGCTGTACGGGCGCGAGCACGGGTTGAAAACCGTTCTGGCGCTTATCGATCAGCCCGAGGACGATCACGTGCGGGCGCAGTTGAAAAGGCTGCGCGACTCGGGGGCGGAGCTGCATTTCACGCACACCAAGGCGCGGACGATCGCGAGTGCGCCGTATCTGCTGGGGCGGAATTTCTCCGGATTCCGACCACCGTATTTCCTGCCCGCGGGCGGGTCCTCGGCGGTGGGTGCGCTCGGATATGTAGAGGCGGCACTGGAATTGGCGGAGCAGGTGCGGGCCGGGGAGCTGCCGGAGCCGAGCCATATCGTGATTCCGGTGGGCTCGGGCGGGACCGCCGCCGGGCTTTCACTCGGTCTACGGCTGGCCGGATTGTCGACCCGGGTGGTGGGCGTGGTCGTGAATGACACACTGCGCCTTGACGAATCGACCCTGTCCAAGCTTGCCGCCCGCAGCGAGCGGCTGCTGCGCAAGCGGGGAGCTCGGCTTCCCGAGCACCTCTCCCCCACCGACAATCTCGATATCGTGACCGAGTATCTGGGCCCCGGATACGGCTATCCCATGCCGGAAGCCGCTACCGCGCAAGCACTCTCGGCCGATCGCGAGCACATGCAACTGGAGCCGGTCTATACCGCCAAGGCCATGGCGGCGCTGCTGGACATGAACGCGCACGGGCGGTTCGGCGACGGTCCGGTGGTGTATCTCAATACCAACGGACCGCGCTGAGGCCGAACCCGTCCGTCGATCACGCTTCGGCGAGCTTGGCGGTCAGGAATTCTTCCCAGGTGCGCTGTCCCACAGCGTGATCCGGCGTCAGGTTGGCACCCGCCGCGTAGGCGCGCGACGCCTTGCCCGGTGCCTTCACGGTGAGGATCGGGCGACGCCGTCCGGTGGCGTCCAGGTAGCTGCGCAGGAGTTCCTTCATGGTGTACACGGTCGGGCCGCCGATCTCGTCGACCAGTCCGGCGGGCTCGCCCAGCGCCAGTTCCACCAATCGCGCTGCCACCTCGGCGGTTTCGATGGGCTGGAACCGGAAGTCGAAGGCCGGGACGACGGGCAGCTTGCCCATGGCGGTCACCATGCCGAACAGCAGATCGTGGAACTGGGTGGCGCGCAGGGTGGTCCACGGCAGGCCCGAATTCTCCACCACCACTTCGGCGTCCCGCTTGCTGGCCATGTAGCCCATGGTCTGGCGGTCGATGAAGCTGTGCACCGGCACCCGCTCCGCGCCCACCACCGAGATGTAGATCAGGTGCGGGAAGACCCCGGCCGCCTTGATCGCGTCGACCAGGATCTGCGCCTTCTCACCGTCGCCCTTCAGCTCGCCCGCGAGGTGCAGCACGGTGTCCACACCCTGGACCGCGGCCTCGATGCCCGCGCCGGTCTGCAGGTCTCCGGCCACGTAGTCGATTCCGTCCACGCTTTCCCGCGCGGTGCGGCTCAGCACCCGCACGCTGACCCCGGCCTGCAGCAGCAGCGGCGTCACCAGCTTGCCCAGGGTGCCCGTGCCACCGGTAACCAGCACCGTCTCGACCATTGTGATCATCTCCTTCTGTCGTTTCCGCCATGTTCTCGATGGCGTCTCGACTGGTTGACGACACGGCCCCGGCACCTGTGACACGGTGTGACCGGTCCCACTGCACCGGCCCGTCGTACGCTGGGCGTATGCCCGCTCCCGAGCAGTTGGATCGCCTCCTGGAGTTGATCTCCGGCCGCCGCCTGGCCGTCCTCACCGGCGCGGGCATCTCCACCGACAGCGGCATCCCCGATTACCGCAGCCCCGATTCCCCGCCCCGCACCCCCATGACCTATCAGCAGTTCGTCGGCGATCCGGTGTTTCGGCAACGCTATTGGGCCCGCAACCACGTCGGCTGGCGTCGCATGGACGCCGCCCGCCCCAACCCGTCCCACCACGCGCTGTCTCGCCTGGAACGCGCGGGCGTGGTTTCCGGCGTCATCACCCAGAACGTGGATCTCCTCCACACGAAAGCGTTGCACCGCAACGTCATCGATCTGCACGGCATCTACGCCCGCGTCCGCTGCCTCACCTGCGACTCCCTCACCTCCCGCCTGTCCCTGGCCGACCGCCTCGAAGCCGCCAACCCCGGGTTCGCGGAATCCCATCCCGTCGACGGCTTGGAAGTGGCCCCCGACGCCGACGCGGTGGTCACCGACACAGCCTCGTTCCGCATGGTCGACTGCCTCGCGTGCGGCGGCCTCCTCAAACCCGACATCGTCTACTTCGGCGAATCCGTCCCCAAACCCCGCGTAACCGCCGCCTACGACCTGGTCGACTCCGCCGATGCACTCTTGGTGATCGGCTCCTCCCTCACGGTCATGTCCGGCCTCCGTTTCGCCCGCCACACCGCCAAATCCGGCCGCCCCGTCATCATCCTGAACCGCGGCCGCACCCGAGCCGACGACCTCGCCACCCTCACCCTCGACACCGCCTGCGCCCCCGTCCTCACCGCACTCGCAAACGCTCTCGCCCCCAACTGATTCCGATAAGCGATGCCCAGTGGCATTCGCTCCAAGGACGTTCTGCCCTTCTCCACGGTCCGCCCGCAAGTCAGTGTTGGTGGTGGCCGACGGCCGAATCCGCGCGCGGATCAAGACCTTCGAGAGGACATGAACATGAAGCCGTTGTCGGAATCGCTGATGGAGCTAGCGGCGCAGGTCAAGCGCTTCGAGGAGTCGTCCGCCGCGACGCGCGAGGCCAACCGCGCCAAGCTGCAGGCCCGCCGCGAGGAACTGGGCGCGACGCTGCAGCAGGAAGGCCACGAGTTCGAGAAGACCGCCGGGGATCTGCGCGAGGCGGCCTCGAAGTGGTGGGCCGACACCCGTGACGCCCTCGAACACCAGATCAGCGTGATGCGAGCCGATTTCGAGAAGTGGCAGAGCGAAGTCAAGGCGCAGCGAGCCGCCGCGGCCGCCCAGCCCGCCGACGCCGCCAAGCCCGCCGAGACGACTCCCAAGAGCTGACCCCACCCCCACCCCTGCGAGCCCACCGCTCGCAGGGGCTCGCGTCGACTCCACCCGGGCGGTACCTTGCATCGGACGCTATGTGAAGGAGACGCCGCCGTGGATACCGTTGAGCGGAACATGTTCCCGGCCTGGTTCGACCGCTTGCAGGTCAAGTACATGAACCCGGTCGTCCGCAAGCTCGGCCCCTACCTCCCGGGCTTCGCCGTGATCGAGCATCGGGGCCGCAAGTCGGGCCGCGCGTTCTCCACCCCGGTCAATGCCTTCCGCGTGGGCGGCACGCTGTATGTGGCCATGGGCCACGGTCGAACCGACTGGATCAAGAACATCCTCGCGGCGGGCGAAGCCGAAACCACCTACGCCTTCCGCCGCTACCGCCTCGTCAATCCCCGGGTCATCCCCCGCGGCGAAACCTCCCTCCCCGGACTCGCCCGCTTCATGGCCCGCCGCCTTCCCCTCTTCGCGGCGGACACCGTCACCACCTAGCTCGCCGCTAGCCGCGGCTCGCGGCAAAGGCACCGGCGAACAGGGCCATCACCTCGTCGACGGTGACGTCGTCGCGCACGACGCGCGCGGTGTGCGCACGGTGGAGCAGCCGGGCAAAATGGCCGAAAAGTTCCGCCACTTCCGGTGCGCCGATGGGCAAGTCGACCTCCGTGGGAGCGAGAGCGGGTTCGACCGTCACGTTCTCCCCGCCCGCGGCACGTGCGGCGGTGAGCCCGGCATCCAGTCCGTCGAGCACGTCCCGGGCGTGTTCGAGCAGTGCCGTCCCGGCCGAGGTCAGGTTCACGCTGCGGGTATTGCGGTGGAACAGGTCGCATCCCACCAATTTCTCCAGGGCGCGAATGGTTCGGCTGAGCGCGGGCTGGGTGACATAGAGCCGCTGCGCCGCGCGGCCGAAATTGAGTTCCTCGGCCACCGCGACGAACGCCCGCAGCTGCCGCAGCTCCACCCGCGCATCCGTGTCCACGACGGTCTCCCTCAGTTGTAGTCGCGCCGCACGCTGGATCCGACCCGCGTGATGTCGGTGCCGTAGATGTGCAGGCTGATGGCGGGTTCGCGAGTTTCGTTCCCGATGCGGTGGATATCGCCGGGCGGGGCGAAGCCGCCGACCTCGCCTGCGACGTTGTCGCGCACGCCGATTCGCGGGAGCGACGCGTCGAACAGTTCCTCGTGTTCGGTGCCCGCCAGCACGCCGACGACGCACCAGGTGATGTGGTCGTGGATGCGGGTGGTCTGGCCGGGCAGGCAGACCAGGCCCACGATGGAGAACGCGCCATCGGGTTCCACGTGCAGGATATGACCGGCGAGCTCGTCGGGATCACCGCGACGCTGGTCCGGCGTCAGCACATCGGGGCCGGGCAGATGGGCGCGGAGCTGTTCGGCGACCAGTTCCGCGGTGCGGGCCCAGTCGACTCGCCGATCGATCACCCGGCGCACCGCCGCGACGAGATCGTCGAGTGCCGGGGTGGTCGGGCGAGTGGTCGAGGCGGTTGTCATGGTGTCCTCCCTCGCGAAAGCGGTTGTGCCGCTCAGCGTCTCGCCGGGAGGTCATATTCGTCCAATGACAATTTTCGCGCCTACCGATCAATATCCTTGATGGATGCTGGATATCGTGCGATTACGCGTGCTCGCGGCGATCGCCGCGCACGGCTCGGTCACCAAAGCCGCCAAGCAGCTCAACTATTCGCAGCCCGCCGTCAGCCATCACCTGGCCCGGTTGGAGGCCGAGACCGGCGCTCGGCTCGTGCAGCGGGTCGGCCGCGGTATCCGGCTCACGCCCGAGGGCGAGCACCTGGCCCGCCGCGCGGCCGAGATCATCGCCCGGGTCGACACCGCCGCCGCGGAATTGTCCGAGATGGTCGGGCTGCGCACCGGCCGGGTTCGGGTGGCCGGATTCCAATCGGCATTGGCCACCTTGATACCGCATGCCGCGATCACCCTGCGCCACGAATATCCCGGCATCGAACTGCATTTGGCCGACGCCCACCCGAATGTGGCCTGCGATCTCCTGCGGGCCGGGGAGGTGGACGCCGCCGTCATCTTCCGCTACGACGACACGACGCCGGACGACATCCACACCGTCCACCTGTTCGACGACCCCATGTGCCTGCTCAGCCTCGAACCCGGCCAGACACTGGAAGACCACCGCGACTCCGACTGGATCGCCGGGTGCCCGAACTGCCGCCGGGAGTTCCTCGAAGCCTGTCAGCGCGCCGGATTCACCCCGCGCATCACCTATACCAGCGACGACGTGATCGTCGAACAGGCCCTGGTCGCCGCGGGCATGGCCGTGACCACCATTCCCGCCCTGACGCTGCGCAGCCACCGCGCACCGTTGATCCAGGCCACCCCGCTGCCCGACTTTCGGCGACGCATCTACCTGGCAACCTATGGCGAGCCACCGATTCCACCGGCAACCTCAGCTTTCATAGCCGCACTGCACCGCGCCGTGGAGCAGATCCACTGTTGAGGAGAGATGGGCCTATTCGTGCCCAAATAGCTGCCGGAGGGCAGGTTTCTGCCAATTTCGGTGGCTTTGTGCACGTTTAGGCCCATGATCAACTAGTCCCCGGTGCAGAAGATGTTCCAGGGCGGGTGGCCGACGTGGTGAGACCGCAATGGGGGATGGTCGGCTCGGCACTCCAGGAGGGGGACGCGGGCTGCGAAGTACCCTCTTGGCTTCACAGTCGGGACCACAGTCATGATGTTTGGCGAGGGCGGATTTGGCCATTTCGAGATTCATGACCGGATAGTCCGGAATGTCGTGCGATACGAACGTCATGACTGGCTCCAGTTGTGGGAGTTGATATTTGGACTCGCCGCGCGCGGTGATACGAGTACACGCCAACCCACCAGGCCTTTGGAACTTCCGCCATGGCCAAAACGGCAGAGAAGTGCCAAACTTCCAGAACGGATACTTCCAGATTCGCCGCCCTTCAATAGGGAGAGAAACGAAATGACTGGATCCACCCTCCCGGCACGTTCACTCGGACGACTGCTTGCCCAATACCGCCAGCGGGCGGGACTGTCGCGATCGGCTGCCGCGCAGATCGTCGAGACATCGATTCAGACCATGGGACGGCTCGAAGATGGGCTGAAATCCAAAGTGCCGCAGCTGTGGATCAATGCGCTCGCCGATGCCTATCGGGTGAGCGACAGTGAGCGCCGGGTTCTCATTGGATTGACCCGGGAACTCGCATCGGCACAGCAGAATTGGTGGCGGCCCTATGCGGACGAGATGAATCCTCGGTTCGATCACTATCTCGGCCTGGAAGAGGCGGCGCGGCGGTTGGCGGTCTGGCGGCTCAGCTTGCTGCCCGGATTGCTGCAAACACCCGAATACCGCCGCGCGATTGCCTGGACCGAGTGGCCGGACCTCGCGACCGAGCAGGTGAACAAGCGTGTCGAGATGGCCGTCCGACGCCAGGTACGGCTCAACGACCGAGCTTTCACGGTCGATGCCATCCTGTCCGAAACCGTGCTGCGGGAGCAGATCGGCGGCCCTGCCGTCATGGCCGAGCAGATGGCAAGGCTCGTCGAGCTGTCCGAGTTGCCGAATGTGTCCATTCGCGTCGTGCCGTTCAACGCTCCCCGGCATCTCGGATCCCGAGTGGGATCGTTTGCGATGCTGGAGTTTCCGAAGCTCCCGGCTACCGGGATGATCGAACCGCCGGTGATCTATATCGAGGACTACGCCGGTGATGGCTACTTGGAGCGGGAGGTCGAGGTGAGGCGATATCGAGACGCTTTCACCGAGATCGCCAGGGTAAGTTTGGATCCGGACGCAACACGGCACCTCTTGGTGTCCGCTGGCAAGGAGTACCGAGCGTGACGATCGATCTATCCGGGGCGCACTGGTTCAAGAGCAGCTACAGCAGTTCGGGTGGGGACTGCGTGGAGGCGGCGCATCTCGGCGGTGGCCAAGTCGCAGTGCGGGATTCGACGTTGGGCGATGCCGGTCCGGTGGTGGTTTTCGAGGCTTCGGCGTGGGACAGCTTCAATACCGCCGTCCGGGCCGGGGTGTTCGATCTGGGTTAGCGGAGGAGTTGTCGGGGGTCCGAAGTAGGTTGGCCGTCATGAGCCCGCGTATACCCAATTTCGAGTATCAGCGTGTGACCGTCGCCGACGGGGTCGCCCTCAATGTCGCGGTGGCCGGGTCCGGCAGCCCGGTCGTGCTGTTGCACGGGTTTCCCCAGACCCATCTCATGTGGCGGCACGTCGCCGCGGAGTTGGCCGCCGATCACACCGTCATCTGCCCGGATCTGCGCGGTTACGGCGACAGCGACAAACCGGTCGACATCCATGGCCAGACCTACTCCAAGCGCACGATGGGCAACGATATCGTCGCGCTGGCACAGGCTTTCGGGCACGACCGCTTCGCGCTGGCCGGGCACGACCGCGGCGTCCTGGTCGGATTCCGCGCCGCCCTCGACCACCCGGAGAACGTCAGTCACTTCTTGGCCCTGGACGTCCTTCCGACTCTCGACATGTGGGATGTCATGAGCGGTTCGACCGGTGTCGTCGGGTTCCATCTGTTCCTGATGGCCCAGCCGGTCGGTCTGCCGGAGCAGCTCATCGGCGCGAGCGCGGATGCGTTCTTCGGCCACTTCCTCGATATCTGGACCCGCGATCCGGCGGCGATCCCGGCCGAGATTCGCGAGGTGTACCTGACGGCGAGCCGGAATGCGATCCCCTCGATCGTCGCCGACTATCGCGCTTCGGCGAACGTCGATGTCGAGCACGACCGTGTCGACCGCGCGGCCGGGAACACCCTCCGCATGCCGGTGACCGCGCTGGCACAGGACTGGGGTGCCGAGCTGGGGTTCGATGCCGAGGCGATCTGGCGGGCCTGGGCTCCCGATCTCCGTCACGAGCTCATCGGCTGCGGTCATTTCATGGCCGAGGAGGCACCCGCCGAGATCGTCCGGGCTATCAGGGAATTGGTGAAGCGCTAGTCCCGGATCTCGAGCCGCCGCACCAGGGCGACCAGCGCCGCCCGCAGGGCCTCCGGGTTGTCGGTGTCCGCGCCGAGGATCATGCGAACCACCTGGGGGGCGGCGAACCACCAGGCCGCGAGGGCGGCGACGGCGTAGAGGAGGTAGCCCGGGGCTACGTCGTCGGTGAGGGTTCCGGCCTGTTGGGCGGCGGCCAGGGCGGCGACCTTGTCGGCGTAGTGGGAGGCGCGGGCGGATTCGGCGGGGAGTTCGCCTTCCTGGGGCTGCAGGCCCTCCCAGTACATGAGGCGCAGGAATTGGGGGTGGGTGCGGTGGAAGTCGAAGACGTGGCCCGCGTATTCGGCCAGGTCTCCGGCCTTGTCGGCGGAGAGGGGGCTGGCGGCCGCCAGTTGTTCGAGTTGGTCGGTGAGGACGGCTTCGAAGAGGCCGCGTTTGTCGCCGAAGTACTGGTAGATGCGTTCCTTGTTGATGCCCGCGCGGGCCGCGATGGCGTTCACCCGGGCACCGTCGGGTCCGCGTTCGGCGAACTCGTGCACCGCCGCCTCGAGTAGCAGCCTTCTGGTCCGCTCGGTATCCCACGCCATGGGCCCTATCCAACCATCTCCAACCACACGGTTGCGGTTGGACCCGCGGCTGTGGCAAACTCCAACCACACGGTTGCAACCAAACGGTTGCGGATGATCCTGATTCGCGAACGGCACAGAGAGCAGGAGGTGGCATCGTGCCCGAGTTGCGCTCCCGCACGGTCACGCACGGACGGAATATGGCCGGGGCCCGCGCGCTCATGCGTGCCAGCGGCGTCCCGTCGGCGGATATCGGCCGCAAGCCGGTCGTCGCCATCGCCAATAGCTTCACGGAGTTCGTGCCCCGTCACACCCACCTCCAGCCGGTCGGCCGCATGGTCTCCGAGGCCGTGCGCGCGGCGGGCGGCATCCCGCGCGAGTTCAATACGATCGCGGTGGACGACGGAATCGCCATGGGGCACAGCGGAATGCTGTACTCGCTCCCCTCCCGCGACCTGATCGCCGATTCGATCGAGTACATGGTGAACGCGCATTGCGCCGACGCCCTGGTGTGCATCTCCAACTGCGACAAGATCACCCCCGGCATGCTCATGGCCGCCATGCGCCTGAACATCCCGACCGTGTTCGTCTCGGGCGGCCCGATGGAGGGCGGCACCGCCGTGCTGGTGGACGGCACCGTGCGCAGCCGCCTCGACCTGATCGTCACCATGGCCGAGGCCGTGTCCCCCGACGTCTCCGACGAGGACCTGGCCCTCATCGAGGAGAACGCCTGCCCCACCTGCGGTTCCTGCGCGGGCATGTTCACCGCCAATTCCATGAACTGCCTGACCGAGGCGCTGGGCTTGGCCCTGCCCGGCAATGGCACGACCCTGGCCACCCACACCGCCCGCGCCGAGCTGTACCGGGCCGCGGGCCGGACCGTCATGGATATCGCGCGCCGCTACTACGACGCCGACGACGCGTCAGTCTTGCCCCGAAACATCGCCTCCCGCAAGGCCTTCGACAATGCGATGGCTCTGGATCTGGCCATGGGCGGCTCCACCAACACGGTGTTGCACCTGTTGGCCGCCGCGCAGGAGGCCGGGCTGGACTACAACCTCACCGATATCGAGAAGATGTCGCTACAGGTGCCGTGCCTGTGCAAGGTCGCCCCCAATGGCGACTATTTGATCGAGGATGTGCACCGCGCGGGCGGCATCCCGGCGCTGCTGGGTGAACTGAACCGCGCCGGTCTGCTGCACCGCGATGTTCATGCGGTGCACGCGGATTCGCTCGATGGGTGGCTGGCTCAATGGGATGTGCGCGCCGCCGATCCCACTGCTGCCGCCGTGGAGCTGTTCCATGCCGCGCCGGGCGGCAAGCGTTCGGCCAGCGCCTTCTCCCAGTCCGAACGCTGGCACGACTTGGATGTGAACGCCGCCGAGGGCTGCATTCGCGATGTCGCCCACGCGCATTCGCGGGACGGCGGACTGGCGGTGTTGCGCGGCAATCTCTCTCCCGACGGCGCGGTGGTGAAGTCGGCGGGCGTGGCGGCGCACATGCACACCTTCACCGGCCCGGCCGTGGTGGTGGAATCCCAGGAGGACGCGGTCGAGGCGATCCTGTCCAAGCGCATCAAGTCCGGGGACGTCCTGGTGATCCGCTACGAGGGCCCGCGCGGTGGCCCGGGCATGCAGGAAATGCTGTATCCCACTTCGTATCTGAAGGGTCTCGGACTGGCCGGTGAGTGCGCGCTGATCACCGACGGCCGCTTCTCGGGCGGCTCGTCCGGCTGCTCCATCGGCCACATCTCCCCCGAGGCCGCGGCGGGCGGCACCCTCGCCCTGGTCCAGGACGGCGATTCGATCACCATCGACATCCCGTCACGCACCCTGACCCTGCATGTCGACGACGCCGAGCTCGAATCCCGACGCGTGCGGCTGGAGGCGAACGGCGGCTACCGGCCGCGCAATCGCGACCGGCAGGTGTCGCTGGCGCTGAAAACCTATGCGCTGCTGGCTACTTCCGCCGATCGCGGCGCGGTGCGCGATCCGGCCAAGCTCGCCGACTGAGTCTCAGTCGGCGACGGACTCCACGACGAAGCTGGCGACGGTTGTTGTGCTGCCGCCGATATTGACGGTGCCGTAGCGGGTGACGTCGGGGAGTTGGTAGTCGCCCGCGCGGCCGGTGACCTGTTTGTAGGCGTCGAGCAGCATGCGGACGCCGGTGGCTCCGACCGGGTGGCCGATGCCGATCAGGCCGCCGCCCGGGTTGATGGGGAGACTGCCGTCGCGGGCGATAGTGCCTGACTCCACGGCTTTCCAGCTTTCGCCGGGGGCAGTGAGGCCCAGGTGGTCGATGGCCACGTACTCCGACATGGAGAAGCAGTCGTGGACATCGACGCCGTCGAGTTGGTGGATGTCGGGCAGACCCGCGCGGGTCAGGGCGTCGAGGACGGCGGTGCGGACGTGGGGGAAGACGTAGGGATCCTCGGCGGAGGCACGGAATTTGGCGTCGAGCGGTAGGCCGACGGTGCGATGTCCCCAGCCGGAGATCACGGCGGTGTCCGAGGTTCGGAAGTCGCTGTGCTGCTTCAAGAATCGATCGGAGACCAGGATGACGGCGGCCGCACCGTCGGTCATCTGGCTACAGTCCTGACGCCGGAGCTTCCCGACGACCGGCGGGTTGGCGGCATCGTCGTCGGTGAAGCTGTCGTCGGTGTAGGTCCAGTCACGGGTCTGGGCATATGGATTCAGGCGGGCATTGGTGATATTCAGCTCGCTGATGGCCCGCAGATGCGCGGGATCGAGGCCGTATCGGCGGTCGTATTCGCATGCGATGGCGGCGAATTGCGTGGGCCACACCAAATCGGTGCCCTCGGCTTCGTGGCCAGCCCAGGCGGCTGCACCCATATAGGCGGCCGCCTGCGCACCCGGGACGGTCTTCTCCAGTTCCGCGCCCAGGACGAGCGCGCAGTCATAGCGCCCCGACTCCAGGTCGGCCATGGCGGCGAGCGCGGCCATACTGCCCGAGGCGCAGGCAGCCTCGTGTCGGGCGGCCGGTACACCCCAGAGCCCGGGATGGACGGTCGCGGGCATTCCGCCGAGATGTCCTTGGCCGGTGAACAATTGGCCGAAGGCATTGCCCACATGGATCACCTCGATGGCGCTCGCCGCCAGACCGGCGGCTTCGAGCGCTTGGTCGAGGACGCCGCCGATGAGCGCGTCGAATCCCAATCCGGCGCGATGCCAGTTGACGGCGAAATCGGTTTGCGCGCCGCCGAGTATGTACACGGACACGGGTCCTCCTTGGAATTCAGAGTTGAGCGCGGAGTTCCCGGCGCAGCAGCTTGCCGACCGGGTTGCGCGGAAGCGTCTCGACGATCTCCAGACGCTCGGGCAGCTTGAAGGACGCGACATCCCGAGCCTTCAGGTGTGCGACGAGATCATCGAGCGTCACGGTCATCCCGACCGCGGGAACGACAATGGCGCAACACTTCTCGCCGAGCACCTCGTCGGGATACCCGACCACCGCCACGTCGGCGACCGCCGGATGGTCCATGAGCAGACCCTCGATCTCGGCGGGCGCGATATTCATCCCGCCGCGAATGATGATCTCCTTCACCCGGTCCACGAACCGGAGATACTTCCCATCCTCGGTGAGCTCGAAAACATCACCGCTACAGAGGTATCCGTCCTCATCGAAGGGCTCGGTCGCGGCGGTTCCGGGCAGATAGCCCCCGAAAACGGCCGGGCCACGCAGCCTCAGCTCACCACGTCCCCCGTTCTCGCCGACCGTCTCCCCGGTGGTGACATCGACCAGTTTCACGCTGGTCCGCTCGGCCAGCCGAGTCGACCACCGCACCCCGGCCGCACCGTAGTACGGCAGATGCTGGGCCCGCAGCGTCGGATCCGGGATATCCGCCGGAGCCCCCAACAGACTCACGCCCTCATTGGAACCGAAGAAGTTGATGACCTGAATCCCCAATTCCTCCTGCCATTTCCGCACCACCGACGGCGGTAGCGGCGCACCACCCGAACCGACGGTCCGCAACGAGGACAGATCCGCCCGCGCCCGCAGCGCATCGTTCTGCAGCAGCATGGTCAGCAAGGCGGGCGGCATGGCCGTATGCGTCACCCGATGCTCGGCGATCTGCCGAAAGAACACCCCAAGATCCAGGGGCTGATGCTGCACGAGATGCCCACCACCCAACAACCACGGCAAGAACGACCCCGCGAAACCCGCCATATTCACCATCGGAAACGGATTCAGCACCACCGACTCCGGCGTCACCCCCAGACCATCCTGCACCCCACCCGCCACCGCCAGCCAATCCCCATGACACCGCGGCACCCCCTTGGGCGCGGCCTCGGTCCCACTGGTCCAACAAATCGTCACCCGATCGTTCACACTGAACCCGAGCTGAGACTCGTAGTCGCGCAGCTGATCACGTACCTCGTCCAGGGGTTCGCTACCGATCGGCACCACACTCTCCCGACCCCCGAGCGCACTTCCCACATCGTGCGAGTCGAAGACGAAGACCGTGCGCTCGTCTCCGGCTACCGCGAGCGCCTCGGCCGCCAGGGCGCGATCGCCCACTCTCCCAGCGGTAATGATCGCCTCGGCATTGGTGGCGGCGACGATCCCGGACAGCTCGTGTCGGCGGTAGGACACCGGCATGGGGGTCGCGACCGCGCCGAGTCGCCACAGGGCCAGGTAGGTGGCGGTGAGGGCGATGGAGTTGGGGAGCTGGATGGCGACGGTGGAGCCTTGGCGAATGCCGTTGGCCAGCAGGACCCCTGCGATGTCGGTGATGTGGGCGTCGAGTTCGCGCCGGGTCAGGGTGCGGGGCTGGGCTCCGGTCAGGTCGGCCAAGTTGGCGGGGTCGGTGAGCGCCGGGGCGTCCGGGGTTTCGGCTACGCGCTGGCGGAAGACCTCCGGGATCGTCTCCGGCTGCCACCAACCGCGCTCGAGGTAGGAGCGCACGGTGTCGTCCGGGTGACAGGTCGACACCGCGTCACGAAGCGTGGAAGCCGGTGTGGGGGAGAATGTTTCGGCCATCTGCTGCCCTTGTCGTGAGTCGGTCAGGGTGGGTTTGCCGCGATCGGCGACCCGGTTCATCTCGTGCGGCGGTTCATGTCATGCGGCGCACGACCATCGCCGAGCCCAACCCCAGCGCGGCCGGAATGGCGACCAGCGCGTATTCGCCGTCGCGGCGGCGCAATTCATCGAGGGCTTGGGTGATGAGAATTCCGCCCGTCGCACCCAGCGGATGGCCGACCGCGACCGCGCCGCCGGACGGATTCACCCGTGCCGCGTCCAGCCCGAGCTGTCGCATGAGCACCAGCGGTGTGACGGCGAAGGATTCGTTCACCTCGATCACATCCAGCTGCGCGGCCGAGATTCCGGCCCGCTGCAATGCCACCCGTGCCGCGCTGATCGTCGCGGTCAGGAGCGGCGATCGCACGGAGGTCTGTGCCGTGCCCACGATCTGCGCGACCGGCAATCGTCCGAGAATGTCCGCTGCCCGCCAATTGCCGAGCAGCAGCGCCGAAGCACCGTCGGCGAGTTGTGGGGCGGTGGCGATCGTGTGCAGCCCGGCGGCCGGGCGACGAGCACCCGGCAGACGACGGGCGACCCGTTCCCACGACGGGTCCTCGCCGAACAGCGTGGGCAGGGCCGCGAAGGCCGACACGCAGGCATCCGGCCGCGCACCCTCATCGGCGGCGAGCACCGTGGTGTCGCCCTTGCGCACGGGTATCACCGAATCCGACATGGTCGCGCTCCCGGCCCGCCGATGCGACCGCACCGCGTAGGCGTCCAATTCGGCCCGCGTAATGCCGTATTCGGCCGCCGTCACATCCGCCGACACCCCGATGGTCACGAACCCGGTCCGCTCCCCCAGATCCGCGTCCACTGCGATGGCGGGCCGATCCGCCAGCATCGGCACCCGCGACATCGACTCCACCCCACCCGCGACCACCAGATCCGCGAACCCTGCCGCCACCCGCGCCGCCCCGCTCTCCACCGCGTCCAGCCCCGAACAACACAATCGCGAAACCACGGCCCCCGGCACCGAATCCGGCCATCCGGCCCACAGCACGGCCGCCCGCGCCACATCCCCGCCCTGCTCCCCCACCGCGGTGCTCACCCCGACGATCACGTCATCGACCGCCGCGGGCGGACAACCTCGCCGCTCGAGCGCCGCGAGCAACTGCCCCAACAGCTCGTACGGCGGCATCTCCGCCAACGTCCCCCCGCCCTTGCGCACCCGCCCTCGCGGCAACCGCACCGCGTCATAGACGAACGCTTCACTCACCGGCGTGCTCCGACTGTTCGGGACGAATGCCCGCCAGGGCGTCCAGGGTTCGATGTCCGGCCGGGTCGTCGGCCGTGGTCACGGGGACGATCACGACCTCGTCCGCACCGGCCTCGGCGTATTCGGCCAGTCGAGCCGTCAGGGTCGTTACGTCACCGAACATGCCTACCGCCGAAGGCAATTCGTTCGGAATGGCGGCCAGCACGTCGCGGGGGTGTGCGCCGCTGTGCGCCAGATCCACCACGTCGCCGAATCCGGCCTCGGTGAACATGGTGTCGTAGCCGGGGGCGCGCAGGTAGCCGACTACTCCCTGGCGGACCGTGGTGAAGGCGTCGTCGTCGGGATCGGCCGCGGCGATCACCCACACCGAGACCGGTGGAGCAGCGCGCCCAGCCTTGGCGGCGAATTCGTTTATGGCGCTGACGCATCGGGCCACCTGGGCGGGTGTCACCAGGTTGAGGACGACGCGGTCGGCGCAGCGCGCGGCCACCTCGAGAGCCTTGTCGCCGAACGCCGCGACGATGACTTCGCCACCGCTCGCCGGTGCGGTCGCATGGTCGGGTGCGGTGCCCTCGGCAACGCCTCGGCCCTGAATCGCTCCGACGCTTTCGATTCCGGCGCTGCCCACGGTCTTTCCGAGCACCGCGGTGGACAGGGTCGCGCGCAGGGCGGGTAGTCGGAGGCGGAAGCCGCGCACGCGTTCGATCAGGCCGTCGTATTCGACCTTCTCACCGGCCAGCAGCGCGCGGACGATGCGGGTCGTCTCGTCCAAATGTCGTGCGGTGCGGTGCCGTCGACGGCCATGCCAGTCGCGGACGACAACGGTGCTCGAGGTGCCCAGGGCGATATCGACCGGGCGACCCGTGAGAGCGGCGACGGAGGCCGTTCCCATCGCGATGGTCGCCGGGCTGCGGACACCGATCGGAACCGGGCCGATACACAACGGGATTCGGCCCGGCGACTGCCCGATGGCGGTGGCCAGGGCGAAGGCGTCGAAGGTCGCCATCTCGCCGATCCACAGGCGGTGATAGCCGAGTTTGTCCGCGGCCTCGGCCACTTGGAGGGCATCGAGGGATTCGCGGTTCTGCCAATAGGGAAGACTGACACTCAATGTGGGAAAGGTCACGCGGTCAACCTATTTCACGAGACCGGCCGGGCGGCAGCCCTCATTCGATCGCCACTGACCCAGGTGGCATGGAAACCTAGGGGGACGCGGACCGGCAGCCCGAGACGGCAGACCGGACCGGCGGTGAGGTCGGCGGCGTCGTAGATCCAGACTTCGCCCAGGCCGGTGTGATTGTTGTGGGCGAACATGGTGAGCCAGGCGTCGTCCTCGGCGGTGCCGCCGGGGCGCGGCACGACGGTGAGTTCGCTGCCGAAAATGCCGTCGCCGAAGGGCGCGGTTTCCTTTGCGCCGGTGAGGATGTCGTACTTGATGACGGCGTCGAAGATCATCGTGCGATCCACCGACAGCCGCATTTGATACGAATATCGCCCGCGTCGACCGGTGCCGCCTTGGTCGATGGCCGGGAATTCGGTGTTCACGTCGTCCATCACGTCCTCGACCGTCACGCCGGTGCGGAGGTTGAAGCGGTACTTGTGCAGCTTCGCCTCGGGCCGCAGATAGGCCAGCAGCTGAGCGAGCGGATGGGCACGGTCGGAGACGGGGCTGGGCTCGGAGACTCGGCAGACCACCAGGACAATCTCCTCGCCTTCCTCCCAGGAGTTGACGGTGTGGTAGATGTAGCCCGACTCGGCCTCGAACCACTTCGCCTGCGCCCCTTCGCCATAACGCGGCAGCACCGCGAATCGGCTGGGCAGACTCCGATCGAAGTGGATCTTGAACCGTCCGGCGGCCGCCGCGCGTGGATCGTTGTAGAGCGGCAGATCCATGAGAATCGAATAGTTCTCGGTGATCGCCATATCGTGCGGCAGCCGCGGGCCGGGCAGCTCGACGCCGGTGAAATGCTTGACCGTGCCGTCCGGATCGGCGACCCCGTAACGCAGGTACGGCGAGTGGATGCCGTAGTCGAAGAACAGCAGCTCCTCGGTGCGCTCGTCCACCTTCGCGTGCGCCGAAACCTCACCGCGCAGAGTGCCATTGAAGGTGTCGATGCCCCGCGTCTCCAGGCTGATCGGATCCAGCGCGTACGGCTTGCCCGCGCGATACCACAGGGCCAGCAGATTGCCGTGGTGATACACGAGATCGGTATTGGCGGAATTGCGTTCGCGGCGGTCGCCGGGCGGATTGTCGTCCCATGGCTCGATCACCCCGCGCCACAACGCCGTTCCCGCCGCGTGCTCGGCCTCGAATTCGGCGGTGCGGATGAAGCGATTCCGATAGGTCGCCCGACCGTCCTCGAAGTGAACCGCGTGCAGCATGCCGTCGCCGTCGAACCAGTGGTATCGGCCGAGCGGCGCGAACTGCGGATTGGGGCCGTTGCGCACGTACACGCCGTCGAGATCGGCGGGCAATTCCCCGTGCAGCACAGTCAGATTCGTGGCGGTCGTCTCCTCCGCCACCGGCGAGTACGGACCTTCGAGATAGGGATTGGTGAGCGCCTGCGCGGCGGGCGCGATGAGTTCTTCATTGAGCGGCATGACAAGCCTCCAGCGACCGGGCAGGCCGCACCCGGCATCAATCACTACAGTTATTGAAGTGATACGCGTCTCAGTCGAGGCTGTCAAGAGCCCGGCCGGTGACCGGCGGCTCGAAGCGGACATCACGCCGGGCCAGCACCGCCTCGCACCCGCGACAGCGCAGCGCCGGGACCAGCACCGCACCACAGTCCTTGTGCCGGATGAGCAATCCCGACTCCGGCGTCTCCGGATGCGCGCGCCGCGACCACGCCAGCAGAAAGGCGAAGACCCCGAACAACGCTCGCCCGCGCGGGGTCAATCGGTAGTCGCGCCCACCCGCGTCCGGTCGCTGCAGGATGCCCGCGTCGACCAGCCGCGACAGCCGCTCGGTCAGCGTGGTCGGCGACATGTTCAGTGCCGCGCGGAAATCCGAGAACCGCCGCACCCCGGCCAGCGCCAGCCCGGTGACCGCCGCGCTCCACCGGTCGCCGATGGCCTCCATGATCTCGTCGAAGCGGGCGTCGCCGCGAGCCGGACCGGCCGCGCGCCCGGAGCGTCGCCGCCCGGAAGTGAGGTGCCACAACGCATCCCGATCCAACTCCACCTCGGTGTCGTGGGTGGTGACATCGCGCCCGCAGGCCCGGCACATGACCGTCGGCGGCCCGCGATGCCCGCAGTCGGTATGGGTGAACTCCGGCAGCAGCGCCCACTCGCCGGTCCACTCCCGCTGCCACGACCAGACGCAGACCAGGATCTCCCAGCTCGCCAAACCCAGCTCGGTGAGCCGATATTCGTACCGTTCCGCCGTTCCCGGCCGCGGCACCCGCTCGAGCACCCCCGCATCGACGAGCGCCGCCAGCCGCGCGGTGAGCACGGCGGGCGGCGCTGCGGTGCGGTCGGCCCACTGGGTGAACCGGCGCGCGTGGTCGACGAAGGCGTGCCGCAGGATCGTCAGCGTCAGTCGATCACCGAGCAGATCGAAGGTTGCGGCCACCGGATTCGTCACTTCAATAACTGTACTTCATCCGGGTGATCCGGCTCGCCCGTCATGCTCGCGAGCTCACGCTGCACGGCCGCGTCGTGCTCGGCCGCCTCCTGCGCCGCCTTCTTCGGGCTCCAGTGTCCGGCCATGATGAACACGAACGGGATGAAGGCGATCTGCGCGATCAGGCAGATCCACCACCAGCGCTTCCACTGCTTGGGCGAATCCGCCTGCGCCTGCTGCACTTCCTGACCGTGCGCGGACAGATAGGCCAGATCGTCGGCGGGAATGGCGCTCACGGCCTCGAGCTTCGCGCTCGCGGTGGTCAGCGCCGGACCGGTCTGGGAGGCGATCGCCAACTGATCGACGGGCACCTTCTCCGCGGCGGTGATCCGGGCGACGGCCTGATCCGGCGGAATCTTGAACTTCTGCGCGACCTGCCCGACCGCGTTGGCCGCGGCGGCCTGATCGTTCGGATTCGTCAGCAGTTTCACCAGCGTCGACTGATCGATCGACTGCAAGGTGGCCAGCTCGTCGGGATACTTGGCGTTCAGCTCGACCGTGGTCTTCACATTCGCCGCCGACTCACCGGTCAGCTTGACCAGCGCGTCGACCTGCGCCGCCTCGTCGTTCGGATTCTTGCCCAGCGCCGTCAAGGTATCCGCGCCGACGGTTTGAATCGTCTGAATCTCGTTGTGGTACTTGGCATTGATGGTCTGCAACCGCGGCCCGTAGTTCACCAGCGTGCCCGCGGCCGTCACCACGAACAGCAGTCCCAGCAACACGAACGTCACCACGGTCCGCAGCGTGCCACCCCACACCGCGAGCCCGACGGCCGTCGCGGCCGGATTCCGCTTCTCCACGGTCTCGGTGAAGCTGGCCATCCAGGTGGAGTAGGCGATGCCGCTGCCGACGGCGGTGAAGCTCATGACCACCGCGAAGGTGTAGTAGTCGGTGCCGGGATGGTCGGTGTAGCTGAGGAAGACATAGCCGCCGATGATGCTGATGACCGCGCCGAACACCATGAACGGTTTGCGCACCTTCAGCGCGTCGGACACGATCCCGGTCAGCACCAGCGAGATCGCGCTCGCTATCCAGTACCAGTTGCCCAACGCATTGGCCTGCGCGGCGGTGAACCCGAAGTTCGTCGCCATATAGACCGGCAGGAACGACACGATGGTGTAGAAGAACGCCAGGAAGATCGAGATGGCCAGCGCCGAGCCGAGGATGTCGAGGTGCATCATCTGCCGCCACTGGTTGCGTTCCAGCGCATCCACATCCAGCCCGCGCGCCCGCGCCTCGATCAGCGCCTTGTCGCGTAGCGAGACCATGATCTGATCGCGCAGCTTGGGGCTCAGCTCGCGCAGCCCGATCAGGCCGACGATCGAGATCACCGTGCAGATCACGCCCGAGAGCCGGTAGTGGTACTGCCAGTCCGGGTGCGCGTCCAGGGTGTGGGTGGAGATCTCCGTGGTGACCAGCGCGCCGAGCACCGGCCCGAGGGTCCAGAAACCCATGGCCGAGGCACGATCCAGCTGCGGTGAGAAGTCGCGCACCAGCGCCGGTGTCGCCACCAGCACCGCGCCCTCGACAATGCTGATCGCGCAGTACACCGCCAGGAACGCCGCTTTCGACGTGCACTGCGGTTGCGCGAACAGGGTGAGCAGCGAGGTGATAACCGTCCCGTACGCGACGATGTTCGCCCGCCCCCACCGATCCAGCGCGCCGGTGATCACCGAGGCCACCGCCCCGAAGGCCGCGCCGATGATGAAGATCATGACGAACCAGCGGAAGGTCAGGTGGAAGTAGGCGATCAGCTGATTGCCCACCGCCCCCGACACGAACAGCTGGTAGTACAACGCGATCGACACGACGACAACGAGGAACAGATACCAGGAGCGTGCCGGGGTCTCCGGATAGTGCGGCAGCTTGCGCTGCCACAACCCGGTGAGCAAGGTCGGCGGGGGAAATTCCGCGGCGGGCCTGGCCGCGGTCGGAGTGCTACTCATGTCGAGACGCCTTTCTCTCCACGGCATTTCGTGCGCCCTCGACTACCCTTCGCGTCAATCGCACGAGCAACCGGGTGAAAACAGGGTAGCGGGCATGAGTGACCCGAATCACTGTTACCGAAATCAGGACTGAATGTCCGCTACTTCTCCGGATTGCGGAAATAGAGAATGTTGGAGCCGTGGGCGGCCAAGGGGCCCGCTTCGGCGGCCTGGCGGATGCCGCTGCCGGGGAGGCAGGTGAGTTTGGTGAACATGGTGGTGTTGCCGAAGGCGGAGCGGACCTGGGTTTCGGAGGCGTAGTCCGCGCCGTAGTCGGAGAGGGCCTTGAAATCGAGGGGTGCCAGGGGCTTTTCGAGGGGAATCTGGGCGGCGGGGAGGCCCAGGGCGGCGTACTGGGTGGCCGCGCCGCCCTCGTACCAGCACAGTTCGTAGGACATGTTCTCGGTGGTGGTGACGCTGACCACCGGCCATTCCTGGGACAGGCGCAGGGCCAGGGGGTGGCGGCCGACCGGGGCAACCTCCCAGTTCAGGCTCTTCACCGAGACCCAGTGTTCGGAGATCTTCTCGATGAGGACCACGTCCTCGCCGAGCCGCTCGGCGGTATTGGCCTCGGGTTCGGGTGTGCTCCAATGCTTTTCGGAGACACCGAGATAGGCCGAGCTCGGCACCGGTTCCGCGCCGTCGGCGGTGTAGGCGGCCAGGATGGCGGCGCGGACCAGGGTGACGCCATTGCGGGAGGAGCAGCGCACCGCCAACGCGCCGAAGGAGGTGTTGATCTCCACCGGCTTCGACGGCTGATCCGGCAGCGCGCCCGCGGCGATCGGTTTGAGGCCGACCAGGGCCAGCTGCCAGTTGATCTCCTCGATCGTCGCCAGGTCACCGGCCGTCTGATAGAGGATCTGCTGCTGGGTCAGATAGCCCGCGCGCTCGAGGGTCGCGCATTCCAGCTTCCGCAGCGCGGTGACGGTCTTGCTGGTGAATCCGATGTCCTCGACCCGGATTTCGCGCAGGCGCTGCGTCATGGCCGGGGAGGTGACGCTGGCATAGCATTCGCGGTACATGGCCAGCGCCTGCTTGCGCTGACGGCCCACCATCAGGGTCCGCAGCAGCGTGTTCAGGGAGGCGAGGTAGCGGTTGGCCTGGTCCGGGTCGGCGGCGAAGAGTCCGGCGCGAATGCGCACGGCGTCCTCACCCGCCGCGACGGCGGCCTTGGGATCCAGGCGGCACAGCCACACGCTGCACTTGGACAGCGCGTCGGCCGACGCGCCCGCGGCCAGCGGATAGTTCTGCGCCACATGCCGATACGCCTGACAGGCATTGCGGATCGTGGAGGTCGCCAGCTCGCGGTGCCCGATGGTGCGGGCGGCCTGCTCGAAAAGCCGCAGCGCCTCGGTCACCTCGGCCGCGAACGGCGCGGTGACGTGTCCGGCGGTGAGCCAACGCAGCCGGATGAGCACGGCCTCCTGCGCGGGTTCGAGCGCCGAGGGTGATCGATCGCGCTGTGCCGGATCGGATTTGGTGGCCATGAGGGCGCGGGCCAGTTCGCACAGCGAGGTCGCCAGGGCGAGCTCCGCTTCGGGCGTACGGTCCCGCGCGGCCCCGCGCTCCGCGGCCACCTGACGCTCGATGGCGCTGAGATCCATTGCGACCTTCAAACTCCCGTGCCCGATTTCCGAACGGGCACTGTCCAACTGTGCCCGCCGCTGCTCATTCACCGCACCGATCAATGAATACCGCCATCGATCGGCCGCCTTGTGTTTGCGCCGAGTCTGCCACAAATTGGGAGCTCGGGTCACCCGGACGGCGGTATGCCCGGATTTACGATCACCACCGCAACCTGGGAGCGATCAACTCGGTCGGGTGTAGCGCAGCTGCCGGGGTTTGCTGCGGTCGTAGTCGGCGCGGCCCGAGAGGTATTGCGGCACACCCACTTCCCACCAGGCCCCGGCCTCGGTCCAGGTCGACGGGCGGGTGCCCACGACCACCACGGCGGGGCGCTGTTCGGCGGTGGCGGCGGTGCGGGCGCGGGCGTAGGCGTCGCGGAATTCGGCGAGTTCGCCCGCGGTGAACACCGAGCAGCCCAGCGACCGGGCGTGGGCGGCGAAGTCGACGCGGGGCGGGTCGGCGTGATTGGTGCGGCAGTCGGCGTAGAAGTTGTTGAACGGGTCCGCGCCCTGGCCCTCCTGCAGGCGGGCGATGACCGCGTAGCCGTCGTTGTCGCACACCACGGCGACGAAGGGGTGCCCGGCGAAGGCGGCGGAGAACAGTTCGGAATTGAGCATGAGGTACGAGCCGTCGCCGAGCAGGGTGGTGACCAGGCCGCGGGGGTGGGCCATGGCGGCTCCCCAGGCTCCGGCGAGTTCGTAACCCATGCAGGAGAAGCCGTATTCGACGTCCATGGTGGGTGCGCCGCCGTGGGCGCGCCAACCGCCGACGAGTTCGCCGGGCAGGCCGCCGGAGGCGGTCATGACGTAATCGGCGGGGCCGCTGAGCTCGTTGACGACGCCGACGATCTGGGCATAGCTGGGCTGACCGGGTGCGGGGGCGCGGAGTTTGTCGATGTGGGCGTCCCACTCGGTGCGGACCGCGGTGGCGCGGGCCGTCCAGTCGGAATCGGCCAGCCAGTCCCCTAGTTCGGGTTCGAGGTCGCGCAGGGTCGCATCGGCATCGCCGACGACGGCGAGTGCGCCGTGTTTGACCGCGTCGAAGCGGGCCGTATTGATATGGACGATACGGACTTCCGGGGCGAAGACCGTCCAGGACGCGGTGGTGAAGTCTTGCAGGCGGGTGCCGACGGCGAGGACCACGTCGGCCTCGGCGGCCAGGGTGTTGGCCGAGGCCGCGCCGGTGATGCCGAGCGGGCCCGCGTACAGCGCGTGGTCGTGCGGGATGAGGGTGCGGCCCGCGGTCGTTTCGGTGACCGGGATGCCGTGACGCACGGCGAATTCCAGGGCGCTGTCACCCGCGCCGGAGTAGCGGACTCCGCCGCCGAGCACGAG
The DNA here is from genome assembly GCF_035818515.1 of Nocardia sp. CDC153. Classification (NCBI taxonomy): domain Bacteria; kingdom Bacillati; phylum Actinomycetota; class Actinomycetes; order Mycobacteriales; family Nocardiaceae; genus Nocardia; species Nocardia sp. CDC153. Next base: position 357,405 of record NZ_JAYKYU010000006.1, on the reverse strand, counting down.
CAGTGGACGTTCGGCGTCGCGCAGCACCTGGGCGGCCTCGGCGAGGATGCGCTGATCGGGTCGCGGGCGGGGGACGCGGTGCACCACTGGTTCGAACAGGGCGTCGGGGAAGTCGTAGGTCTCGGCCTGCACATCCTGCGGCAGGGCGAGCACCACGGGCCCGGCGTCGGCGGGATCGGTCAGCACGCGCACGACCTGCGGCAGGGTCGCGATGAGTTGCTCGGGTCGGGTGATGCGGTCGAAATACCGGCTCACCGCACGGAAGGCGTCGTTCACGGTGCGCGTCGGATCGTCGAAGTGCTCGACCTGTTGCAGCACTGGATCGGGTGCGCGGCTGACGAAGGTGTCGCCGGGCAACAGCAGCAGCGGCAGCCGATTCGCGTGCGCGACACCGGCGGCCGTCACCATGTTCAACGCGCCCGGTCCGATCGAGGAGGTCGCGATGCCGACCTGTCGCCGCTGGGTGGCCTTGGCCAGACCGACCGCCGCGAGGGCCATGCCCTCCTCGGTGTGCCCGCGCCAGACGGGAATCTCGGCGCGACGCTCGGACAGGGCGGTGCCGAGGCCGAGCACATTGCCGTGCCCGAAGATGCCGAAAACCGCTGGGAACAAGGGGACTTCGCGGCCGTCGAGGGTTTCCGCCCGCTGCGCGATCAGCCAGGACACCAGCGCTTGCGCGGTCGTGAGCTTCATACGAGCCGTCCTTCGTGGGAGGTGACCGGGCACCGCGGATCCAAGGGCTCGTCCGCCCACCCCGCCCGCACCCAGGCGTGCGCGGGGTCGTCGCAGAAGGCCATCGATCGCTCCGGCGCGGGACCGGCCAAGACGTTCAGGTAGTACATGGGGTAGCCGGGCGCGGCGATACAGGGCCCGTGATACCCGTGCGGCACCAGGAAGACGTCGCCGTCGCGAACCGCGACATTCTCATCGAGCGAGCCGTCGGCGGTATAGGTGCGGTGCATCCCGAATCCCGCACGGTCCGGCGTGATTCCGTCCCGCCCGGCGATCCGGAAGTAGTAGATCTCCTCGTTCACGACCTCGCACTCGGACGCCTCGTCATGCTTGTGCGGCGGATAGGAGGACCAATTCCCGTCCGGCGTAATGAGTTCGCACGCATTGAGCTTGTCCGCGTGCTCCCACACCCCGGGCGTACCGAAGTTGGTCACCTGCCGCGTGGCCCGCCCGGCCCCGCGCACTTCCACCGGAACCTCGTCGGCGGGGCCATATTTCGGTTCCAGCCGATTGACGCACCGCGCCATAGGCAATGCGAGGTCGATGCCGCCCGCGCTGAACAACTCGACCTCGGCATCGCGCGGCACATAGGCGAAATCGGTGACCCGCGTGAAAACCGAGTCCCTGCCTGCAAGTTCGAACACCAACCCATCGACCCGCACGGTGCAAGCCCCGGCCAGGGGCAGCACGAACGCCTCGAATTCCCCGGTTTCCAGGACCCGCCGCTCCCCCGCGTCGAGCCGCAACACCCGCAGGCCCGTGTAGTTCCACCCGGCCTCCTCGGGTGTCAACAGCACCGGATCACGCGAATCCGCCAGGGTCCCAGCCGGTCGATGCAGATCCTTCATCGCGCCGCCTCCAATACCCGTGCCGCTGCCTGAACCGCGCCCGCGACATCGCCGTCGGGTGGGTAGAGAAGGCTGCGGCCGACCACCAGACCGCGGGCCACGTCGTGGCGGAGGGCTCCGCCCCAGGAGGTTAGGTCGGCGTCGGGGTCGCCGGAGGGTGCGCCGCCGAGGATGAGGACCGGGAGGGTGGTGGCGTCGAGCACCGAGACATCCTCCGGGGCCGGGATTTTCAGCCAGGTGTAGGCGGAGGTGACGCCGAGGCCGGAGGCCACGGTGATGGCTCGTTGGAGGGAGGCGGCGTCCTTGTGCATGATCAGTTGGCCGGTGGTGTCGCGGGCGTAGGGCAGGGGCTCGACCATGGCCATGAGGCCGTGTTCGGCGAGTTCGGAGACCGCGCGGGCGCAGGCTTCCAGGGTGGGGATGGTGCCGGGGTCCGAATCCACCAGGCGGAGTAGCATTTTGCCGCCGTCGAGGCGGTATTTGACCAGGGATTCGGCGTCGTAGCCGGTGAAGCGGTCGTCGATCTCCCAGTCGGCGCCGGCCAGGCCGCCGCGGTTCATGGAGCCGATGACGATCTTGTCGTGGACGGCGTCGAGGAGCAGCAGTTCCTCGACGATGTCCGGGGAGCCGAGCACCCCGTCGACGGCCGGATTGGCCAGGGCGATGAGCAGGCGTTCCAGCAGGGTGCGCCGGTCGGCCATGGCGGTGCGGTCCGCGCCGACCCCGAGCGCTCCGCGGGCCGGGTGGTCGGCGGCCACCAGGAACAGTGTTCCCTTGTCCGACAACAGGTTCGGCCGTCGACGCCGGTCGGCGTAGGCACGCCGCACGGCCTCGGGGTCGGTGGCGCGGGTGTGTAGCAGGTCGTACCAGCGCGCGTCGGTCAGCTGCACAGCATCTCCTCGATCTCGGCATCGGTCGGCATGGCGTCGGCGCAGGCCAGCCGCGAGGCCACCAGCGCCCCGGCGGCATTGGCGTAGCTGGCCAGCCGGTGCGGGTCCCAGCCGGACAGCAGCCCGTGAATGAGCGCGCCGCCGAAACCGTCGCCCGCGCCGAGGCCGCATACCACCTCGACCGGGCAGGGCGGCACGGTCCAGCGCTCGGATTCGGTGGCGATGAGCACGCCCTCCGCGCCGCGCTTGACCACGGCCAGCCGGACGCCGCGAGCCAGCAGGCGGTCCGCGGCCTCGTCCGGATCGGCGGTGCCGACGGCCACCTGCACCTCCGTGCGATTGCCCACCACCACGTTCACGTGATCGACCATCCAGCCGATCTCGGTGCGCGCGGTCTCCACATCGGGCCAGAACATGGGCCGGTAGTCCAGATCCAGCACGGTGTGCCCGCGCCGGGCCCGGCGTTCCAGAATCGCCCGCTGGGTGGAGCGACCGGGCTCGGCGCTGACACCGGTCCCGGTCACCCACAGCAGCGGCACGGAATCCACCACATCCCAGGGTGTTTCGTCCTCGGTCAGCGTGAGATCGGGTGCGATGGGCAGCCGGTAGAACAGCAACGGCGGATCCGCGGGTGGCTTCAATTCACAGAACACCACCGGCGTCTGCAACTGAGCCGCCGTACCCACGTACCGCGCCGAAACCCCGAACCCCTCCAATGCCTCCCGCACGAAGTCCCCGAACCCGTCCGGCCCCACCTTGGTGAGCACCGCGGCGCGGCGCCCCAGCCGCGCCGCCGCCACCGCCACATTGGTCGCCGTCCCGCCAAGGGATTTCGCGAACGTGCGCACCTCGGCGAGCGACACCCCGCTCTGCTCGGGATACAGATCCACCCCGACCCGGCCGATCGTCAACACCTCCAACGAATTCATTTACGACACAACCCGTTCCAGCTCGTGTTGCAGCGCCTCGAGTTCCGCGCCGCCGGACATTTGGCGGGTCAGTTCGGTGAGGTCGATCTGGGACTTCTCGTAGCTGCCGAGCATGGCTCCGCGCTTGAGGAGGAGGAAGCGGTCGCCGACGGGGTAGGCGTGGTGGGGGTTGTGGGTGATCAGTACGACGCCCAGGCCGCGATCGCGGGCCTGGACCACATAGCGGAGCACCACACCGGCCTGCTTCACGCCCAGGGCCGCGGTCGGCTCGTCGAGGATGAGCACCTTGGCTCCGTAGTGGACCGCCCGGGCGATGGCCACGCATTGGCGTTGGCCGCCGGAGAGCGTGCCCACCGGCTGTTCCAGGTCGGCGATGTCGATGCCCATGTCCACCAGCCCTTTTCGGGTGATGTCCTGGGCCTGTTTGCGGTCCAGCAGCTTGATCGGGCCGTAGTTCCTGGTGGGTTCGGAGCCGAGCACGAAATTGCGCCACACACTCATCAGCGGCACGACGGCGAGGTCCTGGTACACCGTGGCGATGCCCAGGTCCAAAGCCTCACGCGGGGAGGCCAATCGGCGCGATTCACCCTCGATGCGCAGCTCTCCGCTGTCGTGTTGATGCACGCCCGCCAGGATTTTGATCAGCGTCGATTTGCCCGCGCCATTGTCGCCCAGGACGCAGGTAACCTCGCCCGGATTCACCACCGTCGACACGTCTCGCAGCGCCACCACGCCGCCGTAACTCTTTCCGATGCCGATCGTTTCGATCAACGGCTGTGCCGCCTGCTTCGTCTGCTCGGTCATCGGCGTACCCTTTCCGCCCGCTTCTTGAATGCGTTGTTGACCAGCACGGCCGAGAACAGCAGCACGCCCAGGAACAGCATGAACCAGTCACTGTTCCAGCCCGCCAACACGATTCCCTGCCGCGCCATGCCGAAGATGAGCGCGCCGATGGCCGCGCCCACCACCGAGCCGAAGCCACCGGTGAGCAGACAGCCGCCGATCACCGCCGCGATGATGTACTGGAACTCCAGTCCCACACCCTGATTGGCCTGCACGCTGGCGAAGCGCAACAGATTGCACGCGCCCACGATCCAGCCCGCGAAGGCCGTCGTCATGAACAGCAGGATCTTGGTGCGGGTGGCGGGCACGCCCACCGCCCGGGCCGTCGGCAGTGAGCCGCCGACCGCGAAGATCCAGTTGCCGAACCTGGTGCGCACCAACACGATTGCCGCAATGGCGGTCACCACGATCCACCACACCACCGACGCCTGAATGCTCGCGCCGCCGATCTTGGTGGTGGAGGCGAAAACCCAACCGGCGGACTGATACCCCGAAGCGCTACGCACGCCCGACACCTGCACGGTGCCGGTTGCCCACCGGGTCACACCGAGATTCAAGCCCTGCAACGCCAGGAAGGTGCCCAGGGTGACGATGAAACTCGGCAGCCCGGTCCGCATCACCACCCAGCCGTTGAGCGCGCCGACGGTGAGCGCGAAGACCAGCGAAACCGCAAGTCCCAGCCACACATTCGAGCCCGCGTGCACCGCGAGCAGGCCGGTGATCAGCGCCGTCGAGGCGGTCATGACGCCGGTGGACAGGTCGAATTCGCCGCCGATCATGAGCAGCGCCACGGCCACCGCCATGATGCCCAGCGTCGAGGCGTCGTCCAGCCAGGTCGAAATGCCCAGTGGCTTCACGAATTTCGAGGTGATGACGGTGAAGAAGAGGAACACCACCACCGCGCCCAGCAGCGCGCCCACCTCGGGGCGGGCCACCAGCCGGTTCAGAATGGCCAGCCGGTCCGGCGGCGTCGGGGCGGGTGTCGTCTCGGATGTCGTTGTCGTAGCAGTCATGTCATTCACTCCCGGCCGCTCACCGTGTGCCCTGGCCGACCAGCGCGGCAATGGCTTCCACATTGGACTTGTCCACGAACGCCGGACCGGTCTGCACCGGATGGCCGCCGCCCACGGTGTTCAGGTTCGACTTGTAGAGCTTCAACATGACCACCGGCAGATACCCCTGCTCGTACTGCTGCTGATCCACCGCGAACAACAGCGATCCGGCTCGAATCGCGTTCACCACATCGGAATTCAGGTCGAAGGTGGCCACGGTGGCCTGCGAGGTGGACTCCTTCACCGCGTCCACCGCGCGGGCGGCGATCTGCGAATTCAGGGTGAGCACGGCGTCGATGGACCGATCGGCCTCGAGCGCGCCCTTGATGCGGGACTGCACATCGGTCGGATTGTTGATATCGACCTGCAGGGTGGTCGCGGTGCCGAAGCCCTGGGTGGCACCGGCGCAACGCTCGTTCGCGCCAACGTTTCCGGCCTCGTGAATCACGCACAGCATCTTGTGTTTTCCGGCGTCGGCGAGGCGCTTACCGGCGGATTCACCGGCCATGCGCTCACTCTGGCCGACATGGCCGATGGCTCCGAACTGGACGGATTCGGCCTCGCCGGAGTTGATGGTCACCACGGGAATGCCCGCGGCGACGGCCTTTTCGACCGACGGCTTCAAGGCGTCCGGATTGGCCATGGACACCACCAGCCCGTCGACGCCCTGGGCCACGGCATTGTCGATGAGCTTGGCCTGCTGGGTCGGATCGCCCGAGGAGTTGTACTCGACCCGGACGCCGAGATCCTTCCCGGCGGCCTCCGCACCGTTCTTGACCACATTCCAGAAGGCGTCACCGGGAGAACCGTGGGTCACCACGGCCACGGATTTCAGGGTCCCGACCGCGGCCGGGGCCTGGCTGGGTCCGGTGACGTCGGCACCCGGGCCGCTACAGGCGGACAGTACGGCCGCCGCGGCCAGCCAGGGCGCGAAGCGCAGCCACCGGGGGCGGCGCGCGTGGGGATTCGCGGACATCGTCGTCTTCACCTCCCCACTAAATCCGAGCCGAGGCGAGACCGGCGTCGATCTCGGCCAGGTGTCGCAGACTTTCTCGAGCGTTCGCGGTGGGAATCTCGGCGGAATCGCCGGGGGCCAGCGCGGTGTCCTGCTCGATGACGTACCAGCCGCGGTAGCCGCCCGCGTGCGCCTCCCGGACCAGCGCGGCGATATCGACATCGCCCGCACCGAGGGGGACGTAGATGCCGCGGCGCACGGCCTCGCTGTATTCGACAGCGCCGCTGCGCACTTCGGCGGCCAAGGCCGCGCGGACGTCCTTGAGATGGATGTGTCCGATGCGGTCGGCGTGGCGGCGGGCCAGCTCGACGGGGTCGGTGCCGCCGATCAGCAGGTGCCCGGTGTCCAGGCAAAGGTCCAGATCGGAGTCGGCGAGGAAGCGGTCCACCTCCGCGGCCGTCTCGACGTGGGTGCCCACGTGCGGGTGCAGGGCAACGCGCAGACCGTGTTCGGCGGCGATATCGCCGACCGAGGCGGCGGTGTCCACCAGGGTTCGCCACTCGTGATCGGTGAGCGGGGTGCGGGTGTCGTAACCGTCGTGTCCGGTCGCGGCGGCCAGCACGAGGATCTCGGCACCGGCGGCGGCGAACAGCGCGGCGGCGGTGCGGGCCGCGGCCAGCGCGGTGCTCGGCGCACGGTGCAGCGCCAGGGCGAGGAAACCGCCGATCGGATCGATCCCGTAGGCGCTCAGCGCTTTTCGTAGTTCGACCGGGTCCTCGGGTAGATACCCCGGCGGTCCGAATTCGGTGGCCGTGATGCCGAGACCCGCCATCTCGGCCAGGACCGTGGTCGGCTCGAGCACGTGTCCCCACCCGGGGACTTCGCAGACTCCCCAGGAGATCGGCGCGGCAGCGATACGCAGTGAATGGAGCTGTTCGGTCATCGGCACTTCCCAGACCCGTCGTTTGCCCTCTTGCGAGGCGCCCGTCATTGGAGCGCTCCAACAATGTAACCTGGCTCACTCCGGTGTCAAGAGTCCAACATGCGCTGAAAAGTGCTGTGTATTCACGGAAAACACGGCCTTCCAGCGCAAATGAGCACCGAAGTTGTGCCCCGAATATCCGATTAGAGCGCTCTATTGCCTCGCGCCATGGCAACGCTGTAGCGTGCGACACACACCGATCCGACCACCCCGACAGCCGCGCGGAGGCGAGCATGACCCGACCGACCATGGAGGATGTCGCCGCTCGGGCGGGCGTCTCCCGGGCCCTGGTCTCGCTGGTCATGCGCAATTCGCCCAAGGTGAGCGAGCATCGGCGACGCGCGGTATTGGCCGCGGCCGCCGAACTCGGGTATCAGCCGCACGCCATGGCCCGCTCGCTGGCCAGCCGTACCTCCAACATTGTCGGGGTCATGGTGTCGGACCTGCGCAATCCCTTCTTCGCCGATGTCGTCGAAGGCATGGACGAGGCGGCGCAGGAGGCGGGGCTGGAACTCATCCTCAATACCGGACGCCGCAGTGCCACAAGGGAACGCACGGCGCTGGAAAGCCTGCTGGCGTTCCGGCCCGGTGGGATCATCCTGCTCTCACCGGTGCTGCCCGCCGCCGCGATTCGCGACGCCGCCAGCCGGTGCCCGATCGTGCTGGTCTCGCGAACCTCCACCAGCCCGGCGGTCGACACCGTCAATGACGATGGCGAGCTGGGCGCGGCGTTGGCCGTGGATCACCTTGTGGCCCTGGGGCATCGGCGCATCGTGCACCTGGACGGCGGCGCGGCCTTCGCGGCGCCGCCGCGCCGCAAGGGCTACACCGCCGCCATGACCCGATATGGCCTCGAGCCCATGGTGATTCCCAGCGAGCACACCGACGAGGCGGGCGCGGCGGCCGTGCGCAAACTGCTGAACATCTTCTCCCCCAGCAGCTTTCCCACCGCACTCGTGTGCGGCAACGATTTCAATGCCGTGGGCGCGATGGCCGCGCTCGAGGAGGCGGGTTTGCGGGTGCCGGACGATGTCTCGGTCGTCGGCTACGACAACACCTCGCTGGCGGCGCTGCGGCACGTCGCCCTCACCACCATCGATCAACCGCGCAAACGCATCGGCGGCTTGGCCGTCGAGGCGCTCAACGAACGGCTGCGCGCGGAGCGCGCCGATCCGCTGCGCAAACGTCTGGAGCCGTCTCTGGTCGTCCGCTCGACCACCGCCCCACCCCGCGACTGACAGGAGCCATCATGTCCTCGACCTCGGCCGCCCCGGTCACCCTCGGTCTGGCCGGTACCGGCCGCATCGGTACCTCCCACGCCGAAACGTTGAAATCGCTACCCGGCGTGGGCCGGGTCATCGTCACCGACGCCGACACCGAGCGCGCCCGCGCCGCCGCCGACAAGCTGGAGGTGGAGTTCGCGGCCGATATCGACGCGGTGTTCGCGGCCGATATCGACGGGCTGGTCATCACCACCGCCACCGATTCGCATCCGGCGCTGATCACCGCGGCCGTGGATCGGGGCATCCCGGTGTTCTGCGAGAAGCCGATCGCCGCCGACATTTCCGGGACGCTGCGGGTGGTTCAGCATGTCGAGCGGTCGAATGTGCCGGTGCAGATCGGGTTCCAGCGGCGGTTCGACGCCGGGTATCGCGCGGCGCGGGCCGCCATCGCGGCCGGTGATCTGGGCTGGATTCACACGCTGCGCGCCACCACGCTCGACCCCGCGCCGCCGCCCGCCGAATACATTCCGCGCTCGGGTGGGCTGTTTCGGGATTGCGGTGTGCACGATTTCGACATTATTCGGTGGGTCACCGGGCGGGAGGTGGTCGAGGTGTACGCGACCGGGGCCAATCGCGGTGAGCAGTTCTTCGCCGACGCGGGGGATGTGGATACCGCCGCGGTCGTGCTGCGAATGGACGACGGCTGTCTGGCCACGGTTTCGCTGACCCGCTACAACGGCGCGGGCTATGACGTGCGGCTGGAGGTGTTGGGCTCCACCGGCAACGCGATCGTCGGATTGGACGAGCGGGCCCCGCTGCATTCGGTCGAGCCCGGCTATCCGCCCTCGGCGCTGCCCGCCTACCCCGGATTCATGGATCGCTTCCACGGGGCTTACACCGAAGAACTCGTCACCTTCCTGGGTGTCATCACCGGTCGGACGGCCAATCCGTGCCCGCCCGCCGATGCCCTCGAGGCCTTCTACATCGCCGAAGCCTGCGAATTGTCGCGGCATCAGGGCAAGCCGGTTCGGCTATCCGACATCCGCCGCTGAAACTTCGGCTACCGCGGGGCGGCATCCACGTTTATTCTCCGATAGCCCGGTGATCACAGCGGGACCACCGAACGAGAGCTATTGGGATGAACGGGAATTCGATACCTCCGGGCTATCGACCGAACGATCGGCTGTGGACGCAGGACACCGAGGTGTTCGAGGCCATCCGCGACGACGAGCCGGAATACGGTGGCGGCCGAAAAGGCTCGCAGGCCAGCAAATACGCCATTATCGGGCTGAGCGCGACCATTGTCGTCGCGGTGCTGGCCATCGGATTCCTGCTCGTCTCCGGTCACGGCGGTTGGAATGCCGCCCCCAACGCCACCGGCCCCACCACGCCGCGCGTCGTCCTGACCCCGCCCCCGAGCTCGGCGCACGTCACCACCACACCGAACTCCTCCGACTCGGGCTCCACCTCCGACACCACCACTTCGGCCAGTTCGAGCTCGACCACCACGACCACCACGTCGATTGCCGCCCAAGCCGCCTGCGACCAGCCCGGCCAGACCACCGTCACCCCCGACGGCACGGTCCTCACCTGCGACGTGGCCGCGGACTCCCACACCCGCTGGCTCCCCGTCAGCCGCCCCTCGGTCGGCCTGCCCTGCAACACCGCCGAGGCCGGAACCTTCGCCTACTCTCCCACCGGCACCCAACTGGTCTGCACCCGCAAAGCCGGATCCACCACCCCCACCTACATTTGGGACAGCCCCGGCACCCTGACCACCGGCACCCACGACCCCGGCTCCATCTGCAACCTCAAAAAGGACGTCATAGCCAAATCCACCACCGGCCGAGCCGTCTACTGCCTGCCCACCTCGGGCTCCAACGGCAGCAACTACATCGGAGCCTGGCAATACGGCTCCTGACCCCACTGTGTGCCCTACACGCGCTCGCCGAGCGTGGCGACCAGCGTCGAGTCTCCGGCCCGGGTGTACAGGCCCGCGATCCCCTTCGCGGTGATCTCCGATGCCGGGACGACCCGCGGATCGACCAGCTTGTAACGCCTGCCGCCCCGCTGGATCTCACCCCCACCCGCGGCCAGCAGATTCTTGACCCAATGGCTCTGCGGCCCATAGAGAATCGGAATCGCGAACCCCTCCGGAGTATTGAACCCCACAACCGGCGTCTCGAACGCCCGCTTCGACAACCGACCCGTGTGATGCACCACCGCCCACGGCGGCACCAACCACGCCCAGAGCCCCTGTATGCGGTTGGTGACGTACTTGTTGAAGCTCGCAACCGAACGACGAATCCGCATGCCGCCGACACTACCGCCGGTGCCAGTTCAGATCTCGCCGGTTGCGGAGACGTATCGCTATCCGCATAGGATGCGGTGGTGTCGCGTGTACGCGCCAGGTGGACGGCGTCGGCATGGAGACACCAAACTTCCGCAGGCAGCCATGGGTCCACTTCCCCTGCCCTGCTGACGCTGGCAACCGCCCTGAACGACTTGCCAAGCACCGAGTACACCGCCACAGATTTCTTCAGCCGCAGGCACTGACCCCCGCCAGCGACACTCACCCCGTACGCACCCCACGAGCATGCATTTCAGCAGACCCCTTCTCGACGTTTACCTGCTGAAATGCATGCTCGTCGCGGTCGTAGCTGCACTCGATCCCGACGTCGACCTCCTCGCGCTGGGACCGGACATGGTCGAAATCGGCTACCCCCATTGAGCATTCGCCAACGACATGCCTATTGGATGGGCGGGTGGAGGAGGCGTTCGGCGATCGATTGGATGGTGGAGAGGGTGATGCCGAGGCATTGTTCGATCGCCAAGGGGTGGTTGGTCGGTTCCAGTTCGACCAGTGGTCTGATGCCGACGGGTTGGGTGTGCAGGTTGGTTTTCAGGTTCAGTGTCGTCGGTTCGTAGGGGGTCAGCTCGGTGGCCAGCCATCCGAAATACGGTGGCTCTTCGACTCGCTCCGGCTTGTCCCACAGCTGTGACATTCGACCGAAGCTCTGCTCGCTGACCGATACCCAGACACCCCACTCGAACTCGTCACCCGTCTCCACGATCGGCAGAACCAAGCGTGCACGGATGAAGAAATGCGTTCCGCCAATAACGCACCGCTCACCCTCGAGCATATTGCCCGGCTGATGCTCGAGGCCGGCGTGCCAGTACACGGGCGCGGGAGCCGCATAGCTGAGCGGTGGGCCATCGTGCGGTTGCGCGCAGCAGGAGCAACGGAAGCTGGAACTGGAAGTCACGACCGGAACCTAGCGTCATCCTCGAGCGCTACCGGTCAGAAGGGGGAAACATGAGTCACTCCTAGCGAAATGGAAGTCCTTCGCCGAGTGAATCACCGAGTCATGATGGGTCGCTATCGAAGTCGTGGCGGCTTCATCGTTTGGTCAGAACCGCCGGACGGTCGGCGATGTTCAGCAACAGCCGTAGCTAGCTGGCCAGCAAACCGACTGCTAGTGCTGTCATCACCAGTGCGATAACGGAATCCAAGATCTTCCAGGCCTTCGGCTTGGCGAAGATGGGGGCGAGGAGGCGGGCGCCGAAGCCTAGGGAGAGGAACCAGATCAGGCTGCCGGCGATGGCTCCGGCGGTGAGGAACCAGCGGTCGGGGGTGGCGTAGGTGTTGGCAAAGGAGCCGAGGAGGACGACCGTGTCGAGGTAGGCGTGGGGGTTGAGCCAGGTGACGGCCAGGCAGGTGGCGATGGCCGCGCCCAGGGCGATGGGGGCGCCGCCGCCCGCGGCGAGGCCGGAGGCGGAGAAGGCGCGCTTGGCGGCGAGGAAGGCGTAGCCGAGGAGGAAGGCCGCGCCCGCGTACTTGGCGATCGTCATGATCATCGGGGCGGAGCCGACGATCGCGCCGAAGCCCGCGACACCCAGCGTCATCAGGATCACATCGGAGGCGATGCATACCGCGACCACCGGCAGGACGTGCTCACCTCGTATCCCCTGACGCAGCACGAAGGCGTTCTGCGCGCCGATCGCCACGATGAGGGAGAGTCCGAAACCGAGTCCTGAGATGGCCGCCAGGGCCGCCGATGATGCGTTCACCCGTCCGAAGTTAGGACAACCGTCCAGGACCAGGCCAGCTAAAGATTCTGAGGCACCATTACGATTTCTTAATATGGACCTGCAGCTCGACCAACTCCGCGCCCTCGACGCCGTCATCAGCGAGGGTACGTTCGACGCGGCCGCCCGCAAGCTCAGCGTGACTCCCTCGGCAATCAGCCAGCGCATCAAGGCGCTCGAGGATGCCGCGGGCCGGATCCTGGTGCAGCGCACCAAACCGGTGCAGCCCACCGAATCGGGCCTCACCGTGCTGCGCCTGGCCCGCCAGATTCAGCTGCTCACCAGCGACACCGCCCGCGAACTCGGCGACGTGCATCAGCCCACCGATCGCCCGGTCGTGATTCCCATTGCCGTCAATGCCGATTCACTGCAGACCTGGGTCATCGACGCCCTCGGCCGCGCCGCCGGCGGCGTCTGCTTCGAGGTCCACCGCGAGGACGAGGAGCACACCACCCGCCTGCTGCGCGACGGCACCGTCATGGCCGCCATCACCTCCACCGCGGCCCCGGTCCAGGGCTGCACGGTGCGCCGCCTGGGCGCGATGCGCTATCGTCCCATGGCCGCACCGGAATTCGCGCGCACCTGGTTTCCCGATGGCGCGAACGCGAAATCCTTCGCGCACGCGCCGGTCGTCCTCTTCGATCGCAAGGATGACCTGCAGTTTCGCCTCATGCGCCACTACACCCGCAAGCCGGTGGATCCCCCGCGCCACTACATTCCGTCCTCGGCCGGATTCAATGACGCGGTCCGCGTGGGCATGGGCTGGGGCATGATCCCGGACGCTATGATTCGCCCCGAGGACAATCTGGTCCCCTTGGACGAGAAGGTTTTCATCGACGTCCCCCTCTACTGGCAGCAGTGGAAGCTGGATTCGCCCGCGCTGAGCCTGGTCGCCACGACCATTGCCGAGTCCGCCGCGCAAGCCCTCTTGTGATAGGCCACAAGCGGATTCGTTCCCTGTGACCGAAGGTAATAGATGACGTGGGCGGAGTCGGATGCCATAGTCGAGGGCATTGCGGTCGGCCAGGAAGGAAATTCGTTGTCCCAAATCGTGCGCGGCGTCATCGCACGCTCCAAGAACGCTCCCGTGGAAGTCACCGATATCGTGATCCCGGACCCGGGTCCGGGGGAAGCCGTGGTGCAGGTGCAGGCCTGCGGGGTCTGCCACACCGATCTGCATTACCGCGAGGGCGGCATCAACGACGAATTCCCGTTCCTGCTCGGACACGAGGCGGCGGGCATCGTGGAATCGGTGGGCGAGGGCGTCACCGATGTGGAGCCCGGGGATTTCGTCATCCTCAATTGGCGGGCGGTGTGCGGCTCGTGTCGCGCCTGCCGCAAGGGCAAGCCCTGGTACTGCTTCTCCACTTTCAATGCGGCACAGCCGATGACGCTGACCGACGGCACGCCGCTGACCCCGGCCCTGGGCATCGGCGCGTTCGCCGAGAAGACCCTGGTGCACGCCGGGCAGTGCACCAAGGTGGATCCGAGCGTCTCGCCCGCCGCGGCCGGTCTGCTGGGCTGCGGTGTGATGGCCGGTCTGGGCGCGGCGATCAATACCGGTGGGGTGAGCCGCGGTGACAGCGTCGCGGTGATCGGCTGCGGCGGTGTCGGCAATGCCGCCATCGCGGGCGCGAAGCTGGCGGGCGCGACCACCATCATCGCCGTCGACATCGACGAGCGAAAGCTGGAGTGGGCCACCGGATTCGGAGCCACCCACACCGTGAACGCCGCGAAAGAGGATGCGGTGGAACGGGTTCAGGAACTCACCGACAGCTTCGGCGCGGATGTGGTGATCGATGCCGTGGGCCGCCCGGAGACCTGGAAGCAGGCCTTCTACGCCCGGGATCTGGCGGGCACCGTGGTGCTGGTGGGCGTGCCGACACCGGACATGACCCTCGACATGCCGCTCATCGACTTCTTCTCGCGCGGTGGCTCTTTGAAGTCCTCGTGGTACGGCGACTGTCTGCCCTCGCGCGATTTCCCGTACCTGATCGAGCTGTACAAGCAGGGTCGCCTGGACCTCGACGGCTTCGTCTCCGAGACCATCGATCTGGGCGAGGTGGAGTCGGCCTTCACCAAGATGCATCACGGTGATGTGCTGCGTTCGGTGGTGGTGTTCTGATGGCGCACATCGATCATGCCGTCACCGCCGGCACCTTCAGCCTCGACAATGAGACCTTCGACGTGGACAACAATGTCTGGGTCGTCGGCGACGATCTGGAATGCGTGGTCATCGACGCCCCGCACAATGTCGAGGCCATTCTCGATGTCGTGGGCAACCGCACGGTCAAGGCCATCCTGGTGACCCACGCGCACGACGATCACATTCGGGTCGCTCCCGAATTGTCCAGGGCCACAGGCGCTCCCGTCCTCATGCATCCCGACGACATGGTGCTGTGGCGGCACACTCATCCGGAGGTCAGCCCGGACGGGGAGTTGGCGGACAAGCAGGTGATCGCGGTCGGCGGGACCGAACTGCACGTGCTGCACACGCCCGGGCACGCACCGGGGGCGGTCTGCTTCTATTCGCCCGACATGGGCGCGGTCTTCACCGGCGACACGCTCTTCCAGGGCGGGCCCGGAGCGACCGGTCGGTCCTACTCCCATTACGGCACCATCGTCGAGTCGATCGCCGAACGCCTGCTCACGCTCCCGCCGGAGACCCTGGTGCACACCGGCCACGGCGAATCGACCACCATCGGCGATGAGTCTCCGCAATTGGACGAGTGGCGCAGTCGCGTCAACTGACGCCCCGACAGTGGTCCGGTCCAGGGTTTCGCCCCGGACCGGACCACTGTCAAAAACCCTAATCAACCCCCAAATACGGCGTGCCAGTGCCGGACACGCCGGGTTCGCCGGTTTTGCACGCTCATTCCGGGGATTTTCCCAGCGAACCCGCGCCTAGAGTTGTTCATGAAAATGCTGACAGCCGCTCTGGCTTTGATGTGTGTCCCCCTGCTCGCCGCGGGTTGCTCCTCGTCCGGTTCCGGCTCGGTGAGCAAGAGCGATGTACAGACCAAGGTCGGAAGCTTCTACAAGGACAAATCACACGAGGACGCCAAGTCCACGTCCTGCGACGGCAGCCTGCCCGCCAAGGTGGACGCCACCCAGACCTGCAGCGTCACCTCCGCCGACGGCCAGACGTGGCCGATCACCGCGAAGGTCACCAAGGTGGACGGCAAGGACGTCTACTACGACCTGAACCTCACCGACGCCTTCGTCGCGCCCGACGACGTGGCCTCCAGCGTCTCGAACTTCTACCAGCAGAAGGTAGGTTCGGCCCCCCAGTCTTCCACCTGCAACGGCCTCCTGCGCGGCGCGACCGGCGCGACCATCCGCTGCGTCATCACCGAAACCGACGGCACCCGTTGGGGTGTCACCGCCAAAACCACCAATGTCGAGGGCACAAAGGTCAATTACGACATGATCGTCGACGATCAGCCGATGCCGTAATCCCAGATGCTGGACGGGCGCCCCAGCTGGAATCTGCGATTGTCACAGTGATGTGTTTCAATACGGCGGTTTCCAGCTTCACCCAGGGGGGATTGTCGGCTTGTCCACGCAGGCTAATGGCGTCTATTGCCGCTATTGCGGTTCCACGCCCGCGGTCGATCTCGATTTTCGCGCCCACCGCGGCATGGTCTTCATCATGCAGTTCCGGAAACTGCCGGGGCCCTATTGCCGCGACTGCGGTCTGGCCTCGTTCCGAAAGATGACCGGCGACAGCCTGGTCCAGGGTTGGTGGGGTCCCATTTCAGCGATCATCGCCAATCCGGTCACCCTGCTGATCAACCTGGTCAATCGGGCACGCCTGCAGCAGCTGGGACCGCCGATTCCGGGTGCGCCCTCGCTGCCGATGAATCCGGGGCGTCCGCTGTGGCAGCGGCCCGCGATCGTCGGTCTGTTCCTGCCGTTCATTGTGCTCGGCCTCATCGTCTACAGCGGCGCGCACAGCAGCGGCAGTTCGTCGAATCGCAACAGCTACAGCTACCTCAACCCGCCGTCGACCAGCTACACCGTGCCGAGTATTCCGATGATCCCGTCGATTCCGTCCCTGCCGACGACCCAGCCCGCGCATGACGCCAAGTCGGCCAAGGTCGGTGACTGCGTGTGGGACAAGAACGGCGATATCGCCAAGGACGACCACCCGAAGGTCGAGGTGGTGGAGTGCGGCGATCAGCGCGCGCAGGCGACCGTGCTGGCCAAGCCCACCGGCCCGACCGGTGATACCGAGTGCGACAACAAGTACCCGGCCACCGATGTGATCATCACGCACAAGACCAGCTTCAACGGCGGCCCGGAGATCGAGGATTTCGCGCTCTGCCTGCAGCTCAAATAGCGCGGCCCGCAACTCGAGTGGTTACCGGCAGGAGGACACCGTGGCCTCGGCGAGTTCGTCGACCACATCGCCGAGTTCGCCGCGTGCGCGGAAGGCGGTGAGTTGGCGTCGCGCGCCATTGCCTCGACTCAGCAGCGCGGCCACGGCGTTGATGACGAAGTCGAGGTCGTCCAATTGGACCAGGGCGGGGCGGATTCGGTCGATGAGTCGGGTCAGCAGGTCCTCGACCGGGACGGTGCTGCCGTCCACCGGATCGATGGCGTCGCCGTCGATGCCCTGCTGCGCGGCCTTCCAGTAGGCCGCGCGCAGTGTGCCCTCCGCGATGACCGGCACGGAATCGGTTGTGTGAGCGGTCATTGCGCAGGCGCGCACCAGGCTGGCCAGCAGCGCGGACTCCTCCACCGTGGCGGGCACATCGCTGATGCGCACCTCCACGGTCGGAAAGGTGTTGGAGGGCCGCACATCCCAGTAGACCATCTTGCGATCCAGGATGACGCCCAGCGACAGCATGGACTCCACGGCCGACTCGAACTCGTGCACCGACTCGAAATGCGGTGGCGGCCCGGCGCTGGGCCAGCGCCGCCACAGAATGTTTCGCCAACTGGCATAACCGGTTTCGCCGCCGCGGTAGATGGCCGAGTTGGCGGTCAAGGCGAGCAGCAGCGGCAGCCAGGGCCGCAGGAAGTTGCTCACCCGCAGCGCGGCCGCCCGGTCCGGCACCGCCACGTGCACATGGCACCCGCACAGCCCCTGCTCGCGCGCCAGCCGCCCGAAGTTCTCGGCGATCCGCTGATAGCGGGGCGTCCCCGTGATCGAGAGCTCCTCGGGAACGTTCGGCGGCACCGCCGCGGCCAGCAGCAGCGCATCGTTCTTCTCCGCCGAGGCCGCCGCACCCCGCCGCAACTCCCGCAATTCCCGAAGCAGATCAGCGGTATTCGTGTGCACGCGAGTATTGGTCTCCACCTGGCACCGCATGATCTCCATTTGCAGATCCACGCCGAAATCCGCGGCGGTCCGCACCACATCGGCATTTCTCCCGACAGGCGCACCGGTGCGCGGATCCACCAGGAGAAACTCCTCTTCGACACCCACGGTCGGCGGGGCTTCCACCCATCCTGTGTACCTCATAAAGCCCCCCTCGACACCTGCCGGAGCGGTCTCTCTGGCCGATTTCCACGAACATGCAATCCAGCGGGCAAACGCCGAGAAGAGACCCGCTGAATTACATGGTGGTGGGCCAGGGTTCGGGCTGGGGGGCGAATGTGGGGGCTAGGGCGGCGGTGAGAGTGGAGAGGCAGGTGGTGCGGACTTGGTCTCGGGTGAGGGTGTTGTGTTCGAGCCATTCCAGGCAGAGGGTGTGGACGAACATGAGCCAGGCGGTGAGAACTGCGGACAGGGCCTTGCGGTCGGGGCCCGTGACGTTGGTGGCGGCGAGCATTGCGTCACGCATGGCGGCGTGGTCGCCGAAGACGATTGCCTGAACCACCGGGTCGCCGGCGAGGTCTCGATTCGCGGCGAGGACGGTATTGCGATTCGCGGCAAAGTAGTCGAGGTGGGCGTCGAGACCGGTGGCGACGAGTTCGGCCAGCGGGAGTTCGGGGTCGAGGTGGACCTCGGCCTGCAGTTGCTCGGCCGCGCGCTGGTAGATGGCGGCGAAGAGGGCGCTCTTCTTGGGGAAATGGCGGTAGACGAGGGTGCGGGAGACTCCGGCGCGGTCGGCGACCTGGTCCATCTGCACTTGTTCGTAGGGCAGTTCGGCGAAGAGTTGCGCGCCGATGTCGAGGAGTTCGGCGCGGCGCTGGTCGGGGGTGAGGCGGCGGCGCGGTGGCATCGCTCCACGATAGTTGACGCGTGTGCACTAGCAGAGTTACGCTCGCAGGCATCTAGTTGACACGCGTACACTAAGCTTCGCCGAGCGCAGTGAGGGACGGCCGTGAAATCCGTATTGCGTTGGTATCTCATCATTTTCGGCATTGCCGACATTCTCATCGCGCTGGCGCACATCGTCATCGGCCCGAGCACGATCATCGGGGCGAACACCCCGAACGCGACGCTGGACGGCGATGTCCGCTTCTCGATGGTGCTGTTCCTGGCCTACGGCATCGCATGCCTGTGGGCCGCACGGGATCTGGACCGCCACGCCGGACTGATCCACCTCTTGATGCTGATCTTCTTCGTCGGCGGCCTGGTGCGCCTGCTGACCGTCGCCTACGTCGGCTGGCCGCACTGGTTCTACATCGCCATGATCGTCGTCGAACTCGCGACGCCCGTGATCTATTCGGCCCTACTACAAAAGGTCACCGACCGGTCCATCCGCACCGACCTGACCGCGCTCACCCGGCAACCGACCCAAGCCCCGACTTCGACCTCGGCAACGCACTGATCCGCCTGGTTGTCGGTGGCCTGGGTCACAATGCCGGGTATGGCATACGACGAGAAGTTGGCCGACCGAATTCGGGATGCGCTGGGGCCCGACCTGCCGCTCGTGGTCGAGAAGAAGATGTTCGGGGGGTTGGCGTTCTTGGTCGGCGGGAATATGGCGGTGGCGGCCAGCGGGCAGGGCGGGCTGCTGGTGCGCGCGAATCCGGAGACCTCCGGACCGCTCCTGCGGGCGGGCGCGGTCGAGCCCATGGAGATGCGCGGCAAGAAGATGCCGGGCTGGCTGCGGGTCAGCGGCGAGACCGTCGCCGATGAGGACGCCCTCGACGAATGGGTCCGGCGCGGCGTCGAATACGCGAAGTCGCTACCGCCCAAGTAGCCCGTCCACCACGCCATCCCCCGCCGACCTCGAAGGTGCGGCTGCAGAGAATGGCCGGGGCGGCAGAGGTGGGGCAAATGGGTGTGGGGCGGGGCACAGGGTGGGGCGGGGTGTGGTTGGGTTCACTGAATTGTGTAGGGGCTCAGGGGGTTTGTCGGTATCCGTCATGGCTTCTTTACAGCGCGGCACACGGGGGAAACGTCGGTCGCGCAGTGTGGTGAATATGAGGCAAACCGAGGTACATGCGCTCGCCTGTGAGGTGTGTGGTCGTCTGCCCCATCCGCGGCGGACGCGGATGGCGTTGGCGAAGCTCGGGGCGGTGCTGCCCGTCGAGTTGGCGTTGCACGCACTGGTCATTCATCTCGAGTTGTCTTATCTGGCAACGGTTTCGATTCTCGCCATTACGTCCACGATTCTCGTCATCTGGGTGGTCGAGCCCGGGGCCATGCGGTATCTGGCGCGGTGGTTGCACGGTCCGGAGCTGCGGCATCGGCATCGGCTCGACAGCGCGGAGCAGCTGTGGCGGATTCGGGTGCGGCTGGACAACAAGCCGGGGCGGTTGGAATTGCTCGCGAAGCATCTGGCGGATCGGCGGGCCAATATTCTCGCCGTGCACGTGCACCATCTCGAGAACGGGGTGCTCGACGAACTGGTGGTGTCCACGCCCGCCGAGGTCACCCCGCCGCGGCTGACCCACGCGATCTCCCGGGCCGGCGGCATCGCGGTCGGCATCTGGCCCGCCTCGGCCTTGACGCTGGTCGACGGCCAGACCCGGGCGCTGGGACTGGCGGCGCGGGTGGCCGCCGATCCCGAGGAGCTGCCGCTGGTGATCGCCGAACTGCTGGGCGCGCAATACGTTCCGGACCCCGATCCCGACCGGGTGCCGGGCGGCACGCTGCTCGAGATCGCCCTGCCGGACGGACCCATCACCTTCCTGCGCACCGGTGAGCCCTTCACCCCCGCCGAGATCGCCCGCGCCCATCGCCTCACCGATCTGGCCCTGGTCGCCGCCAACCAGCCCTGACCATCAGGTTTCCCCTCGCGTATCCCATTATTCGAGACCGCGTACCGAGACGGACAGCTTTCCGTACCGCAGAGTTTCACTTCGTGGCAGACTTCCTCGTGCGCATGTCGACCGGTGCGCGCGCACAAGGGGTTGGTTGATCGATGAGTTTTCGGCGCGGCGGTGCCCGACGGGGGGATGGGGACGCGGGCGGAAATCCGCCCGCCCGCAAGGCAGTTCGTTCCGCGAAGCTGGCCTCGGTGCCGCTGGCCTTCGCCGGACGACAGGTCGCCGGGGCGAGCAAGCGGGCGCTGGGACGACCCGCGGACGAGGTGGATCGCGAGATCCAGCTGCGCACCGCCGAGCACATGGCCGAGGTGCTCGGCGAATTGAAGGGCTGCGCCGCCAAACTGGGCCAGATCCTCGGCATCTACGAACTGGGCCTGCCGCCCGACCTGGCCGAACCGTATCGAATCGCCTTGAGCCGCCTGCAGGATGCCGCCCCGCCCATGCTGCCGCGCACGGTGCACGGCGTGCTCGCGGAGTCGTTCGGCCCGGACTGGCGCGCCCACTTCCGCGAATTCGACGACCGGCGGGCCGCCGCGGCCACCATCGGCCAGGTGCACCGGGCGATCTGGCACGACGGTCGCGCGGTGGCGGTCAAGGTCATGTATCCCGGGGCCCGGGCCGCGGTCGACAGCGATCTGCGCCAGCTGCGCGGATTGGCCTGGCTGGCACCGGTCTTCCTCCCCCACGCCGACGGCCCGGCGGTGGTGGACGAACTGGCCGAATGTCTGCGCGCGGAACTCGATTTCGAGGCCGAGGCCCAGAACCAGCGCCGATTCGCCCAGACCTACGCCGACGATCCGGATTTCCGGGTGCCGCGGGTGGTGGCGCAGCACGGCGACGTGATCGTCAGCGAATGGCTCGACGGCATCCCGCTCTCGCGCGTGATCGGCACGGGCGCGCAGGCGGAACGGGATCGAGTCGGCATGCAGGTGATCCGGTTCTTCTGGTCCAGCGCACCACGATCCGGACTGCTCTACGGTGACCCGCATCCCGGCAATTTCCGCGTCCTGCCCGACGGGCGACTGGGCGTGGTGGACTTCGGGGCCTGTCCGGCATGGCCCCCGGCCCAATTCCCCCTGCTGGTGCGCGATATCGCCGACGCCCTGATCAATGGCGGTCCGGCCGAACTCGACGAATTCGCGCGCAGGCACGGATTCATCGACGGCACGCGCGGATTGGACAGCGCCGGTCTGGCCGCCAAGCTCATGCCGTTCACCGAGATCCTGCGCGCGGACACCTTCCGTGTGGACAGCGCCTGGCTGCGGGGCCGCACGCTGGATGCCATGAGCCCCAAGCTCAGCAATGCCTATCGACAGCTCGGCCTGCCCGCGTATCTCATGCCGTTCCAGCGCGCACTCGTCACCCTGCTCGGCCTGATCGCGCAACTCGGCACGACCGGGCCCATGCGCGACGAGATCCTGCGCTGGTCACCGGAATTCCGGGAGGTCATGGAACGCCATCGCGTCCGCACCGGCCAGCCGACGGATCTCAATGCCGTGCGCCTGCGCCGGGCGAGCGCTCCGGCCAAGGGTTTCGCGGCGGGCTGACCCGCACCGGAGCACCGTTGCCGCCCAGGCCTTGATCACTGTCCCAGACAGAACTACCCTGGGGAGCGGGCGCAGCGCAGCGCCGGAATCCGCTCGGAGGGTCCCCGTCGTGACCAGTGCATCCAACGACACACCGGCATCCAGAGACAGATCGGCAGCCAAAGACACATCGGCAGCGAAGTTTTCGGCTCCCGACCACGAGGTCGCCGTCATCGGCGCGGGACCCGGCGGAATCGCCGCCGGGGTGAAGTTGAAACGAGCCGGGGTCACCGATTTCGTCCTGCTGGAGCGGGCCGACGAGGTCGGCGGCAGCTGGCAGGAAAACCATTATCCGGGCCTGGAAGTCGATATTCCCTCGCTGGCCTACCAGTACTCGTTCGCCCGAAATCCCAACTGGAGCAGGCTGTTCGCGGCCGGAGCCGAGGTCCGGCGCTATCACGTGGCGGTGGCCCGGCGCTTCGGTTTGTATCCGCACATTCGATTCGGGACCGAGGTCCTCGGCGAGGAATGGGACGAGGACCGGCATTGCTGGCGACTGCGCCTGGCCGATGGCACGGTCACGACCGCACGCTTCGTCATCAGCGCGGTGGGCGCGTTCATCAGCCCCAAGCAGGACCCCGGCATTCCCGGACTCACCGAGTACCGGGGCAAGATTCAGCGGCCCTCGGATTGGGACGACACCTACGACCTGACCGGTAAGCGGGTCGCGATCATCGGCACCGGCGCGAGTTCGGTGCAGATCACCCCGTCCATCGCCGAAAAGGTGGGCAGCCTGGCGGTCTTCCAACGCACCCCGGTGTGGTGCCTGCCCAAGCCGAATCCGCGCATTCCGCGCGCGGTCCGCCTGGCCCTGCACGTCCCCGGCGTGACCGCCACCGTGCACGGCGCGGCGCTGGTGGCGGTGGACGCCGTCTTGCGGACCATGTCGACCGCACCGATGCCCGTGGTCCGACCGACCCTGCGCGCCATGGACGCCGCAGCCATCCGCGGCTACCGCACCCTGCTGCGACTCATGGTGCAGGACCCACGGATTCGCGAGGGCCTCACGCCCGACTACGGTCCCATCGCCAAACGACCGACCCTCAATACCGGCTACCTGCTCGCCTTCAACCGCGAGAACGTGGACCTGGTGACCACCCCCATCGAACGCTTCACCGCCACCGGCATTCGCACCACCGACGGCGTCGAGCGCGACTTCGACATGATCGTGTTGGCCACCGGCTATCACGTCTTCTCCGACCCGGAGACCTACACGCCGGGCATGGTGGTCGGACGCGACGGCATGGATCTCGGCAAGTACTTCGCCGAACAGGGGTTGCAGGCCTACGAGAGCGTCGCGCTGCCCGGATTGCCGAATCGGTGGACGCTGGTCGGCCCGTATTCGTGGACCGGCAGCGGCTGGCACGCCTTCGTGGAGATGATGGCCGACCATGCGGTGCGGGCGATTTCGGAGGCGCGGCGACGCGGGGCCACCTTCGTGGCGGTCCGGCAGGACGTGCACGACGCCTACCATCGCCGCATCTACCGCAGCGGTGCGGCCATGCGCTATTACCTGAGCGAATTGAACGCGCATGTGCCGACGTATTACCGCAATTCGCAGGGCGACAGCACGTATATCCGGCCCACGGGATTCTTCTCGGCGCGCCGCGCGCATCATCGATTCCCGTTCTCCGACTACGAATTCGATCGCCTGACCGCTTGACCCCTTCCGCTCGACAAAGGAGTTGAGCCATGTTCGAACTACCGAAATCGGTTCGCGTCGCGCTGGGCGCGGCCGGATACGGCATCGGCGACCGCCGGCTGGCACCGGCCGTGACGGGCAAGATCATTCTGGTGACCGGGGCGTCCTCGGGCGTCGGCAGGGCGACGGCGTGGCGGCTGGCGGCCAATGGGGCGACCGTCATCGCGGTGGCCCGACGCGCGGCGCTCCTGGAGGAATTGTGTTCCGAGACAGCCGATTTCCCGGGCTCCGTGCACCCTTATCCGGCCGACCTCGCCGATCCCGACGCCTGTGCCGCGCTGATCCGGCGGGTGCTGGCCGACCACGGTCACGTCGATGTGTTCGTCAACAACGCGGGCAAGTCCATTCGCCGCTGGCTCTCGGACTCCCTGGACCGCTGGGACAACTTCGAGGACACCGCGCGCATCAACTATCTCGGCCCGGTCCGACTGGTGCTGAGCCTCCTGCCCTCCATGCGCGCGCGGCGCGAAGGCCACATCGTCAATATCAGCACCGCCGGTGTGCACGGCCCGCCCGTCGGCTGGACGGCCTACATCGCCTCCAAGTCCGCGTTCAACTCCTGGATGCGCGGTGCCGCACCGGAATTGCGCGCGGACGGCATCACCGTGACGACTGTTCACCTGCAACTGGTGCGCTCGGACATGCTGGGCCCGTACCGGATCTACCGCTACACGCCGAGCATGTCCACCGACGAGGCCGCGAGCCTGGTGTGCCGTGCGATCGTGGACCGCCCCTTGGCGATTCGGCCGTGGTGGGAGCGGGCGGCCGCGCCACTGTCGTACGCGCTCGACAATTCCCCTGCGGCGCAGCGCATGCTGACGCTGTACGCCAAGACCGGGAATTGGAACAATCGGCCCGTCGACTGGGCCGGGCCGATCGGTCGGGTGGAGCGCACGGTCAATCTGCTCGACGACGCGGTGACGGTCGCGGGGTGGATTCCCGCCAGCGGAGCGCTGAAGCTGGTGCCGCCCAGCAGGATTCCCCGGCTGGCGTGGGCGCTGCGGAGCGGGATCGGCCTGTCGACCGCACTGTCGAGCTTCGCCGCACGGTTCCCGGATCGCCCGGCCATGATCGACGACGACGGTGCCATCACCGCGGCCGAGCTGGATCGACAGGTACAGCGGCTCGCCGCGGCACTGCGCGCTCGCTGGGATGTGCGGCGCGGTCAACGGATCGGTGTCCTGTGTCGCAACCACCGGGGTTTCGTGATCGCCGCCTACGCCGCCGCACGGCTGTCGGCGGATCTGGTGCCGTTGAACTACGGTTTCGCGGGCCCGCAGATCGGCGAGGTCCTCACCCGCGAGCGCGTGGAAGTGCTGCTCTACGACAGCGAATTCCACACGCAGATAGAGAAATCCGGCTACCACGGCCACCGCGTCGTGGTGCGGGGCGCGGCGGGTGGACTGCCGACCGTGGCCGAACTGGTCGCGGCGGGCGGCCCGCCGGTGCGCGAACCCGCCGCGGGCGGCTCGCTCATTCTGCTGACCGGCGGCACCACCGGCGTTCCGAAGGGTGCGCCACGACAGTTGGGCCCGTCGGGGCTCACGCTGTCCGCACTACATCCCCGCATGGTGTTGGCGCTCGAGGATCTCGCCAAGGTCGAGCCCATCCCCCGGCTCGGGCATCCCATGGTCATCGCCCCGCCCCTGCATCACACCTACGGCTTCTTCGCGCTGGTCGGGGCCTTCCTGCTCGGCTCGACCGCCCTCGTGCACGAAAGGTTCGACGCCGAAACCGTTCTCGCCGATATCGAGCGGTACGGCGTGCACATCGCCTGCCTGGTGCCGACCATGCTCAAACGCATCATGGATCTTCCCCAGCGCGATCGACGCGGCCATCACCTGGAGAGCCTGCAGATGGTGGTGTGCGGGGCCGCTCCCCTGCCGCCCCGGCTGGCCACCGCGTTCATGGACGAGTTCGGCGATGTCCTGTTCAACGGCTACGCCTCCACCGAAACCGGGGCCGGAACCATTGCCACCCCCGCGGATCTGCGCGCCGCGCCCGGAACCGTCGGGCGACCGCCCACCGGCATCGTGGACATCCGCATAGTCGACGCCGACGGCCGCCAGCTCCCGCCCGGCGTCACCGGCCGCATCATCAACAAGAACCCCGCCATGTTCCACGGCTACAGCGACGGCCGCGGCAAGGACATGGTCGGAAAGCACATGGACTCCGGCGATCTCGGCCATTTCGACGCCGAGGGCCGGCTGTTCATCGACGGCCGCTCCGACGACATGATCGTCTCCGGCGGCGAGAACGTCTTCCCGCAGGAGGTCGAGGAGGCGTTGCTGGCGCATCCGGCGGTGGCCGACGCGGGCGCCATCGGGGTGCCCGACGCGGACTTCGGGCAGCGGCTGGCGGCGGCCGTGGTGCTAAAAACCGGATCGCGCACCAGTGCCGCCGCACTGCAACGGCACATCAAGTCGACCCTCGCCAACTACAAGGTGCCGCGCGACATCACGTTCGTGCCCGAGCTGCCGCGCACGACCGCGGGCAAGCTGCGGCGGCAGCAACTACCGGAGGTCATCGCGCGGGCCGCCGCCTTCGACACCGACCAATCCTGGAAATGAGGCCGATCATGCCTTCCACCAATGGTTCTCGACCCGTCCATGAAGCCGTGATTGTCGGCGCGGGTCTCGGCGGGATCGGGGCGGGTGTCGCGTTGCGGCGGATCGGGGTCGAGGATTTCGTCATCATCGACAAATGGCCCCGGGTCGGCGGGACGTGGCTGGCGAACACGTATCCCGGTGTGGCCGTCGATATTCCATCTCCGGTGTACAACTTCTCGTTCCCGCCGCGGTCGCGGTGGTCGCGATTCTTCGCGCCCGGGGAGGAATTGCAGCGGTATGCCGAGGAGGTCGTGGACCGGCAGGGGTTGCGCGACAAGCTGCGACTCGGGTCCGGGGCGGTGCGGGGCGATTTCGACGAGGAGCACAATCTGTGGCGGATCCAGCTCGAGGACGGGTCGCGGCTCACGGCACGCTATGTGATCGGTGCGGTGGGTGGGTTGGAGCAGCCGCACAATCCGGAGATTCCGGGCTTCGACGACTACACCGGCAAGGTGATGCACAGTTCGCGGTGGGATCACGACTACGACCATCGGGGCAAGCGGGTGGCGGTGATCGGCACCGGGGCCACGGCGTTGCAGGTGATTCCCGAACTGGCCAAGGATGTTTCGCGGTTGACGGTGTATCAGCGGCGGGCCATCTGGATCGGACCCAAGCTGGACTTCCCGATGGGCCCGGTGGCGAATGCGGTGCTGAATTTCGCACCGTTGCGGCGGACGGTGCGGTTCGTCGGGAATGTGGGCGTGAACGCGGGGCTGGGGGCCGGGCTGGCGATCTCCAACTATCCGCGGGTGACGTCGCTGGGGATGTCGGTGGCCGAGAATGCCATGAAGGCTTGGCTGTTCACGCAGGTGCGCGATCCGGAACTGCGCCGCAAGCTCACCCCCGACTATCGATTCGGGTGTAAGCGTCCCTCCATTTCGAACACGTATTTCAAGACCTTCACCAAACCGCATGTCGAGCTGGTGACCGATCCCATCGAGCATTTCACGCCGACCGGAATCGTCAGCGCCGACGGACAGGAACGCGAATTCGATATGGTGGTGTGCGCCACCGGATTCAAGGTGATGGAGAAAGGTTATACGCCGCCGTATCCCATCTATGGGCGCGACGGCCTCGAGCTCGGTGAGTTCTGGGACGCCCACCGATTCCAGGCGTACCAGGGCGTCTCGGTGCCGAAGTTCCCCAACGCGTTCCTCATTGTCGGACCGTACGCCTTCGCCCCCGGCTCCTACATTCCGCTGATCGAATCGACCTCGGCGCACGCCGCGCGGGTGATCAAGGAGGCTCGTCGCCGGGGCGCGACCCGCGTCGAGGTGCGGCAGGAGCCGCACGATCGGTATTTCGCGCGTATGGACAGGCGGGCCAAGAGGACCCACCTGTTCACGCAGGGCTGCATTACCTCGAACACCTATTACATCAACTACCAGGGCGACGGTGCGGCATTCCGCCCCTCGACGCAACTCGAAATGTACTGGGAGAACCGTCATTTCCCGTTGGACGACTACCGGTTCACCGTCACCCCGGTGCGCGAGCCTCAGGAGGCGATCTCCTGAGCCCCCGAATTCAGGGACCCGCGAACGGGAGCGCGCGAAGGATCAGTCCTTCTCGGCCAGTGCCGCGAGGCGATCGACGGAGGCCATCAGTTTGTCCGCGGTGGTGGCGCGGGCGCGCGGCATGCGGTTCTCGTCGCGCAGGTTGGTCCAGTCGTAGGTGTGGGTGACCCGAGTCAGGTTGTCGCCCAAAGGCTCCAGCTCCCACCGCCACAGGTGACCGGGCGGCTGCTTCCCGGGTTCCGAAGGCAGCCAGGCGATCCGCCGCCCCTCCTCGAACTCCACCACGTGATTCTCGCGCACCATGTAGTCCTTGGTGAGCGTCATCCGGAACATCTCCCCGATCCCGCGCACCCGCTGGCCCGCCTCCGCGCTGGCGAGATTGTCGTTGCCGTCCCAGCTCGGCTGCTGTGCCGGATCGGCGATCAACTCGAATATCCGGTCCGCCCCCGCGGCGATCTCCCGCCCCGCCGACACCACCCGATCGGATTCATCACTTTGGCTCATACCACCGATGGAACCATCCTGTCCCGCGATCGCGCTACGGCCGCGGCCAACCCGGACCCCCGAAAACCGGGGTCACCGAAACTCCTTGTGAAACAAGGATGATTCAAAAATACTTCTCGGCCATGCACACCAAAAAGACCGTTCGCTACGCCGCACTCGGATCAGCACTGCTCGCGGCGGCGATTCCGCTCTCGACCGGAACGGCCACGGCCGCGTCGGGAACCGTCTCGATCTGGGTGGGACCCGGCGACGGGGCGCTCGGCTGCCAGGCGACGACCCTGGCATGCAGCCTCACCGCCTACGTCTTCGACATGACGACCCCGGTCACCATCAGCGTCGACGGGACAACATTGGCCACGGGCACACCGGTGGCGAGCTCGGGCACGAACGAACCCGGAAAGCTCACGACCAGCTGGACACCGCAGACGGCGGGCACGCACACGGTGCTCGCGCAGCAGGGCGGCCAGTCGAAGTCGGCCACCGTCGACATCATCGGCATCAACTCCCCGGAGGCGATCGCCAAACGAACCGGCGCCTACCTCACGCAACTCCTGTGCAATTCGGGCAGTTCCTTCGCCGGATCCGGCGAATGCCGCCTCGGCGTTCCGGGGAAGGCGTACTAGCGAAAGCTCCATGATTGCGGTCGTTCAGGCTCGGCGGGAAATGATCATGAGGTATTCGCAGGGGGAGTCCGTTCGGTTGGCGAAGCCGTGGGGGACGTCGGCTCGGAAGTAGAGGGAGTCGCCGGGGTGCAGGGTTTCGGTGACACCGCCGATCAAGACCGTGACCCTGCCCTTCAGAGCTATGAGTTGCTTCTCGGTGCCGGGGGGATACGCGGGCAGCAGTCCGGTGGAGATCTGGGCCGGGAGGTAGTGGAAGACCATTTCGCCCGATCCCGCGCCCGGGGCGGGTGAGACCATGTGCCGCTCGAAACCTGTTTCGGGGTCGTGGAATACGGCACGCTCGCTCTTTCGCATGACCACGGCCGCACCCGAAGCCGCTGCGGCCGGCCCACCGATCAGGTCCGAAAGGGATACGTCGAGGGCGTGGGCGATCTTGGCGGCGATGCCGATGGTCGGACTCTTCTCGCCGCGTTCGACTTTGGACAGCATCGCCCGGCTGACCGACGACCGGGTCGACAGCTGCTCGAGCGTGAGACCTGCCTCTTCGCGGCGTCGCCGCACAGCCGCACCGAACACACCGATGGTGTCGTCGCCGTCCTCTGGTTCACCCATGCCTGGAATTCTACCAAAGTAGATGTACTCTTCTATCGGAGACACGTGAGGCGTGTCCACACCGATGGAGGTTTCATGCGTTTGATCTCGAGCGGCCAGCACCACGCCCGGTTCGAATTCGGTGAGCTGCAGGTGATCTCGTTGCGAGACGGGTACATCGACATGCCGCCGACGCGACTGCGCGACGAGGCGGGGCGCACGCTGCCTCAGCTGCCAACCACCGTGCCGCTGGTCGACGACAACCTGCGGCTGGCGGTCAATGCCTTCCTCGTCACCGACGGCACCCGATCGGTGCTCATCGACACCGGTTGTTCCGACAACTGGCACGTCCCCACGATGGGATTGATCTACGACGCGCTCGACGAAGCGGGCGTCGACCGCGCACACATCACCGAGGTGGCGATCACTCACAATCACGAGGACCATGTGAGCGGCCTGATCACGCCGGACGGTTCGCAAGCCTTCCCGAAACTCGAGCGCGTGTGGATCGGCGCGGGCGACGCCTCGGTATTCACCGGGCGGCTGGAACCGCTCCGCGACCGGGTCGTACCCGTCTCGGAGCGGACCGCGATCAACGACTGGGCCACCGCGATCCCGACTCCCGGCCACACACCCGGGCACACCGTCTACGAGATCGCCAGCGGCACCAGCCGTCTGCTGATCTGGGGCGACACCGTTCACGTTCCCACGCTGCAATTCGAAAAGCCGAACGTGGCTTGGGAATTCGACAGCGACCAGTCCCAGGCCCGCGCCGCGCGAGCGGTTCTCCTCGAGCAACTGGTCCAGCCGGACCACTTCGTCGCCGGTGCTCACCTGGACTCGCCCGGCATTGCCCGGGTGACGCCGTCCGGCACCGGCTATGCGCTGGAATACCTGGCACCGCCGCTCGGCTGACGAGCCGTTCGGCGGGACAGGGCGAGGATCAGCAGGGCTGCCAGGACCAAGGCGGTGGCGGGCCAGAGGACCGACAGCGGGCCGTACTGGTCGACCACCGCGCCGCCGACGAGCGCACCGAGCGCGATGGAGAGGTTGAAGGTGGAGACGTAGAGGGAGGAGGCGGGTTCCGGGGTGGCGGGAGCGGCGCGCAGGACGCGGGTTTGGAAGGTGACGGGGACCGCGCCGTAACCGAGGCCCCAGAGGATGAGGAGGGCGGCGGCGGTGACGGTGTTGGTATCGAGGAGAGCCAGGGCCGTGGTCGCGGTAGCGAGCGCCACGGCAATGGCAATCGTGGTGCCGCGCAGTGATTTCGAGACCAAGGTTCCCGCCAGGAAATTGCCGCAGATACCCGCCACGCCGAAGATCAGCAGGAGCGCGCCGGTGGCGTGCTCGTCGATGCCGTGGGTGTGCAGAATCGGGCGGACGAAGGTGTAGGCCAGGAAGTGGCCGGTGATCATCAGGAAGGTCAGCGCGAGGGCCAGGCGCAGGGCGGTGTTCGAGCGGAAAACCGTTGGGAGATCCCGGAGCTCGATGGATTCCTCGGTGGGCAGGGCCGGGAGCAGAAACACCATGCAGACCACCGAGAACAGACCCAGCGCGCCGACGGCGGCGAAGGCGACACGCCAGCCGCTCAGGTCGCCGAGCACGGTTCCGGCGGGAATACCGAGGACCGAGGCGGTTTCGACGCCGCCGAAGATGACCGCGGTGGCCCGGGCGGCCTGATGCTCGGGCACCAGGCGCACCGCGATGCCACCGGCGATGGACCAGAAGCCGCCGACGCTGAGGCCGATGAGGAAGCGGGCGATGAGGACCACCGCGAAATTCGTGGCGAAGCCGGAGGCCAGATTGGCTGCGCCCATCAGGCCGATGAGGACTGCCAGCACGATCCGGCGGTCGATGCGGCCGGTCACCACGGTGACGATCGGTGCGGAGAACGCGGCCACCAACCCGGGCACGGTGACCATCAGTCCCGCAACGCCTTCGGAGACGTGCAGGGCCGAGCCGACCGGGGTGAGCAGACCGACGGGCAGAAGTTCGGAGGTCATCAGGGAGAAGATGCCGAGCGTCACCGCCAGGACAGCCAGCCAGCCCTTGACTGGCGACCGGGCGGGCGCGATCGCGACTGAAGTGGACATGAACTGACCGTACGAGCCGAAAGACCCACTGTTATGGTGCATTTCCATGGCAGATAGTTGGGCCAATTCCGAGGAAGCAGCAGGTTCGGAGGGCGGGGCAGCGGCGGGTGCCGATTTGTATTTGGCGCTCGCGGGTGGCGGCGGTCGACGCACGCGGTTGATGTCGGCATTGCGCGAGGCCATCCGGTCGGGACGGCTCGCGCCGGGGACGCGGTTGCCGCCGTACCGGAGTCTGGCCGCAGATCTGGGGATCGCGCGCAATACCGTCGCGGCCGCGTATGCCGAACTCGTGGAAGAGGGTTGGCTGACGGCTCGGCAGGGCTCGGGCACGCGGGTGGCGCGGCGCACGGCCGCGATGCCGGTCGAGCGTAGTGCCCCGACGCCGATCGATCGCACCGCCCATCCAGCGCGCCTCGGCCCGAGCCGACTGCGGCACGATCTACAACCGAGTTCTCCCAATGCCGCGGCCTTTCCGCGTGCCGACTGGGTGGCCTCCACCCGCCGGGCAATGGCCGCGGCTCCCAATGACGCCTTCGGCGTGGGTGATCCGCGCGGTCGGCCGGAATTGCGGCACGCGGTGGCCGAGTATTTGAGCCGAGCCCGTGGCGTGCGCGCCGATCCCGGGCGGATTGTGATCACGACCGGGTTCGCCCACGGTCTACACCTTCTCGCCGACGCCCTCGACGGGCCGATCGCCATGGAGGCGTACAGCCTTCCCTATCACCGAGAACTACTGCGCGACAAGGGTGTTCGAACGCTCCCAATCAGCGTGGACACGCACGGGGCGGTGGTCGACGAGCTACGCGACAGCCCCGCCCGCGCGGTGCTCCTGACCCCCGCCCATCAGTACCCCACCGGCGGCCCCCTGCATCCGGAACGCCGTGTCGCAGTGGTCGATTGGATTCGCTCCACCGAAGCGTTCTTGCTCGAGGACGACTACGACGGCGAATTCCGTTACGACCGTGAGCCGGTCGGGGCCCTGCAAGGCTTGGATCCCGATCGCATCGTCTATCTCGGCTCCGTCAGCAAGAGCCTGTCCCCCGCCCTGCGCGTGGGCTGGATGGTGTTGCCCGACACGCTGGTCGATCGGGTGCTCGCCGTCAAGGAGGACCGGGAGATGTGGGTCAGCGTGATCGCCGAACTGACCCTCGCCGACTTCCTCTCCGGCGGCGCCTACGATCGCCACCTGCGCCGCACTCGAATCACCTACCGCCGTCGCCGCGCCCTGCTGGTCGAGACGCTCGCCCGCCGAGCGCCGCACATTCGTGTCACGGGCATCGCCGCCGGCTTGCACGCCGTCCTCGAACTGCCCACCGGCACCGAGGAATCCACCCTGCGCGCGGCCCGCCGACTCGGCCTGGCCGTCGACGGCCTGCACCGCTACCGCCACCCGGACGCCACCACGCCCGCCCGCGACGGTCTGGTCATCGGCTACGGCACCCCGGCCGACCACGCCTTCGGCCCGGCGCTCGAGGCACTCTGCGCGGCCCTCCCGCAACCCGATCGCTAATGGAATTGCGCGCCCGCCCGGGTTGTGCAGAATGAGCCCGGTGACGAATCGACAGAATGTTTCCTCGGGCGCGGTATGGGAGCCCATCGTGGGCTATTCGCGGGCGGTCCGGGTCGGGCAATGGGTATCGGTCGCCGGGACCACCGCCGCGGCACCGGATGGCGGGGCCGTGGGCGGCGACGATATCGCCGAACAGACCCGGGAGGCGCTCCGGCGGATCGCCGCGGCCTTGGCCGAGGTGGGTGCCGGTGTCGAAAACGTGGTGCGGACCCGGATTTTCGTCACTGACATCAGCCGCTGGGAAGAGGTCGGAAAGGCGCACGGTGAAGTGTTCGCCGACATCCGGCCCGCCGCGTCGATGATCGGCGTCAGCCAACTGATCGATCCGGCCCTGTTGGTCGAGATCGAGGCCGATGCCGTGGTACCCGAGATCGGTTAGCCCGCTTCGGGTTCCGGTGCGGTTCGGGTCCACGGGCCGCCCGGGGTTTCGCGGGTCGCCCGCTCGCCGGGTTGCAGATTCGCCACGTCGATGAGGGTGGGGTCCTCGTCGATCGCGTGATACAGATGCCCGATGTGGCCCTCGCTACCGGCGTCGGTGGGCCCGATCAGCTGCCACAGATCGTCGTCGGCGTCGTTGCTGACCAACAGGATCGGCTCCTGCTGCTCGAAGACCTCGGGCGTCTGAATGCAGCGCGTCAGCAACAGCCAGTGCCGCATCCACCAGGCGCGCGGGTCGGACCACATGATGTTGTCGACGACCCACCACACGGACGCGATATCGTCGTGCGCCCGTGCCTGTTCGGCGGTCAGGTCGGGGCCGCCCTCCGGCACATCCTCGAAGGGCTCGTCCACGAGCCCGAACGAACTTCGCCACTCGTGCTCGAACATCACGGCATGAAAGGTGCCCCCGCCCGGATTCCCGGCCCCGATGCCAACCGTGATCCGACCGACGTGAGGCTCGGCCCCCGTCGTCCAGCCGAGCGCGTACGACGCGAGTTCCCCATTCGGCCCGGTGAACTCACCGAACGCCCGCCGGTCCATCCCTGTCGCGTCCGCGGTCGGAACCTCGATCAACTTCCCCGGAATCACTCGCACATTCACACCCGACCCTAACCCGATCGGGGTGCGCGAATCAGTTGGCCTGGGCGCGCAGGGCTTCGATCTGGTGGCGGAGGTGGTCGAGGAGTTTCTCCGGATCGTCGAAATCGGCTGGGTCGATAGGGTTTCCGAAATGAATGATGACCGGGTGGCGGCGGTTGAAGGCGGGGCCGTCACCTCGGGTGCGGCGCAAGGGAAGAACTCCGTCGGTGCCGGTGGTGGCGACCGGGACGATGGGGACGCCGGTCGCCAACGAGAGTTTGGCCACGCCCGGCTTGTAGGGTTCGGATTCGCCGGGGGCGACCAGGCGGCCTTCGGGATAGATGATGAGGACGCCGCCATGGCGCAGAACCTGTTCGGCCTGTGTCAGTGCGGTGCGGCCGGATTCGGCATTGCGGCGGGTCACCGGGATTTGACCCAGGCGGCGAACCAGCCAGCCGACCACGGGCCAGGTCCACAGTTCGGCCATGGCGATGGCGATAGCGCGGCGACGCAGCGCACCCCAGAGAAACACCGCGTCCAGCATCGAGATGTGGTTGCTGGCCACAATGACCGCACCGGTCACCGGAACACGATCCCGCCCGATGACGGTCACATCGACGAAGTTGGACCAGGCCAGTGCGCGCAACAGGCGACGGACCACCTGGGTTGTCAACCAGGCTCGTTTGCCCAAGCCCTTCGGGCGGCGGGTGGGGTCGGTCATCATGCTCCATTTCAAGGGTGCGGTAACAGGATTCATCCTCGTCGCGCGACCTGCCGATCCGACAGCGCAAAAATACTCGAGCCCAACCAACAGGATCCGCGCGTGCTGCTCGGAGACCTCGGGCGTCCGAATGCACCGGGCGGGTCCTCGCGTCGGGGGTCGGCGCGGGGGCCCGCGGTCGGACTCACCCCAAGGCAGGACCGCTACTCGCAGAGCGGACCCGGGTCGGTGGAGCTATTGGGGAATCCATTCTGGTCAACGCCGCCTTGGCCATTCGGTCCGGTGGTGCCGTTGGGGTTCGCCCCGGTGCCGCCCGAGGAACCGCCGACCCCTTTTCCGGCCCCCACGCCGCCGCCCCCATTGGTTTGGCAGCCGCCGGGCGGGGTGTAGCCGTCCTGGCCGAAGCCCGCCAGCGCGGGGCCCGCGCCACTGAATGTGGCGGCGAGGACGACCGCCAGCCCGATGGCGAATTTACGAATCATGATGTCCGCCTTCCTGGGACCGTGGGCATCTCCGAGCGAGATGCACCCCGACCACGAGCGGCGATCCGCCCCCGGTTCGCCGCCACCGGTAGGCGTCACGCTTCCGTCACATCTGACCGCGGGCTATCGGTTCCGTCGCTCGCCTCGGTGCATCGCGGCCATCCGTACCGTGCGGAGAAAAGAAGATCGCGCCGTCCGCTACCTCGGTCCGGAAACCGATATCCGCCAAGGTTTTCGCGGTGCGGTCGAGGTGGGCTGCCACTGGCACCACGCCCGCTCGGCCGTCGATATCTTCGCAGGAGCAGACGGTGTCGCAGTCGTGCTCCCAGAGCGCGATGATGATGTCGGCGAGGGCGGTGTCGACGCAGGCTTGTCGGTCGGCGACGCGGATGTGCCGTTGGCGGTGCCGCACCGCGACGAGGCCACCGTTGACGAGTTCGCAATCCGCGCAGAGGGGGTACGGGCCCAGGACTACCTTTCCGGCCTGCTCCAATCGGGTGAGGAACAGGTCTCGGTTGGTGGTGGCCGCCCGCAGGTGTGCGGTGAACGCGCCCGGCTGGTCGTCCTCGAGGCGCTGATAGAGCCGCAGAGCTTCGTCGGTGGCGCGCAAGGCGTCCGTGAGCCGATCCGCGTCGTAGGCGTAGACGCCGAGCTGGTGGGTCGCCGCGGCCAGGGAGCGGTTGTAGTGGGGCCGACGTGCGGTGAGGCGCCGCAGGATTCGCACGAGTTCCGTGCCGAGCGGCAGCGCCTCGTGTGGGTTGTCGTGCGCGTCGAGGACTCGGGCGAGGGTGTCCAGCGCGACCAGCAATGCGGGCCCGATCCGGCGCGGGTCGCCCGCGAGATGGTCGCGGCACAGTGCGAGTGCCTGGCGTGCACCGGTTTCGGCCTCGGGTCCGCGGCCCAGGCAGTCCAGGATGTCGGCGCGTACACAGAGGGCGAGCACCAACTCGACGCGGTAGCGGCCACGCCGGGCCGAGATTCGGCCGCGCCAGATCCCTATCGACTCGTCGGCGGCGGCCAGGGCTTCCTTGTGCCGTCCCGCGTCGGCCTGACACAGCGCCAACTTTCGCAGGGCGAAGGCCAGACTCGGTCGAGCGCCCGGTGCTACCGCAGTCAGGCCCCGAAGGAATTGGACGGCGGCCGTCAGGGTTTCCAGGTCGGCCGCGCTCTTGTGAATGACGCTCGTGATCCGAAGAGTTCGTCGGCGCGTCATGGTTTTGCCCCCCATTGTTCCCATTGTGCCCGCGTCGGATGAGGATTTCCGCGAGGCGTTGAGCAAGGCCGACAGCCAGGCTATATAGCTGATAGCTATCGCGACATTTCGGGCGTAGCGTTGATGTTGCCACGGTCGTGGCGAACCCGGAGAACAATAGATAAAGGCTCGTGTGCTGCCATGTCTGGACGCTGGTGGCGTAATTCCGTACTGCAACAACTGTTCCGATCGCCCGGGAGTGCGGCGGTCGTTTTCCTTGCCCTCGACGACGGCGATGAGGTCATTACCTTTCCGAGACTCAACTGGGGGGTCGTGGCAACCGCCTTCGCCCTGATCCTCGGTCTGGCCATCGGACTGATGGTGTTGGTGAGTTCGGCGCATTTCGATGAGCCGCAAACTCCGGCACCGACGCCGCCGGCGTCGTGTGAACCGTTCTGCCCGACACCTACCTGAGCATCAGCCGCCACTCGGGAAGGTGAGGGTGACGGTGGTGCCGCCCGCGGTCGATTCGACCGCGGGGGTGGCGTGGTGGAGCGCGGCGACCTGGGCGACGATGGCCAGTCCCAGGCCGTGCCCGGGGGTCGAACGCGCCGAGGGTGATCGGTAGAAGCGGTCGAAGATGTGCGGGAGATCCTCGGCGGGGATGCCCGGGCCCTCGTCGCGCACCGAGAGCCGCCGGTCGGCGACGGTGACATGCACCGTGCCGTCGGCGGGGCTGAATTTCGCGGCATTGTCGAGCAGATTGGTGATCGCCCGTGACAGTCGCGCCGGTGCGCCCGCCACGGTAACCGGACGCAGGTCGGCGTCGAAGGTGATTGCGGGCCAATGCCTTCGGGCGGTAGTGAGGCATTCGGCGGTGAGCAGATCCAGGCGCAGATCCTCGAGGGATTCGCGTGCCGCGTCCGGGTCGTCGGCGCGCGCCAGATCGATGAGGTCGGTCACCAGACCCGAGAGTTCCTCGGACTGCACGCGCAAGGCCGACACCGTCTCGTCCAGGTCGGCCGCCGACATGCGATCGGCGCGGCGCAGCAGATCGATATTGGTGCGCAATGCGGTGAGCGGCGTGCGCAATTCGTGCGAGGCGTCGGCGATCAGCCGTTGCTGGGCGGCGCGTGAATCGCGTTCGGCGGTGAGCGCCGCGTCGAGTTCGTCGAGCATAGTGTTGACGCTGGCCGCCAGCCGCGCCACCTCATCGGATCCGGTGACAGCGATGTGCTGTTTGGGATCCCTTGTGCGGGCGACCTTTTCGGCCGCCTCGGTGAGCGTCGCCACCGGTGCGAGGGCACGCCGCGCGAGCACCGTGCCGATGAGGGCGGCCAGCACCAGCCCCGCGCCCGCCGCCGCGAGCAGCGCGAGACCGACCCGCCGCTCCCCGGTGTCGACGGTGTCGGAGCGCTGCGCCACCTGCACCGCGCTGCCCGGTCGCAACTGCGTGGTGTACATCCGCATGCGATACCCGCCGAGGGTGAAGTCGGTGAAGAAGGCATCCGCGGATCCCGCTGCCACCGCCCGGGTTTCGGCATCGACGGGCAGGGAGTAGTCGGGCAGGTGCTCGGACTCGATGCCGCCGTCCGCCGCCACCACCTGCACACAGCTCGGCGCGGCCAGGTACTGACACGGCCCCGAGATCGCCGCGACCGACGGCTCGGCCGGAAACTGCCGGGCGATCCGCGTGGCCTGGCGGCGCAGGCCCAGATCGAGGGTGCTGTTCAATTCGTGCCCGACCACCACGTATGCGGCCGCGGCCATTCCGGCCAGCGCCAAACCCATTGCCAGCACGAAGAATACGGCGATCCGTCCGCGCAACCCGAGGCGATCCCACCCCCGCCTCACGACGGCCCCAACCGATACCCCACCCCGCGCACGGTGTGAATCAGCGCCGACTCCCCCTCCGGTTCGAGTTTGCGCCGCAGATACCGGATGTACACCTCCAGCGAGTTCGACGTCTGCCGCCCCCACACCCGCTCGATGAGCGTCTCGCGCGGCAACGCCTGCCCCGCATTGCGCAGCAGCACCTCCAGCAGCGCGAATTCGGTTCTGCTGAGCTCGATCTCGCG
The DNA here is from genome assembly GCF_035818515.1 of Nocardia sp. CDC153. Taxonomy (NCBI): domain Bacteria; kingdom Bacillati; phylum Actinomycetota; class Actinomycetes; order Mycobacteriales; family Nocardiaceae; genus Nocardia; species Nocardia sp. CDC153. Next base: position 318,405 of record NZ_JAYKYU010000006.1, on the reverse strand, counting down.
GTTGCCACGCCGAACGGTGTGAGCGGTGGTGTCCAGCACCAGATCTCCGGCCGAGAGCACGGCCCCGTCCTCGGGATAGGTGCGCCGCACCAGCGCGCGGACCCGGGCCAGCAACTCGTCCAGATCGAACGGCTTGACCAGATAGTCGTCGGCCCCCGCGTCGAGCCCCTCGATCCGGTCGGCCACCGCGTCGCGCGCGGTGAGCATGAGGATCGGTGTGCGGTCGCCGCGCCCGCGCAGGGTGCGGCAGGTGGCCAGTCCGTTCATGAACGGCATGAGCACATCGAGCACCACGACCTCCGGCTGCCAGCGGGCAACCTCGGTGAGCGCGGTCGCGCCATCGCCGACTCCCCGGGCCTGGTAGCCCTCGGTGGTGAGGGCGCGCACCAGCGCGTCCCGCACCGCGGCTTCGTCGTCGACTACCAGTACACGCACCCCACGGATCATACGGACGACCGCCACCTGCGCTTTCTCATCCGACTCTCATGTCGGTCGGTGAGCGTGGGGGCCATGAGACTTCGGATACCGCATCGCACCCCGGCCGTCCTGGCCATTCTCGGGGTGGCCGCCGCCGGACTCACGGCGTGCGGGAAGGACGCATCCGCGCCGACGCCGACCATTAATGGCAATTACGTGGTTATCCCGATGGCCGGCGGCACCGCCCAGGTCGACACCAAGACCCTGGGTGTCACCGCGAACTCCGAGGGCAAGACCTACGAGCTCTCCGCACCCGCGGCCGATGCCCTCGGCGCGACCGGCCCGGTGCGCGTCACGGGCGGGGCGGCGACCTGGTCGTATCCGGATCGGGCACTGACCGTCTCCGCCGCCGCCGAGGACGGCCGCCTGCGCGTCACCGTGCACAGCGACCGCGACGGCTCCCTGCGGTGGCCGATCACCGGCACCGACCAGGACAGCTCGGCCCTGCAGCTCCCCCGCGGCGAGGGCCTGTCCTTGCCGGTCCGCGACCCGTTCTGGAACGGCCCCGACACCGGTCTGATCGGTGAATCCCTGCCGCTCACCTCCGCTTTGACCATGCCGTTCTGGGGCTACCGCGTGGGCGATCGCGGCGTCGGCTACATCGTGCCGACCGATATCGGCAGCAGCGTCACGGTGCATTCGGACAACGGCAGGCTGATCGCCGACGCCACACACGATTTCGCCGCCAACGCGGGCACCGGCGACTACACCGTGGACTTCGCCCTCACCGATTCCTCCCCCGTCGCCGCCGCCAAGGACTACCGCGCCTGGCTCATCGAGCACGGCGAATTCCGTTCCCTGCGCGACAAGATCGACCAGAATCCCGAGATCGCCCGACTGCTCGGCGCATTCCACGCCTACCTGTGGGGCCAGGCTCGCACGCCCGAGGCCATCGCGCAGATGAAGAGCCTCGGCCTGTCGAAAATGTGGCTCGGCTACGACTCCGGCGACGACCCGATGTCCCCGGCGGCCGTCACCGCCGCCAAGGACGCCGGATACCTTGCGGGCCCGTATGATTCGTGGGCCAATGCGCAAGACCCCGCCACCGCGGACAATCCGTCCTCGCGCTGGCCCGGCACCGTCTGGCCCGACGGCTGCGTGCACGACGCGAAGGGAACCCCCGAGACCGGCTTCGGCGATCGCGGCTGCTACCTGAGTTCCCAAGCGCTGAAACAGGATCCGAAGCTCTATCGGGATCGCTACGCCGCCATGACCGCCAATGGCGCGAACACCTACTTCCTCGACGTCGACGCCGCGGGCGAGTTCTTCGACGACGCCACCCCGGCCCATCCCATGACCCAGCGGCAGGATCGCGACAACCGGCTGGCCCGCATGCGCTGGCTGTCCGAGGACCGCAAGACCGTCCTGGGCTCGGAGGCCGCCGGCTCCTGGGCGGCCCCGGTGCTGGCCTTCGATCACGGTGCCCAGAACCCGATTTCGGATCGACTGTGGAAGCTGCAGCGCGACCGCCAGACCTGGGGTGCCTGGTACCCCGACACCGCGCCCAAGGTGTTCTTCAAGCCGGTGGATCTGCCCACCGATCTGGTCACCGCCATGTTCGACCCCGTGTACCGGGTGCCGCTCTACGAGACCGTCCTGCACGACTCGCTGATCAATGTCGATCGCTGGGAGCTGTCGTATTACAAACTGCCGCAGCAGGAGACGATGCGGGCACTGACCGCCATCCTGAACAACACACCGCTCAACTTCGTGTTGGACGGCGAGACGCTGCGGGAGCACGGCCCCGAAATGGCTCGGCTGCAACAGTTCTTCGCGCCCCTGCACGAGCAGGCGGCCACCCTGCCGATGAGCGACTTCCGCTGGCTCAGCGACGATCACCTGGTGCAGAGCAGCGTCTTCGGTGATGGCGAGCTCACGGTCACGGCCAATTTCGGGACCGCCGACTACCACGGCCTGCCCGGCGGCTGCGTCGACGCCCAGTTGAAGGGCGATGCCAGCCCCCGGCGACTGTGCCCCGCCCGATGAAACCCGGAACCCTCGTATTCGTCGCGGCCGCGGCACTTCTCACGGTGCTGCTGGTCGCGCACGATTGGATACCCGACGTCTTCGGCCTCGGCGTCGCCGCCGATACCGCCGCGCCGTGGCTCATCGTCCCGGTCCCGATCCTCGCCGTGGTCGCGGTCGCGTGCCGCCGCCCGGCGGGCGCCGCGGCGTTCATCGCACCACTGCTGGTGTGGGCCTACACCTTCGGCTCGTGGTGGGCACCGACGGCCACGGCCACCGAGTCGCCGTCGGGCACCGTGAAGGTCGTCTCCCAGAACCTGTTCGCCGACAATCCCACCCCCGTGGCGACCGCCCGTGCCCTGGTGGCCACCCACGTGGACCTCGTGGCCGTGCAGGAGCTCGCCGCGACCGATCGCGCGCCGGTCCAGCGAATCCTCAACGCCGCCTATCCGTATCACGAGGAGCGCGGCACGGTGGCCCTGTGGAGCCGCTATCCCACCGCCGACACCACGACCGCCGATGTCGGCATCGGCTGGCAGCGCGGCCTGCGCACCCACGTCGACACCCCGTACGGCGATCTGGTGGTCTACGTGGTGCACCTGCCCTCGATTCGCCCGGCCGACACCGCGACCCGCAACGCGGGCCTGCAAGTCCTCTCGCGCCAACTCAGCGCCGACCGGGCACCCCACGTGCTGGTGGCGGGCGACTTCAATACCGCGACCACCGACCGCCACTGGCAATCCTTCGCTCCCGGCTACACCGACGCCCAGTCCATCCCGGGCGCGGGACCCGGATTCACCTGGCCCGGCATCTTTCCCCTCGTCCGCCTGGATCACCTGCTCGTACGCGGTCTGCACCCCGCCGCGGCGGCGGTCCTGACCATCCCCGGCCCGGACCATCGCGCCCCGACCGCGACCATCGCCTTCCCGCGGCGCTGACCCCGGCGCATACTCCGGAGGTAGCGTGTAAGACGGCGAGCTCGAGAACAGGGTGGTGCGAGATGGCTCAGTGCGACTTGGTCATTCGCGGCGGCACGGTATTCGACGGCACCGGGAAACCGGGCGTCCGAGCCGATGTCGGAGTCAGCGACGGCAAGGTCGCCGCCATCGGCGCGGACCTGCCCGAGGGGGTGCGCACGATCGACGCCGTCGACAAGTGGGTGCTGCCCGGCATGCTCGATGTGCACACCCACTACGACGCCGAGGTGCTCGGCAATCCCGGCCTGGGCGAATCCGTCCGGCACGGCGTGACGTCGGTGGTGCTGGGCAACTGCTCGCTGTCCACGGTCTATTCCGAGGCCGAGGATTGCGCCGACCTGTTCGCGCGGGTGGAGGCTCTGCCGTGGGACGCGGTGCACGGCGCGGTCAAGGAGCACAAGGACTGGGACGGCCCGCACACCTACGCCAAGGCCATCGCCGACCGACCGCTGGGCGCGAATGTCGCGGCCTTCCTGGGCCATTCGGATATGCGCGTCACGGTCATGGGCCTGGCCCGCGCCGTCGACGCCCACGCCGAGCCGACCGAGGCCGAGCTGAAACGCATGTGCGCCATGCTCGAAGACGCCCTCGACGCCGGTTTCCTCGGCCTGTCCACGATCCGCAGCTCGTTCTCCAAGCTGGAGGGCGTGCGCTTCCCGACCCGCCAGCTGCCGTCCACCTACGCGACCTGGCGCGAATACCGTGCCCTCAACGCGATTCTGCGCCGCCGCGGGCGCGTGCATCAGAGCACCCCGAATCTGACCTCCCGCGCCGAGATCGCCCGCTACTTCGCCGAGAGCGCCGGGCGAATCCGCAAGCCGCTCAAGACGACTCTCATCGCGGGCATGGACGTCAAGGCCGATCGCACCACCGCCCGCGCCGCGACCGCGGCCGCGTGGATCGCGAATATCGTTGGCGGGGCGCGGTTCCGGTGGCAGCATCTGCCGGTGCCGTTCGAGGTGTACGCCGACGGTGTCGACCTGGTGGTGTTCGAGGAATTCGGTTCCGGTGTCGCCGCGCTCAATATTCGCGATGTCATGAAGCGCGGCGAACTGCTGGCCGACGAGAACTACCGCCGACAGTTCCGCAAGGATCTGACCAAGAGATTCGGTCCGCGCGTATGGAATCGGGACCTGTACGACGCGGTCATCGTGTCCTGCCCCGAAAAGGACGTCGAGGGCAAGTCGTTCGGCGCGGTCGCCGACGAGCGCGGCATCGATCCGGCCGACGCCCTGCTGGACCTGGCGGTCGCGCACGGCGCGCGATTGCGCTGGCGCACCGTCATCGCCAATGACCGCGAGGAGGTCCTGGACCGGCTCCAGCGCTCACCGGTCATGCAGGTCGGATTCGCCGATTCCGGTGCGCACCTGCGCAATATGGCCTTCTACAACTTCGGCCTGCGCCTGCTCGAACGCGCGCACCGGCGCGGGTTCCTGTCCGTCGAGGCCGCGATCCACCGGGTCACCGGCGAACTCGCCGACTGGTACGGACTGGACGCGGGCCGCCTCGCCGTCGGGGCCCGCGCCGATATCGCCGTGGTGGACCCCGCCGGATTCGACGGCTCCAGCAGCGAATACGCCGAGGCCCCGTTCCCGGGTGTGGCGGGTTTGCATCGGATGGTCAATCGCAATGATCGCGCGGTGGCCGCCACCGTGGTCGGCGGCCACCCGGTCTACGAATATGGTGAATTCACACCAGGATTCGGCACCACCCTGCACGCGGGCACGTTCCTGACCGCGACGGGCTGATCACACCGGTTCCGGCACCCGGGCCCGCAGCCCGCGGGCCCGGTATTCCTGTGGCGGACAACCCTTCCAGCGCCGGAACGCGCGAATGAAGGAGGCCGCCTCGGCATATCCGAGTCGGGCGGCCACCTGCTCGGTGGTCATACCGGTGTGGTCGAGCATTTCCTCCGACAGGGCCTGGCGCACTTCGTCGAGCAGCGCGCGAAACGAGGTGCCCTCGTCGTGCAGCCGTCGCGACAGGGTGCGCGGGCTCACGAAAAGCTCCGCCGCGACCTCGGATTGATCGGGAATCTCCCCCGGATTGCGCACCAGCAGATCCCGCACCGCGCCCGCCACACCCGAGCGCGCGTGCCGCCGCGCCAACAGGTCGCGGCACATCTGCTCGCAATTGCGCCGCGCCCACTCGTTGGCCTGCGGCAGCGGCACATCCAGGTACGCGGCGTCGAAGACCAGTTCGTGCGCGACCGCGCCGAAGCACGGTTCGAGCCCGAACACCGACCGGTAGCGCGCGGTGTCGGCGGGTGGCTCGTGCCGGAAACTCAAGCGCCGCACCGGAACTCCCACCGAGAACAGCTCCCGGCCGATCATCTGGATGCCGGTCATGACCCGTTCGGCCAGGAAGGCCCGCACATCCTCGGGCACTTCGTGATCGTCGAAGCGCAGCACTCCTTCGCCGCCGACCTCCACGAAACTCAACTGCCCGAACGCGAAGGCCAGCTCCACGTACCGCAGCGCCACCTCCACCGCGTCGCGCAGCGTCCGGCTGGCCAGCAGCGCCAGTCCCCACGGCCCGTAGAGCGAAATGTGATACCGACTGCCCGCCTCCACCCCGAGCCCCGGTTCATCCCCGAAGCGCGCGAGCAGATTCCGCACCACGGCGAGTTCCTGCCGGGCGGTGACCTCGGCATTCGCGTCGGTCACGGCCGACGGCGAGAGTCCGGCCCCCGCCAGACAATCCCCCGCCCGCATCCCCCGTTCCTCCGCGAGCTGCGTCATGATGTGCACGCTGGAGGTATTCCTGGCTAGATCCCAGTCGAACATGTACGCGGTCCTCTTCGACTTCTCCCGACCATCATCTGTTCCCCATCGGGTTGGCGAAACATATCAACGGCAGACCATTCGGTGTGGCGCATCGGACAGAACAATTCGTCACGTAACGGCTGCGCCGTCAGCGCGATTCATGAAGGTCGGGCCCGGACGACGACCAGCAATCGAGGTCTCCCCATCATGAGTTCCACCGCCTTCCTGCTCATTCCCGCATTGGCGGTACCCGCGTTCGGCCTCGGCATCTGGCTCGGCGTCCGTTCGGTTACCAGCGAATCCGCCGCCGAACGCCGGCAGGCCCGCTGCACCCCCGCGCGCCGCACCCGATAGCGTGCTGCCATGAGCAGCACACCGACTCGCACCGTCCTGGTCACCGGCGCGTCCTCCGGCATCGGCAAGGCCACCGCCGCGGCCTTCGCCGCCCAGGGCCACCAGGTGATCGGCACCAGCCGCAATCCCGATACCCTGGCCGCGGCCGATCGCGTGCCGGGCGTCGAGTACCGCGCCCTCGATCTGACGGACGCGGAATCCATCCGGCGGTTCGTCGCCGACCTCGGGCCGGTCGATGTGCTGGTCAACAACGCGGGTGAGAGTCAGGCCGGGCCGCTGGCCGAGTTGCCCGGCGAGGCCATCGAAAGACTGTTCCGGCTCAATGTGTTCGGTGCGATCACGCTCACTCAGGCCGTGCTGCCCGGGATGCGCGAGCGCGGGTACGGGCGGGTCGTCATGGTCGGGTCCATGCTCGGCAGCTTCCCCATGGCCTACCGCTCGTCCTATGTGGCGACCAAGGCCGCCATTCGCGGATTCGCCACCGCCGCACGGTTCGAGGAGTCCCCGTTCGGGGTGTGGATCACCACCGTGGAGCCGGGCCAGATCAATACGGGTCTGAGCGAACGCCGCAGCAAATACCTCGCCGAGGGTTCACCGCACACCGCCGAATTCACCAAGTTCATGGCGGTGCTCGACAAACGAATGAGCAAGGGCATCGCACCGGAAAAGGTGGCCGAAACGATTGTCGCGGCGGCGAACTCGCAGCGACCCCGGCCGCTGTACGCGGTGGGCAGCAACGCCCCGGTCATGTTCGCGATTCGCCGCATCCTGCCGCGCACGGTCATGGAGCGGCTCATCGCGTCCGCGCACGGCCTGAAACGCTGAACAATACTGTCCTTCCGCTGGCAGCACTGTCCTTTCGCTGCCCCTTCGCGTGGTGACCGGTAGCGAATCGCGTTCTCGTGACGAGAGGTTGGTCATGAGGGCAGAAGCGATTGCCTTGACCTACATCGACCCGGACGTCTCCGGACGCGCGCTGGCCTGGGATATGGCGCAATGCCGCAGACTGGCGCGCACGCTCGGATACACCCTGCTGGCCCCCTCGGAACTACCGGCGCTCGGGCTCCTCGCCCTGGTTCGCCAGACCCACGTGGACGCGGTGCTGGTGCCGAGTCCCGAGCATGTGAGCCCGCACATCGTGTCGCTGCTCGCCGAGATGGTGGACATCGAGTCGGTGCGGCCGCGCCGGTCGATCACCCGGACGAGGGCGAGGCAGGCGTGAGGTCCGCTCTCGCCGCGGAATACGCGGTGCTCGGCGTGCTCGCCCCGGGCGGGCTGCTCACCGTCGACCAGCTGGCGTCCAATGCCGGGATCACCACGTGGGCGGCGCGCGCGGCGGTGACCCGGCTGGAGCGGCGCGGGCTGATCGTGGACGCGGGTCGCCGGGGCCGGTGGTCGATCACGGTGCGCGGGCGCGGGGCGTGGGTCGCGAAGGGCTCCCGGTTCACGCCGTAGCGGCGAATCACCGAGTGGCCGAGGCGATTCCGTGCGGCCAGGGGCGAACCTCCGCACGCCCGAGGCGCACCTCCACGCGGCCGGGACAACTCTCCGGACCCCCGAAGTGAACTTCGCACGGCTAGGACAACGCTCCGCACGCCGGAATCGAACCTCCACGCGGCCAGGGCAACTCTCCGGACGGCCGGGGCGCTGCGATTGCCTGCTCGAACTCCAGGAACGAGCCGGGCCAGCCGCGGGCGGACTTCCGCGTGGCCGAGGTGAATTCCCTACGGCCGCAAGGCAATTATCGCGGGCCGTCGAGTTTCAGGTCGCGGCCGATGATTTCGCGCATGATCTCGGACGTGCCGCCGTAGACGCGGGTGATCCGGGCGTCGGCGGCGGCGCGGGCAATCGGGTATTCGCGCATGTAGCCGTAGCCGCCGAAGAGCTGTTGGCACCGGTCGATACAGCGGAATTCCATTTCCGAGGCCCACAGTTTGGCCTTGGCCGCGTCGGCGGGGGTCAAGCGTCGGGCATTGAGTTCCAGCACGCATTTGTCGATGAACGCCTCCGCCACAGAGATTTCCGTCGACACGTCCGCGAGGGTGAACTTCGTGTTCTGGAACGCTCCGACGGGCTGACCGAAAGCCTGTCGGGCACCGACATATTCGATCGTGAGCTCCAGCGCGACGCGCGCCCTCGCCAGACAGGCGACCGCGATCTGCATGCGTTCCTGCGGCAGATTGCCCATCAGGTATTCGAAGCCCCGGCCCACCTCGCCCAGCAGATTCGCCTTGGGGACACGGACATCGGTGAAGGTCAGCTCCGCGGTGTCCTGCGACTTCAGACCCAGCTTCTCGAGATTGCGGCCACGTTCGAAGCCCGCCATGCCGCGCTCGAGCACCAGCAGACTCAGCCCGCGATGCCGTTCCGGCGAGGTGCGGACGGCGGTGATGACCAGATCGGCGTTGATGCCATTGGTAATGAAGGTCTTCGCGCCGTTCACCAGGAAGTGGTCGCCCATATCGACTGCGGCCGTGCGGATTCCGGCCACATCCGAGCCCGCGCCCGGCTCGGTCATGCCGATGGCGGCGATCCTGGTCCCGGCGACGAAGCCCGGCAGCCATCGCTCGCGCTGTTCCTCGGTGGTCAGTTTCACCAGGTACGGCGTGCAAATGTCGTTGTGCAGCGCGAAATTCAGTCCGACCCCGGCGCAATCGCCCGCCATGAACTCCTCGATGAGGATCTGATTGAACCGGAAGTCGTCGACCCCCAGCCCGCCGTAGCTCTGCGGCACCGCGAAGCCGAGCAGTCCCAGCTCCCCCGCCCGCGCGAAGACCGAGCGCGGCACGATTCCGGCCGCCTCGAACTCGAGATAGTGCGGCGCGACCTCCTTGCGCACGAATCCCCGCGCCAATTCGGCGAATGCCCGATGATCGTGACCGTAGTGCCCGCGTTCCATGGACCCCATGGTCCGGGATCCGCGGCGTCCCGGACCAGAGAATCCCGGCCATGCTCAGCCCTGGGGCGGGTTCTTCAGCAGCTGCTCGGCGACGGTCTTGCCGAGGGTGTACTGGTTCTCGAGGGCGATCTTGAAGCCGCCGCTGCTCTGGTCCAGGTGCTGGACCACGGACTGGCCCGGGTAGGGCTGGTCGAAATTGCTCATGGTCCGCAACGACAGATAGCGGTTGAGGTAGCCGTGCGCCTTCAAGGCGGTGGCGGTGGCGTTGTCCTCCATCTGGGTCGTGCAGTAGGTGCCCGCGCCCTTGGTGCGGTCCTTCATGATGAAGCCCGCGGTGTCGGAGAGGAACTTGCCGGAGAAGAAGTCGTCGCCGGTCATGGTGTCGCACTTCATGACCGCGGGCGTGCGGCCCTCCTGCCCCGGGTACTGGGCACGCTCGGCGGCCGCGTCCGGGCTATCGGCCAGCTTCGCGTCCTTGGTCCAGGCGTACGCCTTGTCCACCAGGGAACCGTCGAGTTCGTAGGCGGCGGTGTTGTAATCCTCCACCGGGCGGAAGCCGAACGGAACGTCCGGTGCGGCGGCCGGTTCCAGGTGGTTGCCCAGATCGAAGTCCACCACCCAGCGCGCCCAGGCCGCACCGCCGAGAGTGCCCTGCTCGGGCGGGGTTCCGGCGATTCCGGCGGTGAGGAAGTAGGCCTTGGAGAAGTCGAACTTGTCACTACCGAGAATGGCCATCATGGTCGTGGCGGCATTGGCCTTACCCTGCCCGGTCTCGGCCACACACAGTTTGTCCGCATTGCACCGCACCGGCTTGAACGCGCCCGGCACGTCGACGGTGGTCGACAGCTGTTCCCGCTGCAACCAGACCTCGTTCTCCGGGTCGAACATGGTGATGACCAGGACTCCGACATCGATCTTGTCCGAATCACTCTTCGAGTTCGAGGAGCAACCGGCGAGGGCCAAGGCGGCCACTCCCACAGCGACAGCGATCTTCTGGCAACGAGTGGTCATGGCGAAACAATAGCGACATTCCGGTCAAAAGCCGGGATCGTCGATGTCAGCCGAGGCCGCGGTCGGCATCAATCGATACCGCGATCGAGGGCGACCCGCGCCGCGGCGGCCAGACCGTCGGTCCACGGTGCGCCGTGACCCGGAAGGACGAGCTCGGCGTCGAACTCGGTCAGCCGCCGCAGCGAACGGGTGGCCGCGGCACCGTCGTTGGTCATTCCCCGGCAGATCGCGGTCGGTCCGCGGCGCCCGCCGATGGCGTCATCGGTCACGAGAGTGTCTCCGGTGCAGGCGATTCCATACTCCGACAGCAGGAAGGTCGCGCTGCCGGGTGTATGCCCGGGCGTGTGCACGGCCACGGGATTGCCGGGCAGATCCAGCCGCTGCCCGTCGGTGAACGTGCGGACCCGCGGCACACGCGGCGTCCACGCCATGCCGAGGCGCAGCATGTGCAGCGGCGCGCGCAGACCGCTCGGATGCCGCAGCAGATACGGTGCAAGGGACCGCTCCGAGGGCGAATACCGGTTCACCGCACGGGGATCGGCGGCGAGTGCGGCGTCGTCGGCGTGAACCCAGACCTCCGCCTCGGACTCCCGGGCGATGCGCGCGGCCAGGCCGAGATGGTCGGCATGGGCGTGGGTCAGCAGCACCGCGGTGATGTCGGCGAGCGATCGGCCGCGTGCCGCGAGCGCGGCGGTCAGGCCGGACCAGTGCCGGGGCAGTCCGGCGTCGATGAGGACCACGCCCGCCGGGTCGTCGAGCAGCCAGAAGTTGACGTACTCGTCGCCGAGGCGGTGCATCCGCTCGGGCAGGGTGCTCATCGCCGGACCGCCTCGGACTCGTTGCCCGTCACCAGCATTCCGGTCACGGCGGGAACGAACTCGGGTCCGAACGCGGCCCCGGGGGTCCACGCACCGGCCTTGCCTCGATCCGACTGGAGGAGCCTGCGCACGGTCTCGGCGGCGATGGCGGCCGTCGCCGCCACGCCGCGACCGAGCCGGGCCGTACTGCTGAACAGCCCGGTGTCCGTGGCGATTTCGGCATACGCCCACGAGGTGGGCGCGTCTTCGACGGGCCGATCGCCGGACCGTGCGGAGGAAGTCATGTTCGGCGGCGGTGATGGCGACCTTGTTTTTCACGAGCCACGCGGCGAAGGATGAGACCACCATTAACCACTCACCGACAAACTGGTAGGTCCGAAACCGTTCGAGGGCGTCAGGTGTCAACCGGTCGGCCAGCATACCCAGTAGGGCTTGGCTGTCGCTCCTGTTCTGTCGCGCCCGTGCAATCATGTTGGCTCGTCCTTCAGGGGTGTAATGCCATCGGCCATCCTTGTCGCGCCATGCTTCCTTGCCACCGCCTTCCTCGCTGGTCATGGGCCCCATCATTCCGGAACCTCTAGCTCGCCCAGCGATCGGCATCCTGGCGCCACCTCTTCGAAGGCTTCGAGAATCTGTTCCCAGCAGCGCATCGCGCGCAGGTCGTCCCTGGATGTCGCCTCGTCGAAACGCTGCTGGATCTCGGTTCGCAGCCACTCCCACCGGAATGCGTGCCCGAAGTACTGCAGTGCTTGGCCGACGTACGCACACTCGGGAGAGTTCAGTGCCCACAGCACCGCCTCCCGCACGTCGGCCTCGTCGGCGTCCTCGATCAGCGTGGCCAGCTCCGCGAGCAGCGGGTCCGCTTCCAGTGTCGAAAGCGTTGTTTCGATGATGCGGCCGTGATTGATCAGTCCGTCCTTGAGGACGGCCTGGATGGACTGGTCGGGCATGGGCCTAATCGTGCACTACTGCAAGGATTCTGGTGGGAAGCTGCCACGGAGCGCGGATGAATGCACGGATAGGCCCACCACACTCATCTCGGCATTTGTGGACACCAGAACGGCCCGAGTTGCCTCGGGCCGTCGGTCGTCCCCAGGACCGCGTTGACCGCTTCGAACCGCGCGGGAGGCGGCTACTTATCGTGCGTTCGCGGTGCGAGATCCGCAGGTACCGATTAGTGCCGCGATTCCTTGCGTATGAAGGCCGCTTCCCATCCAGGTTCCACCACGACCTTCGCCGGTGCGTCCAAATGATCTCGACATTCCACTGCACCGAGCCGGAAGCTGCGGCTGCGGCCGGCGGAGCGTCGAGTGATGGCGCCGCAGGTCCATCAGTAGGTCAGTTGTCGGCTGTGATCGATATCGTGTGGGTGGATCGGTTGTGCCGCAGGGGCTACCGGGGAGGTGGCAGGCGGCAATGCAAATTCGGCGCGCCCTGGGATGGCGTGGAGGGTTGATAGTGGTCGGCGTCTCGGCGGTTGTCGTGCTGATGGGACTCGTGATGGTCGGTCGGTCCGCGCCACGGAACGCAGCCGCGGGTCCGACGTGCGGGTCCCTGACTGATGAGCAGGTGCGGGCGCAGTTGACGGAGCATTTCGCATTCATTGTCCCGCAACAGTTCCGGTTGAAACGAGCAGAAGACCGCTGTACGGGTGGCGGGTGGATGGGTGACCCTCGATACGAATACATCACCCAGTTCAGTGCGCCGGCAGCGTGGCTGGATGAACAGCCCCTGGTGATGCCCGCCAACTACAGCCATCGGGCTGCCACGTGCGCCGACACGTCCCGTTGGCAGTCCGTCGGGTTCGACTGTGCCGGGTCGACCTCGATGACTCTATACACCAGAACAACTTCGACCGCAGATCCGTGTTCGGTCTTGGTGCGCCGATCCCCAATATCTGCCGACCTCTATACCGACTGCGAGTGGGGATACGTGGGCTGACCATCGACGCGCAGCATCGATCCAGGCCCCTGACGAAATACTGGCGGACAGCTTCTTTGTGGGTGAGGATACTCGCCGCCCCGGATCGGCAACGGCTGGTTGAATCCTTCGCCACGCATAGAAAGACGTGCTGGCTGGCGCTGGGCTGTCCGCGTGTGTTCACTGTGGACGGCGTGTCAGACCCAGTTCTGCGGTGACCGACCCCTTCGGTCACCGACAACCTACCGATGCCTACCGACACCTGCAGACCCTGCGACCACCGGCAGTACCCGGAGACGTTCGATTTCCTGATCGGAGAACAACTCTCGGGGAAACATGAAAGCGATGCGTTGACCGACGTCACGGAGCAGCGTCGCGGCTCTGCAGTTCCTCGAAGGCGGTGCGAGTCGGTGGAGTGTTGCCATCAGTCGATGAAACGCTGTTCTATTTGAGCAGCGGGACTCCTCCGATCAGTGGGCTATGAGGCTAATGGATCCGAGGATCACGGCCACTGGGCCGACCAGCAGCATCACGTAGCCTGCCACCTTGTACTGGGTCATCATCTGGGATCTCAACCTGGCCTCGTCACGCCCAGCACGCTTCATTTCCCAGCGAAGTCGTAGTTCCACCTGGCGGCGTCGGAAGTCCTCGTCCATCACCAGTCTCCAACCCAACAGGCTCACCCCCACGCCCCAACCGACCGCCCACCAATAGCTCCACACCGAGACCGAACGTTCCTTCCCTGCCGGACAACAACTTACAGATGGCCGCCCGGGGATTCTGGACTGGTGTACCAGTATCGCGGACAACGCGCGGGCGAGCCGAATGCGATGTCCCCGCCCCGGCCTAACCTCATCGGCATAAGCGGATGCTGCCGCAATCTCATGTAGATGATCATGAATCGCCCGGATTCAGGTCGGAACTCGTTACGCTGCTACGCTCCGGCGTGTGGTGCGGGCTGGATTGGCGCAAGTGGTTCACTCCCTGACTGATTCACAGTTCGGCGTCTGTTTCGACAACGTGGACTGGATGGACCTCGCCAAGCCCGTCGTAGCGCTTGGAGGCGATTGGCCTGCCGCACTCGCGCTGGCCGCAATGCCCTCGATCTGGCGCCCCAGCATCGATGATGCTGTCCGGCATCTGCGGGCGCAGTCGAAGCCTGACCTGGGAGACCTGCCGTTGCTGGGGTTCTGGAGCGCAGTCTGCGGGTTGATCGGACGTTCGTGGCGGCTCGGGATTCTCGATCAGGACGCGGCGGCAGCCCGCCTGGACATCGTGTGGCGGCATATCCGCGATCACGAACCTCGGGATCGGGCCGAGGAGCTCATCTGGGAAGGCATGGCATGTCACGAGCTCGTCTGTTACTTGGACGAGGACGTGACAGACCGGGCATCGGCTCTCCTGTCCGAGGCGGATCGGTTCATCGCTGACGATGCAGTCGACATCGCCTTCTGCGAGACCGTTCTGGAAGCTTTCCTCTGAGTGCACTCATCCTTTCGTCGGCAGAAGCGGATGTTCTTGCCGCCCGCCGAAGTCGATTCCGGTCGCTGATCGGTGACGTGCTCCGAGAGCATCAGTCCGAGAACCGCCCGCTGTTGCAGACGATCAACGCCGATCCGGCATACATGACGAAGTACTCGCAGCAGATGGAACGCAAGGTCGCCGAAGCGCTGATCAAGGTCAGGGCGATACCGAATGCGGCCGAGGTGCAGGTAGATCGGTCGATGACCGTACGCATTTCGGCGTACGACGTGCATGAGGCGTTCGCCAAGGCCAAGCTATGGGAGCAACGGCACGCGTTGACCGACTTCTGACGCCGTCGGCCCACCGGCTCGGCGGCTGGAAACGCTTCCCCCGCAACGAAAGGGACTACGATTCTGATCTACGGCCGCGGCCGGTCGGCTGTCGATCGTGCTCGTCGCCGACGGGGGAACGGAGGGGGCCCTATGACGCGGCGGGTGTCCGACAGACCGGCGGGTTTCGAGCCGGTCCTGGGCCGGAGGATGTTTCCTCTGATCTATCCGTTGGCCGGGCTCGTTTTCTTGGCCATGGCCGTGTTCGGCGGGCCGGGGGACCATCGACTAGTTTTCGTATCCTTCGGTCTGGCAGCGGTTTCGATGTTCTCCACTCCCGAGCGTCCCGCCATGGCGGTAGTGGCCGGGCGAGCGGTTCTGCGTTATCGTCCCTGGCGCAGCCCGGTGGGACGATTCTCCTTCCTTCTCATCGTCGCCGGTGCCACGATTCTCTGGTACGGCCTCACCGCAGACGTCCCCCGATGGTTCGTAGCGGCTGGTCTCATCCTCATGCTCGGGAGCGGATTCTTCACAGCGCTTCTTCTCACCGGGATCTCGCGGCACATCACCTTCGCCGAACACACCTTGCACGTGGCCTACGCCGGCTTCGACTGGGAGCTGCCCTGGGAGGCGATCACGGCGGTGGCGACGAGAGCCAAGCAGGTGGAGCGAGGCGGTTCGTACCTGCAGATCGTCCTCACCTGTCCACCATCGGCAGTGATCGACAGATCGAAACCAACCGCGCGGGCGCGGCAGCGGGACCCCGAGGGACAGTGGACGATACCGACCGGAGCATGGACCGTGGAGCCCGGCGCGCTCGCGGCGACCATCCGGTTCCTGGTCGACCATCCTGACCAGCGGGCGAGCATCACGCCCAAGCAGGTGCGAGCGATGCTGACCCCGCCGAGGGGAAGCGAGCGAGCGCGAATCGCGCAGCAGCGCAGACTGGATGAATACCTGGCGAGCACCGACCCCACACCACACAAGAACGGCTGAACTTCACGATCGATATCAGCCGACCGCGACTCGGCTACTTGGGCACTCGATGGCAGTGCCGGTTCCCGGCCAGGATTCGGCCCAGTGCAGGACGTTCTGCCGGCCTCGAACCGACACCGCCACTTGATCTTCCGTCCCGTCGCGCTGGCCGGTTCGATCGGCGCGGCTCGCGGCTAGTAAGAGACTGGTGTCAGGATCGGATCCCGGCCAGGATCAGGTCCAGGTGCCCGGTGGGAAGCTCCCTATAAGCGGCTGCCCACCGTCTGGATTGGTGTGGCTCTCACATGGCTTGCCTCCCACCGGTCACCGTGCAGGGAGTGGCTGAAGAGGGGTCTGCCCCAAGCTCGTACTAGCGGTGCCCTCCCGCACGGACACCAAGGTTCGCGCATACGGGAGGCACGGCGATGACCGTCATCATCGGGATGGACCCACACAAACGCTCGGCCACCATCGAAGCCATCGACCCGACCGGACGGATACTACTGACCGGTCGATACAGCACCGACAACGCCGGATACTCGGAAATGCTCACTGCTGCACAACGATTCACCGATCGGGTCTGGGCGGTCGAAGGCTGCAACGGCATCGGCCGTCACCTGGCACACCGCCTCGTTCACGACGGCGAATCCGTGATCGACGTGCCCGCGAAACTGTCAGCGCAGGTGCGGGTCTTCGCCACCGGCAACGGCCGCAAAACCGATCCGGTCGACGCCCACTCCGTCGCGTTGGCCGCGTTGCATTCCCCGAATCTGCGTCGCGTCCAAGCCGATCCGGACCTGATCGCGCTGGGCATGCTCGCCGATCGCCGCGACGAACTCGGCCGCGCCCGCACCGAAACCCTCGGCCGGCTGCACCGGCTGCTGCTGGAATTGATCCCCGGCGGCGCCAAGGTGTTTCTCTCCGCCCGCCAGGCCCGGGAGTTGATCGCCCCGATCGCGCCCTCGGACGCGGCCGTCCGGGTCCGGTTGCGGCTGGTCGTCGAGCTGATCGACGACCTGGAAACCATCGACCGCAAAATCAGGACCGCCGACAAAGAGCTGCGGCAACTGGTCATCGAACGCGGATGCACCCTGATGGACCTGCACGGGATCGGACCGTCCTCCGCGGCAAGGCTTTTAGCCGACGTCGGCGATATCCGGCGGTTTCGGGACCGGGATCGGTTCGCGTCCTGGAACGGCACCGCGCCCCTGGACGCCTCCTCCGGAGATCAGAAAAGGCATCGACTTTCGCGCGCCGGGAACCGAAAGATCAACCGGGTCCTGCACATCATGGCCATCGTCCAACTGCGCAACCGCACACCCGGGCGCGCCTACTACGACCTACGCAAGACCGGCGGCAAGACCTCGATGGAAGCCCTGCGCGCACTCAAACGCCGACTCTCCAACGTCATCTACACGCGGATGCTCGCCGACCAACGACGTCGTGAATTAGCAGGCCCGGGAGGGCAATCGGGAACGACTCCTGGCTCCAGCGCGACCGGCTTCAACCCGCATACCGATCCTTCGGACAAGCCACATCCCGGACCCGTCATCCAGGCTAACCCCGCCCCCACACCCACGTCTTGACATAGAGGGGAGGCATGTGCGGATGTCGAGTCACCTATCAGGCAACAGTGATGTGCGCGAGATATCGTTTACGGCCATGCCGAGTTGGGACATTGTCGTGACCGTGGGCGACGAGGATCGACTCACGCTGCTCGAGGCTGCCGACGCGGCTGGGATGAGCCTGGAAGCCTACTTGTCCTGGTGCGTTCGGATACTCGCCATGCAAGCCCGCCCCGGTGGTGACAAGCGGGCTGCATTGCCGGGGCAGGCACGGCCCGGCAGGTCGGTGCCCGATGAGGACGACGGATCAGAAGCTGCCGCGTGGGCGGAGACGTTCACCCAGCGCTTATCTCATCGAGCGGACCGGAAACCCGAGGTGTGAACCTACACTTTCGGCTGGCACCGCGCGGGTCGCGGCTAGTTGAGTGCGTTTGCGGCTCAGATTGTGATGACGTTGACTGCCAGTGCGGTCAGGACGGCGAGCGCGCGTGTCTGTTCGAAGCGTTGTCGGTCGGCTGGTGGCCGCAGTGTCGCGTACAACGAGATGAACAGGTAGACCAGTACCGGTGCCAGCCAGTCGTTGGCTGAGAAGTGTGGTAGGCCGTCGTCGTTGAGTTGCGGCATGTTGGCGCTGGTTCGCCAGAGGTAGACCGCGGCACCGGTGGCGAGGCCGGTGCCGAGCACGTCGATCCAGGCGTCGCGGCCCAGCCGCCAGACGGCGAAACCGGTGGTGAGGGCGGCCGTGATCGCCGCGGTGAGCAGGATGTGCAGGTGGCTGAATACTGGCCCGGTAGCCGCGACGGTCACGAGGTCCTCGGTTTGCGAGTGGTGGAACGCTTGTGGCTGGGGCTATTTCGCGGGTGCGAGGTTGGTGGCGTCGAGGGCCGGGCGCAGTGCCTTGGCCAGTGTGACGGCGTCGTCGACGGCCCAGTAGTGCAGGAAGAACAGGTGCGGGTCGTCGGAGAGCATGTGGTTGTGGACCTCGACGACGTCGATGCCGCCCTTGCACAGGGCTTCGATGACCTTGTTGACTTCTGTTGCGGTCAGGGCGAAGTCGCCGTTGATGGCGGCCTTGCCCTCGCCGACGGGTTGGAAGTTGACGACGGTGGTGACGCCGAAGGTCGGCGGCAGGACGTGGCCGTTCTCGCTGATGGTTTCCGCGCGGGCGAGGGTGTATTTGAACAGCCCGCCGTCGGCGGTGCCCTTGCGGCCCAATGCTGCGTCCACTGCGGCGGTGTCGATGTCGACCGGCGGCTGCTGGGCCGGGGGCGCGGCGGCAGGCGGGATGGCGGTGGTGTCGAGGGCCGCTTTCAGACCCTGGGCGAGTTTGGCCGGGTCGCCCGTGCCTTCGATGTGGGTCCACCAGATCTGTGGGGATTGTTCGAGGAGGTGTTTGTGCAGGGCGGTCTGTTGAATGCTGTTGGCCTGCAAGGCGTCGGTGAGCTTGGGTAACTCGGCTTCGGTGACGACGAGGTCGCCCATCACCATGGTGCCGTCGTCGAATTTGCCGAACGCGGCATAGCCGCCCAGCGACAGGCCCGGTTTGATCTGCACACCACCGGTGGTGACCTGCAGGTCGGAGCGGACCAGCGGGATGCGATAGACGGTGTTGCTGTCACCGAATTTGCCTGTGCGGCCGAGGATATCGCTGACAGCCTTCCAATCGGCGTCGGTGGTGGCGACGGGTTTGTGGCTGCCGCCCATCGGCATACTCATCGACGTAGTGCTCGAATTGTTGCCGCCGTTGTTCGAACAGCCTGCCGTCACGGTGACGGCGAGCAGTGCGGTCAGGATCGCCACACGTCGGACGGATCCACTGACGGGAGTGCGCATGAGATGTCCTGTCGCCGTTGCGGGTACGGGTTAGGTGGTGGGTTCGAATTCCCAGAGCGAGGGCCCGCCGTCGGGTGCGCCCTTCGGGATTGGAAAGTAGGAGTGACGGGTGGTCGGGTCGAGAGCGAGGGTGTGCGCGCCGTCGGCGAGGTGCTTCGCCCCTGCCGCGGTGGTGTGACCCTCACGGCGGTCGAACACGCTCACCCAGCCGCTTTCGGAGGCGACGTACACCCGCTGCGCGCTCGCGTCGTAGGCGAGGACGTCGGGTGTCTGGCCGACGCTGTTGTGGTCGAGGATCTGGTGCCGGGCGAGGTCGACGGTGATCAAGGTGGCGCTGTCCTCGCAGCCGACGAACATCAGCTGATACGCGTTGTCGAGGGCCTGCCCGTGCGGACCCTGGCAGCCCGGTGTCGGGATGCGGTCGGTGACGGTGAAGGTATCCGGCGCGATCACCGCGAGCTCGCCGCTGCCTTGCACCGCGACGACCATCCTGTCGGTGGCCGGGTCGTAGACGACATTGCCGACCTCGCCACCCAAAGCCACTGGGGCACGCACGTTTCCGGTGTCGGCGTCGACCACGGTCTCGCTGCCGGCCCGCTCGTTGGTCGTCCACACCGCGCCGCGTACGGGGTCGTAGGCCAGGCCGTCGGGATAGTCGCCGGTCGGAGCGGTGAACGCCACCGCGCCGGTGTCCTCGTCGAAGGCCACGACCTGGTTGCGGCCGGTGACCGTCGCATAGACCCGATGTTTGCCGGGCACGACCAGAACGCCGTGCACGTCAGGGGTATCGGGGAGGGTGCGCACCACTCGATGTGCGCGGACGTCGACCTCGATCAATTGCCCGGCTCCCATATGTGCCAGGAACAACAACCCGCGCCCGGGATCGAGACTGATGTAGTCGAAACGCGCCGAGCCGCCGGTCAAAGCAAGCTCCCCGACCTTGTGTAGCGGTAGATCGCCGCTGGTCGTGGACGGTGCCTGCGACGCGGTGCACCCGGCCGCCAGTATCGCGATGGCGGCCACCGTCGCCACCTGCCGCATCGACCCCACCGCACCGCCTCCCTCTCCCCGGGAATGTAACCGTGGTTGCGAGACTACGATAGTGGTTTCACGCGGGCAGCACACGGGAGGTTCAATGCTCGACCAACGACCCGGCACGCCGGGCGAGTGGGTGATGCTGTCCTACCGGATGCCGCGCGACCCTTCCACGCGGCGGATCGCGGTCTGGCGCAAGCTCAAAGCCCTCGGTGTCGGGCAGATCTCCGACGGCCTGGTCGCCCTGCCCGCCGACGCCCGCACCCGCGAGCATTTGGAATGGATCGCCGAGGAAGTCCTCGAGGCCGAGGGCAGCGCGTCGTTGTGGATCGCCCGCCCCACCACCCTGGCCACCGAACGCGCCCTGGCCGCGAGCATGGCCGAGGCCCGCGCCGCCGAATATGCCGCCCTCACCGCCGAAGCCGCGGCCGCACCGGCCTCGGTGACCGCGCGGCAGTCGCTCGCGCGACGCCTGCGCACCGAACTGCGTCGCATCCAACGTCGCGATTACTTCCCGCCCGCCGAACGAGAGAAGGCCGTGTCCGCCATCGAATCCCTTGCCATGCTGGATGTTTCACGGACCAAGCGGGTGTCGTCGTGAAGTGGGCGACCCGTGCCGGTATTCACATCGACCGGGCCGCGTGTGCGTGGCTGCTCCGCCGGCACGTCGACCCGGACGCCGAGTTCGTGTTCGTCGGCGACCCGAGCGAACTGCCCGCCGACGCGACCGGTTTCGACATGCGCGGGGTGGAGCTGTCGCATCACGGCGGAGATTGCAGCTTCGAAACCATCCTGCGCCGCTACGACCTACACGACCCGGTGCTGTGGAAACTGGCCGCCATCGTGCACGAGGCCGACCTCGACGACGAACGCTACGACGCCCCCGAGGCCCCCGGCCTCGACACCGTGCTGCGCGGCCTGTCGATGATCTGCACCGACGAACGCATCCTCGAACTCACCGGACCGATGTTCGATGGGCTCTACGAATTCCACCGCCGCGCCACCCTGCTCGGACGCGAACCAGCCTGACCGTACCTACCCGAGACACCCTGGGGCCGCCCGCCCATACGTGGGCGGCCCCGATTGCTTTCCGTGAATGACCCCACATCGAATAATTGATGCAACCATGGTTACATTCCTCGCATGAGTGACGCAGGATCGCCGACAGGCCATGACGCCTCGACCGGAGCCACCCCGGCAAACCAGGTCGGATTCGGCAGTGTCCTGGCCTATTTCCTGAAACTGGGAGCCGTCGGGTTCGGCGGACCGATCGCCGTGGTCGGCTACATGCAGCGCGACCTGGTGGAGAAACGCGCATGGATGAACCGTCAGGACTTCCTCGACGGCGTCGCCCTCGGGCAGACCATGCCCGGCCCGCTCGCCGCGCAGGTCGCCATGTGGGTGGGGTTCATGCGCCGCGGCGCACTCGGAGCCGCCGCGGTCGCCGGGGCTTTCATCGCACCCTCGTTCCTGATGGTGGTCGCCGTCGGCGCGATCTACGCCCGCTACTCCGGACTCACTGTCGTGCAGTCGCTGTTCTACGGCATCGCACCTGCGGTGATGGCCATCATCACCCTCGCCGCGATCAACCTGGTCAAAATGACCGACCGCAAAGACTGGCGACTATGGACGATCAGCGCGGTCATCTTCGTACTCACCGCGGTGACCGGCACCGAACCGATCCTGGTCATCATCGGAGCGGGATTGCTGATGATCACCCTCGACGCCCGACCAGACCTGGCGGCTTGGCGGCGTCGGCGTAAAGCCGTTGCTACCGAGGATGACTCGGAGCCGGAGGCCGAGGACCGAGGAGATCGTGGTGAGGCTCGGCCATGCCGATGCTGCTCGGCCTCGGCGCGCTGGCCGGGGGCGGCACCCTGACCGCGCTCGGCTTGTTCTTCCTCAAAACTGGTGCGGTCGTGTTCGGCTCGGGCCTGGCGATCGTGCCGTTCCTGCGCGATGGCGTTGTCCACCAACATCATTGGCTCACCGACGGCCAATTCCTGGATGCGGTTGCCATGGGTCTGATCACCCCGGGCCCGGTCGTGATTACCGCCGGATTCATCGGCTACCTCGTCGGCGGGCTGACCGGTGCCATAGTCTCCACCATCGCCATCTTCATCCCTATCTACCTCGGCGTCGTCGTCCCCGGCCGCTGGTTCCTGAGCCACCGCGACAACCCACAAATCCGCGCCTTCGTCACCGGCGCGACCGCAGCCGCCGCAGGAGCCCTCTCCGGAGCCGTGGTAGTCCTAACGCGAGAGGCGGTAACCGACTGGATCACCGCCGCCATCGCCCTGACCACCCTCGGCGTGCTGTGGCGATTCAAAATCAAGGAACCCTACGTCGTACTCGCCGCAGGCATCCTCGGACTGCTCCTGCACTGACTACGAGCGAAACGAGCCCGTTCGGACGCACGACATTCGGCAGGACAGTGCGTTCGGTCGCCGCTGGGGGCGGCGGGCTCGAGATCAAACCGGTCTGCCCCAGCGATCTTCAGGGCCAGCCGTTTGGCCGTTTCGAACCGCGCGGGTCGCGGCACTATGGTGCGTTCTAGTCGATGAGTCCCGCCGTTGCAGGCCGCGGGAGTGTGACTTAAAAGCGCGCCATTGACGGCCGCTAGTTGTGGTCGAGAGCTTCTTGTACAGCGTGCACGCTGTCATAGGTTTTCACCCTCGGCCATGGTGGTCGCTCGGGCGAACCACGCCATGTCAGGTGAACCAGAGCCCAGATGCGGCCCTCCAGCAGCAACAGAATGTCATCGGTAGATTCCGACTGACCGACCACCGCCGCCCGATGTCCGAACAGTTGGTGATCGGGTGAAAGCTCGGCCGCCAGCTCCCGCTCAACTGCCCGCCGTCGACGTTCCACTTCATCGTCGTCGCCACGCAGGTCCAGCCAGCTGCTCGGCAGGCTCGGATACCCAGACCATCTATCCATGGCCAACAGCGTTCCACGACGCCATCCCTAATTCATCGAGGCTCAGCTGTAACCACCGCCCGTTGGCCTTTGACGGACTCGGCGGCCATGTCGAACCGCCCGGGTCGCGGCAATTGAGTGCGTTCGTCTCGATGAGTCGGTGTGCGCCTGCTCGGCGAGTCACTGTCGTTCTGCGTTGCTACATTGGCGGCCGCTATGTGGAAGGAAGTGACTGTGGCCGAGGACGACTGGGCACTGCTGCAAGCTGACATCCCTCGGGTGTTGTATCCGGACTGGGATGACAACGGGGAGATCGTGTGGCCGCAGGCCGACGAGAGCGTGCAGCTGCACGATACCGCCAGCCGACAGCGGATCCTGTTCTGCCCGGACGGGAAGGGTATTGGTGTCACGGTGTCGATTCCCGATGACAGAGGTGTCGCCGCCCGGCTACGGGCGGTACTGCAATCGCAGCGGACAGCCTCGTTGTCGCTGGTGCGCGATTACGAGACCGGCGGTATGCGGCCAATGGAACAAGCAGTGTGGGAGCCGCTGCCGGGGTCCGCGCGGGCTGCTGAGGAAGCCGACCGGATCGGCGAGCGAGGCGATGGTCCTGCCGAGCTTGCCCGTGAGTGGCGAACGGGCTGGCGGCACAACGCGGCTTACCGCGATGAATTCGCCGCGGCGATCGTTGCCGTTCTTCGGGATGGGCTTGGCAGCAGACCGGCCGACCTCCGGGTTTGTGCCTTCAACGACGAAGGACCCACCGAGCCTCCGCGGCTGGGAACCGTCGTTCCCGATCGGCCGACGAAGCGAGGCGTGCCCGCCCAATGCTCGAGTTGGGACGACCTCGCTGAGCGGATGGGATGGGTACTGACGACGCTGCCGCTCTTGGGTTACCTCGACCTCTCGGTCCCAGGGACGCCGCTGTCGATTCAGTTGT
Organism: Nocardia sp. CDC153; assembly: GCF_035818515.1. Classification (NCBI taxonomy): domain Bacteria; kingdom Bacillati; phylum Actinomycetota; class Actinomycetes; order Mycobacteriales; family Nocardiaceae; genus Nocardia; species Nocardia sp. CDC153. Next base: position 294,159 of record NZ_JAYKYU010000006.1, on the reverse strand, counting down.
CCAAGAGCGGGAATGCTCACCTAGTTCGTGGCGTGTTCTGGAACGAGAAACAGAGCGGCCCAGGTTCGCAGGAGCTGCAAGATCGGATGACCACGCTCGGGTGGCAGTGGGGCGCGATGAACTGGAGCACCCCCAAAGCCGGGAGTGGCACCGCGAATCCAACGGTGCACAGTCTCACGGAAGTGACGATCGCGACCTTGCGAACAATCTGCGGAGTTGCGGATCCGAACGTACTTGTGTCCAGGGGTTTTGTAAACGGTGCACCTGTCGTAGAGCTGCCTTATGTCGCTACGGAGCTGGGCCTCGCCCAGGCCTGACCCGCAGCGACTACGGAGGGACTCAACCGGTGTCGCCTTCGCCAGCGGGCGACACCTATGAACTGCCATCGGCAGCATGTTCGTCGACGACACACTCAACTCGGCTACTTAGAGAATGGTGGTAGGGCTGGGTCCTGGCCAGGGCCTGGTCCAGGTGCCCGGTGGGATGCTCTCCAATGCGGCTGCCCGCCAGCTGGACCGGTGTGGCTCACTCATGGCTTGCCTCCCGCCGGGTGCCGTGCGGGAGTGGCTGAAAAGGGGCATGCCCTGGCTCGAAGTAGCGGTGCCCTCCCCGTCACGGACACCGAAAACCTGCGTCGGGAGGAACAGACGATGACCGTCATCATCGGCATGGATCCACACAAACGCTCGGCCACCATCGAAATCATCGACCCCACCGCCACGGTCCTGACCAGCGGCAGATACACCACCGACAAACCCGGATACGACGAAATGCTCACCACAGCACGGCGATTCACCGACCGGCTATGGGCGATCGAGGGATGCAACGGCATCGGCCGCCACCTGGCACACCGACTGATCCACGACGGGGAAACCGTGATCGACGTGCCCGCCAAGCTCTCCGCGCAGGTGCGGGTCTTCGCCACCGGCAACGGCCGCAAAACCGATCCCGTCGACGCCCACTCGGTCGCGCTGGCCGCACTACGCGCACCGAACCTGCGGCGCATCACCGCCGATCCGGAACTGATCGCCTTGGGTTTACTCGCCGACCGCCGCGAGGAACTCGGCCGCGCTCGCACCCAAACCGTCAACCGCATCCATCGACTACTGCTGGATCTGCTGCCCGGCGGGGCGAAGAAGTTCCTCTCCGCCATGCAGGCCCGCGCCCTGCTCACCACGATCACCCCAGCCGATCCGGTCGCACGGGTCCAGAAACGACTGGTCACCGAGCAGATCGACGAACTCGAAACCATCGACAGCAAGATCAAAGCAGCCGACAAAGAGCTGCGAGGCCTGGTCTGCGACCGCGGCTCGACGTTGATGGACCTCAACGGCATCGGGCCCTCCAGCGCCGCAAGACTTCTCGCCGACACCGGCGATATCCACCGCTTCGCGACCCGCGACCGGTTCGCGACCCGCGACCGGAACCGCGCCCTTGGATGCCTCCTCCGGAGACCAGAAACGCCATCGGCTATCGCGCTCGGGCAACCGCAAGATCAACCGGGTGCTCCACATCATGGCCGTGGTCCAGCTCCGCCACGCCACCCCCGGTCGCGCCTACTACGACCGCAAAAGACTCGCCGGCAAGACCTCGATGGAAGCAATGCGAGCACTCAAACGACGACTGTCCAACAGCGTCTACACACGCATGCTCGCCGACCAGGACAGACGCGAATTAGCAGGCCCGGGAGGGCAATCGGGAACGACTACACACTCCAGCGCGACCGGCTCCAACCCGCACACCGATCCTTCGGACAAGCCACATCCCGGACCCACCCAACAGAGTAACCCCGACACCCGAATCAGGTCTTGACCTAAAGGGGCGCCATGAGCGTGCGTTCGGGGGGTGTGCTCGGCTTAGTGGACACGGTGGCCGGCTATGTCAGAGTTCGCTGATGTCGATCGGGCGGTTGGGGAACTTGCCGGCTGCGCGGTCGCTCCGAGCTGGTCTCGCAGCGGCGCGGGGATCGGTGTCGAGGGGTCAGTGGTCTTCGGGGTCGGCGAAGAAGGCGCGGATGTCGCCTGCCAGGAGATCCGGGCGTTCCAGGGCTGCGAAGTGGCCGCCCTCCTCGAAGCGGCTCCAGTGCACGATGTTGGTATTGTCGCGTTCGGCGAAGACCCTGATCGTCTGGAAGTCGTCCTTGAAGACCGCGACGCCGGTGCGGGCGTTGCTCGTCCGCGGTTGGGCCTGCGCACGTGCGTTTTCCAGATAGCTGCGGCTCATCCCGGACGCCGCGTTGGCGAACCAGTTCACGGTCAGCTCGAGCAGGACCTTCTCCAGCGGTACGAGGGAGGTGCCGTTGCCGAAGTTGTTGAACAGCTCGCTGTAGGCGAGCAGCCCGATCGGTGAGTCGCTGAGACCGGCTGCCACGGTCTGCGGGCGGGAGGCGTTCATCGTGTTGTAGCCGCCGACCGACTGGAACCACTGCATGTGTGCGAGACCGGCGTGGTCCGCGGGCTCCAGACGCTCGAATTCGGCCGGGTCACCGGACGGGAAGGAGAACAGCTGTAGAACGTGCAGTCCGAGGAATCCGTCCGGGTTCAGCAGCCCCAGCTCCCTGGCGACCATCGCGCCGTTGTCCGAGCCGTGGATGCCGTAGCTGTCATAGCCCAGGTCACGCATCAGGCGGTCGTACGCCTCGGCCACTCGGGCAGTCGTCCAGCCTGCCTCGGCGAGAGGTTGGGAGAAGCCGTAGCCCGGCGCGTCCGGGATGACGACGTCGAACGCGTCCTGCGCGCGCCCGCCGTGTGCGACCGGGTCGACGAGGCGGTCGATCAGGTCGAGGTAGTCGACCGACGAGCCGGGGTAGGTGTGCGCGAGCAGCAGCGGGGTGGCGTCGGGGTGGGCGGAGCGGACGTGGATGAAATGGAAAGTCTGGCCGTCGATCTCGGTGGTGAAGTGCGGCACGGCGTTGATCCGCGCCTCGGCGGCGCGCCAGTCGAAGGCGCGCCAGGCTTCGAGCGCCTCGCGCAGGTAGGAGTTCGGGGTGCCCGCATCCCAGTCGTCGACCGGGCCCGGCTGCGGCAGCCGGGTGCGAGCGAGCCGGTCGTGCAGGTCAGCGAGCTCTGCGTCGGTGACGGCAACGGTGAAAGGACGCAAGTCGAGGGAAACGGCGATCTCTGTACTCATGATCACGAGCATCGTCAGGCGGAGGCGAGGCCGGTAGTGCCCGTGTGCACCGGTTGATATGTGGATTGCGCGGCGGCACATGCAAAATGCATAATCCGCAGCTGAGGATGCATGGGGCGGAGGTTTGGGTGAGAAGGTGGCCGCGCCCCGAGTGGGTGCTCGTCGGTGGGCTGCTGTTGCTGGGGGTGATCGGCCGGGTCGGCAGCATGATGGACAACCTCGCGAATCCGGTTTGGCCGCTGTGGGTTCCGGTCTTCGGAGCGGCAGTGATCTGCGCGGCGTTCGCGGTGCTGGCGCTGATCATGGTGCGCTGGTGGCGGCCGCGAGTGCTGCTGGTTCCGCTCACGCTCCTCGTCTACGGTCCGTACGCGATCATCGGGGAGATCTGGGGTCCGCTGTCCGGCGTGCTCGGGGCGGCTCTGCTACTGACCCTGTCCGCGCCGGTCTCCTGGGTCCTGACCGCCGCGGCCGTGGCCGCCGAACTCGCGTTGATCCACCGGCCGGGCAACGTCCCGCCGTTCTGGCTGCTCGGCATCGTGATGATCATCGGAATCAACGTGTCCATCATCCATTTCGCGCCCGTCTACATGGCACGACAGCTCGACGAGATGGACCGGGAGCGGGAATGGCTCGCGGCGCATGCCGTCGCCGCCGAACGCCGGCACATGACGGCGCGGCTGAGTCGCACGCTGGGGGCCGATCTGATGACGATCCTGCGCGCGCTGCGGGAAACCCAGCAGGCCCCGAATCGCGCCGGACTCGAGCGCGTAGCGGAGCTCAGCCGCGCCGCCATGGGCAGTGCCCGGTCGGTCGCCGATGCGCACCACGTCGAACCCGCTCCGCCGCCCCCGGAGCAGCGCACCGCGCTCTCCGCACGTCTGGCCTGGTGGTTCTTCGTCATTGTGCTGGTTGATCATTCGGTGATCGTGCTGTTCGACATAGCGACCTACAGCACCGCGTACCCGCCGATCTGGCTGCTGTGCGCCTTGATCGGTGTGTCGGGAGCCCTCCAGCTGTATCACGGTGCGCCCCGGCCCGATGGGTCCACACCCCGAGCCTGGCGCTGGACCTTGCCGATCCACCTGGCGCTCGGACTGTCGATGATCTTCCTGCCGGTGTACCCATCGTCGGACGTGCTGACCCCGCCCATCGTCCTGGTATTGGGCGCGTGTGTGGTCCGGATCCGAGATGCCCGGGCGTGGGCGATTCCCGCACTGGCGACCGTATTGTTTCCCCTGGCACTCCCCGCGGGTTCTTCCTTCGGATCGATGCTGTACTGGTCTTGTGCGCCATTCGTGTCGGCCATCCTCGTCTACTCGCTGTGCCGAATACCGCCGGTGACACGCCAACTCGCGGAGACTCGTGCCCAGGCGGCCCGGACGGCGGTGGTCGCCGAGCGGTTGCGCGTCGCACGGGATGTGCATGATCTGCTCGGGCGCGCCTTGGCGAGCATCACGCTGAAGGCCGAGCTGGCCGCCCGGCTGCTCGAGCGCGACGCCGACGCCGCGCGCGCCGAAGTCGCCGAGCTGGCCCCGTTGGCGGACACCGCGCTGTCCGAACTTCGCGCCATTCCCGACGGCATCACCCGGGCGTCCTTCGCCGAGGAGCTGACGAGCGCGCGCGGCGTCCTCGAGGCCGCCGGATCCCAAGTCACGGTGGAACATTCGCCCACCCCGGCGGCCCATGATCAGCTCCTGGCGGTGGTGCTGCGTGAGGCCGTCACCAATGTCGTACGCCACTCACGTGCCGAGCGGACCTCGATCCTGCTCACCACCGACGAGGGCGGGACCCGACTGCACGTCACCAACGACAATCCGACCCCCGCGGGCGAGGACGGGCGGACGGGAACCGGCCTGACCAACCTCACCATGCGGCTCACCGCCGCGGGCGGCCGCCTTACCGCGGATCGTGGACCGTACACCTTCACCCTGACGGCCGCCTTGCCGGTCGATCAGAGCCAACCGGCTTCGCTCGCAATCTGAATCGCGTCCACCCGACTGCGGGCACCCAATCTGTCCACAGCCGACGCCAGATAGTTGCGGACCGTTCCATAGGTCAGGTGTAACGTCGCGGCGACCTCGCGGGGCGTCGCGCCGGTGGCGGTCAACCGCAGCACGTCGACCTCCCGGGTGGTCAAGGGGCAGTCCGCCACTTCCAGCGCGGCATAGGCCAGGTGCGGATCTATCACTCGACCCCCTTGCGCCACTGTACGAATCGCGTTCACCAGTTCGTCCGGCCGGGAATCCTTGAGCATGAATCCCGCCACGCCCGCCGCGATTCCACGGCGCAAATTCCCGGGTCGCCCCATCCCGGTCAGGATCAGCACCCGGCACGACGGCAGCGATTCCGCAAGCCGCGCAGCCGCTTCCAACCCGTCCCCGCCGGGCAACTCGATATCGAGCACGGCCACCTCGGGCCGGCACTCCAAGGCCGCCGCCAGCACCGCGTCCCCCCGCTCGACCTCCGCCACGACCTCGATATCGCCCTCGAGTTCCAGCAATCGGACCAGCGCCGCCCGCAACATCCGTACGTCCTCCGCCACCAACACACGCACCACGGGTTTCACCGTACCGACGCCGAGCAGCGGTGGGCTGTGCGAACCAAGCGATACCCGCGCACAACGTTGTCGGGTGGTTCATTCAAGGTCATTCATCGAAGCGTATTCGGCGGCACAGCAGTGGAATTCGACAACCGTGAAGCCTGGGCGAAGGTTGACCAGTTCCTGGTACCCGGCTGTAGCGGCCGAAGGGGTGCTCTGCGCGCCAGTGGTGGCCGTGTCGCGCCTGCAGCCTGCAATTTGTGAGATCTACACTGACCGTTGGCCTTTGGTTATAGCCGGGGCGCACGACGCTGTGTCGCAGATACCGATTCGACGACCGATTCAGCTGGTACGGGCTGTTGGCTAGCCTGCGAACGCCATTCGTTTCGGTGGCGAAGAGATATTTGGAGAACAGAAGATGGCAAACGGCCACGCCCGGTGGGGGCTCGGTACCAGGGGACTCACGAAGAACCCGAACAGTGCGCGCCGAGTAGGGATGGGAATCGCGGGTCTCGCAGTATTGGCTGCGGCACCTGTGCTGGGCGTTCACACTGCGTCGGCAGACATCACCGGAACTGGGATAACCGTGCAGGGCACCACGTTCCAGGTCGGGCAGTCTTACCAGGTCTGTGCCAAGCAAGACCTGTTTCGTCTGGTCAGCGGTCCACGGGTGACGCTGTACGACGGCACCCAGTCACTCGGTTTCCAAGTGTTCGACACATACAACTGGCCCGCTGACGGCGTCACGTTCTGTTTGCAGTGGACCCCTGCGGCTGTAGGCACGGTCAACATGCATGCCGAGTTCACATGGAACTCGACCGACCCTATGGGTGACATCATCCCGAACACCGCCGATACCGCCACGGTCGCCGTGCCGGTCACTGCTACCACTCCATCCACCACTACTCCACCGCCGACGACCACGACCGTCCCTCCAACTACTACGACCGTCCCCCCGACCACCACGACCACGGTTCCGCCGACGACGACTACGACCCCTGTGGCTGAATGGCAACAGAACGCGACGTACAAAGTCGGAGACGTCGTGACCTACGACGGTGTGCAGTATCGCTGCATCCAGGCCCATACCGCCTATGCCCCTAACTGGACCCCGCCGCTCACCCCGGCCCTCTGGCAACGTCTCTGACTGATTGACCTGCCTCGCACCAGAATCTCGAACTGATCCCGGTGCGAGGCAGGCCGGCGGGCCAGACACGGCGCGACTCAGTCGGTTGACAGCGCTTCACCGTAAGGCGAAAGTCCTTGGCGCGCTGGCTAACCTGCACCCTCACCACACGATCATGAGCAACCACATGATCGGATTCCTGCGACCGGACGTGTCCGGCGAGGCATTGGGCGAGGACGAGGCGCGAATCCGCGCCATCGCTGCTGAGCACGTGTGGTCGGTGATTCTCATCTACTACGGCGATCCGGATCGGCCGGGCGGCGCAGTGATCAACCGGCTGATGAACCTCACCTATAGCGAGTACGCCAACGCCGTGATCGCGCCAAGCGCAACCGTGAAACGACGTTGGGGCCGGTATCGCTTGTGCGGTAGCGGCCCCAACGGCAACGGGTCGTGCAGTTACACGACTTGCGTACTAGGCGACCGTGAGCACGGTGCCCGCGGCGACGGTGAGGTTACCCTCGCGTACCGCGAAGCCCAGGCCCGGCTCGAGCGGCACCGCGCGGTCCAGAGTGACCGACAGTTCGACGGTGTCGCCTGGCATGGCTCGGCCCTCGGGGAGGACCACGTGGCCGGAGACGTCACCGGTGCGCAGGAAGAACTGCGGGCGGTAACCGGTGGCGATGGGGGTGCGACGACCGCCATGGGAGGCCGTTAGCAGGTGTACACGGGCGGTGAAGCCGGAGTGCACGGCGATGCTGCCGACCGCGGCTACCACCTGACCGCGGGCCACCTGGCCCCGCTGTACGCCGCGCAGTAGGAGTGCCACGTTGTCGCCCGCCTCGGCCGATTCCATTGTGCGGCCGAAGGTTTCGACGCTGGTTACCACCGACTCCAGTTCGCCGCCGAAGCCGAGTACCGAGACGCGGTCTCCGGCGCGGACGCGGCCGCGCTCTACCGCACCGGTGACGACCGTACCGCGGCCGGTGATGGTGAGCACGTTCTCGACCGGCATGAGGAACGGGGCGTCGGTGTAGCGGATCGGCATGGGCACGTACTCGTCGACCGCGTCGAGCAGCCGCAGCAGTTGCCCGGCCCAGTGCTCGTCGCCGTGCAGCGCCCGCAGGCCGGAGACCGGGATGACGGGTGCGCCATCGCCGTCGAAGCCGTTGGCGGACAGCAGCTCTCGTACCTCGAGTTCGATGAGCTCGAGCAGCTCGCCGTCGGCGACGTCGGCCTTGTTGAGCGCGACCACGATGTGCTCGACACCCACCTGCTTGGCCAGCAGCACGTGCTCGCTGGTCTGCGGCATGACGCCGTCGTCGGCGGACACCACCAGGATCGCGCCGTCCAGCTGGGCCGCGCCGGTGATCATGTTCTTGACGAAGTCGGCGTGGCCGGGCATGTCCACGTGGGCGTAATGCCGTGTGGCCGTTTCGTATTCGACGTGCGCGATATTGATGGTGATGCCGCGCTCGATCTCCTCCGGGGCCCGGTCGATGCGGTCGAACGGGACGAAGGCGGTGCCGCCGCGCTCGGCCAGGACCTTGGTGATGGCGGCGGTGAGGGTGGTCTTGCCGTGGTCGACGTGACCCATGGTGCCGATATTGACGTGCGGCTTGGTGCGGACATAGGCCTGCTTGGCCATGACGGTTCTCCAACCGGGAGTGGGGGTTTCGAGGGACCTCAGCAGCGAGCCGACCTTCCCCGTCTGAGGTCCGGGACGTCCCGGAGAAGGTCAGCGTCGTGCGCCGTCGAATGCGGCAACCAGAGCGGCGGCCGCGACACCCAGGGCAGCGGCGATCGCGCCCGCGACCGCGGGCGAAGCGACGATGGGCTGCGCGAACATGTCCGACATGCTGCCCGAGCGAAACCGACTCGCGCTACTTATTTTCCGGGTGAAGCAGCGGTCTCCGGCGGGACCGCGTCGGGCGCACGGCGATTCACCGTCCAGGTGTGGAGGAGTTCCGCCGCGATGAGCAGCCACACCGCGCCCGCCACCATCAACAGCACCCGGCCCAGCATCCGCGCCCAGCCGAGGTCGAGTGCGGCCCCGGTGGACAGCGCGGCGACCGCCGTCATGCCGAGCGGGAACACGGTCGCCCAGCGGCGGACGTTGTAGCCGGGCCGGAACCGCACCACCTCGGCGACCAGGAGGATCACGTAGAAGGCGAGGTTGATGCCGACGAGCACCAGGGACAGCACACGCAGTGTCGAGTGCGGTGTTCCCGTAAAGCCGTGCCACCCGGCGAGTTTCGAGGCCGCCAGGGCGGAAATGGCGATCGAGCCGGTCATGACCCATTGGTCTCCGGCCCCGCGCCAGATCTGGGTGATGTCGAAATGCGCGAATGCCGCGACGTAGAGCAGCAATCCGAGCCCGAAGTAGACCAGGGCCGCCGTCGCGAGCCAGTCCGCGACACCCGCCCGCGCCAGGGTGGCACCCAGCACGGCCAGACCCTCGGTGGCCACGCAGACCAGGAACACCGCGCCGGGCATGCGTCGATTCCAGTGGGCGATCACCAGGGTGAGCAGTACCGGCCAGAGGATGACCGCGATCACCAGGCACGCTGTCGCGGCGAAGTTCCAGCCCAGCAAGGAGATTCGGGTCCCGAGCACCGCGGTGGCGGACACCGCCATGAGGGCAGGCGGGGTGTCGGCCTCCGACACCCACCGGGTGTGGGTCCACAGCAGTCGGGAGACGAAATCGGTGGCCAGGGCCAGCCACACCATGGCGGCCAGCGCGAGCGCAGCCCGCGAGAGCATCTCGAAGCCGGTGAGATGCAGTCCCACCGAGAGGATTCCGGTCGCCATGACGAAAGCGCCCATGGCGGGCGGCAATTCGCGCCACCAGCGTCGGGAGTCACCCTCGTCGCTGAGGGTGAGCGCGGACAGCACGGCGGCGGTGAGGATCATGAGCGCCGAAACCAGCAGGGCCACATCGAGTCCGTGATGGAAGGCGACGGTCCCGGTCGCCAACACCTCGGGTACCTTCGCGGCGTACTTCAGCATGGTGCCCAGGTCCACCCCGGAGGGAATGCGTCCGCGCTCCACGGCGTCGACGGCGACGGGCTGCAACTCCTTCGGCAAACCCAGGTCGGTCAGCTTCTTGTCCAAATCGGCGGTGAGCAAGCCGTTCACCAGCGACCCGAGCACCGCGACCCCGACCGCGGCGCCGACCTGTCGCATGGTATTGGTCGCCGCGGCGGCCATGCCCGAATGCGCGGCGGGCACACCGGTCAACACCGCGGAGGTCAAGGGCACCACCGCGATACCGAAGCCGAGCCCGGCCAGCGCGAGCGTGGCCGACAATTCAGCGAATCCGATCGAACCGGACAGCGCGTGGCGGGTCAGCAGAATCCCGGCCCCGCTCAGCACGCACCCGATGATCATCGGCGTCCGGGCGTCGGTGCGGGCCACCCAGAATCCGGCCACCAGCGAGCCGACCATGATCGCCACGGCCATCGGCGCGAACACCCCCGCCGTGCGCGCGGCCGAATAGTGAATCATCACCTGCAGATACAGCGCGGTGAAGAAGAAGATCGAGAACACCCCGAAGTAGACGGCGAACGCCACCCCCAGCGCACTGCGCACCGGCGGCAGCCGCAGATAGCGGAAATCGAAGACCGGATTGCGCACCCGCGTCTCGACCGCCACGAAGCCCAGGAACGCGAGCCCGCCGACCACGAACAGCGCCACCACCGAGGCCGCGCCGTAGCCGCGATGCTCACCGCTGATGGCCGCGTAGATGAGCGCGGCGAGACTGACCGCGCCGAGCAGTGATCCGCCCCAATCCATCGGCCCCGGTTGCGGATCCGCGCTCTCCGGCACGAACCACAGCGCGGCCGCGCCCACCACCACGCCTATGATCAGGTTGAACCAGAAGATCGAGCGCCAGCCGTAGGCGTCGACCAGTACGCCGCCCAGGACCGGACCGGCGGCCAGGGCCAGACCCGACACCGCCGACCACACGCCCAACGCCTTGGCCCGCTGCCGGGCGTCCGGAAAGACCTGCCGCAGGATCGACAAGGTCCCCGGCTCCGAGGCCGCCGCGCCCAGGCCCATGACCGCGCGCCCGGCAATGAGCAGCGGCACGCTGGTCGCCAGCGCCGAAAGCACCGATCCCACACAGAAGATCGCCAATCCGGCGACCATCACGCGCTTGCGGCCCCACCGGTCGCCCAGTGATCCGGCGGCCAGCATGAGGCTCGCGAACACCAGGGTGTAGGCATTGACGACCCATTGCAGCAGCACCACATCGGTGCTCAGCTCCGAGCGGATATCGGCCAGCGCGACGCTGACGACGGTGGTGTCGAGGAAGGTGACGAACAGGACCGCGGTGAGCGTGGCCAAGGCGATTCCGGCTCGCGCCGTGCCCTTTCCGCCCTCGCCCCCGGCCCGCGTCGCATCGCCGATCACCGCCACGACCTCAGGTTACGTCCGGAGTTGGACCGTCCTTCCGGTTTCCCGGCGTGGTGCGCCCGTGTCGTGCCAAGGGCTCTCAACTCGACAGCACCGCGAGCATGCCGGGCTTCACCTGCGCCTGTAGCTCGGAGACGGGGTGGTCAGCACGGGCGAGCCCGCGGTGATCGGAGTCACCGCGTCGGTCGCGGTGGTGGTTACCGCAACCGTGGGTCTAATGGTCGGCCCGGTCGGTGTTTTGGGCGCGTTGCAGGCGGCCAGGCCGAATGAGACGGCGCAGAGCGCCAGGACGGCGGTGGACTTGACCCGCATGACTGCCTCCGGATGATCGGGGGCATCCGACTCGGCCGGATGCCCGGGATCAGAGTCGGTCGGGCGGCTTGGAATTCACCAATGACCGGCCAATGGGCGGCCGGGCGAGGGCGGGGGTCGGAGGATCCCTCGGCGCAATCGATTGATGCTGCCGGACATCCGGGACGATCCTCCAGTGTGCGGGAGGGGGATCGGTGCAGGATAGTCGACGAGTCGGTGCGAGCTCCGTCCCTCTACACTGCCGAACGGGGAGGTCGGTTTGTTGAGGTTTGCAGTACTGGGCGAGGTCCGCGCGTGGCGCGGGGACACGCCCTTGGATTTGGGTCCGCCCCAGCGGCGTGCCGTGCTCGCGGCGCTTTTATTGCGTGAGGGCAAGGCGGTGACCGCCGCCGAACTCGTGGAGGGCATCTGGGGTGAGGACCCGGTCCTGCGCGCGGTCCCGGCCCTGCGCACCCACGTCGCCAAGCTGCGCCGCGAGCTCGAACCCGAACGCGTCAACCGCGGACCCTCCACCCTGCTGATCTCCATCGGCGATGGCTACGCGCTGCGACTGCCCCAGGGCCACACCGATATCGACGAGGTCTCCGAACAGGTCGCCGCGGCCGAACGGCTGCGCCGCGAGGATCCGTCCACCGCGCGCGAGACCCTGGAATCGGCGCTGGGCCGCTGGCAGGGCGCGGCCCTGGGCGGGCTGCCCGGCCCGTACGCCGAACGCCAGCGCGCCCGGCTCGAGGAGTGGCGACTGTCCATCCTCGAGGACCGGCTCGCCCTCGATATCGAAACCGGCCGCAGCGCCGAGGCGGTCGCCGAACTCGGGCCCCTCATCGAGGAGCATCCGCTGCGAGAGCGCTTCCGCGCCCTGCTGATGACCGCGCTGTATCACTGCGGCCGCCAGGCCGAGGCGCTCGAGGAATACGCCCGCGCCCGCCGCGCCCTGGTCGACGGGGTCGGGGTGGAGCCCGGCCCGGAACTGAGCGCGGTGCACGCGCGCATCCTGCGCGCCGAACTGCCGCCGGTGCTGCGACCGGCCCGCCCCGTGGCCACCCCGGCCCAATTGCCGCCCGATATCGCCGATTTCACCGGTCGGTCCCGGGTGGCCGAGGAGATCGCCGCCCAGCTCACCGGCGGCGGGCCCGCGGTGGCCGTCTCGGCGGTCGGCGGCATGGGCGGGGTCGGCAAGACCACCCTCGCCCTGCACGTCGCCCATCGGGTGCGCGACCGCTTCCCCGACGGCCAGCTGTATGTGAACCTGCGCGGTGTGGACCCCGAACCGGTGACCACCGGCGACGCCCTGGGCGGATTCCTGCGCGGGCTCGGCGTGCCCGAGGGCGATATCCCCTCGACCGTCGACGATCGGGCCGCGCAGTTGCGAACCCTGTTGAGCGACAAGCGGATTCTGGTGGTGCTCGACAATGCCCGCGACAGCGCCCAGGTGTCGCAGCTGCTGCCGGGCACGCCGGGCACGGCCGTGCTGATCACCAGTCGCTCCGCGCTGACCGAGCTGCCCGCCGTGCGGCGCACCCGCCTCGACGTGCTCGAGCGCGAGGAGGCGTTGACGCTGCTGACCCGCATACTCGGGGCCGAACGCGTTGCGACCGAACTGGATGCGGCCTACGCGGTGATCGATCAGTGCGCCTGCCTGCCGCTGGCCGTGCGCATTGTCGGGGCCCGGCTGGCGGTGCGGCCGCAGTGGACCATCGCCTCGCTGGTGGAGCGCCTCGCCGACGAGGGCCGCCGGTTGGATGTGCTGCAAACCGGCGATCTCACCCTGGACGCGGCCTTCCGTCTCGGCTACGGGCAGCTGAACACCGAGCAGGCCAGGGCATTTCGCACCCTCGCGCGCGCCGATGTCCCCGACTTCCCGGTCGACGGGGCGGCCGCGCTGCTGGGTGTGCCGGTGCCGCAGGCCGAGCTGGTGTGCGAGTCGCTGGTGGATCTGAGCCTGCTGGAGACGCCCGCGCCGGGGCGGTACCGCTTCCACGATCTGCTGCGCCTGTTCGGTGCGCGGCTGGCCGGGACGGCATCCACGCGCAATGCCGACGAGCGGGAGTCCGAGGTCGTGATCCGCCTGCTCGACTACTATCTGGCCAGTACCAAAAACCTGCTCGGCACATTGGATTACAGCAATACCACCCTGCTGCTGGTGCCGACCACCGTGCCCGGGCACACCTTCGCCGACGGCGCGGAGGGGCAATCCTGGAACGACGTCGAGCGGCCGGTGATCATCGCGCTGCACCGGCAGGCGGCGCGGCTGGGCGGCCGGGCCGTCGCGCTGGCGGCCGATCTGGCCTGGGTGATGGCCGAACTCATGGACACCGGCAGCCGCGCGCGCGAACTCGCCGATGCCCTGAAGGGCCTGCTGGACACCGCGATTCGCAGTGGCGATCACGCCAGTGCGCGGCGCATTCGAGTGGCTCTGGGCGCGATGATGCAGGTCGGGCTGGGCGAGGTGGAGGCGAGTCTGGAGTTTCTGCAGCCGATTTCGCAGCCCGCCGACGACGCCGAACGCCGGCTGCAGGTGCTGGCGGAGGTTCTACTCGGGGTGGCCGACCGGCGGGTGGGCAATACGAAGGACTCGCACCGGCATTACGCCAATGCCATCGCCTGGACCCGCGCGCTCGACGATCGGTCCCTCGAGGCGTGGATCCTCGCGCTGGCCACCCGCACGCTGTGCGAGTCGGGTCAGTACGCCGAGGCGGTCGCGGTGGCCGAACGCGCCATCGAACTGGCCAAGGGGTGTTCGAACGCGGTCGCCCTGGGTTGGGCCACCCACGAACTGGCCGCCACCCGATCCATGCTCGGCGAGCACGAGCGGGCGCTGGAGTTGGCCGAGGATTCCGTGCGCATGGCCCATCGCAACGGGGTGCGACTGTGGGAGGGCTGGGCCCGGACGCGGCTGGCGCAGATCCACTTGCGCGCCGGGCACGACGCCGCCGCGGAATGCGAAGCGACCCAGGCGCTGCGTCTGCTCAGGAAGGCGGCCGACCCCATCGACCGGGCGCGGGCGCTGTCGGTGCGCGCCACCGCCCGAGCCGCCCTCGGCGACACCGAGACCGCGGAACGCGAGCACGCCGACGCCGCCGAGATCTTCCGCCGCGCCGGGCTGCCCGCGCCGACCCTGGCGACCCTCTTCGCGCCCGGACCCACCGCGCAATAGCGAACGTTTATTCGCTTTTTATCGCCCCGTGGCACTGTGCGTCCACGTGGGTGCCCCGGGGCTGCAACACCCGGGGCATTCGCGTGAGGAGGCAGGTTCCGCGTGCATACGAGGGGTGTGCACACGGCTCGTGCAGGTCCGGATGACCGTCGCCGCGGAAGGCGACGGTATCCGGCACCCATCCCCCGACTCACGGCATCCATCCCAATTCACCGGGCGCGCCCATGATTCACGGTGCGACAGCATCCAGCTGGTCGCCGAGACGGCGGAGCTGGTCGGTCGCGCTGCCCGATTCGAATTCGGCACGTTTGGCGGCGGTGAAGTAGCGCTGCATCGGATAGTCCAGATAGATGCCGGTACTGGCGTGGATGTGCACGGCCGTGTGGGCGACCCGGTGCCCGGCCTCGGCGGCCCAGAACTTCGCGACGGCGATCTCCGATTCGGCGGGCAGAGCGCGGGATTCGCGCCAGGCGGCCTGCCACAGGGTCAGACGCACGGCCTCGACGTCGATGTAGGCGTCGGCCAGGCGCTGCCGGACGGCCTGGAAGGTGCCGATCGGCTTGTCGAATTGCCTTCTCTCACAGGCATATTCGCAGGTCATTTGCAGCGCGCGGGCCAAAATGCCCAGTTGGAGGGCGCAGGTGGCCAGGGTTGCGCGTCGGCCAGCCCACCCCGCCGCCCCGGGTACCGCGATCACATCGGCGTCGGGGACGGCCGCGGCACGCAATTCGACCAGTGCCGCGTCGGTGCCGTTCACCACCTGCTGTGCGGTGACCTCGAGGCCCTCGGTGTCGCGATCCACCAACAGCAGTAGTGAATTCGCGCCCGCACGGGCCTCGATGAGGAACCCGTCGGCGAAGCTCGCCGCCGCGACAGCCGACTGCGCACCGTCGACCCGCCAGCCCCGCCCGTCGCGACGGGCCTCGAAGGCGGCGCTACCACGCGTCGGTACCGGGGCCATCCGCGACAGCACCGGGGCCACGGTGGTCTCACCGCGCAGCAGCGGGCGCACCCGGCGTTCGATCTGATGGTCGTCGCCGAACTCGCCCAGAGTGGCCGCCACGACCGCGATGCTCGTGGCATACGGTGCGGGAGCGACGGTTCGGCCGATCTCGCACAGAATGGCGCACTGTTCGAGCAGCCCGAACCCACCACCGTTCACCCGCTCGGGCAGCGCCGCCTCCAGTAATCCGGTGTCCGCCAAGGCCTTCCACAATTGCGGGTCGAATCCGCCGTCGTCGGGCCGGGGATGGCGTTCGGACCAGTCGGTGAGCAGTTCGCGGGTCAATCCGGACAGTTCCCGCTGCGCCTCGGTGTATTCGAAATCCATTGTGCTACTCCTTGCTTCAGCGGCTGACGGGCAGTCCGAGCGCGGTTTTGGCGATGATGTCGCGCTGCACCTCGTTGACCCCACCGCCGAAGGTGAGGATGAGCGCGGAGCGGTGGAAGCGTTCGATCCGGCCCAGCAGCAGCGCACCCGGCGAATCGGCGCGAATCACCGACTCCGCGCCCAGCACCTCCATCAGCAACCGATACCCCTCGATGGCGAACTCGGTGCCGAACACCTTGGTGGCGGACGCTTCCGCCGGGCCGAGCTCACCGCGATCGGCCGCCCACGCGGTGCGCCAATTGCGCAGCTTCAGATATTCGGCGTGGGCGTGGACGCGCGCCAGGTGCATGCGGACCCATTCGACGTCCACGACGCGGGAGCCATTGGGCAGCAAGGCATTCCGCGCCCACTCGGTCACCTGCCGCAGCGACTCCCGCAGCGGCGCGGCCGAGGCCAGCGCCACGCGTTCGTGATTGAGCTGATTGGTGATCAGCGCCCAGCCCTGGTTCTCGCCGCCGACCAGGTTCGCGGCGGCCACTCGGACCTCGGAATAGTAGGTGGCGCTGGTGCCGACTCCGGCCATGGTGTGCACCTTGGTCCACGAAAATCCCTGCGCCGCAGTCGGAACGATGAAGACGGACAGGCCCGCGTGCTTACCCGCCGCGGGATCGGTGCGGGCGGCCAGCCAGATGTAGTCGGCGTATTCGATGAGGCTGGTCCACATCTTCTCGCCGGTGATCACGTACTCGTCGCCGTCGCGGACCGCGCGGGTGCGCAGCGACGCGAGATCGGTCCCGGCGCTCGGCTCGGAATAGCCGATGGAGAAGTGCAGTTCGCCGCGGGCGATCCTGGGCAGGAAGTAGGCCTTCTGTTCCTCGGTGCCGTAGCGCATGATGGTCGGCCCGACCGTGTTCACGGTCAGATACGGCAGGGGCACGCCAGCCGCGGCGGCCTCGTCCAGGAAGATGAGCTGGTCCAGCATCGATCGGCCCTGTCCGCCATGGGCTTCCGGCCAGCCCAGCACCAGCCAGCCGTCACGACCCAGCTGCCGGACCACGTCCTTGTAGACGGTGCCGTCGCCGTGTTCTCCGCCCGGTCCCGCTCGCAGTGCCGCGCGGACCCGCGGTGTGACGAGATCGGCGAAGTACTCGCGCACACGCTTGCGCAAGCGGTCCTGATCTTCAGTAAAACTGATGTGCATGGGCCGAACGTACGAAGCGGCGGGGCCGTGGCCGGGCGAGTGGCAGGAAGCTGCCATCTCGGCCGGGCGCGGGGGTTCGGTGTCACGATCGGAGAAGTGATGGAGCACAAGCGGTCCGGGCGCCTGGCTGCGGGAATAGTCCGGTTCAGCCAGGACGGGCGGTGGGATCAGGACGTCCATCGGTTGCTCCGATACGCGCGGCACGAGGCGGTGGTGGCCGTCTCCAATCCGGCCAATTCGCTCGATCATCTGCGGCTCGGGCAGGTGGTGGTCGACGATCTGCTCAGTGCCGGGAAGCAGGTGCGGCTGCTCTACTCCCCCGACTATCTCGAGCTGCGAGATCGGCGGCCGCTGCTGCGGCACTCCTCGCGCGGCGCGCAGATTCGGGTCACCGACAACGACTTCCACAATGCGCTGATCATCGACCGGCGGGTCGCGGTGTTGTGGAGTGGCGCGGGGGCCGATCACCCGTACGCGTATCTGGTGCGCGAACCGGCGTTGCTGCGGGCGCTGCACCAATTCGCGCTGCTGAGCTGGCAATCCGGGCATGGGCTGACCGAGCCCGCGGAAACCCGGGTCGTACTCGACGACACCGCCCGCGCGGTGCTGAACACCCTGAACCTGGGGCTCATCGACGAGGCCGCCGCCCGCCGCCTGGGCGTCTCCCTGCGCACCTATCGCCGCCACATCGCCGAGCTCATGACCCGCCTCGAGGTGCGGAGTCGGTTCCAAATCGGTGTCCGCGCAGCCCAACTCGGGCTGCTCGACGACATCGCGGGCGCTCCCGCCGCACGCGAGTTCTAGCTCGACGGCGGTCGTTGCCGGGCCCTCCGCCCCCGATGTGGTTAGATTGCGCGCAGTTTCGCCTGATGTTTGCTGTGCATCGAACCTAGTGGCTGTTATCAGCGGTGGAGGCGGGCCCGACGTGACATTTCTGCGCGAGCGCAAAATCCTGGTGGCGAATCTGTCGCTGGTGATGCTGCTCCTGATCGGTGCGGCCTATCTGACGATCGACATCGCACGGGTGCAGCGGCCCGGCAGTACCTATTCGGTCACCGTCCAGCTGGGTCGGTCGGGTGGTTTGCAGGCCGGTAACGATGTCACCTGGCGCGGGTACCGGGTCGGGTCGATCACCGCGATCGACCTCATCGACGGCGGGGCGGAGGTGTCGGCGACCGCGAAGATCGACGACCGCTGGAAGATCCCCGCCGACACCGACATCCATGTCGGCGCGCTCTCCGCCGCGGGTGAGCAGTACCTCGACTTCCGGCCGCGCACCGACAATCCGCCGTTCCTGCACGACGGGCAGGTCATCGCGTTCAATCCCGACCGGATCACCACACCGGTTCCGATCTGGGAGACCCTGGCCAATAGCAACGACCTCATCGCCCAGATCGATCCGGACAAATACGCCGTCATTCTGGACAATTTGAATACCGCGCTCAGCGGTGGGCCCGATCAGTTGCGCGGCCTCATCGACGGATTGAGCCTGGCCACCACCGGTTTGGACAATCGGCTCCCGCAGACCATCGGCCTCATCGAGAGCCTGCAGGTCATCGCGGGCACCAGCTCCCACGCGCAACCGGATCTCGAGACCCTGACCCGCAATTCGCAACTGCTGGTCACCCAGGCCCGCAATGCCGACGGCGAATTGCGGCATCTGCTCGACAACGCACCGGAGCAGTTGGCCGTCGCCAATGCCACGCTCGACCGGAACATGGACCCGATTCAGAGCCTGATCACCACCATGAGCGCCATCGTTCGGGCCGCGCTACTGCGACTTCCGGCGCTGCGGGCGCTGTTCCCGGCGTTGGTGATCGGCACCTCCGCCATGGGCGTGCCCGCGCACGACGGCGAGTTCTACACGATTGTCGACGCCTGGCCCCGACCGTGGTGCCAATACTCGACGCGGGCACTCGCGGCATTCATCGTGACGATCCCGACCTTCAGCCGCTGGAACTACTGCACTGATCCACCGGCCGACCAGCAGATTCGCGGCTCGGCCAACGCCCCGCGCCCGGATGTGCCCAACAATGGCGCGCACCTGCCCACCGGCGTCGACCCGAATGAGCGCACCCTGCCGCCGATTCGGTGATCTCCCGGCGTGTCGGCGCGCCTCTGGCGGTTTATACCGCGAATCTTCCATCACACCGGTCAGAATGATCACCGGTACCCACTGGTCCCATGCTCGTTCCAACGCACAGATGTCCCCTCGCCCTGATAGGCGCATCGAACAGGGTGGCGGGCCAAGGCTAGGAGAGGGTCGAAAGTCGATGATGAGCAGAAGTTCCCTCGGCTTGGCGGCGAAATCGGCGGTCTTCGCCGGTGTCGCGGTCGCAGGACTCGCGGCGGTGCCCGCGCAAGCCGAACCATTGTGGCCCGGCGGGCCGGACGTTCCCGGCGTCCCGGCGATCGTTCCCGGCATCGCACCCAGCGATGTCAACGCGCCGTGCACCACGGCGGGCGCTCGCGCCTGCCTCAAGCTCGGCACCAATGAGGCGTGGCTGATGGACAACGGCAAGGTCGTCTTCGGCCCCACCCCGATCTCCCACGGCATGCCCGGCTTCGAAACCCCGCCGGGTGTGTTCCACGTGTCGTTCAAGAAGCCGTTCCACTGGAGCACCATGCACAACGCCCCCATGGAATACGCGGTCTTCTTCAACGGCGACATCGCCTTCCACATCGGTCCGGTAGACAAGAAGTCCCACGGCTGCATCCGCATGACGCCGGACGGAGCCCGCGAGTTCTTCAACTACCTCAACCCGGGCGACACCGTCGAGGTCGTGCCGTAGGCGAAACCGCCTACGGCACCAGCCCTCGAGGGCGCTTTCACGCGATCGCCGCAACCCTCTCGATTTTCGAGAGGTTGCGGCGATCGCGTCGTTTTCGAGGAGTCCCGGCAGCGGGGTCGAATCGTCGGTGGGCTTTGAGAGGATGCTCGCGAACGTTGCTGAGCATGGGAGAAGTGCATGTCGGACCAGGCCCTGCGGGGGATCGGCGAGTTGATGGGGTCGGTACCTGCGGCGGGTTCATTCGCTGCGTGTCGGACGGGGTCGGCGGAGAACCTGGTGATCGAGGTGGACGGGGTGGGGGCGATCCGGTTTCCCGTGACGCCGGAGCAGGCGCGGGGGCTGTGCGAGGTCGCGCGGCCGGCGCGGTACGGTCTGCGCGAGCAGACGCTGTTGGACGCGAATGTGCGTGATACGTGGGAGATTCCGCGAGACCGCGTCACGGTCGACGAGCGGCGGTGGCACGAGACGTTGCGGCCGATGCTGGACACGCTGGGGGCCGAGCTGGGGCTGGCGTCGGGCTGTGAATTGTCGGCGGAGCTGCATTCGATGCTGGTGTACGAGCCGGGGCAATTCTTTCAGCGGCACCAGGATTCGGAGAAAGCCGACGGGATGATCGGCACGTTGGTGGTGACACTGCCCTCGACGTTCACCGGCGGGGAGTTGGTGATCGAGCAACAGGGGAAGAAGATCACCGACCAGGGTTCGCCGCGGGAGCTGTCCTTCGTCGCGTTCTATGGCGACTGCGCGCATGAGGTGCTGCCGGTCACCGATGGGTTCCGAATCACGCTGACCTACAACCTGATTGCGCACGGACGTACCGGACCGGACACCGCCGGGTTCGCCACGCATCCGTCGGTCGCATTGCTGGCCGAGCAGTTGCGCGCATATTTCACCGCACCGAGCGGATCGCTGGCCCGAGGCGAATCGGCCACGCGCGCTCGTCAACTCGTCTACCTGCTGGATCATCAGTACTCCCAGCAGGGGTTCGGCTGGGATCGACTCAAGGGCGGCGATGCCGCCCGGACCGGAATGATGCTCGCCGCAGCCGAACTCGCAGGCTACGACGCGTCACTGGCCCTCGCGGAGGTCGCGGACTCCTACGAGGAGGACTACACCTCCTACATGCTGATCTATCGTCAGCGCTGGGAGCGCGTCGAGGACGGTTGGCAATGCGTCGAAAGCTCCGAAGTGGACTTCGACGACGACGGTGAAATGACCGACCCCATCCACGAAGACGCCACAAGCTTTGCACCACAGCCCACCCTCCCCCTGACCCCGGATTCCGACGATGTCGGCGACCTGCTGTCATCCACCATCACCTTGACCTGGCTGATCGACCGTTCCGGAACCCCAGGTGAACCCGTACGAGAGATCGTCACCGAAGAGGAATTGTGCACGGCCGACACGAAACCAACCTTCGAGCCATTCGCCTCCGAAATCGAGGGCTACATGGGCAACGAAGGAAACACCGCCAACTTCTGGTACCACCGCGCAGCAATCGTCATCCGCCGCTCATCGATAGCAGACACCCCGAACGATCAACCGGCCGTCCAGATTCGAGATCGACCGAACACCCCGCATCGCCGAACGAGCAACCGTCGGCTCAGCAATTACAAATTGCCGTAGCTCGCCCGTCCCCTGTGAGGGCCCGCGGGGTGTATGCGAATGATCATGACCTCCGCGGTTTCCGCACTGTCATTGCTGATGACATGGGGTAGATGCGCGGAGAACCGGAGTGCGTCTCCGCGATCCAGGTCGAGGGTGTCGGTGTTGATGGTGACGCGCACGCTGCCGGTGATCACGCAGAGCAGGTCTCGACCGGAGTGCTCGGCCTCGGGTGTCGCCGAGGCGGGCTCGAGTATGACGTGTAGTGCTTCGATATCGGGGAAATCCCAACTCAGGGTTGATAATTCGCTGTCGGTGAGGTTTTTGGACAATCGGTCCGCGCGACGGACGAGGTGATATTCGGCGGTGGGCTCGCCATCGACGAGTTGGCTGAGCCCGATCCCGAAGGTGCGGGCCAGTTCGATGAGCGTCCCCAGGGAGGGTTGTCGCGTGGATGACTCGATTCTGGACAGTTGGGTGGCGGACAGGTCGACGCGATCGGCGAGGGCGGCCAAGGTCCATCCTCGTTCGCCGCGTAGCTGGGCGATGCGTCGCCCGATCCATCTGGCATCGATCTCGCGCTCTGGCATGCGCCCAATCTACCCGCCATTGCCTCATAGGCAAAATGGATTACCTCTGGGGTTGACAACCGTTGATCGTTATCCGATGCTTGTGGCACACGGCCGCCGGTCGGTTCGGCGGCCATCCAGGAAGGCTCCACCATCGACGCATGAGCATGCGAAATAGACTGCGCCCCTGACTGATTCGTAGCGAATCACATCGTAGGCGCAAGCACCACCACCGCGACGACCATGTCGCTCGCAGCCCCCTCTCACCCGTCCGGTCACCCCCGGGAGTGCCGCGACGCTTATTGCCTATGAGGCAGGTCCGCCTCGACCACGCTGATGTGGCCGCGGGCCGATGATCTCGGCACCTACTCACTTCAACCTCACCGGTCGCATCCCAGGTGCGTGCGGCGGTCCCTCGCGCCCGGATCCGGGCGTCCACTACGGAAGAGATTGTCCATGCAAGTGTTACCCGCAGCGAAAACGCCTGCACCCCAAGTGCTCGACCCTCGCCGCTGGCTGATCCTGATCGTGCTGTGTCTGAGTGCGCTGGTGCTGGTGATCGACAATATGGCGCTGTCGGTGGCGGTGCCCGCACTGTCGCGAGACCTGCACGCCGATGCGCAGGACATCCAGTGGATTCTCGACTCCTACATGCTCGTCTTCGCCGGGTCGCTGCTCACCTGCGGTAGCCTGTCGGACCGGTTCGGCCGCCGCCGGGTCATGATCATCGGCCTGGTGATCTTCGGTGGCGCGTCGGTGGGGGCGACCCTGGCCGCTACGCCGCTGCAGTTGATCCTCGACCGTGTGGCCATGGGAATCGGTGGCGCCCTGATCATGCCGTCCACGCTGTCGATCCTCATCACCGTTTTCGATGCCGCCGAACGCCGCCGGGCGATGGCGGTGTGGGGTGCGGTCAGCATGCTGGGCCTGGTGGGCAGCCCATTGCTCGGTGGCGTATTGATCTCCCACTTCTGGTGGGGCGCAATATTTTTGATCAATGTGCCGATCGTCGGGCTGGCTGTCGTCGCGGCGCTCGTGCTGATGCCGGAGTCGACCGGTCCGTGGCGGCGTCCCGACCCACTGGGTGCGGTGCTGTCCGTGGCCGGGATGACGGCACTGGTGTGGACGATTATCGAGTTGCCCCGCAACGGTATTCACAGCGCGGCCACGCTCGCTACGGGGAGCGTCGCCGTCGTCGGCCTGGTGGGATTCGTGGCCTGGGAGAACCACACGCCCGAGCCGATGGTTCCGCTGGGCTTGTTCCGGGATCGCGATTTCACCGGCGGCAGTTCGGCGCTCACACTGGTCCAGATCGGCAATGGTGGCTTGATGCTCGCGCTGACCCAGTATCTGCAATCGGTGCTCGGCTATTCGCCGACCACCGCCGGGTTGACGTTCATCCCGATGGCGCTGTCCTCACTGCTGGGCAACACCTTCGGTGCGAAAGCCGGTGGCCGGCTGGGCTGCCGGACACTCACCGTGGCCGGACTGATGGTCATGGCTGCCGGATCGCTGCTGCTGGCGGCGCTGCGTGCCGACAGCGGCTTCGGGATGGTCGCGATGGCGCTGCTGGTGTTCGGCGCGGGCTCGGGACTGGCGCTGCCCGCGGCGGTCACGGCCCTGATGGGCGCGGTTCCGGCCGAACAGGCCGGTGTCGGTTCCGCCCTCAACAGCACCCTCTCGCAGGCGGGAGCCGCTCTGGGCGTTGCGATTCTGGGCAGCATCCTGTCGAGCCGGTTCACCGCCGCGATGCCGGAGTCCGCACCCGACCAGGCCCGGCGATCGATCGGTGACGCGCTGGCCACCGCCGCCCGGACCGGTGACGACACACTGGCCACGGCCGCGCGCCACGCGTTCACCACCGCGATGTCGGGCAGCTTTCTGGCCGGCGCGACCGGAATCGTGATGGCTGCTCTGCTTGCGCGGGCGTTGCTGCGCAGCCGTGCTTCCGCTACCGCCGATGTCAGCGCACGTATCAGGTCCATGTCAGGGACACGACAGCTCGGCCCGCGACAGTAGTCGTGTCCACCGGCCGAGGCCGTTGACACCACGAACCGACTCATCCACTTCATACCAAGCGAATCAAAAGGAGCAGACCCCATCATGTCGAACAACACCATCGCCTCGGCCAACACGACCTGGACCGGCCTGATCGACGTCGAGGACACCGCCCTGGCCTGCACCGACACCGGCGGCAGCGGCATCCCCGTCGTCTACCTCAACGGTTCCTATGCCACCCAGAAGAACTGGAAGAAGGTCATCGCCGATCTCGGTCCGGGCTTCCGCCACATCACCTTCGACGAGCGGGCCCGCGGCAAGTCGGCGACCTCGAGCGACTACTCCTTCGACGCCTGTGTCCGCGATGTCGATGCGGTACTGGCGGCGCGCGGCATCGCCGACCAGAAGCCGATTCTCGTGGGCTGGTCCTACGGCGCGCTGGTCGCGGTGCACTGGGCCGACCGCAACCCCGGACGCCTGGCCGGGGTCGTCTCGGCCGACGGCGCGATGCCGTGGGGGCTGACCGACGAGGCCGACATCGAGCGCATCCGTGCGATGTTCGCCAAGATGGGTCCGATGATGTGGCTGCTGCGCCCGCTGCAGTTGGCCGCGCGCATGAGCCCCACCCAGCACGCGGAGGTCAATATCGAGCTCAACCGGCTGTGTGCCGACCTCGCCCCGGTGCTGGACCGCCTGACGACCCCGGTGCGTTATGTCATGGCGACGGGCGCCAATTTCGGTGCCTCCGAAGAGGAGATCGGTAAGGTGCGAGCCTCCCTGGAGCCTTTGCTGCTCACCAACCCGCACCTGACCGTCAGCGCCCGCGTCGGCTCGAACCACTCCAAGATCCTGGCCAAGGACTTCCACGCCGTCGCCGACGCTGTCCGCGAAACCGCCGCCGCCCTCGGTGAGCAGGCGTAGATCCGCGACCCCGACGATGCCGCACACATCACCGTGTGTGGCATCGTCATCGCCGATCGAACGTCGGCTTCGTCAAGCAGCCGCCCCGGTCGGCTCGTCGGCGCCGCGCGATAGCGCAAGCGCCGCAACGCTTTCGGCATCGGCCCGATCGACCTCGGTCAGGTCGATCCCGAACGTCTCCCGGTAGAACAACAGCGCTACCACGGTGACACCGGCCATGACGGCCTCGTACACCGCGATCGGCACCGACGACCGGTAGGTGTCCAGCAGCCGCACCGCGATGATCGGCGCGAGCGAGCCGCCGGCCATCAGCCCCACCTGATAGGCCAGCGACACACCGGAATACCGCATCCGGGTCGGGAACATCTCGGCCATGAGCGCGGGCTGTCCGGCGTACATGAGGGCGTGAAAGACCAGGCCGATGACCACGGCCGCGAGAACGACCCCGTTCTGTTTGCTGTCCATCATCGGGAACGCGAAGAACCCCCATGTGCCCGCGGCGAGCGCGCCGATCAGATACAGCGGTCGCCGACCATAGTGGTCGGTGAGCCTGCCCACCAAAGGAATTGCCATGAAATGCACGGCGTGTGCGGCCAACAGCCACCACAAGATCGCCCTGGTGTCCGCACCGACATGCACCTTCAGATACGTGATGCTGAAGGTGACCACCGTGTAATAGAGGACCGTCTCGCCTACCCGCAGTCCCATCGCGGTGAACAACGCGCGGGGATAGCGGGTCAACACCTCGATCGCGCCCGAGGTCGCCTGGCGGTCCCGAAAGTCCTGCGTGGCAACGAAGATCGGCGCATCGGTGACCCTGGTGCGCACCTGGTAGCCGAGCAACACCACCACCGCCGACAACCAGAACGCCACGCGCCAACCCCAACTCAGGAACGCCGAGTCCGGTAGCGCCGAGGTCAACACCAGCAGTGCCGCCGCGGCAAGCAAATTGCCCATCGGCATGGCCGCCTGCGGCCACGACGCCCAGAATCCTCGGCTGCGGCTGGGGCTGTGCTCGGCGGCCAGCAGGACGGCCCCGCCCCATTCGCCGCCGACCGCGAAGCCCTGGATGAACCGCAGGATCACCAGCAGCGTGATCGCCCAATAGCCGGCCTGTGCGAAGGTCGGCAGACAACCCATCAGGAAGGTGGCCGTACCCGCCAGGATCATGCTCAGTTGCAGCAAGCCCTTGCGGCCGTGGCGATCGCCGAAGTGCCCGAACACGATTCCGCCCAGCGGCCGGGCCGCGAAGCCCACCGCGTAGGTGAGGAAGGCGGCGAGGATGGCATCCAGCTCGCCGGTTCCCGCGGCGAAGAACACCTTGTTGAAGACCAGGGTCGCCGCGGTGCCGTACAGGAGGAACTCATACCATTCGACCACGGTTCCGGCCATGGACGCGGCCACGATTCGCCGCAACCCCGCCGACCCCAGCGCGATCCGCGCCCCCGAGTCGCGAACCCTCATCGCGCAATTCCTTCCAAGAGAACCGGATAACCATACCTATGGGTCGGTATTGCTGCCGCCCGGCAGTGAACTGGCAAAACCGGCGCTTGCGTTCGGAAACCCCACTGGCAAATTCGATTGCCCCTGTGGCCAGATGAGTTGGTCGCTGCGGTACCTTGGCCGCATGTCCGAGAGCGAAATCGACACCGGCTGGATCGGCCGCCGCATCGGCAAGATGCGCGCCGAACGAGGATGGACCCTGGCGACGCTCGCCGCTCGCGTCGATCTATCCACCACCCAGCTGTCCCGGATCGAGTCGGCCGCCCGGCAACCGTCCATCGGAACCCTGATCGAACTGGCTCGTGCCTTCGGGGTCACACTGAGCGAACTCGTCGAGGGCGAGGAGACCAGCAACCATCACCTGACCCGCCGCGCGGACCGGGTATCGCGGCAGATCGCCGGCGGCGAAGCCTCTACCCTGAGCGGCCGCTACCCGGGCCTCGACGCATTGGTACTCACCCTCGAGCGCGGCAAGTCGATACCCGAGGCTCGCCACACCGGGGAGGAATTCTTGTGCGTCCTCACCGGCACCGTCGACCTCACCATCGACACCGACACACTCGCCGCCCTGACCGCGGGCGACACGGTCCACTTTCCGGCACACCTGCCGCACACCGTGACCAACACCGGCAAGCAGACCGCCGAAGTGCTCATCGTCGCCACCCATCCCCCCACGGTGACCCTCGCGGCCCCCACGGCCGACGAACACCCACACGCCACCAAAGACCAGCCACTCTGATTCCCATGCACCGCAGCAGAATTCAGCATCCCCCTTCATCGCCCACTTCGGGTGCCGAAGAACAACGAAGCCACCCGAGCCGGCAGGGCGTCGTCTCAGGGCTGTAGTGCCCTGGTCATCGGCGCGACCTCGCTGATCCATCGGCGTAGCTGGGTCTCGTCCGGGGATTCTGGCCAGTAGACGAAGGTGTCGAAACCGGTGTCGGTGGCGAGGTCGGCCAGGATGCGGGCCCAGCCGGCGGCGTTGGTCCGGATGGGTGTCTCGCCGCGCAGTTCGACCGGGCCCGGGGCGTCGGTGATGTGCCCGACCAGCTGCGCGATCCTGGTGATGCTCGCCGGGTCGCGGCCTGCGTCCGCGGCGGCCGCCGTGATGATCTCCTGCGCGGCAGCCCATTTCTCGTACGGCAGGTAGTGCGGGATCGGCGCCGCCCAGCCGTCGGCGATGCGACCGGTCAGTGCGTGCGCCTTCGGCCCGACGCTGCCGAACCAGATGCCGACCGAATGTGTTGGGGCAGGACCGGTTTGCACGCCGTGCACGGCGTAGTAGGAACCGTCCTCGTGCGCCTTGCGCCCGGGTATCCACATCGCGCGGATGATGCGGGTGGCCTCCTCGAGCGCTTGCAGCGCTTCGGGATTCGTCCGTGCCGGGCCGCCCATGGCGGTGATCCCTTGCCAGAAAGCGCCCGCGCCCAGTGCCAGCTCGAACCTGCCCGCGCTCAGTAGATCCAGGGTGGCGGCCTGCTTGCCGAGCATCGCTGGACCGCGCAGCGGCAGGCTGGCCACGTCCGGGAACACCCGCAGCCGCTCGGTGTCGGCCAGCACGGTGGCGACGACCGCGAAGGTGTCGGCCAAGGATCCCGCATAGGGATGGTCCTGGATGCCGAGCAGATCCAGCCCCTCCCGGTCGGCCAACCGGGCCAGCTCACGAAGTTGTGTCAGCTCGGACGCGGTGGGCGCCAGTTGCATCCCGAATCGCAGTGTCATGCGGGCTCCGGTGCGTTCACCAGGATCGCGGCCTTGCCGAAGCCGCGCCTATGCTCGACCCAACGCTGGGCGGCGGAAGCGTCCGAGAGACCGAACTCGGCGCCGACCACAACCCGCACCGCGCCCGCGTCGACCAGTTCCGCGAGCGCCGCCAGAGCCATCGGATCGGGTTCTACCAGGCACGAGGCCACCCGGATACCCCGCTCCGCCGCGGCGTCCCGGTACCCGTTGATCGACCACGCGGTCGACAATGCGAT
The DNA here is from genome assembly GCF_035818515.1 of Nocardia sp. CDC153. Lineage (NCBI taxonomy): Bacteria > Bacillati > Actinomycetota > Actinomycetes > Mycobacteriales > Nocardiaceae > Nocardia > Nocardia sp. CDC153. The sequence goes on along the minus strand of NZ_JAYKYU010000006.1, from coordinate 265,579 downwards.
CACCCCACCCGACAGTACGCGGTCGAACAGCGAAGCGCCGAAATCGGATCCCACCAAATCGAGCACCGCGTCGACCTTGCCGATCGCCGCGACGGCGTCCGGATCGGTGTAGTCCACGCAGCTGTGCGCACCCAATTCGCGCAGTGTGGCGTGGTTTTCGGGACGGGCAAGCGCGGTGACCACGGCTCCGCGCGCGACCGCCAGTTGCACCGCGACATGCCCCACGCCGCCGGAAGCGCCGCTGATCAGCACCTGCTGACCGGCCTGGGTGCCGAGCGCGTCGAGCATCTGCCACGCCGTCAGCGCGGCCATCGGCAAGCACCCCGCCTCCGCGAAGGACGCCGATTTCGGCATCGGCGCCAAGTGATACGCGGGAACGGTCAGGTATTCGGCGTACGTGCCCGCGGGGTAGGGAAACCAGGCCAGACCGTAGACACGATCTCCCACCGCGTGGCGGGTCACGCCGTACCCCACCGCGTCCACCACGCCCGCGACGTCCCATCCGGGGATGCAGGGCAGCCGCATGGACTGCTCATAGCCGGAATTGCGGCCGGTGTGCATGTCGATCGGGTTCACACTGGTCGCCCGTACCGCGACGCGCACCTCCCCGGCGGCAGGCTCGGGTCGCGCGACATCGGCGATCTCCAGCGGCAATCCCCATTCCCGGTGCAGCGCAACACGCATGGTGGCACTGCTCGCCCGGCGAGCACCGACGATCATGCGGCCCACCCCAGAGCCGGAACTTCCCACATCGCATCGACCGCCGGTACATGGGCGGCCCGTATCGTCGCATTCGTTTTCCTCATGGTCGTGAACGCTGTCCGACGGCGCTGTCAGCCCACTGTCAGCGCTTGCCAGCGGGGTGACAGCGCGCGGCCAAGATGGTCCCAAATCGCCGACCGTTCAATCAAAGTCGGGATCTGTCACTCGATCGTGGTCGGTTGCAACATCCCATCCGGCTGGGCGGCATCCGCGACCAGAACGTCGATGTCGCCCAGCAATTCGGTCACCTGGCCAACCGAGAGCCGGGTACCGGCAGCGTAGGGCTCGTCGAAACCGCTCTGCCCCAGTGCATCCCGTGCCCGGGCCTCGGCGCGGTTCCGATCGACACCGCGATGCGGTAGATCGGCACGGTCGCGTAGCCCGTCCGCGCCACCGAGCAGCAGGGCCGCGCGTTCGGGAGCACCGGCTGCCACCGCGAGCCGCGCTCCGGCGACCGCCACCTCGGACACCAGGACCGCGGAGGTGGGCACCGCCAGTTCTCTCGCCGCCCGCAGCGCCACGGCGGACGCCTCCGGAAATCCCGTATCCAGCAGGGCGAGAGCGTATCTACAGCGCTGCTGCACTTCATTGGCGAACCGCACGAAATCGAATCGCCCGGCCGCAGGTGCGGGATAGTCGAGGGGTTCGGCGAACACCCGGGCGTACAGCTCGGCCGCCCGGTCGAGCCGGTCTTGCCGGAACGCCAGGTGGCCCTCGATCGAGGTCAGGAATCGCCGCAGCGGGGCAGGCAGTTCCACGTCCGTCGCAAGGGTACGCATCCGTTCGAGCAAGGCCACGGCGTTGTCGATGTCATCACCCAGGAGCAGCTGATCGGTTGCGATGCTCAACACGCCGAGCTGCTCGGCAATGCCCAGATCCGTACCGATCAGGTCGATGGCCCGCGCGATGTCCGCCCGGGCCGCGGCCAGACCATCACGGTGAATACGCAGCTGCGACAGCATGAGTAGCGCATGCATCAGCGCGCACGGCTCCCCGGCTCTGTCCAGGCTCGCCACCGCGGCCTCGAGATCGGTCGGGACCCACCGGAGTGTATCCCCGGCCAGCGCATCCAGGCCGCGGCACATCAGCGCCATGCCGCGGACACCGTCATCTGCCGCGGCGGCGCATTCGGTGAGCAACCGGTCGTCGCCGAACCGGTGGTCCCGCATCGCGAGGATGAGCACGAACTTCGGATGCGGCGGGTCCGGTTCGGTCATCGCGGCCCGGACCAGGGCGTCGAACCGGGTGACGTCGTGCTGGATCGAACCCCACCAGAGGGTCGTCTGGTTCGCCGGTAGCTGTTCGGCGAACCGGCACGCGAGATATGCGGCGGTACAGCCCTCGGGCGGCGCATCCCCTGCCAGTTCCAATACCTGCCGGCGCCAGTCCGACGTGGCCTGGTACCGGCCGCACAGCCGCCAGTACCACAGGAGCTCGCCATACAGTCGTACCGCGCGTCGGGCGTCGCCGGTCCGTATCGCCCATGCCAAGGCGGATTCGCAGTTGCCGTATTCGGCCGCCAGCCGCCGCAGCCATTCGTCCTGCGCCGGTCCGTGCAGGCCGGCCGCCGCCTGTCCGGCGAATTCGATACACCAATCGGCGTGCGCCCGAGCCAGCTGCTCGTTCTCGACCGCGCGGGCCAGTTCCGCCGCGGCGTGGGCCCGGACCGTCTCCGCCATGCGGTATCGCTCGCCGTCGAATTCCAGCAGCGACTTGCCGGCAAGCGCTGTGAGCGTGTCGATTTCGGCGCCGGGACAGGTCTGGAGCACCGCGGCCACCGTGGCGCCACCCGCGAACACCGCGAAGCGGCGGGCCAGCTCGGCCTCCGCCGGGGTGAGCAGTTCCCAGCTCCAGGCCACCGCGGCATGCAGGGTGCGATGCCGCGGCACTGCGTGCCGGGAACCGTTGGTGAGCAACCGGAATCGATCGGTCAGGCGGTCCGCCACCTCCCGCAGCGGCAGCGTTCCGAGCCGGGCAGCCGCCAGCTCGATCGCCAGCGGGAGGCCATCGACGCCCCGCACGATCGATATGACGTCCGCGCAATTCTCTTCGGTGAGTGCGAAATCCGGCCGGACCGCGGCGGCACGGTCCAGAAACAGCTGTACCGCAGCGTATTCGGTGGCCTCTCGCGCGCTCATGCCGGGCATCGGGGTCTGCAACGCGCCGACCGGATGCAGCCGCTCACCCTCCACCCCCAGCGGCTCTCGGCTGGTGGTCAGCACGGTGAGCAACGGAAGTCGTTGCAGCAGCATCGCAACCAGCTGGGCCGTCTCGTCGACGACATGTTCGCAGTTGTCGAGTACCAGCAGCAGCCGCCGCCCGGACAGGGCGCGGCAGATCACCGTCAGCCAATCGTCGCGCGGTCCGTCGGCCAGGCCGAGCACGGTGAGCAGGGCACCACCGATGCCGAACCAGGACGCCCCTCCGGCCGGTGCCCGTTCCACCGCCGCGAGTTCGATGAAGAGCCATCCGTCCGTATAGGTTTCGGGCAGAGCGGTTGCCACCTCGATGGCCAGCCGGGTCTTGCCGACACCACCGGTACCGATCAGCGTGACCAATTGGGAGCGCTGCAGGCTTCGGATGACTGCGGACACGTCGTCGGCCCGGCCGACGAAACTGGTCAGGCGGCGCGGCTGTACCGGCGGCGCGGCGAGGGGCGGGCGCGGCGGTTCCGCGGCCGCGATCTTCGTGATCTGCTCGAAGGCGGTGCGCAATTCGGCCGACGGCGTCGTGCCCAGCTCCGCGTCCAGCACCGCCTCGGCCCGCTGGTACTCCTCGACCGCCTCGGCCGCACGTCCGGCCGCCGCCAGCGCGGTAACCACACGGGCGATCAGAGATTCGCGCAACGGCTGCGCGGCCGACTCGACGCGCAGCTCGCGCAAGAGCTCTGCGCTGCGACCGAGCGCACGGTAGGCATCGGCGCGCAGTTCGATCGCCGCCAACCGCTGCTCGCTCAGTCCCGTTACGGCGGCAGCCAGCCCGGCCGATTCGCAAGTGCCGCCCAACGGTTCACCGGACCACAGGTTCAGTGCCTCGTCCAGGCAGACCGCCGCGTCGGCTGGCTGACCGGCCGTGAATCGGGCCCGTCCTCGGTCCAGCGCGTCGGTGAACCGGCGCGCGTCGACCGCCGCCGGATCCAGCGCGAGCCGGTAGCCGGCACCCTCACGAATCACCGTCTGGGCGGGCAAGGCGGTCCGTAGCCGCTTGACCAGGGTGTGCAGCGCATTGCTCGCTTCCACCGGTGGATCCTCGTCCCAGATACCGTCGATCAACCGGGTGTCGGATACCGCGCGACCGACGTCGAGTGCCAGCAAGGCCAGCAATGCGCGTACCCGAGGTCCCCCGATCCGAACCTGCGATCCGTCGGACGATATCGCGGCCACCGTTCCCAACAGCACTACCCGCATGCATTGCCTGTCATCACGGTCGATCTTGCATCGGTGTCGTGACGGCGGTCAATCTGCGTACTGCCCTCCGGCGAATCGGTCCGTCTCCCAACCGAATCGCGCGGCCGCGGCTCACCACCGCAGCCCGCCCTGGGCGATCCGCTAGCGGTAAGAGCCGTCCAGCATTTCGACGATCGGGTTCGGGCCATCGGGTCGCCAGCCCAGCTGGTCCCGCGCCGCGGCACCGCTCACCGACTGGTCCAGCGCCAGCGCCGCGGCGAACGGCGCGCCCAGCTCGTCCGCGGCCTCCGTGACCGGCCACACCACCGGTTCTGTGGTGACCCCGGCTACCGCACCGGCCGCCGCGGCCAGATCCTTGACGGCGACCGCCGGATGCGCGACACCGTGCCAGAGAGTGCCGGCCGACGCGTTGGTGACAACCCGGACGTACAGCTCGGCCAAGTCCTCGATGTACACCATCGGCCAGCGCACTCCGAGGTCGCCGACGATCCGGGGCGCGCCGAACTTGCGGGCCAGATCCACCAGCAGCGCCGGAATGCCGCCACCGTGGCCGTAGATGAGACCCGGACGGATCACCGTGGCGCGCACCGCCTCGTCGGCCAGTGCGAGCACCTGTCGCTCGATAGCGGGCCGGTAGCGAACGATCTCGATCGCGTCGACCGGCGACTGTTCGTCGGCCGTCCGGTCCTCGGTCGCGCCCAGTACCCAGACGCCGCTGGTATAGACGAATCCGCGGCCGGTGCCCACCAGCGGCGCGGTCAGCGCGGCGATCGCCGCCGCGTCGGCGGCCTGGTCCCCCAGTGGCGTGGCCACATCGATGACCGCGTCGATATCCGGTGTGACCGCGGCGGTCAGGGTCCGGGGGTCGAGCAGATCACCGATGCGGCCCTCGTACGCGCCGACCACTTCGGCCGCTTCGGGCCTGACCAGGGCGACGACCTCGTGCCCGAGGTGCAGCAATCGCTCGGACACGGCCGAGACCTTCTTCCTCGAGGCCAACGAGGAATACGTCGTCGACATCCATCGTGGCTATTCGACCGAGGGCCAAGGCAAAGTCGACACAACCTGGGCGCTGGTGTGGCACTTCGATACCCACGGCAAGGTGGACCGCGTGGTAAACCTCTCCGGCGATCAACACCAGATGGACGACTACATCTGGCGGAATTACACCCTCGCACCCCTACCAACTCGCCTGGCCTGAGATCGGTGTGGGCGGCGAGCCGTCAGCGGCAGGATCTATGGCGATAGTTGCGCATGTCAGGCGGGAAAGGTATTGGCGGACAAGGCGGTGCCGTCGGTTTCGACTGGGGCCTTCCCTGGGAGGCGATCACGAATGTGGCGACGAGAGAGAAACGGATTGAGCGAGGCGGCTCGTACATGGAGATCGTCCTCACCTGTCCACCGGCGGCGGCGATCGACAGATCACGTCCGACATCGCGGGCACGGCGGCAGGATCCGGAGGACCGGTGGACGGTGCCGACCGGGGCGTGGACGGTGGAGCCCGCCGCCCTATCGGCGACCATTCGTTTCCTCGTCGACCAACGCAGACTGGACGAATACCGGGCGAGTATCGAACGCGATGGACGCCGCCGAGCACCTTGATACCCGGCCCTGGGAGCTCAGGACTCCCAGCAACCTCGGCGGATCACCCGGAACCTTCGGCCGGCTTCGGCAGTGAGGTCCAGCAGGAACGGAAGGCGGTCGATGTGGATGGCCGTCAGAGCGTAGCCGTCGGCGTCGATTTCGAGGGAGAGCAGTGCATGCTTGATCTCCAAGCAGCGTTCGCCGATCTCTTCGAGGGCTGCGACGGTGTCTTCGCCCGAGTCGCAGTTTTGGAGCGTGGCAATGAATGCGGGGTACCAGCTCCAGCGGAACTTGTGGGGAAACTTCTGTATCGCCTTAAGGTCCCGTCGAATATCATCGGGATCGCTTTTCCAGTCGATGTAGGCGCTCTGACCAAGGTTGTCCAGAGCCGACCGCATCTCATCGAAAGGGTCCTCTGTACCCGACCGGACCGCCCGCGCCACCTGGGGATAGCCGGGTACCAGGCACTGGGCGACCTTCGCCCATGCTTCACGGTTGTCGAATTCCACTGCTGCGCCTCCGAATACGCTTCGACAACTGAACCTAGACCGAGCCACCGACAAGGTTGTGAAGGGGCGGCACCCAGCTCCACGCCAGACGCGAGCGTGTCGGTCGCCATCGGTAGCATCGCCGAAGTTGTTCGAGCGTGGGGAGATTCAGGTGGGGCGTGGCGGGGCGGCGGGCTCGGCGAAACACGATGAGTCGTCGACGGTATGGCCTGTGGCGGAGAGTAGTTCGGCCAGGTTGCGACGTTTCTTCGTCACGTGGAGGACGCTGGGCGTGCTCGGGGTGTTACCGGCGGGGTTCGCGTCACCGATCGTGTGGATGGCGCTGGACGAGCCGACGCATTGCGGTTTCGAGACGTCCTGCTCGGCGGACGGCATCTTGTCCAATGGTCTTGTGCGGCTGGGCTGTGTGTGGGGAGCGATCATCTTCGGCGTTGGATTGCTCGTCGCGGGCTGGACGCTGCTGCATGGAATCGACGCCAGCCACGGACCCTGATCGCAGATGCGAAGTGTCGAGGATTCGATGTTTCCTGAGCGTTGGCCGAACCAGCCATCCGAGAAACAGGAACCTCGTAGCGCCGTCTGTCGGTGCCGGCGGGTAGGACTTGGCATGTCAAAGCAAGGTGTTTGGGGGGCGAAAACGGTGGGTGCACGTAACCAGGCTCAGTGGACCAAGCAGATCATCACTCGATTGACGAAGGCGATGGCGGCAGAAGGCTTCACGGTCTGCGCACCGCCGCAGCGGTGGCCGGCTACCGGGAGGCTGCTGTGGACGGAGATCTACTTCGGTCCGGCGAGCGAGTCCATCCCCAGGATGACCGCGACTGTCGATGCTCACATCGAGCGTCACCGTGATGGGGGCCTGCGCCTCGAAGGGACTGCGCGGATCGGATCGCCAGCCGTGGAGGAGGTCATGCGTGACATGCCTGGCGACGGGCTGAGATTCGGTGACATCGATAGTGGGCGCTTCGACCTGTTGGATGTTTCGCCGAAGCCGCCGGTGATGTCGATCGATTTCGATGCGGAACTCGAGGTGTCGGTGGCCCAGTACATGGACTACGTCCGCGGTCCGGTGCGTGAGTGGTTCGCCAAACGGTCTACGTTCCCTGATCTGCTCGAGACGGCGCGTGAGCCGACAATCGCGCCGTGGGAGACGAATCCGGATCCGACGCTGCTGCGCGGCACTGTCGTGCTGTGCGTGCTGGACGGCCGGGTGCAGGATGCGGCCGTGTTGATGCGGTGGTATCTGCAGCGGGATCAGTTCCACCGGTGGGACTCCCTCGAGGATGCATCCGCGTTCGACGCCGCGATGCGGGCATGGTTCCCCGCATACGCTGCCCAAAGATCCAACTAGCCACAGCGCACGGAAACCATTGCCGTACAAGACATCCGCATCCGCCGCCTACCGCTGACCGGACTGGCCGGCGGTAGGCGGTCAAAGGTCGTTCAGGTGTCGCCGGTTGGGGCGGAATCTGTGGTGGCGGTTGCGCGTGCCAGAAGTGACGCGGCCTCGATGGGGTCGTGAGCGGACAAGGACTGGTTGATGGCGTCTTGTAGGGCGGTGATGGGTTCGAGGTATCGGTCGGTCACGTCGGTGAGATCTGCTCCGGCTCGGGCTGCTTGGAGGGCGTCGGCTGGGAGGTAATGTCTACGCGTTGACGTGTTCCCGTGACCGAGTCGCGGTAGCGGAGGGTGGTTGGCTTCTGGCGCACGTAGGCGAGCCAGACTGTTAGGGCATCGTCGCATAGCGATAGGTGAACCTGTCGTCGGGCAGCGGCGTCCAGCTGGGAGAACGATTCCTGCGGCGTCATGATCGATACTAACGAGACTGCTTGGTTCGACTGCGGGGTTAGTGGAGGTAGGAGGCGCCGTTGGCGTCCAGGACTGTGCCTGAGCTCCAGATGGCCTCGGGGGAGGCTAGGTAGCGGACGGCGGTGGCAATTTCGGCGGGGGCGGCTACTCGGCCGAAGGGGCTTTGGGCGCGTATGGCGTCGGTGACGCGGTCGGCTACTCGTTCGGTGGCTACGAATCCCGGTGCTACGGAGGCTACTCCGATTCCGTAGGGGGCCAGGGAGACTGCGAGGGATTGTGAGAGGGCTTGGGCTGCGGCCTTGGTCGCGCCGTAGGCGGGGTGGTCGGGCTCGCCTCGAAACGCGCCGCGGGAGCCGATGTTCACGATGCGGCCGGGTAGGGCGTTGTCGATCATGTGGCGGGCCGCGCAGTAGGAGACGTTGGCGGTGCCGAGCAGGTTCACGTCGACGGTCTGTCGCCAAACCCGTTGCCACTCCTTGTAATCGGTCGACGGCAGTGGATGTGGCAGGTTGACGGCCGCGTTGTTCACCAGCACGTGCACCTGGCCCAGGGCGGCGATCGCCTCGTCGACGATCCGCGCGGCCTCGTCGGCGTCGGATACGTCGCCGCCGATCAGTACATGGCCCTCGCCGACCAACTCGCTCAGCGTTCGCTCGGCCTCCGCCCGCCGCGACGAATAGTGCACCGCTACCCGATCCCCGTTGTCGGCGAAGGCCTTCGCGATCGCGCGCCCGATCCCCCGCGACGCCCCCGTCACCAGTACACCCCGACTCGTCTGCTTCTCCATGGGTTCCACTGTGCCATCGAGCAAGATCGGCTCAGCCAGCGACCGACACACACCAGCTGGGCCGTGGACAAGAGCACCGGCTGCGCCGTCAACCACCACACCGGCTGCGCCGTCGAGCATCACACCGGTGGGCCACCAAGCACACACCGACCGAGCCGTCGAGCACCGCTGCGGCCGACGCTGCGGTGCTCGGCGGTTGCTGGGCTAGGCGGGGCAGGTGTGGAAGGCGGTGAGGAGCCAGCGGCCGTCGCGGCGGATCATGGTCCAGGTGGAGCGGACCCAGCGGTCCTGCGGGGGCTCGGATTCGCCTGCCATGAGGATCGCGTCGCGGCTGATGACGATGGCGGTGTCGGGCAGCGGGAAGCGGACCTGTTCCGGGTTGCTCAGGACCTTCGAGCCCGCGAGCGGGCCCGCGAAGCCGGCCGCCATGTGGGCGCGGACCTCGTCGCGGCCGGAACGGAATTCGCCGGGCAGCACGGAGGTGGAGTCCGGGGCGTAGTCGGCGATGAAGGCGGCCGCGTCATTGGCGGCCCACGCGTCGTAGATGCCGGTCAGGATGGCGAGGACGGCCTCGCGGTCGGTGGTTTGTACGGCGATGTCGGACATGGTTCCTCCTCGGGTGATGGCCGCGGGATGCGGCTCGTGAGTACCTACCGGCGAGGTGTGCCGGATTCATCGGCGGCGGTGTAGAAAGTTCGGCAGGGCGTCTTCGAGGAGCTGAGCGCATGGCGGATGTGGACTTCGCGGCGACCACCGACCGGTATCGGCGGGAGTTGCTCGCGCATTGCTACCGCATGCTCGGTTCGGTGCAGGACGCCGAGGATCTGGTGCAGGAGACGCTCTTACGGGCCTGGCGGGCGCGCGACAGCTACGACGAGAGCCGGGCCGGGATGCGGACCTGGCTGTATCGGATCGCCACCAACGCGTGTTTGACCGCGCTGGAGCAGCGGGGGCGGCGGCCGATGCCGTCCGGGCTCGGGCACTCGCCGGGTGACGATCCGCGCGAGGGATTGATGCACGGCGGGGAAATCCCGTGGCTGCAGCCGATTCCGGATTCGCTGATCGCCGATCCGTCGGAAGCCGCACTGTCGCAGGGCAGTCTGCGGTTGGCGTTCGTCGCGGCCATGCAGCAGTTGCCCGCACGGCAGCGGGCGGTGCTGGTCTTGCGCGAGGTACTCGACTGGCCCGCCGCGCAGGTGGCGCAGGCGCTGGACATGACTCCGGCGGGGGTGAACAGCGCGTTGCAGCGGGCGCGGAAAACATTGAGCCAGAGCGGTATCCGGGAGGACGATGTCTCGGAGAGCGCCGGGCAGCGGGCCGTGGTGGACAGCTACGTCACCGCCTTCCGCAACGCGGATCTCGCGGCGTTGGAGAAGCTGCTGTCCGACGATGTGATTCTCGAGATGCCGCCCATGCTCAATTGGTATGTGGGACGGGCGAATTACGCCGGATTCATCGCGCGGGTGTTCGACACCTCGGGCAGCGATTGGCGAATGCTGCCGGTGTGGGCGAACGGACAGCCCGCGCTGGCGGCCTACGTCCGCGACGGTGAGAACGGGTATGCGCTGCACAGCCTACAGGTCTTCACCGTTCGAGACGGTCTGATCACCCACATGATCACGTACTTCCAGTTCGAGGAGCTGTTTCGGATCTTCGAACTGGAACCCCGATTGCCCTGACGTTCAAGCCCTTTCGGCGCTCTCGCCGAGCAGTCCGTGCTCGTGGGCGAAGGCGGCGGCCTCGGTGCGGCTGGCCACGCCCAGCTTCGTCAGGATGCGCGAGACGTGGACGCCGGCGGTATTCGAGCTGATGAACAATTCCGCGGCCAATCCCCGATTGCTCAGCCCCTTGGCCACCAGACGCAGCACCTCGAGTTCCCGCGTGGTGAGGCCGAAGCGGCCGGACGGGTTGCCGCCCTGCGCTTTCGACGGCCGCTTCGCGGAGTCGTCGAGCGGAATGCGCACGCGCTCCGAGATCACCTCGGCGGATCGGCGCAGCGGGACGGCCCCGAGTCGGGTGGCGATCTCGATCAGCTCTCGCAGAGCCGAGGCGGATTGGCGTCGATTCCCTTCGGCCGCAGCGGATTCTGCCACACCCAGCAGGGCGATGGCCGTGTCGTAGGGCCGTTCGATCGCGCGCCACGCGGCCGCCGCCGCGAGCCACCGGGCGGCCGAACCCGTCAAACGCGCGGTGAACACCGCCCGATGCACGGAATCCACCGGCGAGGCCGTGGGCAGCGCATCGCCCAGGGCGAGCAATTCCGCTGGCGCTCCGGCGGTTCGGGCCGCCAATACCACCAGCGGCCACGCCTCGTGCGGATGCGCGAACAGGGTCGCCGCGCCATCCGGACCCGCGAACAGGCCCGCGAGATCGGCGGCCGCCGCGTCCTCCGCGCCCGCCTCGAGTGCCAGCGCGCACCGCAAGGCGACGAGCTCCAGGCGGTACTGCGCGGCCCATCGACTGTCCCCCAGCAGTCGAGCCACCTCCGCCGCCGCTTCCCGTGCCGCCCCGGAATCGCCCTCCGCCAACGATATTCGCGCGAAGCACAGCATCATCGCCGCCCGACTCAATGGCGGCAGCTCCTCGAACTGAGCCTCGTCCACCACCGCCCGCGCCTCATCCCACCGCCCCAACGCGGCCAAGGCCTGCGCCCACTTCACATACAGAATCGGTGCGGACTCCCCGAACCGAAACGACTCGTGCGCCGCCCGCAACCCCTGCCGCACCGCGGCGATGGCGGCCTCGTACCGCCCCGCCGCCACCAATACCGCCGACTCCCACGTGGCCACATCCACCACGATCCGCGCGTCCCCCGCCGCCGCGGCAGCCCGATGCGCCTGTGCGAAATGCGCCAGCGCCCAATCGGTTCCACTGGGCCTCTCGGCCTCGGACATGCCAACCGCCGTGTCGACCACGGCGGCACCGGCCGCCGCCACCTCGGCAGCCGCCGCACCCGCCAGTCCCAGATGCGCGTGCGCACGCGCCACGAGCGCATCTGCCCCCAATCGCCGCGCAATGGCCAAGGCCGCCCGGGCATCCGCCGCCGACCCCACCGCATCCCCCCGGAAGATCCGCGCCGAGGCCGACTGCACCAACGTCTCAGCCCGCTCCGCACTGGGTGGCTCCACCGGTAGCAGGGACAGCGCCCTCACGAGATCCTCCCCCGGTCCGGCCCCGGTGGTCGCCCGCAGATACGCCCGCCGCCGATACAGCCGCGCCACCCGCCCGGCGTCGAATTCCCCCGCACCAGTGCCCGCTTCGACGACCTCGGCCCCCGCGGTGGCGTCCGACCGCCCCGGGGTCCCTGCGCCGCTGGGGTCGAGGAGGGCGAGGGCGGCATCGGCGGCGGCGAGACCGCGTTCGGTCGCGCCGATGGCCAGGGCCACTTCGACGATCTGTTCCAGCACGGCGAGTTTCGTTGTGTGGATCAGGGATTCGGGGGCGGGCACACGGTCCCAGAGGGTGAGGAGTTGTTCCAGCAGGCGCAGGCGCTCGGGGTGGGCGGACGGGGCGGCGGAGACGGCGGACCAGGTCGCGGTCAGGGCCGCGACGAGATCGCCTGCGGCCTGGGAGTGATGGGCCAGTTCGGCGAGCGTGTCGGCGGTGGGCAGGACGGTTTCGGCGCGGAGGGCCTCGGCCAGGCGGGCGTGCAGGCGGGTGCGTTCGACGGGGAGCAGGTCGTCGTGGATGGCCTGGCGGATGAGGACATGGCGGAATTCGTAATCGGTGTCGGTGGGGAGCAGCAGATGCCGGTCGATCAGTTCCCGTAGGGCCCGGTGCAATTCGCCGGGGGCGAGGTCCGCCGTGGCGGCGAGCAGTTCGTGGCGGACCGGAGTGCCGATCACAGCGGCCAGTCGGACCGTGGCGTGCGCCTCCGGGGAGAGGCCGGACTGGAAGCCGAGCAGGAGATCCGACAGTTCGGTGGGAAGCTCCTCGGGCGATTGGCCGAGCGCCTCGACGAACAACGGGTTCCCGCCGCTGCGCTCGAAAACCGCTGTGATCAAGCGGGGATCGGGCTCGCGTCCGAGCAGCGCCGCGAGCTGGCGGCCGACCTCGTGCCGGGACAGCGGGGCCAGATCCAGTACCGTCACCCCGGGATTGCGGCGCAGTTCAGCGACCAACCCACGCAGCGGTCCGGCCTCACCGGGCCGGTAGGTCCCGACCATCAAGGCGTCGGCGTCGGTCAGATTGGCCACCAGGAAGGTGAGCAAATCGCGGCTGGCGTCATCGGCCCAGTGCAGATCCTCGAGGATCACCACCACCGGTCGTGCCAGCGCCAATTGCTCCAGCACCGTGAGGATTTCACCGAACAGCCGAATCCGATCGGCCTCGACCACCGCCCCGCCGGTGTGAACCGCCAACTGCGGCAACCAGTTCGCCAGCGCCGGTCGAGGCGGCAGCAGCTCCGCCACCGCCGCCACCCCGAGCTTGCGCACCAGTCCGCGCAGCACCGCCAGAAACGGCGCGAACGCCACCCCGCCGGTCCCGAGCTCGGGGCATCGCCCGATCAAGACCAGCGCCCCCGGGTCGAGCCGTTCGGTGAACTCCCCCATCAACCGCGATTTCCCGATCCCCGCCTCACCCGCGACCAGCACCGCGTGCGTGCCCGCATCACCCACCGCCGTCACGAGCGCGGACACCTCAGCGGCCCGACCGACCAGGGCGCTGCTGCCGGGAAAACTCACCACTCCACGATCATGCCGTGATCCCGGTCAAGCGCCCAGCCAAGCGGGTAAATAGTGAATTGTCGTGATGTGGGGGTGGGGTCTTTATCGGAAAACTCGATGTCATGAGCAGCAATGAGATCCGCCCCTTCCGCATCGACATTCCGCAGGCCGACCTGGACGATCTGCGTCAGCGCCTGACCCGCACCCGCTGGATCGACGAGGTCCCCGGCGCCGGATGGGAGCGCGGGGTGCCCACGTCGTATCTGCGTGAGCTGGCCACCTACTGGGCCGAGAAGTTCGATTGGCGTGCCGTCGAAGCCAAGCTGAACGAGTACCCCCAGTTCACGACCACCGTCGACGGCCAGAACCTGCACTTCCTGCACATCCGATCCGAGCGCGCGGACGCCACGCCGCTGATGCTGATCCACGGCTGGCCCGGCACCCCGGCCGATTTCCTGGACCTGATCGGCCCGCTGACCGATCCGGCCGCCCACGGCGAGCCCGGGGCCCCGGCCTTCCACCTCGTGATTCCGACCTTGCCCGGGCACGGCTTCTCCGGGCCGATCACCGAAACCGGCTGGCACGACGGCAAAGTCGCGGCGGCGCTGGCCGAACTCATGGCGCGGCTGGGTTATGACCGCTACGGCGTGCAGGGCGGCGATCACGGCGCGTTCGTCGCCCCGCTGACGGGTCGCCACGACAGCGAGCATGTGATCGGCGTGCACGTCAATGCGCTGGTCGCCTTCCCGACCGGGGATCCCGCCGATATGGCCGCGCTCACCGAGGCCGAGCGGCAGCGGCTGGCGGCCATGAAGGAATTCCAGGACAACGGCTCGGCCTACATGAATCTGGCGGGGTCGCGGCCGAATACGATCGCGCAATTGCTGGCGGACTCGCCCGCGGGTCAGCTGGGCTGGATCGTCGAGAAGTACAAGGAATGGACCGATCAGAGCCATGAGCTCGAGCAGGCCATCGATCGGGACCGCATGCTGACCACCGTGGCCATCTATTGGCTCACCGATACCGCGCGCAGCGTCGCGAATTACTACTACGAGCGATTCCACGACTACGCGATGTTCGCGCCCAAGCCGCGGGGCACGGTGCCGACCGGCGTCGCCGTCTTCACCACCGCGGACTACGCCATTCGGCGTTTCGCGGAGAAGGCGCACAATATCGTGCACTGGTCGGAGTTCTACTCCGGCGGGCATTTCCCGGCGCTGGAGGTGCCGGAGCTGCTGGTCGGGGATATTCGGGAATTCTTCGCCGCGCTGAATCGCTGAGCCGGACCTGGCCGCCCCTTGTTCAAGGGGCGGCCAGGAAGCCCTCGACCACTCGACGCACCTTCGATACCGCGTCGCCGTCCCCCAGTCGCAGTGCGGTATTCGCCGCCCGCAGCACCGCGTCGATCTGGAATGCCGCCAAATCGGTATCCAGGTCGGCGATTTCGCCATGTTCGACGGCATACGCCAATTCCCCCGCCACCAAATCGACCCAGGCGCGCTGATTGTCCGCCAACGCGTCGCGCACCGGCCCGGGGCGAGAGTCGAATTCGGCGAGATTGGCCGACTGGAAACACCCGCCCTCGAACAGGGGTTCGGCGGCGTAATCGATCCAGTGGTCGATCAGGGCGCGCAGGCGCCGCACCCCACGGGGTTCCGCCAGGGCGGGGCGGGTGACGGTGTCGATGAACACCTCGCGGAAGTAGTCGATGGTGGCCAGTTGCAGCGCTTCCTTATTGCGGAACAACGTCTGGATTCCGGCCTTGCTGAGCCCGGTGTCGGTGGCCAGGCGGCCGAAGCTCAGACCCTCCAGGCTGTCCAGCGAGGCGATGTCGACCGCCCGGCCGAGCACCAGCCGACGGGTGCGCGAGCCGCGCAGCAGTCGCTTGTCGGTGATCTCGGGTTCCGCACTCTCCATACGACCGATCGTACTCGTGGCCGACCCCACCCCGGCGCGAACGTGTGAAGCATATTGCCGCGCAAGGTGACCCAGGCTACAGTTACGGTCCAGTAGGAACTCTGGAGTTCCCAGATAGCTGTGGAGGATTCGCGCATGATCAAGGCAACGCAACCCCTCACGGCCGCACCGATTTCCGGTCCGCTGCGCGATGCGCGCGCACTGTCGACCGCCCTGGTCGCGCATTTCGCCGAACACGTGGCCCGCTGCGGCACGCTGCCCGGGGACGCGCTGCGCGGTGAGGTCACCACCGTCACCCGCACCTGTCTCGAGCTGGCCGCCGGGGTCCTCGAGGGCCGGGACGTCTCGGCCAAGATCGAACGGCTGCAACGAGCGGGCGCGGACTGGGCGCGCGAGGGCATTCCCATCGGGACCATTCACCGGGCCGTGCACGACGGGTTCGCGCTGGGGTTCGACCTCATCGTGGACGCCACCGGCCCCGAGGACTACGCCCGGCTGGCGGCCACCGCCCGCGGCCTGTTCGAGGTGCTGGCCATGGTCGACTCCGCGTTCGCCGTCGCCTATGTGCGCGAGCATCGCGCGGTGGTGGCCGAGCATCACACCGCGGTGCACACGGTGGCCTCGGCGCTGCTGGCCGGGCATCCCACCTCGACCATGGCGCGCGCCGGGGGTATCGAGATCGACGAGTCGTATTACATTCTGGCGCTGAGCATTCCGGCGCATCCGGGCGAGAGCGATCCGCGGGTGGACGGCGAGGTGGTGGCGCGGCGCAAGCTGCGGCGCACACAGTCGGAGCTGGCGCGCCAGGGCGCGGGTCGAGCGCTGTCGCTGCTCAGCGCCGATGGCGGGACGGTACTGCTGCCCGCGCGCGAGGTGCGCGCCGAGGATCTGGACGAGCTGGTGGCCGGATTGTCGCGGGCCGCACAGGTTTCCATCACCGCCACGGTGATCCACGCGGAGACGCAACACATTCCGGAGGCCGCCGAACAGGCGCACGAGCTGCTGGACATGGTGCAGCGGCTGGAGTGCGCGCCCGGGCTGCACAGCTTCGACGAACTGGCCATGGAATACCAGCTGACCCGTCCGGGCCCGGGCCGGGAATACCTTGGGACGCTGCTGGATCCGCTGGACGAGTATCCGGAACTGCTGGAGACGCTGCGCCGCCACATCGGCAACGACCTGAGCCGCCGGCACACCGCGCGCCTGTTGGGTGTGCACACCAATACCGTCGACAATCGGCTCAAACGCATCGGACAGCTGACCGGATTCGATCCGGCGCAGCCGTCCGGGCTGTGGTATCTACGCTCGGCGCTGGTGGCGCGGAGCTATCGGAAGGCCGAACGGGTGCGAATCGGTCGGCCCGACAGCATGGTCGCCAGCAGCGCGATCAAATGAGCGTGTTCGGCGAGCGCGCGCGGTGAGACGGCCACCGACCACACCGTGCGCACCTCCGACGGGGGCAGCGGGCGGCCCGCGAGGCGGTCGGCGAGCCAGTCGACCATGACCGGAATCGCGAGGAACTGCAACGGCAGATGGGTGCTGAGGCGGTCGCGCAGGTAGCGGACGTGCGCGCCGCGATCGTGGTAGCGCTGAACATGGGCGTCGACATCGGCGACCGCGATTACCTCGTCGTTGACGCCCTGCACGACGAACATCGGCATGGCGGGAGCCGTCGCGCCGGGCTCGATGTCGGCGAGGACGGTCCGCATCTCGGGGCGGGTGAGCAGGGCTCCGAGCCCACCTTGGATGTGCCGGTTGGCATTTCGACCGGCATAGCGGGCCAGGAGGGGGAAGGTGGCGATGTGCTCGGCGCGGTCGAGCAGGTCCAGGTATTCCGCGGAGACGACGGCGCGGACCGCATCGTCCAAGCGCGGGTAGGCGCGGCGGAGTCCGGCGGTGAAGACCATGGCGAAACCCGCGAAGGGCGAGCCGTTGAGGCGGACGAAGGCGGCGGCCGGGTCGCCGACCGGTGAGCCCGCGACCGCGCCGACGATCTCGAGTTCGGGGGCGTACTCGGCCGCGAGTTCGGCCGCCCACGCGGTGGCCAGGCCGCCACCCGAATAGCCCCACAGGCCGATTCGGGTGCGCGGGTGCAGGCCCAAGGGTTCGAAGCGCAGGGCCGCGCGCAGGCCGTCGAGGGCGCGGTGACCCGGTTCCCGGGCCGCGCCGAAGTGTCCGTTGAGGCCGCCGTGGTCGGGCACCGACACCGCCCAGCCGCGGGCCAGGGCCGCGGCGATGAGCGGGAATTCGATCTGCGGGATGGCTCCCAACGCGCGCGACCGGTGCTGTAAAGCGTAGGAGGGGAAGCATTTCTGCGCGACGGCGTCGATGGCGCACTGGAACGAGACGAGCGGGCGCTCCCGCGACGGATCGGCGTCCCAGGGCAGCATGACCGTGGTGACGGTGGCCTCGGGCCGACCCTCCAGATCGGTGCTGCGGTACAGCAATTGCCAGGCTCGCACACGCTGCGGCAGGCGTCCGAGCAGGCCCACCGTCACCGGGCGCGAACGCAGAATCGTGCCGGGCGCAACCGATCCCGGGTCGATCGGCGAGCGGTAGAACGGATCCATTCCGGGCAGCAGCGGAATCGTGCCCGGCGTGCCGAATTCCTCGGCGACATAGCCGGTTTCGATCGCTTCGCTGATCGTCATCGTGTTCCTTCCAGAGAGCGAACGGGGGTCCGGGGGCCAGGCACCCGGCGCCTTCTTTTCAGGGGCTTGGGGGCGAAGCCCCCAAAGCATTCGCTAGATATGTCCGCTGCCACCGATGACCCAGGGGTTGAAGGTACAGACCAAGGTGGGGTGGGCGGCCGGGTCCAGCGCGCGCAGGGCGATGGAGGCCGCTCGCGGGGAGTACATGATGGTCAGGTGGTCCGAGAGGTCCTCCGGGCAATCCTGTTGCAGCGTAATGTTTTCCACCGTCGCATCCGGGCCCGGCGTGAGGAAGGTCCAGTCATAGGGGTTGGAGATCTCGTCGTGCGTGGTGCCGATCGCGGTGTACTCGACGCCCGGCACGGTGTCGCCACCGGCATTGAGCTTGGCGTAGAACTCCGAGCCGACGACCTGCTCGGTATTGGCCTGGCCGATCAGCGGCTGGTAGAAGCCGAGAATGTCGAGTCCGAGATTGGTGATGAACCGGCCCAGGCTGGCGAGGCCGAGCAGCGAGGTGCCGTGGGTGGTCGCGCCGAAGGTGATCACCTTGCGCACCTTCCCCTGTCCGCCTTCGAATTTCATGTACTGGCTGGTGACCGGGCCGCCCTGGGAGTGCGCGAGCACATCGACCGCGGGCGCGCCGGTGGCCGCCAGCACGCGATCCACGAACTGCGCCAACTGTTTCGCGGAATCCTCCAGCGAACCGACGCCGTAGCGTCCCGGCAGGATCGGGCCGATGCCACCGCCACCCAGCGGGGTCTCGCGGCCGAAATTGAAGGCGAAGACACAGAATCCGGCGCGGGCGACCTGCGGGGACAGGAACGAGAAGCTGTCGTAGGTGTTCAGCCAGGTGCCGTGCACCAGCACCACCGGGCGCGGATGCTCGGCGCTCGGCTTGCAGTTCCAGTCGTTGGATCCGGGCGGGGCGGCGTCGGGGTGCGCGAGTCCGAAGCCGAAAGCGGCCAGGAAGGCCGACATTTCGGGGCCGACGCCGACCGTGTCCGAGGCGGTGCTGACGATCGCCGAGCCCGAACTGCTGCCGGAGTCGGCCGGTTCGGACGCGGCCACGCCGGTCGAACAGGCCACGGCCAGGGCGGTCGCACCGGCGAAGACGGCGCTGCCGAGTCTGCGGTGGGTCGAACTCATGAAATCTCCTACTGCCCGGTCCGACCGAATGCGTCGAATCCGATTGCGACCGTAGGAGCCGACTGTGGCCTGTGTCACCGGCGCTGTGTCAGGTGACAGTGATCGAAGCCGTCCACGCCGAGCGGTTGTGGCGACCAACAGCCGTCAGGCGGCGGGCGTGCTCGCGATGGCGATGGCGGTGCGGGTGAACAGCGGCACCAATTCCGGCAGCGCCTGCGCGCCCTTCTGATGCAGGCACGCGCGCACCCGGTCGTCGATGCCGCCGAGCAGCATGTCGATCAGCTCGCGATCGGGTTCGGCGGCCAGATCGCCGTCACGCACACCGACCCGGGCCACCGCCATGATGTAGTCGGCGAAACGCTCGTGCACGCGCAGCCGGTGTTCCACCAATCCCGGTCCCGCCGCGAGCGTTTCGACATACAGCGCGCGGGCGGCCGCCGGTTGCATGGCGAGCACATTCAAATAGATCTCGAAGGAAATCCGCACCCGCTCCGCGAAATTCACGCCCTCCAGTCCGGTGACGGTTTCCCGGAGTTGATCCAGGGCCGCGCCGACCGCGAGATCGTATGCGGCGGCAAAGCATTCGTCCTTACCGCCGAACACGGCGTAGAAGGTGCGCCGCGCCACCTGGGCGCGGGTCACGATATCGGCGACCGTGGTGGCCGCGAAGCCCAGCTCCCCCACCGCCTCCAGCACGGCGGTGCACAGCCGCCGGTACTGCGACGCCTCCACCTGCTCGCGAGTCAGCCCATGTCGCCCACGCGGCAACGGACCCGGCTCACCGACAGTTTCCACACTCACGCCCCCAGAATAGGTTTCCACGTCACCGAGCGACTAACGGTCCGGCCAATACCATGGCGGTTCCTCCAATAAAGCCTGTCCCGCCACCGTCGTCGCGCCCTCCCGTTTCACCAATTCGATCATGGTCGGGGAATCGGCGTACTCCTCGATGACACCGATCAATTCATCGGAATGAGTGACCACGACGACCTGGGTGTCCTCGGCGGCGCGGGCGATCAGGCGGCCCAGCGGGTCCAGGAGTTCGGGGTGCAGGCTGGTCTCGGGCTCGTTGAGGACCAGCAGCTGCGGCGGACGTGGGGACAGCAGGGCGGCGGCGAGCAGCAGATAGCGCAGGGTGCCGTCGGAGAGTTCCGGGGCGGCCAGCGGGCGGAAGAGCTTGGGCTGACGCAGCAGCAATTCGAAGCGGCCATTGTGGTCGACGATCTCGATGCGGCTGCCCGGGAAGGCGTGGTCGACCGCCTCGGTCAGGGCCTTGGCGTCACCGATTTCGACAATGGTGCGCAGGGCCGAGGCCACGTCCGCGCCGTCGTGTGCGAGAGCCATGGTGCGCGTGCCGATCTGGGGCGCGCGGGCCGGGGCGGCGACATCGGTGCGCAGGTGGTCGTAGAAACGCCAGGAGCGCATGCGTTCCCGCAGGACCAGCAGGTCGGGGGCGCGCTGCGGGTCGGCGAGTTCGGAGAGCATGGAGTCGAAGGCCTTCACGGTGTGCGGCACCATGCCCCAACCGCCGCCCTCGTCGCGCAGTCGCACCACCGGGCCGCTGCGCTCGGCCAGGACCGTGGAGGGTCGCAGCACCGGTCCGGCCCAGACGGCCTCGGTCTTGATCTCCGGATCCCGGCCGAACATGGTCTCGTCCGGGGGCAGTGGGCCGAGTTCGGCGGCGTACCCGAAGTCCTCGCCCGCGAAGCCGACGCGCAGCAGCAAGGGCACGTTCGGGCCCGAGCGGCCGGGACCGGCGAACAGCGTCGATTCGAGGCCGCCCTCGCGGGCCAGCCCCGCGACCGCGCCATTGCGGGAGAAGTCGGCCAGCAGGCGCAGTACGCGGTACAGGCTGGATTTGCCGCTGCCGTTCGCGCCGGTGATCACGTTCGTGCGGCCGAGGCGGACCCGCAGATTGCGCAGGGACCGGTAGTTCTCCACGGCCAACGTGGTCAGCATGCGGTCCAGGGTATAGCGACCAACCGGTCCGTATTAGTTGGTGTGGTGGGCACGCCACGCACGATAGGCGGTGCGCGAGCACACCGCGCACGGGCGATATCCGGTCGCTATCGCGGTGGCCTCGTCGGCGAAGAAGACGCGATGCGATGCGTAGCCGCCGCGGGCGAGGGCACGTAAGGCGGCCGGGCAGTCCAGGCGGCCGTAGATGCGCAGGCGGCGGTGGCCGCCGAGAGTGCCCGGAGTTCGACTGCGGTACGGGCCATCCGGGCCGAGCAGGGTGTACATGGCGTCAGGCGTCGTGGAAGACGAGGCCCAGGGTGTGACGCTGGCCGGATCGGACGACGCTCACCCCGTGCCGCATGGGTGCGGCCGACCAGCCGCGGGCACCGCGCACCGGGCGGTCGCGGGTGGTGAAGATCAGACCGTGGCCCTGCGGCAAGGACATTGCCGCGCCGCGGGATTGAGCGCGCGGGCGCTGCTCGACCATGAGGAACTCGCCGCCGGTGTAGTCGACTCCCGGTGCGTCCAGGCCGATGACGACCTGGAGCGGAAAGACCATGTCGCCGAACAGGTCTCGATGCAGGGCGTTCCAGTCGCCCGGGCCGTAGCGCAGCAGGATCTGCGAGCTCTTCACCTGACCGGCCCGGTGACACTGGGCGATCCACTCGTCGAGGTGCTCCGGCCAGGTGCCGGGGCGTCCGAGCCGCCCGGCCCAATCCCGGGCAATGGGCAGCAGTTTCGGATACAGCGCGGCCCGCAGCTCGGCCACGATGCCGGGGAGTTCGTGGGTGAAGTACCGGTACTCCCCCGAGCCGAAGCGATGCCGGGCCATGTCGATCGTCGACCGGAATCTGCCTTCCTCGTCGTAAAGCCCTGCGAGCGTGTGGCATTCGTCGGCGGTGAGCAGCGGTCCCATGAGCGCGTGCCCGTGCTCGTCGAGCTCCCGGGCCAGGGCCGCCCAGTCCTGCTGGGCGACCCGCCCGGCCCACACCGACAGGGTGGGGGCCGTCATCACGCGATCCGTTCCAGTTCGAGCAGCAGCTGCTTGCGCTCGATGCCCCCGGCGTATCCGGTGAGCGAGCCATCGGCCCCGATCACGCGATGGCAGGGCCGCACGATCAGCAGCGGATTCGCGCCGATCGCCGATCCCACCGCCCGCACGGCGGCCCGGGACGCGCCGATGCTGCGCGCGATCTCCCCGTAGGTGGTGGTGCTGCCGTACGGGATCGCATCGATCGCCCGCCAGACGCGCCGCTGGAATTCCGTTCCGCCGTCACCGAATCGAAGGTCGAATCCGGTGCGCTCACCGGCGAAGTACGCGGCCAACTGCGGCACCACCGCCGCGAACGCGTCCGCGTCGGCGACCCAATCCGGTTGCACCAGCAGGCTCTTCCCACCGGCCATCGACACCGCGGTCAGCACCGTCTCGCCGTCTCGAATCTCCCCTACCAACAGCAGTTCCCCGACCGGGCTGGCCATGGTCGTGTAGACGGTCATCGCTTCCTCCTTGATCGTTCCGTCCTCGTCCCCATCCACTCTGCTCGACCACCCACCCGATAACCGGCGGAAATCGGCCATGGCATTGGCGGCATTCGGCCACCCGCGCCGAGCCTAGAGCCATTCGAACAAACTTTCGGTAGGTTCGGAGCTGCCCACGATTGCTACCGAAAGGCGATGCCGATGCCCCAGTTGGTTCGCGTGCAGAACTTCAATCTGTCCAGCGATGGATTCGGTTCCGGCGAAGGCCAAAGCCTCGAACGCCCCTTCGGCCACGCCGAGCCCGCCGCGATGTTCTCCTGGGCGGGCGCGACCGCCTACTGGCCCACCCGCACCGACCCCGGCGGCACCTACGGCCTCGACAGCTACTTCACCCGAGACTTCCGCAACAATGTCGGCGCGGAGATCATGGGCCGCAACAAGTTCGGGCCGCAACGCGGCCCGTGGGAGAACTACGACTGGCAGGGCTGGTGGGGCGACGAGCCCCCGTTCCGCACCCCGGTCTTCGTCCTCACCCACCACCCCCGCCCTTCGATCACCTTGGGCGAGACGACCTTCCACTTCCTCGAGGCCACCCCCAAAGAGGCCCTCGCCCAAGCCTTCGAGGCCGCCGACGGCAAGGACGTCCGCATCGGCGGCGGCGTGGCAACGGTCCGCGAATTCCTCGACGCCGACCTCATCGACACCCTCCACATCGCCGTCTCCCCCATCGAACTCGGCCGCGGCGAACGCCTCTGGACCTCCCCCGACTCCCTCCTCGACCGCTTCCACCTCGAAAAGGTCCCCAGCCCCAGCGGCGTAACCCACCACCTCTTCTGGCGCCGCTGACCCCGCACCACGAGCATGCAATCCAGCAGGGAAACGCCGAGAGACATCTGCTGGATTGCATGCTCGTGAGCTAGGGGGTGGGCCAGGAGGGGGAGCGGCCGAGGGCGGAGACCAGGAGGTCGGTGGGGGTGGCGGTCGGGGATGCGGGTAGGGGGGCGGCGTAGCCGTGTGGGCCGCGGAGGGGGCCTTGGTTCGGGATGGCGGTGGCGATCGGGAGGGCTACGGCGAGAAGGTCTTCCGGCAGGGCGGGGTCTACGGCGAGGGCCTTGGCCAGGTCCCAGCGGTGGGTCAGCATGTCGATGAAATGGACTCGGAGGAGGGACTGCGCGTGGAGTTCGGTGCCGAACTTCGGAAGGCGAACCAGGTGGTCGGCAGCGAGTCCGCCGAAGGCCTCGATCCATCGAGAAGCGGCTTGGGCGAAGGCCTTTCTGGGATCCGCCTCGAGCACGATCTCGGTATTCAAGCTGCCCTCACTGATCGCCTCATGTTCGGAATTCATGTGCCGCAACAAATCCCGAACCACCCACCCCGCACACGGCGTAGGCCGATCGAGATCGGCATCGGTCAACCCGCCGACCAGCGTGACGAGATCGGTAAGGGCACGGCGGTCCAGCTCGAAGATGTCCACAACTCGACACTATACGCACGATCGTTCGTGCAGTTGTAGGGCAAGTGTCGTCCTTCCAACTCGATTCGACAGGGAAACTTGCAAGTTTGACTGTCTTGATGGGATGGTGGATGAGTGAGTGCGAGCGGGAGGGGTACGGCTGCGGGTGAGGTGGTGTTGGCTGCTGCCGAGTTGCGGGTGGTCAGCAGTCGGCTGTTGCGGCATTTGCGGTCGGCTCGGGCCGGGATCGAGGTGACTCCGTCGCAGGCGGTGGTGCTGAGTCGGCTGGGGAGCGAGGGAGCGTTGTCGGTGGCGGATCTCGCTCGGGCGGAGCGGGTTCGGCCGCAGTCGATGCGGACCACGCTGGCGGCGCTCGAGGAGCGGGGGCTGGTGTCGCGGGCGGCGCATCCCACCGATCAGCGGCAGGTACTCATGTCGCTCACGGCGGAGGGGCGGCGACTCTTGCGGGCCGCACACGACGCCAAAGAGGATTGGCTGGCCGAGGCCATTCGCACGAAATTGTCACCGGCCGAGCAGGATTCGTTGATCGCGGCGATTCCACTGCTCGCTCGACTGGTCGAGGACTGACGGAATCACTACTCCCAGAAAAGGATTGCCCCTTGACGTCGAATTTGCTGGATCCCAAGACCGCGCTGGTGCTCATCGACCTGCAGCGCGGAATCACGGCCGCACCCACCGTTCCGCATGCCGCCGACGCGGTGGTCGGGCGCGGTGCGCAGCTGGCCAAGGCATTTCGTGAGCAGGGGCTGCCAGTCGTGCTGGTGCGGGTCTCCTTCGCCGAGGACGGCAGCGATATGCCGCCCGGGCGGACCATGCAGCCCGGGGGGCAGTTCACCCCGCCGCAGGGCTGGGACGAACTCGTGAGCGAACTCGACGTCCAGCCCTCCGATATCCGAATCACCAAGCGCCAGTGGGGCGCATTCCACGGCACCGACCTCGACGTGCAACTGCGCCGCCGCGGCATCACCACCATCGTGCTGGGCGGCATAGCCACCAGCATCGGCGTGGAATCCACCGCTCGCGCCGCCCATGAGCACGGCTACCACGTGGTCGTCGCCACCGACGCCAGCGCCGACCGCGACGCCACCTCCCACGCGCACTCGATCGAAAAGATCTTCCCCCGCCTCGGCGTCACCGCCACCACCGACGAAATCCTCACCGCCCTCACCACTCTCGACGCCCAAGGCTGACCACAGTCCGACGCCGCCGAATGCCCATGTCGCCCATCCCCCGGGCGGCAGTGGGTTTCGGCCCCAAGGCTCAGGGAGCACCTGCTCGCGACCCCGTGCCGACGCGGCCCCGAGTTCACCAAGCGTATGAGCACGCGGGCGGTGGGCGGCGCATCGCGCGGCGAAGGGCGGTACACCTCGGATCCGGTGGCACCCATGGCGCTCACCGCGGCCGCCGCACGGCTATTTCGTGTGGGCAGCTATTTCGTGTGGGCTCGGGACCAGAGGGTGGGCCAGCCGCCCGAGCCCAGCCAGGCGGCGGGGACGAGCAGGCCGTGGGTGGCTATGCGAGTCCAGAAGACCTCCCGATCGGTGTCGAGCAGGCCGAGTTCGTGGGCGGCGGGCCAAGCCGATTGCCAGGGCCCGTGGTGGTCGGAGAGATCGGTCACGGGGAAGCCGGGGACGGTGATCGCGTGGGGGTCGCTGATCGACACGACAGGGACGGCGTGCGTGGGGGCGCACGTTGTCATCAGGATCAGCGGGCACAGCAGGTCGGCGGTGGGGTGCTGGGCGAGGGCGTGGGTGAAGGACCGGTCGCCGCGGCGGGCCAGACGGCCGAAGGCGGCACGGACGCGCTGGGCCACCAGATCCATGGAACGCGCCGTGGCGATATCCGGATCTTTCACCAACGCGCGCAGCACCTTCGAGGGCAGTGGAGCGTCGGTCGGCAGGGTGCGCAGGCGGGGGTAGCGGTCCAGCAGGGTGGGGGCGAGCGCATCGAGGGCGGCGGCCAGCGGCCGGGTACCGGTGGCCGTCCACAGGCGCGGCAGTGCGGCGGGGTGGGCGTCGAGGTGGTCCGCGCACAATCGGGTCAGCCGATCGGCGGTCGAACGGCGCAGGGCGGTCAGGGTTTTCGGGTCACCGTCGGTGTCACCGGCCAGGGCCACCAGCGTGCGCAGGGCGGGTTCGGAGTCGACCATCGCCTTGCGCGCGGCCTCCCGCAGCACCGGTTCGAGGTCGCGCACCGGATTGTGCGTCCCGCGCCGAGCCCGAGCGGGCGGCGCGACGGTGTCCAGCTCGGCCGGTTCCGCCTCCGGCTCCGCGCCGCGCAGCGTCTCCACCCACACCCGAAACGCCTGTCGCAGCGCGGCATCCGGCTGATTGTTGAACCGTCCGGCGATCTCGCTCATGGCATAGCCACCGGCCACCCGACGCAGCTCGGCATTGGCCGCAATCACGCCCGATTCGTCGCGAACCGCCACCAGAATGCTGAGCCCGCGCACCGCCTGGTCCTGATACCACGGTCCGGCAATGCAATTGCCCATGTAATCCGACCACTCCGCGAGATGCGCGGCATTCCGGGCGATCTGGACGCGCAGCGTCGTCCCGGGCAGGACCTCGCCATCGCGGGCGAGAACGCTCTCGTCCACCTCGAATTCGCTCGACAGCGCGGCGGCGACGGCACCGCTGCCCATCAGCGCACCGCACAGCTCATCCCAGTCCCGGCACCGCTGCGGCGCGATCGCACCGAGCGCGAGCAACTGCGCCGCCCCGGCCACCGCGAGCGGAATCGACTCCGCGCGCGGGGTCAGCGGATGCGGTTGCGGCCGTGCCGGATCGGTGTCGAACTCGGGGACCCGGTAGTAGCCCTCGGCCACCGCGGCCGCGTGCCCGCGAGCCCGGGCCATGGCATCGGCCAGTTCCGCGATCCAGACCAGATCCGACGCGCGCTCGACGGCGGCGGCATCCGCGGCCAACCGGTCGGCCAGGCTCGGCCGACCGCGCCGCACCAGCGGCTCGTAGTGCCAGTCGGTCGGCGCGATTCGCGCGGTGTGTCCGGCCACCGCCCGCCACTCCCGCAGCGCCTCCGAATCCCACGCCTCGGGCAGCACTTCGCGCGGGATCTCCTGGCCCAGCAGCGTCCGGCAGCGGTCCGCGACGATCAGCGCGTAGGCGAGGGCGGTGCGCAGCCGGGTGCGCACGAAGCGCTCGAAGGCGGCACCCTGCGCCTGCTGGCGCAGCCGGGCGTCGATCTCACGAACGTGAACGCCGGGCCGGGCGGGCAGCAGCCCCGAGGAATCGGACTGCGCGTCGCCGCGCTGTGCCCGCTCGAGCTCGTTCTTGGTGTACAGCGCCGAGACCGTCGCGATCTCCTCGCGCACCCGGGCGAGGCCCGCGACCACGCCGAGCTCGTGCACCGCGACCGCCGCGCGCAACAGCACCGTCGCCGACACCGCGTCCTGGATCAGTCGTTCGACGGAGGGCTTCCACAGGGTGCGCCAGGTCGGTCGGAAGCGGATCGCCGCCACCATCGTCAGCGGCCCGGCGTTCGAGTTCTGGACGAGCTTGACGATTTCCGCCTCGTCGTACTCCCGATACCGGGCGCGCAGCGCGTCCAGCACCGTCAGATCGTGGCTCGCGATCAGACGATCGCGCGCCAGCTCGCCGACCTGCCACGCGCACACCCGCCGCCACAGATCCAGCACCAGCTCCAAACGCCGCGGCCGCGAATACCGCTCGAGCACCTGCCGCAGATTCGCGGCGAGCACCGAGGGCACCACCTCGGGCATCGGGTCGACGCCCTCGGGAGACCGCAACTCCAGTACCCGCACCAACTGCTCGGGGCCCAGCAGCTCCGCGGCGGCCGAGGCCAGCAGCACGGCGGCCCAGCGCCCCTCGCCGATGGCCTGTTCGGCGGCGGCCCCGACCGGTTTGGTCGCGGTCACCCCGAACAGGGCGACCAGGGTGGCGGTGCGCTCCCCCAGCCGCCACGCGCCGCCGAGCTTGAGCACCCGCAGCGCGGCCAGCACCGCGTCGCGCCGATCACCGCTGGCCCCGGCCAGGCGGGCGGAGACGAAGCCCTCCCCCAGATCGATTCCGGCACCGGCGATTACCGTCCCGCCGTGTTCGATGAGGCCGGCCAGGTCGGCGCAGGCGATCGCCACGCGGGCCGGATCGCTGTCCCGGTCCCCCAGCACGACGGCAGCGCCCTCGGGCCCGTCGTGGTCGATTTCCTCGCCGGTCTCGACCAGCCAGGCCCGCCGATTCCGATCGGCGACCACACCGAAGGCCAACAGCACTGCCAAACTCGAACTCCCACCGATTGATTCGCCCGATTCGCCGCCCGATCGCCAGGCGACACGACTCCCGCCCCGACCTTACGATCGAGGCGGGAGCTCGGCAACGAGTTTTCGAAGGTTCGAGGTTTTCGAGGATTCGGAGTTTTCGACGGTTCGGCCGGTTCACAGCCGCCGGGCGTCGATCATCCAGATCTGGATATTGGACGCCCGGTGGTTGGAGCCGATGCTCGCGATCATGCGGACCAGATCGGTGACATCCTCGGTGCGGGCCAGCAATTCGACCCGCAGCCCGGCGGAGACATCGGTCTCGAAACGCTGTCCGCGATAGTTCTCGACGCGGTTGTCCCGGTCGTCCACCCGATAGACCTGGGTGACCACCATGCGGCGGACCCCGAAGGCGGCCAGGGCCTGTTTGATCTGATCGAACAGGCCCGGCGGCACCACCAGCGTCAACAACTTCGCGTCCGCGCCGCCGCCCGGGTCCGTCTCGTGGTCACCGACCATGCCGCCCAACTGCAGCGGCGACGACATCAGGATTCCTTGGCCGGAATCTCCGCTCCGTCCTGTTCCACCGGCGCCTGCGCGCGCACCGGCGGTTTCCGCAGCACGGGTGACTGCGCGTGCACGAGCGTGTCGTCCGGGTACGCCTCCTCCTCGTGCGCCCCGACATCGCCGGTCTCGAGCACGTCGTCCGGCATGCGCAGACTCATGAACAGGCTCAAGATCTTCAGGATCGCGAAGGTGATGAACGCATCCCAGACGATGACCGTTGCGGCCGCACCCGCCTGCCACAGCAGCAGTTTCGGATTGTGCCCGTAGAGCCAGCCGCCGTAGGTGGCGTCGGCCGCGCCGCCGGTGCCCAGGTACACCTTGATGTTCGGGTCGGCGAGAATACCGACCAGCATGCCGCCCGCCAGACCGGCCACCCCGTGGGTGTGCACCACGCCGAGGGTGTCGTCGACCTTGCGGAACAGCCGGGTGCGCCCGAGCTTGTTCCACGACAGCCACACCAGCGTCGAGGCGATCAGACCGATCACCATGGCGCCGAAGCTGTTCACGAAGCCCGCCGCCGGGGTGATGGCGACCAGACCGGCGATCATGCCGTTGACCGCGCCCAGGAAGTTGGGCCGCCGCGCCGGACCGGCCAGCATGTCCCAGATCACCCAGGTCAGCACCGCGACCGCGGTCGCCAGATTGGTATTGATCACCGCGAGTGAGGCATCCGAGCCCGAGAAGTACGGGTCGCCGCCATTGAAGCCGTTCCAGCCCAGCCACAGGATGCCCGCACCGGCCGCGGCCATGGGCAGATTGTTCGGCACCGCGCGTTCTCGGTCGCGCGCCAGTCGCGGTCCGATGATCGCCGCCGCCACGAAACCCGTGGTGCCCGCGGCCAAGTGGATGACGTACCCGCCGGAATAGTCCAGCGCGCCCATCTGCGACCACCAGCCGCCGCCCCAGATCAGGAAGGCGTTGACCGAATAGGCCAGCGTCGACCACAGCGGCACGAAGATCAGCCACACCTTGAAATTGATGCGCCCGATCACGCTGCCCAGGAACAACAATGGCGTGATCGCCGCGAACACGAACTGGAAGTAGGCCAGCGTGGTCTCGGAGAAGCGGAACTTCGGCATGAGTCCGTCGAGCAACGGAATCACGGCCTGCTCTTGATTGTTCGAGCCCAGAATTGTGTGCGGTTTGCCAATTGCGGCCCGCAGAATTCCTGGCCCCAGTTTGATGGGCTCGCCGAACCCCATCTTGAAGCCCCACAGCACCCACACCACCAGGACCAGCGAGAATCCGGTGAATGCCATGAGCATGGTATTGACGGCCCATTTGCGTTGCACCAGACCGCCATACAAGATCGCGATTCCGGGAATGCTCATGAGTCCGACGAGTGTTGCGGCCACCAACTGCCAGGCATTGTCGCCCGGGTTCAGCCAATCGGGATACGGTGACATGGTTTTCAGCGCTACCTCACCGCGAAGCGAGCAGGCACCAGACCCGCTTCAGCACTAAATTCTGTTGTGGCATAAGGTGTCTAGCGTCACATTGGGTGAACCAAGTGTTGTGCCGTAAGGTTTCCCGGCGATTACGCGCGGTAAAATCTGGATTTCGCGCTCCGCCGCACGAATGCACGTGCATTCGAAATGAACGGTTCACCAATAAATTCCAACCGGTTGGAACTCGATCGACAGCCCGCCATCGCTCCCGTACGATCTGGCTACGGGGAGCACCGGCCGGTTCGAAACGGGGGAATGGAGTTGAGGAGTCGTCTTCCGGCGACCATGCGCAATGCCGCGCAGTGGACGCGACGCTTCGCGCGCACCGCGCCCGGCGTCATCGGTGCGGTGGGCGCTGCCCTCGCACTGCTCGCTCTGATCGCCGGACTGGTGTCGGCGAATGCCCAGGGCGCCAGGATCTCTCGCCACGACACCGTGCTGGCGCACACCGAACCCTTGGCCAACGCCGCGCAACGACTCTACGTCGCACTCTCCACCGCGGACGCCGCGGCCTCGACCGCCTATCTGTCCGGCGGCATCGAATCGCCCGAGGTGCGCATCCGCTACGAGGACGCGCTCACCGACGCCGCGGCCGCGCTGGCCGAGGCCACCACCGGCGCGGCCGACACCGAGACGCGCGAGATCCTCGGCCAGATCTCGGCCGAATTGCCCAGCTACACCGGCTATGTGGAGGCGGCGCGGGCCAACAACCGCCAAGGGCTGCCGGTCGGTTCGGCCTATCTGCGGCAGGCCTCGGCGCTCATGCAGGGCTCGATCCTGAAGAACGCGGCCGAGCTCGAGAAGATCCGTCTGAACCAGTTGCACGCTGACCAGAACGCCATCGAGGGCCTGCCCCTGTGGACCACCGGTCTGCTGCTCGTGCTGCTGCTCGCCTGCGGCGCGGGCTCCTGGATCCTGCTGCGCCGCACCAACCGCTGGGTCAACGCGGGCGTCGCCGCGGCGGCGGGACTGACCGTGATCGCCCTGCTGTGGATCGCGGCCACCACCATCGCCGCCTCGGCCGCCATCGATACCGGGGCCACCGCCCGCTTCGAAAGGCTCGCGCAGGCACGCATTCTCGCGCAGCAGGCCCGCACCGAGGAGACGCTGCAACTCATCACCCGCGGCAACCTCGACGACAGCGAGAAGCGCTTCACCGACAGCAGCGCTCAACTGCGCGCGGACCTGAGCGCGCTGCTGAGCACCGATTCGCCCGCCACCAAGGCCTTCTCCGGCTGGCAGGACGGACATCAGAAGGAAGTCGCGGCCTACCTGTCCAACAACTATCGAGGCGCGGTCGACCAGTCCATCAAGACCGACGGCGCGGGCTCGGCGGCGCAGTTCACCGCCCTGGACGCCGCCCTGAAGACCGAACTCGAGCGCACCCGCCAGGAAGTGCGCGACGATGTGAACACGGCCGGAAATGCCCTCACCCTGAGCCCCATTGGCACGCTGGCGCTGCTGTTGGCCGCGGCGGCCGCCATTGTCGTCGGGGTGTGGCCGCGGTTGAAGGAGTTCCTGTGAAGACGCGCATGCGGATGCTGCTGCTGGGGGCGGTGGCGCTGCTGGCCGCGGCCTGCGGATCGACCCCGCAGGCCGCGCCCTTCCAGTTGCCGAGTGAGAACCGGCTGCCGCCCGGCGCTTCGGTGCTCACCGCCGCGCCCAATCAGCGTGCCGACCAGTCCTGCGACCCGACCGCGAGTCTGCGTCCGGGCGCGCAGCCGCAGCCCGGGGCCATGCCCACCGGCTCGACCATGGAGAAGATCGTCAGGAGCGGTCAGCTCAAAGTCGGTGTGGACCAGAACCAATTCCTGTTCGGCTATCGCAATCCGTCCACCGGCGAGATCGAGGGCTTCGATATCGATCTGGCGCACGAGGTGGCACGCGACCTGTTCGGCGATCCGAACCGGGTCGATCTGCATCCCATCGAATCCGCCAACCGGGCGCAGGCACTGAAGAACGGCGATGTCGACATCGTGGTGCAGAATTTCACGCCGACCTGCGCTCGCCGCCAGGACGTCCAGTTCTCCACCGTTTACTTCCAGACCGATCAGCGGGTGCTGGTCACCAAGGGCTCGGGGATTCGCTCGGCGGCGGATCTGGGCGGCAAGAAGGTCTGCGGCATTCCGAATTCGACGACGCTGGACGCGGTGTTCGCACTTCCCCAGCGGCCCACCGTGATCGGTATCGAGAATTGGCTGGACTGCCTGACCGCGCTGCAGCAGGGCGAGGTCGACGCCGCCAGCACCGATCTGCCGCTGCTGTACGGATTGAAGATCCAGGATCCCAATCTCGAGGTGGTCGGCGACGCCATGGCCTCGGACGTGTACGCCATCGGAATCCAGAAGGACAAGACGGATTTCGTGCGCTTCGTCAATGGCGTGCTGGAACGGGTGCGCACCGACGGCACCTGGCAGCGGCTCTACAACCAGCGTTTGAGCGTGCTCGGCCCGTCCAATGGTCCCCCGGCCGCCCGGTACAGCGATTGAGTCGGCCATGCACGGGAATCCTGGGCACATTCTCACCGTCGCCGAAATAGATCGCGAAATCGCCGACCGGGCACGCGAAATCGAGACCATCGCCGCGACCCTGGTCGAATTGGACAAGCATCCCGGGTTGGTGCTGTTGCGCCGGTTCCCGCCGACCGGGGCCACCGAGCAGCGGTGGGCCCCGGCGCGGACGGCGCTGGAATTGATGTGGGAGGACTTCGGTCGCTTGGGGACCGTATTGGATCGCGCCAAGGCGGCGCGGGCGCGGCGGCGGTTGGACGCGCTGGATCGGGAGGAGATCACGCGCCTGCTGCGCGGGCAGCCGATCGAGGTGGCGCGCCATACCATTCCGATGTCGCAGCGCTCGCTGAGCGGGCCGCGCGAGCAGGTGGAGTTGATCGGCATAGTCGAGATGCTGGATCGGATGCGCTCGGCGTTTCCGGTGGTGGTGCAGGTGCTCGACGCGGTCGAGGCGGTCAATCACCGGGTGATGTCCGATATCGCGCCGCTGCAGGCGGAATTGGATCGGCTGGGCACCTCGATTCCGGAATTGCGGGCGCTGTCGGAGGATATGGACACCCTCGCGGTGCAGGTCGCCACCGATCCGCTCGCGCTCGGGCCGGACGCGCTGGATCATCGGCTGAGTGAGCTGGCGCGGCGCATGCGCGAGGCGGCCAGCGTGCTCTCCGAATTGCGGGCCATGTCGACGGATTGGGACGGCGCGGTCGATCGGGTGCGCGCGCGGGTGGAGGCGCTGCACAAGACCTACGAGCGGGCCGACCACGCCCGCGTCGAGGTGGAGCGCACCATTCTCGCCGCGCCGCTGCCCCGCCACCCGGACGACAGTGCCGTCTACGGCGCGGAATTGACCGCCCTGGAAGCCAATTCGCCCGACCCCACCGCCCTCTGGGAGCTGCGCCAGCGCCTCGGCCACGCCCTCGACGCCGCGTCCCACAACGAGCATCTCGCCCAGGGCCTGCTCGACCGCCGTCTCGAACTCGAGGGCCGCTTCAGCGCCTACCGCGCCAAGGCCGCCCGCCTCGGCGTCAGCGAGGACCACGACGTCCTGGCCGCCAGCCGCATTGCCGCGGGTCTGCTGTCCCGCCGACCCTGCGACCTGGCCGCGGTCACCCGCGCCATCACGGACTACCGCCAGCTCATCGCGCAGAAATCGGGGAGGCGATCATGAACTGCACCGAACCCGGCTGCACCGGGACCATCGAGGACGGGTACTGCACCGTCTGCGGAACCGCGCCCGCCCAGAGCGCCACCGGCGGCACCGCGCTGAGTGGCGGCACCGGGTCCCACGGTGGCGCGGCGAGCGCAGCAGCGGGCACTGTCGCGGATCCGGGCAAGTGCGCCGAACCCGGCTGTACCGGAACGATTGTCGACGGCTACTGCGATGTGTGCGGCAGTGCGCCCGCGCCCGTGTCCGCCATGGCCACGACCGCACGGGATACCGCGCAGTCGAGTGTCGGGTCGACGGTGCGGAGCGGGGCGTCGCGGAGTGGGCGGTCGGTGCGCACCGGGCGGTCGGGATCTACCGGGGGTAGTCGCGGACGGCTCGGGGCCGGGATGGTGAAGGTGCCGTCCGTGCCGCGCAAGGATCCGAGCGAGGCCGTGCTGGCCACCGCGGAAGTGCCGGAGAATCACCGGGATTGCGGAAAGTGCGGGCGGCCGGTGGGGCGCAGCCGCAATGGGCAGCCCGGGCGCACGGAGGGGTTCTGCCCGCACTGCGGCACGTATTTCTCCTTTACTCCCAAGCTGTCTCGCGGCGATGTCGTCGGCGGTCAGTACGAGGTGCTGGGCCCGCTCGCGCACGGCGGACTGGGCTGGATCTATCTGGCGGTCGACCACAAGGTCGACGACCGGCCCGTGGTGCTCAAGGGTCTGCTCAATACCGGTGACGCCGATGCCATGCGGGCGGCGGTGGCCGAGAAGCGCTTCCTGGCCCAGGTCGATCACCCGAATATCGTGCGGATCTACAACTTCGCCGAGGACACCGGCCCGGACGGCAAGCCCGTCGGGTACATCGTCATGGAGTACGTCGGCGGCAAATCGCTGAAACAGCTGCTGCGCGAACAACGCACGGCCGATCAGCAGTACCTGCCGCCCGCGCGCGCCATCGCCTACATCCTGGAGATGCTGCCCGCGCTGGAGTACCTGCACGAACGTGGCCTCGCCTACTGCGATTTCAAGCCCGACAATGTCATGCAGACCGAGGAGCAGCTCAAGCTCATCGACCTGGGCGCGGTCATCGGCCTGCACGACCAGACCGAAACCATCTATGGCACACCGGGTTACCAGGCGAAAGAGATCGCCGACACCGGTCCGACCGTCGCCTCGGAGGTCTACACCGTCGGCCGCACCCTGGCCGCGCTCATCATGCGCATCCCGCCGGTCAACGGCGAACTCGGCCCGCTGCCCGGCCCGGACACCGAGCCGCTCATGGCCCGCTACGAGTCGCTGTACCGATTCCTGGTGCGCGCCACCGATATCGACCCCGACGCCCGCTTCACCTCCATGACGGAGATGAGCGACCAGCTCACCGGCATTCTGCGCGAGATCCTGGCCATCGACGACGGCCGGCCGCGCCCCGGGCTGTCCACCCGGTTCGGTCCGCCCCGTGCGGTGTTCGGCGTCGGCGATCGGGTTCCCGCCGATCCCCGCGCGATCATCGCCGCGCTCCCGGTCCCCCTGGTCGATCCCGCCGACAGCGGCGCGGCCCTGCTGGCCTCGACCAGCGCGGTCACCCCCGAGGATCTGGAGCGCGAGATCACCGCGGGCCTGGCGTCGGTGGTCACCGGCCGCGAGGAATCGGTGGAGATCCCGCTCCGATTGATCCGCGCCGCACTGGAATTCGGCGATGCCGAGGATGCCCTGCGCCGCCTCGACGAGGTCACCGACACCCTTTCCGGCGACTGGCGGCTCACCTGGTTCGCGGGCCAGGCCCTCCTGCTGCAACGCGACTACCCTGCCGCCGCAGCCGAATTCGACGCCCTCTACAGCGCGCTCCCCGGCGAGGCCGCCCCCAAACTGGCCCTGGCCGTCACCGCCGAACTCATGGCCGCCGTCGCCGCCGGTGTCCTGGCTCCCGACGGGACCCCGGTGTCACCCACCGGCATCGGCGCGGTTTCCGGTCGGTCGGAACCGGGGACCACCAATGGGAATGGCACGGTGTCGGGAGCGGCGGGGGCGACGAGCGCCGATCCCGCTCCCGCACGCGAACGTGCCACCCGCTTCTACGACATGGTCTGGCGCACCGACCGAACCTTCACCAGCGCGGCCTTCGGGGCGGCGCGGGTGCGGCGGGCGGTCGACGATCGGGCCGGGGCGGTCGAGGTGCTCGATCAGGTGGACGCCGCGTCGGCGGTGCACACCGAGGCCGGGGTCACCGCCGTGGAAACACTACTGGCCGTGGACGATCCGAATCAGCTCACCGAACAATTGGTTCGCGATGCGGGCAAGCGCATCGATAACCTCACGCTGGACTCGAAACGCCGTGCCGCCCGGGCGCGGATGGGAGTCCTGGACGCGGCGCTGCGCTGGCTGCGCCTGGGCAGGGTGCCCGCCGACCACTCCCCGCTGCTGGGGGTGTCGCTCGATCAACAAGGGGTACGCACCGGTTTGGAACGCTGCTATCGCGATCTGGCGCACGAGACCGACGACATGTGGGAACGCATCGCCCTGGTGGAACAGGCCAATGCCGTGCGTCCGAGGACGGTCCTGTGACCACGCCTGACCAGGGCCGACAAATTCGCTGCCCGAACTGCGGCACCTTCGCCGCCGACACCGACCGCTTCTGCGAGGCCTGCGGCCGCAAGCTCGGCGTGCGGTTGATCGCCCTGCCGCCCAAGGAATTCCGGCCCGGCAACGGGTCCACGGTCCCGGTCGCCGAGGCCGCCCGCAATGCCCGGCTGGACCCGGTATCGGGCACCACGGCCACCTTCGAAACCAGCCCCGCGCCGGACTGCACCGGCTGCGGCGGCAGCGAATTCGACCCGGACGGCTACTGCAGCAGTTGCGGTGAGCTCGGGCCGGAACGCGATCGCTTCGAGGCGGATCTGGGGCCGGTGTGCGTGATCACCGATCGCGGACTGCTGCACGCCCGCAATGAGGATTCCGTCGCCGCGGCGGTCGTCGAGGGCGGGAATCCGGAGCGCCCGGCCGCGGCCGTCATCGCGGTGTGCGACGGGGTCTCCACCTCCGAGGACCCGCAGGCGGCCTCGGGCGCGGCGGCACGAGCCGGGCTGGACGCCTGCCTGTCCGCACTCTCGCAGGACCGGTCCGCCGAGGACTGCGTCATGGCCGGGTTGAACGCCGCGGCGGCCGCGGTCAAGGCCGTCGGTACGCCGGACGGCAAATCCCCGTCGTGCACCTACGTCTCGGCCCTCGTGCAATTCGACGGCGCGGGCGGCGCGCAGGTCACCGTCGCGAATGTCGGTGACAGCCGGGCCTATTGGTTGCGCGACGGCGACGCCTCCCAGCGCCTGACCGTCGACGACTCCCTGGCCCAGGCCATGGTCGACAACGGCCTGCTGGACGCGGAAACCGCCATGGACGGCCCGCACGCCCACGTGCTGACCCGCTGGCTGGGCGCGGACAGCGAACACCAGTGGTCACCCAGCTGCGTGCGCAGCCTGCGCACCACCGAGCCCGGCGTGCTGCTGCTGTGCAGCGACGGGCTGTGGAACTACCTCCCCGAGGCGGCGGCCCTGTCCCGCTTCACCGGCAGCCTGCCCGCCCTCCCGGCGGCACGCGCCCTGGTGGAGCACGCCCTGGGGGCGGGCGGGAAGGACAACATCACCGTCGCCCTCGTACCCGTACCGTCCCGAGCAACAGGAGACACACCGTGACTTCCGCTGAGCACCAAGGCCTTTCGGTCGCCGTCGATCAGAACGAATACCTGGCCGAGGGGGCGCGCACGGTCGACGCCATCGTCACCGTGGAGGCCACCGATGAACTGGTGGTGGCCGCGCCGCCGCAGGATCGGGTGGAGATTCTCATTATCGACACCTCCGGGTCGATGGGGAGTGCCGACAAGTTCGGCGGGGCGCGGCGGGCGACCCTCGCGGCGCTGGATGTGATGCCCGACGGGACGCGGTTCGCGATTGTGGAGGGCACCGACAAGGCGCAGGTGGTGTATCCGCGGCTGGGCGCCTCGGCGGTGGCGAGCCGCACCGAGCGCGCGAATGCCCGTCGCGCGCTGGACAAGCTGTCCCCGCACGGCGGCACCGCCATCGGGACCTGGCTGGGGCTGTCGCGTTTGATCGCGCAGCAGCATCCGGGGGCGATGGTGCACGCCATTCTGCTCACCGACGGCAAGAACGAGCACGAGACGCCGGAGCGGCTGGCCGAGGAGATCCGGCTGTCCAAGGGCATTTTCACCTGTGACTGCCGTGGCGTCGGGGCGGACTGGGAGCCGAACGAATTGCGCGCCATCGCTTCGGCGCTGCACGGCACCGTCGATATCGTGAAGACGCCCGACCTGCTGGCCCAGGACTTCGCGGCCATGATGGAAACCTCCCTGGCGAAGACGATTCCGGAGCTCACGCTGCGGATGTGGACGCCGGTGGGTACGAAGATCGTGTTCGTGAAGCAGGTCGCGCCGTTCATCGAGGATCTGACCGCGCGGCGCACCGAGGTGAATCCGCAGGTGGGTGAATATCCCCTGGGCGCTTGGGGTGCCGAGGATCGTGACTATCACGTGCAGTTGGAATTGGAGCCCGCCGCGCCGGATCGGGAGAAGCTGGCGGCACGGGTGAGTGTGCTCGCCGACGGGGAGATTCTCGGACAGGGCCTCGTCAAGGCCACCTGGACCACCGACACCGACAAGTCGGCACGCATCAGCCGCCGGGTCGCCCACTACACCGGCCAGGCCGAACTGGCCCAGACCGTGCAGGAAGGTCTCACCGCGCGCAAGCAGGGCGACTTCGCCACGGCCACGGCCAAATTGCAGCGCGCCTACCATCTCGCCACCGAATCCGGCAACGAGAACACCGCCAAGCTGCTGCGCAGCGTCGTCGACGTGGTCGACGAGCGCACCGGCACGATTCGCCTGCGCAACAAGGTCGATCCCGTCGACGAGATGGCCCTCGACGTGCGGTCCACCAAGACCGCTCGGGTCCGCCGGGAGCCGTGATGGCCTACTGCACCGAGGGACACGAATCCACCGCCACGGACTACTGCGACATCTGCGGCGCACCCGTGAACGGCCAATCCCCCACGGCCACACCGCAGACCGCCCTGTGCCCGAACTGCGGCACACCGTCGGAGGGCCGCTTCTGCGAGAACTGCGGCCACGACTCGGCCCTACCCACCCCACCCGAGCCGAACTACTCCGAACACACCTGCTCCCCGGAGGTGACCGAGATCAACCTGCCCGCCAGCGGCGCGAGCGGATCGACCGGCGCGAGTGGGTTCAGCGGCGCAGGCGAGTCGGGCAGCCCGGGCGGCGGGGATGGGTTCTCCGGGACGCGGGGGTCTGGCCAGGGGGTTTGGGTCGCGACCATTTCGGCGGATCCGGCGCACTATGCGCGGATGCGGGCGCAGAAGGGGCCGGATCTGGAGCGGGTCGATTTTCCGGACTATTACCCGGATCGGCGAATCGCGTTGGTGGGGCCCAATATTCTGATCGGCAAGCGCAGCGTGTCGCAGGGGGTGCATCCGGATATCGATCTGTCGGTGGCGCCCGCGGATATCGCGGTGTCGCGGTCGCATGCCATCCTGCATCTGGATGCCGAGGGCGTGACCGTCACCGATCTGGGGTCGACCAATGGCACCTGCCTCAATGACAGCCCGGAACCTATCGCGCCCAAGACGCCGGTCCGGCTGCTGCCCGGCGACCGGATTCACGTGGGCGGGTGGACCACGATCACGGTGACCATCGAGTCCGAGTGATCGTCGAGCCCGAGTGATCGTCGAGCCCGAGGGTCCACGGCGTCCCGGCGATCGCCGAATCGGGCGAATCGGGCGATCTTGGTCTCTCGTCCAGGTTAGGCTCCCCGCTCTATGAGCTTGTCCCGGAGAGACTTCGCCCGCACCACCCTGGCCGCCGCCGCGGCCACCGCCCTGACCAGCGTGACCGCACGGGCGCTGCCGCACGCGCGCACCGTCGCCGCGCCGCCCCAGGCGTGGATGTCGGCGCTGCCCGACGCCACCTCGCTGCTGCGCATGACGATTCCCGGGACCCACGACTCCTGCTGCACCGATCCGGCCAATGGCACCGAATGGGCGCACACCCAGAACTGGTCGCTGCCCGATCAATTCGCGCACGGCATCCGATTCCTGGATATCCGCTGCAATGGCCTCCAGGATCACACCGCCGATTCCTTCGGCATCTACCACAGCGGCTTCTATCAGGGCATCACCTTCGATGCCGTGCTCGACCAGTGCCGAACCTTCCTGTCCCACAACCCCGGCGAGGTGCTCATCATGCGGGTCAAGAAGGAGGACGGCACCAATAACGACGTGGGCGCGAATTTCGAGCGAATCTTCGACGGCTATCTCGACGCCAAGGGCTACCGGTCGCTGTTCTGGATG
This sequence comes from Nocardia sp. CDC153, assembly GCF_035818515.1. Taxonomy (NCBI): domain Bacteria; kingdom Bacillati; phylum Actinomycetota; class Actinomycetes; order Mycobacteriales; family Nocardiaceae; genus Nocardia; species Nocardia sp. CDC153. Next base: position 225,148 of record NZ_JAYKYU010000006.1, on the reverse strand, counting down.
GAGAATCGCATTCCCGCACTCGGCGAGGTGCGCGGCCGCGTCGTCCTCATCGCCCAATTCGCCAACTCCCTGGGTTGTCTGCAATGGCCGAGCGGCGACAATGGCGTCTTCACCAATGATCATTTCTATCTCCAGGATCGCTACAAGGATCACGGCCTGGCCGGACTCGATTCCGGCTCCTCGAATTTCGGCTCCTCGGGCGGCGACAAGTTCGGCTACGTCAAGGACTGCTTCGACAAGGCCGCGGCCGATCCGGCGAATGCCTTGCAATACATCAACTTCACCAGCTTCGCCGACAGCGCCTGGCCCAAGGACAATGCGGGCGCGATCATGCCCAAGGTCGAGGCCTACCTCACCGCGCATTGCGGGCAGGCCAATCACTACGGCATCGTTCCCATGGACTTTCCGGATCAGTATCCGAACGTGCTGAGCCTGCTGCTCGAAAAGAACGGCGGCTGACCCGAGGCGGGTGTCACGACGCCTACGAAATTGCAACCCGTTCTAGTTTGGGGCGGTATTGTGGCCAGCCACAGATCGATTGGAGTCGGATATGGCTGGCAGCGGGCGGTTCGAGGGGAAGGTCGCGGTGGTTACCGGGGCGTCCTCGGGTCTGGGGCAGGCGGTGGCGCGGTCACTGAGCGCGGGCGGGGCGCGGGTTTTCGGGGTGGGCCGGGACAAGGAGCGGCTCGCCGCGGCGCTCGACGGCTCCGAAAACGCCTGGCTGGCGGCCGATCTCACCGATCCCGCCGCCTGCGGCGAGGTGGTGGCGACCTGCGTCGAGCGATTCGGCGGGCTCGACATCCTGGTCAATGCCGCGGGCGCGCATACGATGCAGCACACCGCCAAGGTCACCGACGCCGACTGGCAGCATGATCTGGCCGTCAATCTCAGTGCGCCCTTCTTCCTTTCCCGGGCCGCCCTCCCCCATCTTCTCGATCGGCGTGGGTCCATCGTGAACGTCTCGTCCATCGCGGGTGTCGAGGGCCAGGCCTACTCGGCGGCCTACTGCGCCGCCAAACACGGCCTCATCGGTTTGACCCGTGCCATGGCACTCGAATTCGACAGCACCGGAATCCGTATCAATGCCGTCTGCCCGGGCGGCATGACCACCCCGATGGTGCAGAACTTCACCTTCCCCGAAGATCCCGACTACAGCCTCATCATGAAGATCGCCGCCGCGCGCGGACTCATGGATCCGGCCCAGGTCGCCAATGTCATCACCTTCCTCTGCTCCGAGGAGGCCGCCGCCGTGCACGGCGCGATCTACACCGTCGACAACGGCAAGATGTCGCTGTAGGTGTCGATCGGCTCCGGGCGGGTATCGGACAGTCGTGACCTTCGACTTGACGCCCACGGCGGCGCAGCACGACTTGGTCGAGCGGGTGCACGAATTCGCTCGAGACCGCATCCGGCCCGTTGCCGCGCAGTACGACCGCAACCAGGAGTTTCCGTGGCCGGTACTGGAGGAAGCCGCCGAGCGCGGCTTCTACAGTCCGCTGTTCTATCGCGACCTCATCGGTGATCGCACCGGGTTGTCGCTGCCGATGTTTCTCGAGGAGATGTTCTGGGGGTGCGCGGGAATCGGATTGGCGATCGTCATGCCCGCGTTGGCGCTCTCGGCGATCGGGCAGGCCGCGACTCCCGAGCAGATGTTGCAGTGGGCACCCGAATGTTTCGGCACGCCCGGTGATTTGAAGCTCGCGGCGCTCGCCATTTCCGAACCCGAGGGCGGCAGCGACGTGCGGAATCTGCGCACGCGCGCGATTCGCGATGGCGACGATTGGATCATCGACGGTCACAAGATGTGGATCGGCAATGGCGGCATCGCGAATGTGCACGTGGTGAACGCGGTGGTGGACGAGGAGCTCGGGCACCGGGGTCAGGCGCTGTTCATCGTTCCCGGTGGGACGCCGGGCCTGGAGATGGTGCGCAAGCTGGACAAACTCGGCTGCCGGGCCTCGCACACCGCCGAGCTGACCTTCGATCGGGTCCGGGTGCCGGGCGATCATCTGCTCGGTGGTGTGGACAAGCTCGAGCACGACCTGGCCGAGGCGCACGCGCGGGCCCGCGGCAATGGCCGCGCCGCGTCGGCCACGCTCGGCACCTTCGAGCAGACCCGCCCCTTCGTGGCCGCGCAGGCGCTCGGAATCGCCAGGGCCGCACTGGAATACATGACCGAGTACGCCACCCACCGCGAGGCCTTCGGTGCGCCGATCATCGACCATCAGGGCATCGCCTTCCCCCTCGCCGATCTCGCCACCCGCCTCGACGCCGCGCGCCTGCTGACCTGGCGCGCCTCCTGGATGGCCGCCAATGGCGTGCGCCTGGAACGCGGCGAGGGTTCCATGGCGAAGCTGGCCGCCAGCGAGGTCGCGGTGCAGGCCACCGAGCGCGCCATCCAGACCCTGGGCGGCTGGGGCTACATCACCGACCACCCCGTCGAGAAGTGGTATCGAGACGCCAAGCTGTACACCATCTTCGAAGGCACCAGCGAAATCCAACGCATGGTCATCGCGGGCGCACTCGGCGCATCCACCACGAAGCCACCCCTGCACGTCGAACTCACCCCCTCCGGCGGCCCCCTGAACAGAATGTTCGGCCGCGGCACCGAACTCCGCACCCGCGCCGCCGCCACCGCCCTGTCCATGAAGGACCGCGTCCCCACCCCGGTCAAGAACGCCGCCATGAAACTCCTGCGCCCACCCCACTGACACGGGTCAGCGCATGAGGTTGACCAGTTGGCGGTAGGCGGATCTGGTGGGTGGGGCCAGGCGGCGCCAGCTGATCGGGCCGCCCGCGCCGAGGTGGGCGTCGTAGGGGATTTCGGCTACGGCGCGGACCACGTCGCCGAGGTATTTGCGGACGTGGTCGGTGACGAGGGGGCCGTCCTTCGGGTGCTGGCGGGTGACCACGATGATCGCCTCGGCCAGGTGGTACTGGCTGTAGTTGTCGTCGAGCCAGATCAGGGCGGGCTTGAGCCGATTGACCGCGTCGGGGCGCGCGGCGAGGGTGATGACCAGCGAGATGCGGGAGTCGCACAGCAGCGGGGCGACCATGCGGTTGGTGACCGGCGCGCCGCCGTCGTAGACGGGTAGGCATCCGGCTTCGACCAGGTCCCGGTGCACGGAGGAGTAGGTTTCGCGCCGCGGCAGGGCCTCGGGTCCGCGCGGGAGAACGCCTACGCCGGAACTGTTTTCGCCGCAGCTGTCGATCACGGTGGACGGCAGGCTGCGGTGGGTCATATTGAGCCACGACTGCACCGTGCCCGCGGCGTCGATGGTGTCGCAGCCGCGGGCGGCCAGGTCACCGCCGGTGGTGGTGGCGTCCACGACGATCGGCGAATGCTCGCCGTAGTCGTAGGCGGCCGCACCGGCGATACCGAGGGCGGTGGTGGTCGCGCCCGAACCGCCGGAGCTGCCGAGCACCAGCACCGGCGGCAGATCGGCCCACAGCAGGAACCCATTGCGCGGATGCATGCGCACCACATCGGTCGGCGCGCCGGGCGGCGACGGACGCAGCAGCAGGGAAAGGTCCGTGGGCGTGGAGGAAAGAGCGGCGGGATGATCCGGGAAATTTTCGGACACTCTAGATTCCTTTTGTGCGAACGGCAGCCGAGGCTGCGGAATCCTGTGGTCACCACGTCGCGGAGGACGGCAACGGCGGCGTCATCCATCGCGTGCACGATCGGTGAAGTCCTCGAGCAAAGCCCCCCGAATACCCCCTACCGCCGAACCGTCGATCAAGAGTGCAAAAAGGTTGCTGGCCAGCCCCTTTCAGTGCCGCCAGATATTACATGATCTTGGCATGTATGCACCGGTATCCCCAGCCGAAAAACAAACTCCGGCACTGAATGTCAGCGCACGGCGCGAATCGGCAGCACTGCGGCCGCGCCCAGGAGCGAAAGCAGCCCGCCCACCAGGAATAGCGGCGGATACCCGCCGAGGCTCACCACCGCCGACGCCACGAACGGCCCGATGATTTGCGGACCGGCATTGGCGATATTGAGCACACCCATATCCCGGGCGGCGTCTTCGGCCTTGGGCAGCACCATGGTGACCAAGGCGGTGTCCACGGCCATGAAACAACCGAAGGCCAGCCCGTTCACGGCGGCGAACGCCAGCATGCCGGGCCAGGTCGGGCAAAGCAGCGGGATCAGCTGCGCGAGCGCGGCGAGCGCGGCGGACAGGCCGACGAACAGCTTGCGGCGATCCAGCCGATCGGAAAGCACACCGCCCACGACCGTCGAAACCATCATGGTCACAGCCGAAATGGGCGTCAGGATCGCCACCGCTTTCGACGGCTCCAGTCCCGACGGCAGCGCGATGTGATCCTGCAAGATATACAGCTGATAGCTCGTGACGGCGAAATAGCCGAGGACCAGGAGCGCGCGGCCGATGAACGCCCAGCGGAAGTCGTGCTCGCGCAGCACATTCAGGAATGTGGCGAGCTGAGCGCGCAGGGGGATCGACTGTTTGGCGGGCATGCGCTCTTCCCGGGCCGCCGAGGCGAAAAGGGCGGCAGCGGCGGCGACCAACAGGCCGAGCACCAGATAGCCGGTGCGATAGTGATGCGAGAACGCCGAGGCGAGCAGCACCCCGATGGTCGAACCCACGGGCAGTCCGAGACCCACCGCCGCCGAGGCCACGCCGCGCCGCTGTCTCGGAATCCGGTCGGGCACAACGGAGGTCAAGGCCGCCTGATAGATGTTCATGACGGCCTGCCCCAGGCACCACGCGATGGCCACCAGCAGCACGGTGTCCACGCTGCCCAGCAACGCCATGGCGGCGACCGCGGCCAGCCCGCCGCCGAGAATCCACGGATTGCGCCGCCCCGACCGATCCGACAGCGCACCGGCCACCGGATTGAACACGGTCGCGAAAAGGGCGGCGACACCGCCCACCACACCGAGATTGGCGACCTTGGACGCCGCGTCGATGTGCTCGATCTGCAAGGGCAGCAGGACACTGCCGACACCGACGTACAGCGCGTACATGGCGGCGTTTCCGGCGAACAGCAGCGGCAGCAGACGGCGGGCGGAGGGTGCGACGGGCGAGGGGAGCTGGCCGACGGCGTCGGCTTCGAAATGAGCCACGGGAATCCAGAGCGTGTGAATAGCAACGGATTCCGGCCGTGGTCGACCGGAATCCGTTGCTGTCGAGGTGAATCAGCCGATGTCGGCGGTGAGGGGAAGGGCGGTCACCGAGGTGCCGACGTGCAGGGTGAAGGAGCCGGGTTCGATGGCCCAGCCCGCGTCGGTCCAGTGCTGGAAGGAGCGCTTCGGCAATTCGATGGTGGCGGTGACGGATTCACCCGCGCCCGTCTCGACCACGGCGAAGCCGGACAGCCAGCGCACCGGGCGATCGACCGTGCTGTTCGCGCGCGAGAGGTAGGCCTGGACCACCTGGCGGCCAGGGCGGTCGCCGGTATTGCGGACGGTGACGGTGGCGGTGCGGCCGGAGACCTTCAGGTCCGCGAGTTCCCAGGTGGTGTAGCCGAGGCCGTGGCCGAACGGGTAGGCCGGGGCGACACCGGATTTCAGCCAGGCGCGGTAGCCGATGTGAATGCCCTCGGGGTAGGGCAGCGCATTGTCGGCTCCGGGCTTGGTGTTCAGCACCGGGACGTCGGCCATGGTCTTGGGCCAGGTGGTGGGCAGTCGGCCGCCGGGTTCGGTCACGCCGGTGAGGACGTCCGCCAGCGCCGAGCCGAACTCCTGGCCGGGGAACCAGGTGAGCAGTACCGCGGCGACGTCGTCGCGCCACGGCATCTCCACGGGCGAACCGGAATTCACCACCACGATGGTGCGCGGATTCACCGCGGCCACCGCGGCCACCAGTTCGTCCTGGCGTCCGGGCAGGGCGAGGGTGGTGCGGTCGAAGCCCTCGGATTCGATCTGCTCGGTGGTGCCGACCACCACGATCGCCACCTCGGACTCGCGCGCCAATTCGACCGCGGCGGCGAACTCTTCGCCGGCGGAGCGGCGCGGACGGCCGATGGCGTAGGTGATGCCCATGGCCGGGAATCCGCCGCCGGGCACCATGCGGACGAGGACATCGACCTCGTCGCCCTCCGCCAGGGTGCGGGTCACGAAGCGCTGCGGGGGATTCAGCAGCATCTCGACCGGGTCGGTGCCCTCGGGCAGCACGGTCTCTTCGAGCACCTGCTCACCGTCGATGGTCAGGGTGAGGGTGCCGACACCGGCGAAGCCGATGCGCCACTCCCCCGCCGCATCGGCGCGCAGTCGGCCGCGCAGCTCGATGGCGTTGGCCCGCATGGCATTCGGATTGCCGAACAGCATGAGGCTGCCCGCAGTGCGATGCTCGGTGTCGAGGACGGTGTCGCCGTCGAGATAGCGCAGCGACAGGCCCTGTGTGCCGGTTTCCGGATCGGTCACCAGCTCCAGCGGAACGGGAATCAAGGCGTCGCTCAGGTGCACGCCCGGGGTGTAGACCACCGGCAACACCTCGGACAGGCCCTGCAGCGGCGAGGTCGTGTGCGCCGGAATCACCGTCGCGCTGCCGCCGCCCATGAAACGCGGTTCGGCCGCGGCGGATCCGAGCAGGGCCACCCGCGCGGGCCGGTCCAGCGGCAGCACGCCGTCATTGGACGCCAGCACCATGGCCTTGGCGGCCGCCGCGCGAACCACGCGCTGCGCGGCCTCGTCGGTGAAGGCGGGCACCGGCCGGGGTGTGCCGTCGAGCGCGCCGACGCGGATCGCGAATCGCAGGATGCGCCGGACCTTTTCGTCGATGGCCGACTCGGGCACCGCACCCTGGCGGACAGCTTCTTCCAGGGGCGCGCCCCACAGCTCCCATGGGCCGGGCATGGCCAGGTCATTGCCCTTGGCCGCGCCCAGGGTGGAGCGCACGGCGGTCCAGTCGGAGACGACGACGCCGTCGAAGCCCCACTCGCCCTTCAACGGCTCGTCGAGCAGATCGTTCTCGGTCATGGTGACGCCATTGACCGAGTTGTAGGCCGCCATGATCATCCACGCGCCCGCTTCGACCGACCGCTCGAACGGGTACAGGTACAGCTCGCGCAGGGTGCGCTCGTCGGCGCGGACATCGGCGGTGAAGCGCTCGGTCTCTTGATCATTGGCCACGTAGTGCTTGGGGCAGGCGCTCACGCCGTGCGCCTGCACCGAGCGGACATAGGCGTCGGCGATCTCGGCGGTCAGCAGCGGGTCCTCGGAGAAGCATTCGAAATGCCGTCCGCCCAGCGGGGATCGATGCAGGTTGATGGTGGGGCCGAGCACCGCGTACACGTCCTTGCGGCGGGCCTCGGCCGCGATGAGCGCGCCGATCTCGGTGAGCAGGTCGCGGTCCCAGGTGGCGGCCAGGGCGGTGCCCGAGGGCAGGCTGACCGACGGGTCGCGCTCGTCCCACTGTTCGCCGCGCACGCCGGACGGGCCGTCGGAGACCGGCATTTCGGCCAAGCCGATGCTGTCCTCGCCCGCGAAGCGGAAGAAGTTCGCACCGGAGATGAGGCGGATCTTGGCCGGGAGGTCGAGCTTGGCGAGCAGATCGTCGATGTCGGTCACGGCAGTTCCTTCCAGAAGTTCACGAGTGCGGCGGAAACCTGTTCGGGGACATCCTCGTTCGGGACGTGGCCGGAACCGGGGAATACGACGGTCTTGGCGTTGAGCTGTTCGGCGAACCGCTCGTGCACCTCGGGAGCCCACAGGTCATTGGTGTCGCCGTAGGCGACCAGCAGCGGCACACCCGAATCCCGCAGCGCCGCCGGATCTTTGAGCGGCGGCTCGGTCATGCAGTTCAGGATGCCGAGGATATTGGCCTTCTTGGTCCGGAGAATGCGCTCGTGCAGGAATTCCATGCGCTCGGGTGCGGGCGTCTGGCCCGCCTCGAACAGCGCCGCGCTCATCTGCTGCCAGATGAGTTCCTGCCCACCGGCTTCCACCAGCTGCGCGACCAACTGCGGCGGCGGGAAGTTGATGTCCTCGACCGAGGACGGGCCCGAGGCGAGCAGGGTGAAGGAGCGGAAACGCTTGGGGCGCTCGATGACCGCGACGCGCGAGACATAGCCGCCGAAGGAATGCCCGACCAGGTGAATCGGCTCGTCCGGGGAGATCTGATCCACCACGCCCTGCAGATCGCCGACGAAATCGGCCATGGTGTAGCCCGACACGTCGTCGGGTCCCTCGGACTGCCACTGCCCGCGCTGATCGTAGGCGAACGCGCGGTAGCCGGCGTCGGCCAGCAATGGCAGCACGCCCTCGAAGTCCTCCTTGGAGCCGGTGAAGCCGGGCACCAGCAGCACGGTGCCGCGCGGCGGTGCGTCCGCCGGTTCGATCTGCCATCCGGCCAGTTGACCGGCGGCTCCGCGCAGCGTGATCGGCGCGATCGGGGCCTGACTCATCGGCAATCCCTTTCCTCGTACTGCCCTGTACGGCTGGCACGAGTGTGCCAGCGGAACTCCAGTTTACCGAGTGGTCATTAGGTACTGTTATCTATTCGTTATCCGTGCTGGATTTTGCCTGATCAACCGCCTTGACTATGGTCCCATCACATGACGCCGCACCCTCGACGCCGCCAGCGGGGTGACGACCGCCGCGAGCAGATCATCGACGAGGCGCTGAAAGCCTTCGCCGACAATGGCTATCGCAGCACCTCCATCGCCGAGGTCGCCGAACGCTGCGGGCTCTCACAGCCCGGACTGCTGCACTACTTCCCGAACAAGGCCGCGCTGCTGTCGGCGGTGCTCGACTATCGCGATCGGCTCGATTACGACCGATTGGGCTTCGACCAGGAGTTACGCGGCAAGGACGCGCTGCTGCGGTTGGCGCAGCTGGTCGATCACAATATGCACGTCCCCGGGCTGGTCCGGCTTTTCACGGTGCTGACCAGCGAGGCCGTGACCGCCGATCATCCCGCGCACGGGTGGGCGCTGAAGCGCTACCGCAATCTCGAGATCTATCTGACGGCGGCGCTGCGGGCGGGCATGGCCGACGGCAGTGTGCGCGCGGATATCGAGCCCGCGATCGTGGCCCGTCAGGTGTGGGCGATGATGGACGGGCTGCAGCTGCAATGGCTCGTCGATCCGGAGCACGTGGATATGGCGACGCTGTTCCGGGCCTACATCGATGAACTGATCGCCTACATCTCCTAGCGGTATTCCGCTGCGTCAGTCGACCTTTCGAACCCTCGTCGTAGCAGCGCTGAGCGGCTTGCCCCGGCGGCTCGCGGGTCGCAGTTCCGCGATCGGCCGATCCTCGAGATCCACGAGCGTGGATCGGGATTCATTGTCGGCGAAGGCATGTCGCTCACCCCACTGCCGCAGCGCCACGATGGCGGTGAACAGATCCGCACCGGCCGCGGTCAATTCGTAGCTGTGCCGCTTGCCGCCGGGTGCGGTGCTGGTGGCGAGAATGCCGTGCTCGACCAGTTTGCGCAGGCGGTCGGCCAGGATATTGCGCGCGATACCGAGGCGCTGCTGGAACTCGGTGAAGGTGGCCGCGCCGTCCATGGCGTCGCGCACGATCAGCAGACTCCAGCGATCACCGACCAGGTCGACCGCGCGGGCGACCGGGCAGGTCGGATCGGTCCAGGTTCGGCCCGCGCCGAGGGTCGCGGTCATCACCACTCCTCCCAATCGGTTGCAATTCGAAACTGATACTACCTAAGCTCGCAATGGTTTCGTTTTGCTACCAATCTGGGAGGTGTGGTGACGACGGGAATCTCGAGATCACAGCGAATCACCCTGGCACTGGTGTGCGCGGTGGCCGTCTCGACCATCTACGCGATTCAGCCGGTGCTCGAAAAGGCCGGTGGGGACCTGGGATTGGCCGCGGGGTCACTGGGGTGGCTGGTCGCGGCGGGGCAGATCGGGTACTTCGCCGGGCTGGTATTGCTGGTCCCGCTCGGCGATGTGTTGAACCGGCGTCGGCTCATCGGTGCGCAGCTCATGCTCACCGGGGTCGGAGCCTTGGCGGTGGCGCTCGCGCCCACCACCGTGGTCGCGTTGATCGGCCTGGCGATCGCGGGCGTGTTCGCGGTGGTGGTGCAGGTGACCGTCGCCTACGCGGCCGCCGTCTCCGCGCCCGAGGAGCGCGGGCGCACCATCGGGGCCGTTACCTCCGGCGTGGTGCTCGGCATTCTCGGCGTTCGGATTCTCGCGGGCGTCCTCGGCGACACGATCGGCTGGCGCGCGGTCTACGCGGTGCTCGCACTGCTGTGCCTACTGCTCGCCCTGACCGCCCGCATCATCTTGGAGCCGGATCCGAGAAGCGCTGGCGTGCAGTTCTTTCGAGCGCTCGGATCGATGGCCCGGCTGGTCCGCACCGATCGCCTGTTCCTGAGCCGGGGCCTGATCGCGTTCTTCCTCTTCGCCGCCTTCGGAACCCTCTGGAGCGGTCTGGCCCTTCCGCTAGGCGCGGCCCCCTGGCACTTCGGCAGCACGGCCATCGGATTGTTCGGCTTCGCTGGCCTCGCCGGAGCCCTCGGCGCGTCCCGCGCCGGACGGTGGGCCGATTCCGGTCGCGCCCAAGCGATCTCGGGTTGGTCCCTGGCGTTACTGGCGGTGTCCTGGCTACTCATCGCCCAGTCCGAACCGACCCTTTGGTTCCTCATCGCGGGAATCGTCCTGCTCGACTTCGCCGTGCAGGCCGTCCATGTCAGCAGCCAGCACCTGTTGACGACCGCGCATCCGGACCATGCCAGCACCGTCATCGGCGCGTACATGTCCTTCTATTCATTGGGTTCGGCCCTGGGCGCACTCACCACCGCCTGGGCGTACAGCACCCGAGGTTGGTGGGCGTCGTGCGTGATCGGCGCACTGTATTCGACGTGCGCCCTGGCGATCTGGGGACTTGCTCGATGGATCCAACGGTCGGCCGATCGTCGTGTCGTTTCGGAGTTGGCTTGCGCCGCGATATTCACTCCGAACGCATCGAGGGGAGGTGGCGGTGGGCGCGATGCTCAGGCCGGGGGAATACTTCGCCGGATACCAGATTCTGCGGAAGCTGGGGGCCGGCGGGATGGGTGCCGTGTATCAGGCACGGGACCGTGATCTGCCGCGATTCGTGGCATTGAAGCTCCTGAGCATGCCCGACGGCGGGGACCTCGATCATCGGGTGCGTTTCAGGCGGGAGGCCGATACCGTTGCGCGGCTGCAGCACCCGAACATCGTGACCGTGTACGCACGCGGCGAGGACGACGATCGACTGTGGATCGCCATGACCTTCGTCGACGGCAGTGATGTCGCGCGGGCGCTACGCGAGGGAGCGATGCATCCGGTGCGGGCGGTGCGGATCATTTCCGAGACGGCGGCGGCACTGGATCACGCGCACGAGACGGGGATCCTGCATCGGGATGTGAAACCGGCGAATATCCTGCTCGCCGAGGGGCGGCCGGAGCGGGCGCTGCTCACCGACTTCGGGATCGCCAAGGCGATGGACGAGAGTCAGCAGTTGACGCGGTGCGGAGAGATTCTGGCCAGCTTCCAATACGCCGCGCCCGAGCGAGTGACGCGGCCGGGAGAGGTGGATCGGCGCGCCGACGTGTACTCGCTGGGCTGCACGCTGTTTCACATGCTGACCGGCGAGCCGCCGTATCCGGGGCAGAATGTCAGCCGGATCATCCACGGGCACGCGTACGAGCCGGTGCCGCTGCCCTCGCACCGGAATCCCATGCTGCCAAGGGGTTTCGACAATGTCATCGCGCGCGCCATGGCCAAGGAGCCCGAGCGGCGGTTCGACAACTGCGCGCAGCTGGCGTGGACCGCGGCGGAAGCGCTGCAGCGCACCGCGACCACCGCCCGGCGGAACACGACGACCACCGCGCGGCGGACCACCCAGCCGCAGCCCCCGACCGTCAGCGCCCCGCCGCCGACTCCGGAACCGAGACGAGCACCGACCCTGCTCGCGCCGACCGTGCGGCCCGAGCCGACCGCGCATCGCGACATCGGCATCGGGCATCGCGACAGCGACCTCGGCACTGCCCCGGCCGTTTCCGGCAAGGGCGGCAGGACGATCCGGTTCGTCATCGGCCTGGCTTTGGTCGTGTCCCTGGCGTTGGTCGCGTACCTCCTGGCCCGAGCCGACGACGGTCACCCCAATACCTCCGCGCTGACCACGAGTGTCGTTCCGATCACCACGACGACAGTGCCGGTGACCACTACGACGACACCGCCGTCGACCACATCCGAACCACCGACCACCACGACTGCCTACACGATGTCCAAGACCACAGAGCAGCCGCCGAAAACGGTTGCGGTGCCCGATGTGGTCGGCAGTCCGATCGCCACCGCGAAAGCCCAACTGGAGAAGGACGGCTTCACCGTGAAGCAGGTCCAGCGCGACGACAAACGCACGAAAGGCACGGTGATAGAAACCGATCCGGCCGCCGGAACCCAACACGCGGTCGGTTCGACCATCACGGTCTACGTCTCGAACGGCCCGGCCCCCACCACCATCACCGTCCCGAATCTCGTCGGCCTCTCCTACGCAACCGTGACCTCGACCCTGCAGGGCCTCGGCTGGCACGGGACCCTGCAGCAGCTCTACGCCAAGGTCACCGACCCGGCCAAAGTAGGCAAGGTCGTCGAACAAACCCCGGCCGCGGGCACCACCTCCGCCCTCGACTCCATCGTCATCGTCACCGTCGGCCAGCTCACCTCCACCACCCCCACCAGTTGAGCGGCGAGTCCGTCAGCTCCAAACGCCGCTGGCAACGACCCAGATGCCGGTGTCTCCCTTGGTGGCGGGTTGGGCCAGGTGGAGGGATACCTTGGTGCCGTCGGCGTTGGTGACGAAGACGACCGTGGGTGCGCCGGTACTGGTTTGCACGTTCGTCCAGCCGAATCGGGCTTGGACGAAGGCTTTTGCCACGGCTACGCGGTCCAGTCGCCAGGGTTGGTGGCCGGTGTCGACCGCCTGTTGGAGGTCGGCGGCCTGCTGGCCGGTGATGCCCTCGCCGTCGAAGGTGGAGCCGGAGGGCGGGTTCGGGGCGGGAGTGGTGGGGGTCGGGGTGACCGGCGGTAGGGCGACGGACGGTGGGGAGACCGTCGTGCCCGGTGCCTGTGTCGGGAGGATTGTTGGCTGCGGCGCAACGGTTTCCGGTGCGGTGGGGGTGATGAGGGTGGGTGACGTCGGGGTTACCGGTGTGGAGGCGGTGGTCGACTGTACGGTCGACGAAGAATTCGACGAGCAGCCGCTGAGCGCGGCGACGGAGGTGGCGACGGCCGCGAGAGCCACCGTGAGTCGCCGTGATCTGGGCGAGGCGGTGCGTCGAGTGTGATCGAGCGTGGTGGTGCGCATGGGAATCCCCCTCGGAAAGGAATCGATACCCCGACCGCGATCCGGAAGGGATCGCAGTTCTCATGTCGCACCATGCCCGTCGGTCGTTAACCGTGGAAATCACGCTGGTTCAGATACCAGGGCAGGAGGGAGGGGTCGTCTATTGCGGTGGGGTCGACCACTTGCATGGGGTCTGCGCCCTGGAGTAGGCGTTTGACGGGGACCTCGAGTTTCTTGCCGGTGCGGGTGTGGGGGATGCCGGGGGCCTCGAGGATGACGTCGGGGACGTGGCGGGGGGACAGGTCGGTTCGGATCGCGGTGCAGATTCGGTGCCGCAGTTCGTCGGTGAGGGTCAGGCCGGGGGCGAGGACTACGAACAGGGGCATCCAGTATTCGGCGTTGGGTTGTTCGATGCCTAGGACCAGGGCTTCGGCGATCTCCGGCAGAGCCTCCACGGTTTGGTAGATGTCCGCGCTGCCCATGCGGATTCCATTGCGGTTCAGGGTGGAATCGGAGCGGCCGTGGATGGTGATGCCGCCGTGGGGCGTGCGGGTGATCCAGTCGCCGTGGCGCCAGACGCCGGGGTACATGTCGAAGTAGGCGTCGCGGTAGCGGGAGCCGTCCGGATCGTTCCAGAAGGCCACCGGCATGGAGGGCATCGGCTTGGTGATCACCAGTTCGCCGACGGTGTCCTGCACAGGGTGGCCGGAGGAATCCCAGGCCTCCAGTGCCACACCGAGATACGGGGCGGAGAGTTCGCCCGGCCGGACGGCGACGGTGCGGACGCCGCCCATGAAGGCCGACACGACGTCGGTGCCACCGCTGATGGAGGAGACGGGAATGTCACCGACATTGTCGCGCAACCAGATCGACGAGCTCGCCGGGAACGCCGAACCGGTGATGCCCACCTGACGCAGGCGCGACAGATCGTGGGCGAGCGCCGGGTGCGCGCCCGCCTTCTCACAGGCCAGCACGTAGCCGGGGCTGGTGCCGAGGACCGTGGTGCCGGTGCGGGCGGCCAAGGCCCACAGCGCATCCGGGGTGGCATGAGCCGGGCTGCCGTCGTAGCAGACGATGGTCGCGCCCGCGAGCAGGCCGGAGACCTGATAGTTCCACATCATCCAGCTGGGGCTGGTGTACCAGAAGAAGGTGTCCTCGGGACCGATATCCGACTGCAGGGCAATCGCTTTGAGGTGTTCGAGCAGCACGCCGCCGTGGCCGTGGACGATGCCCTTCGGTTTGCCCGTGGTGCCGGACGAGTAGAGCACCCACAGCGGGTGGTCGAACTCGACCGGCACCGGGGCGAGGAGGGGTGGCTCCTCGGCAAAGAGGTCCTCGGTGGCATCGTTCCAGTCGAGGACATCGGGCAAGGTGCGGCCCAGCCGCGAGACCAGCACGGTGGCCCGCAGGGACGGCAAACCGGCTCGGAGGGCGGCGATTTCGTCGATCTTGTCGTAGGACTTGCCGCCGTAGCGGTAGCCGTCGGCGGTCACCAGCACCGTCGGCTCGAGCTGGCCGAGGCGGTCGAGTGCGGCGGAGGCGGTGTAGTCCTGGCCGCACGCGCTCCAGAGCGCGCCGATGCTCGCGGTGGCGAGGAAGGCGATCACGGCCTCGGGGATGTTCGGCAGGTAGCCGACCACCCGGTCGCCGGGGCCGACGCCCAGCTCACGCAGCGATCGGGCCAGAACAGCTGTGCGGGAGTGCATTTCCAGCCAAGAGATATCCCGCCGCGGCGTGTCTTCACTCAACCCGATAATGGCGGGACGGTCGGTGCGGGTGTGCCGGAACACCTGGTCGACGTAGTTGACGCGGGTCCCGGGGAACCAGCGCGCGCCCGGCATCGCACTGGAGGCGAGCACCTCGGCGGGGGTGTCCCCCAGGTCGAAGTACTCCCACACCGCCCACCAGAAGCGGTCGATATCGTCGATCGACCACTGCCACAGCTGCCAGTAATCACCGGTGCGAATCCCGAAGCGCCGCTCCACGAATCGCGCGAAATCGGTGATCCGGGCCGCCTCGATGTCGGCCTCGCCGGGCACCCATTGCGGTGCTCCCGCCACCTCGGCCAGCTCGATCATCGGGCACTCCATCCGCCGTCCATGGTGTACGAGGCACCCGTCACCATGCGCGCCGCGTCCGAGGCCAGCCACGCCACCAGCGAGGCCACCTCGTCGGGCTCCACGAGTCGTTTGATCGCGTTGTCGGTCAGCATGATTCGCTCCACCACCTCTTGCTCCGGAATGCCGTGCGCGAAGGCCTGATCGGCGATCTGCTTGTCCACCAGCGGAGTTCGCACATAGCCCGGGTTCACGCAGTTGCTGGTCACCCCGAACGGCCCGCCCTCGAGCGCCGTCACCTTGGACAGCCCCTCCAACGCGTGCTTGGCGGTGACATACGCCGCCTTGAAGGCCGAGGCCCGAAGTCCGTGCACCGACGAGAGATTGATGATCCGGCCGAACCCCTGCTTGTACATGTGCGGCAGGGCGGCGCGGGTGAGCAGGAACGGTGCCTCCACCATGAGCGCCAGCATGAAGCGGAACCGTTCGGGCGCGAACTCGGTGATCGGGCTGACTGTCTGCACCCCGGCGTTGTTCACCAGAATGTCGGTCTCGAGCCGGAGGTCCTCCAGCGCCGTCACCTCCGACAGATCCACCTGCCAGGTCCGGCCGCCGAATTCGGCGGCCACCTTCTCCGCGCCCTCACCGTCGATATCGGCGACGGTCACCTCCGCCCCGCGGGCGGCCAGCTCGCGGGCGCACGCCGCCCCGATACCGCTCGCGCCGCCCGTCACCAGCGCCGTCCGCCCGGCCAGCTCGCCGAGCAGGGGTCCGGTCGTCCCCGTCATGCCACCGTCACCTTCGAATCGTCCTGCGTGGAGTGGTTCTTCGAATCCTGCTGTGTCGCCAGGCTTTCAGCATCGGCACGGTCGATCGCCTCGAGGTCGACACCCTTGGTCTCCCGGGCGAACAGGACCGCGATCGCGGTAATGGCCGCCGCACCCGCCAGATACCAGGCGATCGGCACCGAGGACTTGTAGTCCTCCAACAGCCGCACCGCGATGATCGGCGCGAGCGAACCCGCCACCAGCGAGGTCACCTGATAGCCGAGGGACACACCGGAATACCGCATGCGGGTGGGGAACATCTCCGCCATGATCGCGGGCTGCGCGGAGTACATGAGGCCGTGGAAGACCAGGCCGATCACGATGGCCGACAGGATCACCATATTGTTCTTGCTGTCCATCATGGGGAAGGCGAAGAAACCCCAGGTGCCCGCCAGCACCGCGCCCACCAGGTAGACCGGCTTGCGCCCGAAGCGATCCGAGAGCCGACCGACCTGCGGGATCACCAGGAAGTGCACCGCGTGCGCGACCAGCAGCCACCACAGGATCACCTTGGTGTTCGCGCCGACGTGCACCTTGAGATAGGTGATCGAGAAGGTGACCACCAGGTAGTACATGATGTTCTCGCCGAAACGCAGGCCCATGGCGGTGAAGACGCCGCGCGGGTAGCGCTTGAGCACCTCGAGGGCGCTGATCGAGGCCGCCTTCTCCTTTTCCGCGAGCTGTTGCGCGGCAACGAAAATCGGGGCGTCGGCGATCTTGGTGCGCACGTAATAGCCGATGAGCACGACGACGGCCGAGAGCCAGAAGGCGACTCGCCAACCCCACGACAGGAACGCCGAGTTCGACAGCCAGGAGGTCAGCGCGAGCAGCACGACCGTCGCGAGCATATTGCCGATCGGGACCGCCGCCTGCGGCCAGGACGCCCAGAAGGCGCGGCTGCGACTCGGACTGTGTTCTGCCACCAGCAGAACCGCGCCACCCCATTCGCCGCCGATGGCGAAGCCCTGAATGAAGCGCAGCACCACCAGCAATACGGGGGCCAGGTAGCCGACCTGGTGGTAGGTGGGCAGGCAGCCCATCAGGAAGGTGGCCGCGCCGACCAGGACCAGGCTCAGCTGCAGCAGCTTCTTGCGGCCATGCTTGTCGCCGTAGTGGCCGAAGACGATGCCGCCCAACGGGCGTGCCGCGAAGCCGACCGCGTAGGTGATGAACGCCGCCAGGATGGCGTCCAGATCATTGCCGCCCTGGGCGAAGAAGACCTTGCTGAACACCAGCGTGGCGGCGGTGCCGTAGAGGAAGAACTCGTACCACTCGACCACGGTCCCGGCCATGGACGCGGCGACCACGCGCCGTAATCCGGCCAGGCCGCCGCCCGCTTCCGGTGCGTTTTCCCGGACGCTCATCGCGCAACTCCTTCACGCTCGGGCCGCCTCACCCTCATCTGTGATGCGGCCCACAAACTTCGATGCCAAGGAGTATTCGTGCACATCGGGTGACGCAGCAATGACCAGTTCCGCAGCCACAATCTGCAAGAATGCAGAAATGAGCGTGACCTCTGCCACAAGCCGTCCGAGCCCCGATGACCTGCTGGTGCTGCTGTCGGTGGGGCGAACCGGGCGCTACGTCTCGGCGGCGGAGGAGTTGGGGATCAACCACACGACGATCTCGCGGCGGATCGCGGCGCTGGAGCAGGCGCTCGGCGGGCGGGTGCTGATTCGCGGCGCGGGCGGCTGGGAGCTCACCGACCTCGGCCGGGAGGCGCTGACCGCCGCCGAGGCCATCGAATCCGCGGTGCGCTCGCTGACCTCGGACACCCCGACACTCGAAGGGGTGGTGCGCATGTCGGCCACCGACGGGTTCAGCGCCTATGTCGCGGCCCCCGCCATCGCCGACGTCCAGCGCCGCCACCCCAAACTCGCCGTCGAGATCGTCACCGCCACCCGCCTGGCCTCCCTGCAACGCTCCGGCTTCGATATCGAAGTGGTGGTGGGCAAACCGCAACTGCGCCGCGCCCGCGCCATCCCGCTGGGCGACTACACCCTCGCCCTGTACGCCTCCCACGGGTACCTCGCCGACCATCCCGCCCCGAGCTCGGTCGACGACCTGTCCCACCATCCGTTAGTCTACTTCATCGACTCCATGCTCCAGGTCGACGACCTCGACCTGGCACCCACCTTCGCCCCGATGATGCGCGAATCCATCTCCTCCACCAATGTTTTCGTCCACGTGGAAGCCACGCGAGCGGCCGCGGGCCTGGGCCTACTCCCCTGCTTCATGGCCGACCAACACGCCGACCTGGTCCGTGTCCTCCCGGAAATCTCAGTCCGCCTGACCTATTGGCTGGTGGCCCGCGCCGAAACCCTCCGCCGCCCCGAGGTGGCCGCCATCGTCGAAGCCCTCCGCGCTCAGGTGGACACCCACCGCGACATGCTCATGGGCTCCCCTGCCGCCGGAACTCCGCCCGCCGCAATCGAACTCATCCAGCCCTGAAGCACCCTTCCGAGATCAGGGGGTAGGAGTTTTGGCGTTGTCGGCGAGGCGGTCGAGGAACAGGCGGGTGGCCACGGCCTCGAAGGGTTCGGTCAAGGGGTCGGTATAGGTTTGCGCGCCGGGCAGGTTGGCGGCGGCGGTGCGGGCGGCGGCGGAGAGCGCGCCCATGATGCCCGCCGAGTGTTGGATCGCGGACTTCTTGGCCCAGGCCAGGGGGCGCGCGGACGTGGGCAATAGCTCTTCGCAGGCGATTCGGAGGCAGAGCTTGTCCACCGAATGACCGTCGTGGGTGCCGAATAGTGCTGGGGGTGCGAAGGTTTCGGACAATTCCCAGAAGCGGACGGTTTGGAATACGTGGATTATGCGGTCGGCGTGGTCGCCGAGAATGCGGGGATAGAAATCTGGGACGAGGCGGGTGCGGGTCAATTCGAGTGCGGATTCCTTGCGCACGGCGTGGTCGAGTTCGGCCGCGGCGGCAGGTGAATCGATCGGGCTGGCAAGGGTTTTGCCGCCCGCGAAGAGCGCATCCGCTCCGCGTCCGGTCAGGATCGGGCCCACGGTGTCGAGGCGCTCGAGCAGGGGCAGCATCGCGAGCATGGGGACGGCATACGAAACCTCCCACAGCTCAGCGACTTCCAGGCGACGCACGGATTCCTCGGCCAACTCGACCACAGCTGGGCCGTCGAGTTCGATGATCTCGTGGGTGAGGCCGAGCGCTGTCGCCGCGGCCGCCGCGTTCACACGATCGGTGCCGTCGGCGGTCACCACGGTGACCGCCCGCGGTCGATACCCCATCTCGACGGCCACCGCGCCCACGAAGATCGAATCCACGCCGCCGGACAGCATCAGCAACGGATCGCCCGGCATCGCCGCGAACACCGCCCGCAGCCGATCCCGGGTCTCCTCGATGATCAGCGGGGCGAGCGAGCCCACATCAACCACCCGCCGCGCCCCCGGGTCGGGTGTGGCGACATCGCGCAGGTCGGCAACGAACTGCATGGGCTCGCCACTCTGGGCGGCGAAAGCTGTTGGGTGTTCGGCTTCTTCTCCCACCCGGCCCAGCCTACTGCGGGCAACCGGAGGCTTTCCGATTCCCAGCTGGGACATAGGCGGGACCCACGTCGTTCCGATCCTGCGCCTCTTTGATGGGTGACCGGGGCGGCCGATCGGTCGTCCTTCCCTCCGAGAAAGGTTTCGCGCGTTGAATTCCTCGTCTACGACCCCGTCGCGTCTGCGTCGTCTGACCGCCCGAGTCGCCGTGGCCGGTGCCCTGGCCGCCGTCCCCCTCGCCGCCCTGGCCATCCCCGCATCCGCCGCGACGGCCGACAGCGGCGTTCCGGTGGTCAGCCAGATCGCCGATCCGGATTGGAACCACGACCACGACGGCGATCACGACCGCGACCGTGACCACCGCGACCGGCCCGGCGACCATCGCGACCAGCCGGGCGACCGTGACCAAGGCCCGGACCAGCCCCAGTTGCCGCAGCTGCCCCAGCTGCCGCCGACCGGCTCCGCCTAGGTCGAATGGTCCGGCGCACTCGGCCCGGTCACCCGGGGCCTGGTGACCGGGCCGGTGCGCCCGTCAGTGGGTGGCGGGGAGGTGGACCGCGAATTCGGTTCGGCCGGGGGCGCTTTCGACGGTGATGTCGCCGCCGTGGGCCTTGACCACGGCGGCGACAATGGCCAGGCCCAAGCCGGTGCTGCCCGCGCGGCGGGAGCGCGAGGAGTCGCCGCGGGCGAAACGTTCGAAGACCTCCGGTTGGAGGTCGGCCGGGATGCCGGGGCCGTTGTCGGTGACCTGCCAGCGTGCGCCGCCGCGGCCGTCGTCGGTCAGGGCGGTGGTGACGGTGGTGCCGGGGCCGGTGTGGGTGCGGGCGTTGGCGAGCAGGTTGGCCAGGACCTGGTGCAGGCGGGCCGAATCGCCGGTGACCACGATCGGTTCGGGCGGCAGCTCCAGCTTCCAGGTCAGGTCGGGGCCCGCGACGTGAGCGTCGGCGACCGCGTCCACGGTGAGCTGGGTCAGATCCACCGGGGATCGTTCGAGTCCGCGTCCGGCATCCAGGCGCGCCAGCAGCAGCATGTCCTCCACCAGCGTGGTCATGCGCCGGGATTCCGAATCGATCCGGCTCAGCGCGTGCGCGACCACCTCGGGTGACGTATCTCGTTCACGCTGAGCCAGTTCCGCGTAGCCGCGAATGGCCGACAGCGGAGTGCGCAGTTCGTGACTGGCGTCGGCCAGGAAGCGCCGCACGCGGGTCTCGCTCTCGTGGCGGGCCGAGAGCGCGCCCGCGATGTGATCGAGCATGCGGTTGATGGCCGCGCCGAGCTGACCGACCTCGGTGCGCTGGTCGGCGTCGGTGGCCGGAACCCGCACGGGCAGAGTCACTTCGCCGCGATCCAGTCGCAGGTCGGCGACCCGGGCGGCGGTGGCGGCGACGCGGCCCAGCGGTGCGAGCGCGCTACGGATCAGCCAGATGCCGACGGTGATCGCGACCGCCAGGACGCTGGCGGTGACGACGAGCAGGATCAGGAGGACCCGCATCAGAATGGCGTCGACCGACGCGAGTGGCAGTCCGGTGATGACGGTCTGCCCCGACCAGGTGGTCGCGGCCTGCACGCGATAGTGGCCCTCGCCCGGAATATCCAGGGACACCGGCTTACCCGTGGCGATGGCGGCGAGCCGCTCGCGGGCGGCCGCCGACAGCAGCGACTGCGTGCCGTCGGCGCGCACCCGGGCGGCGCTCACCGACTTGTCGGTGCCGACCAGCGCGCCGACCGTATCCGGTTGAATATTGCGGCGATTCAGAAAATCCGGTCCGGGGCCGTAGTCCGGTTCGGACGGTGGCGGCGGGCCGGGCTGGCTATGCTGATCCATTGGCCGCGGACCCAGACTCGGCCCGCCACCGGAGTCGATGAGGGCGCGCTTGGCCGTCTCGGCCAGGGTGACGTCCACCTGGTGCACCAGGAACTGTTGCAGCGCAAGCTCGGTCGTGATGCCGATGCCGACCACCACGACCACCAACAGCACGACCTGGCCGACCAGCAATCGGGCCCGCAGCGACCAGCGTCGGCGGGCGGGCGTCGACTCGACGGACTCCCTCTCGGGCGGGTTCGATGCGACAGTCGGGTCGGCTGCCGGCGTCGACTCGCTCGGCTTCATCTCAGTCAGCGGGTTTGAGGGCATAGCCCGCACCTCGCAGTGTGTGAATCATCGGCTTGCGGCCGCTGTCGATCTTCTTACGTAGATACGAGACGTACAGTTCGACGATGTTGGATCGTCCCCCGAAGTCGTAGCCCCACACCCGGTCGAGAATCTGCCCCTTGCTCAATACCCGTCGCGGATTGTGCACGAACAGCCGCAGCAGCTCGAATTCCGTTGAGGTCAAGACGATTTCGACGCCACCGCGGGTCACCTCGTGACTGTCCTCGTCGAGTGTGAGATCCCCGACCACGAACCGCGAGCCGGTCTCCTCGGCGGCCACCCCCGACCGCCGCAGCAATGCCCGCAGCCGCAGCACCACTTCCTCGATGCTGAACGGTTTGGTGACATAGTCGTCCCCGCCCGCCGTCAGCCCCGCGATCCGATCCTCCACCGCGTCCCTGGCCGTCAACAGCAGCACCGGCAGCTCCGGCCACACCCGTCGCATCCGCTCGAGCACCTCGAGCCCGGTCATATCCGGCAGCATCAGATCGAGCACCACCACATCGGGCCGCACCTCCCGGGCCTTGGCCAGCGCGGCCCGCCCATCCCCCGCCGTCTCCACCGACCACCCCTCATATCGCAACGCCAGCGCCACCAACTCGGCCAGCGCGGGCTCGTCGTCCACGACCAGCACCGCGGGCGACCCCCCGTCGGCCCGCCGCATGGCCACCCGCTCGATGGGCGCATTTCCCGAGGTCACCACAGACATTGGTCTAGGTTCGGGGACCTCACTGGGGCCTGGCTGTACCGAACCTATGTGTCAGCTGTGAGCCCTGGCCGCCGCGGATCAGCCTGGGTGCCGTCATCCGCTCAGCGTCACGCACAGATCCTCGTACGGCCCGACCAGTGCCAGTAACTGTCGAGTCGTGTGCCCATTGGCGGAGGTGACGCGCACCGACATGAACCCGTGCGAGAGATACCAATGATGCTGCGCCGAATCCGGCTGATCGCCGCCGTGTATGCCGGCCGACCAATCGTTGCCGCTGAGCACGAAATCGGCCGGGTCCAGCGTCGGATACAGCAGGCTGCCCGAACCGGAGATATCGCGTTCGATCGTCGCACCGGTGGAGGTATTGGTGGCCCGCATCACCAAAGCCCCTGTCTCCGTCCCAAAGACAGGCCGCCCGCCCGCATCGTGCCACACGCTCATGGTCAGATCGCTAACCGGAAACTCAACATGTGTACCGAACCCACACACTTCTCCCGGCGGATAATCGAACGGAGGCGAATCCGGGTGACTGACAACCATTCCGCTCTCGGCCTGCGCCTGCCCCGCCCCACTAGTCCCGGCGACAAGCGCGGCGACTGCACAGGCTGCCGCGGCAATCGTTCCACGCATGGCGACCTCTTCCACGATGCGAATCCCCGAACCGTGAAAACTATACGGCGGGAAGCCATCTCGATGTCGAGACTTCACACGCACCGCACAGGACGGATAGGGCCCAGAGGCATCAGAGGCGGCTCAGTGCGCTTCGAGTGCTCCGGTCAGGGCCGCCATACGGTCGGCGGTCCAACCGGGCGGTGCGGCGATATCGACCCACCCGGGCAGCATCGCATCCTCGTAGCGATGCCCCTGCCCCTCGGGCACGCCGATGCCGACGAAGGTGTCGAAGGTGACCTGCCAGAAGGTGACGAACGGTGCCCAGAACATCTCCGGGGCGACGCCGCGGCCGCGTGGCTCCTCTAGCCAGTCGGGCTGCTCGAACAGCAGACGCGGGCTCCACCAGGCGATCGGATCATTGGCGTGCATCAGATACAGCACCCGGGGTGAGGTCCATTCGACCGGCGGATTAGCCAGATCCTGTGGGCTGGAGGCGAATCGAACCGTGCGACCGCCCTCGTAGACCGGAGCGACCTCCGGGGTGCCCGGATCTCGATGCTCGATGAATTCGCGGGCCAGCCGGTTGCTGTGCGTCGGGCCCACCCACATGACCCCGTCGGTTCGTTTCCGAAGATTGTCCAGATCCGCGAAGGCGGCCTCGCCACCCATCGACCCCAGGCTTTCCCCGAACACCAGCAGCTTCGGCCGCGCCTCCGCAGGCAGCGCGGACCAGTGGTCGTAGACGCGATCGAACAGCACCCGCCCGGCCCTGGTGGCGCGGCTGCGGTCGGTCACGAAGGAAATCCAGCTCGGAAAATAGGAATACTGAATCGCGACCTCGGCGGTATTTCCGCCGTAGAGATATTCGAGCGAATCCGCCGCCCGCTCATTGATCCAGCCGCTGCCGGTCGTCGTCATCACACACAGCACCGCGCGATGGAACGCACCCGTCCGCTCCAATTCCGCTACCGCGATATCCGCCTGTTCCTCGGTGGTCTTTCCGGATTCGATGCCCACGTACACCCGAATGGGATCGGCCGCGGGCTGTCCGGAAATCTTCCCGATCTGCTCCACACTCGGCCCGCTGGCAACAAACTGCCGACCTTCTCGCCCCAGCGAGCCCCAACTCTGCGAAGATCCCGGCCCACCGGAGACAAAGGAACTCACCGGCTGCACGGTATTGGGCTTCGTCCCGCCATTGAGCGCGTGATACGTCTTGTCCGCGAACCCCACCAGCCCGTCCCGCGCCACCAACTGAATGACAAACCCCGCCACCACCAGCACAACCAGCGCAAGCACCCCTGCCAACCGCGCCGGAACCCACCGCTCGAGCACCCGAGCGATCCGCCGAAAACACCACCGAATCCCCCGCCCAACTCCCAACAACAGCCCGAACACAACCAGGGAAATCAGAAACACCGCGACATACCACAACCGATTCTGATCCGCTTCACCAACAAGTTCCCGAACACGGTTCTGAAATGCCGACCCCGCCGCCAAAGCCGCGACAACCACAGCCGCCCCCACAATGCCAAGCCCCCACCACGCACCACGCTTGACCCGCCCCGGCATCTCCTTCCGAAAAACCGCCCGCACTCCCCAACTGACCAACACCCCGAACGCATACCCCACAATCAACGAAACCCCACAAACCACGCCTTCGAACTTCCACCCCCGAGGCAACAACGAAGGCGACAACGCACTGACAAAGAACACCAACCCCCAACAAATCCCCCCAAAATTCAGCCGAAGCTTCTTGATCACCCAAGGCCGGTAATCATCATCCGCCATCGCCATAACCCGAATCATGCCGCGCATCCCCCCACCAGCCCCGCAGCCACCCCACGACGCGCCGCGCGCATCCCCACCACCACCTCACCCCAATCTCCCTCCCCACCGCCCACACCCCGGATTCCCCTGCGCCAGAACAACCCTGAGCCCTCCCCCAAACCACCGTCGATTCCCCCACCACACGCCGCCAACCAGCCGATTTGGATGTACAGGGGGGTAGTGGGGTAATCTCGTCGAGCACGAGCGAGAGCGAATGCAACGGGCTGTGGCGCAGCTTGGTAGCGCACTTGACTGGGGGTCAAGTGGTCGCAGGTTCAAATCCTGTCAGCCCGACCAAGAAAAATCCCCTCCGACCTGGTCGGAGGGGATTTTCTGTTCATTTGACCACTCGGAGATGGTGGCCAATTGGTGGCCGTTTCGGCGCTGCAAGGTGCAGCGACAGCAGATCACCGGCCTTCTGCAGTGCCGTGGTGTTCGGATGCAGATACAGCTTGGTGACCCGCGGGTCGGAGTGCCCGGCGATCTCCTGCAGCAGATGCAGTAGCACTCCGGCGTCGGCGAACCAGGTCAGCCCGGTGTGCCGGAGAGTGTGGCGGCGAAGGTGTTCGTAGCCGAGCCCGGCGACCACTTCGTCCCAATGGGTGGCGCGGCGGAGGACGGTGATCTGGATCCGCCCTCCGCGGGGGCCGACGAAGAGTCTGGCCTTCCGATACGCCTCCGCCCGGGTGGCTTCGTCCGCATTCTTCATCGCCGGATCGGCATCCACCCGAGCATGCGCCCGCGCGATCGCTCGCAGCACTATCGGCCGAAGCTCCACGATGATGGGGATCTTGCGGGCGCGCTTACCCTTCGTCCCTTTGTCTTTCAGCCCTCCCGGGCCAGGAGTAGTCTGCCGCCGCAGATTCCACATCCATGTCTCGATATCGATGTCTTCGACGCGGACCCCAGAGACCTCACCGATGCGGGCGGCGGTGCATGCCTCATAGATCACGACCTCACCCCAGACCTCGTAGTGGTCCGATGATCTGGCGACCAACGCATCAGCGAGTTCAGTGAGGGATTGCCAGTCCGGAAGCGCCAGTGCGCGAGGGTTGTTCAGCTCATCCTCGTGCCGCTCGTACTGACGCTGCCAGCCGGGGACCTCCACCCGGTTGCGATCGATCACCTCGTCGCGCACGGCCTGGTCCATAACTCGCCCGAGCGCGGCCAGCGTGTTCTTGATCGTGGACTTGCCGTGTCCCTGGGCAATCCACATGGTGACCGCCCGATCCGCGACACCTCCCGAAATCATGGTGATCGGCAGATGCCCAAGGGTCGGAACGATGCGTCGGCGCCAGCCCGCAAGGTATGGGTCGAGAGTTTTGGGCTCGACGCCACGCATCGCGAGACCCCACACGGCCTCGCCGTAGTCCTTCAACGTGGCAGTGGCCGTCTTCGGATCCACACCGCGCGCCGCGGCCTGCCGGATCCCCTCGATCCACTCCTCCGCGTCGGCACGCTCTTCGAAGGCCTGGGACTTGCTGTCCCTCTTCTTGGCGACCGGATCAGTCCAGCGAACGCGCGCCAGAAAGGGCTTGGCGCGCTTCCGCTCTTCGATGCTGCCGCGGATCTGCACGCCGAGTGGAATGAGGTTCACCGAATCGCCCATCATGCCACCGCCGGATCCACCCGCCGCCGCATCAGATACGCGATCACATCGGCGCCCCGGTACCGGGTGACCCGGCCGGAGATCTGGACGAACGGCGGACCCTGCGGCGGCTGTGCCGTGCGCCAGCGGCGCAGGCTCGACGGGTCGACCTTCAGGACCGCGGCGACCTCCTCGGTTGTGTACCAGCCGGTTTCAAGGATCTGTTCCGGGCTCATTCCGTCCATTGCAGTATTCCTCCTTTCATTCCGTTGATGTGATCGGTCACCGGAGCAACGGATTGAGATCGCTCTGCTGGGTGCCGTCGCATGGTTCGGCTATTAGGCGCAGTGGTGCGCGGGCGTCGGACTCGGTGTCGCCATGGGCGACGATGCGGGCGACGGTGGAGTGGTGCAAGCTCACAATGCGACCGATCTCACGGGTCGACATACCGGCACGGGCCATCTGCCTGATTCGGTTGTCGCGGTCGAGATCCGATGTGGTGTCGCCCGCTGTCGCATCCACGGCGCGGACCGGGCCCGCTGCGTCTTTCGGGGTGTCGGTTGCGTTGCATGCGGTGTCGGGTGTGTCGCGATCCGTGTCGCCGTCACGACCCGATTCCGGATTGGGATCGGATATGTTGTGCCCATTGCCATTTCCAGGCCTCTGCGATACGTCACGCGGGTGCTGCGGGACCGATTCGGACAGCAGCGCGAATCCGCAGATAACAATGAATCCATCGATGGCAAGTGGCCCGACGTGCGCGCCGACCGAGTCGTATCCCCAGGACAGGAGGACGTGATAGACGTGGCCATAGCTGATGATCGCGGACCCGAAGGCCACGGTGCCAATGCCGAAGTAGCGGGCCAGCCTCCACCAGATACCCGGTAGCCACCGCACGCGGAGCAGGACCTCCACGGAGAGCATGAGCACCAGCGGCCAGACGGCGGATCCGATTTGCGCTGCGACACTGGGGGTTTCGGCTGTCGCGTGGCTGGCATGAGGCAACCAGGTATATAGCCAATTGGCCAAAACCGACAGCAGCGCACCGAATCCGAAGCCGAGCCAGGCGACGGCTTTACCACCGGTAAACCGCGGAAGGCGTCGCTGGCGCTGTCGCGCGAAGCGACGGGCAGGTGTCGAATGCAACACTGCGGTGTCGCCGTTGTCGGAGGGATCACTCGTGTCGTCGATGGGAGGGTCGCTCGGGAGGTCGACGGGCGCAACGTCATTGGTGCGCCCGTCGGCGATACCGGCGTCGTTGCCGGTCACTCGTGCTCCTCGGGGTGGGGGGCGACATCGGCTGTCGCGGCTGTCGGCTGGGGTCGGGCTTCCAGGTAGGCGCGGACGCCGCTACCGCTCTGCATGGGGTAGATTCGCCAGTCCTGAATGATGTCGAGTACCGGGTCGAGGGCCTCGATCATGGCGGTGATGTCGGGACGGTCACCGACGAGACGGAATTTGATGGCTCCGTTGCTCATTGCGGCTCCTCGCGATGGTCGTCGGCGGTGAGAAATCGGACCTGTATGTCGAATCCTTTGGCGAGGTAGCCGATCAGGGCTTCAAGGTCGTGATCGTCGAGCGAGCTCATCAGTCTGTCGAGGGCGGCATCATCGTTTGCGAGTACGGCAGCTGCAGCCTGGTTGAGCAGGCACGTGATGCGGTCGGGCGTAGTCATCGGCGGGCCTCCTGCATGTTGGGCGGCTTGTAGGTGGCCGTGTAGAGCTTGGGGGCGGCGAAGTTGGTGGCAGGTGGTTCGCCGAGTCCCTCGTAGCGGATCTGGAGCCAGCCGCCGAGGGCGGCTTGTTCGTGTCCTGCGTCTAGGCAGGCTTCGACGATGGCGTCGGCGACACCGGTGCGCATCCACAGCTTTCGCAGTCCTGCGCCGTAAGGCTTTGTGCTGCCGTCGGTTTGGATGAGATAGACGGGGATCATGCGTTCGGTACCGTCGGCGTTGAGTTTGGGGGCTTTGGTGTGGAAGTCGAGGTCGGGCTCTTCATCGATGGCGACGATGTATCCGGCGATCTGGGTGCCGGGTTCGTCGTTGCGGCCGAAGGCGGCGCGGGTGCGTGGGGTAAAGGCGTGGCGCATGGTGCCGTCGCTGACCGGACGGCGCTTAGTGGCCTTGGCAGCGGTGTTGGTCACGGGGGTGCTCCTTGTCGTTGGGGTGGCCGGTTGGGGGCGCGAGGTATTGGCGGGCTGCGCCCGTCTTGGGCGTGGTGGTTGGGCTGCGTCGGCAGTGAGCGGGAGGCCGTGTTCGCGGGCGAGTTCGTTGGCTTTGGCGTAGAACAGATCTGCTTCGGGAGTGCCGTCGACGCTGGCGGCGTGGGCCCGGAGCTTGTCGACCTTGGCGCGGGCCTGGTCGGGGGTCACCGATCCGGTCCTCCGATCTGCGGCGGTTCGGAGCGGTGGACCGGCACCGGGCCAGTTGTCGAGGGGACCGGTTGCTCACCCGGCTTGCGAGGGTCGGTGCTGTTCATCTGTCGAGCCCGTTCAGGATGGGCTGGTTGAGGACCGGTGCCGCGAAGATCGGCTGCGCCAGACGCGGCCCGGTCGGCATGGCCGGTGCTGCCGGGCCGTTCTCGGTGGGTGAGTGTTCGGCGAATTTCCGTACCAGGTCGGTGTTTTCGGTTCGGAGTTGATCGACTTCGGCGCGGGCGGCCTGCAGTTCGGTTTGAAGTGCTTCGATATGCGCGAGTGGGCTGTGTTCGTGGTGTTCCTGCCAGCCGATGACCTCGTCGATGGCCATGCCGCGCGGGCCCGTCAGGGTGTGGAGCGGTTTCTGGGTGCGATCGTGGATTCGTACGACGACATCGCCGTCGGCGGGCCAGCCCTTGTGGTCGTCGCCGAGCTGATCGAGAGCCCACGTGTAGCCCGCGGTGAGGGTCGCCACGTCGGCGTGCTCGACCATGTCCGGGTGTTTCGCCGCGAACTCGGCCGTTCCGACCGCGACCCGGTAGCCGGGGTTGTGTTCGACATCGGCATGCCCGGCACTGGGATTCTGTTCGGTGTTGGCGCGTGCGGGGTCTTGTTGCGGTGCAGCCTGATTGGGGTTCTGGCCGGTGGGGTTGCCGGGCTGCGGGGAAGTCATCTTCCAGCTGGTGACGTCGTCGCGGAGCTGAGCGGCGATGACGTCGGTGCGGCCCTGCACGGAGTAGACCGGGCGGCCCGCGTGGTACTCATGGCCGGGTCCTGCCGGGTAGACGAGCACTTTGACTTCACTGCCGTGTCCGTCTAAACGCTGTTGTGCCCAGTCCACCGCCTCAATCGGGTTGGAAACGGTCCTACTCTCGACCTTTCGATCCGTGCCGGTGGCATCCGCTTCGCTGATTACATAGACCTCATACGCTTCGGGATTCCCCCGGCCGTGGACCACCTCCATCGGCTCTCCTGGGTCGATGGGCACCTCGGGTGCGCTGCCGCGGGGGTCTCGGTCGATGCCGGTGCGCTGGTGCTGAGGCTGGCCGGGTGCGGATTGCGCGGTCGAAGCGGCCATTTCGGTGGGTACGAGGTCGATCGGCTGGTTGGGGTCGAAGTTGTACAGCGGATCAAGAGACTCGATTCCGCGTCGTCCCGGCGCGGAGCGGTCGTGTCGCTGCTGCTGCCATCGGTGAATCTGCTGTTGTTCGGTCGGGTTGGCTAGTCCGGCACGGAGCCGGGTGAATCCGTCGTGGAGCCGGGCACGCAGAGCGTCCAATCCGCGGGGCTTGCCGAAGACGCGCCCGATCGGGGATTGCGGATTTTGGCGGGCGTGGGTGAGGGCGCGGGCCGCTTGTCCGCGTTCGGTGGCGGACAGGTGGGTGGTGAGGTGAATCTGGCCGCGTAGCCGTTCGTGGGCGATGGCGAGTTCGCGCTGGCGGTCGAACCAGCTCTGTTGGGTGTCCCACGGCCGGACAGCGCTGTCGTGCAGCAACTTCCATTGAAACTCGCGGACGGACCGTTCCACTCGGACGCGTTCCTGGCCGTGGGCGAATTCGCGTTCTTTCCTGTCGGCCTTGAGTAGCTGGTTGATATCGCGACGGACGCTGCGCGGCACCCTGGTGGCGTTCGGGTTCATCAGCCGCCAGGTGCTGATCAGCTGAAGCACGGTGCGGCCCAGGTGGCTCGCGTCGTGGGTGATCTGGTCGAGTTCGGAGGCGTTGTCGGACATAAGGCGTGGATCTCCTGTTCGGGTCAGTAGAGGGTGCGGACGGCGCTGTCGGCGCAGGCGCGGGCGTGGTCGGGGTGGGCGGCCCAGTGCCGGAAGAGATTCGAGAATTCGGCGACCAGGTTGATCAGTGCGCGTTCCTCGGTGACCGCGGCGATCTGGATCTCGACGGTGCTCGGGTGATCGACCGGTCGAACGTCGTCCCAGGTGATCCCCCACGCGGTGGCCAACGTGTCGGGCACGCATCGGGCGATGAACTCGTGTGTGCAGGTCGGCGGTCCCGTAGGGGCATCGATGATCAGATGCAGTGCGAGGCTGCGCATTTCGACGGTGTAGGCCGGTATCTCTGCGTTGACGGCGGCGATCGCGATCGCCCCTGCGCCTTCGAGCAGCCGCCGCAGTGCGTCCGGGTCCAACGCCCACAGCCAGTCCAATTCACGCTCGCTGCGATCGGTGCATGCCGGGCAATCGGCGAGCTGCGCGCCGATGCCGCGGCTGTGCCCGGTTTCGGTGGAGTCGTCGCTGTGGGTGGGGTTGAGGGGTTCGTCGAAGTATTTGTCGGTCACGGGGTTGGCCTCCTAGTGGGTGTCGCGGGTGGGGTGGTCGCTGGGGTCGAATCCGAGTAGTTGGGTGGCGAACTGCCAGTTGTTGCGGGTGCGTTCGTCGATGGCGAGGACGTGAGCGCGGGCGTGTTGGAAGGCGTCGACGACGCGGACCAGGTGCATGAGGTCGGCGATTTCGTGGGCGATCTCGATGGCGGTGTCGTTCCAGCCGGTGGTGTCGGGGGTCTCGGGGCCGGGGTCGATACGCAGGGTCCGGTAGCGGTCGGGGATGCGGTCGTCGACGGCGAGGAGTCGCTGCCCCATCTCCTTGGTGGTGATGGGTGCGTGCAGGACGGCCTCGGCGAACATGTGCCACATGCCGCGCAGCAGAACCTCGCTGTGATCGTGTTCGTCACGGGTCATGAGCCCGAGTAGGTGGGCTTCGTGTTCGGCGGCGGCGCGGGCGACGTGGGCCCGATAGATGGTCGCGAGCGCGTCGAGCAATGCGGAGTCAGGCGGCGTGGTGAGTGCCGTGTCCTGTTGCTTGTCGGGGTTTTCGTTCACCAGTTGCCTCCGTGGCGCTGGTGGTGGATGTGGCGCAGGCTGGGTCGGCCGTGGGCGTGCCAGATGCTGTAGGTGATCCAGCCGATTCCGTAGGTGCACCAGGCGATTCCGACGACGGCTCCGGCGACGGTGAACGCGCAGATCGCGATAACGACGATGACCGCAGCGGTAGCGGTCGGAGTCCACCAGAGTGCGAGGGCTGCTCGCCAGCGCAGGGCGGTGGCGATGAGCGGGTCGTCGCTGTCCTCGTCGAGGTCGGTGGGCAGGGTGTCGAGATCGTGGGGGTCGGGGACGGCGGCGAGGTGGCGTTTGCGGCGGTCGGGCGCGTTTTTGGGCAGGGCGTCGGGAAACATCTGGTAGAGCTCGCCCACGCTGGGGGTGTCGACATCGAAGCGGGCGCGGTCGGGTTTGGGTCCTTCGATGGCGCGTTCGGGTTCGGGCTGGTTGTGGGGTTCGGGCTGGGTCATGGGGTCGGGTTCCTCCTCGGGGTCGGTGTAGGGGTGGTCGGCGTCGTTGCCGTCGGGGTCGGGTAGGCCGAAGTCGCCTTCGGCGTCGCTCATGCCGGCGCTCCTTTGCCCTGGATGAGGGCTGCGCCTGCGCGGATCCAGCGACCGCGGCGGCGTTCGGCGGCGCGGGCGGCGGGTTCCATGGGCAGCAGGGCGATGTGGTCGGGGTTCAAGGGGGTGATGCGTCCCCAGGTGGCGATGCCGCGGTTGACGTAGACGCAGTCGCCGGGTTCCAAGCGGCGCAAAAGGTTCGGGTCGATCAGCAGAGCGTCCTGCATGCGGACCTGGCCTTCGTCGCCGTGGCGGTCTTTGAGGGTGTGGCGTGAGGGTTCCAGGGCGCGGCGGGTGCCGTAGACGGTGACGATGTCGTCGGGGCCTTCGAGCCCGAAGCACAGCAGCCCACCGGACCAGGCCTTCATCAGTTGTTTGGCGTCGCGGTCGGTTCCGGCGAGGGATTCGAAGGAGTGCGCGCCGACGAAGCAGGCCACGCCCTGGGAGCGCAGGGCTTCACAGGGGTCGGTGAGGCTGGCTCCGTCGGAGACGCGGGAGAATTCGTCGATGGTGAAGGTAATTTCGCAACCGTGGTCGGTGGCGGCGACCTGCTCGACGAGTTTGATCACGGCCTTGGCCTGGGATATCGCCACAGATTTCTGTGCGGTGCCGGGGACTGTGATGAACCAGTAGGACTTGTCGAGCAGGTTGTGGGGGCCGTCGAAGACTCCGTCGAGCTCGCGGAACAGGTTGTCGAAGCGGGCCGCCTCGGCGGGCAGGACGGGCTGCTTGCCTTGGCAGGCGGCGGCGATGGCCTTCAATTCCGGCTTGTACTTGGGGTTTTCGGGCATCACCATGTGCCCTTCGGCGGTGAACGCGCCGCCCCAGGAGTGCCACAGCCACAGCTCGTCGAAGCGGTCCATGAACTCGGACGAGCTGGTCGGGACGTTCTGACCCGGACCCTTGTCGGCGTCGGGGTCGGGCGCGTCAATGATCAAGTGCACCAGAGAGATCCGTAGTTCCTCATAGAACTTCTGCGCGGAGTCGCTGGCCTTCGCGGTGGGTGCGAGGTCTTCGATGACGTGGCGCAGCGCCGCCGCGCCCAAGGGCCAGATGTTGAGCTTGTCGGCGGGCACCATCGCGATCTGGGACGGGTGCACGCCCGCGGCGAGAAGCGAGGCTTTCAGCTCGGCCCACGTGACCAGGTCTTCGATCCCGCCCTTGCAGGTCAGGAACAGTCCAAGGGCGCGTTTGGGTTTGATGCCCAATGCTTTCCGGGCGGCCTTCGGTGTCGCGGCGGCGGCGAGATAGCGCTCGTGGCTCGCGATGTGGGAACCCACCGATAACCGGCACAGTCCGGTGGTTTTGCCGCTGCCCGGGCCGCCGAGTACGCCGATGTTCTTACGCGCCGCGCTGTAAGGGATCGACAACAGGGTGTCGGTGGTCGAAACCAGCTCCTTGGCAACGGATTTGCGGTGTTGGCCGATCTGGGTGGCGCGGCGGCCGAGAACGATCTGACGGCGTCCGCGACCGTGGCCGGTCACGATGGTCAACGGGGTGGCACGGGTGGCCAGGGTGCGGGCGGCGGCGAACTTGGCGTCGATCTCGCGGCGCTGTGCGCGTTCGGTCGCGGGGATATCGCCGGTGCCGACGGTGTGCAGGCGGTAGGCGTGGCGCGCCCACCACCAGGTCGCAGCGGCGAGAGCGACCGGGATTCCGGTGACGCTCATCTGCAGGATCCCCGCGAGCCAGTCGGCATCGGCGGTCAGTGCCGCGCCGTGCGCGTAGAGCTCCAGCGGTGTCCACAGTGACGTTGTGGCCGCTGAGGTGGTGACGGGTAGTGCGAGCGATCCGACCGTACAGTTGCGCAATCGTGCTGCGTCCCAACCGTTTCGCCGCGCAGCGTATGCGGCGGCGGCGAATACGGCACCGGTGAATCCGACGGCTACGCCGGTGTCGGCGAGGACGGCGGCCAGGTCGTGGATGCCGGGCAGGCTGGTGCTGGGATCGTGGGTGTTCATGTAGTGCAGCCAGCCCGGTTCCGGCTGTTGGGTGCGGGCGGTGAGGTCGAACAGGGGATGTTGTGGCGACGTTGGCGCGGTGGTGGGTCCGCAGTCGGCGGCAGTGATCAGGGGATGGCATCCCGCGACTGGTGTCGGGTCGACGGCGGGCGGGGTCGGGACAGACGCGGTGGGGCCACAGTCGAATGGTGTGATGAGGGGGCGGCAGTCGTTGTCGGAGAAGGCGGGGAGCTGTGGTGAGTGGGTCATGTGGCGTGCTCCTCTCGGGGCGTGGTGGGTAGGTCGAGGGAGCGGGCTTTGAGCACGCGGGGTAGCGACCGCAATCGGATGTCGGGATGTCGCGGGATGCGCTGGGTCTCGATGAGCGCGGTCACTGCGCGTCGCACGGCGTTGCCGATGAGGTCGGTCTCGAATAGGTACAGCAACCCGTCCCCGACCGCGGCGGCCCGCTGGTAGGCGTTGAAGACGGTGTCCATCAACCGCTTTCGCGAGGGTCGTTTGAGCGTGAGCTCCACCTCGACCGACAGCCACGTCCCGTTGCACAGGTAGCGGCCGTCGTGGACGTGCGCACGGGCCAAGGGGCCCAGGGGGTTCGGGAGTAGACCATTGCGGTCGACGGCGGCCAGTCCGCCGGGCCGTTGCCCCGACGCGATGGCCGCTTCGCGCAACAGCTTTCGCTCCGGCACCCACAAACTCGATTCGAGTCCGCAGAGTGCGGCGCGGGCGCGAGCAACGGCGAGTTTGTGGGCGATGTTGGTGCGGCTGGGATTCCAGCCCGACACGGCGTGGCCGAGTCGTTCGGCGGCGACCGCGGGCCAGGGCCAGATGACGGTGACTTCCCGGTCGGCGTTGTCGGGGAAGATCGACACCGAGCGCAGCACTCCGAATCCGTCGCGCAGCCGGGCCAGCAACTCGTAGGCGCGGCTGCGTTCGGTCTGGGTCAACTGCTGGAACGTGGCGAAGTCCAGGCACCATTGTTGGCTGGCGAAGCAGGTCAGCTGCTCGTCACGGTCGGTCCACCGCAGCCGCGGATCGGGGCGGGGACGCTTCATCGATCCATCCCCCAATCCAGTTCCGGCCGGGTCGGCAGCTCTCGGCGAAATGCGGCCCTGGCGATTTCGAGCTCGATGCGGCGGCAGGCGGCAATCTCGGCCCGAGAGGTACCGACGAACTGCGATCCGTGTGGTGCGACACCACATTCGGGGCAGTGACGAGAGGCTCCACCCTCGCGTTTGAGCTGACGCTCCCGGGCACGGCCGCCAGCCCATGTGCGGGCACGGCGGAAGCCGATACCGGCTCCGATGACGACTTCCATGAGTCGGGCACCGCGTCCGGCGGCATGATCGGCCAGCCGCGCATCCAAATCTGTTGTGGTGCCGGTGTAGTGGGCAGCGTGTCGATAGGGCCTGTCGAAGTGCAGCAGGTACACCACCGACTCGATCGGCTGCGGATCGTGGGAGGTCACCGGTCCAGCCCCCAATCCGTTTGGGGCTGTTCAGGAATGCCGGTCGGTGCGGCGTGCCGGATGCGTTCGACGGTGCGTTTCGTGATGCGGAGCTCGTGGGCGATTTGCCAGTTCGGTAGGCCCCGCTGGCTCATTTGTTGGACTTGGTCGCGGCGTTCGGCGCGGGCGGAGGCGAAGGTCCAGCGGGACCTGGTTGGTTTGGCGTCGGGTCGGTCGATGCTGTCTTCGTCCCATTCGAAGGGCAGCGGCCAGCCGTGGCGGCGGCCGTGTGCGCGGGCGCGGTCGGACGGTCCCGGGACCAGCTGCAGCCGATCGAAGAGTTCTTTGATCTGCCGTTCGCGTTTGGCGTTGATGGTTTGCCCGGTGGCACCGCTGGCGGTGTTGATGCGTCCGACGAGGGCGGCCATCGTCGTGTGCGCGGGATTCATGCCGAGTTCCCGTGCCAGATGGGCTTGTGGGTAGCCGTAGGCGACCAGGGCTTGGATGCGGCGGCGCGCGCCGATGATCGGCACGAACGCGTTGTCGGCGGCGACGTCGCCGGGCCGGTCGGGGATCTCGACCGCGAGGACGGCCCGTTCGATCTCGGCGGAGATGCGGTCGCTGGTCGCGTGGGTGATGTGATGGACGGTGGCGGGGCTGATTCCGGCCAGTCCGGCGACGTGTTCGGGGCGCAGTCCGACGGCGATCAGGGCAGCGACGTGGCCGCGGGCCGCATCGGCAGGGACACGGGGTTGCCAACGGCCGTAGGCGATTTGGCGGCGTCGGTACCGCTTGTAGGAGACGGCACACATCCCGCGGCTGAAGTCGCCAGGGCCGCCGCAGCCACACCCGCACATCGGCACCGAATTCGAGGTGGTCATCGCTCCAGCCCCCAATCCAGGTCGGGGTGACCCAATCCCGAACGTCGGGGCGTCGGCACTGCTCCTGTCCGAGGACGTTCAGGACCGGGTCCGCGGTCGTGTGGTGTCGACCGGAATGGGTCGAGCTGGTCGGGACTGACGGCGCATAGATCGTTGATGCTTCGTCCCGCGTCGAGGTGGTCGGAGAGGTCTTTGCCGTGTGCGGCGGCGACGACATCGATCTGGGGAACGATTCTGCGGGCATGGTCGAAAACCTGTGCGGCATGCCGGAATCCGGGAGCGTCCCGGTCGGCGACGATCACCAGTCGTGTCGCGCCGCGCAGCTGCTCGGCGTGCTCGGCACGGAACTTCTGGGCACCGCCCGCGTTGCAGGTTGCGGGGTAGCCTGCGGCGATGGCACGGTCGACGTCCTTTTCGCCCTCGCACGCCAGGATCGGGTGGCCCTCCCGGATGGCCCAGGCCACGATGGGAGCCTGGTAAAGCATGGGGGCGAATCCGCCCGGCACCCATTGCCGCTGCTGGGGATCCCAGCGGCGTTGGCTGAAGGTCTTCTCGGTGCCGTGCTCGTAGGGGACGGCGTAGCGGATCACTTGGCCGACAGGCTCGTTCGCGGCCGTGGTGTAGGTGTAGGTCGCCACTCGGCGGCGCGGCCCGGTCGGTGCGCCGAGATGATCGGTGCGCGACGAAGGTTCTTGTCGTCGAGCACTATTGGTCGGCACGGATGGCCGCTGCGGCTGGCGACGTTCGGGCCGTTGCGGATTCTGGGTGCGGTCGGGAAGGTGATCGAACAAGTCCCGCACCCGCAGGTTCGCGGCGCTGAGGACATCGTCTTGCTGGCAGCCGCTGAAGCAGGTGATGATGGTCTTCTCGCGGCGCGGGTCGTATTTCACGCCCAGGGAGGGGTTGCGGTCACCGCGGCCTTTGCCGTGGCTGGGGACAGGGCAGCTGAATTTGGTCCACTCACCGGACTGCGTGTTGGCCTCGGTGGTGATCTGGCGCAGTGCGTCGATGACGCGGTCGTAGGAGATACCGGTCATCTGGGCTCCGGGAAGTTCTCAGGAGTCCAACCACCCTTGGGGCGCTGCAGTTTCGAGACCTGCTTGCCGCGCCGCCAGTAGTTCCAGGCGGCGACGATTATGCCGATGTAGTCGCGGTCGCTGGTGCGCACGCGGGCGGTGCGGATGGAGTCGAGGCGTTCCCGCAGGGCCAGGATCGGGGAGCCGAGGTCGAGGCCGACGCCGGTGTCCCAGAGCCGAATGAACTCTGTCGCTGCGGTGTCGTCGATCTCGGAGAACCGGATCGCGACGGCGCAGGCTACCGCGGGGCGGCACTTCAAGCGGGTGGCGACGGTGGCGAAGCGTTCGGCGCGGGCGACGACATCGGGGTAGGCGTCGGCGAATTCGATCACCTTGGTCGTGGAGACCGGGGTCGGGTTGCGCACGACATCGCCGAAGAGGTTGCCCTCCATCCACACCATGAACACGCGCAGCGCGGCGGCGACCATAGTGGGGTTGTGGCTGGCCAGCCCGGCGATGCTGAGTTGGTCGGCGGGGCTGCGTTTGGTGCCCTGGTCCATGGTGACCTGGGCGTCGTCGGGCAGGCCGCGGACCACGAGCATCGGGATCACCAAACCGCTGGTGCGGGCCAAGGCCATGAGTCGGTGCTGTCCGTCGAGGAGCCGACCGTCGTAGGCGAACTTGATCGCCTCGCCGTTGAAACGCCAACGGCCAGCGGTCATATCGTCGAGGTACTGCTGCACGCGTGCCAGTCGCACCGGGCGGTTGTTGATGTTGCGTTCCAGCTCGCGCCGCGCCATGGCGGCGTCCATGTAGACGATCTGCGGCGTACCCACCGCAGTGTCGTCCTGCGGTGCGGTACCGGAGTTTTCGGGGTCGATCAGGTGCATGGGTTATCCCTCCAGGGACTCTTGGAATGGGTTGGGTAGGCGGTCGAGGACCGCCTGCAGGGCTTCGCGGGCCCGCCACAGATCGCCGAGGTTCTGCTCGGCCAGCTGCAAGGCATAGCGATCGAAGCGGTCGTCCTCGATCAGGCGGGCCAGTGACTTGGCGTCGGCACACAACTTGCGCCGCGCGTTCTCGAACGACTTCGTGATCGGTGGACGCTTCGGTGCACGCGTCGGCTCGCTGCGGTCGCCGATCTCGGGCTCCGCTCCCTCGGCCACGCTGGCGGACTTTGGTTGGTAGTTCTTGCCGTCGAAACCGACCACCGAGTCAGGTGTCCCATTTGGGACACCTGCGTTCAGGACATCCAACTCGCGCTGAACCGTCCCTCTCCCGAGTCCGGTCGCTGCCGCGATGGCGCGGGTGCTCATCCCGAATTCCCGCAGAGACGCAACGACTTCGGTGCGCTCTTCGCGGGGGACTCGGATCCGTGCGTGATCGAACTCCGCTGCGCAATAGTCGTCCCAGGATCGGTAGTCCAGCGCCACCCAGATACGGCTGACATACGCCTGCCC
Organism: Nocardia sp. CDC153; assembly: GCF_035818515.1. Classification (NCBI taxonomy): domain Bacteria; kingdom Bacillati; phylum Actinomycetota; class Actinomycetes; order Mycobacteriales; family Nocardiaceae; genus Nocardia; species Nocardia sp. CDC153. The sequence continues at coordinate 186,054 of NZ_JAYKYU010000006.1, read as the reverse complement.
GATCAATTCCCATAGCTCTTCGACCAATGTCTTGATGCGGTCAGTCAGCTCTCGCGCGGTTTCGGCCGACGGGACAATCTGATCGAAATGCGCGGGTTCCGAAGCGGATTGGATGGTCATTGGTTCGGCCCCCGGTCGAGGTCGAGAAGCTCACCGGAGATCAACCACTCGTCCGGAACGCGGCCAGGGGTGTGGACTCTCGGAGGGGTCGGGGCGTCGACGCGAATCTCGCGGTCCCAGAGTTCCGGGTGTGCTGCCTCATGAACACCGAGATGCGGGACTTGCGCTGCGGTTGTCGGCACAGCGCGATCGCGAGCGCGGGCTTCGGCGTCTCGGATCAGCGTGACTGCTTCGCGCGGCGGCACTCCGATGCTTCGGGCAAGCTTTTGGATCTCGGGCCAATCGCGTCGTGCCATCTCCGCAACCCGGTAGCTGTTCGCGAGTTTCGCGACCACCAGTGCGTCGTGTGCCTGCTGCTGGCTTAGGTCATTGCGGTTCGGCAGCCACGAGACTTGCCAGCCCTGTCGGCCCGCAGTAGCCGTATGAGGTAGTTCGTCGAGCCACATGCGCCGCGGTTCGGTTCGGATCCCGGTGCGCTGATCATGGTTCGGCGCTTCCACGAGTCCCGTTCGCGAAAAGGCAGCGATCTGTTCGCGGTGTCGATCGAACGCTGGAATGACCCGATCACGAAGTTCGTCCAGGCTCGCTGCGGTCCATCGAAATCCGGCACGGCGGCAGGCCTCATGGGTTTCGCAGGCGACTTCGAAGGCAGCTCGGGATTGCCGCTGCCCCTCACCGACCGAGGTCAAACCGTCGGGAAGGCCGTAGGGATTGGTTCCGCTCATCGATCCAGTCCCCAATCACGATCCAGGTGGGACGAATCCACGGTCGGTCCGATGCCAGCCGCCCATTGAGGTCCGGGATCACCAACCTGGTCGAGTTCCGCTGGTGTGAGCCCGCGGCGTTCGGCCGCTCGGAGCTGGTGCGTGCGAGTCGCCTTGGCGAGTGCGACGAGCTGCGCGGGCGTGGCGTCGCGTTTCGGTGCGGCCTGGTCTATGCGGAATAGGTAGGCGGCCAGGGGTTCTCGGTTGCCGCGGCGCGGTCGGAGCACCTGAGCCGCGACCTCCTGACCGTTGGGTCGCATTCCCTGAGTCCGTAGCTGGCGGCGGGTCGCCAGGCCATCGGGCGCGGTGCCCCAGTAGAAGGTGGGCACCCCGAAACGCTGCCCGGTCGTGTCGGGTAGGTCCCGGCTGCGAATATCTTTTGGGCCGATCATCGATCCAGCCCCCAGTCACGCTCCAGCTCGATCGCGGTGGTGGTCTTCTCGATCGGCGCGGCGGTGGCTCGGATGAGGCCAACCGCTTCGTTGACGGTGAGCCCCAAGGTCTTTGCCCAGCGCTCGGCCTCCAGACGATCCGGGGCCACGGCCAAACGCATTCCGGCCTTGGCTTGCTCGGGGGTGAACTGGCGACCGGGCAAGCCGGTGAACACCCACTTGCCGTCGCCGACGTCCACCGCCCGGTGCATGGTGGCGTCGGAGCGCATGACGCCGTGGTCGGTGCTGATTCGCGGGATTGCAGGCGCAGCGGCGCGCGCCCACTCGGCAGGACCCCAATTCCTTGGCAGATTCATCGGCCTGCCTCCTGCGTCCCGCATTCGGCGGGGAGCACCGCGACCGGAGCGGAGCCGGGGCCGGGGCAAACCACGACTGTCGCCGTCTCGTGGCTGGGACGATCGAAGAGCAGTACTCCGGCATACAGCCCGGTGGCGAAGGTCAACAGCAGGATGAAGACCTTCAAGCGGTATTCCGGCGGAACGATCAGCCCGGTACGCAGAACCAGGCCCGAGGCGTTGAATTCCTTTCCGTACAGCGCGCTTTCGGCGTCATACGCGGGTGACGGGCGGTAGGTGCCGACCGTATATCCGTGATACTCGGGATGGTTCATCGCCGACTCCCCCACCGGTGAGTGCGGCGTCGCCACAGGGCCCACAGCACAATCAGAAAGACCACGGCCAGGAAAGTGCTTGGCGCAGTGAAGAAGAACAACACCGCCAGCACGAACAAGGCCGCCAGGATCGGGAAGGGAAGCATCACTGGGCACCCCCGGCGGGCAACTCCAAGACCGGTTCTGCGGAGGGAATGTCAGTGGACATATCGGCGATTCCCGCGCCCAGCAGTTCCAGCAGCAGCGTCGCCTGCTCCAGGGTCAGCTGCATCCCCATCTCATCGAAGGATCGGGAGGTGACCGTGACGATGAGCCGATCGACGTTGCGTTGGTAGCGGACATTGAAGGATCCGCGGACGTGGGAAGTCGCGAAGATGTCATCGACGTCGACCTGGTGGCCGAACTCGTCGACCTGGGAAACGTTCGCGCCCATGAAGTCTCGCATCACGCCATCCCCCGACCGTGCCGACGGTTCGCGCGGAAGAACAGCGACATGGCGCGCAGCTGCTGCGCACGCCACGCCCGCTCGGTGGGCGACAACAAGTTGTCGGGATCGACCGCGCGCTCGAAGCGCGCCAGGGTGCGGGTACGTACCGACTTACGGGGCGGTTTGGACGTGCGGAATTCCGGCGTGGCCATGCGGCCAGCTACGATGGACATGTCTCAGGGAGTCCTGTCTCTGGGAAGAAGAGAATCTGCTGAAGCGGCTGGAACCGCTTTGGTGCTTAGCTCCCCGGCAGCTGGAACTGCTGGGGAGTTTTCGTATCTGGGGTAGTCCTCGTCGCTGGAACGACTTGGTGCGGTGCCCCTCAACGTCTTTCGGGTGATGAGCTTGTGATCGCGCTCATAGATTTAGCGTATACGCAACAGTGAATACGCACAAGCGTATACACAGCTGGATGTGACAACGAAAAGGCACCGGCGGACCGAAGTCCCACCGGTGCCCTACATGGACAGACTGCCCGAGTCCCCGCCTATCCCTCCGACTCGCCGGATGCGTCAGCCGAGGGCAACGTCATCCGGAACGAAAAGGCCTGATAGCGATGCTTTGGATACGACACATCCGAGATCATCAGCACACGGTCGTTCGCATCAAGAAACCTCTGACGGACGGTCATGACCGGCTCCTCGTCAGGGATCTTCAACCATGCAAGGTGCGACCTCGACGGCACCCGTTCAGCCAATGTCTCTTCCAGATACGCGGCATCGGGATTCTCTTGATCAGGAAGGTGGTAGGTATCCGAGACTGAGATGGGCTCCCCGTCCTCGGCAGCCCGAGTCACGACGTGCACAAGCTCCTCCCCCGCACTGATGCCGAACTGACTCGCCAGCTTGCCCGAGGCCGCGATGCGATTGATCTCGCGATCAACGCTTACGACGCCATCGGTCTCGTTCCCGAAAGTGGTCTCCGGGCTCTCGACCTGACGCTCAGGCGCTAGGCGAGTGAGCGTTGGGCGCTCCACGACCCGCGTCCCGCGGCGCTCAACAGTCTGGACCAGTCCCCAACGCCGTAATTGATCCACAGCCCGTCGGACAACGATCTCCGACACCGAGTTACTACTGGCAATCTCGGAGTAGCTCGGCAGCCAGGTACCAGCTGGAATCTTGCCGCTCCGGATATCACGGGCGTACTTGTTTGCAATCTGGACATAGCGTGGCTCAGTCATCTGCGTCGGGCCCTTCCGCGGGTCGCTACCGTGCATCACACGGATCTGTGTATACGCACCCGAACTACTGTACCGGCAGCCGCGCTGAATCCACGCAAGCACCCTCACACCTTCGCCGCGACACCAACGTCACGTCCGGCGAATCCAGGTTTGAGCAACATCGCCAAGGTTCCACCAGGACACGAACGACGCATCCTGCCCGTCTAGCGTCCAGTCCGCGGCAAGCGCATCGAAGAACTCATCAGTTCCCGTCTTGCCGCCTCTTAGTTCGCCGATATAGATCAATCGCTCGCCACCCGCGTCGGCAAAGTGATTCAGCGCGTCCAGCGCCATCGGATCCCCCCAACCCGGCGGCCAGCACAGGAAGAGAACCCGATCAGCCTCCTCCCCCGAACCTCGCGCCTTCTGCAGCTCATCCAGCCCTCCGACCGGGAACCAAACTGATTGCAGGCCAGCCGACTCTGGAAACGAGACGTTCGATGTTGCATCGGGCGGCTCCGAGTCGAAGGCCATCACATCGAGGCCTATCTGATCGAGAAGGTATGCCCAATACCCGCGTCCAGCACCGATCTCCAACAGTCCCCTACCGTCGCAGATATCCCGGACCCAGCGCACCGTGCTCGGAGAAGGGACCGCGTATGCGTACGCGGCCTGGAGTGCCATCTGCGCATACGCAAGCCGCGCACTCCCACCGGGTCGACCACCGTTGATCTCCAACCGACCGTTCCGCTCGACAGGTCCTTCACTGACGAGCGGAGCAACGATGTCCCAGTAGGGGTTCGAGCTCTCCCCGCCGGTCATGTAGTGCAACAGCCTGATGTCGAAGCCTTGATCGACATCGACATCGCCGGTCCCGGGTAACCCAGGAGCGGTAGCAAGGTAGTCGGCGACCTTCGGGTAGGACGTTTGAAACCGCTTCTCGTCGCCGAGCAACGCGGCCAGCTCGTCACGGCGATCCGAGGAGAGGGCGAAACCGGTCATGATTTTCATTCTGCCCGTTGAGCTTTGGTCGAGTGGCCCAAATGCATACCCACTGATGGTTCTCACGAGGCCACGACAGCAACACCGACCCAAAACGGTCCGGTCCGTCAGACCTGGCAGCAAAGATGGATGTCGTGAACCACGATGACAGCCAGGGCCAGGAGTTCCCTACTTCGCCAGGTCTCGTGCGCTACAAGGTATGGATCCCGGTCCCCAACCTCGATGGCGCGGATGTCGGCAACAGCATCCAGTTCACGATTCGTGGATTGGCGGTGCCGCGGATCGGCGAATCCGTCCATTTCGACGACGCTCCGGTCGGTTTGAAGGGAACCGTGGTTCACGTCGCGCACTGGTTCTCCCCGAGTGTCGACGGCGAGGAAGACCACGAGATAGTTGCGGAGGTCAAACTGCTCGACTCGGATGTCGACACCGCACGGCTCCTGCTGGATGCTGAAGCTCTACGCCGATGGATCGCCCGGTTTCCCCATCTGGAGTACGACGAGGATCCCTCGAGCGGTCACCGTTAGGGCCCCGACAGATCGGCTCCCTCCGATCTGCCAGCGGCTTCAGGCTCAGGCGCGGTTTGCCTCGATCAGCGACCGCAACTCATTGGGTGTGAGCCACGAGGAACCACGATGGATCATCCGATGGCAGTTGGCGCACAACAGAACGAGGTCATCCAACGTGGTCGTCGTATCACCGGATACGTGCAGCGGCGTGACATGGTGGCACTCCGTGAATTGCGCTCCTCGTTCGCCGTACACCTTCTCGAAGTCGAACAGGCAGATCTCGCAGAAGACGTGATCATTGCGCTTTAGGAAGTCTGCGATCTTCTTCCTCCTGAGCGATCGGTCGCGCTCGCGGGCGTAGTGCCATCGTCGGAGGAGTCGCCCCTCACGTACTTCAGCATCGGCGTAATCGTCGTCCGCTTCCTCCTGTACGCCATCGTCCGTCTGCGGAACCGGCAACTGCTTGAACTGACCTGACAGCGCCGCATTTCGAAGCGTGGCGGCAACGGCGTGCATATGATCGGGCGAGTCGCGGAAATCTTGGAGCACCAGTCGATCGGTCACGCCACCGTTGGTCGGGCGTCCGCGATAGTCCGGATGCTGCGATGCAATGTCGGCGGTCTTGCGAGCGACACCGTTCGGATTGCGGAAGGTGTCACTTCGAAGATCATGCGGATGGATCGGGAGAAGCTGCAGAACTCCGGACAGTTCGATCACGCGCTCATCAGAGTCTTCAAGCTGTCGCCAATTGTTTTGCATCACCAGATCACACGCCAGAATTACCTCATCACGAGTCCAGTCCGGCGAGCGGCGTGGCGGCACGACGAACCCGAGCTCGCGCAATTTTCGGGCCACGGTCGCTTCACCACCGCTGAATTCGCTTGCCTGCAACGGCTTACGATCAGGAAGGTAGCCGTGAGCAGCACCCGCAATCGCCTTCGAGTCATACCGACTCCCTTCGTATCGAAGGTAAAAGGCACGGGCCTTCTCGAAGCCGTAGCGTTCCAGAAACTCATCCTGCCCGACCCGGTCGTACTCACGAATCGCCGCCAACACCGCATGCCGCGTGAGGTCACCTAAACCCATACCGGCACAATAACTTCCAACACCGACAACCGCGGATACCTCCAGCCTCCGGAAGCCACGGTCCCAACTCGCCCCAACTCGCGGCCTCACCCGATGTCGGTTCCCTCGTGCCGGTTCTCCTCGTCTAGCTCGTCCCTATCGAGTCTCTCCCCCGTTCAGCTGTTCCCTCATGCCCTTCTCACGTTCCTGTTTGCCCCACCGACCTGCCTCCTGCACCCAACTGTCTGGCTGGCTGGTGCACGGACACTAAATGCACCCGCAGGGGGTGTTTAGTGTCCGTGCACCAGCCAGCCAGACACCACCCCGAAAACTGCTGGTCGGCGGGGTAAACAGGGGCGGACCGTGTGTGGCGGACCGCTGTCCGCCCCCGAAGTCCGGTACCCCAACGCCCGGCAGCTGGAGGGTCAGCCACGAAGGGGGCCTCCCGCCGAAGAGCGCGGACACCTGCTGAAAGATCTGAGGCCGTAGTCCGAGCTGACGCAATGTAGACGGGGGCTGCGGCCGCGATCGACGGTCTTGTACGGCAAGGGGTCTGGGGCCGAACATCTGCTCGTTCCGTTGGTCGTTCCCGAGCGTAGCTGACAGTGAGCGACGAGAATGATCGAATGCTGGCGCTGCTGACGCGAACAATGGAGTGGTTTGAGACCCCTCGTCGTCGTAGGCAAATACTCCGTCGACTAAAGGAGGACACGCCGTTATACACAGGCGTCGCCATCCGGCTGATAATGGCAGGGGCATTGCTATTTATCGCCGCATTCATCGAACTCGTATTAGCCTATTACACTAATCGAAATGCCAATTTCTTCTCCGCATTTCTAATACTCATCGGCTTAGCTGTTGCCATCGTTGTCCGGCGTAGATTTGCCGCGTCTATGCGAAACCTGCTTCGCAGGATGGCGCTTTTGCCTGCGGTAATTCTCGCAACAGCAGGAGGGGCTGGAATAGTATGGTTAGCGTGGTGGAGCCTTGACAAGTTGCTAAATCCATCGACAAAATCGCCAGATCCAATCGATATCACAAAACTAGCACTCACAATTGCCGGTGGAATCGGTGCAGTCGTCGCTCTTGTTGTGGCGTACCGCCGCCAGCGGGATATAGAGCAAGGCCGGTTCGTAGAACGCTTCGGCGCGGCGGCCGCTCAGCTTGGCGCAAGTCAAGTCGCAGTCCGAATAGCAGGCGTCTATGCAATGGCGGGTGTAGCCAATGAATCAAAGGAGCAGCAACGCCAGCAGTGCATCGATGTACTCTGCGGCTATCTGAGGCTACCGTATTCACCCGAGCGTGGATCCAATTACCAAACAAAGCACGTCAAGAAGGTGAAGAATACCGATCTGAGCGAAACCGAGACAGAAGACCATTTCGAATACCTTCAAAACGATCGAGAAGTAAGGCTCACAATTCTTAGCGTGCTCGCTGACCATCTCCGAAATCGCGAGCATGGGTGGTCTGAATCAGATTTTGACTTCCGAGGTGCGTACCTTGAAGACATAGATTTTTCCGGTGCAACATTCAAGGGTGAAGCCAGATTCGGAGGCGCGGATTTCGTGGGCAACGCCCGATTCTATCGGACCAAGTTCTCGTACTGGACAAACTTTTCCGGAGCCAGATTCTCAGGCGATGTCGGATTCAATGGATCTCTATTCTCCGGAGTTCGGTTTCAGGGTACCACATTTGAGGGGATGGCGAGCTTCGATGAAGTCGATTTTGATTCGATTTCCGATTTCTCCGCAGCATCATTCAGTGATTCTAGTTTTTGGTCCACGAATTTCTGGGGTGGGGCCGACTTCCTAGATGCGAAATTCTCTGGTTCAGCACGGTTCGATAGCGCAAATTTTGATTTACATTGCAACTTTGAGCGAGTCAAATTCGGCTCTGACGCTAGTTTTGAAATGACCTCATTCAAAGGTGGGGCGGATTTCACGGAAGCCAACTTCGGCTCTGGCACGGTGGACTTCCGGACAGTCCGGAGGTGGGGATTCTTGTCAAGATTCGAATGGAGTGAGGATCGGGCACTCAAGCCTTCGAACGTTAAACCCGCGGTATGGCCCTCAGACTGGCCATAGATTGGACTCATGGCCCCCGAATCGTCTGTCAACCAGGCCCGACACTATCGGAAGCGGCAACGGATTTCGCCTTCGGCAACCTCACGTGTGCCCAGCGTGCGAAGCCCAACGCCCGTTGCCAGACGTCGGTATGTCGGTCCTTCGAATTAGCGTGGTTGCATAACCAACTTCACCGCGGGACCAACACAAACGGGGTACGTCTCTGCTGAGCAAATTCGGAATCTGCCGACGACCGATCTCGCCGTCGCCCTCATAGATGATCTGGAGGCCAACCCGGATCAGGTCAGCCTCTATAACCTCATAGTTCACGCGAAGCATGCGTTCGCGCAGATCCCAGACCGTGACGCGTTGCTCGGTCGTGTGTCAGACGCGATTGCCTGGATTCAGAGCCATGGTCTCGTAGGCCCGGATGCCAATGCATCCTCCGGTAGCTGGGGGCGACTGACTGCTCAAGGCCGGGAGATCGCAGCCGACCGGACTGCACTCGGCCAGGCGAGGTAGCAGTTGTATGAGCTAAATAACCTCAGCCTAGTCGTTGACCGCGCACACCCGCAGAGATGGACAGCGGATACACGGCCTCCGTTGGATTTTCAGTCCGGTAGTAGTCGCTGCACGGGTCCTCGCTGCGGTCATAGGGTTTGACAAAGAATACGCGTTGATCGAATGCCTTCTGGCCTGGCATCCGCCAATTTCCTTGAGTGGCATAGCCCACTATCCGTCCCACATTCCACCGGGGACGCTTGGGTATCCCAATACAACTACGCCAGCCCTCCCGCACATATGGATACTCACTCGGCTCGTCGAGCCAGACGATGCCGCTCTCGTTGTGTAGCGAGATTTCCTGGCCGACTTGCCCTTCGGCTTCCAACTCGAAAAATTTGGTCATCCGAGCCATCAGCTGACTAACCTCATACGTGCTAGTCCGGAAGAACTCTCTGCCCTTGGTGAATCGCACGGCACTGAGTTCCCGATGCAGATACCGCTCAGCACGGTGGATGTCCGGTACAGAAACCTCGACAACAACCTCAAACGGCGCTGGAACACCTGTGCAGGCCGACAGCTCGAACGCCCGTTCGGCCGCGGTTCGTTCCGTCTTCCCTACCTTGAGCAGCCCGGGCATGCCTCGATTGCTCAGCGCGTAAACGAAGCCGATTTGCGCGGTCCCTACTGTCACTTCCGCCCTCCCGAAGACCGGGTCCCTATGCGGAGCATGTTAGACGACGGTGGTGTTCGCAACGCGCGTTCTCACGATTGCCGGACCACAAAGGACGCAACACCACCGCGTCCAGCTGCGCCGTCGAGTCGTGAACGGTGATATTGCTGGGCCAGAGAACGATCCCGGTGGCTCGTTGGTGGTCACCTAAGCCCGTGTCCTGCGTTCGCGCTAGGAACTCCGATCGCGTTCCCCAAGCTCGGGGAGGTCCGTATCCCAGAAGAAGGTCATTTGTGCTGTGGGCAGGTGTAACTCGCGTCTGGCCGCAGCCAGGAATTCCTCAAACGCCTGCCGGAGTGAAACCCGCTCCTTCTCGAACTGCTGCCACGTTGGAATCTGATCGGTCACCGCCTTCGCGTACAGGTCGACGCTGGCCCGATCGACCAAGGTTGCGGCTGCGAGGACATCCGCAGAACCGTGCAGCCACACCACCGCCAGTGCGGAGTCCCAACCCGCGAAGTACTCACCGCGTACGCGTTGGTGCAGCGCATTGAGCTCGACCTTGTCTCTGTCGGCTAGGGCGAGCTCTCGGATGCCTTCGTAGACACGGTGATACTGCTCTGCAAACCGTTGATAGCTCATGGTTTTCAAGTCCCGTCGCCAGCGGGACGCCTCAGATCGGTTGTCCCAGAACCGACCAACGAGAATGCCTAAAATGGCCGCCAGGGCGGCGACTGCGGCGGCCGTCATCCCAACCCTCCCCCATGAGAACCCTGAAGCCGAGATTCGGGCAGAAGTTCCTGCCGTTGGGGAGATTGTCCAACTGATAGGCATCGCCGTCAGTGCAAACGGTTGAGCCGACTCGTATTTGGTACTCACAGGCAGTGCGGCCGACCAGGCGACGTGATGTTTCGGGAAAGATTGCGGTGGCCAATTGGTGCTAGGGACAGTCGACTGTCGACTCTTGTCGTGGCGCTCGATGCTTGCTTGAGTGGAACGACGAGCCGCAGACGTTCGTCTGCGGGATACTACGTATCTGCCCGGGGTGCGGCGAGGATCGAGGTAGTGAAGATGGAACCGTTGACGACGATCGTTGCCACCGCGATTGCGTTGGGTGCGGCGACCGGCTTGACCGACACCACCAAACAGGCGGTCCTCGACGCCTATAAGGGACTGAAGACCCTGATCACGTCCCGCTACCACGTGGATGTCACCGCGGTGGAGAATAAACCCGCATCCGAGGTCAAGCGTGCATCTCTAGCGGAGGATCTCGACGATGCTGGTGCAGGCGCCGACACTGAACTGCTAACCGCTGCACAACAACTCCTCGACGCCATACACACCCTGGCGCCCGAAACCGGTGCTGTTATCGGCGTCGACGTGGCTGGAACCCAGGCCCGCGCGCTAGAGATCAGCCGGATCCAATCCACCGGCACTGGAGTACGAGTCACTGACAGCACCTTCCAAGAAAACGTGACCATCACTGACGTGCGCGCCGGAACGCAGGAGGCGAAGGACCCTCACGCGGCGCGACAGTAGGCCCCGGCACTGTCGCGCCGGCACATGGCGCCGTCCTCTACGGGGTCACCGCAGGCGGGGATCTCACGGTCACCACGATCCAGCACCTCCCCCCTGCGCCGGTTCGCCCGGATCGGGTAATAGGTCAGATCCCGCAACAGCCAGCGCTGTTCGTCGCCCGAACAGAATTCGACACTCTGCGAACAGCGGTGCAACGCTCGCGGGTCGCGGTGATCGTGACGGGGATGCGCGGGGTCGGCAAAACCCAACTTGCCGCCGCGCTAGCCCGCCATGACTGCGATACGGGGACCGGGCTGGTTGGCTGGGTCGATGCCGAGACCATCGACATCACCCGAGCAGGACTGGCCGCGATCGCTGAACGGTTGGGAGTCGCTGATCCCGAAGGTGATTCGGCCGCGTCGGCCCATCGGTTGCGCGATCATCTCTCCGGCCATGCCGAGCCAGGGCTACTGATCTTGGACAACGCTTCCGATCCCGAACAAATCCGCCCATTACTGCCGTCGGCAGGCGGTACTCGGGTAGTGATCACCACCACCAACCGCGACTTCGCCGCATTGGGTGAACTGGTCGATCTCGGCGGATACACCCGCGCAGAGTCTGTGGCCTACCTCAACGCCGCCACCGGCCTGGACGACGAGGTCGGCGCCGAGAAGGTCGCCGACTCGATCGGGGACCTACCTCTGGCCTTGGCGGCAGCCGCGGCCACAATAACCGGACGCCGCCTCGACTACGCGAACTATCAGACGCTGCTGAACTCACAAGAGTTGCCCGAGGCGTTGGCGCGCAAAACCGGTCACGATTATCCGCGATCAGTGGTGCAAGCGATCCTCCTCTCAATCAACACCGTCGAGACGCGCACCGTCAATCGTGACCTCGACAAAGTCGTGGTGTGGCTACTAGGAGTGGTGGCAATGCTGTCACCCGCGGGCGTGCGCCGAGCAATCCTGCCCGACGAAACCGGCCTTCTGAGCCAGGCGCTGGAGCGTTGTGTGACCGGATCATTGCTGACATGGTCATCCAACGGTGACGCGGTGATCATGCATCGGCTGATAAGCCGTGTCCTGCGCGAACGAGCCCAATCCACAGGGCAGACCAAGAGACGTCCTTTTCTCCTGCGGCTCCTACCTAACCGCATTCATCCTGCAGGCACGAGTAACGATCTCGTCGCGCACGCTATCGACGTGATCGAACCACTACTTTTCGATCGGGAGCTCGCGTGGGCACAACGAGAGGAAGGTACCGATTTGGTCGACCAGATCGATGCGATCTGGAACACCCGGCTACCTGAGAAGAGCTGTGATGCGCTGCGCAAACGAGTATTGCAACTGCGTTCGTGGAGCATCGTTCAACTAGATTTCTCTGCAGATCTCGCGCGAGCCATGAGTGCCGGAGCAGAGTCTCTCGCCGACTGTGAGCGGGTTCTGGGACCCAACCACATCGACACCCTTGCCACCCGCAACAACCTCGCCCATGCCTACGCATCAGCAGGACGATTCGACGACGCGATCCCCCTCTACGAGGCCACCCTCGCCGACCGCAAGCAGGTTTTGGGACCCAACCACATCGACACCCTTGCCACCCGCAACAACCTCGCCAGCGCCTATGAATCAGCAGGACGACTCGGCGACGCCATCACCCTGCTTGAGGCCACCCTCGCCGACCTTGAGCGGGTCTTGGAGCCCAACCACATCGACACCCTTGCGACCCGCAACAACCTCGCCACCGCTTATGAATCAGCGGGACGATTCGACGACGCCATCACCCTCTACGAGGTCAACCTCGCTGATTTTGGGCGGATCCTCGGGTCCGACCACCGCAACACCCTCACCTCCCGCAACAATCTCGCCAGCGCCTACACATCAGCGGGACGATTCGACGACGCCATCACCCTGTTCGAGGCCACCCTCACCGACCGCAAGCGGAACCTCGGGTCCGACCACCCCGCCACCCTTACCACCCGCAACAACCTCGCCACCGCTTATGAATCAGCGGGACGATTCGACGACGCCATCACCCTGTTCGAGGCCACCCTCACCGACTTCGAGCGGATCCTCGGGTCCGACAACCCCGCCACCCTCACCTCCCGCAACAACCTCGCCCAGGCCTACAGATCGGCGGGACGACTCGACGACGCCATCACCCTCTGCGAGGCCAACCTCGCAGACTTTGGGCGCATCCTCGGGTCCGACAACCCTGTCACCCTTACCACCCGCAACAACCTCGCCACCGCTTATGAATCAGCGGGACGATTCGACGACGCCATCACCCTGTTCGAGGCCACCCTCACCGACCGCAAGCGGATCCTTGGCTCCGACCACCCCGACACCCTTACCACCCGCAACAACCTCGCCTATACCTACGCATCAGCGGGACGACTCGACGACGCAATCATCCTCTACGAGGCCACCCTCGCCGACATCGAGCGGATCCTCGGGTCCGACCACCGCAATACCCTCACCTCCCGCAACAACCTCGCCACCGCCTACGCATCAGCGGGACGACTCGACGACGCCATCACCCTCTACGAGGCCACCCTCGCCGACCGCAAGCGGATCCTCGGCTCCGACCACATCGACACTCTCGCCTCCCGCACCAACCTTGCCTATGCCTACACATCAGCGGGACGACTCGACGACGCCATCACCCTCTACGAGGCCACCCTCGCCGACCGCAAGCGGATCCTCGGCTCCGACCACCCCGCCACCCTCACCACCCGAAACAGCCTCGCCCAGGCCTACGAGGCGGTGGGCCAACTCGACAGAGCAGCCCTGGTGAAACAGGTAAGTCGCGAATGACCAGCACGGGCTCAAACGTCCGGGGCACCAGAGCTAGCGCCCTTCGACGCGGTACCTGACCAGTACGCAACAGCACCACCAGCCGCCTTCAGCATCCTCCAAGAGGCCCAAGAAACCAGCCTGCTGGTCAGAGCCTCGACTAGGGCATCGCCGGCTTCCGCCGAATCATCAAACATCAGGAAGGTGAACCTCAAAAAAAATCGTTGTTTGACTGCACTTTGCGCTTAGATCTGCTCGATCCACCTCCACCTGTACCCGGTCGACCACAACGGCCGATCATGGTGGCCATTCGGTGGCCACACGGCGTGCGTGGTGGTGAACAACGCCTGGTCGATCGGGGCTCGACAAACCTGCTCGTCGTGCGTAACGTGCGCAGATAGTCCGGATGCGAACCTGGGGGTCAAGTGGTCGCAGGTTCAAATCCTGTCAGCCCGACAATGGAGCCGGTCTTCGGACCGGCTTTTTTGTATCTGTATGCAGATGGGGGAAGCGCTGAAGGGTGATTCGGACCGGATGGTTTCTTTGGTAGTTTTGGGTTGATCTTCGGGCGGTGTGGTGAGCCGGTCGCGAATGGTTCGATCCGAGAGCTAGGAGTGGGCCCTTGGGGCTTCGGGGTATGCGGTGGGCACGGGTGGCGGGCGTGGTGGCGGCGCTGGTCGCGGAGGTTGCTGCGGTGGGGGCGTGGGGTGTTGGGGCTCCGCGGGCCGTGGCGGCTCCTGCTGATTGTCCGGCGTTCGCTGTGATCGCGGTGCCTGGGACCTGGGAGACGTCGGATACCGATCCTCGGCAGGGGATGTTGTCGTTGGTGACGCGGGGGTTGCCTGCGTCGGTGCGGACGGAGTATGTGAGTTATCCGGCTACGGCGTTGCCCTGGGAGGGGGAGGTTTATGGGCGGTCGGAGCGGGAGGGGGTCAATAACACTCGGGGGATGATCGCGGATCTGGCGGGGCGGTGTGGGGCAACGCGTTTCGCTTTGGTGGGATACAGCCAGGGGGCGAATGTCGCGGGGGATGTGGCTGCGGAGATCGGGAGCGGAATCGGGGTGATTCCGCCCGACAGGCTGGTCGCCGTGGGGTTGCTGTCGGATCCTCGGCGCTCCCCCACCGATCTGTTGATCGGGCCGCCGGTGGACGGGGCCGGGGCGGCGGGGGCCCGGCCCGGCGGGTTCGGGTGGGTGAGTCCGGTGGTGCGGACCATCTGCGCGGTGGGGGATTTGTACTGCTCGGTGCCCAATGATGATCTCGCGGGGCGGTTCGCGGGTTTCGCGACCCAGTTGTCCGCGCCCGACCCGCTGCAGATTCCCAATTACGCCGCGACGCTGAACTCCATTCTGAGCGAAGCCCTCGTTCCGGGGTGGCTGTCGATTCTGTCCGCGCCGCAGGATGATCCGTCCAGCGAGCAGTGGAGTCGTCAGGTTCAGCAGTTCCTGGCTTCCGGTGTGCACCAGTCGTATCCGCAGTATGTGGTCGACGCCAACGGCACCACCGCCACCGCGTGGCTGCACAACTGGCTGGCGGATATCGCGCGGTAGCGGTCAGTCCTGTTCCGGGACCGCGAAGAATCGTATGGACATCAACTGCGCGTCGGCGGGCGCGTCGGCGGGCAGCGGATGCCCGTGCTTGCGCAGTAGCTCCATGTAGTCGTCCATGAACGCCTGCAACTCCACGTGGGTCATGTAGGCGCTGTGGCGTTGCACCTGCGCCCAACCGTCGGGGCCCGTCCACTCCTTGTTGGCGCGCACATACCGGTCGATATCGGCGTTGATCTTCAGGGTCGCCAACTGCTCGGCGGCCGCGCGTTCGTCGGGGGCCATGGTGGCCGGGTCCGGCATGGTGTGGCTGAACGGGAGCGCGCGCCACCATCTTTCGCGGCCTCGAGATTTTTCCGGGATCTCCGCGATCAGCCCGGATTCGGCGAGTTTCCGCAGGTGGTAGCTGGTGGTCCCGGTGCTCTCGCCAAGGATTTCGGCCAGCGTCGTGGAGTTCGCCTCGGCGGTGGTGCCCAGGTGCTGCAGGATGCGGCCGCGCAGGGGGTGGGCGAGGGTCCGGTAGAGGGCGGTGCGTTCGGCACTCGTTGCGGGCTCGACGGCGCGTTTCTGCATGTCCACACGGTAGCAGAATGTTCTCTGCAAAATTTTCTTTGCAGAGATTTCTTTGCGGTTGTAGCGTGGCGGCATGCGAACGAAACGGACACTGGCCGAATGGGTTTCGTGGGCCTTCGGCGCGATCACCGTGGGCCTGATCCCGTGGATGGTCCTGCTCGCGCGGACCCTGCCCGATGAGACGCGGGTGCGGAACTGGGCCCTGGCCTGGATCGGCCTCGACCTCCTGCTGGCGCTCGGATGCGCCGCCACCGCGCTGCTGGCCCGCCGGCGCGCCGAGCAGACGCGGATCGCCGCCGCCGCGACGGGTTCCATCGCCACGCTCGACGGTTGGTTCGACCTGACCACCGCCGCCACGGGCGCGGCATTCCTGCAGGCCGCGCTCTGCGGTGTCGGGGAACTACTGCTCGCCGCCGGATGCGGCTATCTGGCCTTGCGCCACCAGAATTGATCGAAGGGGAATCATCATGCGAAGGAAGACAGTCGTTTCCACCGTCGCCGCCGGGCTGGCGGCCGGATCGGCCTACTTGTGGTTCGGGGACTCCGCGCCGTTTCCCTATTCCCAACGGTGGATGCTGGATGTGCCGCTACCGGGCTTGACCACCAATAGACTCACCCGGGTACTGCGCCCGACACCCGGCGAGCGAATGCTCGAGATCGGCCCCGGTACCGGGTTGCAGACCCTCGCGGTCGCCGACCGACTCGGCCCCGCCGGACGTGTCGACATTGTCGATATCCAGCAGGAAATGCTCGATCACGTCGAACGCCGCGCCCGCCACCTCGGAACCGTGGTGCCCACCCGGTCCGATGCCCGCGAATTGCCATTCGCGGCCGGAACTTTCGATGCCGCCTACATGGTCACGGTGCTCGGCGAGATCGGCGACCCGGCCGCGGTATTGCGGGAAATGACCCGCGTCCTCAAACCGGGCGGTCGCCTGGTCATCGGCGAGTTCTTCGACCCCCATTGGATCCCGTTCGGACGCCTGCGCGATTACGCCGAGGCCGAACACCTCCACATCGAAACCCGAATCGGCCCCACCACAGCCTATTTGGCGCGGTTACGCCCCTGCACCCACCACCGATACGCCACGGTATAGCCCGGCTGACACCTAACCTCCGACGGTTGCCGAGCAAAGAGATGGACACCCTCGGTACGATTCTGCCGCAACCGAATACAAGGAGACTTCGTGGATCCGCAGCACGCGCGTGAGGGTGCTTCCGCCGGTTCGAATGTGGTGGTCGAGAACGCGAGTTCGAGAGTGCCCATTTACAGTCCGGAGTTCGCGGCCGATCCGCACGGTTCGTATCGGCGGATGCGGGAGGTCTACGGCTCGCTGGTGCCGGTCGACCTATGGCCGGGCGTTCCCGCGACCCTGGTCATCCGGTATGCGACCGCGGTGCGGATTCTCAATGACTCCCATCATTTCCCGGCCGATCCGAGCGCCTGGCAGCAGACCGTGCCCGGCGATATTCCGATCATGCCGATGATCGAGTACCGGCCCAACGCGATTCGCACCAGCGGCGCGGAACACGCCCGCTATCGCCGGGCGCTGATGGACGCACTGGCCGGGATCGACCTGAATCTGCTGCACGCCATGGTGGAGCGCTCGGCACTGCCCCTGGTCAATACGTTCTGCGTGGACGGCCAGGCCGACATTCTGAGCCAATACGCGCTCCCGATGGTCTTCTCGGTGTTCTGCCAGGTCCTCGGCTGCCCGCCCGAAATCGGTGAGCGCGTCGCCGCCGCGAGCGCCGCCATGTTCGACGGGGTGGACACCGCAACGGTCAACGCCCAAATGGGTGAGGCCCTGCTCGATCTCACCGCGCTCAAAAGAGCCCACCCCGCCGATGACGTCACGACCCGGCTGGTCCAACACCCCGCCAACCTCTCCGACGAGGAGATGGTGCATCAGCTGGTGCTGTTGTTCGCCGCCGGTGTCGAACCCCCGCTGAACCTCATCGCCAACACCCTGCTGCTGATGATGACCGACAAGCGGTTCACCAGCGGCGACAACAGGATTCCGCTGACCACCCGCAATGCCATCGACGAGCGGCTGGCCACCGACCCGCCGATGGCCAACTACTGCATCACCTACCCGCGCCAGCCCATCCTGGTCGACGGCGTGTGGCTGCCCGCCGATCAGCCGGTCATCATCAGCATGGCCGCCTGCAATACCGACCCGGAGTTGAACACGGGCGAGTTCCTGGACAACGGTTGGAATCTGGCGTTCAGCACCGGCGATCACGCCTGCCCGGCGCACGCCCGCCCGTACGGGATCCTGCTCGCCCAGGACATCATCGATCAGCTCTTGGACTTCCTTCCCGACATCGCCCTGGCGGTGCCGGAGGACGAGCTGGTCTGGCGGCCGGGCCCGTTCCACCGGGCGCTGACCACATTGCCGGTCGTTTTCCCGGCCACCCGCCGCCCGTTCACCATGGACCAGGCCTAGCCGCCCGACGCTATCGATCGAGCTCGGACTCATAGCGCAATCCTCTTTGTGAGCTTCCACTATGAGTCTCGAGTCACTCTGTGTGACACTACAATTCGCGACTCTTCCGGTCGGAAGTAACCCGGTGGCAATACTCGCCGAGGATCGTATCGTCTCAGACGATGCCGCCGGGATCGCGAAAAAGTAGGAGGCGGTTATGAATACGCGCGCGGGCACGCAGGGTGCATCGCTGGCCGACGTGCTTCGGCACGGCAGCTTGGATTTTCACCAGCACTTGCAGGAGATCCTCAGCAACCCGGACTACTTCGTCACCGACAAGCAGAGTCAACAGCGTCGACGCGAGGACGCCTACGACCAATTGCGGTACCTGGTCAAGGAAATCGGCAGTACGCGCGAGGTTGCCACCGACCTGCCCGAGCTGTTCGCCGTGTTCGACTGGTCGGCGGTGCTGGCGACGGATCTGATCCCGCTCATCTCGGGGCACTTCAACCTGGCCTCGGGCAGCCTGGCCACGCTGACCGATTCCGATTCCGCCGCACCGTATCTGCAAGATCTCGACGATGCCTCGGCGATCGGCGTCATGCTGCTGACCGAGTACGGGTGCGGCTCGAACATCGGGTTCATGCAGACCACCGCGACCTGGGACGGCGACGGGTTCGTCATCAACACCCCCAACCCACGGGCCCGCAAATTCATGCCCAGCGTGGGCATTCCGGTGTCCCGGGTGTGCGTCGTCGGCGCGCGCTACATCGATTCCGCGGGCGTGGACCAGGGCGTGCACCTGTTCACCGCACGCCTGCGCGACGCCAATGGTGAAGCGGCGCCGGGGGTCACGATCAGCCAGCTCGACCACCAGCCGCTGGTCATCATGGACAACTCGGTCATCAGCTTCGACAATCTGCGGGTCGAACGCAGCGCCTGGCTGAGCAACAACCTGGCCAGCATCGACGATCAGGGCGTGCTGACCTGGCGCGACGAGAACAGCCGCAAGCGAGCCTTCGCCTCGGCCATCAGCCAGCTCACCGTCGGGCGGCTGGCGCTGTCCTCCTGCCTGAACGCCAGCGCCCGAGCCTCGCTGTACATCGCACTGCGCTACGCCGCCAAACGGGTCGTGCCACTGACCCCGTTCGACCACCCGCTCATGGCCGACCTCCCGCACGTGCGCGACACCCTGCTGACCGATCTGGCCGGAACCATCGCGCGCACCGTGTACGGCAACAGCGTCAAGACCGCGCTGGCGGGCAGCGACCTCACCGACCGCAATACCGTCGTCTCGGTCATGTTGGCCAAGCACTTCATTCAGCTGCACGCCCTGGACACGGTCACCCACTGCCGCATCAAGATGGGCGCGCAGGGCATGTTCAGCGCCAACCGGGTCGCCGATTACCTCGGCGTCTGCCACGCGGCCATCACCGGCGAGGGCGACTGCTACGTCCTGGGCTCGGTCGCCGGTCGCGTGCTGGCCAAGGATCTCGCCACCAGCGCACCGCCCGCGCCGAGGCCGCACGATCCCACCGACCGGAACGATCGCGCGCGCCTGTTCCGGGCCCGCACACTGACGATTGTGCAAGAGGCGCAACAGCATCTGACCACCCCCGGGCTCGAGGACCGGCTCGCGGTCATCCCCGCGGCCCTCGATCTCGCCGAGGCCTATTGCGCCGAGGAGGCGTTGCGGCAACTCGACGGGCTCGCCGAGCATCCCGAACTGGCGGCCGTGCGTGATGTTTTCGCGCTGCACTACCTCGTTCAGCATGCCACCTGGTACCTGACACACGGCCTGCTCGCCCTCGACGCGGTCGCGACGCTCGAACAGCAGCTACGCCTCGCCGTCGACAACCTCGCCGAGTACCTCGAGCCGCTGCTGGATGCCTTCGAGTTCAACGATGAGATCCTCGGCGCGCCGGTGCTTTCCGAAGATCTGCCGCAGGCGTGGGACAACCGTATCGCGGATCCCCGGCGGCACTGAGTTCCCGTGATCGCACCCCCGTCCGGGTGGGGCGCGCCCTATCCGGACGGAAAGACCACCGGGAGGGATTCCAGGGCTCGGTGGAAGGGGCCGGGGCGCCAGACCAGGTCGGCTTCGGGGACGGCCAGTTTCATGTCGGGGACGAAGTCGAGGAGTTGGTCGATGGCGTCCATGGCGATTTGGTAGCCGAGTTGGCGGGCCGGGCATTGGTGGGGGCCCGCGCCCCAGGAGAGGTGGGCGCGGTTGCCGAAGCGGGTTTGATCGGCGGAGTGGATGGCCGGGTCGGTATTGCTCGCGGCCATGCTGATGACCACCGGTTGGTGGGCGGGTAGCCAGACGCCGTCGATGAGGATGGGCTGGCGGGGGTAGGTCATGCAGAAGTTGGCCAGGGGCGGGTTGCTGAACAGGACCTCGTCGAGGGCGTCGCGGGTGGAGAGGCTGCCGCTGATCAGGTCTCCGGCGAAGCGGGTGTCGGTCATCATGAGCAGCAGCGTGTTCGAGATCAGATGCGCCTGCGGCTCGCTGCCGCCGCCGTAGAGGGTGGACAGCTGGTGGATGAGCTCCTCGGTGCTCAGATCGCTGCGGGTGATCAGGTGCGAGGTGATGTCGTCGCCGGGGCGGGCGCGTTTGCGTTCGATGTGCTCGCTCATGGCGGCGGTCATCATGGCGTTGCCGGCGACGGCGTCCGCGGCGGAGTCGAAGATCATCGCCATGCCCGCGCCGATCTGTTCGCCGGTGTCGGCGTCGAAACCCAGCAGGAAGTCCAGCACCCGGTACACCAGCGGATAGATGTACTGCTCCAACAGGTCCGCGCCGCCGAGCGTGTGGTGCGCGCCGACATGGGTGCCGAATTCCTGGATCAGCGGCAGCGCGATCTGCTCGACCACGGTGTGCATGCCGTGCAGGTCAACGGTTTCCAGCGCCGCGACCGTGGCCGACCGGTATCGATGATGCTCGGATCCACTGCTGTGCAACGCATTCGGCCGCCACTGCATCAGCGGCAGCACCGGGCACCCGGCGGGCATCGAGGCCTGCCACTGCCGCGGATCGGCCGGAAAGTTGGCCGCGTCGTTGAGGATTCGCAGGGCGGTCGCGTACCCCAGCACCAGGGTGGCCCGCACCCCCGGCGTCAGCTCGACTGGTACCAGCGGACCGTGCGCTCGCCGCCACCGCTCATAGGCCGCATGCGGATCCTCGGCGAACTCGCGGGTGTACATCGACTCCGGCGACGCGGCCACGAATGATCCCTCACATGTCTGTGTCGACTTGCCCTGGAACACCTTTCACTAGCAACAGCAACCTTACAGACTCCGCCCGGGATCGCACGGCCGAACGACAATCGGGCCGTGTCCGAAGACACGGCCCGATTGTTCAGTGACCGACCGGGATTCAGCCGCGCTGGTGCCGGATTCAGCCGCGCCGGTGGGCGCGGATGGCCTCGATGATGCGCGGGCGCATCTCGCTGGCCTGGATCACGGCGTCGACCGAACCCACCTCCACGGCGCGGTGGATGTTGTGGACGCGGTCGAATTCGGCCGCGACCTCGCTGAGCTTCTCCGCGCGCACCGAGGAACGAATCTCGTTGCGCTCCGCGGTGATCGTGGCGCGGTCGGTGCCGGAGGCATTGGCCGCGCGGGTCTCGAAGTCACGCACGCGCGGATCGGCCGCGGTGCGCGCGTCGACATCACCGGAGAAGACGACCGCGGCGGCCGGGGCGCCACCGAGGACCGAGGCGAACGAGCCGTCCAGGGCCAGCACGGTCATGTTCTCGTTGAGCGCCTTGGAGAACACCACGAACGCGCCACCGTGGTAGCGGGAGATGACGCAGAAGACGATCGGACCATCGAAATTGACGATCGCCCGGCCGATTTCGGCGCCGTACTCGAGCTGCAGCTTGCGCATGGACTCCGGCGAGCCGTCGAAGCCCGACAGGTTCGCCAGCACCACCAGCGGGCGGTTGCCGCTGGCGGCGTTGATGGCCCGGGCGGCCTTCTTCGACGAGCGCGGGAACAGGGTGCCCGCGGTGTAGGTGTCGGGTCCGTCGGTGGGCGGGAAGCCGTGGCGGACCACGCCACGGGATTCGATGCCCAGCAGGCAGACCGGGATGCCGCCCAGGTGTGCGTCCTGCACGACCGCGGTGTCGGCGTCGGCCATGGCCTCCCAGCGCTCCAGGACCGGGTGGTCCTGGTCGGCGACCGCCCGCATGACCGTGCGAATGTCGAACGGCTTCTTGCGGTCGGGATTGGCCGCGGCGGAGA
Organism: Nocardia sp. CDC153; assembly: GCF_035818515.1. Lineage (NCBI taxonomy): Bacteria > Bacillati > Actinomycetota > Actinomycetes > Mycobacteriales > Nocardiaceae > Nocardia > Nocardia sp. CDC153. The sequence continues at coordinate 163,540 of NZ_JAYKYU010000006.1, read as the reverse complement.
AGATCTCGCCGACGGTGGTGAAGTCGCTGCCCGCCAGGGTGTGCGGGTAGTCGGAGATGTCGCGGTCGATCGGGTCGGTGGTCGCCGACTCGCGCGGGGCCTGCTCGCCGGGGGCGATGTAGGTGTGGTCGTAGTGCGCCATCAGGATGTCGCGGGCCGCGGTCAGGTTCGGGGCCCAGTACTGCGCCTGGCCGTTGGGGCCCATGACGCGGTCGTAGCCGCCGATGCCGAAGTTGTCCTCGGCCGACACACCGCCGGAGAAGTCGAGGGCCTGCTTGCCGGTGAGCACCATGGCCGAATCCGGGGTCATGATCAGCACGCCCTTGGTGTGCATGAGCATGGTGGCCTCGGCGTTCCAGTACGGCTGCGCGCCGACATTGATGCCCGCGACGACGATATTGATCTCGCCGCCGTCCTGGGTGAACTCGACGATCCGCTTGAGCGCCGCGGCCACCCAGTCCATGTTCTCGGTACCCGACTCCATGGAGATGCGGGCGCCCGAGGACAGCGCGTACCACTCCAGCGGCACCCGCATCTGCTCGGCCAGATCCAGGGCCGCGATCACCCGGCGGCATTCCGGCTCCGACAGCGCGCCAAGGGATTTGGTCGGATCGCCGAGCAGCACGACCCGGCTGACGCCCTGCGGGTACTTGTCGGTCGGCGTGGTGACCACACCGGCGACCAGCGCCGCGCTGTTGTGCCCCTTGGGCCGGTCGACCGGCACCAGTTTGTGCTCGGCGTCGAGGTCGTATTCGCTGAACTGGCCGAGCAGTCCGGTCAGCTCGTACGGGTAGACGGTGTTGCGGCTGCTGGCGCGCAGCACCTTCTGGCGGTAGGCGTCCAGCGGCTCGACCGGTTCGTCGGTCCGCTCGCCGATGCTCACCTCGACACCTCCGGTGGCGTCGAACGAGATCCGCACCGCGATCTTGGTCAGCTCGCCGGTGTCCTTGTCGCGCTGACGCGCGATGAGCAGGATCTCCTCGAGCCCCGCGCCCGCGGTCATCGGCAGCACGTGCCCGCCGATCACCGTCTCCAACTCCTCGAGGGTGACCTCGACCGGCGGCCAGATGTACATGACCACGCGGTTGGTGTTGAAGCGCTTGGCCGAGGGCCGCTGCGCGTGCGCGCGCCGGATGGAATCCAGGCAGGTGGCGATGGCGCTCTCCGCGGTGGGCAGCGCCAGCAGGCGGCCGTCGTGATCGCGCAATGCCTCCAGGTCACGCACCTGCGCGAAGGCGATGAGCCGGTCGTCGGCCGGGTTCTCCTTGGCGACCGCGCGGAACAGGTACACCTCTTCGTCGTCCGAGGACGGCAGACGGGTGAGGTCGAACTTGCGCAACCGCTTCATCTGCATGCGCTGCGCGATGTAGGGGTGCAGGCCGCGAATGAGCCGTTCCTCGACCATGCCGGTGGTGGTCGGGCGGAAGGTGAAGTGGTGGTGCATGACCGCGCCGCCGCTGCCCGCCACCGTGCAGGTGATGCGGTGCACCTGGTTCGGAAGCGACTGGGTGGCAAGGACATCCTGCAGGGCCGAGGCCATGGCGTCGAAGTCCTCGGGCTGGCGTTCCCAGCTCAGGTAGATGTCGGCCTCGACCGACGAAGCGCCACTGGCCAATTCGCCCAGCCCGCGCACCACGGTGCCCAGCGAGTCGAAGCTCACCGCGGCCGACGCCAGGCTCACGCCCCGACGCTCGGCGACGACGAACGAGCAGCCACCGGCCTGCTGGACCCGCACCGACGCGAGATCCTTGTTGCCGTAGTAGCGGCGGGTCAGCACCTCGAGCATGACGGTGTTGTCGACGCGGCCGCGCACCAGGCGCTGACCGAGCAGTCGCACCAGCGGTTCGGTGCTGCGCACCATATCGGCGATGCGCTCGGCGCGATCGGGCGTATCCGGTTGCGCGTCGAGGAAACTCAGGTGCTTGCGGACATTGGTGTAGACGCGGGCACGGTTGCGACGCAGCAGCGGGTGGCCGTACCAGGCGTACACGACGCCACGCGCGAGATCGGCGATCACCGGGATGCGCACCTGGGTGGCGGCAACCAGACGCTCGAGCGCCAGGCCGACGGGCTCGCGCAGCACGCGGTCCGGGACCGGCTCGCTCAGCCACTCGCGCAGCAGCGCGGTGATGACCGTGACGGTGCCGGACGGACGCTGCTGGGCCAGGAAGATCCGGAAGACCGCGGCCTCGAGTTCGGGCGAACGATCCAGCTCGGTGATGCCGTAGTGGCCCAGGGCCGCGGCGAGCTTGGTCTTGAACGATTCCGGCAGCCCGGCCCGCTCGACATCCAGGCTCTGCAGGTAGGTGTGGAAGTACTCGCGGGCACTGTGCACCCCGGCCTTGCCGTCATCGCCGGAGGGGCGATTGTGGCTCAGCTCGGCCAGATCGGCGAAGACCTGGATCAGTTCGACCTCTTCGGCCAGCGGGCGGCGGTTGTCCTCGATGGCGACCCGGCGCACGGCCAGGTAGTCGTCGAGCACGCGGCGCTCGTCGTGCGGGTCGACGTCGAAGCCCAGCAGCAAGCCGCGCAGATCCTCGAGACTGCGGGCCAGACCCTCTTCCGGACGCACCGGCGCCGGACGGCCCGGCAGATCCAGTTCGACCGATTCGGTCGTCTCGGTGGCGGCGTCGTCCTCCTCATCGGAGAGCGGCTCCAGCCGCAGCAGCGGCGCACCGGTCTCCACCTGGGAACCGACCGACACCGCGCATTCCTTCAGGCGAGCCCGGAAGGGCGCGCGCAGCACGGTTTCCATCTTCATGGACTCGAGCACGAGCACCGGTGCGCCCGCCTCGACCTCCGCGCCGACCTCGAGCGGGGTCGCGACCACCAGCGCGGGCGCGGGCGAGCGGACCACGCCGCCCTCGTCGCGGCTGACACGGTGCATGACGCCGTCGACATCCACGGCGTGGATCGGGCCGTGCGCGCCCGCGGTCACCCGGAAGCGGGTGCCATTCACCACGACCTGACCGGTGTGGCGGTCGAAACGCACCAAATCCACGTCGGCGGCCCGGATTTCGCCGCCCGCCTCGAGCCCGACGCGGAAGCGGTCGGCGCCGATGCGGGCCACCCGCACCCGGTAGCCGACGCCGCGCAGCTTGAGGTCGAGCGGGCGTCCGCTCTCGTGCTGCACCTGCGGGCGGCCACCGGCGGCGGTGGACAGCAGCCGCGACCGCTCGCTCTGCTCCTCCTCCTCGTAGGCGTCGATGGCGGCGACGATGAGCGCGATGGCGGAGTGGCGGTGCGAGACCAAACGGCCCTGCGCGCGCACGCGGTCGATCCAGCCGGTGTCGGCGCTGCCGTCGATCACCTCGGGCTGGTCGAGCAGGTCCAGGACGAAGCTCTTGTTGGTGGCGCCGCCCTCGATGACCACGCGGGTCTGGCCCATGGCGCGGCGCAGGCGGCCCAGCGCCTCGTCGCGGTCGCGGCCGTAGGCGATGATCTTGGCGATCATGGAGTCGAAGTCGGCGGGGATGGTGTCGCCCTCGCTGACACCGGTGTCCACGCGGATGCCGGGACCGGCGGGCAGGTCCAGGCGCGCGATGCGGCCCGGGGCGGGCGCGAAGTCGCGGTCGGGATCCTCGGCATTGAGGCGGGCCTCGATGGCGTGGCCGCGCTCGGCGGGCGGCTCGCCCACCAGCTTCTCCCCCGAGGCGACCAGCAGCTGGGCGCGCACCAGGTCGAATCCGGTGGTGGACTCGGTGATCGGATGCTCGACCTGCAGACGGGTGTTCACCTCGAGGAAGGCGAACAGCTCCTCGCCGGGGTGGTAAAGGAATTCGACGGTGGCCGCGCCGCGGTAGCCGACCTTGACCGCGAGCCGCTCGGCCGACGCCTTGAGCTCGGCGACCTGCTCGGGACGCAGCACCGGGGAGGCCGACTCCTCGATGACCTTCTGATTGCGGCGCTGCACCGAGCAGTCGCGCACGCCCAGCGCCCACGCGGTGCCCTGACCGTCGGCGATCACCTGGACCTCGACGTGGCGGGCGCCGGTGACCAGGCGCTCGAGGAAGACGACACCGGAGCCGAAGGCGCGCGCGGCCTCCTGGCGGGTGCGTTCATAGGCCTCGACGAGTTCGGCCTCATTGGTGATCATGCGGATGCCGCGACCGCCGCCACCGGCGGTGGCCTTGAGCATGAGCGGGTAGCCGATCTCCGCGGCGGCGGCGACGGCGGCCTCGACGGTGTCGACCCCGCCGCGGCTCCACGGCGCGACCGGCACGCCGACCTCCTCGGCGATCAGCTTCGCGCCGATCTTGTCGCCGAGCTTGCGCATGGCCTCCGGATCGGGGCCGATGAACGTGACACCGATCTGCTCGCACAGTTCCGCGAAGGCGGGGTCCTCGGCGACGAAACCCCAACCGACCCAGGCGGAATCGGCCTTGGTCGCCTTGAGCGCCTTTTCGAGGACCTTCAGGTCCAGATACGGACGTGCCGACGCGAGACCCAGGTCGTACGCGATATCGGCCTCGCGCACGAAGGTCGCGTTTCTGTCGACATCGGTGTAGAGAGCTACGGTTTCGATCGGGCGGCCAGTTTCTGCGGCCAGATCCCGGACCGCGTGGATGAGCCGCATGGCGGCCTCTCCCCGGTTCACGATGGCGATGCGACTGAACACTTGCCGGTTCCTTCCTCTTCCTAGCCCTGCGCCAGTCGCTTGCGGTTACGACTGCCGGTGCCAGGTAGTCTGCACGTCTGCTACGCGCAGGTACACCGCAGTAGGGGGTTACTGGCACGTATATCTTGAAAAACTATTGTCCGAGGCCACCAGCAGCGTGGGAGGCGATCCGATTGGCCGACGTTCTCGACGTCCTGCACGCGCGTTGGGCCGAGGCCGCCGCCGAGGCGCTTCTCGCAGGTGAGGAGCATCCGCGGCTGGTGCTGACCACCCAGGAAGCGGCCGCGGTCATCGACCACATCACCGATCTGCGGCAACGGTATTCCGATCTCGAGCTCGAGTACCACGAAATCGACTTCCAGCAGTCGGCCCTGCGGCGCGCCGCCGCCGACGCGGGTGTCGCCTTCGACCGGATTCAGATCGCGCTGGCGCAGCGCACCGCCCATCCGGAGGCGCAGGTGCGGCAGGCGCAGACCATCGCGCGCCGGGCCGCCGAATCGCTCGCGGCCGCGAACTCGAGCGTCGAGGAAACTCCGCAGTAACTCGGCGTGACGTCCGGATGGCCGATCGGAATCGGTTGACGGTGCAATCTCTGTGGGTTCTTTAAGGAAAAGAACCGACGTCCGAAAAATCCGAATAGCGGCTCTACGCCTTTCTCCGCTTTTCAGGTGCGCATTTACGAAATCTCTACGGCCACTGCCGGAAATCGTGTGATGGACCGTACACGTTTGGATACCGAAAGTGGTGTCGATCTTTCCGAAAACCTGTCCTAGATTCGGAATCTGCACCGGGTTCAATGTCGATCGGTCGCATTCATCCCTGATCATTCCGAATGCTCCCGGAGGACTCGGTATGTACAGCAATTCGAATTCGTTTGGATCCGCGGGTCTTTCGCCGCGGTTGGGCGTCGGGGCGTTGCGCGGATTGCCGGAGGATGTCACCCGGCCGCCGTTCACCCCCGGCAGTTTGGGCACCGGCATCGTGCACCTGGGGTGCGGTGCGTTTCATCGCGCGCATCAGGCGCTGATCACCCAGCACGCCATGAGCGCGACCGGGGATCGGCGCTGGGGGATTTCGACGGTCGCCATGTCCCGGCCCGATGTGGTCGGGGCGCTGCGGGCGCAGGACAACCTCTACACCACCCTGCTGCGCGATGAGGGCGTAGTGCGGGCGGAAGTGGTCGGCGCGATCACCGCGGCGGTGCACGCGCCGTCGGATCGGATCGGGGTGGTGCGGCGGGTGGCCGATCCGCGGGTGCGGATCGTGACGCTCACCGTCACCACCGGCGGGTACTGCCTCGCGCCGAGCGGGCGGCTGGATTCGGGCAGCGATCCGGTGCGCCACGATCTGCGGTGCAGCGCGAAGCCGTGCACGGCCATCGGGATGCTGGTGGGCGGGCTGGCCGCGGTGCGGCGGCGGGGCGGGACGCCGCCGGTGGTGATCAGTTGCGACAATCTGTCGGCCAATGGGCGGCAATTGCGCAGTGCGGTCTTGGATTTCGCGGCCCTGCGCGATGATCGGCTGGCGAATTGGATCGGGCGCAATGTGCAATTCCCGTGCAGTGTGGTGGATCGCATTGTGGCCTCCGGTGCGGACACCGACGATGCGGCGGCGCGGACCCGGCTGGGTGGGGTCGATGATCGCGCGCAGGTGTCGGCCGAACCGTTCATGACGTGGACCATCGAGAATTTCGAGGGTGAGCGCCCGCGCTGGGATCTGGTCGGGGCGGATTACGTGGGCGATGTGACGGGCCATGAATTGGCGAAACTGCGGCTGCTCAATGGAACTCATCTGTTGTTGGCCTATGTGGGCGCGTTGGCCGGGTATTCGACCATTGCCGAGGCGAGTGCGGATCCGGCGCTGAGTGCGTTGGCGCGGCAGTTCATGCTGTACGAGCAGGGGCCGACCCTGACCTTGGCGGAGACCGAATTGCAGCGCACCGTGCGAGATCTGATGCGGCGCTTCCGCAATCCCGATATTCGCCACGAGATGACGCGGGTGGGGCGCAATGGCTCGGACAAGATGCTGCCGCGGGTCACCGCGGCCATGCGTGAGAATCTCGCCGCGGGGCGGCCGACGCCCGCCGCTATTCTGTTGATCGCGGCGTGGATTCACTGGTTCGATCTGTGCGGAACGCCGAAGGCACCGGGGCAGATCATTGATCCGCGGGCGGCCGAGCTCGCGCGGTTGGCGGCGATTCCCGATCCGCATCGGCGGGCCCGCGCATTCGTCGCGCGCACCGATATTTTCGGTGTGCTGCCGCATTTGGGCCATGTGCAGCAGGAGGTGGGCGACGCGTTGACCGAGCTGATCCGCGACAATGTGTCCGAGGTGATCGAGCGGCGGCTGCGGCCGGAATTCGTTGGGCGGGTGGCATGAGCGTGGACGAGGTTGCGGGCATGGATGCGTACGAGAAGCCGGTTCGGGCCGTTGTTTTCGATATGGACGGGCTGTTGCTGGATTCCGAGCGGCTGGCGGTGGAATCGCTTGCGGTGTCGGGCGGTGAATTGGGGTTCGAGCTCTCTCGGGAGTTCTGCCACAGTCTGATCGGCATGCCCGCCGACCGCTGCCGGGAGTTGGCGGCCGCGGCCTTCGGGCCGGGGTTTCCGCTGGACGAGTTCTTCGCCCGGCACGAGACCGTCATCGCCCGGCTGGTCGACGAGGGCCGTCTCGCCACGAAACCGGGTGTCGCCGAACTGCTCGACGAGCTGGACGAGCGCGGGCTCCCCCGCGCCATCGCGACCTCCTCGAATCGGGACCGCACCCGGCATCATCTGCGGGCGGTGGGTCTGTGGGAGCGGTTCGACGCGATCGTCACCCGTCAGGATGTGCGGCGGGGCAAACCGCATCCGGAGCCGTATCTGACCGCCGCGGCGGCGCTGGACACGGCTCCGGAACTCACGCTGGCCTGCGAGGATTCACCCAATGGTCTGCGTGCCGCGCACGCGGCGGGCCTGCGCTGCATGCTGATTCCGGATCTGGTGCCCGCGACGGCGGAGACGAGCGGTCTCGCCCATCGGGTCTATCCCGATCTGCTGCATGTCATCGACTACATCGCCGCCGCCAATGACGCTGTGCCGCGGCAGTATCGACCGGTGCTGTGGTGAGGCCGCGTCAGCGCACCGGGTTGATACAGCTGGAGGGCAGGTCCTGCAGGGAGCACAGCGCGGGCGCGCGGGTCGGCACGTAGCCCGCGGGGACACCGCCGTTCGCGGTGATGTCGCGATAGGCACCGACCGCGTCGGTCGGGTGCCGGGTCAGCGAGGGGTCAGTGGTGACATCGACGGTGTAGAGGCCGAAACGCGGTGAGTAGCTGCCCCATTCGTAGTTGTCGGTAATGCTCCAGTAGTTGTAGCCCATGACGTTCATGCCGTCGGCCTTGGCGCGCTGGACCCAGTAGACGGTGTCGCGCAGGTCGTCCGCGCGGGTGATGCCGTCGGTGGTGGGTGAGCCGTTGAAGGTGGGCATGCCGTTCTCCACGATGTAGAGCGGTCGCCCCGGGAACTTTCCGGCGTATCGGCGCAGCGCGTAATAGATGCCCTCGGGCTCCATGATCAGCGGTGACGCCGTGTTGGTCAGGGCCGCGATCAGATTCGGCGGATTGCTGAGCGAGCCGCCGTAGTAGTAGTCGATGCCGACGTAGTCGAGTTTGTCGGCGATCCGGTCGATGAACGACGAATCCGCCTGTGCCGCACCCAGAGCCGTGAAGGCGAGATTGCTGGTGACCATCGCGCCGGGCTGTCGCGCGTGAATGTGGTCGTAGATCGCCCGATGCGCCGCCACCATCCGATCGATCATCGGCGCGACGTCGAGCGCGCCCAAATCCCCTATCTCCTGCTCTTTTCCGGCATAGTTCAGCGGCTCGTTGAAGGTGACCCACAGCGGATCGAACGACGCGTACCGGTCCACCACGGCCCGAGCATTGGTCAGCCAGTCCTCCACCATTCCCGGATTCCGCCACCCGCCCCGATCGACCGCCCACCCCGGAAACACCCAGTGGTCCAAGGTAATCATGGGCCGCATCCCCGCCGCCCGTATCCGCCCGATCATCGCGTCATAGAACGAGAAGTCCCACTCCCCCGGACTCGGCTGCACCCGCGCCCACTCCACACTCACCCGATAGACATCCACCCCGAGATCGGCCGCATGCCGAATGTCCTCGTCATACCGATGCAGGAAATCCACCGAGTTCAGATAGTTGTCGGCCCGCCCCGACCCCACGTACCGACTCCAATTGCTGTCCGGCGCAAACCCTTCACTCTGATACCCGGAGCTGGAAACCCCCCACAGGAATCCCCCGCCCACAGGCGGTAACCCAGGATCTGCGGTGGCACTGCCAGGCGTGGTGACCGCACACCACGCCGCCAGAACGATACATGCCACCAAGAACAGCGCACGTTGCCCCATCACAACGAGAGTACCTGTCCCACCCCTCTTTTCGAGGCGGTACGGGTGAGATCGAGGCGAGCGGCCGAGTGACTACTGGCTGGGTTGCGGGACGTTTACGTTGCAGTCGTGGATCTTTGGGTTGACGCCCATGTAGTTGAGGGGACCGGCGAGGATGGTGACGGCCACGGTGCCGGTGCTGGCGCAGTTGGTGGGGGCGTTGTCGAAGTAGTGGCGTTGGCCAGCGGCTACGGCTCCGACTATGAGCCAGATGAGGATGAGGAGGGTGAGGCCGCCACCGCCGTAACGGACGGTGCTGTAGCGGTAACTTCGGTCGTCGTAGATGCCCATCGTGTGGCCTCCGTTCTGAATTCGACGTGTGGGCCCGGGCGGGCCATTGATCGCGATACCCGGGCGCTACGTCGGTAAACAGGAGGTCCTCAGGCGAAGGCGGGTGGTGGGGTGAAGCCGCCGAAGTGTTGTTCGAGCAGTTCGGCGAAGCGCAGCGGGGTGCGGTCTTCGAGGTAGGGGCCGATGATCTGGACGCCGAAGGGCAGGCCCTCGGGGGAACGGCCGATGGGGGCGGCGGTGGCGGGCAGGCCCAGGGCGGTGGCGATGCTGGCCCAGACCAGGTGGAGGTTGTAGGGGTATTCGGTGCCGTCGATGTCGAGGGTGCGGTTGTCGATGACCGAATCGGTGTGGTTGTGGGGGAAGGCGGGGGTGGGGGTGATGGGGCAGACGATGACGTCGAATTCGGTGAACAGGTGACGGAATCGATCGGCCAGGGACAGGCGGGTGCGGTCGGCCCTGACCCAGTCGCTGTGGGTGAGGACGAAGGAGCGGCGGATGAGGGCGTTGAGACTGTCGTCCTCGGCGGGGATTCGGTCCGCGGCGGCCTGCAGGGCCTGGAAGCCCTCGGGCGGGATGTCCGCGCCGAACTGCGACATCAGCAGGGTGAGATAGGTTCTCGCGGTCAGCGTGAGATTGGGCAGCAGGTCACTGTGACGGGCGACGGTGGCACCGGCCCGCTCGAGGTCGCGGGCCAGGGCATCGATGCCTTGCCGGATGACGGCCGAGGTCGGCAGCAACGGGTGTTCCTCGACGACCAGCACCCGGAACCCGGCGAGGTCGACGCTGCGCGGCGGCGGCAGGGTCAGCCGGTAGGCCGTCGCCTCGACCTCGTCGGGACCCGCGAGCAGCACTGTGGTCAGGGTGAGGTCGGCGGCGCTGCGGGCCATGGGTCCGACCACCGGCAGATCGATCGGAGCCGGCACGACGAGAACCCGGGGCGGGACGTGACCGCGACCGGGTAGCAGGGTGCGGGACGGCTTGTGGGCGTAGACGCCGCAGAAATGCGCTGGCACACGCAAGGATCCGCCGATGTCGGAGCCCAGGGCGAAGGAGACGTAACCGGCGGCGAGCGCGGCCGCCGAGCCGCCCGAGGAGCCGCCGGGCGAGCGGGTCAGGTCCCACGGGTTGTTGGTGGTGCCGTAGATGTCGTTGTAGGACTGCCAATCCTGCAGTCCCACCGGCACATTGGTCTTGCCGATCACCACACCGCCCGCGGCCTTGACCCGCGACACCAGCACCGCGTCCGCCTCCGGCTGCCACCCCTCGGCATCGGGGAAGCCCCAGGTGGTCGGCAGCCCGGCGACATTGAACGATTCCTTCACCGCCACCGGGACCCCGAGCAGCGGTGCCGATTCCCCGCGCGCGAGCGCCGCGTCGGCCTGCGCGGCGGCCGCTCGCGCGCGGTCGAAGTCACGCACCACCACGGCATTGATCTTGTCGTCGAACTTCTCGATCCGCTCGATGCTCAGCTCGAGCAGTTCGGTGGCGGAAATGGTCTTGGCCTGTAATGCGGCTACCTGATCGCGCAGAGTCGCGAACTCTTGTCCCGGCATAGGCTCCGTTATACACGCGGCGATCATCGTGAAACCGGGTCGTGCATCGGGAAACCGGGTCATGCGAACGCCGTTCAGGCTGTGATCAGGACCGATTGCAACGGGGTCAGGGCCGCGGTCAGCGCCGCTCCCCCGGTGCTCCAGGCGACATCGGCCGGTTGCGACGTCATGACGACGACCGCGTACCGCAGCGGATGCGCGGGGTCGGTGCCCACGAGGCCGGTGGTGTCGAGCGTGGTGGAGGTGTCCAGGGTCATCCAGCCCTGCTTGATGGCCCAGGTGTCGCCGTGCAAGGCGTCGGGAATGCCGAAGTACTGGTCGGTGCCGTCGGCGGCGATCTGCCCCGCATTCCCGAGGGCGTCGAGCAGGATGCCACGCGCGGGCTGCGGAACGACGGTGGTGATGTAGCGGTAGATGGTCACGACGTCGTGCGGGGTCGTCAGCGTCTCGCCCCATTGGTCCGGGTCCGCGGGCGCTTGCGTCTCGCCCAGGCCGATGAGCGCGATCATCCGGTTCACGATGTCGTCGCCGCCATCGGCATCCCACAGCGCGTCGGCGATATCGTCGTCGCTGGCCGAGAGCATCTGCGAGACCTGGTCCGCCGTCACCGAATCCGGCTGCCACCCTTGACCATTGCAGGCATCCAGCGCGATGAGCAACTTCACGACCGACGCCGTGTAGAACTGCTCGTCGGTATTGAGCCCCACCAGCGTCGCACCATCGGTCATATCGGTGACCTGGACGCCGACCCGGCTGCCCGGCGATACGCCCTCGACCGCCGCCAGCATGGTCTGAGCCAGCTGCGCCGCGGCCGCCGCGCTCGGCACCGGGGTCTGCGGGGCGTTCGCCTGGGAACCGGGCGCCGGCGCGGCGGCCGCCCCGGTCGGAACGCTCTCCGGATGATGCGCGTGCGCGATCGCCGGTGCGCCCAGCACCACCGCGCCCGCGACCGCGCACGCACCCAGCCCCGCCAGCAGACGCCGGACCACACCAACCCCCACCGCTCGCTCCCGATTCGGACTCATACGAGTTAGATCGGCGCGTGGCTGCCGGAATCCGGGGAGCCGACTGTGAGATGGCTGTGAGCCGCTGGCTCACCGAGAACGGCCGGTCAGTGCCGGGCGCGCGGGGCCCGGCCGCGCGGTTGGGTGGCGGGAGGCGGGGTCGGGGCGGGCGGGTTGTCGAGGGTCAACGGGGCGTCGGTGAGTTTGTGCGTGGTGCCGTGGTGGGTGAGTGCGACGGGATCGCCCGACAGCAGGCGGTAGGTGGTGGACGCGCAGGTGATGTCCACGCCTATGTGGCTGTCCCGCCAGAGGATTCGGAACGACAGGCGGTCGAGGACCCGCGGAATGCGGGGTGCGAAGCTCGGATGGTCGTCGTGATCGCGGAAGCCCCCGAAGCCGCCGACACAGCTGAGCCAGGTCCCGGCGAGGGCGGCGATGTGCAGTCCGGCGTCGACATTGTTGTGCAGGTCGTGCAGATCGGTGAGCGCGGCCTCGGCGAAATAGTCGTAGGCCAGGCCGAGATGGCCGATTTCGGCGGCGAGGACGGATTGCACACAGGCCGACAGCGACGAGTCGCGGACGGTCAAGGCCTCGTAGTAGGTGAAGTCGCGTGCCTTCTGCTCGGAATCGAACGCATTGGGGCACAGGTACATTGCCAGCACCAGGTCGGCCTGCTTGACCACTTGCAGCCGGTACAGGTCGAAGTAGGGATAGTGCAGCAGCAGCGGATACTTCTCTTCCGGTGTGGCGTCGAAATCCCAACAGGCATACCGCGTGAACCCCTCGGACTGCTCGTGCACCCCGAGTTCCGGGTTGAACGGCAGCACCATGGCATCCGCGTACTCCTGCCACCGGGTGATCTCCCCCGCCGACACGTCCAGTCGCGCGGCGACGTCGAGGCGGCGCAGGCACACCTCGGCCGCCTCCCGCAGATTCCGCTGGGCCAGCAGATTGGTGTAGAAGTTGTTGTCCGCCAGGGCCGAGTACTCGTCGGGCCCGGTGACCCCGTCGATGCGGTACCCGTCCGATTCCAGGTGCCCCAGGCTCGCCCACAGCCGCGCGGTCTCGACGAGAAGCTCGACACCGCAGTCGGTTTCGAACTCCTCGTCCCGGGTGGCGGTGAGATATCGGGCGGTGGCGTCGGCGATGTCGGCATTGACGTGGACGGCGGCGGTGGCCGTGGGCCAATACCCCGAGGCCTCGTCGCCATTGATGGATCGCCACGGGAACATCGCGCCCGCCTGCCCCAATTCGGCCGCGCGCCGTCGCGCCTGATCGAGGGTGGCGTGCCGCCAGCGCAGGGCGTCGCGCGCGGCCATCGGCATGGTGTAGGTGAGTACCGGCAGGACGTAGGTCTCGGTGTCCCAGAACGCATGTCCGTCGTATCCGGGTCCGGTCAACCCCTTGGCGGGTATCGCCCGGGCCTCCCCGCGCGCCCCCGCCTGCAGCACATGGAACAAGGCGAACCGCACCGCCTGCTGGAGCTCGGGATCGCCGTCGAGTTCGATATCGGCCCGCGCCCAGAAGTCGTCGAGGTAGTCGCGCTGCCGGGCCAGCAGCCCATCCCACCCGATCTCCATTCCCGCCGCCAGCGCCGCCTCCACCTGCGCGCGCAAGGCGGGCGCGGACCGCCGCCCGGACCAGCCGTAGGCCAGAAACTTGGTGAGGCACAACCGATCTCCCCGCGCCACATCCGCGGCGAAGGTCACCCGCCCGAGGTCCGCCTCCGCGTGCACGGTGCACCTCGGCGTGTCGCGGACCTCGAGTTCGTGATTCATTCCCGCCGCCATGCGCAGCTCGGACCGCCGGGTGCGGTGCACCAGCACCGCCGACAGGTCACCGGTGGCGTACTGCTCGGACTCGAGCGGCCGGTCCAGCGCGGCGGCCCGGCGCGGGTCGCCCGCCACCGGCGCTATGGGCTCGTTCACCAGCAGATCCGATTGCACGACCAGTTCGAGATCGCCGTCCATGGGCTCGACGACGTACCGGATGGCCGCCACTGCCCGCTCGGTGAAGGACACCAGTCGCTCCGAACGAATCTTCACGCACCGACCGGTCGGTGAATTCCATACCGTCTCCCGCCGCAGCGTCCCGGACCGAAAGTCCAGCACCCGCTCGTGCGCCACGGTCCGCCCGTAGCGCAGATCCATCGGCTCGTCCTCCACCAGCAGCCGAATGATCTTGCCGTCGGCCACGTTCACAATGGTCTGCCCGTGCTCGGGATACCCGAACCCCACTTCGGCGTACGGCAGCACCCGCGATTCGTAGAACCCGTTGAGGTAGGTCCCCGGCATTCCGACCGGCTCCCCGTCCTCCAGCGTCCCCCGCAAACCCAGGTGCCCGTTCGACAGCGCGAAGATCGATTCGGTGCGCGGCAGCGCGTCGAGATCCAGCCCGCACCACCGCAATTCCCAAGGCGACACCTCGAATCCCGTGCCGTCCATCAAGACTCCATCAGTTCCGCCAGATCCGGCACCACCACGTGCGCTCCCGCCGTCCGCAGGGCCTCGGCATGGTCCTCGTCGTCGTGCCGCTCGACCCCGACCACGAATCCGAACGCGCCCGCGCGCCCGGCCGCGACCCCGGCGACCGCGTCCTCGAACACCGCCGCGTGCGGCGGCGCGACCCCCAATTCGGTTGCGGCGACCAGGAATCCGTCCGGCGCGGGCTTACCACGCAGCCCGCGCCGAGCGAAGGTCTCCCCGTCGATGCGCACCTCGACGAACTCCGATAGTTCGGCGGCGCGCAGCACGGCGGCGGCATTGGCCGAGGACGACACCACGCCGATCCGCAGCCCGGCCGCGCGCACCGCCGACAGATAGTCCACCGACCCGGGATACACGTGCACGCCATCGTGTTCGATCATCGACTTCAGCAGTCGGTCCTTGCGCGCCCCGATACCGTGCACGGTCCATTCCTCGGAATCGCCGTCCTTGCCCTCGGGCACGCTGAGGTCGCGGGACTTCAGAAACTCCCGGACACCGTCGAGCCGGGGTCGGCCGTCGACATGGGATACGTAGTCGCGCTCGGTGAACGGCTGAAATCCTGGCCCGCAGCGCGTTTCGAGGAATTCGTCGAAAACCTGCTTCCAGGCGCGTTCGTGCAGGGCGGCCGTGCTGGTCAGTACCCCGTCGAGGTCGAACAGCGCCGCGGTGATGGCCGCGGGCAAACCCAGCCGGGTCCCGGCCCCCGCGTCGGCGGGTGTCATCTCGGTGCCACCCGGTTTCTCAGTGCTGCCCGGTATTGCCCAGTTCCCCGGTCAAGCGGCTGCGTAGCAAGGCTTTCCCCTGCTCGGCCCCCTTTTGGCTCTCGCCCTGCGCGCGGCGGAAGAACTCCGCCAGCTCGCTGTCCCCGGCCCGTTCGGCGTCGCGCGAGTACATCTCCATGCGCAGCGCATTGCTCAGACAGGATTCGGTGAACCAGATGAGGTTGTAGTCCTTGTCCTGTGTCCCGGTGAACTGGCCGGTCTCCTCGGTGGTTGGCATCGTGCTCTCCTCACGATCGACTGTGTGGACATCGATCGCCTACCCGCGCCCCGACACGCCAAACCGCGCGCCTTCGGGAATGAGTCGTCCCCGCGGCGGGTACCCCAGCTCTGGTGCACAGGCGGACCTACCGGAGAACGACGGTCAGTTAGAGCTGGAGGAGTTCCCACCGATGAAGCACTGCAACACAATTCACCAGGCCCCGGACACGGCTCCCGACACGGTTCTCGACGGGGTCGGCTGGCCGGGCCTGACCCTGCTGCTGGCGGGAGTCCTCACCCTCGCCTCGACCTTCGGTGATCTCGACACCGGACCGGGCCCGTTCACCGGCACCGGATTGGCATTGATCGCGTTCGCGGTCGGCTTCACCTGGGTCGTCATCGAACATCGTCGCTATCGCGCCTGGCAGGACACGCAGGAGGAACACCAACCCCGGGTGGCCGTCGGCGAGTAGCGTTTCAGCGGCTCGGGTGCGGTTATGCCCGGGCTATGAAACCTCTGTGGCACACCGATATACCGCGACCGGCCCGCCTGCGGCTCACCCCGGGCGGCCGGTTCGACGTCGTCGTGCTCGGCGGCGGGCTGACCGGATTGACGACGGCGCTGTTGCTCGCGCAGAGCGGTGTCGATGTCGCCGTCCTCGAGGCCCGCCGCATCGGTGACGGGACCACCGGGGCCAGCACCGCGAAGGTGAGCCTGCTGCAGGGCGTGCGCGGACAGCAGATCCGCCGACGCCACTCCAATGACGCGCTGCGCATGTATCTGGACGCGAATGCCGTTGGGCAGCAATGGCTTCTGAACTACTGCGAGACCAATGGGGTGCCGGTGCAGGTCACCGACGCCTACACCTACGCCCAGTCCGAGCGGGAGGTCGCGGCGGTGCGCACCGAGCATCGGGTGCTGCGCGAGGCCGGGCTGCAGACGGATCTGCTCGGTCGGCTCGACCTGCCGTTCCCGGTGCACGCCGCGGTGCGGCTGTCCGTGCAGGCGCAGCTGAATCCGATGACGCTGCTCGCGGCGCTGGCCGTCGATATCGAATCGCACGGGGTGCAGATCTTCGAATCCACCCGCGCGACCGGCGTGCGCTCCGGCAAGGACGGCGATCACCTCATCGACACCGAGCACGGTCCGATCAGCGCCGGAACGGTCGTCCTGGCCACCGGCACACCGATTCTCGATCGCGGCGGCTTCTTCGCCCGATTGGTGCCGCAGCGGTCGTATCTGGCGGCATTCCGGCCGTCCACGCCGATTCCGCCCGGCATGTTCCTCAGCGCCGGTGAGCCCACCCGCTCGCTCCGCCAGGTCCCCGATCCCGACGGCGACATCCTGCTGGTCGGCGGCAACGGCCACGTGGTGGGCCGCGACGGCGACACCGCGGATCGGGTGCGCGACCTGATCGAGTGGACCGAGCGCGCTTTCGGTGCGGCCGAACCCCTGGCGACCTGGTCCGCGCAGGACTATCACCCGGCCGGAGAGCTCCCCTATGTCGGCCCGTTGCTGCCGGGCCAGGATCGCATCCTCGTGGCCACCGGTTACGCCAAATGGGGGCTGACCAACGCCGTCGCGGCCGGTCTGGCCCTCGCGGGCCGGATCACCGGCAAGACGCCGTACTGGGCGGGCGCGATGGCCAGCTGGCGGGTCGCCGACTACACCTCGCTGCCGGCCACGATCGCCGCGAACGGCTCTGTGGCCCTGCAGCTTTCGTCCGGCTGGGCGCGCGTCGCGTTCGGCGGCGGCGAGCCGTTCCCGCCGGAGGGCTCCGGTGTGGTGGACCGCCGCCCGCTCTCCCCCACGGCAACCTCCACCGTGGACGGCAACACCGTCTCGGTCTCGGCAGTCTGCCCGCACCTCTACGGGATCGTGCGCTGGAACTCCGCCGAATGCACATGGGACTGCCCGCTGCACGGCTCTCGCTTCGCCCCCGACGGCACCCTGCTCGAGGGACCGGCGACGAAATCTCTTCGCCGCCATCCTTACTGAGCCGCCGACGCACCGAATCAGCGCGCCACCGTCCGACTCACCGCGCCACCGCCCGGCTCACCGCCTGCGGCCCCTCATAGTTCCGGTCCGGGATCTGCTGCAGCCGTTCGAGAATGGTCGCGTCGGCCCCATTGTCGCGGGCGATGCGCACGAGCTCGTCGCGCTTGCACGGATAGTCGGTGCCGCACAGGAATTTCTGGAGCCGAATCGGATTGATCGTCGCCATGCCGGCGCTCCCATCGTCGAGTCAACACTTACCGGTGCCGGATCAGCATTTGCCGGTGCCGGAGTCATGCGCCCCATCCACGGCGGCCTGCTGCTGTTCCGGCGTGAGCACCGACCAGTCCGCGGTATTGGGAAAGTTCGCGATGGCATCGGCGACCGCCTGATCCACCGCCTGCTGCCCGGAACTCGACCGCAAACGCTCCATTCGCGGCAGCAGGTCCGTACAGGTCTTGTGCCGCAATTGCGCCGGTGAGATCGCCGACGGCGCGGACACCGACCGCGAATTCTGCGGCGGCACCAACTCGCCCGGGCTCGTCGGAACGGCACTGTGCGACACCGATGGGGGCGTGGATGAGGGCGCGAGCACGCCGTCCTGATCGGCGCACGCGGGCAGCGCGAGCACGGCCCCGACCGCCAGTACCCGGGCGAGGGCCGCGCGAGGACCGGTGAACAGCTGCAAACCCATGGTGAACTCCGTCGCTGAAGGGGAATGGGCCGCGCGGATGGCCGATCCGCGCGGCCCCGGTGGCCACGATCCGGCCGAGCAGGCGAGCGGGAAGGCCGGACCGTGGCGTCGTGAGGTCTGCCGCTAGGCGGGTACGACGGCCGTGCGGCGACGCCAGACCCGGTGGCGGGCAAGCACTTCGGCGAACAGCTCGACGAACTTCTCCGGCACCCGGTTCCCGGCGGCCGAGGTGATGACCACCCCGTTCTCCACGGCCAGATCGGTATCGGTGGGCAGATGCCCGGCGATGCCGGCCGTGCGCAGCACCGTCAGCCCGGCCCCGAAGCCGCCGATGGGTTTGGCGTGTTTGAACGCCTCGAGCACGAAATGCACCGCGGCACCGGCCCGAATCAGGGTGTCGGCGGCGTCGGGCCCACCGGCCACGATCACCGCGTCGTAGAGCACCGACGAGACGGTCGACAGCGACTTGTCCACGGTGAGCATCTCGTTGGTGTCCCCGTGCTCGGTCACCGAACCACCGTGCGGGGCGATGACTTCCGGCACCGCACCGCGTCCGCTCAGCCACGCGGCGACGGTGCGCACCCCGATGCCGTCGGCCCCGTCGGCGGTCAGGATCGCCACCTTGCGCGTGGCGACCGTGCCCACCGCCTTGGTCAGCTGCGACAGCGCGGGCGAGATCACCGCGTCGGAGGGGTCGGAACCATTGGCGACGGCCGGGAGTCCGAGCTCGGCCGCCACCCGCACCGCCAGATCGGGATCGATGCTCGCCAGCCGCTCGACCACCCGGGTCCGAATGGCCGGGCGCGTCACCTTGCCCAATTCGAAGGCGAAGGCCGACACGATATGGTCCGCCTCGGGCTCGGACATGCTGCGCCAGAACATGCGCGGCTGCCGGTAGTACTCGCGGAAGGATTCGGCCCGCCCGCGCACCGGCGTGCCGTACAGCGGTTCGGCCACGTGCCGCATGGCGCCCTCCGAGGCGATCATCGGGCAGCCGCCGCCGATGGTGTTCTTGGTGTAGGCGGCCTCACCGCGCGGAATGGCGTGCTGGCCGTAGCCGTCCTGCTGATGGTTGCGCACGTCGGCGACGGGCCGGTTGATCGGCAGCTGCGCGAAATTCGGTCCGCCCAAACGGATCAGCTGGGTGTCGAGGTAGGAGAAGTTGCGCAGCTGCAGCAGCGGATCGTCGGTGAAGTCGATGCCGGGCACCAGGTTCGCGGTGTGGAAGGCCACCTGCTCGGTCTCGGCGAAGAAGTTGTCCGGATTCCGGTCCAGCACCATCGACCCGACGGCCCGCACCGGAACCTCTTCCTCGGGAACGAGTTTCGTCGCGTCGAGCAGATCGAAGTCGTAGGCGAACTCGTGGTCCTGCGGAATCAGCTGCACGCCCAGCTCCCATTCCGGGAACTGTCCGGCCTCGATGCTGTCCCACAGGTCGCGCCGATGGAAATCCGGATCGTGTCCGGCGATCTGCTGACATTCGTCCCACAGCAGCGAGTGCACGCCCAGCTTCGGCGTCCAGTGGAATTTCACGAAAGTCGCATTCCCGGAACGATCCACGAGCCGGAAGGTGTGCACCCCGAAACCCTGCATCATCCGGAAGCTGCGCGGCAGCGCGCGATCCGACATCAGCCACATGATGGCGTGCAACGTCTCGGGCTGCTCGCCCACGAAGTCCCACAGCGTGTCGTGCGCGGAGGCGGCCTGCGGAATCTCGTTGTGCGGCTCGGGTTTCACCGCGTGCACGAAGTCGGGGAACTTGATGCCGTCCTGGATGAAGAACACCGGGAAGTTGTTGCCGACCAGGTCGTAATTGCCTTCGGCGGTATAGAACTTGGTCGCGAACCCGCGCACGTCGCGCACGGTGTCGGCGGAACCCCGCGATCCGGCGACGGTCGAAAACCGCACGAACACCGGGGTTTCCACGCTCGGATCGGCGAGGAAGCGCGCGGTGGTGTACCGCTCGAGCCAGTTGCCGTAGGGCCGAAAATGCCCGTAGGCCCCCGCGCCGCGCGCGTGCACCACCCGCTCGGGGATTCGCTCGTGGTCGAAATGAGTGATCTTCTCGCGCGCGTGGAAGTCCTCGAGCAGAGTGGGGCCGCGCTCACCCACGGTCAGCGCGTCGTCGGTGCTGTCCACCCGGACGCCCTGCTGGGTGGTCAGGTAGCCGTCGCGGCGGTCGACCCGGTACGAGTCCAATTGCCGCTGTTTGTCGTTCGATGCGCCGTCCATGCGGGCTCCTCTCCCGGCGTTCCTGCGGTCTCCGCACCGCCATACCCACGACCGGGACGGCTACACGCCGGGGGAGGAAATCCTCAGTCCTTCAACGCCTCTTCCCGCAACCCGGTGAGGGTTTTGGTGAGGATGCGCGAGATGTGCATCTGGGAGACACCCAACTGCGAGGCGATCTGCGCCTGCGTCTTGCCCTCGAAGAAGCGCAGGATCAGCACCTGACGCTCCCGTTCGGGCAGGTTCTCCACGTGGGGGCGAACTGCCATGTATTGCTCTACCAGTTCGTATTTCGGTTCGTCCGTGCCGAGCGCGTCCAGCAGCGACAGCGGGGCATTGTCGCCACCGTCGGGCATCGCCGCCTCCAGCGAGGAACTCTGATACCCGTTGGCGGCCAACATGGCCTGGGTGATCTCGGCGCGGTCCACGCCTATCTCCGCGGCGATCTCACCGGCATTGGGCATGCGACCCAACCGCTGCGACAGCTTCTCGATGGTGCTGCCGAGGCGCAACTGGATCTCCTTGATCCGGCGCGGCACCCGCACGGCCCAGGTGGCGTCGCGGAAATAGCGGCGCACCTCGCCCATGATGGTGGGTACCGCGAAGGACAGGAAGCGCGACCCGCGTTCCACGTCGAAGCGGTCGATCGAGACGACCAGCCCCAGCCGGGCCACCTGCAGGAGGTCCTCGTAGGGCTCGCCGCGACCGGAGAATTTGCGTGCGATGTGCTCGGCCAAGGGTAGGCAGCGGTCGATGGCTTCATCCCGCAGCCGGTCCCGGGCCGGATCGTTGGTTTCTACCGCAATCGCCAGTTTCTTCAGCAGCGGTTCGATGTCGTCATAGCTGTCACCTGTCATCGTCCTCACTCCGTAGTCGGCTCAGGTGCACGACTACGGGGTACCCACCCAGCGCGTCATTGAACGCTTCGGCGGCAGAATCCATGGAATCTGTCAATGTCTCGAGAAAACTCCGGCCGAAACTGTTACCCTCCAGCGCTCCATCGGACTCCAACACCGACGACACCTCCACGGCCACCTGATGCCCGTCGTAGCGGAACCGACAGTCCACGCTCGCACCCGGCACCGCGGACAAGATCATGGCGGTGGCCACCTCGTCCAGCGCGACCCGCACGTCCACCACCACATCAATGGTGAAATCCGCTGTCAGCATGATGGTTTCGGTGACGGCCCGCAGCATCGACAGTTGCTCGAGGCGGGCCGGGACACGCACATCCAGCTCACCCGAGCGGGAATTCCACGCCGATTCGGACTCGTCGATGAACCTGTCCACTTCCCTATCGTGCAACACGTCGAAATGCGGCAGCCCATTACCCTCGGATCTCGCACGCCGCGGCAGTCCGGTCATCAGTCACCACCATAGATACCGCCTACATCCCAAATCCGCTTCCGACCACCGCATACCCGGCGATGTACGGAAGAAACACCGACGGTGTCAATTGCGTTGTACGCGTTCGTGAACGGTCAGCAGCAGGTGGTCGAAACGGGTGCGCAGCGTGCCCGCGTCGTCGGCGAGGACCGGCAGCTCGGACAGCAATTGCGCCGCCAGGGCCCGCAGCTTGGTATTGGTCTCCTGCGAACGCCAGGTCAGCACGCGAAACGCCTGGTCGGCGCCGATGCCGTAGATGAGCATGAGCACACCCTTGGCCTGTTCGATCACCGCGCGGGCGGCGTAGAGCTCCGGCAGGGTCTCGTCGAGGACTTCCTGGCGGTTCTCGGCGAGGGTGTCGGTCACGTCGATGTAGTAGCCGGAGGTCCCGACGACCCGCCCCTGGCCGTCGATCATGGTGTCGCCGACCACGATGACCTCGTGCACCCGGCCGCCGGTGTCCACAATGCGGTGGCGGCTCGAGAACGGTTCGGCATTGCTGCGCGAGCGCGCGATGATCGAGGCCACGTGCTCGCGATCATCGGGGTGTTTGTGGGCGAGCAGCAACTCGGTGGTGGGATGCACCGCACCGGGCCGGTGCCCGTGCATCCTCGCCACCTCGTCGGACCACTCCCACCGCTCGTCGGCGAACCAGAAGCGGAAACCGCCGACTCGCAATGATGATGTCGCCGCGGCGAAGACCTGCTCGAAAGCCCGAGATTCGTCCGCCGCCGCGCCCGCGTCTGTACTCACCCCCGAATTATCCGTTTGTCCAGGGAAGACCGCGACACCAACCGCGAGAATCGGCCGGATCTAGTGTGCCGCCGCCTTTTCCCGTCTGTGCCGCCGCCGCACGGTGCGCCGCGCCCGCGCCCGCGCGCCGGTCACCTCGAGCGCACGCTCGATTTGGCGGTGGCCGGTGAGCAGCCGGGTCTCGACCTCCGCGCCGAACGCGTCGTCCATCGCCTCCGCCAGCGCGGAGGCATTGCGCAGGCTCAGAAAGCGCGTGCGCCGCAGATCCACCACGACGGTCGGCGTGCCACCGGCAATGGCGAACGACAGCGCCCGCTGGAAGGACTCGAGCCCGGTGATGTCCAGCTCGCCCTCCACCTGCACGACCAGGCAGTCCACGGCCTCGACCCCGTGGGCTGCGTCGGATGCGGGAGGCGGCCCTACCGCCGGAAGTTCATCGGCGAGCCGACTGGGCACAATGGAAATGGTTGACATGCCTAACCTCCCAAAAGCGGGGACGGCTGCGTCTTCAACCTGTTCCCAGTCTGTCACCGCACGCGCACGACGGCCACCCCGTCGGCCGGGTCAGAAGCGTTCACCGCTGCGCTGACGCCACGGATGCACCAGCCACACCCACACGAAAAGGCAGGCCACGACGCCACCTACGACAATGGCCGCGACAACACCGGCGACGGTGTCGAAAATGAGAATCGCCACGCCGGTGAGGGCCAGACCCAGCAGGCCCAGTCCCGCCAGCGCGTAGCGGTGCGCCGCGGTCACCACCTGGTCGATGCGGTGGCGGCGAAACAGCATGCGGTGCGCGGCCACCGGTGCGATCAGGCACACGGTCGCGCCGATCGAGGCGGCGACGATGCCCAGATACAGCCACTTCATGGGCGGCGGCAGGACGGTGAAGCGGTTCTGGAACGGCAGCGTCAGCAGGAATCCGGTCAGCAACTGCACACCGGTCTGCACCACGCGCAGCTCCTGCATCAGGCTGTTCCAATTGCGATCCAGCCGTTCGGTATTGGTCTCGTCGCGGCCATCGTCGAGGGTGGGGGCGGATGTTTGCCTCGAAGTGGATGTTTGCTCGGCGGCGGGCATGGTTGGCACTCCTTTCCCGGGTTCGGCTCGCATACCCGGGTTTCAGCACCGGCATGCCGGGAACTGCGGGATTGTCACAACCGCCCACACACATGGAGTTCTCATGATCATCCTGGGCTTGATTCTGCTCATTTGCGGCATCATCTTCGGCATTTCGATTCTGACCACCATCGGCATCATCCTGCTGATCGTCGGCGCGGTGCTGTGGATCCTCGGTGCCGCCGGACGCCCGATCGGAGGCCGTACGCACTATTACTGATCCGCCTCTCCCAGAAAGGAATTCACATGTTCCGACGTGTGGCATATCCGCTCCTGGCCAGCGCGTTCATCGTGGACGGCGTGGAGACCCTGAGCAATCCGGAGAACCGCGTGAAATCCACGGCCACGCTGGTGCAGCGCGGCCAGCGCGTGCTGCCGGATCAGGTGGCCGCCAAGGTGCCCACCGATCCGGAGACCGTGGTGCGCGCCACCGCGGCCATTCGGATCGGCGGCGGCGTGCTGCTCACGCTGGGCAAGGCGCCCCGGCTGGCGTCGATCGTGCTGGCCGCCACCACGGTTCCGGTCGCCCTCACCGAACACGACTTCTGGAACGAGCCCGACCGGGAACGGCGCGGCGCGTTGCGGACCGCGTTCCTGCGCGACGCGAGCCTGCTCGGCGGGCTGCTCATCGCCGCCTCCGACACCCGCGGCAAGCCCTCGCTGGGCTGGCGCGCCCGCCGCGCCGCACGCCGGGTGAGCGACCACGGCAAGAGCCCGGTCGCGCAGCTCGCGGAGGGTGTCGCCGAGCACGCGCCGGCGGTCTGGGAAACCGTCCGCGATCGCGGTGAACAGCTGGCCGACACCGCACGCGAACAGGGCGGACATCTCGCCGAGGTCGCCCGCGACAAGGGCGGGCAGGTGGCCGAGGTCGCCCGGGACAGGGGTGGACAGTTCGCCGAAGTCGCCCGTGACAGGGGTGGACAGTTCGCCGAAGTCGCCCGCGACAAGGGCGGGCAGTTGGCCGAGACCGCGCGCGAAAAGGGCGGCCAGCTGGCCGAATTGGCCGAGGAATGGGCCGAGACCGCACGCCATCGCGGCGAGCAGGCGGCCGAAATCGCCCGTGATCGCGGCGCGGACTGGGCCGATCGAACCCAGGACAACCGTGCGGCGCTGGCCGATCTGACTCGCGAGAAGGCCTATGCGACCCGACGCAAGGCCAGGGCGGCACGCAAGCGCGGAGAGCGGGTGGCCGACGCCACGCGGGATATCGCCGCGCGGGTGCGGCCGGACTGAGTCTCGGCCGCACCCGCGTGCGCGGTGCCCGCTATTCGAAACACCGGGTCACTCCTGTGAAATCGCTTCCACGACTTCGCCGGAGGCCCGGTGTTCCAGTATGCGGGCGATATCGGCCTGGGCGATGATGCCCACCAGCTCGTTGTGATCGATCACCGGCAGCCGCCGGACCTGATGGTCGGCCATCAGCTGCAGCACCCGCTCCACATCGTCGTCGGCCTGGGCCACCACCGGGACGCCGTCGGCCAGATCGCCGGCGTCGATCCCGATCGGATCCTTGCGCTGCGCGACCACTTTCACCACGATGTCGCGGTCGGTCAGCATGCCTTTGAGCTTGTTGTCCTCCCCGCAGATCGGCAGTGCGCCGACATCGAGTTCGGCCATCTTCCGCGCCGCCGTCAGTACCGTGTCACTGGATCTGACGCATTGGCAGTCCGGGGTCATCACCTCGCGCGCTGTTGTCCCGCCGGTGATTCCGGTTGCTCGTGTGATCCCCGTATCGCTGGTGCTCTCTGTCCCACCCGTGTCCTCGGGGTGTCCTGCGACGGTCATGGCGTCTCCTTTGTCTCGTTTTTCCGCTTCGGATACGCGCCAGGCCGGGTGGAAGTCCCACCCGGCCCGGCGATTTCGTATCGCTCACTAACTCTGGCGCCCACCGTGGCTGTGGTGCCCGCCCTCGGCCTTGGCCTCGGTCGGTTGTGCCTGGGCGCCCTTGCGGCCCGCCTCGCGCGGATCGGCACCGTGCTCGGCACCGAAGCTGCCGCTGCTGGCCTTACCGCCCTTGCTGGCCTGTTCCTCGGTATCCGGACGATTGCCGAACTGACCCGGGTTCTTCGGATCGGGCATGGCGAAACCTCCTTCAAGATCCTGGATTTCGATTGTGGAGCGAACTTTCTTGCCGCCCACATCCCAGCCGTACCCGGCCTCCCCCGGCCTATTCAGCTATCGGCCGACAAATTCGAATCCGCGGGTTTCCAATCCGGGACCGCACCCGGCCCGAACATAACGGTGTCCCACCAGTCCTGCAGCGGGCTGGGTTCGGGCCACACCGCGACCACCCGGCCCTCGTTCGGATGGTGACGGGCGCGCCGCCGCGTGGCGCGTGGTCGCACGGTATCTCTCATCGGTTATCAATGCCCTTGTCTCACAGTATGGTTCGAGTGCCCACGCCCGCGCCGGTGGGTGCGGTGCCATTCGATGGCGAAGACCGCCGCGCCGACCGAACACAGGGCGACACAGGCGATTCCGGCCACCACCGCCCATCCGACGAATCCGTAGCCGCCTGCCACCAAGGCCAGCGCCAGCGCCACGACGCCGAGCAACCACGCCACGACGCCGATCATGTTGACCCCGTCCTCGATGCCTTCTCCGGCATGCGTGCGAGGTTGTTTCCGGTCTGCTGTCATGAGTGCCCTCCTCGTGGGTAAGCGGGTAAGGATCCGCGAATTCCAGGTCAGGAGGTGAGGAAAAATGATGTCTCCCATGATGACCCAGCTGATCGACATGCTGCGGGACATGTGGAACCAGATGTTCCCGAACATGCCGATGTAGTGCCGAAGCACCGATAGTGTCCAAACACCAACGAGTGTCCGAACACTGACGGAGGGGCCGGTGACGTCATTGGCAACCGGCCCCGTTCAGCCGTCAGGCGTCGCCACTCTGGCGGCGCCAGTCGCGGATGGCGTCGCGAATGCGGTCGAAGACCGCCAGCGGGGGACCCACCAGCAGATTCGCGGTCGCGGACTCCCCGACCCCCGGATGGGGGCGGGTCGGCGCAAGCGCTTCCGCGAAGCGGACCACACTGGCCAGGCGCATCCGTTCCTCCGGTGACGCCTGGGTGATCAACTGACCGAACTCCTCCTTCTCCTCCAATTCCGCGTGCTCGACCACCTTCTCGGCGAACTCACGGAACTTGGTGTCGAATTCGGCATGCCCGACGCCCATGTCGGCGAGCTGGGCCAGCACGTGCTTGGCTTCCTCCTCCTCGTGCAGCCGACTGTCGACGATCTCGTCGGCGACCGAGTGACGGCGGGACGCGGGATGCACGACCTCCTCCTCGGCGCTCTCGTGGACCGCGAGCAGCCGCACCAGCTCGTCGAAGAAGCGCTGCTTCTCCGAGCCGGTGGAGGTGCGCACCAACTCCAGCGTGTTCTTGATCTGACCGTGCTGCGCGAGCAGCAGGTCGACCACATCGGTGCTGTTCTGGGCAGGCATGACCGCGTGCCCCTTACCGACGCTGCTGGGCGCGCTGGCGCCGCTCCTCGGCCTCGGCCTCGGCGCGGTCCTTCTCGGCCTGGGCCTCCTTCTTGGCCGCATCACGCTGGGCTTCGGCCTTGTCTTGCTGGGTACGGCCCTCGTCGCGCAGGTCCTCGTTGCCGAAGACCGTGCCCGCGGCTTCCTTGGCCTTGCCCTTGACGCCCTCGACGAAGCCTTCCGCGCCTTCTCGGGTACCGCTCTTCTCGTGTTCGGACATGGGAACTACCTCCCGTATCGATTGCAGGACATCCCGGACCTACCCGTGAGTTCGCACCCGAAACAGGCAGCACGGACGAAACAGCCACGACCGCAGCCGGTTTCGTCACACTGTTTGGTCATCGTCGAACTGGGCATTGCAACGCGGAAGAACCCGTCCCCCGAGGAGGAACCCATGACGCGCCGATCCCGCCTGCTCATCGCGGTCGCGGCCGTGTGCACGACGGTCGCGCTCGGGGCCTGTGACCAGGCCAAGGAAGTCGTCAACAAGGGCGGCAACACGCCCTGCAGCGAATTCACCAAGCAGGACGACAACACTCAGCACATCACCGTGCGCAAGTATCTGGAGCAGGACACCAAGGTGACGCCGACGCCCAACGCCGACCAGGTCGACGCGTCGATCGCCGCCATCACCCTGATGTGCCAGGCCCAGGCGAATCCGGACACTCCGATTCGCGACGCCGATCTCACCGGGATTCTCGTCCCGAAGAAGTGAGGGGCGGCTGGGTCAAGCGTCTGCTTATCATTGAGAAGGACGTCGCCGTTGACGTTGCCTCACCCGGCCGCCACTCCGGTAACGGGGCGTGCTGCGGCATCACGGCCGCTCATACCTCGCGGGTCGGAATGAATTCCTGCGCTTTGGTTTTCGCGCCCTGCGCCATGAGGTGCCAGCCGCCGGGGTCGCCCTTGAGGATGGCCTCGGCGGTCGCCTTCATCTGCTCCCAGGTGGCGTGCGGCGGAATCGGCGGCACCTCCGGATCGGTGTGAATGTCCAGCAGCACCGGGCGGTCCGCGGACAGGGCGGCCCGCCACGCCGGTGCGACCGCCTCCGGGTCCTCGACGACCGTGGCCGCCAGCCCGGCGGCGCGGGCCACCTCGGCGTAGGAGACCTCCGGAAGGGTCTGGGATTCCTCGAATTTCGGTGCGCCGCCCATGGCGCGCATCTCCCAGGTCACCTGGTTGAGGTCGTTGTTGTGGAAGACGCAGATGACCAGGCGCGGGTCCGACCAGCGGTCGCGGTAGCGGGCGATGGTCAGCAGTTCGGCCAGGCCGTTCATCTGCATGGCCCCGTCGCCGACGAGCGCGATGGCCGGGCGGTCCGGGTGGGCGAACTTCGCACCGATGGCGTAGGGGACGCCCGGGCCCATGGTGGCCAGCGTGCCCGACAGCGAGCCGCGCATCTGCCCGTGGAAACGCAGGCAGCGCGCGTACCAGTTGGTGGAGGAACCGGAGTCGGCGGTGATCATGGCGTCCTCGGGGACGCACTGCGACAGCTCCCACACCACGCGCATGGGGTTGACCGGCTTGGCCTCGAGCATGGACTGGCGTTCGATGACCTGCCACCAGCGCGCCACATTGTTCTGGATGTCCATGGCCCAGGTGCGATCCTGTTTGGGTCGCAGCATCGGAATCAGTTCCGCCAGTGTGGCTTTGGCGTCGCCGACCAGATTCACCTCGGTCGGGTAGCGCATGCCGATCATGGTGCCGTCGATATCGATCTGGACCGCGCGGGCCTGTCCGAAGGACGGCATGAACTGGGCGTAGGGGAAGTTCGAGCCGACGATGAGCAGGGTGTCGCAGTCGCGCATCATCTCGTAGCTGGGGCGGGTGCCCAGCAGGCCGATCGAGCCGGTCACGTACGGCAGCTCGTCGGAGAGCACGTCCTTGCCCAGCAACGCCTTCGCCACGCCCGCGCCGGTCAGGTCGACCACGCGGGTGATCTCGTCGGCGGCCGCACGCGCGCCCTGACCGATCAGAATGGCGACCCGGGAGCCCTCGTTCAGCACCCCGGCGGCGCGTTCGATCTCCGCGCGCGGGGGAATCACGGTCGGTGCGTTGGGTGGGCCGGGCGGACTGGAGGGCACCTGCTTGAATTCGTGTTCGGGCTTCTCGTAGCGCTCCTCCTGCAGGTCGGAGGGGATGATCACCGCGGTCGGGGCGCGCCGCGCGAGCGCGGTGCGAAACGCCCGGTCCAGGGCATTGGGCAACTGGCTGGGCACATTCACCTCGACCAGATAGTCCGAGGCCACGTCCTTGTAGAGGCTCTGCAGATCCACTTCCTGCTGGTAGCTGCCGCCCATGGCGCTGCGCGCGGTCTGCCCGACGATGGCGACCACCGGGACGTGGTCGAGTTTGGCGTCGTAGAGGCCGTTGAGCAGGTGGATCGCGCCGGGACCGGAGGTGGCGGTGCACACTCCCACCCGGCCGCTGAATTTCGCGTATCCGACGGCCTGGAAGGCCGCCATCTCCTCGTGCCGGGCCTGAATGAAAGCGGGCTGGTCATCGGCGCGGCCGAAGGCGGCCAGCAGGCCGTTGATTCCGTCACCGGGATAGCCGAAGACCTGGTCGACACCCCATTCCCGCAGTCTCTGCACGACATGATCACCGACTTGTCGCGTCATGGTCTCTCCTGTCCGTGTCCGGTTCTCGACAGCGGTCGGTTACCCGCGCACCTCGCCTCGAATCAGCGCGTAGATCGCGCGCGAGCGGGTACCCGCGCGACAGCGGAGCCGCGAATGTCCGCACGCACCAACCCGAATGGAGGCCTCTCGATGCGCACATCGCTGCTGCTCGACACCGTCCGCGCCGAGCTCGCCGAGCGGGTGGCCGGGGAGGTGCGCTTCGATCCCGGGTCGCGGGCGGCGTACTCGACCGACGCGTCGAACTATCGGGCGCTGCCGCTGGGGGTGGTGGTGCCGCGCACGCCCGAGGACGCGGCGCTGGCGATCGACGTGTGCCGGGAGCACGATATGCCCGTGCTCTCGCGGGGCGGGGGCACCAGTTTGGCCGGCCAATGCTGCAATGCCGCGGTCGTGCTGGATTGGAGCAAGTACTGCCATCGGGTGGTGTCGATCGACCCGCAGGCGCGCACGGCGGTGGTGGAGCCGGGGATCAGCCTGGATCGGTTGAACTCGGTGCTGAAACCGCACGGACTGATGGTCGGGCCGAAACCCTCGACCCACGTGAGCTGCACGATCGGCGGCATGATCGGCAACAACTCGTGCGGCTCGACGGCGCAGGCGTACGGCAAGATGGCCGATTCGGTGCGCCGCCTCGAGATTCACACCTACGGCGGGGAGCGCATGTGGGTGGGGCCGGGGATGGCGGGGCTGACCTCGTCGTTGCGCGACGGCCTGACCGACATCGTGGCGCGGTACGCCGCGGACATCCGCAAGAGCTATCCCGATATTCCGCGCCGGGTGTCGGGCTACAACCTGGATTGGCTACTGCCCGAACGCGATCCCGACGCGGCGAAATTCCTGGTCGGCAGCGAGAGCACGCTGGTGACGGTGTTGCGGGCCGAGCTCGAGCTGGTTCCGGTCCCGGCGGCGAAAGCGCTGGTGGTGCTGGGCTTTCCCGATATCTACACCGCGGCCGACGCGGTGCCCGACGTGCTCGCGCACCACCCGGCCGCGCTGGAGGGTCTGGATCACCGGCTGGTTCAGCTCGAACATCTACGGCATCTCGCGGACAAGGCGATCAAGCAGCTGCCCGAGGGAAAAGCCTGGCTCATGGCGCAATTCGACGGCGAGTCGGCCTCGGAGGCCGACGAACGGGCGCACGCCATGATCAGCGCGCTGACCGACCGGCCGGAGGTGAGCGCCAGCCTGCTTGACAATCCCGAGCGCGAGGCCGAACTGTGGGCGGCGCGCGAGGCCGGGCTGGGCGCGACCGCGTACCCGCCCGACGGGCCGGAAACCCATGAGGGCTGGGAGGACGCGGGCGTGCCGCCCGATCGACTGGGCGACTACCTGCGGGACTTCGAACGGCTGCTGGATCTGTACGGCTACGAATCCAGTTCGCTCTACGGGCATTTCGGCCAGGGTTGTGTGCACACGCGGATTCCGTTCGATCTGCGCACCGCCGAGGGCATCGCGCACTATCGCGAATTCGCCAAGGACAGTGCGCATCTCGTCGTCGCGTACGGCGGATCACTCTCCGGTGAGCACGGGGACGGGCAGTCCCGCGCGGAACTGCTGCCCATCATGTTCGGTGATCGGGTCGTCGAGGCGTTCGGCGAGGTGAAGCGGCTGTTCGACCCGGACAATCGCATGAATCCCGGAAAGATCGTCGATCCCCACCCCTTGGACAGCGATCTGCGGCAGGGCGTTTCGTATCGGC
Source organism: Nocardia sp. CDC153 (assembly GCF_035818515.1). Lineage (NCBI taxonomy): Bacteria > Bacillati > Actinomycetota > Actinomycetes > Mycobacteriales > Nocardiaceae > Nocardia > Nocardia sp. CDC153. The sequence continues at coordinate 132,155 of NZ_JAYKYU010000006.1, read as the reverse complement.
CGTGGGAGCCGCGCACGCATTTCGCCTATCCCGACGACGGTCACCACTTCAGCCACGCCGCCAATCGCTGTGTCGGCGTGGGCAAGTGCCGCGGCGATCACGGCGGGGTCATGTGCCCGAGCTACCGGGCCACCCGCGAGGAGGAGCATTCCACGCGCGGGCGGGCCCGGCTGCTGTTCGAAATGCTGCAGGGCGAGGTGATCACCGACGGCTGGCGTTCCACCGAGGTGCGCGACGCGCTGGATCTGTGCCTGTCCTGCAAGGGATGTCGCAGTGACTGTCCGGTGGATGTGGATATGGCCACCTACAAGGCCGAGTTCCTGTCCCATCACTATCACTGGCGGCTGCGGCCCATGTCGCACTATTCGATGGGCTGGATTCCGCTGTGGGCGCGGCTGGCCACCGGTGCCGCGCCACTGGCCAATGCCGTCACCCACGCGCGGGGGCTGCGGCGGGTGATCGCGCGGCTGGGCGGCGTCGATCCGCGCCGCGAGCTGCCGCGATTCGCCTCCCGCCGGTTCACCCGAACCTTCGTGCGGCCCACCGATGCCGAGCCCGGGCCGCGCGGGCGGGTGCTGCTGTGGCCGGACACCTTCACCAACAACTTCGACCCGCAGATCGCCGACGCCGCCGTCACGGTGCTGACCGCCGCGGGATTCACAGTCGACATCCCGCGGCGCGCGGTCTGCTGCGGGCTGACCTGGATCTCCACCGGGCAGCTCCCGACCGCCAAACGAGTGCTGGCGCGTACCTTGCGCACGCTGGAACCGGCGCTGCGCGAAGGCATTCCGATCGTCGTGCTGGAGCCCAGCTGCGCGGCGGTGTTCCGCTCGGACCTGCCCGAGCTGCTCGACGGCGACGAGGACGCGCGGCGGCTGGCCGGTCAGACCCGCACTCTCGCCGAACTGCTGGCCGAGCGCGCGCCGGAGTGGAGCCCGCCGCAGGTGCTGGGATCTGTTGTGGTCCAACCGCATTGCCATCAGCACGCGATCCTGGGTTCCGAGCCCGATCGTGAGCTGCTGGACTCGACCGGGGCCGAGGTCGATCTGCTGGATGCCGGATGCTGCGGGCTGGCAGGCAATTTCGGCTTCGAGCGCGGGCACTACGATGTGTCCGTAGCATGTGCGCAGGACCAATTGATACCAGCCCTGCGCGAGGTGTCCCCCGATACGGCGATCCTCGCGGATGGGTTCAGCTGCCGCACCCAGATCCGTCACCTGCTCCCCGAGGTCCGGCCGCGGCATACGGCCGAGCTACTGGCGCAAGCCCTCCAAGGCGGTATTCCATGAAGACTCCCGATATCGACGGCATCACCGTCGAGGTCTACCGATTCCCCACCCCCCAACCCGAGGCCGACGGCACCCTGACCTGGGATTCCACCACCGCGGTCGTGGTGACCGTGGCGGCCGAATACGAGCGCGGACTGGGCTGGACCTACAGCTCCCCGGCCGCGGCCACCGTCATCGAGCGGCATCTGGCCCCGCTGCTGCTGGGCTCCTCACCCGACGACATTCCCGACACCTGGGAGCGAATGCACAAGGCGTGCCGCAATATCGGCACCTCGGGTGTGGTCGCGCACGCCATCAGCGCGGTCGATATCGCGCTATGGGATCTCAAGGCGCGGCTGCTGGAGTTGCCGCTGCCCACGCTGTTCGGGAAGGTGCGCGAGGCCACGGCGGTGTACGGGTCCGGCGGGTTCGTCAATCTGTCCGATGACCAACTGGCCGAACAGGTCTTGGCCTGGGAGTCGGCGGGCTGCACCGCGGTGAAGATCAAGATCGGTATCGACCGGCGGCGGGATTTGGAGCGAATCGCACTGGTGGACAAGCTGACCGGGAACGATACCCAGATCATGGTCGACGCGAACGGCGCGTACAGTCCGGGCGAGGCGCGGCGCATGGGCCACGAGCTGGACCGCTTGGGGGTCACCTGGTTCGAGGAGCCGGTCACCAGTGACGATCCGGCCGGGTTGCGGATGGTGCGCGACGCCCTGCGCTGCGACGTCACGGCGGGCGAATACATCTGTACCGCGGCCGAAGCCGTGCATCTCATCGACGCCGTGGACTGCCTGCAACTCGATGTCACCCGCTGCGGCGGGTACACCGGATTCCGCTACGCGGCCTCGCTGGCCGCCTATCACCACCGCGATATCTCCGCCCACTGCGCGCCCGCGCTGACGGCCAGCATCGCGGCGGCCACGCCCCGACTGCGGCACATCGAATGGTTCGTCGACCACGCCCGCCTCGAACCGCTGCTGGTCGACGGCGCGCCGCAGGTGCAGGACGGGCGAATTCCACCGCGCGGCAACAGCGATGCCGACCCGTGCGGGCACGGCATGCGCCTGGCCGCCAGCGCCGCGGACTACCGGATCTCAGTGCTTCCGCCCGATTGAGGTCAGTGCCCGGGTGAGCCAGGCCTGCGGGCTGCGCGCGTGGGCGCGGTCGTCGAAATCGCCGTGCGCGCCGTAGTCGGGGCCCTCGAGGCCGTCGAACGGGGACCAGAGGTTGCCGGTGTCGCGCTTGGCTTCGCCGTCGGTCTGCTGCGAGTCGTATCCGGTGCGCGCCAGGTAGCGGTCCAGCAGGCGGGGCGCCAGGCGCTGCGCCACGATCGTGCCGACCGTGCTCGCGCCGACCCAATACTGTTTGTGCGATGGATGATCCGCGGCGAACACGAGGGCGCGGGCGAGGACCTCGGGCTGGTAGATGGGCGGGACGGGCTGCGGTTTGCGGGGCAGGCGCGACAGCACCCACGAGAACTGCGGTGTGTTGACCGCCGGTGCCTGCACCACGGTGATATGGACATTGCTGTGGTCGTGCAACAGCTCCACGCGGACCGCCTCGACCACGCCGTTGACCGCGTGCTTGGCTCCGCAATAGGCCGATTGCAGCGGAATCGACCGGTCCCCCAGCGCCGAACCCACCTGGACGATCGCGCCGCGGTCGCGGGCGCGCATCCGCAGCAGCGCCGCCCGGATGCCGTGCACCGAACCGAGATAGGTCACCTCGGTGACGCGGCGGAACTCCTCGGGATGGATCTGATCGAACGGTGCGAAGACCGAGGTGAAGGCGGAATTCACCCAGACGTCGATGGGTCCGAGCTCGTTCTCGGCGCGGGTGGCGGCGGCATCGACCGCCTCGTAATCGGCGACATCCGTGGGTATTTCGAGGGCCCGCCCCCCGGCGGCGCGGACGTCCTCGGCGGCCGCGGCCAGGCCGGTGCGGCCGCGCGCCAGCAGGGCGATGCGGTCGCCGCGGGCGGCGAACGCGCGGGCGGCGGCGCGGCCGATGCCCGCGCTCGCCCCGGTGATCACCACGGTTTTCGGTGCGTCGGTCACGATTGTTCCTTTCCTGCGGGTGATTCGAAGCCCGGGTCGGCCCAGCGTCCCGGCCGCGCCGCCCGATTCGAGGCCTCGAACAGCAGCGCGTGCACGAAGGCCTGCGGCAGGTTGCCGCGCAATTGGCGTTGGTTGACATCGAATTCCTCGGCGAACAGGCCGGGGGTGCCGCACGCGGCGCGATTGCGTTCGAAGTAGCGGGCCGCGGTGACGGGCAGGCCCAATTCGTCGGCGGCCATGGCCATGGCGAAGCCGCACAGCAGGAACGCGCCCTCGGATTCTTCGAGAGGCCGCGCGTCGCGGCGGTATCGGTACACGTAGTAGTCGGTGGACAATTCGCGGCGCACCGCGTCGAAGGTGGCGCGATTGCGGGGATCCTCGATCGCCAGCGCACCGCGGACCAGCGGCAGCAACAGGGCGGCGTCGACTTCCGGATGCCGCGGTGAGCGCTGCCAGCGCCCGGTGGGGTGCAGGCCTACCGTGGCCGCCTCGGCGACCAGGCGATCGGCCAAGGCGGTGCAGGACGCGATATCCGCACCGCTGGCCTTGGTCGCCGCCACCGCGCGCAGCCCCGCCGCGCACGCCAGTTTCGAATGCGTCCAGTGTTCATCGTCCAGCTCCCAGATTCCGGCGTCGGGTCGATCATGCTGTGCGGCAATCGCTTCCACCGCGATGCCGACGGCGCGGCGGTGGTCTTCGGTGAGGCGGTCGTGGCGGGCCGCGGCGGCGAAGAGCAGCAGCGACTCGCCGAAGACGTCGAGTTGGAACTGGTCGCGCACGCGATTGCCGACCAGGGCGGAGCCGCCGCCCGGATAGCCCTGCGGGGCAACGTCGCTCATGGGCGGCACCTGGCCGCCGGTCATGGTGTAGGCGGGCGTGAGCTTGGGGCCGTCGGCGAGCAGCCGTTCGGCGGTGAATCGGACGGCGTCGTCGAGCAGCGGATGCGGTCCGGCCGCGGCGACGGCCTGCCCGGCAATGCATTGGTCGCGGATCCACACGTAGCGGTAGTCGTAGTTGCCGCCCTGTTCGGCGCGTTCGGGCAGGCTGGTGGTGGCGGCCGCGACCATGCCGCCGGTGCGGCCGGTCATGCCGCGCATGACCGCGTAGGCGTGGGCGGTGTCGCGCGGGGCCGCACCCCCGGCGAGCGCGGGCATCTCCCGCTGCCAGGTGAATTCCGTTGCGGTCCAGCATTTCTCGGCGTCCGCCGGTTCGTCCGGCAGCTCCCGGTCGGACATCTCGAGCACCAGGTCGTGGTGTTGGCCCGCGGGCACGCGCAGACGCAAACGCCAGACCGGGGGCGCGCCTTCCTCGCACACGACGGCTCGTGCCGCGCCACTCCAGCGCAGTCGGATCCCGGCGCTGCGCGCCTCCCAGATCTCGCCGGTCCGGCGGATATCGGTCAGCGACGCGGACCCGAACCGGGCCGACGGCGCGAGCTCCACATCGACTTCGGCATCGCCCTGCAGGGCGCGGATGCGCCGCAGCAGCACGGCCCGATGCGGATCGCCCGGAAACGCCAGCGCCTCACGGCATTCGATGACCGCCGAGCTGGTGACCCATCGGGAGTTCCAGATCAGGCCGCCCTCGTCGTAGTGCCCGCCCCACACGTAGCGGTCGACCGGTGTCACCGCGTACACGCCCGGCCCGCCGACCAGGGCGTGAAAGATGGCGTCGCTGTCCCACCCGGGCACGCACAGCCACGAGATGTCTCCGCGCGGGCCCACCAGTGCCCCGCGCTCACCATCGGCCAGGAACGCGTACTCCCGCAGTACGTGCGGCTGGCGTAGCACCGAATCAGCGACCACGATCGTCGAATACCACGCGATCGCGCGGGTAACCGCCCGACATGGTCACCATCGGATACTTCCTAGCCAGCGAACAGTTCGGGCCGCGAGAGCTCGTCGACCAGGCCGTGCGGGCCGAGCGGGCCGGTTTCGAGCGCCTGTGGATCTCCGATCACTTCCACCCGTGGAACGACGCCCAGGGCAACAGCCCGTTCGTGTGGGGCACCATCGGCGCGCTCTCGCAGGCCGTCGATCTGCCGATCACCACCGCGGTCACCTGCCCGACGGTCCGCATCCATCCCGCGATCATCGCCCAGGCCGCCGCGACGGCCGCGGTGCAGTGCGAGGGCCGTTTCATTCTCGGCGTCGGCAGCGGAGAAGCCCTCAACGAGCACATCTTCGGCGACCCCTGGCCCAACGCGCCCACCCGCCTGCGCATGCTCGAGGAGGCCGTCGGCCTGATCCGCCGCCTGCACCGCGGCGGCATGGTCAACCACGACGGCGAGTTCTACCACGTCGAAGACGCCCGCATCTACACCCTCCCCGAGGACCCGGTCCCCATCTACGTCTCCGGTTTCGGCAAACGCTCCACCCGTCTGGCCGCCCGCCTCGGCGACGGCTTCTGCACCGCCATGCCCGACCGCGATCTGGTGGAGCTCTTCCGCGCCGAAGGCGGTGGCAGCAAACCGGTCCAAGCCGGCACCAAGGTCAGCTGGTCCCGAGACGACACCGGCCTCGAATACGCCCAACGCCTCTGGTCCAACGAACTCCTCCCCGGCCAACTCAACCAAACCCTCCCCCGCCCAGCCGATTTCGAAGCCGCCATGCCCCTCATCAGCACCCGCGCGGTAGCCAACAACTTCGCCACCGGCGCCGACCCCGACATGCACCTGTCCCACCTCCGCCAATACCTCGACGCCGGCGTAGACGAGCTCTACATCCAACAAATAGGCCCAGACCTCGACGGCTTCTTCACCGCCTACGAAAAGGACATCCTCCCCGCCCTCCGCTGAGCGAGCCGCTACGGTGGCGGACGTGCATTTCACGAATGGGGGATCGGTGATCGATCAACGTCCGCTGTCGGGCTGGAGCCGTACGGCACCGACTGTCGCGCAGGTGCTTTCCACACCCGACCTGGACACGGTGGCCAAGGCCGTGCGCGCGGCGGGACCGCGTGGCGTCATCGCGCGGGGGCTCGGGCGCAGCTATGGGGATCCGGCGCAGAACGGCGGCGGTCTCGTCGTCGACATGACCGCGTTCGCGCGCATCCACACGATCGACCCGGACAGCGGCGTGGTCGATGTGGACGCGGGGGTCAGCCTGGACACCTTGATGCGCGCCGCTTTGCCGATGGGGCTGTGGGTTCCGGTGCTGCCGGGTACCCGGCAGGTCACCGTCGGTGGCGCGATCGCATCCGATATCCATGGCAAGAACCATCATTCGCAGGGCAGTTTCGGCAATCACGTGCTGTCGATGGAGCTGCTGACCGCCGACGGCGAGGTGCGGACACTCGAACCCGAGGGGGTCGATGCGGAGCTGTTCTGGGCCACCGTGGGCGGAATGGGTTTGACGGGCATTGTCGTGCGCGCCCGCATCCGGATGAAGCGCACCGAGACCGCGTACTTCTATGTCGACAGCGACCGCACCGAAAACCTCGCCGCGACAATGGAACTGCTGACCGGCGGGTCCGACGAAGGCTACGAGTACTCGGTGGCGGTGCCCGACACGATCAGCACCGGCGCGAAATTGGGGCGGGCGGGGTTCAGTCGGGGCAATCTGGCGACCGTGGACCAGTTGCCCGCGAAGCTGCGTCGCGATCCGCTGCGTTTCACCGCGCCGCAGCTGTTCACGGTGCCCGATGTCTTCCCGAACGGGATGGTCAACAATCTGACCACTCGGATCGGTGGGGAGGTCACCCATCGCACGTTCGCGAAGCAGGGGCGAGGGCTGATCCAGAACATCACGCAGTTCCTGCATCCGCTCGACCTGCTCGGCGAATGGAACCGCGGGTACGGTCGGCGCGGCTTCCTGCAGTATCAGTTCTCGATGCCCTACGGCGCGGAAGATCAACTGGCGGAGGCGGTGCGGTTCATCGCGCACTCGGAGCATCGCTCGTTTCTGAATGTCTTCAAGCGCATGGGAGCCAGCAGCCGAGCGCCGCTGTCGTGGCCGCACCCCGGTTTCATGCTGAGCCTGGACTTTCCATTGAAGGCGGGGGTGAACGAGTTCTGCGCCGAGCTCGACCGCCGAGTGCTCGACGCCGGTGGGCGGCTGTATTTCGCCAAGGAGTCGCGGACCACGCCGGAGCTGGTGCGGGCGATGTATCCGCGACTCGAGGAGTGGCGTCGGGTGCGAGACGCCGCCGATCCGGGGCGGGTGTTCGTCTCGGATCTGGCGCGGCGACTGCGGTTGGTCGACGACGAGTTTGTCCCCGCCGAGCGCTGAACGGGTTGTGGCCGAGGTTATTTCAGGTGGCGGGCGAAGAAGCGGCTGGCGTCTTCGCCCGCGTGGGGCGGGACGCCGGTGTGGCCGCCCATGTTGGCTTGGAGGGTTTTCTCCTTGGAGGCGAAGGCGTCGAAGAGGGCTAGGGCCATTTGGCGGTCGTTGCCCTCGTCGTCCCATTGCAGGAGGACGTGGAGGGGGATGGTGACCTGGCGGGCCTCCTCCATGATCGAGCGTGGCACATAGCTTCCCGCGAAGAGACCGGCGGCCACGATGCGGGGTTCGACTACGGCCAGGCGGACGCCGACGGAGATCACGCCACCCGAATACGCCACCGGGCCACCGATTTCCGGTAGGGCCAGGAGGGCGTCCAAGGTGGCCTGCAGCTCGGGAACCGCCTTGTCCACGAGCGGGAGGATCAGGCGGTCGACGACCTCGTCGGGGACGGGCTCACCGGCGGCTACCGCTCGGCGGAGGTCTGCTCCGGCCTGCTGGGCGGTAGGTGAGGCCGGACGGGATCCGGTGCCGGGGAATTCGATGGTGGCGCTGGCGAAGCCCTGGGCGGCGGCGCTCCGCGCTCGGGCCACCAGACGCGGGTACATCTTGTCGAGGCCGAGGCCGCCGGGTTGCCCCAGGAGGATGAGCGGGACCGGGGTCGATTCGGTGGCCGAGTCGGGGGTCCAGAGAATGCCGGGAATGTCGGCGAGGGTGAACCGGCGTTCGAGGACGGCGTCGCGGTGCTGTTCGGAGCTGTCGTCGAGGCGCTGTTCGGAGGTGAAGTGCATGGTCGTGCCTTTCGGGAGTGCGTCAGATTGGCGCTCCCGGACGACCCCTATCGTCCGACCGTGACCCCGAAGGAGAGCACCCACGTCGAAACTGTGTTCACGGGTACCACCTCCTCGTCCTTTACACGGCCTCGGCGAGGTTAGCAGTGCTCACAGCGGTGCGGCAAGGGATTTACATCCGGTGGAACGCAGCTCACTCCCGAGTCGGCGGTGTTTGCCCCGAACAGGGTCGGGTACGGCGAGCGTGTAATGGCTTTCGAGGAGCCGAGAGCTGCTCAGACCAGGAGGTTCGCCATGCCGAAGGAATGGAGCGACAAGCAGGAACGGCAGTACGAGCACATCAAGGAGTCCGCGGAGGATCGCGGGGAGAGCGGGAAGCGGGCCAAGGAGATCGCCGCGCGCACGGTGAACAAGAACCGCGCGCAGGCCGGTCAGACCAAGACCGCCAGCCGCACCTCGGTGAAGGACAAGTCGCCGCAGCAGCGCGGCGGGCAGCGTTCACACAGCGGAGCCAAGGGCCCGACCCGCGATCAGCTGTACAACGAGGCACGCCAGCGAAACATCAAGGGCCGCTCGGGAATGACCAAGGCCCAGCTCGCGCACGCGCTCGGCAAGGACTGAGGTTCGAGCATGGCCGAGCTCAATGCCGTGGCCCTCGTGTGCACCTTGCAGCCCTCGCCCGAGGAGTCCAGCAGCGACCTGATCGCGAGCCAGATCCTGGCTCGGCTGTCGGCCCATGGCGTTGGCGGCGAAAGCATTCGGCTGGTCGATCACGACATCCGACCGGGGGTGAGCGTCGACGAGGGCGACGGCGACCAGTGGCCGATCATCCGGGAGGAGATTCTCGCCTCGGAGATCCTGCTGGTCGCCACCCCCACCTGGCTGGGCCACATGTCCTCCATCGCCCAGCGGGCCCTCGAACGCCTGGATGCCGAACTGGCGCACACCGATGACGCGGGCCGCCCGGTCATGACCGGCAAGGTCGCCATCGCGGCCGTGGTCGGCAACGAGGACGGCGCGCACAAGATCGTGGCCGATCTCTTCCAGGGCCTCAACGATATCGGCTTCACCATCCCCGCCCAGGGCTGCGCCTACTGGAACCACCAGGCCATGGGCTCCACCGACTATCTCGATCTTCCCGAACAGCCGGAATCGGTGGCGCGGACCATCGACACCCTGGCCCGCAATACCGCGCACCTGGCCCGCCTGCTGACCGGGCAGAACTACCCGGGAACCGAGTAGACGAGATGGCCGCCTCCATCGACGAACTGCTGCACGCGCTCACGCGTGCGGTGAACACCTTGGCGGAGACCGACATTCGGTTCGCGGTGGCGGGCGGCTGCGCCGTTTACGCCCGTGGCGGACCCATTTCCGACCACGACGTCGACCTGTTCATCAAGCCCGAGGACATCGGGCGCGCGCGAACGGCCTTGGTGCGCGCCGGATTACGGCTCTCCGAGCCGCCGGAGGACTGGCTCACCAAGGCCTATGCGGGCGACACCCTGGTCGATCTGATCTTTCGCCCCAACTATCGCGAGGTCACCGACGAACTGCTGGACCGCGCCGAGGTCATGCGCATCGGCCCCACGGTCGCCCCGGTGGTCAGCGCCACCGACCTGATCATCGACAAACTGCTCGTCTTCGACGCGCACCGGCTCGACCTGAGCCCGCTGCTGCGCATCGCCCGCGATCTGCGCGAGCAGGTCGACTGGGCGCAGGTCCGCGAGCAGACCAGCCATTCCCCTTATGCCCGAGCCTTTCTCGGCCTGCTGGCCGATCTGCGTGTGATCGAGGAGCCCACCCGATGAACAACAGCGCCGAATACCTCGTCGCCCGCCTGCGCCGTGTCCTGCACGAGGACGCCCGCACCGCCGAACTCGGGATCGAGGTGGCGGTCGAGGGGCTGGTGGTGTCGCTGGCCGGGCGGGTGACCAGTGACGAGGGCCGCGACCACATCGAAGAGGTGGTGCGCGAGACACTTCCGGGTTTCGCCGTGCACAACGACATCCAAGTGTCGCCGCCGACGCCGCCGCACATTGTCGAGGCGTTGGGCGAATGAGGATCGCGGCGGTCGGGGACGTCCATCTGGGCAGCGACTCCCGCGGCCTGTTCCGCCCGGCCCTGGCCCAGCTGCCCGGCCGCGCCGATGTGCTGTTGCTGGCCGGGGACCTCACCCGCTGCGGCACCGTCGAGGAGGCGCGGGTCGTCGCCGACGAATTCGGTGATCTGGGCATCCCGGTGGTGGCCGTCCTCGGCAATCACGACCATCACGGCGACGCACCCGAGGCCGTGGCCCGAACCCTGTGCGACAGTGGCATTCTCGTCCTGGAAGGGACCACCGTCACCCTCGACGTGAAGGGCGTGTCCCTGGGCATCGCGGGCACCATCGGTTTCGGCGGCGGTTTCGCCGGGCACTCCGGCAGCGCCTTCGGCGAACGCATGATGCGCGACTTCATCGGCCGCACCATGGCGCTGGCGGAGTCGCTGCGCACCGGTCTGGACAGCCTGCACACCGATATCAAGGTCGCCCTGACCCACTACTCCCCCACGCCCGACACCCTGCGTGGCGAGCCGCGCGAGATCTACCCGTTCCTGGGTTCCTATCTGCTGGCCGAGGCAATCGACAGCGCCGACACCGATCTGGCCGTGCACGGTCACGCGCACGCGGGCACCGAGCACGGCGCGACGCCGGGCGGCATTCGCGTCCGCAATGTCGCCCAGCCGGTGATCCGCGCCGCCTACGCCCTCTACCGCATCAATCCACGGCGAGTTCAGAATCCGCGGCGAGTTCCGCGTCCGCTGACCGCGGGTCGGTCCGGTCGTCGCGGGTCGACGGAATCCTGACCAGCGTCAGCGCGCTGGCCGTGGCCGCCGACCCCAAGGCGATGGTCCATCCCACCGGCCCCAGTGGCCGGCAACCGAAGTAGGTGCACAGTCCCGGCGTCATGACCACCGCGCCGAGCACGGTGCCGCTGGCCACGGTGGTGAGCCAGATCAGCGGGCTGGTCCGCGCCGCCAGCAGGGTCTGACCGAGCTGGGTCGAAATGAGCGCGACCAGGCCGATGGTGGCGGCCCGGCGTTGGGTGCCGGTGTAGCGGCCGATGGTCCAGGCCACCGAAGCGGCCGTGCCCGTGGCTATTCCACGTACCGCCAGGGCCCGCGGCAGGTCCGCGCCCAGATTGGCGCGCGGGATCTCGGCGAGCTCCTGGGCCCGGTGCCGCGCCCGGGTCTCCTCGTCGACGTCCGGATCGTCGGCCGGGCCGGACCCGCTGCGCGACAACGCCAATGCCAATGCCGGGAACATGTCCGTGAGCATGTTCACCAGCAGGAATTGACGGGTGCCAATGGGCGCCTGCCCGCTCACCGCGGTGCCGTAGAGAGTGAACCCGACTTCTCCGGCATTGCCGCCGACGAGCACCCCGACGGCGTCGGTGACCCGCCGCCACATGCCCCGACCCTCGGCCAGGGCGTCCAACAATGCCAAGGGCTCGGTGCGGGTGAGGACGAGGTCGGCGGCGTTGCGGGCGGCGACGGAACCCTGTGCCGCCATGCCGATTCCGACGTCGGCGGTGCGAATGGCGGCGGCGTCGTTGGACCCGTCGCCGGTCATGGCGACGGTGTGCCCGCGGCGGCGCAGGGCCGAGACGATGCGCACCTTGTGTTCCGGGTTCACCCGCGCGAACACCGCACTGCGTTCGATGAGTTCGGTCTGGCCGGATTCGTCGAGGCGATCGAGGTCCGCGCCGGTGGTGACACCGTCGGCGGGGATGCCGAGCTGGCGTGCCACGGCCGCGGCGGTGACCGGATGATCCCCGGTGATCATGCGGACCCGAATATCGTTGTCCTGCAAGGCATTGACCAGGGCGACGCTGTGCGGGCGCGGGGTGTCGGCGAGCCCGAGCAGCCCGAGCAGGGTCAGATCCCCGAAGGCCGTCTCGACATCCTCGGGTGCCGTGGAGAATTCGCGACGCGCCACGACCAGCACCCGCAGCCCCTGTTCGGCGAGCTCGAGCACGGCCCGCTTGGCCCGCTCCCGCCCTTGCTGGTCGAGGGGGCTCGTCTCCCCCTCGGACGTCCGAAATCCCGTGCAGTGCGGGAGCACGACCTCAGGCGCGCCCTTGACGACCAACCGCAACCGATGACGTGTCTTGCCCAGGGCGGCCGCGTAGCCGCGATTCGATTCGAACGGCACTTCTTCGATGGGGTCCCAGGGATGGGAGTCGGTGCCGAGAATCTCGTGCGCGGCATCGAGCACCGCGCGATCCGTCGCGTGATGCACCGGCCCGTCGTGCGGATCCGGGCAGGCCCGGGCCGCCGCGCGCAGCAACCGGCGCGCGTCGGCCGAGTCGGCGTCCGCCTCGAACTGCCGGTCCAGGTCCGCGAGCGCGGTGAGCCGTAGCTTGCCGTGGGTCAGGGTACCGGTCTTGTCGAAGCACACGGTGTCCACCCGGCCCAGCGCCTCCACGGTTCGGCTGGCGCGCACCAGGACTCCGTAGCGCGAGAGCCGTCGCGCGGCCGCCAGCTGCGCCACCGTGGCCACCAGCGGCAGCCCCTCGGGCACCGCCGCCACCGCGACCGCGACACCGTCGGCGATGGCCTGGCGCAGCACCCGGCCGCGCAGCCCGCCGAGCAGCGTCACCACCGAGCCCCCGGCGAGGGTGAGCGGCAGCGCGCGATCGGTCAGTTCCCGCAATTGTGCTTGGACACCGGTCTTTTCGGGTGGCCGTGCCCCGGCCGTGGCCCGTCCGGCCTGGGTGTCCGCGCCGGTGGCCACCACGACGGCCAGCCCGTCGCCATTGACCACGGTCGAGCCCTCGAAGACCATGCAGGCCCGATCCCCCAGCACCGCACCGGGTGTGGCGGCGGTCTGCTTGTCGACCGTCACCGATTCGCCGGTCAGCCCGGATTCGTCGACCTCGAGTTCGTCGGCGCGCAGCAGGCGGCCGTCGGCGGGAATCACATCGCCCGCGTGCAGCGCGATGAGATCGCCGACCTCCAACAGGCTTGCCGGGACCACGGTTTCGTCCGGGTCGGGCCGGTCGCGGTCCGCGCGTGCGATCAACCGTCCGATCGTCTGCTCGCGTTCCATCAGGCTGTGCAGCGCGCGTTCGGCCCGCTGCCGTTGCCGCGCGGACACCATGGCGTTCACGGTGAGCACCGACGAGAGCAGCACGGCATCCGACGGTGATCCGAGAATCGCGGTGGCCAGCGCACCGACGCCGAGCAGCGGCGTCAAGGGGTCGGCGAGTTCGCGCCGCATATGCCCGGCGAAGTCCGCGACGGAGGCGAGGGGCTTCAAAAGACCGGTGTGCGAGGGGTTTTCCTCTTCCTCTCGGTCTTCGAGCGCCGGTGGCGCGGGCAGTCGGTCCAGCACCTCGTCACCGCCGAGGGCATGCCAGGGCAGCAGCGGCGCGACCGGCCCGGCCGGAGCGCCCCGCGCTACCCGCCACCCGGTGGCCGCGCCGTTCAGCAGCCCGGCGACATTCGCCGCGAGCAGCGGCGCGGACGGTCCCCCACGCGGCGTCACCGCCAACATCAACCCGCCCAACGCGGTCGCCGACAGCGCCAGCACCCGGGCCCGCTCACTGACCTGCCGCGCCGCCGGGACCACCGCCAGAATCCGTTGCACCTGAGCCAGATCCCGGCACACCGCGTCCGCGCTCCACGGCACCTTCAGTTCCCCGTTCTCCCCGCGGGCCAGCCCGATCGACACATCGGCCCAATCCAACGCCTTGAACGACCGCGCCGCGAGCACCGCGACCACCTGCCCGTCCCGTTGCAGATCGTCGACCAGCTTGCTGGTCGAGACCTCCCCCGGCACGAATTCATCGGCCAGCGACCGCAATTCGCGCAGATCCTGATGCGCGGACAGAATGACCCGCACCCCCGCGGCCCGCGCCGACTCCAACAACGCCTGCGCCCGCCGATCCATCTCCCGCCCGATCAACACCCGCCCGAGCACCCGCTCCCCCACTCGCACTTCCCGCCACACCGGCCTCCGCGTCATCCCCCGATCCGGCGTCCCACTGCCCGGATGCACCAGCCGAGGCGATTCCTCGTCCGAATCCTCCTGCCGCTCAGTGCTTCTGAGTGCGCGCTGCGCGAGCCGCCACAGCTCCGCCGCCGCCCCCTCGTCGGGGTCGGCCTCGAGCACCACGCGCCGATCGGTGAGCAGCGCTTCGCCGTCGATCACCACGGCGCTGAGTCGGTCCAGGCGTCGCCACACGCCAGGGTGCAGGGTGAGCACCCCGGCGCGGGAAAGCGCGGTCGAGACGGTCGCGGCGAAGGCCTCGCGGCTGGCGCGGGCCGCCTTGGGCGCACCCAGTTCCAGGGCGTCGATGGCGTCGGAGAATCGGGTGCCGCCCGCGAAAGCCAGTGTGCCGAGCAGACTTCCGGTGGCGGTCTCGTCGGCGACGCGTTCCACCGGCCCCGCCGGGATCTCGACCGGTCGCTCGCGGCGCGGCAGGGGTTCGCGGACCGGGGATTGCGCCTTTCCGGCGAGCTCGGCCTCCCAGTCGCCCCAGCGCGCGTAGGAACTGCTGGCCTCCACGAACAGGAACCCGCGTTGCGCGGCATCGACGGCCAGTTTGGCCACGCTCTCGGCGGCCGCGCTGCCGATGGCGCTCGCCAGGGTCAGCACCACATCCGTGCGCACCCGTCCGAGCCGCGCCTCGAGCTGTTCGCGCAGCCGCGGCTGATTGTCGGCCAAGAGCGCGACACCGCGCAGCAATCGCGCGGAAGCGTCGAAGGGCAGCAGCGCTCCGCTGGCCGCCAGGCCGATGGCCGCGATATCGGCGGCGAGCTGGATTCCGGCCGCCACCACGGGTTCCCGATCCGCTGGATGTTCGACCGACCGGTCCCATGTCTGCTCGGCGACCTCGGCGTCATCCTCCACCGCCTCGACCGCGTCCAGCAGCTCCGGCAACTCGGACTCGATATCGGACAGACCCGCCACCACGCGCCCGGTCACCGCATTGACGCGCCACCATCGCACCGCGTCGGTGTGCTCGAGCCGCTCCTCCAGCGCCTCGAGCACCCGCCCGGCCTCCGGTGAGGTCAGTCCGCGCACCTCCACCGCGGCGCGATCGGTCCCGACCGCGACCCGCCGCTGCGTGCGCTCGGTCCGCAGGTCCGCCAGCGTGACGAGATCGTCGCGCAGCCGCCGCACCGCCTCGGGCGCGACGGCCTCGAATCCCGCACCGGCGGTCTCGATTCCCGTACTCGCCAGTGAAACACCGGTCTCCAGCACACGAATCGGCAGTGCCAGAGTCGCTTTCGCGAGCGCCAAGCCATTGTTGATCAGGGAGGGGATCATGTTTCGCAGCTACCCGGGATATGCGGACGCAAACCGTGCCCGTGCCCCGACTCGCACCCGAACAGCATCGACCCGCCCCTGAACAGAGCGGTGCCCGGGCACCCTTCGGCGCCCGGGCACGCGATCGCGGGATCAATCCCGGAAAGCGTCCTTGACCTTCTCGCCCGCGTCCTTGACCTGATTCTTGGTCTGGCGGGCCTTGCCGGACGCCTCACGGTCCTCGTTACCGGTGACCTTGCCGAGCTTCTCCTGCGCCTTACCGGCGAGTTCGTCGGCCTTGTTCTTGGCCTTGTCCGTTGCGCTCATGTCGTTTCCTTCCGATCGAGCGGAGCGAGGGGCCGTCGCCTCGACCCCGTCCTTCGCCTACCCGGGTGGGCAACACCGAAACAGACTGACAAAACCGGGGTTTGGCGCATGTTCGACCGACGAGCGGGTAGGCGAGCGATAGGAGCAAGTACAAGGAACAAGGAGAGAGAGTTCCTATGACAACCGCACTACAGCCCCGCGGCGGCGGTGGCGGAGTCGGCAGACCCAATGCCAGCAGCCTGGCCGAGGTCCTCGACACGATCCTGGACAAGGGCCTCGTGATCGACGCGTACGTGCGTGTGTCGCTGGTCGGCATCGAGATCCTGACCATCGACGCGCGCGTGGTCGTGGCCAGCGTCGACACCTACCTGCGTTTCGCCGAGGCGGTCAACCGCCTCGACATCTCGGCGCAGGACCAGAAGCCCGGGTTGCCCGACGTCGTCAAGGATGTCGCCTCCGGCGGCAAGTCCTCGGCGGCCAAGGATGCCATCGAATCGGTCACCAAGCAGCTGTCCGAGGGCGGCCAGGATACCCAGAAGATTCTCGAGCAGGCCGGGCAGCAGATTCTCGGCGCGCTCGGGCAGGGCAAGGGTGAACAGGAGCCCGAGGCCGAAGAAGAGCAGCCGAAGTCGCGGTCCACGTCACGCCGCAGGAGCCAGTCATGACCGAGTCACAGTCGGAAACCGCACGCACACAGGCGAGTTCGAATACCGCGCTGCTGCTGTACGGCATCGTGCCCGCGGACGCCAAGCCCAAGGGCCACGGCGTCGGGCGCGCCCCGGCCCCGGTGCGCACCATCCCGCACGGCCGGATCGCCGCGCTGGTGAGCGAGGTGCCGCTGGACGAGCCGCTGGACCGGGCCGAGGATCTGCAGGGCTTCTCCCGGGTGGTGGACGAGATGGTCAGCGACACAGCGATCATCCCCATCCGCTTCGGTGCGGCGCTCGAGGACGAGGCCGCGGTGGAGTCCGGGCTGCTGGAACCCAATGAGAAGAAGTTCGGTACCGCGCTCGAGGATCTGAAGGGGCTGGCC
Source organism: Nocardia sp. CDC153 (assembly GCF_035818515.1). Lineage (NCBI taxonomy): Bacteria > Bacillati > Actinomycetota > Actinomycetes > Mycobacteriales > Nocardiaceae > Nocardia > Nocardia sp. CDC153. The sequence continues at coordinate 115,156 of NZ_JAYKYU010000006.1, read as the reverse complement.
GAATACCTGGTGATCGGGCAGTACGTCGAGGAGACCGTGCTGCGCGAGATCCTGCAGGAGGATCAGCAGGCCGCCGCGCTGAGCGAAACCCTGCGCAGCGCACCGCCGGAGGCCGGCCGCGACATCAGCCTGGCGCTGGGCGAGACCATCAACGCCGATCTCGAGCAGAAGCGCGAGACCGACACCACGGTGATGGTGAACGCGTTGAGCGAGTTGACCAATGAGCTGGTGCTGCGCCCGCCCACCCACGAGCAGGAGGTCGCCGCCATCGCGGTCCTGCTGCCCCTGGACAAGGAGAAGGATCTGGTGCACATCGCCGATCAGCTGAGCAAGCAGTGGAACAACCGGGTGGTGCTGCGCGTCGTCGGACCGCTCGCGGCCTGGGACTTCATGTCGGTGGAAGCGACGGACAACCAATGATCGGCACCCTGCTGTCCCTCCCGCTGCTGCCGCTCAAAGGCGTTGTGGCCCTGGCCCGGGTGATCGCCGACGAGGCGGACCGACAGCTCTACAGCATGCCGTCGCTGCGGCGGGAACTCGACGATCTGCAACGCCTGCGGGCGGAGGGCCGCCTCGACCCCGAGGAGTACCAGCGGCGGGAACAGCAGGTGCTGAATCGGGCGCTACATCGCGGAGGCGAGTCGCATGGCGGATGAACAACGTTCTCGGGCAAGGAGTTCGGGCTCGAAAGGCTCGGACGCCGCCAAGGAGAACGGCAGACTCTCGGCCGCCGACGCCGCCACCGTGGGTGTGCGGCTCATCGCCCAGCTGACCGGACAGTCCGTGCTCGGCGCGACCGCCTCGCGGCCCGCCGAGCACGGGTGGACCGTCGAGGTCGAGGTGCTGGAAGAGACCCACATCCCCTCCTCTGCCGACGTCTTGGCGCTCTACCGCCTGGATCTGTCGGAGACCGGGGATCTGCTGTCCTACAGTCGGATTCGACGCGGACAGCGCTGCTCGATCGGGGATGATCGGCGATGACGCTGCCGTCGGAGCGGTTCTCCGCGCGCCCGGCCGCGCGCAGCGGATCCGAACCCGCCAATCTCGGCGACATCCTCGAAAGGGTGCTCGACAAGGGCCTGGTCATCGCGGGCGATATTCGGGTGAACCTGCTCGATATCGAGCTGCTCACCATCAAACTGCGGCTGGTCATCGCATCGCTCGAGACCGCGCGCGAGGTGGGAATCGATTGGTGGGAACAGGATCCGTGGCTGCGCGGCGACCGCGCGGTCGGGGGCAAGGACGGACAGCGGAGTCTCGACGGGGGCACCGAGGCCGAACTCTGGTCGGAGAACGAGCGACTGCGTCGACGCCTGGCCGAACTCGAGGCGAAACAACCGGAGGCCGAGGATGACTAGCGAGACCGCGGTCGATGCCGCGGTGGATACCGGGACCGCGCTGTGGATGTACGCCATCCGTGATGGCAACGCACCCGCACCCGAGGTCACCGGCGTGAGCAACGAGCCGGTGCGGTGTGTCTGCGCGGGCGGGCTGGCCGCGGTGGTCGGCTCGGTTCCCCTGCGCCAGTTCAATTCCGCCGCCCTGGAACGCAATCTCAATGATTTCGACTGGCTGGCCGACGCCGCGCGCGCCCACCACGCGGTCATCGGGGCCGCGGCGCAGGAGCGTCCGGTCATTCCCATCCGGCTCGCGGTGCTCTGCCGCGACGAGGGCAGTGTCCGGCGGCTGCTGATCGAGCGCCACCAGGATTTCCGCACGGCCCTGGCACTGGTCGAGGGGCGCGCGGAGTGGGGCGTGCGCGCCTATCTGCGCCCGCCCGGCGACAACGACGACCGGCCGCGCCCCGCCTCCGGTGCCGACTACCTTCGGCAGCGTCGAGATGCCCTGCAGCGCAACCGAACCGACCTCGCGTCCGCCGAGCTCGCCGCTTCGACCATGTTCCGTGCCCTGTGCCGACACGCGGTCGCGGCTCGCTGCCGTCCGTCGACGGACTCCACTCTCACCGGACGGCGCGCCCACCTGGTGCTGAACGCCGCTTATCTGGTCGACATGTCCAAGGCCGCCGATTTCCTCGCGGCGGCACAGGAATTCGACGACCACGAGCTGCTGGTGATCGAACGCTCCGGCCCGTGGCCGCCCTACACCTTCGTCGGCGCGGCAGGTGAGTTGTGACCGCCGCCCACGAGCCCGACCTGCGCGACAATCGCGATGTCGCGCTCATCGACCTGCTCGATCGAGTGCTGGCCGGTGGCGTGGTCATCTCGGGCGACATCACCCTGTCCATCGCCGATGTCGAACTGGTGCGCATCTCCCTGCGCACCCTCATCGCCTCGGCCGCGGCCCTGATCGAACAGTGACCGACTCCGCGCGCATCGAACTGGACCCCGAAGGGGTGGAACGCGGTCTGGCCACCCTGGTGCTCACCATTGTCGAGCTGCTGCGTCAGCTCATGGAGCGGCAGGCCGTGCGGCGCATGGAGGCGGGCGGGCTGACCGACGACCAGATCGACAAGGTGGGAACGACTCTCATGCGTTTGTCCGAAGCCATGGACGAGTTGCGTGAGCACTTCGATCTGGCCCCGGAGGACCTCAATATCGATCTCGGCCCGCTGGGCACCCTGCTCCCTCGCGATCTCTAGATCTCGATGCGCGAACCCATGATCACCGTGCGATCGCGCGGCAGCCGGAAGTGGTCGGTGGCGTCGGCCGAGAGGTAGGTGGTCGCGATGAAAAGGTTTCTGCGCCATCGTGACAGGGCTTTGTCCGGCCCTGGACGCAGCTCCACTTCGGACAGAAAGTACGTGGCGTTGTCCAGGTCGAGCTTGCCCTCGGTCTCCTCCGGATCGAGCAGGGCGAGCGCGGCGGGCACATCGGGCGTATCCAGGTAGCCGACCCGGACGGCGACGTGAATGATCCCGTCGTCGCTGTATCCCAGATGGTCGATGCGGACCCGATCGGATTCCGGAATCCGCGGCACCGATTCGGTTTCCACCGACAGGATCACGATATGCCGATGCCGGACGTGATTGTTCTCGACATTGGACCGCAGCGCCAGCGGCACGGTCTCCTTGCTGCGATTGAGGAAGATGGCGGTGCCGTCCACGATGGCCGGCGTCGAATCGCCTTCTCGCAGTTCGTCGATGAACTCACGCAGTGAGCCCTCCCGGCGTTCCCGCTCGGCATGTACCACCTTGCGCCCGCGCTGCCAGGTGGTCATGATCGTGAACGCGACGATCCCGACCAGCAGCGGCAGCCACGCGCCGTGGGTCAGCTTGGTGAGATTGGCGGCCACGAACGACAGGTCGACCATGAGCAGCGGCACCGTCGCACAGGCGATGAGCCACAGCGGTTTTCGCCATTTCGCGTGCGCCAGATACGCCAGCAGCAGCGTGGTGATGCTGATGGTGCAGGTGACCGCCATGCCGAAGGCGAAGGCCAGCGCGGTCGAGGAGCGGAAGGCGAAGACGAGGGTGAGCACCGAGACCATCAGCAGCCAGTTGATCCACGGCACGTAGATCTGCCCGGCCGTCTCCTCGGAGGTGTGGACGATGCGCAGGCGCGGCAGATAATCGATCCGCGCCGCCTGCTGCGCGACCGAGTACGCGCCGGTGATGACCGCCTGCGAGGCGATCACCGTCGCGACGGTGGCCAAGACCACGATCGGCAGCCGCGCCCAGCTCGGCACCAGCAGGAAAAACGGGCTCGACACGTGCTCCGGGTGGGCGGTCAGCAGCGCGCCCTGCCCGAGATAGCTCAGCACGCACGCCGGGAAGACGAGGAAAAGCCAAGCGCGCGTGATGGATCGGCGGCCGAAGTGTCCGAGATCCGCGTACAGCGCCTCCGCGCCCGTCACCGCCAGCACGACGGCCGCCAACGCGAAGAACGCCACCCCGAGATGTCCGGCCAGAAAGCCGAGCGCGTACGTCGGCGACAGGGCCCGCAGAATCCCGGGATTGCGGGCGATCCCGGCCACCCCGCAGGTGCCGATGGTCAGGAACCACGCGATCATGATCGGCCCGAACAGGCGGCCGACCGTCGCGGTCCCGCGCCGCTGGAACAGGAACAGCGCCACGATGATCACCGCGGTGATCGGCACCACCAGCCGCGACAGCGGCGGCGCGACGATCTGCAATCCCTCGACCGCGGACAGCACCGAAATCGCCGGGGTGATCATGCTGTCGCCGAAAAACAATGCCGCACCGAAGATTCCGAGCCCGGCCAGCGTCAAGGCCAACCGCCGCCGACCCGGCACCGCCCAACGCCGCACCTGCGTGATGAGGGCCATGATCCCGCCCTCGCCGTCATTGTCGGCGCGCATGGCCACCAGCACATAGGTGACCGTCACGATGATCAACACCGACCAGAAGATCAGCGACACCACGCCGAACACGCTCTCGCGGCGCACCGGCACCGGGTGGGGGTCCGAGGGGTCGAAAACCGCCCGCAAGGTATAGATCGGGCTGGTGCCGATGTCCCCGAAGACGACTCCGAGGGCACCGATCACCAGCCCCGGCCGCGCCCTATCGCGGCTGTCGGTCACGGTCTCGGCGAATCAGGCCCACCCGACACGAATTTCGCGCGTGTCGGCGACGACTCCGGATGCTGGCGCGAATCGGCCATCGCCCGGACCACCGCCGCGACGATCACCAGCACGACGCCCACGATGAGCGCCGCCACCCACGCGGGCATTGCCAACGCCAGCAGCAGGATCACGGTCGCGACCAGCGCGCCGCCGCCATAGAGCCCGACGATCCCCGCGGTCACCTTCAACTTGGCCGCCCGACCGAACCGCGGCAGCCGACCGACGGCCTCGCTCAGCGCCAGGCGCACCTGTTCCCGCAGCAGCCCGGCCAGCTGGTCGGTCCCGAGTCCGGGAAACGGCGTCCCACCCGATCCCTGCGTCCCTGGTATTTCCACCATGCTCGTACTTCCCTGTCGACAGCTTGATGCCATCGACATACCCGCTGAGCTCAGTGGAAACCGCTGCGCGCCGCTCCGGATGGCCTCGCCGGGGAGGCCACGGCCCGACCGGCCTACCCGGCGATCGGTCGCGGGTACGGGCTGTGCATCGACAGGAAGCGAATGTCGAGGTCGCGTTCCAGGTAGTCCATGCGGCGTTCCCAGAACTCGCGCATGTGGGGAAGTTCGAGGTGGCGGTCCAGGTCGGCCTTGGAACGCCAGACCTCGTAGAAGACGAAGGTCGAGGGGTCGGCGGCGTCCTCGTGGAAGTGGTATTCGAGGGCGCCGGGCTCGTCCCGGGTGGGAGCGACGAAGGACAGCAGCAGCTCCTTCAGTTCTTCGGCGCGTTCGGGTTTGGGGTGGGCGAGGCCCATGAGAGCGAAGGGCGTCCGATCGAGAGGTACGAAATCTGTCATACCTCGGGACCGTAGCGACCACTGAGGTACGATGCAAGTCGTACCTAGGAGGTGTGGACGTGGCCGACGACGAGCCGGACGTGGATCGACTGGAGCTCGGGGCGGTACTGGCGGCCCTGGCCGACCAGCACCGCCTGGCGGTGGTGCTGGCCCTGCTGGCCGATGCCGAAGGGGCCGAACGACTCTGCAGCTCCTTCGGCCTGCCGGTGTCGAAAGCCACGCGGACACACCACTTTCGCGTGCTCCGCCAGGCCGGGCTGATCCGTCAGGTCAATCGCGGCAACAGCAATATGGCGCAGCTGCGCCGCGCCGACCTGGCACAGCGCTTCCCCGGCCTGATCGAATTGCTCACCGCCGAGAACGAACGCCGAGGCAACTGATCGGCGATCGTTACTGGCACTCGATCAGCAATTCGACGGTGCCGGATCTCCACGGAAGCGCGATTCGACATAGCTCCAGGCATCCGCGAATCCCGCGACGGCGGCGGTCATGTGCTCGGCGATGTCGTACGGCCGGAAGACCAGGGGCACACCGGCCTTGCAATACCGGTCCGCGACCTCGGCGACCGGGGCGAACGCCGTGAGGGTGTCGTAGCGACCCTGCCAGAAGTAGGTCGGCACGGTCGGAATGCCACCGAAGTCGCGCAGGCTGTTCTCGTGCAGGACCGCGCGGGCCTCCGGGCTGTCCATGAGGCTCTTGGACGCCGCCATCTGGTCCGCGCTGCGGAACGCGCCGTGGAAGAGCAGGAAGCGGCGGCAGGCGTCGTGGGTGAATTCGCGGAACCAGAGGCCGTTTTCATTGAGCTGGTCCGAGATCGGCAACCGATCCGGATACTCCCGTTCCAGGCCCATGGCCGCGGCGAAGGCCAGCCCGAAACCCGGATGCGGATCGAAGCCCAGCGCCAGGGCCATCTGCTCCAGATCCGCCGGAATCCCGCCCGCCACGACCGCGTCCAGCTTCAGGTCCGGGGCGTACTGCGGCTGCAACGCCGCCGCCCACGCGGTCGCCATGCCGCCACCGGAGTAACCGGCCAGTGCCACAGGCGATTTCGTCAGGCCCAGCTCGGTGGCCTTGCGCACGGCCTTCACGCTGTCGAGGGTCACCATCCCGCTCAGCTTCGCGGCACCGTACGCGACATTCGGGCCCAGGTAGTCGGGCAGCGAGATCGCCCAGCCGCGCCCGATCGGCAGCATCGCGCCCGCGCCGTCCTGCAGCTCGCCATTGAACAGCGAGCGCGACGGATTGCATTGCGCGCCCAGCGAATTGATCAATGCCTGATAGGACACCAGCGGCGGATTGGACACCCCCTTCGGGAGCAACACCGTCGTCATCCCGAGGATCGGCTGCCCCGCGGAGTTCGTGCTGCGGAATGCGACCTGCCAGCCGTCGGTGCTCACATACAGTCCGGTATCGATCCGGCGGGTCCGCACTACATCCCCCGGAGCCAGGCTCCCGAGGTCGGCGGGCGGACTGTAGAAGGGATCGGGATCCTGTGTCGGATAAAGGGGTTGAGCCGACACCGGAGCACACACCAGCCCCGCCGTCACCACACTCAACGCCAGCACGACCGCCCTGACGGACACCTTGAACAACGCCATTCCTCACCCTCGGCCCGACCCCAGCAAATCACTCGCGAATCGCGTGGTGACGCTACAGCGAACCCAATCCACCCGTCCAGATAACAGGACAAATCAGGCACAAACTGTCATCGAGCCGTGGGCACAACAAGATCAGGGAGCTCGTGCCGCGGGGAATCGGGCGGATTCCCGCGGGGAGAGCTACCTGATCTTGATCGCTCCTGTGGGGGGGGGATCAGCCCGGGATCTGTGCGCCGATCGCGCTGCCGATGCCCGCGCCGACCGACGCGCCGATGGCGACACCGGCCGCGCCGCCGAGGCCCGCGCCGATGACGACCGACAGCGGGCAGACCGGTGCGGCGACCGTGCAGCCGATGGCTCCGCCGATCAGGACGCCGACCGCACCACCGGCGACGCCGCCGAGCACAGAGCCGACCTGTTCGCCTGCCAGAGCCTGGGTTTGGCCCGCGGCGACCGGGACCACCACGGCGGCGGGGGCGACGGGGGCGGCCACGGGTGCCGGGGCGGGGTCGGGAGTGGTTGCGGCGGACGCCAAGCCGGTGCCCGCGCCGGTCAAGGCGGCGGCGATGACGGCCGTGGCGGCTACTTTACGGAACATGGGTAACTCCTGAATCTCTTGGGAATGGGTGTTTCTCGGGGAGATCGTCAGCACTTCGACTTGTAGAAGTACTGCTCGTTGGTCGCCATGGTCTCCTGGGTGATGGCGATCATGTTGGTCTGAATATTGCGGGTGACGGGCTTGCCCTCGAGGGCGGCCGCCGCCTGGTCGACACCCTGTTTGCCGATGTCACCAGGGTTTTGGGCGATGAGCGCCTGAACCGTGCCGTCCTTGAGGTCCTGCACCTGCTTGGGGCTGGCGTCGAAGCCGACGACCTTGACCTGACCGAGCTTGCCCGCATTGCGCAGGCCGGTGGCCGCGCCCTCGGCGGAGCTGAGGTTGGTGGCGAAGATGCCCGCCAGGTCGGGGTGGGCGGCCAGGGTGGCGGTCACGATCGACGCCGCCTGCGCCGCCTCGTTGTTGTTGTATTGCACGCCAAGCGAAGTCATGCCCGGATGGCTGGCCTTCAGCTCGTCCTCGAAGCCCTGGGCGCGCTGATCGGTGGTGGAAGTACCGGCCTTGGTATTGATCACCAGCACGGAGCCCTTGTCCCCCACCAGTTTCGCCAGGGTCTGCGCCGCCAGCTGACCGCCCTTGACATTGTCGGAAGCGATCGACGACAGCGCGATCGAGGTGTCCTGCAGGGCGGTGTCCACCTCGATGACCTTGATCCCCGCGTCCTTGGCCTGCTTGATCGGGCTGGCCATGGCCTGGGCGTGGGTGGGTGCGATGAGGATCGCGCCGGGCTTGTTCGCGATCACGCCGGTCACGATCGGGGTCTGCAGCGACGCGTCGAACTGCGACGGGGCCTGGGTGTCGAGGGTGTAGCCGAGCTGCTTGGCCTCGTCTTGCGCGCCGCACTGCATCGAGATGTAGAACGGCTCGTTCGCGACACCGGGGATGAGCACCAGCTTCTTGGCGTCGGTGCTTCCCGAATTACTCACCGAGCCACCGCATCCCGCCACTAGCCCGGCCACCGCCACCGTCACGGCGGCCAGTACGGCCGCCCGTCCGCTCCTCATCATCTTCGCCCTCGCCTTCGAACTGTGTTCTGTTATTTCCGGTCTCGGGACCGCCTGCGGATCTGGTCGAACCACACGGCCGCCACGAGCACGACGCTCACCGCGATGGGCTGCCAGAACACCGGCACCCCCACGATGACGAAGCCCTTGCGCAATACCGACGGGATGAACACCCCGATCACGGTGCCCAACACCGACCCCACCCCGCCGAACAGGCTGGTCCCGCCGATCACCACGCCCGCGATGGCGTCGAGATTGTCGGTGCCGTGCCCGGCGATGGTGGTGGTGCCGAAGTAGGCGAGATTCATGAAACCGGCCAGGCCCGAGAGCATTCCGGCCATGAGGTAAACCAGCACCAGATGCCGGGTGACGCCGATGCCGGCGCGGCGGGCGGCCTCGGCATTGGAGCCGATCGCGTAGGTATAGCGGCCGAAGCGGGTGGTGTGCAGCAGCCAGGCGCCGACGAGGGTGACGACCGCGGCGACCAGCACCAGATCGGGGATGCCGCCGAGCACGGTGCCGAAACCGAGTGAGTTGCGCAGCTTTTCGGGCACCGTGCGGGTATCGACACCGCCGGTGATGAGCTGCGCGGACCCCAAGGCCGCACCGAACGAACCCAGGGTGACGATCAGCGGCGGAATCTTGGCCTTGGCCACCAGAAATCCGTTCACCAGACCCCAGACCGCGCCGCCCGCAAGCGATATCAGCAGGCCCAGCAGGATGAGTCCCCATCCGGCGTGAGTGGCGTCCTCCCCCGGACTCAGCCATTCCATGGTCTTGGAGGCGAGCACGCCGGAGAAGATGAGCACCATGCCGACCGACAGATCGATTCCGGCGGTGACGATGACGAAGGTCATGCCGATCGACAGCACCAGCAGCACCGAGGTCTCGATCAGCAGGGTCTGGAAGGTAAACCGCGTCGGAAAGGCATCCGGCCGCGCGACGCTGAAGGCCAGATAGAGCACGACCAGCACGACGCCGATCCAGAACGTGCCGGTCCCGGCCACCCGCCGAAAAACCCGCGCCACCGCCGCTCCGCCCACTGTCGCTGGCCGCCCACCTGCGCTCTGCCCGTCCCCGTCTTTCGGATCTGCACTCTTCGCGGTCGTGTCGCGGCTGCCCACGTTTCGCGCGCCCACGTTTTGCGGTTCTGCGCTGTCCGCGGCGCTGCCGCCCACGGCCCGCGGGTCCGCGTCCTGTGCGCCCGCGTCGTGGCCGTTCGCCTTCTCCCCGTTCACGAGTCGTCCTCCGTGGTCAGCGCCCCCGTCATCGCACCCACCAGCTGTTCCAGGGTCGCGTCGGCGGCGGTGAAGCGCGCCACCCGCCGTCCCAGGCGCAGCACTTCGATGCGGTCGGCGACCGCCAGCACCTCCGGCATGTTGTGGCTGATCAACACGACCGCGATGCCCTGATCCCGCACGCGGCGAATGACATCCAGCACGCGCTCGCGCTGCACCACGCCGAGGGCCGCGGTGGGCTCGTCCATGAACACGACCTTGCTGGCCCACATGACCGCGCGGGCCACCGCCACCGCTTGGCGCTGGCCACCCGAGAGCGAGCCGATCGGCACGTCATCGCGCGGCAGCACGACACCCAGTCGTCGAAAATGCTCGGCGGCTTGGGTTCTCATGGACTTGCGGTCGAGCATGCCCAGCACGCCGGGCAATCCCTTGCGGAACACCTCGCGCCCGAGGAACAGATTCGCGGCGGGATCGAGGTCGGGGGCGACCGCCAAGTCCTGATAGACCGTCTCCACCCCGAGCCGTCGCGCCGCGACCGGTGAGGCCATGCGAACCGGCTTACCGTCCGACAGGATTCGCCCGCCATCGGGCTGCTCGGCCCCCGAAAGGCATTTGACCAGCGTGGATTTCCCCGCGCCATTATCACCGATGAGCGCCACCACCTCGCCGGGCCCGACCTGAAAGCTGGCCCCGCGCAACGCCTCCACCCCGCCGTAGCGCTTCTGAAGCCCCTCGGCTTCCAAAACCACGGCAGGCATCGGCGATCACCCCGGCGACATCGACTGAGCGGACGTCCGGTCCGCTCACCGAGCCTACGTTCGATCTCCCGGTGTCGTGGGCGATATGGCAAACACGGCTATCGTGAGGCCGTGACCCGTCTGCGAATTCGTGTGCTGAACGTGTTGTCGGCCGTCGCGGTGTGCGCCATGGCGGTCGGCTGTACCGAGAGTCCACATACCGTGCCCGCGACCACCGGGCCGCAGTCGCCGGTCGGGTCATTGGATACTTTGGGGATCACGTCCGAGGCGCCTACGACCGCCGCAGCGACCCCGTCGCAAACCACGGTCGCGCCGCAATCACCCAGCGCACAGCCCGCTTTCACCGAGGACGACGCGCGCTACACGGTCCGCCGCTACCTCTCCCGCTGGACCGGCCAGCCGCTGCAACCCGATGACACCGAGGGCCGGTATCCACTGGTGTGCGCGAACTCCGTGCTCGCGAACAACCCCGGAAAACTGACCGGCACAGTGTCGTTCGCCAATGATCGGATGACCGCGCGGCGCACCGGCGACAACGGCGCGGAAGTGACCGTCCCGGTGACGAATTCCGCCACCGTCACCCAGGTGGTCACCTTCACCCTGCGTACGGCCGCCCAGGGTTACTGCATCGAGGACATCATCAACTGACTGCCCGGCTGACCCGAGCGGCCGAGGAATTCCTGCGCCAATTCCCGATACTGCTCGGCGCCACGCGATTTCGGATCCCATTTGGTGAGCGGTTCCCCGGCGATGGTGGAATCCGGGAAACGCACGGTCCGCGAGATCACCGTCTTGTAGAGCAGATCACCGAACGACTCGGCCACCCGATCGCGCACCTGACGCGAATGCAGCAGCCGCGGGTCGTACATGGTGACCACGATGCCGGACAGTTCGAGCCCCGGATTCAGCCGCTCCCGAACCTTGTCCATGGTGTCGTTGAGCAGCGCCAGCCCACGCAGCGAGAAGAATTCGCATTCCATCGGAACGATGACGCCGTCCGCGCAGGCGAGCGCGTTCACGGTGAGCAGGCTCAGCGATGGCTGGCAGTCGATGAGGATGTAGTCGTAGCGGTCCCGGATCGGATCCAGCACCCGGCGCAGGGAGTGCTCGCGGCCGACCTCGTTGACGAGCTGGATCTCCGCCGCCGAGAGATCGATATTGCTGGGCAGCAGATGCAGATTGTCGACGCTGGTCTTCATGAGCACGTCGTCGATCGACGGCGCGTTGCGGGTCACAAGGTTGTACACCGTCAATTCGAGATCGTGGTGCGCGACGCCCAGCGCCGCCGACAACGCGCCCTGCGGATCCAGATCCACCAGCAGCACCCGCAGCCCGCACTCGGCAAGCGCGGCACCCAGATTGACCGTCGACGTGGTCTTCCCGACACCGCCCTTCTGATTGCAGAGCGCAATCACCTGGGCCTCGCGTGCGGCCGCCCCGGTCTTCGGAGTAGTGATGGCGTCCTCAGCAGGAATGTTTGCCGACATTTCGCCAGCGTAGCCTGTCGTGTGGATTATCAGGGGGACCCCCGGCTGAGTCGTTTCTCACGCCGGGGATCACACCGGATTACCAGGGCTTTTCGACCATAGCGGCCCGAACACACCTGTCGGACAAAGGACCGGCCGACGGTTAACCAGCTAACTTTCCAGCGCGCTCACGCGCCCGTCGCGGCCGGTCCGTAGTAGTCGGTGTGCGCCTTGGTGATAGCGGTGACCAACTGTCCGATCAACAGTTCCCGATTGTCCTGCGCGTACCGCAGGCTCGCCTCCCGACCGCGATTGCGGTTCTTGAAATGCGGGATCACCTCCGAGGCGAACAGTTCGTAACTGCGCTTGGTGTCCTCCCAATTCGCCATGTCCACGTGCAGAATCAACATGGTCCCGAACCCGCCGGTCTTCTCGATCAGCCGCTCGATCCGCGCGATCGCCTCATCCGGCGTGCCGATAATGGCCTGCCCGAATTCGCCGAGAGTGTCATTGCGCCAATGGTCGATAATGCCCTCGGGCGTCCGCGCCCAGTCCGGATTGTCCCCGGTCTGGCGATTCACATACGCCGCCATGGAGCCGATGCGCCGACTCACGGCCCGCTCGGCGTCCGCGCGCGTCTCGGCCAGGAAGATCGGATTGACCAGCCGCCACCGCGCCCGATCCGCGGTGTGCCCATGCTCGGCGCACACCTTCTCGTAGACGCCCCAATTACGGTCCAGCACTTCGAATCCCATGGGCGAGCTGGCGGCGAGCGACAGTAGCGAGAGGCCGTGCGTGCCCGCCAGCACCGAACCGTTCGGAGAGATCGTCGACGCGGTGGCGACCTCGATTCCGGCCGGATCGTAGGTGGGCAGCTGGGCGCGGGCATCCCGCAAGGTGAACCAGTCCGTCTTCATATTCACGACCTCGCCGCGCAGCAGCGCCAGAATCGCCTCGAGCGCCTCGCCTTGACGGCGACGCTGATCCGACGGATCGATGCCCATCATGTGCGCGTCGAGCGGAATCTTGCCCGGCCCGGTACCGAAGATCAGGCGGCCGCGAGTCTGCAGGTCCAGCTGGGTGATCCGATCCACGGTGACCAGCGGATGGTGATAGGGCAGCGAGGTCACACCGGTGCCGAACCGCAGCCGCCGGGTGCGTTCGGCGGCGGCGGCGATGAAAACGTCGGGCGCGGGCACGATCTCGGCCCCGGTCGAGTGATGCTCGCCCATCCAGGCCTCGTCGAAGCCGAGGTGGTCGAGGTGCTCCATGAGGTCGATATCGCGGCGCAGCTGCAGGGCCGGGTCGGCGTCGAGGGGGTGATAGGGGGCGAGGAAGGCCCCGAATTTCATCGATTCAGCGGTCCACATCGTGGATCTCCTTACCCAGTGCGCCAGCTTCGTCGCCCGGCGCGGTACCCCGAGTAAAACTAGATCATTTGATCCAGAAGTGTGACTGTCCCGGTGAGTGGGAAGCAGCGAAATGGCAGGTGATCGTGGGTAACCGGGAGTCGGTATGCCAAGCTCGTCGGGTGAGTGTCCCGATGCAGAATCGCCAGGGCAGCGCGACCCGCGCCCGACTGGTGAAGACGGCCGAGCGCCTGTTCGCCGCCCACGGCGTCGACGCCGTCTCGGTCCGCGCGGTCAATGCCGCCGCCGGGCTCGGCGCGGCCTCGGTCAACTACCACTTCGGCACCAAGGACGACCTCATCGCCGCCGTCCTGCTCGACCTCGGCGCGACCGTCCGCGACCGCATCCGCGCCAACACCGACGCCCTGGCCGCCTCCGCAATCCCGCCCACCGCGGAAACTCTCGTCCGCGCGGTCACCGAACCCTACCGAGACCTGCTGCTACGCCACCGAACCCGAGGCATGCGCTGGATCAAAATCGTCACCCAACTATCCCTCCACTCCCACCCCGCCCTCACCGCCGCCGAAGCCGACCTCCCCGCCCACCTCCACACCCAATTACGCCGCGCCTTCCCCCACTCCGACCCAAACCGCCTAGAAGCCCGCTGGGCCATCGCGCTCATGGGGTTCCTCCAAGCCTTGGCCCGAGCCGACGAATGGCGACCGACCTCCACCCCCTCTCCCGCTGAAGACCTGACCGCCTTCTACGAAGACCAGGTCAACTTCCTGATCGGCGGCCTGGATCGCCTTCTGAACACGCCTGCTTCGTGACCACAATCATCCACTGCTGATTTCTCGCATTGATGAGGTGGACGGAATCGCTTGCGAGTTAACATAATTGATAGCACTAATTCTGAAACACTTTACATCACAACGGAATTCGACTTCTATTGCGATTGAATTAGCGGTAGAATTAGAGCATGAATTCGAAGGGGGAAACACTCGACACCACCGGTATCGGCGCGCTGATGACCGCGATCACCAACGTCGCCGATACCGTTCTGCACGGCAAGCTCAAGGCTCGGACCGATGTCGATGCCGTGGAATTCATGCGCGATTTGGAGATCTGCAAGCGTCAACTGGCCGCTCTGGATTCGGCTCTGGTGATCGAGATCGCGGAGCGGGACCTGCCGCGCAAGGCGGGGGTGAAGGATGTGGTGCCGTTCCTGCGTCAAACCCTCGGTTTGTCGCGGTATGACGCGGCGATGCGGGTGAAGATCGCCGCAGCCTGTGGGGAGTTCCTCGGTGCCGACGGCTCGCCGCGTCCGGTCACCTTGGCCGCGACCGCGAACGCTTTTGAGGCGGGGGTGATTTCGCGTGATCATGTGCGCGGCATCGTGGACATCATGACGCATCTGCCCGCCGACGTGCCCGCGCCCGCGCGGGTCGAGACCGAGGCACTGCTGGTCGAGCACTGCGTGACCGGGCACCCCGACGACCTGCCGAAGATCGGCCGCGAGATCCTGGCGCGCCTGGATCCGGAGGGCACGGTGATTTCCGATGCCGATCGTCGTCGCCGTCGCGGGATCACGATCAGCCGCCCGGGGGTGGATGGGATGTCGAAGATCGAAGGCTGGCTCACCCCCGAACTGCGTGCCCTGTTGGACGCGATCTTCGCCAAGCTGGCCCGCCCGGGCATGTGCAACCTCGACGACGCCGACACCGAAATCCTCACCGCCACCACGCACGTCGAATCGAAAGTGCTGGAAGCGGCCGCGCGCCGTGATCGTCGTGACGCTGGCCAGCGCACCCATGATGCGTTGTTCGCGCTCGTGTCCGCTCTGCACGCCGGTGTCGATGGTGCTGGTACTGAGGCGGGCGTTACTGCGGGTACCGCCGCTGCTACCGGTGTCGCTGCGGCCAAGGCCGGTATGCCGGTGAAGCTGGGCATGCACCGTGGCCTGCCCGTCGAGGTCGTCGTGACGATGAGCCTGGCCGACCTCGAAAAGGCTGCGGGCGTAGCCACCACCGCCTCGGGTGGGCACCTGTCGATCAACGAAGCACTCAAGCTGGCCAAGAACTCTCGCCCCGTGCTCGCGATCCTCGACAAGGACGAGATCCCGCTCTACCTCGCCCACGGCGAACGCCTCGCCACCTCAGGACAGCGCCTGGCGTTGATCGCCCGCGATCGCGGCTGCACCCACCCCGGCTGCGACGTACCCGCCTCGATGTGCGCCGCCCACCACGTGATCGATTGGGCCAAGGGCGGACCCACCGACCTGAACAACCTCGCCCTGGTCTGCGACCACCACCACGCCATGGTCAACGACAGCGAACACGGCTGGAAGACAGTGATGCTGGGCAAGGACACGGCTCACCCGGGTCGGGTGGGGTGGATTGCCCCGGCGGTGTTGGACCCCTCCCACACCCCGCAAGTCAACGACAAACATCACGTCGGGGAGCTGGTCGCCACGGCAGTCGATTCCAGTTGCCGGAAGTGGGGTTCACGGGCAGCGTGACACCCGGGCCGCTCGTGTGGGGCTGGCGTGCGCAAAACAACGGGAAGCGTGGTCACCTCGCCTGCCCTACCGGACTTGGGCTGACGCCGAGTTGGGAGCCGCCACCTCACCTCCCAGCCCACGGACTGCACGCATCACCTTCTCGAGACAACCCAAGAAACACAGACCCGAACCGTTCGACAGCTGCACAGCTTTCAGGTTCTTTGACAATTCCACAGAGACGATGAACGGCCGAGCGGTGAGGGGGCTGGTAGGTGAGGGGGCCTCGCAAGCTCGGCCACCCTCTCTCCCTCCTCCTGGCGTCTTTTATCTTTTCTCTCTTTTTCTTTTCTTCTTTTGGCTTTTCTTCTTTTGGCTTTTCTTCTTCCAGCTTCGGTTCCGTAACCTGGACGAGTGGGAGCGGGTCGAGAGAGCGATGCGGGATGGGACTTCGCGGCGGTGGGGGCCGCCTCTGCGCGAGGTGGGGCGATGATCGGGTATCGGGATGTGGGTGGGGGTGGGTTGGATCTTCGAGTTGCGGGGACGTCGGAGGTCACCTTGTTGATCGGGTTCGGAGATCAGGAGGTGATTGTTGATGATGCCTTTGGGCAGAGGAGCCTTGGCGGGTTTGTGGCTGGACTGCCGATCGCGCCTATGCGGCTTCGGTGTGAGCGGGCCGAGTGTGTAGAGGTTCGGCTGTCGCCGCTGCGGGCGTATTCGGTGTTGGGTATCGCTCCGAATGAATTGGGGCGGGGGGCAGTCGATCTGGAGGATCTGTGGGGAGCGTCGGGTCGGCGGTTGCGCGAGCAGCTTGCCAATGCGGACAGTTGGGATGAGCGGTTCGAGTTGACGAGAGCTTTTCTGGCGCAGAGTGATCGGTCTGCGCGGACGCCGGATCCGGAGGTGATCGATGCGTGGCGGCGGGTTCTCGAATCGCATGGCGGGGTGCGGATTGGGGAGCTTGCCAGTTCGCTCGGGTGGAGCAACAAGCGGCTGTGGGCTCGGTTCGAGTCGCAGATCGGGTTGACGCCGAAGCGGGCAGCTATGTTGGTGCGGTTTCGGCATGCGGTGGATGGGCTGTTGGCGGGTGGGAGTGCGGCCGAGGTTGCCGCCGAGAGCGGGTATGCGGATCAGGCACATCTGAGTCGGGATGTGTCGATCTTCACGGGGCGCCCGCCGGGGGCGTTGACCACGCACTATTCGCCCGCCATCGCTCAGCATCGGTATCGGGCTTGGGGAAAATTCTTCCAATACGGCGGGGGTGCGGTCGCTCGATAGTGGTGTCCACCTTGGTCATCCATCGACACCGAGAGGACATCCGCCATGACCGGCACCCTCGACCCCGATCAGCTGCAAACCGCCCTGGAGGCCGTGCACCACGCGGGTATGCCCGGCCTGTTCGCCGAAGTTCGTGAGCACGACCAGATCTGGCGTGGCGCAGCGGGATTCGCCGACACGGCCACCGGCCGCCCGATCACCACCGATATGCGGCACCGGGTCGGCAGCCTCACCAAGACGTTCACCGCCGCTGCCGTACTGCAGCAGGTCGAGAACGGGGAGGTTGGGCTGGATACGGCCATCGGCCATTATCTGCCGAAACTCGTTCCCGGCGAGCGGGGTAAGGCGATCACAGTGCGCCAGCTGATCAGCCACAGCAGTGGTCTCGCCGAATATTTGCAGTACGCTTACCCATCCTTTGCTGGGTTCCCGCGGCCCGGCAAGACCACCCCGGACAGTATGGATGCCAACCGCTACACGCGTTTTCATCCGACCGATCTCATCGCGATGGGCATCTCAGCACCCGCTACCTGTGCTCCGGGCGGCACACCGGGCGTGTACTCCAACACCAATTACCTTCTGCTGGCCCAACTTCTGGAGAAGATCACCGGCGACACCGCGGAGAAATGCATCACCCGCACCGTCATCGAGCCAGCCGGACTGAAGGACACCGAGCTCGCCATCACACCCGAGATCACCGGGCCGCACTCCCTGCACTACGAGGCTTGGTTCGCCATGATCGATCCGCCGCGCGATTACAGCGTCTACGACATGTCTTTCGTCGGCCCGGCGGCATCGCTCATCTCGACCGTCTCGGACCTCAATCGCTTCTACCGACTCCTCCTCGCGGGCGAGATAGTCAGCCCGGCGTCGCTGGCGGAAATGCAGCGGACGGTTCCGGTCATCGCCTTCGACGGCAAGACCATCGATTACGGTCTCGGCCTGCAGAAGACGACCGTGCCGGGCCGCGTCTACTGGGGTCACGAAGGGTCGGCCTGGGGCAGTGGGGCGGTCGCCATGATCAGTGCCGACGGCACGCGGCAGATGGCTCTCGCGGTGAATCTGCAGCGGTGGAATCGACTGGATGCCGCGGGTATGCCGCAGCCGCATCCTATCGACGCCGCACTCCAAGCACTGATTCAGCTGACCCTGTGTGGTTGATCTCTGCGCACCCCCTGCGGCCCGGGCCATGACTATCATCACGGCGTCATGCGTCAGAAGGGGTCCGGATGAGATTGTCGGTCGGTCTCGGGTTGCGGGCCGTGGTCGCGGGTTTGGCGCTCGCGGCCACGGTGAGCGGGTGCGGCGGGGGTGACAAGGCGGGGACGCCGGTCGCGTTCAGTGGGCGGACGGCCGAGGGCAGTATTCCGTCGGCGGGGACCATGGACCAGGTTCAGCAAATCGTGGAGAAGCGAGCCGAGAGTCTCGGGATGAAGAAGACCACGGTGAAGGTCGATGGCGAGATGTTGACCATCACCGTGGCGGGAGACGACGGGTCGATGGCACGACTGTTGGCCAAGACCGGGCGGGTCCTGATGCGGCCCGTACTGTCCAGCAAGCCTTTTCAAGGCACCGGCGTGAAGACCATGCCCGGCAAGGACGTGCGGCAGAGCACCGATCCGGCGGTGCAGGCGACGACGATGGCCGCGATCAATTGTCGGCAGCCCGATCCGCTGCAGGGTGGGGATGATGCCACGCTGCCATTGGTGACCTGCTCCGATAGCGGCGACACCGTCTATCTGCTGGGGCCGACCGTGGTCGACGGGCGCGAGATCTCGGATGCCAAGGGCGCGATGGACACTCGGACGGCACGGTACGGGGTCAATATCACCTTCAGTGACACCGGGGCCCGCCAGTTCGGGCAGTACACGGCGACGAATATCGGCAAGCAGTTCGTGTTCGCGGTGGATTCGCAGGCGGTGTCGGCGCCGATCATCCAGAGCGCGCTCACGGGAAATCAGAGTCAGATCGTCGGGAGCTTCACCAAGGAGGCCGCGGACAATCTCGCGGCCTCCCTGCGATTCGGTGCGCTCCCGGCGATTTTCACCGCGCAGGGGTAGCTCACACGCGCGTGAGGGCTCGGTACTCCTCGACGGCGCGGCGCGTTTCCTCGGCCACCAGATCGGCATTGATCTGGGCGCCGGCCATGGCTCCCGCGGCCGCGGCGGCACCCACCTGGGCGGACAGGTCGGTGACATTGCCCGCGGCCCACACGCCGGGGACCGTGGTGCGACCGGTGGGGTCGGAGGGGATGTGTTCACCTGCGCCCATGGGGTGTTCGGTGGGGTGCAGGCCCAGGTCCGCGAGGAAGCCCGCGCGAGCCACCATGCGGCTGGGGGCGGCGAGGATTTCGCGGGCGATCACGGTGCCGTCGGTGAGGCGGACGCCCGTGATGCGGTCGTCGGTCACCTCTACGGCCGCGATTTCGCCGGTGACGACTCGAATTCCCCTGGCCGCCAACTGCTCCGACTCTTCCGCGGTGGGCGGGGTGGCGGTGTGGGCGAAGTACACGACGTCCTCACTCCACTGACGGAACAGCGAGGCCAGGTGAATTCCCATGGGGCCCAGTCCAAGAACGCCGATCGGCCGGTCGCGAACCTCCCAGCCGTGGCAATACGGGCAGTGGATGACGTCGTGTCCCCACCGCTCCTTCAGGCCGGGAATCGGGGGCAGTTCGTCGACCAGTCCGGTGGTCACCAGGATGCGTCGGGCACGCGTCGACTGCCCGTCGGCGAGGGTGACGATGAATTCCTCACCGTCCCTGGTGATTCCACTGACCTCGCCCGAAACAATCTGGCCCCCGTACATCCGCACTTCCTCCCGCCCCCGCGCCAGCAGTTCCCCGGGCGGCGTGCCCTCCCGTGCGAACAACCCGTGCACCCCGTCCGCGGGTGCGTTGCGCGGGCTGCCCGCGTCGATCACGACCACCGAGCGCCGTGCCCGGGCCAGCATCAACCCTCCGTTCAACCCAGCGGCACCGCCGCCGACCACCACTACGTCATAGCTGCTGTTCAGCCCATCGGTCATGGATGACCACCTCCTGATCACCACCATCGGGGCACATCGGCGAAACTGGCAACCTTCTTTGCCGATATGGCAAACTGATCCCATGACCGAAGACATCGACCGAGCCCTGGACGGCGTGGGTCTGCGGCTGCGTGAGCTGCGGAAACAGCGCGAAACCACGCTGGCCGAGCTGTCGGCCGAGACCGGTATCTCGGTGAGCACGCTGTCCCGGCTGGAGTCGGGTGCGCGGCGGCCGACGCTGGAGCAACTGCTCCCCCTGGCCCGTGCGCACAATGTCACCCTCGACGAGCTGGTCGACGCCCCACCCACCGGCGACCCCCGCGTCCACATGCGCCCGATCACCCGCCACGGCATGCAGATGCTCCCGCTCACCCGTCGAGTCGGTGGCATCCAAGCCTTCAAAATCGTGCTGCCCCCGAAATCCGGTCGCACCGAACCGAATCCGCAGACCCACGAGGGCTACGAGTGGCTCTACGTCCTCAATGGCAGGCTGCGCTTCATCCTCGGCAAACACGATCTGATCCTGGAACCGGGCGAGGCCGCCGAATTCGACACCCGGGAACCGCACTGGTTCGGCGCGGTCGGGGACGAGCCGGTCGAATTCCTCAGTCTCTTCGGCAAACAGGGTGAACGCGCACACTTCCGCGCCCGCCCCCGCAACGGTTGACCGCTACGCCCCGAACCTCGGACCGACCAGCGCGAGCGCGGTTTCCACCGCGACACCGGTGATGCCGGTGACGTCCCCGCCGTCCTCCACGGTCGAGGCGATGAGTTCCCGGAACCCGCCGAAGAGGATGGTCGCCATCTGACGATTCGGCGGATGCATTCCGGCGGACTGGAATTCGGGCGTCGTGGTCAGATCCTGGATCAGGGTGATGAAGGCTTCCGCCGCATCGCGGTGCAGCTGTCGTGCCCGCTCCCCCAGCGCCGGGGTGTCGCGAATCCAGGCCAGCGTGATCGAGGTGTCGACCCGCGACGCCTCGATCCACGCCTCGATGGCCTGTCGAATCTGGGTGTCCCAGGGCGCGGTCACGTCGACCGCCTCGTAGATCTGGCGAATGGTGTCGTTGTTGCGCTCGGTCAGCAGGGCCACGAAGCAGTCCTGCTTGTCGGCGAAGTGCTCGTAGAAGGTGCGCCGCGAGGTGCGCGCGATGCGCACCACGTCGGCGACGGTGGCGTCCTTGTAGCCGCGCTCGCGAACCGCGTCGGCCATGGCGTCCAGCAGCCGCCGCCGGAAGACGGAGTCGACGGCGGGTTCGGCGCTGGTGTCCGGATCGGCGCGGGTCACGAGCATCAGAGTAGTTTCTCCGAATTCACTGGACGCCGAGGCGTGTCTCCGCGCGTTCGGCGGCGTGTCGCGGGGCACCGGCGAATCGTATGGTGCCGTCCTCGATCTTGCCGTGCCGCAAGGTGATCACGTCCTGCGCGTAGTTCATGCCCAGCCGCCACGGCGCGCGCGATCCGGCCTTGGGGAAGCGGTCGATGGACCGCAGCACGTATCCGGCCTGGAAGTCGAGCAGCGGCGCGGTGGACATGGTCGGATCCGGCCACGGCGTGGCCTGGCGGTAGCCGTGGATGTCCATGTGCCGCAAGAGCCGACACACGAACTCGGCGACCAGGTCCGCCTTGAGCGTCCAGGAGGCATTGGTGTAGCCGATGGTGAACGCGAGATTGGGCACCCCGCCGAGCATCATGCCCTTGTAGGCCATGGTCTCGGGCACCTGGATCTCCCGGCCGTCCACGGTCAGCGCGATACCGCCGAGCGCGAGCAGGTCCAACCCGGTCGCGGTCACCACGATGTCGGCGGGCAGTTCGGCACCGGATTCGAGTGCGATGCCGTCGGCGGTGAATCGCTCGATGCGGTCGGTGACGACCGATGCCCGCCCGTCCCGGATGGCCCGGAACAGATCCCCGTCCGGCACCAGGCACAGCCGCTGATCCCACGGGTTGTAGGTCGGCTTGAAATGCGTGTCGACGTCGTAGCCCTCGGGCAGCTGTTTGATGGCCAGATTGCGGAAGAACTTGCGCATCATGGTCGGTCGCCGCTGGCTCAGCTGATAGATCAACGTGCTGACCAGCACGTTCTTCCAGCGAACAATGGTGTAGGCCCGCCGCGTGCCGAGCTTCTCGCGCAGTTTGGTGGCGATGCCGTCCACGGTCGGCACCGACAGGATGTAGGTCGGTGACCGCTGCAGCATGGTGACGTGCCCGGCCGTCTCGGCCATGGCCGGAACCAGGGTGACCGCGGTCGCGCCGCTGCCGATGACCACGACACGCTTTCCGGCGTAATCGAGTTCGTCGGGCCAGTGCTGCGGGTGGACGACTTGCCCCGCGAAGTCCTCGATTCCGGGGAATTCGGGGGTGTAGCCCTCGTCGTAGCGGTAGTAGCCGCTGCACAGATAGAGGAAATCGCAGGTGATGGTGGAGGTCGCGCCATCGTGCTCGTAGCCGACGGTCCAGCGCGCGTCCTCGGACGACCAGGAGGCTCCGGTCACCTTGTGCCCGTAGCGGATTCGCCGATCGATGCCCGCCTCGGCAGCGGTCTGGCGAATGTAGTCGAGAATGGCGGGTCCGTCCGCGATGGCCTCGGCCGCCACCCACGGGCGGAAGCGGTAGCCGAGCGTGTGCATGTCCGAGTCGGATCGGACGCCGGGGTACCGGAACAGATCCCAGGTGCCGCCCATGGTCTCCCGCGCCTCGAAGATGGCGTAGCTGCGGTTCGGGAACGCGTCCTGCAGGTGATGCGCCGCCCCGACACCGGACAGCCCGGCCCCGACGATCAGCACGTCCACGTGTTCGGTCATCGTCTCGCTCCCTTCGTTGCCCGCCCGCGCAGTGCCCCGATGACGACCGAGAGCACATCGTAGTAGTGCGTCGGGGTCACCCGGGCCACCGTGTCGAACAGGTACGCGTCCGGCCCGACCAGAATCCGCGCCTTGCCGTGTTCGACTCCGCGGCAGATGATTTCGGCCGCCTTCTCCGGTGTCGTCATGGCGATGGCCTCGAATTCGGCGGCCATCTGCTCGTGGGTGCGCCCCCGTCCCTCGGGATCCTTCCGGACGCGACCGTTGCGGGCGATATTGGTCTTGATGCCGCCCGGATGCACGGTGACCGCGGAGACCCCGGTGCCCCGAAGTTCCTGCCGCAGCGCGTCGGTGAACCCGCGCACCGCGAATTTCGCCGCACAGTAGGCGCTTTGGTACGGCATGCCCGCCAGCCCGTACACGCTGGAGGTGTTGACGATCGCGCCGCTGTCCTGCTCCACCAGGATGGGCAGGAACGCACGCGTCCCGTTCACCACCCCGTCGAAGTTGATCTGCCGCAACCATTCGTCGTCCTCGGGCACGGTGTCGAGCACCGAGGAGGACACCGCCACACCGGCATTGTTGAACACCGCCGCCAGTGGCGCGGTCAGCCAGTCCCGCACCTCGTCGGCGAAGGCGAGTTGATCGGCGGCGTCGCGCACGTCCAGCACCCGGGTCAGCACCGGGCCGCTCAGCGTGGCGGCCGTCTGCTTCAAACCCTCGGCGTCGATGTCCGCGATGGCCACGGGTGATCCACGGCGAGAAAGCAATTGGGCCAGTCCCCGCCCGATTCCGGAGGCCGCCCCGGTGATCATGACCGGGTGGCCGGACAGGGGCCTAGTGGTTCGGGGCATCGGTGCTCCTGGATTCGACGGTGGTGACGTGGGTGTCGATGAGGTCGGCGAGGGTGGGCCAGAGCGGCTCGGGCAGGTCGTGGCCCATGCCGGGCAGGGTGTGCAGGCGCGCGCCCGCGATGGCCGCGGCGGTGACCTTGCCGCCGGTCGGATTCACCATGCGATCGCGGTCGCCGTGCAGCACCAGGGTCGAGGCGGTGATGGTGGCGACCTCGTGAGTTCGGTCGCCGGACTTCATGATGCCCGCGAGCTGGCGTCCGACACCGGCCGCCGGGCGCGGATCGCGATCCCAGGTGGTTCCGGCGGTGGCGCGAATCCTGGCCTCGTCCAAGGGATATCCGGCCGAGCCGATGTGCCGGTACATCAAAACCGCGGCGTCGGTGTGCTCCGCGCGGGTGCGGGCGGGCTTGCCGAACATGCGCGCCCAGGTGGACAGCGCGGGGCGACCCACCCGGGCCGCGCCGGTGGTGGAGAATATCGAGGAGAGCGAGGAGACCCGATCCGGGTAGCGGGCCGCGACGGTCTGCCCGATCATGCCGCCCATGGACATGCCGACCAGGTGCGCCCGCTGCCAGCCCAGCGTGTCGAGCAGGCCGAGGGTGTCCAGGGCCATGTCACCGAGATCGTATTGCCTTGGATCCCAGCGCTTTCGGAGCATATCGAGTGGGCCCGGCGGCCGGAACCCGAGATGGGTGGAGGTGCCGACATCGCGGTTGTCGAAGCGCACCACGTCGTAGCCGCGGTCGGCCAGCAGTGCCACGAGACCGTCGTGCCATTCGTGCTTCTGCTGCCCGAGCCCGGCGATCAACAGCAGCGGAACGCCCTGCCCCTGCCGCTCATAGGTCAGCGTGATACCCCGCCCGACATCGGCGGACTGCTCTGTCATGCCGTCACCTGTTCGCCGCGCGCGTTGCTCTCGGTGACCGCGGGTCGTGGCGGTCGCCGGTGGACGACGGCTCGCCCCTTCTTCGCAGGAACCAGTGCGACGCCACGGAAGTGGGCGCGCTCGTCCGGGGCGTCGGTGGTCTCCAGGGTGAAGTCCCGCAGCAGCACCCGCAAGACCACATTCATCTCCATGGTCGCGAACGCGGCCCCGATGCACCGGCGCGCACCGCCGCCGAACGGGATCCAGCTGAACGTCCCCGGCCGCTTGCCGACAAAGCGGTCCGGGTTGAAATCCTTTGGGTTGGTGAACAATTCCGGATTCTCGTGCATGAGCCGAATGCTCACCATCACGTGCTGCCCGCGCGCCAGCGTCCACCGGCCCAGCTGCAACGAGTCCGCGCGCACCTTGCGGGCGGTGGCGTCGATGACCGGGCGCACCCGCTGCGTCTCCAACAGCACCGCCTCCCGGAACTCCGAGCCGCCCGCATCCGCCTCGGCGACCAGCCGCTCCAGAATGTGCGGGTGCCGCCGCAGCCGCTCGATGGTCCAGGCCAGCGAGGTGGCGGTGGTCTCGTGGCCGGCGGTGAGCAGGGTGAGCAGCTCGTCGGCGATCTCGTTGTGCGTCATGGCCGAACCGTCGTCGTAGCGTGCCTGCAGCAGCATGGCGAGCACGTCGTCGCGGTCGCTCAGCTTCGGGTCGTCGGCCGCGCGTTCGATCAGCCGCTGCACGATCCGGTCGTATTCGGCGCGATAGGCGGCGAAGCGCGCCCACGGTCCGAAGCGCCCGAACAGCTTGCGCGGCACCGGAAGCGCCGCGAGCGCGGACCCGACCAGCACCAATTTCGGCAGCAGCGCCCGCAATTGATCGAATTCCGCGCCCTCGGCCCCGAAGACCGCGCGCAGGATCACATTCAGCGTGATCCGCATCATCGACTCCATGGTCGCGAACTCGCGCCCGGACGGCCATCCGGCCATCTCGCGGACGGCCTCCTCCTCGATGAGCGATTCGTACACCGCCAGCCGCCGCCCGTGGAACGGCGGCGTGAGCAGCTTGCGCTCCTTGCGGTGTTCCTCGCCGCGCAGCGCGAAAAGCGAACCGGGACCGAGGAATTGGCCGAGATTGGCGTCGATGTTGTCGACCAGATCGGTGTGGGTGGTGAACAGCGTCTTCACCTCGGCCGGATCCGAGAGCACCAGCGTCGGCCCGAAGCGCGGCATCTTGACCATGAACGCCGACCCGTACCGCGCGTGCAGCCGCCGCCACGCGTGGGTGCGTCCGGCCAGGATCTCGACGGCCTGCACGAAGGCGGGCGTGTTCGGTCCATCGGGCAGTGTCACTGTGGTCATGCGCCATCTCCCAGCCTGGTACTTCTGCGTACCATTCGCACGGTACGCGCGTGTACCAGGCTGTGGCAAGGGTCACTTTCCGAACCCGGCGAGTGCCACATCACCCGCCCGGGAATCCGGTCGGTGCGTCTCTACCGCGCCGCGCGCAGCGGATGCCGCGAATCGAAGATCGAGATCGGCGGGCCGTCACCGGCCGGATGAACCTCGAGCTTGCCGGTGTCGTCGATCAGGATGCGCCGCCCGGGATAGGTACGCGCCGCGATCTCCGCGTCCCGCTCGTCGAAGGCGTCGCAGCCGGTGAAAACGAGTACGCCGTAATGCAATTCGGTCGCGTACACGCTCGCGGGCCAGCGGTGCAGCCAGGCGTCGAGATCGAAAAGAGCTTCGGGTTTGGGCAGGTCGGTGCCAACCGTCATGCGGGCATGGTAGTCCCGCCAACCGGCGTTTCACAGCACCGCCGAACAGCCGGATTCGCGTCCGGCTTCGCTATCGTCACACCCTGACTGCGACGACGGGAGGTCTCATGGCCGAGGCCGACAAGTTCATCGATGCCTGGCAGCAGCGGGCGGAGGCGCTGATCGCGAATTTCGCGGTCGGCGCGCCGCCGTATGACGTGCTCCCGAAGTCCATGATGGACGCCGACTTCCTGCCCGCCGCCCAGCTCAATATCGAGCTGTTCTTCCGGTTTTTGCGCACCGGGGACGAACCGGGCGAGGTCGAGTCGGAACCGCTGGTGGCGCGGGCGGTTTCACTGGTCCGCGACGGGATGCCGCTGGCGGAGGCGCTCACCAACTACCGGGTCGGGCTCACCTTCGTGTGGAATCAGGTGGTCGGGACGCCCGCGCCCGAGGCGGCCGTGACCGCGGCGACGAGCGCGTTTCGACTGGCCCAGTACGTGGCCCTGCTGACCGGCCGAATCGCCGATGCCTGCGTCGACGATGTGCGGCAGTCGCGCTACGACCGCATCGAGCAGCACCGGGCGATCGCAGAAGCGCTGCTCAGCGGCGGGGATCCATATGAATGGGCCGAGGATTCGGGTGTCACGATCATGGACGCCTATGTGGTCGCGGTCATCCGGCTCGGTGATTCGCCGCCCGGGATTCTCACCGAGCTGCGGCGGCGCTTGAGTGGGATCGCGGGCAGCTTTCTCTACCGCGACAGCGGCGGGTGGACGACCCTGCTGCCGCTGCGCTCGGCCGCCGATGTCAGCGCGGCCATCGACAGTCTCGCCGACGTGCTGCAGCCCCGGAAGAACACCGCGAAACCGGCGCTGTGGGTGGGTGTTTCGGCCGCCGCGACCCGTGACGGGATTCCCGCCGCCTTCGCCGAGGCGCGGGTGCTCGCCGAGACCGGGCGTTCGCTGCGCTGGCCGCGCATGATCTGCCGGCGCGAGGACATGGTGTTCGAATACGCCATCGCCACCTCGGCGGCCGCGGCGAATCTGGTGCGGGTGCTGGATCCCCTCGATGGGCAGCCGGTGTTGACCGAGACCCTCGAAGTGTTCATCCTGCAGGATTTCAACCAGAACGGCACGGCGCGTGAGCTTTCCGTGCACCGGAACACGATCACCTACCGGCTCACCCGGATCGCGGAGTTGACCGGTTTCGATCCGCAGACCCCGGCGGGGATCTCCACGCTCATGAGCGCCCGGGTGGCGCGGCGGCTCGCGGAGTCTCGGGACTGAGAGCTACTCGGTCCTCGCACCGACCAGCAGGGTGACGATGGCCTGGACGAAAGCCTCGATGCGCTCGCGGGGATAGGTGTCCGGCTCGCTGACCGCCAGGCGGCCCAGCATCTCGGCAATGGTCAGCAACGAGTTGGTGAGCAGCCCGGAATCCATTCCCGCCCACCGCGGATCGGCGATGAGACCGATGCGGACCAGCGCCTCGGCCTGATCGAAAATGCCCGCGCGGGAGCTGCGAATGGCCTCGCGGTATTCGTCGGGCGCATTGCCCGGACCCGCGAGCAGCAGCCGCCAGCGGGTCGGATTGCTCAGTGCCACATCCACGAACGCCTCGACCGTGGCGGAGGCGGCGACCACCGGGTCCGCGCCGAGCAGATCGGTGGGCAGGGTGTCGGCGACCTGGTCCAGGGCGCGTTCGCGCTCGCGTTCGAGCAGCGCGGCGACCAACTCGGCGCGGGTCTTGAAGACCGTGTACAGCACCGGTTTGCCGACCCCGGCCTCGGCGGCCACGGCCTCCATGCTCAGCTCGTGAAGTTCGGACTTCTCCAACACCGCGAACGCGGCGTCGAGCAATTGGGCCCGACGCTCCTCGGGCGGCAGGCGGGGCGCGTATCGCCGACGCGGCCGGTCCGTCATCGCTCGCTCACCTGCCGCTCCACCGTCACCGGGCCATTCTGCCATAAAGCTACGCAGCCGTTGTATTCGCCGCGCACAATTGCTACGGTGGCGTTGTATTGCTTGGGATCGAGCCTGCTGAGGAGCCCCCGTGACCTTCGATCCGACCACCCTGCGCCGAGATGACTACGGCTTCTTCGGCCCGGATTCACCGAGCTGGAAGGTCTGGACCTCGCCGACCGCGGTGATCGGCTTCCAGCGCGCGGTCACCCTCGAGTTCTTCGACCCGTTTCTGACCGCGTCGGTCGCCGACACCGGCAAGATCTACGCCGACCCGCGCGGCCGCCTCGACGCCACCTTCGCCTACTTCCTGATCGTGGCGATCGGCGACTCCCGCACCGCCATCCAGGCCTCCGAGCACCTAATGGACGTGCACGCCAAGAGCAGCGGCATCGAGCCCATCACCGGCCGGCGCTACAGCCCCAACTCCCCCGAGACCCAGCTGTGGATCCACATCACCGGGTGGCAGTCGGTGCTGAAGGCCTACGAGATGTTCGGCCCCGGCCTGACTCCCGAGGAGGAGGCCCTCTACTGGCAGGAGTGCCGGATCGCCGCCGAACTGCAGACCTGCAAGCCCGAGGACGTGCCGGTGACCCGCGAGGGCATCCGCCAGTACTACGCGAATGTCCGTGCGCGCCTGTGCACGTCGGAGCGCGCGCAGGAGGGCATGCACCAGATGCTGTTCACCTCGCCGAAGAACGGCGCGGGGTGGACCTATGCTCTCGGCGCACGGCTGCTGTCCTTCGCCTCGATCGCGACGCTGCCCAAGTGGATGCGCAAACTCGGGCAGTTCGACCGGCCCGGCATCGTCGACCTGATGGTCCGCCCGGTGGCGCGAATCCTGGTGTGGCTGTTCACGCTGTTCAACAAGGCGGGCTTGATCATGGCCGCCCCGCTCATCGCGCCGATGGCCGGGCAGATCCTGGAGCAGCATCTGAAGGCCGGGGTGCCCACGCTGCCCGAGACGGTGACCCCCGCCAAGGCCCGCGAACTGTATGGCAGCCGCGGTCACCGAAGCGTTTCCGCCGCAAGCTGATTCGAGCGGACTCAACGGCAGGTGAGGTCCGACTCCGGGCGTGTGCCGTCGGTCAGGAACCGCTCGACCGCCTCGTTCGCACAGGCGACAGGGGAGGGATACGCGCCGTGCCCACCGGCGTCCACCGCGACCATCCGGGCGCGATCACCGAAGGCTCGGCGTAGATTCAGCGCGCCGCTGTAGGGCGTGGCCGGGTCCCGGAGATTCTGCACCAGCAGCAGATTCGAGGGTCCGGTCGCGTTCACGACGGTGCGCGGCTGGACCAGATACGGCCAGGTCGCACACGGTGGGTAGCCGCTGGGCAGGCCCGCGGTCAGGGGATAGCGGGCTCGGTTCTCGGCGACGGCGCTCGCGTAGTCCTCGACCGCGGTCGGCCAGGCCACGTCATTGCACATGGTGGCGACCAGGACCGCGGCCGTTCGCTGGGCCTGGGATTCGGGCTGTGCAGGCCGGGCCGCGGGCAACGTTTGCGACCTCGCGGCGGCATTCATCACCTGGGCCACGAAGGGAAAGCGTTTGTCGTCGTACATCCCGTCGAGCAGGATCTGCCGCAGTCCATTGCCGCTCAGGATCGACAGCTCCGCACCCGGCCAGGGCAGCGGGTCGCGGTCCAAACGCGCTGCGAGCGTCAGGAATTCGGCGCGCACCGCCTCCGGGGTCTCCGCCACTCGGTCCGGATTGCCGTCCGTCGTGGCCCAGCGGGCGAAATCCGGGAACCGGTCCTCCACGCCGACGGCGTAGTTCGCCATCCAGCCGCGCTCGACCCGGTCGGGGTCCGGATCGTCATTGCTGTCCAGCAGTATCCGGTCGGTCCGCTCACCGAACAAGGTGGCGTACGTCGACAGTACGTATGTCCCGTAGGACCTGCCCCACGCGGATATCGTGTTCTCTCCCAGAGCTTCTCGAATCCGGTCGATATCCCGCGCCTCGGTCCGGGTCCCGATGGACCGTACCAGCGCACCGCCTTCGCGCACGCAGGACGCGGCGATGCGCCGCTGCACGTCGACGATCCCCGCTATCCCCCCATCGGCATCCGGCCACGGCCGCAAACGCTCCAGTGCCAGATCCGACTGTGCGAGATGGCAATTCGCCTCCACACTCGCGCCGATGCCGCGCGGATCGAAGCCGATCAGGTCGTACTCGTCGCGCACCGCCTCCGGCAGTGCCGCGCCCTGGGTGGTGGGCAGATTCAGCCCGCTGCTGCCCGGCCCGCCCGGCACCAGGAACAACACACCGCGGCGATGGTCCGGATGCGCACTGCGTATCCGCGAGATGACAAGCGAAACCTGCTCTCCCCCGGGCTTGTCGTAGTCCATCGGCACCGAGATGGTCGTGCACTCCTGCCGGGCATCCAGCCCGCTGCCCTGGCAAGCGGTCCACGATGGCGTTGCGCCGGACGTTCCCCGACACGCCACCACCGTGGACATCACCAGCCCGGCGAGCCCCAGCACCACTCCGAGACGAACTGTTCGCTTCACGCCTGCAGACGTTAGGAACCGGGACCGCTCGCCGACCTCACCCCACGGTCCCGATCTCGACTAGCCCTGTGGGACTATGCCAGCGGGGTGAAGTCCCGACTGGCGAGATACTCCGGGCGCGGATACGGGGCCGCGTACGGCTCCAGCAGGGTGTTCTCGACGCTGTTGAACACCAGGAAGAGGTTCGAGCGCGGGAACGGGGTGATGTTTCCGGCCGAACCGTGCATCAGATTGGAGTCGAACAGCAGTGCCGAACCCGCCCGGCCGGTGAACTGGGCGATGCCGTGCTTCTCGGCCAGATCGGTGATGGCCGCCTGGGACGGGATGCCGATCTCCTGGTCTCGCAAGGAGACTCGGTAGTGGTCGGCGGGTGTCACGCCCTGACAGGGGACGAAGGTGCGGTGCGAACCCGGCATCACCATCAGACTGCCGTTGAACGGGTAGTTGTCGGTCAGGGCGATGGACAGGCTCACCGCGCGTGGGGCGGGCATGCCGTCCTCGGCGTGCCAGGTCTCGAAATCGGAGTGCCAGTAGAAGCCGGTGCCGGTGAAGCCCGGCATGTAGTTGACGCGGGTCTGATGCAGATAGACCTCCGAGCCGAGCACCTGCCGGGCCAGTCCGGCGATTCGGCTCTCCCGCAGCAGATCCGCGATGGGCTGGCTCAACTTGTGCACGTCGAAGATCGATCGCACGCGGTGCGAATCACGTTCGATGATCACGCGATCGTCGAGCACCAGATCGGGATCGCTTGTCATGCGCTGGATTTCGCCCGCCACATCGGCGACCTCGTACGGGTCGAGCAGGCCCTCGAGGATGGCGTGGCCGTTCTCGTCGAACTCGGCGAGGGCGGGGGTGCCGATCTCGCCCCAGACCGTCGGGTCGTCGCGCACGATCGGCGGCGTGCCCGCCACGGTGCGGGTGCGGTAGCGATCGATGCGTTCCGGGTGTTCGGTGCCGGACACCGTCATTCGTTTCCCTCCTCTGTTACTCACCGACGGCGACGAGCGGATACACGCCGTGCTCGTCGTGCACCTCGCGCCCGGTCACCGGCGGATTGAACACGCACAGCATGCGCATCCGGGTGCGGGCGAACAGCCGGTGCCGTTCGTGGCCATCGAGCAGATACATCGAGCCGGGGCCCAGTTCGTAGGTGGTGCCGTGGTCGAGGTCGACCAGGGTGCCGTCGCCCTCGACCAGCCAGACCGCCTCGATGTGGTTCTGGTAGTGGAATTCGTGGACGGTCTCGGCGTCGATGGTGGTCTCATGGAAGGAGAAACCGACGCCGTCGCCGCCGAGCACGATGCGCTTGCTGCGCCAGCCCGGGCCCGCGACATCGCGGTCGGTGCCGGTGATTTCGGCCGTGGTGCGCACGATCATGTCAGCGACCCCCGCACACGACGTCGATCGAGGCGGCCAGCAGCTCCAGGCCGTGGTCCAGTTCGCTGTCGGTAATGGTCAGCGGCGGAAGCAGTTTCACCACCTCGTCCTCGGGGCCGGAGGTCTCCACCAGCAGACCGCGCTGGAAGGCCGAGGCGCACACCTTCTCCGCCTGCGAGGCGTCGTCGAAGGCGATGCCGTGCACGAGGCCGCGACCGCGGGAGCTGATGCCGTCGAAGGCCGAGACCATGCCGGTCAGGGCGGTCTCGATGCGTGCCGACTTGGCGAAGGTGGCGTTTTCCAGGGCATCGTCGGCCCAGTAGTTCTCCAGTGCCGCATGGGCGGTCACGAACGCGGGGTTGTTGCCGCGGAAGGTGCCGTTGTGTTCGCCCGGCTTCCACAGGTCCAGCTCCGGCTTGAACAGCACCAGCGCCATGGGCAGGCCGTAGCCGCCGATGGACTTGGACAGGGTCACGATATCCGGTGTGATACCGGCCATTTCGAAGGAGAAGAACGGGCCGGTGCGGCCGCAGCCCATCTGCACGTCGTCGACGATGAGCAGAATCTCACGGGCCGAGCACAATCCGGCGAGCTTGCGTAGCCAGTTGACGCTGGCGATGTTCACACCGCCCTCGCCCTGCACGGTTTCCACGATCACGGCGGCGGGCTGGTCCAGGCCGGAGGAGGCGTCGTCGAGGACGCGTTCCATCCATTCGAACGAATCATCGTCCGGGCCGGAGAGATAGCCGTCGTAGGGCATCGAGGTGGCGTGCTGCAGCGGCACTCCCGCGCCCGCGCGCTTGGCGGCATTGCCGGTGACCGAGAGCGCGCCCAAGGTCATGCCGTGGAAAGCGTTGGTGAAATTGAGGATTTCGGTGCGCCCGGTGGCCTTGCGGGCCAGCTTGAGCGCGGCCTCCACGGCATTCGCGCCGGTGGGTCCGGGGAACTGCACCTTGTAGTCCAGGCCGCGCGGGCGGAAGATGCGCTCGCGCAGGGACTCCAGCAATTCGCGCTTGGCGACGGTGGACATGTCCAGGCCGTGGGTGAGGCCGTCACCGGCGATGTAGTCCAGCAGGGCCTGCTTCAACACGGGATTGTTGTGGCCGTAGTTGAGCGCGCCCGCGCCCGCGAAGAAGTCCAGGTATTCCCGGCCGGTTTCGTCGCGGAGCCAGGCTCCGGAGGCGGTGTCGAAGACTGTCGGCCAGGAGCGGCAGTAGCCGCGCACATTGGATTCCAGTTCCGCGAAAACCGTCATGTCGGGTGTGGTCATCGCCAGTCCTCCTGAGAAGTAATCGGTGCGATGCGATAAAGGTCTTCGGGCTGATGTCCGCCCGGGAATTGGTCCGCCGTGAACAACGGGGTGCGGGTCAGGGCCGCACCGCGACGACGCGCGAGCGAGGCGAACATGGCGACCGAGGCCGGATTGTCGGGGGAAATCGTGGTCTCGAGTTGCGTGACGCCCTGGGACGCACAGCTTTCCAGCAGCGCGTCGAGCATGTCCACGCCCAGGCCGTGCCCGCGATGGGGATGGTCGACGGCGACCTGCCACACGAACAGGGTGTGCGGCCAGGCCGGTCGGGTGTAGCCGATGACGAAACCGGCTACCTCGCCGTCGATTTCGGCGACCATCGAGGTGTTCGGGAAATCCCGACACCACAGGAGATAGGCGTAGCTGGAGTTGGTGTCGAGCACCCGGGAGTCCTCGGCAATGCGCCACATGTGCGCTCCGTCGGAAAGCCGGGGCTCCCGGATCTCGATGGTTTGCTGGGATATCGCGTCAAATTTGCTGATTGGGATCTGCATGACGATCTCAGCCTGACGATCAATCTTTGAGGTCTTCCATGCGAACTCATTGCGATCTCATGACGATCCTATGACCGCCGTCATCAAGACGGGCCTATCGCGGCATGTCGAGGCGATATCCCAGTCCTCGGACCGTCACCACGATGCGGGGGTCCGAGGGGTCGGCCTCGATCTTCGTGCGCAGGCGGCGCACGTGGACGTCGACCAGCCGCTCGTCGCCGAAGAAGCCTTCGTCCCAAGCCCGTTCGAGCAGCAGGGTGCGGCTCAGGACGCGGCCGGGGTTGGCGGCCAGCTCGCAGAGCAGACGAAACTCGGTGATGGTCAAGGGAATCTGTTCATCGCCACGACGGACGACGCCGCCGTCGGGCGAAAGCACCAGGGGCGCATCATCATCGGCGTCCAGCACGATTTCCGCGGGCGGCTCGGCGATCGGCTCGTCCGGGAGCGCGCCCAGCCGTGGACGTCGCCGCAGCGCCCGCATGCGCGCGCTGATCTCCTTGATCTCGAACGGCTTGGCCACGAAATCATCGGCGCCGGCCTCCAGGGCGGCGACCACATCGTGGGTGTCGGCGCTGTCGCTGACCACCATGATCGGCACCTCGTGGGCGCGGCGCACCTCGCGAATACAGGTGAAGGCGTCCATCTCGCCGACCAGGAGATCCACGATCATCACGTCGGGGGCTCCGTGGTTACGCAGCCGCTCCAACGCCGTCTCGGCGGCACCCGCCTCGGCGACCTCGTATCCTTCCTGCTCCATCGCCATCCGCAAGGTGTCGCGGACCCTGTCGTCGTCCCCCACGATCATCAGGCTCGCGCCCATTCATCCATATCCTTTCGCCCGGAGGCCGCCCCGACGCGTCCAGCGGACAATCACCGGACTACTACCGGTGATCGTGTATCGACAAAGTCGAATACCCGAACCTTAGTTCAGCGAAACATTGGCTACCGGCTCACCTTGGGCGCAAGTGCGACATTGTGAGAACGGGCACAAAAGGTTTCGACGTGGATTCAGCTGGTCGCGGGCGTATTTCGCACTGAGATATCGATAACTGGGCCGCGGGTGGGATCGAGCCAACGCATTACCGCGTCCAGATCCGAACTCGGGAGGGCCACACAGCCCGCGGTGGGGTGGCCGTCGCCGACATGCAGGAAATACGCCGAACCCGCGCCCGGGACGACCGGGGAGCGGTTGTAATCGATGACGACGGCGTGATCGTAGGCCGGACCCGCCAAACCCAGGTCCTCACCGGCGGATTCGTCGAACGGGCAGGTGCCGGGGGCGCAGGTGTGAAAAGTGTTGTAGTACTGCGACTTCGCATCCGAGACCCACCAATCCGACTCCGTCACCCGGCGATACGGGAGGCGGGTGCCGTTGTTGGCCGCGATGCCGAACGCCTCGGTGAGGGACCAGATTCCGGCCGGGGAACGGGTGGCCGATTCGCTGGCGGGGCCGACGCCCTCCGCGCCTATGTCGGCTCGCAGTGGGCCGATCGCGCGGGACCAGTGGGAATCGGTGCGGTTCCAGGCGGTCAGTGTGGCGGTTGTGGCGGTGGGGGAATCCGCGGTCACCGTGATCAGCTGCTCGGCCGGGCCGGAATAGCTCGGTTGCTCCTCCGGCTCGCCGTGCGGGCGTGCGCACCCGGCCGCGGCGAGCATCAGGGCGGCGGTGAGCGCGGCTACCAGGCGGCGGGTGATGGGCATGGTGCTGACAGTCTGCCGCACGGCGATAAGCTCCCTCTCTTATGGCCCTGAACTCGACCGTCTACACCTTCACCGTCCACCTGGCGGACGTGGACCGCAATGTCTACGAGGAGCTCGAGCTCCGGGTCGCGCGACACCCCTCCGAAACCGCCGAATACATGATGACCCGTCTCCTCGCCTACTGCCTCGAATACCAGGAAGGCATCACCTTCAGCGACGGCGGCGTCTCCTCCACCGACGAGCCCCCGGTCCTCATCCGCGACCTCACCGGCCGCCTCACCCACTGGATCGACGTAGGCGCCCCCGACGCCGACCGTATCCACCGAGCCAGCAAACTAGCCGACCAAGTATCCATCTACACCCACCGAGACCCCACAAAGGTCCTCGCCGCCCTCCCCTCCAAACGAATCCACCAGGCCGAAGCCATCCCCCTCTACTCCTTCGATCGCAACTTCATCGACTCCGCCGCCTCCGCCCTGGACCGCCGAAACACTCTCACCGCCTCGGTCACCGACCGCCACATCTTCCTCGAACTCAACGGCCAATCCTTCTCCGCGCCTATCGAAGAGCATCGACTCGACAACTGAAAAACCAAGAGCCAAAAAAAGAAAAACCAAAAAAAGAAAAGATAAAAGACGCCAGGAGGAGGGAGAGAGGGTGGCCGAGCTTGCGAGGCCCCCTCACCTACCAGCCCGCTTCCGGAAAGACAAAAGACAAAAGATGCCTGGAGGAGGCAGAGAGGCGGGTCGAGCTTGCGAGGCCCCCTCACTTACCAGCCCCCTCACCGCTCGACCGTTCTTCGTCTCTGTGGAATTGTCAAAGAACCTGAAAGCCGTGGAGCTGTCGAACGATTCGGGTCTGTGTTTCTGGGGTTGTCTCGAGAAGGTGATGCGTGCAGTCCGTGGGCTGGGAGGTGAGGTGGCGGCTCCCAACCCGGCGTCAGCCCAAGTCCGGTAGGGCAGGCGAGGCGACCACACTTCCCGTTGTTTTGCGCACGCCAGCGGGGCACGAGCTGCTCGGGTGTCACGCTGCCCGTGAACCCCACTTCCGGCAACTGGAATCGACCGCCGTGGCGACCCGCCGCCCCGCGTGATGTTTGTCGTTGACCTGTGGGGTGTGGGAGGGGTCCAACACCGCCGGAGCAATCCACCCCACCCGGCCCGGCTGGGCCGAGTCTTTGCCCAACATCACCGTCTTCCAGCCGTGTTCGCTGTCGTTGACCATGGCGTGGTGGTGGTCGCAGACCAGGGCGAGGTTGTTCAGGTCGGTGGGTCCGCCCTTGGCCCAATCGATCACATGATGCGCCGCGCACATCGAGGCGGGCACATCGCAGCCGGGGTGGGTGCAGCCGCGATCACGGGCGATCAACGCCAGGCGCTGACCCGAGCTGGCGAGGCGTTCACCGTGGGCGAGGTAGAGCGGGATCTCGTCCTTGTCGAGGATCGCGAGCACGGGGCGAGAGTTCTTGGCCAGCTTGAGGGCTTCGTTGATGGAGAGGTGTCCGCCGGAGGCGGTGGTGGCCACGCCCGCGCCCTTTTCGAGGTCGGCCAGGCTCATGGTGACCACGACTTCGACGGGCAGGCCGCGGTGCTTGCCCAGCTTCACCGGCTTACCGGCCTTGGCTGCAGCGGCACCGGCAGCAGCGAAGACACCAACACCAGCGGCGGCGGTGCCCGCAGCAGCACCAGCGCCCGCAGCGCCAGCGGCAGCGGCATCGATACCAGCGGTGGTGTCGGTGACCGGCTGCAGGGCGGACACGAGCGCGAACAACGCGTCGTGGGTGCGCTGGCCCGCGTCGCGGCGATCCCGGCGCGCGGCGGCCTCCAACACCTTCGATTCGACGTGCGTGGTGGCGGCGAGGATTTCGGTGTCGGTGTCGTCGAGGTTGCACATGCCCGGGCGGGCGAGCTTCGCGAAGATCGCATCCAGCAGGGCGCGCAGTTCGGGGGTGAGCCAGCCTTCGATCTTCGACATCCCATCCACCCCGGGACGGCTGATGGTGATCCCGCGACGGCGACGACGATCAGCATCGGAAATCACCGTGCCCTCCGGATCCAAACGTGCCAGGATCTCGCGCCCGATCTTGGGCAGGTCGTCGGGGTGCCCGGTCACACAGTGCTCGACCAACAGCGCCTCGGTCTCGACCCGCGCCGGAGCGGGAACCTCGGCGGGCAGATGCGTCATGATGTCCACGATCCCGCGCACATGATCACGCGAAATCACCCCCGCCTCAAACGCGTTCGCCGTCGCGGCCAGCGCGATCGGACGCGGCTTGCCGTCGGCTCCGAGGAATTCCCCACACGCTGCGGCGATCTTCACGCGCATCGCCGCGTCATAGCGCGACAGGCCCAGGGTTTGACGCAGGAACGGCACCACATCCTTCACCCCCGCCTTGCGCGGCAGATCCCGCTCCGCGATCTCGATCACCAGAGCCGAATCCAGAGCGGCCAGCTGGCGCTTGCAGATCTCCAGATCGCGCATGAATTCCACTGCATCGATATCGGCGAGCGGCTTGAGTCCGCCGTGCAGAGCATTGTCGGCGACGTTGGTGATCGCGGTCATCAGGGCGCTGATGCCGGTGCTGTCGAGTGTTTCCCCCTTCGAATTCATGCCTCAATTTTACCGCTATTGCCGTCGCAATAGAAGTCTAATTATGGTGTGATGTAATGCTTTTCAGAATTCAATTATCGAAACGACCAGTCGCAATTGCGGATTCGCGGAGGCGGGGTGGGAATCCTGGTCCGAGGCGGGCTGAAATATCCTCGTGGCGCAGCGGTTCTCGGCAATGCGCGCACACTACTTCTGCGTGCGTATCGTGGTCGCAGGTGGTGTGGTGGAGGATGACTGGTTCGCCGGATTCTGGAGCTAGATAGCGGTCTCCCCACGCCATCATGGCTGCTATGACGGGGAAGAAATCGCGGCCTTGGTCGGTGAGTAGGTATTCGTGGCGGACCGGGCGGTCCTGGTAGGGGGATTTGGTCAGGAGGCCGGTTTCCACCAGGCGGTTCAGGCGCTGGGAGAGGATGTTGCGGCTGAGGCCAAGGGTGGATTCGAAATCGTCGAAACGCTTTGCGCCGTAGAAAGCTTCGCGCAGGATCAGGGGTGTCCACCAGTCGCCCAGCAGATCCACGGTGCGGGCGACGGTGCACGGCCAGTTCGCGAAACTCGTTCGTTTCATGCGGTCACGGTATCCAGGCGGGCGGGGACGTACTTGTGCCAGGGGGTGCCGACCCATTCGTCGCGGGCGTCGAAGGAGGTCAGCTCGTTCGGCGCGGCACCGGTGGTGACCTCGGTGCCGTCCGGGCCCACCACCGACAGACCGAAGCCATTGGGCAGGGACAGGTGGCCCGGGCGCATGCGGTCGGTGGGTTCCACCGGCACCTGGGCACTGCCCCGGCGGGTGGTGATCTGGACCAGGTCCCCTGCCGCGAGGCCCAGTCGGTCGGCGTCGGTGACGCTGATGCGCAGGGTGCCCGCTGCATCGCGCTTGCGCCAGGCGGGATCTCGGAAAATCGTGTTCGCGGTGAAGGCGCGGCGCTCACCGGCCGAGAGGATGAACGGCCACTCGTCGGCATCCTCGGGCGCGTCGGGCAAGGTGGCGACCACCTCGAGCAGTTCGGGGATCTCCAGGCGGATCGTCTTGTCACGCACCCGATTCCACGTCTCGGCGTAGTCGTCCTCCGAGATCACCACGCCATGCTTGCCATGAAGAATGGCTTCGAACAGCCGCTCCCCCGCCTCCAAACCCGTTCCGTACCCGGCACGTTCGACGCTCGCGGGGAACTTGCGCACCATATTGTAGGCCGCCGCCCACAGCAGCGCGGCCGACGCGGCACCGTCGGGGAGCGTCTCCCCCAGCGTGCGGTACAGCAGCACGGGAGCGAGTTTCGAGCGGGCCGGGTCGCCGAGAATGCCCAGGAACGCCATGGCGAAGGCTTCGCGTCCCTGCGCCAGAGCCGCCCGCAGCGGCGCGTAGTCGGCCTCGCCCACCACACCGGCGGCCTCGGCCAGTCGGGCGTGAATCTCCGGCTCGGGCAGCACGCCCTCCGGCGCGGGCAGCACGGGATGCCGCAGGTGGAAGATATTGCGGGGAAAATCGAAATTGAAGAAGGTGGCTTCGTACTTCTCGAACTGGGTCGGGGCGGGCAGGACGTAGTCGGCCAGGCGGGCCGTCTCGGTCATGGCCACATCGATGACGACGACCAACTCCAGAGCCTGCAGCGCCTCCCGGATGCGCTCCGAATCCGCCAGCGAGTGAGCGGGATTCGCGCTCTCGATGAACATCGCGCGGTAGCGCGCGGGGTGATCGGTGAGGATCTCCTCGCTGATCACATTGCAGGGCACCAGCCCGCTGACGATGTGCGCCCCGACCACCGGGCTCTTCGGCCCCTCCCCGGCCGGATGCCCACGGTCGTGGCCGATATTGGTCAAACCCGTGAAAGCGTATTGCGTGCCGGGCTTTCCGACATTGCCGGTGAGCAGCCAGACCAGCTTCTCGACGTAGCTGACCACGGTCGAGTAGCGGTTCATCTGCACCCCGAGGTCCTCGAGGGCGGCCACCGAGCTCGCCCGCGCCAGCCGGTGCGTGGCGGCGGTGACCAGATCCAGATCGACATCGGCGATGGCACAGTACTTTTCGATCGGGACGGCACGCAGGACCGGCAGGACGGCGTCGAGGCCCGTGGTGTGTTCGGCCAGCCACTCATGGTCGATGAGGTTGTCGCGCACCAGGATCGCGGCCATGGCCGACAGCAGGTACACGTCGGTGCCGGGGCGGAGCTGCAAATGGAAATCGGCCAGTTCGGCGGTTTCGGTGCGGACCGGGTCGAGCACGATCATCGAGCGCCCCGGGTCCTTGGCGATCTCCTTCAGCACCGTGCGCGCCCGCGGAAAGCCGTGCGACTGATACGGATTCTTGCCGATGAACAACGCCACCTCGGCGTGCTCCACGTCCGCGCGCATCGGGTACCCGGCCATGCGCGCACCCACCCAGAAGTCGCCGGTCTTCTCCTGCGCCAGCGCGCTCGACCGATACTTGATGCCGTAGGCGGCCATGGTCGCGGGAGCGTACGCGCCGCCCAGGTGATTGCCCTGCCCGCCACCGCCGTAGTAGAAGATCGACTCCCCGCCGAAGTGGTGCTTGACCTCCAGCAGTCGCGCCGAGACCTCGGAAATCGCGGTGTCCCAATCGATTTCCTCGAAACTGCCGTCCGCGCGCCGCCGCAGGGGCGCGGTCAGGCGACCGGTGTGGCCGTTCTGGTAGCGGTCCAGCTGCAGCGCCTTGTTGCAGGTGTAGCCCTCCGACGCTGGATGCAGCTTGTCGCCGCGAATCTTCTCGAAGGACCGGCCGTCCGGGCCGAGCAGCACCTGGATGCCGCAATTGCACTCACACAGGATGCACGCCGTGGGCTGCCACTCCGTCATGTGAGGAGCGTAACCCTGTTAGTTCACTAGCGCTACCCACTACAGGTCTTTGACCGTGATTCCGAAGGCGGCGGCGAAGACGGGGGCCAGTTCGAGCAGCTGCATATTGGTGACGGTCGCGCCCGACAGCGATTCGACGCCGCTCGCGATCCCCAGCGAACGGGCCTCGCGCAGATCCACGTTCTTCAACTTGGCATTGCGCAGCATGAGCCCGCTGATTTCCGACCCCGGGAAGGTCACCCCGGTCAACTTGGCGTCCATGATGTCGACATCGCGCAGCACGCAATCCACGAACGACACGTCGATGAGCGTCGCACCGCGCAGATTCACCGAGTCGAACTTGCAGTTGTGGAAGCTCACCCGCCGCAGCGTCGAACCGAACGCCTCCACCCCGGACAACGCCGCCATCACGAATTCCGCGTCCATCCAATTGGTTTCGGACAGATCGGTGCGAATCCACCGGGTGCTCTGCAGCCAGACGTCGTTGAACCGCGAATAGCGGAAGATGCCGCCGGTGACCGTACTGGCGCTGAACGCGCACTCGGCGAACGTCACGCCCCGCACCTGAGGATCATCCAGCGACAGCCCCTCGAAATGGGCGCAGTCGTACGCGCCTTCACTCTCGATCGCCTCGCGCGGCTCGAGAAAACGCGCGAAGGGCAGGTCGGTCAACTCCCGTGGCATAGGCAGGTCCCAATCAAGGTCGAGTGCGGCAGATCGGATCGAAGATTCGCCCCGACGCTACTCGCGGCCCCCGACAACCCACCCCGCCCCGCCACCCTCGAGCCAAGACGGCACAGTGGTATAGCCCGCAGGTCAGCGCCCTGAAACCGCGCCGAACACCCAAAACCCGCACTGCGACACGTGATATATCCATCCGCCACGCGATCGGGGCCGGGCGGCACCACACAGGTGCAGCCGGTGCCGAGGCGCTAGTCCTCGGCAGTCAACGCGGCGAGGGCGTCGCGGAGGGTGCGGCGTTGGTCGGGGGTGAGGGCGGCGAACATTTCCTGGGCGGCCTCGCGGCGGGCCTGCGACATCTGGGTCAGGACGCGGCGGCCCGCTTCGGTCGGGGTGACTAGCATGGCGCGGCGGTTGGCCGGGTCCGGTTCGCGGGCAACCAATCCCGCGGATACCAGGGCGTCGACGACGGTGGTGGCCGAGCGCGGGACGATGCCGAGGTGCTCGGCGAGGACCGACATGCGCAGCGGGGTGTCGGCGTGTTCGTCGGCGCGGCCGATGATGCGCAGGGCGCGGGCCTGGGCCGGGGTGAGGCCGAGCGGGGCGAGGCGGGCGGACTGGGTGCGGCGCAGGCGTTTGGTCGCGCGGAAGAAGAGGTCCGCGAGGTCGGGGTCGTCCGGGGTGCTGCTCGGCATGATTTGGAGCATAGCTCATTGTCCTCGGAACAATTATGAGTCAAACTCAGTTATAGCGCGTGACTCCGTTCGAAAGGAGGCGCTTATGGCTTCAGAGCGAGAACTCGGCCGGATCGTCCGGCTCTTTCGACCCTATCGAGGGCGATTGGCCCTGGTCGGGGCCCTGGTGGGATTGGCCGCACTGGCCGGTTTGGCTTCCCCGTTCCTGCTGCGCGGCATCATCGATGACGCCCTGCCGCACGGTCGTACCGGGCTGTTGACGCTGCTGGCCGCGGGCATGATCGCGGTGGCCGCGCTCAACAGCGTGTTCGGCGTGTTGCAGACCTACATCTCCACCTCCGTCGGCCAGAACGTCATGCACGATCTGCGGTCGGCCGTCTACGCGCGGCTGCAATCCATGCCGCTGAGCTTCTTCACCACCACCCGTACCGGTGAGGTGCAGTCGCGCATCGCCAATGACATCGGCGGCATGCAGTCGACGGTCACCTCGACGCTCACCTCACTGGTCTCGAACTTCACTTCCGTGGTGGCGGCGGTCATCGCCATGGCCGCATTGGATTGGCGGCTCACCCTGGTGTCGCTGGCCATGCTGCCGCTGTTCGTCTGGATCAGCCGCAAGGTCGGCTCCGAGCGGCGACGGATCACCGGGGAACGGCAGCGCAAGCTGGCGGGCATGTCGGCGATCGTGGAGGAATCGCTGTCGGTGAGCGGAATCCTGTTGTCGCGCACCATGGGTCGCTCCCCCGCCCTGGTGGACGATTTCACGCGGGAATCGCGCGGACTGGTGGATCTGGAGATTCGCTCCAGCATGGCCGGACGCTGGCGGCAGTCGACGATCTCGATCGTCATGGCCGCCATGCCCGCGGTGATCTACTGGGCCGCCGGAATGACCGTGGCCTCGGGGCATCCCATGGTGTCGATCGGCACGCTGGTCGCGTTCACGACCCTGCAGAGCGGGTTGCTGCGGCCCACGGTCATGTTGCTGTCGACCGGCGTGGACATCCAGAGCTCGCTGGCCCTGTTCGGGCGCATCTTCGAATACCTGGATCTGCGACCGGATATCGAGGAACCCGAGCATCCCACTCCCCTGCCGAAGCAGGTGTCGGGCGCGGTGCGCTTCGAGAACGTGGGATTCGCCTACGACTCGGATCGAGATGTGTTGAGCGATATAGACATCGAGGTCCCCGCCGGAACGAGTCTGGCGATTGTCGGCGAAACAGGTTCCGGCAAGACGACTCTCGGCTATCTGGTGGCACGCCTCTACGACGCGACCGCGGGCCGAGTGACCGTCGACGATATCGACGTGCGCGACCTGTCCTTCGCGGACCTGTCCTCCGCCGTCGGCGTCGTCTCCCAGGAGACCTACCTCTTCCACGCCTCCGTAGCCGACAACCTGCGCTTCGCCAAACCCGACGCGACAGAACAGGAATTGCACGCCGCCGCCCAGGCCGCCCAAATCCACGACCACATCATGTCCCTGCCCGATGGCTACGACACCCTCGTCGGCGAACGCGGCTACCGCTTCTCCGGCGGCGAGAAACAACGCCTCGCCGTGGCCCGGGCCATCCTCCGCAACCCGCCGATCATGGTCCTCGACGAGGCGACCAGCGCCCTGGACACCCGCACCGAACGCGAGGTCCAGTCCGCCATCGACACCCTCTCGGCCAACCGCACCACCATCACCATCGCCCACCGGCTCTCGACCATCCGCGACGCCGACCAGATCGTGGTGCTCGACAACGGCCACGTGGTCGAGCGCGG
This sequence comes from Nocardia sp. CDC153, assembly GCF_035818515.1. Taxonomy (NCBI): domain Bacteria; kingdom Bacillati; phylum Actinomycetota; class Actinomycetes; order Mycobacteriales; family Nocardiaceae; genus Nocardia; species Nocardia sp. CDC153. The sequence goes on along the minus strand of NZ_JAYKYU010000006.1, from coordinate 70,782 downwards.
CACCCACCGCGAACTGGTGGAGCGCAACGGCTACTACGCGGCTCTCCTGGCCCGCGACGCCTTCGAAGATGTGGTCGGGGCTACCGTCTGATAGACATTGGGCCCTACCCGGTCGGCACGTCCGGGTATCGGAGGGAGAATGCCACGTGACCAGCGAACAGTTCCCGGCTCAGCCGAATCCGTACCCCTACGATCCGTTCGGGGCGGGTTCGGGGTACCCGGGCGGGCCGACACCGGGTAAACCCGCTCGGCCGCAGACCGTGACCTACGCCTTCTATCTGATGCTCGCAGGTGCCGTGGCCACGGTCGTGGGGGTCGTGTACGGCAGCACGCAGTTCTCGGCCGCGCGCGAGACGGTGAAACAGCGGTCCCATCGGGGCCTGACCGATAGCGATATCGACACGATCGTCACCGTCACTCTCGCGGTATCCGTCGTGTTCTCGCTGATCGCCGTCGGGCTCTGGGTCTGGATGGCGTTCGCCAATCGCGCGGGGAAGCACTGGGCCCGCGTCACCGCGACCGTCTTCTTCGCCGTGGACACGCTCACCACGCTGTACTCGGTGGTGGCGGGACGGTTCCCCGTCTCGGACGCCATCGGTGTCCTGACCTGGCTCATCGGCCTGGCCGCCGTGATCCTGTTGTGGCGCGGACCGTCCAGCGCCTATTTCCGCCCGGCCCCGGCGTACGCACCGTATCCGCAGGGACCGTATCCCACCGGCCCCCAGGGCTTCTGACCCCTACCAGCCCGGATTGCCGCCGAGCGGAATGTTCACCCAACTCGGCGCGTTCGGGTCGAGATCGAGATGCTGTGGGAGCAGCTCACTTTCGTTCAGCAGCGGGCGCAGGGGCAGGCCACGGGGGAAGTTGAAGGCGAAGACGTCCACGCGCAGGCGGTGGCCCGGCTGTAGGACGGCGTCGGTGGCGGTCAGGCCTAGGTCGATGGTGGTGGGCTGGCCGGGGACGATCGGTTCTCGATCGGCGAGGGTCAGGACAGGGTACGGGTCGGTGTAATCGCCGTTCGGCGAGCGAGTTGCCTTGTCCTCGTCCACTTTTCGCAGGGAGGCCGTCAGCTGACCGGAGGTCAGAACGGTCGAGCGGCCGTCCGGGGCGACATCGTTGAGGGTCGCGGACCAGTAGCCATCGGTGGCGTCGAGGACCGTGTTCAAATGCACATTGATCGGACCCGAGACCAGGGTGGCGTCGGCGACGGGACCGCTGGTGAAGGTCAGGCCGTTGAGTTCCATCGGCCGCGCGTCCTTGGCGCAGGCGTCGAGGATGGCGGTGACGCCCGCGGTGATCTGCGCCGAGTCCCGTGAGCACAGGCTCATGATGCCGGGCGCGACCGTGAGTCGTTCCGGCCCAGCGGGATCCGTCGTCAGGCTGCCGTCGTGCAGGCTGGTGGCGGTGGTGCCGCTGGGCGCGCCCGATAGGTACAGCCGCCGGTAATCGACGTCGCTACGCGGGAATTCACCCGTCGTGGTCCACGCGCCACCCTGCTGGAACAGCGTCACCGGACCGTAGGAGTCGATGCCGTTGTCGATTCCCTTGAGCCACTTGTCGAACCAGGCCCGCTGCAGCACGTCCAGGCGCGGCGGGGCACCGGGTGCGCCGAAACCGCTGCCCGGATCGGCGTGGTAGGTGTCGCCCATGATCAGCTGTTTCTGCCCGGGCGGCAAGGCAATCGCGTTGTAGATGCGCGGTTCGGAGTAGGTGAAGATGTCGTGCCAGCCGCCGTAGACCATGGTCGGCACGCGCACCCGGTCGGGGTGGCCGAGCCAGGCGCTGCGCAGGTTGCTGTCGGGTTCCAGGATGCTCTTCAGATTGTCCGGGATCTCCGGGATGCTCTGCACCGTGAGCGCCTGAATGATGTAGTCGAAGAAGGTGAACGGGCTCTGCAGCCGGTCGGCCAGCCACTTCCAGTCGAAGGTGCCGGAGAAGATCGAGGTCAGATCCGGGATGAGCTTGAGGCTGTCGACACCGAGCAACCACGGTGGGATGAAACCGAATCCGAGCGCGCCGCCGGTGGCCAGCACATCGCGCACCAGATCACTGCCGGGTTCGACCGGGAAGATCGCCTTCAGCGCGGCCGGTTGGTGTTCGGCGGCCTGCACCTGATTGATGGCCGAATACGAGATACCGGACATGCCGACCTTGCCGTCCGACCACGGCTGCCGCGCCGCCCAGTCGATGACCTCGACGCTGTCGAGCTGCTCGCGTTCCTGGAAGACCTGCCACACGCCCTCGGAGAATCCGGTGCCGCGCACATCGGCGACGACCTGGGTGTAGCCGGACTGCACCAGCTTGCGATCGGCGGTGAACACGCGGGCCGCACCGCCCGGGACCACCTTCACCAGATCGGAGAGTCCGCCGAGCCCGACACCCGAAAGGTCGAAGCCCTGCAGGAAATTCGACAACACATCCGACAGCCCCGGAATCGACAGCGCCGAATCCGCGATCATGGACACGAGTTTCGTGTACGGGGTGAGGTTCACGACCGTCGGCAGCGGGGTGTCCACGATATGGCCCTCGGCGTCCATGGGCCGGTACACATTGGCCTTCAACACCGTGCCGTCGCTCATGGTGATGGGGACGTCCCAATCGATGTGCACGCCAGGATATTTGGGCGCCTCGTCCTCGGTCGCGGTCCAGGCCGCGCCCAGCGATCCGGCATCCGGTGTGGCCGTGGCCAGCGGTCGAACCAGCACACCGATGGTGACGACGGTGGCGAACAGGGCGAGCGCGCCCAGCGTCCGACCCCTGACTTTCCTGAATTTCATCCCGACCCCGTGGTGCGATGCAAGGAACCTCTGCGTACCCAACGGTCGGACTGTAATGGCCGCCACTGTCGATCGCAATCGTGTCCGGTGTCATATGTTGACCGGATGAATGCAGCAGCAGGGGATCTGGCGGGCCGCGTCGCACTGGTGACCGGCGGCGGGCGCGGCATCGGGCGGGCCATCAGCCGGGCGCTGGCCGCCCGCGGGGCCGCGGTCGCGGTGAACTGGGCGCGGCACGAGGAACCGGCGAACGAGACGGTGGCGGAACTGAATTCGGCCGGAGCCACCGCGCTGGCCGTGCACGCGCCGGTCGACGATCCGGCGGCCGTGGCGGCCATGGTCGAGCGCGTGCACGGCGAGCTCGGCCCGATCGGCATTCTCGTCCACAATGGCGGCATCGCCAGTCGCGGCCGCGCGGTCGCCGACACCGATTCCGCGGAAGTCGAACGCCTGCTGCGCATTCAGGCCATCGGCCCGCACTACCTGAGCGGCCTGGTCCTGCCGCAGATGCGCACCTGCCCGCGTGGCGACATCATCATGATCAGCAGTGTTGCCGCGCATGCGCTGAGTGCCAACGGCGCGCCCTACAACATGGCCAAGGCCGCGCTCGAGGCGCTGGCCCACACCCTCACGAAAGAGGAAGCCCCCAACGGCATCCACGTCAATATCGTCGCGCCCGGACTGGTCTCCTCCGATATGGGCGACCGCCTCACCGCCGCCCTCAGCGGCGGCACCCTTCGGCAGGCCGCGGACCTCGACGACACCTCTCCGTTCGGCCACGTCTGCCGCCCCGAGGAAGTGGCCGACGTGGTGGCGTTCCTGGTCTCCCCCGCCGCCGGGTACCTCACCGGCCAGCGCATAGTCGTCGACGGCGGCGCATACCCCCACCGCGCCTGATTCGTGGTTAGCTGACCAGGTGCCTGCCCTCCGACAGGCCCACGACCGACCGTTTACGGGAGGATCCCCATGCCCACAACCGACAAAGCCTGGCCGCAAGGAACTCCGTGTTGGGTCGACTGCTCCGTCGACGATCCCGCCGCCGCGCGGGACTTCTACTCCCAGCTGCTGGGCTGGGAAGTCCTCGACAGCCCGCCGGAGGCGGGCGGATATCTGATGGCCATGCTCGACGGCAAACCCGCCGCGGGCATCGGGCCCAAAATGGGTGAGGCGGCCATGCCCTCGGTGTGGACCACCTACTTCGCCGCCGACAATGCCGACGCCGTCGCGGGCTCGGTGCAGGCGGCGGGCGGGGCGGTGTTCATGCCGCCGTTCGACGTCATGGATGTGGGCCGCATGTTCATCGCCGCCGATCCGGCCGGTGCCGTGTTCGGGGTGTGGGAGGCCAAGGCGCACACCGGGGCCGGGATCTTCAACGAGCCGGGCGCCTACTGCTGGAACGACCTGCACACCAACGGATATGCGGCATCGCAGGAGTTCTACGGGCGGGTGTTCGGGTGGAAGTTCGACGAGATCGGCAACGAACAGATGACCTACTCCACCTTCGCCGACGCCCAGGGTCGGCCCATGGGCGGCATGGCCGACACCACCGGACAGCCCGGCGACATGCCCAACTACTGGCTGACCTGGTTCCAGGTCGCGGGCACCGACGCGTCTCTGGAGCAGGCCAAGCAGCTCGGCGCGACCGTGCTCATGGGCCCGGACGACAGCCCGTTCGGCCGCATGGGCATCGTGGCGGGACCGCAGGGTGAGGTGTTCGGGCTCATCGACACCACCGTCACCATCGGCTGAGCACAACACCTGCGAAAGGCCGAGTGGCAGTGCGCCACTCGGCCTTTCGTTTGGATCGGATCAGGCGAATAGTCGAGCCACGAAGGGCACGCTGTCGGCCAGGGACGCCAGCATGGCACCGCTGTGGTCCTTGCCCGGGTACACGTGCACCTCGGGATGCGTTCCGGCAGCGGTCATATCGGCCACCAGCTTGGCGGTCAGAGGCGCGGGCACGTCGGTGTCATTGGTGCCCTGGCCCAGGAACAGCGGGCGGTCGTAGCCGGTCAACGGGACGTCCATGACGGTGCGGGCCACCGACACGAAATCGCCCTCGGACAGCGGGCGAGACACCAACTGGTTCAACGAGATTCCGTTCAATCGATCCGCGAGCGGCGCGAAGCACAAAGTCTGCGCGTCGGCCACCGCCTGCCGGCCCAGCGGGGTCAGGTAGGAGTCCAGGTCGAAGTCCGGGCGGGCCGCCTTCAGGCCGTTGAACACGTAGGTCGCGTAGGCGGTGATGTGCGAGGACGGGATCGGCGGGGTGTTCGGGCCGATCAGTGTCGCGGCGTCGACGATATTGGAGGCCGGGCCGGTGGCGACCGCGCCGCGGTAATCCAGTTCGGGCGCATAGCGAGTCGCGAGCGAGGCGGTGAAGACCGCCGCGCCGCCGCCCTGGGACTGGCCGATGGCCACCCACTTCGAGGCCAGCGTGTCGTCCACGTCGTGCGCGGCGCGGACCATGTCGATGGCCGCGTGCGCCTCGGCGCGACCGTCGAGGTAGGCGTGGATGCCCGGGGTGCCGAGTCCGATGTAGTCGGTGGCCACGATGGCGTAGCCCTGCTGCAGCCAGGTGGCGAGGAAGCCCATGTCGCGATCCGAGCGGCCCGCCACCGAGGGCGCGCAATCATCGCCGATGCCGACCGTGCCGTGCTCCCACGACAGCACCGGCCAGCCGCCCGGCGGCGGGGTGCCCGCCGGAGTGAACACGACGCCGGTGGACAGGGCGGGCTGATCCGAGGAATCCCGCGTCCAGTAGGTGAGCTTGCGGGCCGAACCCGCGCCCTCGATCCACATCGACCGCGGCAGTGCCTCGTTCCCGACGACCGTGCCCGGCGCCGCGCTGTCGGACCGTGCGGGCGGGTCGGCCAGGGCGGTACCAGCCAGCGGGCCGGTGGCCAGCAGGGCCGCCGAAACCAGGGAGATCACGCTGCGTCGGGTCATCGGGAGAGTCCTCTCGTACTCGTCTCGCCTTGGTGTCACAGTGAGACACTTCAGTCAGACTATCCTGAGAAGTGTCACAGTGAGACACCAGGGGGTGGGCGACACGCGCGACGAGAGGACGGCATGACGGCACCGACCGGCTTGCGGGAACGGGAAAAGGCCAGGGTGCGGCGCGAATTGATCGACGCGGCCCTGATGCTGTTCGACCGGCGGGGCTTCGAGCAGACCACCGTTCAGGAGATCGCCGACGCCGCCCACGTCTCCCGGCGCACCTTCCACCGTCATTTCCCCTCCAAGACGGCCGTGGTGTTCGCCCACGAGGAGGACGTCATGGCCTACCTGCTCACCGCCCTGGACCGCCGCCCGCCGCGGGAGGCGGTCTTCGTCGCCCTCCGCGCCGCCCTGCGCGACTTCCTCCTCGACGACGCGGAGACCGACCTGCGCCGCCGCCAGGTCGACACCGCCCGCCGCGCCCGCCTGGTTTTGATCACCAATCCCCAACTGCGCCGGGAGAATTTCACCGGCACCTTCGGCCGCCGCGACGCCCTGGCGCGCAACTTCGCCCGCCGTGCCGGACTGCCCGAGGACGATCTGCGCGCCGTCCTCGCCGCCACCACCTGCTTCTCGGCATTCGGCGTGGGCTTGGATCACTGGGTGGCGCAACCGGATCCGACGGTCCGCGGCCTGTACGAGATCCTCGACGCGACGGTCGCCGCCCTGCAACACGGCCTCGAACTTCCCGCGGCGGCAGGCTAATTCGTCGCGCCCTCGCGAACGTGCAGGATCGCGTCGGCGCGGTCCAACAGGTCGGCGGTGAGGGGGAAGTGGCCGTGCGGGATGGGGTCTGTGCGCGGGTGAGCGCCGGTGATCTCCGCGGCGGGGGTCAGGCTCCGGGTGTCGGTGCGGGTGTCCAGTACGCCTTCGTAGCTGCCCGGATCCGGGGTGCCGAGGTCGAGAACCTTACTGCGGCCGAGGCTTCCGGCGATGAAGGTGTAGTCGAGGACGTCCAGGGCGTCGATGATCGAGGCGGCGTTGGACCAGGTGTAGGTCTGGTCGGGCAGGGGCATGGTGGTGGTGCCGCGCTGGAGGTGGAGGTTGTGGGAGCAGACCAGGGTGGGGCCGCGGCGGGCCTCGAGGCGGCGGATGGCGAGCAGATTCTGGGCCATGAGGGTGTCGCGGGTGGCGATGAGCGGGGTCAGGCGCTCGTGCGGCGGGAGGGGTTCGGCACACTGCGCGTGGTAGCGCAGCAGACCCAGGGCGGCGGTGAGATGTGTTTCGGCGCTGAACCATTCGGCGCGGGAGGTGGTGGCGATCAGGTCGGCGGCCCGGCGGTAGAGGGTGAAGAGCATGTCCTCGCCCAGGTCGCGCAGTCGCTTCGCCTCGGGGGTCGCGCCCGGGGACATGGCGGGGTCCAGGACCGCTTCCTGGCGGCTCCAGCGGTGGTCGTCGCCGGCGAGGGCCGCGATGTCGTGGTCGAGTTTCAAGTAGTCGCGGGCGTGTTCGAGGTAGGTGCGCGGGCTGGGGGCGCTGTAGTTCTCGGTCGGGGCGTCGAAGCCGTGGAAGGTCACCGCGTCCCGCGGGTGGGCGCGATTGTGGTCGCGAATCCAGGCGACGAGCTGTCGATTGGGTTCGCGTTCGCCCCACTCGTGTGAGAAGCCCTCGCGGACTACGTCTTCCAGGGTTCCCGATCCGCCTTGGACATAGTCGTTGACGCCGAGGGCGGCCACGCGATCGATCTCGAGGGCGATCGATCGGAAACCGCGCTCGACCAATTGCGGGAGGAGTTCGTTGCGGATCCGCGCGAAGGCCGGTTCCTGGTGAGTCGGTTCCCCCAGCCCCAACAGGTCGCAGGAGGCAGGGATGAAGTCTTGGATGTCCGGAGTCATGTAGGTGAATCGTATCGTTGAAACGACGGTTGATACTTGTGCACCGATCACCAGCCTGAACTACTGGTCTGCCTCTGTAAAGTCTCAAACCGATGGATACCCTGCGCCCGGCCGACCTGGCCCGCGAACACGGCATCTCGACCCAGGCCGTGCGGAACTACGAGCAGGACGGCTTCCTGCCGCCCGCGCGGCGCACGGCCGCGGGCTACCGGATCTATACCGAGCTCCACGCCGCCGCCCTCGACGCCTACCTCACGCTGGTGCGGGCGCACGGGCACGCGGCCGCCGGGCGGATCATGACCGCGATTCACGAGGGCGAGCTCGAGACCGCGCTGCTGATCATCGACCGCCGCCACGAACAGTCACTGCGCGACCGCGACACCCTCGACGCGGTGCGCAAGGCGGTGCGGCACCTGACCGAGCAGGACGCGCCGGAGCCCGTCTCCGGAACCGATTCGTGGACCATTGGCGAACTCGCGCATCACCTTCGAGTCACCGCGGCGACCCTGCGCAAATGGGAGCGGGCCGGAATCCTGGTCCCGCCCAGGGAATCCGGCACCGGCTACCGTCGCTACGACGCCAACGACCGACGCGACGCCGAACTCGCCCACCTGCTGCGCCGCGGCGGCTATCCCCTCGATCGGATCGCCCTGGTGGTGCACCAGATTCGGGCGGCGGGCGGCACCGATTCGCTGGCCGCGGCACTGGCGGACTGGCGTGACCGGTTGACCGCGCAGAGCCTGGCCAGGCTCGACGCGGCCGGTCGGCTGAGCCACTATCTGCGGCTGCGCGCGGACTAGAGCAGCCCGCGCAGCTTCAGGTCCGCGACATATTTGTCGATGAGTTCCCTTGTCAGATGCGGAATGTCACCGTTCGGCCCGAGCCCGGCCGCCTGGACCGCGGCCTGAAAACGCTTGGCGGGCAATACCGACCCGGCGATCGGCAGCCCCGGACGCCGGTAGGCGTGCAGCAGCGGCTGCACCGAGGCGGCGCGCTGATGCTCGGGCAGCGTGCGCAGGGCGGTTTCGAAGCGGGTGAACCAGTCGCCGTAGTCGTCGATGCGGTCGACGGCATGACCGGATTCGATGAGCCAGTCCACGAACTCGTCCAGGGAGATGCCGTCGTCGTGGGGGTTGAGGACGTCGTAGGTTTCGAAGCCCTCACCCACCCGCGCGCCCAGGGTGGTGATGGCGGCGGCGGTGAAGTCCGCAGGCAGGCCGTCGTAGTGGGCGCGGCGGCGGTTGCCGTGGGAATCCAAGGCGTAGAACGACTTCGGCGCCAGTCCGGTGGCGAGCACGCTGAGCAGCAGTCGGGTGAACATATCGGGCAGGTTGAGCTGACCGGCGAATTCGCTGTGCGCCAGGATCATGTCGGAGCGGAAGACCGCGACGGGCAGCCCGCACAGCTCATGTGCCTCGCGCAGCAGCACCTCACCGGCCCACTTGCTGTTGCCGTAGCCGTTGGCGTACCCGTCGTCGAGCGCTCGCACGGCGCTGATCTCGCGGATATCGCCGTCCTCGGTGAAGACGGCCGGATCGATCTGGGCGGCCACCGCCACCGTGGACAAGTAGGTGACCGGTTTGAGCGTCGAGGTGAGGGCCAGGCGGATCACCTCGGCGGTGCCGACCACATTGGGACCGAACAGCTGGTCGTAGGGCAGGACATGGTTGACCAGGGCCGCCGGATGCACGATGAGATCGACCGTGTCGGCCAGTTCCCGCCAATCCTCCTGGCTCAGACCGAAATTCGGCTGGCTGATATCCCCGGGCACCACCCGCAGCCTGCGCTGCGCCAGCGCACGGTACCGGCGCGTCAGCTCCGGATCGCCGCTGTCGAAGACCTCGTCCAGTCGCCGCCGCGCGTCCTGGACGTCGCGGCCGCGAATCACGCAGACCAGGGTGCCGTCGGTGTCGTCCACGCGCCGCAACCATTCCAGGCACAGGAACCGGCCGAGATAGCCATTGGCACCGGTCAGCAGCACGGTGCGCGGCGGCTGCTGGGCGCGCGCGAGTGTGGGCGCGACGCGCAGGGTCGCGGCGTCGATGAACTTGTCCAGGGTGAGTTCGTCCGCGCGAATCTCGGTGCCGCCGTGGACGGTTGCCGCGGTCGGCTGCCCACCGCCCGAACTCCGCTCACCCTCGATGTAGGCGGCGAGCCCGGCGAGGTTGGTAGCCGGGCCGACAATGACCCCGACCGGGACCTCGACATCGAAGATCTCCCGCAGCAGCGTCGAATACGACAGCGCCGAGAGCGAATCCCCGCCCAGATCGGTGAAGTGGGCGTCGGGCTGCGGTTCGCCGCCGCCGAGGATGGCGCGCGCGGCCGCGCACACCGTCTCGAGCACCGGCCGGTCGGCGGCCCCGAGCCGCAACGCCGCGAGCTCGTCCTCCTGCTGCCGCGCCAGCTCGGCGTACAGCTCGTCCAGCCGCTGCCCGTACCGTTCTTTCAGCTTGGGCCGCAGAAGTTTTCCGATCCCGGACAGCAGCCCGTTGTCCTGGGTGAACGGCTCGGTCTCGAGCAGGAACGCCCGCGGAATCTCGTAGGATTCGAGCTCGGCCTCCTTGGCGATGCGCTGCATGGATTCGGTGATGGCCGAGGTCCGCTCGGCGGGATCGAGGGCCAGCGCGTCCGCGGTGGGCACGATCACGGCCAGCAGATGCGAACGCTCGCTGGATCCGTGCACGAAGATCTGCGCGATGAGCGGACTGGTGGCGTACACAGCCTCGAGCTTGGCCACGGTCACGAACTCACCCTGCGACAGCTTGAGCACGTTGTTGCGCCGGTCCACATACACCAGGTGGTCGGGCCGGACCTCGGCGACGATATCGCCGGTGCGATAGAAGCCGTCCTCGTCGAAGATCTCGGCGTTCAGCTCGGGCCGCTTGAAATAGCCGGGGATCTGCTGGGCGGACTTCACCACGAATTCGCCACGCGGATAGGGCTTGTCGGTGGCGAAGTAGCCGAGCTCGGGCACATCGACCAGCTTGTAGTCGAGGACCGGTGGGCGGCGGACCTCATTGTCGATGAGCAGGCCGCCGCCCGCCTCGGTGGAGCCGTAACCGTCGATGATGGGGCTGCCCATGACGGAATTCATGAACTCGCGCATCTCCGCCGAGATGGGCGCGCTGCCGACCATGAGCCGCACGATGCGACCGCCCAGAAAGTCCTCCCGCAGTGCGGTTTTCACCGCGCGGTCGGCATCCTCGGCCGACGCACCGGCCGTGACGCGGCGCTGCACCTCGGCCTGATAGCGCTGGAACACCATGTCGCACACGCGCGGCACGAAGAACGCCTCGGTCGGGCGGGTCAGGGCGATGTCCTCGAACAGGGTGCTCATATCGCTGGAGGCCGCGAAGTACGCGGTGCCGCCGCGCGAGAAGGTGCCGGTCAGGATCATGCGTCCGGCCACGTGACTCAGCGGCATGTAGCAGAAGTTGATGACCGGTGCCGGAATCACGGTGGGGCCCAGCCACATTCCGGTGACCAGACGGTGCGGATACATCGCGCCCTTCGGCGTGCCGGTACTGCCGGAGGTGTAGATGAGCACGGCGAGTTCATCCGCGTCGGCGGGAACGTGGAGCGGCACGTCGGGCAGCGTGGCTCCCCGCTCGGTCACGGCCGCAAGCGATTCCAGGGTGATCCCGCTGTCCGATTCCGCGAGGCGGCGCTGTGCGGCGGCGAAGGTTTCGGCCTGTCCATCGTCCTCGGGTTCGTAATCGAAGACCACGATCGAGGTCACCGGCGCACCGCCCAGGACGCACTCGACAGCGGGTTCGAGCAGCTCCAGACTCACCGCCAGGGTCCGGGATCCGGTCTCGGTGATGATCGAAAGCCACTGCGCCGCAGACGCGCTCGACTGCAAGGGCACGGTCACCAGGCCCTGGCGGATCGCGGCGAGCTCCAGAGCGGTGAAATCACCGCTGGCGAAGCCGAGGATCGCGAGGAAGTCCCCGGCGCGCAAGGGATTCCGCTCGTCATGCTGCCAGCTCGAGGCAATGGCCCCGGCGCGCGACCACAGTTCGCCATAGCTCACGGTCCGGTATTCGGGCAGCAGGCGGCGGGTGCGCCGACCGTCGGCGGCGATGACGATCTCGGCCGCGCGCTCCCCGATGGCCGGGCGCGTGGCGTAGCCCTCCATGAGGACCGCCACCGCGCGCGCCAACCCCAGCCCCGGCTGTCGGGCCGCCTCACTCACCTCCGGCAGCGGCATGGCCGCGCGGATCTGTTCGTCGGCCATCAGTTCCTCGAAGCGCTTCGCGATCTCCGCCTGACCGAGCGGGTCCCCGAAACGCCGGGTCAATTCTTCGAGCGCGGTGTCTTCGACCATCGACTGCCTCCCTGGATCCTCGCCCAAGTGAACCGTGAAACGGGTTTGGGCGACCGGATTTCACACATCGATTAGCTTTGCTAACTATTCCACGATGCGCGGGCGGCGAGGGAAAGTCAAGAACCTCGCGGCGCATCCCTGCCAGGATGCGCCGCGACCGCGATCGGTGCCACCGGTGGCCGGACCGGCGACACCGCTTCGAGCTAGCGCAGGTGCCGGTCCAGCCAGCGAATGGCGTGGGCGGCGGCCTCGCTCACGTACGGGTCCTGGTCGTAGAGCTCGATGTGGTTGTGGGTGTCGATCCAGATCAACTCCTTGTCGCCGGAGGCGGCGTCGTAGACCTGCTGCGCGAACTCCGGCAGGAGCGCGGAATCGGTGGTGCCGTGGATGATCTGGAGCGGGGTCGGCGCCACCAGCGGGGCGTGGACGACCGAGTTGTAGAGGAAGTACGGCTCGAGCGAGTCGGCGGTCAGGGTGTAGGACCAGGTCGGCGCGTCGGCCTTGGCGGTGCGGTCGTAGTAGCTGAACGCCTCCGGATTCGGCATGGCCACCACCGGGTGTTCCTCGGACAGGGCCGCGGCGATGGTGGGGATGTAGACGATCTCACCGGTCTCGTACTGGCGCTGCACCAGATCGTTGACCTGGCGGTAGTAGGCGGCGAAACCGTCGATGCCGAAGAACTGCTGGAAGGTGCCGCCGATGTTGTAGCCACCGGCAATGCTGACCACGGCCTTCAGGCGTTTGTCGCGTGCGCCGACCGACACCGCGTACCCGCCGCCCATGCAGACGCCCACGGCCGCAACATTTTCGGGGTCGATGTCGGGGCGGGTCAGCAGGTGGCCGATGGCGGCGGCGTAGTCGGCGATGACCTGGTTGGGGTCGTAGCGGAAGCGCGGTTCGCCCTCGCTCTCACCGAAATTGCGCGGATCGAAGGTCAGCACGGTGTAGCCCGCGTCGCTGAGGCGCTCCGCGTAATGCGGCAGGGTCTGCTCCTTGACGCTGCTGATGGGCCCGCACATCACCACGCCGGGCGTGCGGACGTCGGCGGCGCGGCCCGGCGGGCGGTAGAGGTGACCGACGAGAGTGGCCGTGCCGCTGGCGAATTTCACCGTGTCGCGCCGGGTCGGGTCGGCGTGCAGCAGGTTCGCGGGGTCGGCGGGGAGGTAGTAGCGACTCGGGTCGGTCTCCTCGCCGAGGGCGACGGTGGTCGGCCGAATCCGGATCGAGTGTGCGGGCATCGGTGTCTCCTTGTTCCGCAGGGGGATTCGCCTGGGACGTCGGTGTCACACCAGGGCTTCGTCGGCGGGTTCCGCGGCGGGGCGGTCGGTGCGCAGCAGCAGGCCGCAGGCGAGGGCGGCGGCGATCATGACGACCGCGCCGACCACGGCCATGGTGTTCATGCCCGAGGTGAAGGCCGCGCGGGCCGCGGCGAGGATCGCGTCGCCGGTCGCGCCGGGCAGGGTGGCGCTGACACCCACTGCACCGCCGAGGGTTTCGTGGACAGTATGCGCCGCCGGGGCGGGTAGGCCGGCCGGAATGGCGCGGTCGACACGGGTTCCGTAGACGGCCGCGCCGATGCTGCCGAGCACCGCGATGCCGAGCGCGCCGCCGAATTCGCCGCCGGTCTCGAGGACCGCGGACGCCGCGCCCGCGCGGTCGGTGGCGACCGCGCCGATGGCCAGGTCGGTGACCAGGGTCATGACGATCACCAGGCCCGCGCCCAGCAGGCCCGCCGCGAGCAGGACCAGCACCAGCGCATGCACGCCGACCAGGGCCATGACCACGAAACCCGATGCCGCGAGCAGGAATCCGGCCGCCATCACCGGACCGGGGCCGAGCTTGGGGGCCAGGGCGGCGGCCAGCGGCGCCGCGCCGCCGACCAGGACGGCCGGGGCCAGGCTCCACAGCGCGGCCACGAAGGGACTCATGCCCAGCACCGATTGCAGGTACTGGGTGACGAAGACCGCATTGCCGACCAGGGCGAACATTCCGACCAGTTGCGCCGCTACCGAGACCGCGAAGGCGCGGCGGGTGAACAGGGCGGCGTCGAGCACCGAATCCGGCACCCGGCGTTGGCGAATCACGAACACCGCCCCGATCGCGAGCCCGGCCAGCAGCATCACCAGGCGCGCGATCGTGAATCCATTGGCCGCCCATTCCTTGAGCCCGTAGATGATCGGCATGACCGCAGCCAGCGACAGCGCCGCGCTGATCCAGTCGAACCGTTCCGCGCCCGCGCCCCGGAATTCCGGCAGCAGCGCCGGGGCCAACCCCAGCAGCAGGGCCATGGCGGGCAGATTGATCAGGAACACCGAGCCCCACCAGAAGTATTGCAGCAGTGCGCCACTGAGCACCGGGCCGATGGCCACGCCGCCGCTCATGACCGCCGCCCACACCGCCATGGCCTTGGTGCGGTCGGCGTCGTTGACGAAGATATTGCGGATGAGCGCCAGCGTGGACGGCATGAGCGTCGCCCCCGCGATGCCCAGCACGGCGCGGGCGGCGATGAGCGCCTCGGCATTCGGCGCGTAGGCCGCGGCGAAGGAGGCGACGCTGAAGCCGACCGCGCCGATCAGCAGCAGCCGGCGGCGGCCGATGCGGTCGCCGAGCGCGCCCATGGTGAGCAGCAGTCCGGCCAGCACGAAGCCGTAGATGTCGAAGATCCACAGCTGTTGGGTGGCACTGGGATCGAGGTCGCGCACGATGAAGGGCACCGCGAAATACAGCACCGAGACGTCCATGGAGACCAGCAGCAGCGGCAGGATGAGCACCGCCAGCGCGAGCCATTCGCGTCGACCGGCGTGCGGGATTTCTTCGCTGTTCATGAGCTGTCGAGACTTTCGTTCTGGAGGGGCGAACGGCCGCAGCCTGTCCGAAACCCCTGGCAGCGGCCTGGTAGCGGACTGCCAGCGCCCTGCCAGGCCACCGGGCCACCATGCCGTGCCTCCGGCCAGCCTCCCCGCCCCGCACCCGACGTGCGCTCCCCCGCTGTGCCCGGCCCGAGCCGCCCACGGTGGACCGGCATCACCCGGCGGTTGTCCGCCCCCGGCGAAGCGGCGCGCGCCGAGTGGCACTTTGCGTCACACTCGTACCGCACACATCCGATGAATTCTCCGAGGAATCATGCAGAACCTCCCCGACGACGCCCTGCGCGTCGAATCCCCTGTGCGCTACCGGATGTCGAATACCTCGGCGTTCTGGCTGCTGTCCGTGGCGCTGGGGCTGCTGCTGTTCGCGTCGGCCGCGCCGTCGCCGATGTATCCGGTGTACCAGCAGATGTGGCACTATTCGTCGCTGGTCTCGACCGCGGTGTACGCGGCGAACGCGATCGCGCTGCTGGTCACGTTGTTGTTCGCGGGCTCGCTGTCCGATCACATCGGGCGGCGGCCGGTGCTGGTGGCCGCGGTGCTGGTCGAATTGGCGGGCACGCTGGCCTTCGCCGAAGCCCGGTCGGTGGCTTGGCTTTTCGCCGCGCGCATCGTGCAGGGCATCGCCACCGGTCTGGCCACCGGCGCGATCACCGCGACCCTGATCGACCTGCAGCCCGCCGAGTCACGACTGGGCGCGCTCATGACGAATGTGGCCGCCGGTGGCGGACTCGCGGTGGGCGCCATCAGTTCCGGACTGCTGGTCGCCTACGCGCCCGCACCGACGCGGCTGGTGTACTGGCTGCTCGCGGCGGCGTTCACGATCATTGTGATCGGCGTGCTGGTGATTCCGGAGACGGTGCGGCCGGACGGGCAGGGGTTGGCCTCGCTCAAACCCAAAGTGTCGGTGCCGCAACCGGTCCGGGCGGCGTTCGTGACGCTGGTGCCGTCGATCGCGGCGACCTGGGCGCTGGGCGGGCTGTATCTCGCGCTCGGCGGTGCGCTGATGAAGGTGCAGTTCCATGTGTCCACGCCGCTGGCCGGTGGACTCGTGGTGGTCGCCCTGCAGGGCACCTCGGCGGTGACCGCGCTGCTGGCCCGCGACTGGACCATCGATCAGGCGCTGCTGCGCGGACCGATCCTGCTCATGACCGGTGTCGCGGTGGCGCTACTCGGGGCCGCCACGCATTCGGTGTGGCTGTTCTTCGCGGCCAGCATTGTCGCGGGCATCGGATTCGGGCCGTCGTTCTCGGGCGCGCTGCGCATGCTGACCGGGCTGTCGCCCGCGGAGAACCGGGCCGAGGTGGTGACCGCGATCTATGTCGTGTCCTATCTGTCGCTCAGCGTCCCCGCCGTGATCGCGGGCCTGTGCGTGCTGCGCTTCGGCCTGGCCGCGACCACCTACGGCTACGGCTTCGCCGTCATCGCCCTGGAGGCCATCGCCATGCTCGGCTCCCTGCGCCACCGCAGCCCGCACACCGCGCTCGCCGGACACCTGTGCCCCGCGCCGTGCCCCGGGTCCGTCGCACCCATGCCGCGGGTGGTCTCGGCACACCCCTGACCTGCGCACCCGCGCATCGGGTTGTTAACGTGCGTACGGTGAGTTCCCCTTCGGATTCGTTCTCCGCCACCCGTGACCGCAGCGACGAACTAGCGGCGGAGGTGAGCGCGCATCCCGAGAGATTCCGGGTCCTCACCGGCGAACGCCCCACGGGCAGACTGCATCTGGGCCACTACTTCGGCACCATTCGCGAACGCGTGCGGCTGCAGGGGCTGGGCGTGGACCTGTGGGTGATCCTGGCCGACTACCAGGTCATCACCGACCGCGACACCCTCGGGCAGGTGCGCGAGAACGTCTACAGCGCGGTCCTGGACTACGCCGCCGCGGGCATCGACATGAGCCGGGCGACCATCTTCACCCACTCCGCGGTGCCCGCCCTCAACCAGCTCATGCTGCCGTTCCTGAGCCTGGTCACCGAGGCCGAGCTGCATCGCAATCCCACGGTCAAGGCCGAACTGGCCGCCTCCGAACGGGCCCTGTCCGGGCTGATGCTCACCTATCCGGTGCATCAGGCCGCCGACATCCTGTTCTGCAAGGGCAATCTGGTGCCCGTCGGCAAGGATCAGCTGCCCCACCTCGAACTCACCCGCGTGATCGCGCGCCGCTTCAACGAGCGCTACGGCCAGGTCTTCCCCGAGCCGCAGGCGCTGCTGACCTCGACCCCGGAGATCCCGGGTCTGGACGGCCGCAAGATGTCCAAGAGCTACGGCAACGCCATCTCGCTGTCGATGACCGCCGACGAGACCGCCGCGCTCATCAAGCGCACCCCGACCGACTCCGACCGGAACATCACCTTCGATCCGGACCACCGCCCGGGCGTCTCCGCGCTGCTCACCACCGCGGCGCTGTGCCTGGGCAGCGATGAGCACACCCTCGCCGACAAGCTGGGCGACGGCGGCGGCGCGGCCCTGAAGAAGCTCGCCACCGACGCGGTCAACGACTTCTTCGCACCGCATCGCGCGCGCCGCGCCGAACTGGCCGCCGATCCGGAGTACGCGAGTGCGATTGTGCGCGAGGGCAACCGGCGCGCCAACGAGTTCGCCGAACGGACGCTCGACGAGGTCCGCTCGGCGATGGGCACGGTGTACTAGTCCTCGAGGGCCGTGTAGACGGTGGTGAGGAAGTCGTCGCCGAGGGGACTGCGCCACTCGGCGGCGATGATGATATTGGCCGATTGCACCAGAAGCAGTGCCACCAGATCCTTTTCGGGATCGGCGTACCAGGCGGTGCCCAGGCCGCCGGGCCAGGACAGGGTGCCGACGCTGGGGACGCCGGTGCCCGGCTCGGTCTGGATCTTCACGCCGTAGCCGAAACCCTGGTCGGCCCAGATGGTTTGGCCCAGGGGCGGGTTGAAGGGCGGGGTGGCGTGCTGCTCGGGGGTGAGGTAGTCGGTGCCCAGCGCCGCGACCAGCTCGGCCGACAGGACGCGGACGCCGTCGAGTTCGCCGCCACCCAGGAGCATGCGGGCGAAACGGGCGTAGTCATCGGCGGTGGAGACCAATCCGGCACCACCGGACACGAACAGCGGCTGCTGCCCCCACGCGGTGGTGGCGGGCCGGTCGAGCTCGGTGAAGTCGGGGCCGTAGAGGACGCTGAGCCGATCCCGCTTCGCTTCGGGCACAACGAATCCGGTGTCGGTCATGCCCAGTGGGGTCAGGACCCGTTCCTGGAGCACGGTTTCCAGCGGCTGGCCGGTCACGCGGCTGATGAGAATGCCGAGGATGTCGGAGGCGGTGTGATAGCGCCACAGGGTGCCGGGCTGGGCGATGAGCGGCAGTTCGCCGACCTTGCGCAGCCACTGGTCGGGGTCGAGCTGTTCGGCGTTCGCGACGCCGATGGCGCTGGCGATGGGATCGGCGGTGAGAGCGAACAATTGGGGTGCGAGGCTGGAGCGGCCCCAACCCAGGCCGAGGCGGTAGGTGAGCAGATCCTCGAGGGTGATCGGGCGATCGGCGGGAACCACGTCGTCGGGTGAGCCGTCGATATCGCGCATGACCTTGCGGTCGGCCAGCTCCGGCAGCCACCCGTCGATGGGATCGTGCAGACCGATCAGCCCTTCGTCCACGAGGCTCAGCGCGGCCACCGCGGTGATCGGCTTGGTCATGGAGGCGATGCGGAACAGCGTGTCGCGCTCCATGGGCAACTGGGCCGAGCGATCCCGCCAACCGACCGCGTCCACGTGGGCCAACTCGCCATGGCGGTAGAGCAGGGCCACCGCACCCGCCACCTCCCCGCGATCGACGTACCCCTCGAGCACCTCGCTGACCTTCGCCAGCCCCTCGGCCGAAAAACCACTCACCACAACCACTCCGTTCACTCAGCTGACCGACATCAACCGAGGACGGCCGCCGATATTCCCGAAAGTGGCGAAGCCATGTCCGCCAGCGCTAGGGCGCGGCGGAGCAGAAGGGTTGGCAGGTGGCGGGTGGGGCGGGGGCGGTTTGGGCGGGCTCGTGGAACTTCGCGTGCACGACCAGCAGGGCGAGGCTCACCGCGAGCATGAGGACGAAGGCGGCGGCGAGCCAGGCCACGGCCCAGTTCTGGCGGCGCACGGTGACCAGGATGGTGCCGTCGTCGCCGACCAGCACGGTGCCCAGCGGCGGGCCGGACAGCGGGCCGAAAAATGAACTGTTCCAGTCGAATTTGAGGATGGGAGGCATCGACAACCCCTCTCTGAGCCGCACCGGTCAGGACACTCAGCGGCTCAGAGTACGCCTCGGGCAAACTTATAGCTATAGGCTATTCGGGCAGATTATCGAGCGTTTCTCCCGGTATGTCCGTTCTATTCCGTTACCGGGCACCGACATACGAGGCCAGGTGCTCACCGGTGAGGGTCGAGCGGGCCGCGACCAGATCGGCGGGAGTGCCCTCGAAGACGATGCGGCCGCCATCGTGACCAGCACCGGGGCCGAGGTCGATGATCCAGTCCGCGTGCGCCATGACGGCCTGGTGATGCTCGATGACAATGACCGATTTGCCGGAATCCACCAGGCGGTCCAGCAATCCCAGCAGATTCTCCACATCGGCCAGGTGCAGACCGGTGGTGGGTTCGTCGAGGACGTAGACCCCGCCCTTCTCCCCCATGTGGGTGGCCAGCTTCAGCCGCTGCCGCTCACCGCCGGACAAGGTGGTCAACGGCTGCCCGAGGCTCAGATAGCCCAGCCCCACCTCCGAGAGATGCTGCACGATCTTGTGCGCGGCAGGGATTCTCGACTCTCCGGTGTCGAAATACCCCAGGGCCTCGCTGACCGGCATGGCCAGCACCTCGCTGATATCGCGTCCGCCCAGCTTGTATTCGAGCACGGCGGCCTGAAAGCGCTTGCCCTCGCACTCTTCACAGACGGTGGCGACCCCGGCCATCATGGCCAGATCGGTGTAGATCACGCCAGCGCCATTGCAGGTCGGGCACGCGCCCTCCGAATTCGCGCTGAACAGTGCGGGTTTCACGCCGTTGGCCTTGGCGAAGGCCTTGCGCACGGGCTCGAGCAGACCGGTGTAAGTGGCCGGATTGCTGCGCCGCGAACCGCGAATCGCGCCCTGGTCGATGGAGATCACGCCCTCCCCCGCCGGAATCGAGCCGTGCACGAGCGAACTCTTGCCCGATCCGGCGACACCGGTGATGACGGTCAGTACCCCGAGCGGGATATCGACATCGACCTTCTGCAAGTTGTTGGCCGACGCGCCGCGAATCTGCAATGCGCCATTGGACTTTCGCACCGAGGTTTTCAGCGCCGCCCGATCGTCGAAGTGCCGTCCGGTAATGGTGCCGCTCTTGCGCAGCCCCTCGACGCTGCCCTCGAAACACACCGTGCCGCCGCCGGATCCGGCGCCCGGCCCGATGTCCACGATGTGGTCGGCGATGGCGATGGTCTCGGGCTTGTGTTCGACCACCAGCACCGTATTGCCCTTGTCCCGCAACCGCAGCAGCAGATCGTTCATGCGCGCGATATCGTGCGGGTGCAGCCCCACGGTCGGCTCGTCGAACACGTAGGTCACATCGGTGAGCGCCGACCCGAGATGCCGAATCATCTTGACGCGCTGGGCCTCTCCACCCGACAGCGTGCTCGACGCCCGATCCAGGCTCAGGTACCCCAGCCCGATCTCCACGAACGAATCCAGCACGCCCTGCAGCGATTCCAGCAGCGGCGCGACCGACGGCTCCTGCAGCCCGCGCACCCACTCGGCCAGATCGCTGATCTGCATGGCGCACACGTCGGCGATGCTGAGCTTCTTGATCTTCGACGACCGCGCCAGCTCGCTGAGCCGCGTGCCGCCGCATTCGGGGCAGACCTGGAAGGTCACCGCGCGTTCGACGAAGGCCCGCACATGCGGCTGCATCGAGTCGATGTCCTTGGAAAGCATGGATTTGCGGATCTTGGGGATGAGCCCCTCGTAGGTCAGGTTGATGCCCTCGACCTTGATCTTGGTGGGCTCCTTGTAGAGCAGGTCGTTGAGCTCGCGCTTGTTGTATTTCTTGATCGGCTTGTCCGGGTCGAAGAAGCCGCTGCCGATGAAGATCCGCCCGAACCAGCCGTCCATGCTGTAGCCGGGAATCGTGAACGGGCCCTCGTTGAGCGATTTGCTGTCGTCGTAGAGCTGGGCCAGATCGATGTCGTTGACCGCGCCGCGCCCCTCGCACCGCGCGCACATGCCGCCGGTAATGCTGAAGCTGCGCCGCTCCTTGACCTGCTTGCCGCCCTTCTCCACGGTCACCGCGCCCGCACCGCTGATCGAGGCGACATTGAACGAGAACGCCTGCGGCGAGCCGATATGCGGTGTGCCCAGGCGGCTGAACAGAATCCGCAGCATGGCATTGGCGTCGGTGGCGGTGCCGACCGTGGAGCGCGGATCACCGCCCATGCGCTGCTGATCCACGCTGATCGCGGTGGTCAGACCCTCGAGCACATCTACCTCGGGCCGCGCCAGATTCGGCATGAAGCCCTGTACGAACGCGCTGTAGGTCTCGTTGATCAGCCGCTGGGATTCCGCGGCGATGGTGTCGAACACCAGCGAGCTCTTGCCCGACCCGGACACGCCCGTGAAGACCGTGAGCCGCCGCTTGGGCAACTCGACCGAGACGTCCTTGAGGTTGTTGACCCGCGCCCCGACCACGCGAATCAGATCGTGGCTGTCGGCGGCGGGCAGGGCGGTCGGCGTGGACTTCGGCTTGGCCATGCGGGTCTCCATCTGTACTGGGCGGTCCGGTCGGGGCGGCTCGAGGCCGGGTCAGGCGATCTGCTGGATGCGGACGAGATTGCCCGCGGGGTCGCGCAGCGCGAAGTCGCGCACGCCGTAGGGCTGGTCGGTGGGCTCCTGCACGACCTCGACGATGTCATTGCCCTGCAACTTCTCGAAGGCGGCGTCGACGTCCTTGGTGGCGAGCAGGATCGCGCCGTAGGTGCCCTTGGCCATCATTTCGACAATGAGCTTGCGCTCGTCCTCGGTGATGCCGGGATCCACGGCGGGCGGGGTCAGCACGATGGAGGTCCCGGGCTGATCGGCCGGGCCGACGGTCAGCCAGCGCAGCCCGTTGTAGCCGACATCCTTGCGAAGTTCGAAGCCGAGCGCGTCGCGGTAGAAGGCCAGGGCGGCCTCGGCGTCGTTGTGCGGGAGGAAACTCGCGTTGATGGTGATATCCATGCTGATCAGGCTAGTTGCGCGGAGCTTGCCCGGGCTTCTCGATTCCTGATCGGTCTGGTCACCTGTTTCTCCACGCACGACGGCATGCCCTCGGGCGCGTCGGCCATCTCCTGCTTGTAGACGCTCGGCGGCATCCCGACCAGTTCGGTGAATCGGGTGCTGAAGGTGCCCAGCGAGGAACAGCCGACCGCGAAACACACCTCGGTGACGCTCAGCTCCCCGATCCGCAGCAGCGCCATGGCCCGCTCGATACGCCGCGTCATCAGATACGCGTACACCGATTCCCCGTACGCGGCCTTGAACTGCCTGCTCAAATGCCCCGCCGACAGGTGCGCGTCCCGCGCGAGCGCCTCCACGTCCAGCGGCTGCGCGTACTCCCGATCGATGCGATCGCGCACGCGCCGCAGCCGCTTCAGATCACTGAGGCGCTGCTCCTCGGCGGGTTTGCTGCTCACCCGAGCATGGTCGCACGCCCGACCGACACCCCGGTGACGGCGTGCCCGGTGTTTTCGGGCTACCCTGCAAACGTTTTGTCAGGTAACAGTTTTGCCTTGACACAAGACATACGGGGGACCGGTTCGTCCGGAAGACCGACAGACACACCTGATGATGTGGCCGAGCGTGGCCCGAGGACTGGAATCAACTGATCGATGAAGCTCTCTGCACTACGTAACAGGACCGCCCTGCGGACCGCCGCCGTCGCCCTCACCGCCGCGCTGTCCGTGGCACTGGCCGCGGGCTCCGGCTCGGCGGACCCGGCGGACAAGCCCTCGGCCATCAGCTCGATCCAGAAGGACGGGCGCACCTGGCATCTGAAGGTCTACTCCGCGGCCATGGGCAAGGACATCCCGGTCGACGTCCAGCGTCCGGTCGACGAATCCCAGCCCGCGCCGAACCTGTGGATGCTCAACGGCCTCGACGGCGGCGAGGGCACGGCCAGCTGGAACGCCCAGACCAATGCCCTCGGCTTCCTGGCCGACAAGCAGGTCAATGTGATCCAGCCGATCGGCGGCCGCGGCTCCTACTACACCGACTGGATCAAGGACGACCCGCAGCTCGGGCGCAACAAGTGGACGACGTTCTTCACCGAGGAACTGCCGCCGCTGCTCGACGCCGCGCTGGGCTCGACCGGTCTGAACTCGCTGGCGGGCCTGTCCACCTCGGGCACCTCGGTGCTGCAGCTGGCCGAGGCCAAGCCGGGCCTGTGGAAGTCGGTGGCCGCCTACTCCGGCTGCGCGCAGATCGCCGACCCGATGGGCAAGCAGTTCCTCAAGTTCGCCGTGGAGACCTGGGCGGGCGGCAACACCCAGAACATGTACGGCCCGGACGACAGCCCGCTGTGGGCCGCCAACGACCCGGTCATCAATGCCGAGAAGCTGCGCGGCACCCAGCTCTACATCTCCAGCGGCAGCGGCATTCCGGTGATGAAGGACGTGGAGTACTACACCAAGTCCGCCCCCGGCCCGCAGGGTGACATCAACCTGGCGCTGGGCATGATCATCGAGGGTGGCGTGGACTCGTGCACCCACAACCTCAAGGCCAAGCTGGACTCGATCGACATCCCGGCGACCTACCAGTTCGATCCGGTCGGCACCCACTACTGGCCGTACTGGGAGACCGCCCTGCACAACTCGTGGCCGATGCTGGCCTCGGGCATGGGGATCTCCGCCTGACGGCTCCCGACATACGACAGCGCCGCATCGCCTTCGGGCGTTGCGGCGCTGTTGCTTTACTGCGGCGCTGTCGTTTTCAGCGGGTGGCGCGGTCCGGAATGCTGAACGGGCTGCGGGCGATGCGGCCGCCGAGGCGTTCGTTCACCGCGAAGCCGTGGCGGCGACACCACTGGGCCAGGATCGGGACCGCGGAGGCGTCGTCGCGGAAGGTCGGGACGAGCTGGCCGACGATGTAGAGGTGGTGGGCGTCGGCGGCGCGGCAGAGGTGTTGCAGCACGGCCGTGCCCAGGCCGGTGCCGCGCAGTTCCGGGTGCACGGTGATGTTGTCGAGTTTGACGGTGTCGGCGTAGATCTCGAAGACCACCTCGACCAGCGGGTCGGATCGGCGCAGGGCCTCGATGTCGAACGGGACCGGTCGCAGCACGCCGGGCAGGTGTTCCGAAAGCCGTTGGCGCGCGGCCTCGTCGGGGGCGGTGCGGGTGATGTCGAGGAGGTCCTCGGTGAGGTCGGCGACCACGCTGCGATCGCCCACGGCGGCCAGTGGGCGGGCCTGTTCGGCGGCTCGGGCGAGGGCGTGCAGGCGGCGGGTCCAGGACGGGTCGGTGCCCGCGTAGCGCGGAATGAGCTCGGCGAGGGTGTCTTCCAGGCACAGGGCGGTGCCGAGGCTGCGCAGGTACGCCCCGGAGAGCACACCCCAGCGGTGGTCGTCGGCCCCGACGCCGTGCACGGCCAGATCGCGCACCAGGGCGTCGCGGCGGGCGGTGGCGCGGGTGACCGGCGAGCGGGGCAGGCGTTGGATCCAGCTCCAGCGTTGCCAGCCGGTCAGATTGGCGCGGATACGCGTGGTGGCGATGTCGGCGCTCGCGTCGAGATAGTTGCACAGCGCTTGCTGTCGGCGCTGCAGCAACTCACCGGCGCGATCGGGCACCGGCTGGTCCGGTGGCGTCTGATCCTCGCTCATAGCGACCTAGGCTAGCGTCCAGTTAACTCCGTGCTGATCATCGGCGCGCAGAAATTCGCGCTACCAGTGGAAACGGGCACCGGCACCGTCGGGAACACCACCTGATCCGGGACCGAAACTCTGCGGAAAGAAGGTTTGCTGAGGCGCAGCCAGATCCAGATCGACCACTCGGTCCAGCAGCCCGAGTTCATAGCGGGCGGCCTGTTTGCGCGTCCATCCGGTCGAATGGCGCAGCGCGGCACGGGCTTTGCGGCGGCGGTGATAGGTGAGCAGCGGGGCCAGTCCGGCCTCGGTGCCGATGGCGCGGGCCTGCGGGCGCGCGATGAGGTCGCGGAACCAGTGCCGCTCGGTCTTCAGTACCCAGGCGTAGGCGATGACGAAAATGAGCAGGTCGATGAGGATCGGCAGGTAGGTCGAGAGCAGGGCCGGGCCGGGTGGCCGCGGGGCGTCGAAGAGGAAGTGCATGGTGAAGGCGAGGGCGTAGAAGAGCGCGAAAACGCCGAGCCGCCAACCCCACGACCGGTCGGTCCGGATCAAGAGCACGACGATGCCGACACCGGCGAGCGCCGACATGGCCCAGTGCGAGGTGAGCGCGGTGATCAGGCGCAGCACCGCCACCAGCAGCACGTCGACCACCGGATCCTGCGGGGAGGACAGCGCGGTCTGGGTGCTGTAGAGGCAGTCCTCGGCGATCTGCGCGCCCAACCCGACCGACGCGCCGAGCAGCAGGCCGTGCATGGGCCGGGTGAGCCGGGACCGGAACAGCAGCGCCACCACCGCGATACCGATGGCCTTGATGTACTCCTCGTCGATGGGCGCGGTGATGGCCGCGCTCCAGCTGATGGCGAACCGGTCGCCGAAGGCATTGGTGATCGCGCGACTGAGGTGGTCGTTGGCCCACATGGCCAGGCCGGTCCACACCGTGGCACCCCAGATCGCGCCCATCATCATCGGCGCGACCAGGTGACGGCGGGCCCGGAAGGGGTCCAGCGCGAACAGGATTCGACCGATGATCAGCAGGGTCAGCGCGGTGATGGGCAGGGCGGCCAGGGCGGGCACGCCCGCGAACCACACCTGCCCCGCGGCCTGCAACAGGAACAGCAGGGGCCCGATCATGACGGCCAGGCAGTAGACCCAGAACAGCAGCGACCGCGGCTGAAACCAGCTCATGCTTGCACCGCCTTGCTCGAGTTCAGCACATCCGCGATCATGCGGAGCCCGGCCTCGCGGGTGGGTCCGGTGACCGTGATGGTCACGGCCACGTCGCCGCTGTTGGCCACCGCGCAGACCCCGCCCACGGTGTCGGGCAGCACGCAGGTGAGGCCGTGCCAGTCCCCCGCGTACACCTCTTGCCCGTCGAATCGCACGGTGACGCCGGCGGCCTGCAGCGGGAGCAGCATGCGCGGTGCGGCCGTGGCGAAATCGGTGATGCCGTCCACCACCGACACCGACAGCCGCTGCTCGCCGTTCTCGGATTTCAATACCGCGATGGATTCGTCGCCGGTGGCGAGCTGCCGCATCCGCTCGGGCGCCTGGAAGGTCACGGCATTGGCCGGGTCCGGCCCGCCGTGCACGGCCCCGATCCCGGTGGCGGTCAGCGTGATGCTGGTACCCGCCGCCACCTCGGTCTCCCTGGTCGGCACCGCCGCCGACAGCAGCGGCGGCACGATCAGGGCGACGCTCAGCGCGCCCACCGCCGCGATCGCGGGCCCTACCGAATACCCAAGGCGCACCATGCGTTTCCACCTCTCGGCTCCCTGACGCAACGTCCGGGGACGCGGCGGCGTTCCGGACGCCCGAATCAGAGCCCCGAGCCCCGCCCGCCTGACGCTTGCCGCGAGTTAACCACACCGGCACGGCCGAGGCAGTCCGAAGCGCCGTGCTAGCGCCGGGGTGTGACCGGCGACCGCTCGGTTTCGTGGATGACCACACGACGCGCCGGTCCGCCGACGTCACGCGGGAGCGGATGGGTGACAGCTACTCCGAACGGGTGGATCCCTCCCCGATGCGAGGCGGACCCGGACTCGTACCGGGCGAAAATCGGTGCGCCCGAGCGAATCCGGGCGCGCGGGGTATCGCGGTTTCCGAGGACATGGGCGGTGGTTACGAGGTTCGGGCGATGACGGCGTCGGCGATGCTGCGTAGCCCCGCGACGGCATCGGGTGGGAAGGGAGCGCGGGCGAGGGTGCGTTGGACCTGGAGCCAGCGGTCGCGGATCATCCGTTCGACCTCGGGGCGGGCGGTGGCGGTGAGGATTTCGCGGCAGCGGGCCGCGCCGCGGGCGTCGAGGCGGGGGTTGCCGATGAGGGCGTCGAGTTGGGCGCGGTGTTCGGGGGTGGCGTCGCGGAGGGCCAGGGCGAGCAGGACGGTGTGTTTGCCCTCGCGCAGGTCGTCGAGGGTGGATTTGCCGGTGCGGGTGGGGTCGCCGAACACGCCGAGCAGGTCGTCCTGGAGTTGGAAGGCCTCGCCGAGCGGCACGCCGTAGCCGGACAGGGCCGCGAGGACCTCGGGGCTCGCGCCCGCCAGGGCCGCGCCGAGCTGTAGTGGGCGCTGCACGGTGTAGGCGGCGGTCTTGTAGCGGATGATCTCGAGGGCCTGGTCGAGGTCGCGGGTGGGGCGTCCGGTGGTGAGCAGGTCCAGGTACTGCCCGTAGTTCACCTCGGTGCGCATGGCGTCGAGAATCGGTGTGGCGGCGGCGTTCTGGGCCGCGGTCAGGCCCGCGGTGTGCAGCAGTTCCTGGGACCAGACCAGGCCGAAGTCGCCGATCAGCAGGGCCGCGTGGGTGCCGAAGCGGGCGGCGGCCGACCGGTCGTGGACGGTGCGTTTGCGGTCGGCGACGGCGCGGTGCACGGTCGGTTGGTCGCGGCGGGTGTCGCTGTCGTCGATGATGTCGTCGTGGATGAGCACCGCGGCGTGGAACAGCTCCACCGCGGCGGCCACCCGCACCACGGAATCGGGGAGTTCCGCCCCGCCGCCGGCGTACCAGCCGAGCACGCAGAACAGCGGGCGGATGCGTTTGCCGCCCGCGAACAGGAACGAGCGCACGGCGTCGACCACGTCGGCGGGCAGTCCGGCCGCGGCGGCGGATTCGGCCTTGCGGCCGAGGAATTCGTACAGGGCGGCTTCCACCCGCACCCGTATGGCGGTGCGGTCCATCGGCGTCACGTCGATCGTGGGGGTACTCATGGGGTGTCCTCCGATCCGGTGTTCTCTGCGGTGGTCCGCGCCCGCGCCAGTTCGGCGGCCTCCTCCAGCAGCGCCTCCACGATCTGGTGTTCGGCGACGGTGCGCACCACCCGACCGCGAACGAAGATCTGCCCCTTGCCCTTTCCGGAGGAGACGCCGAGATCGGCCTCGCGGGCCTCGCCGGGCCCGTTCACCACGCAACCCATGACGGCGACCCGCAGCGGGTGCGGGAAGCCCTCGAAGGCGGCCTCGACCCGCTGGGCCAGCCGGTGGATGTCGACCTGCACCCGCCCGCAGCCCGGGCAGGAGACGATCTCGAGCTGGCGGGGCCGCAGGCCCAGCGATTGCAGAATGTGGTTGGCCGCCTTGACCTGTTCCACCGGCGGCGCGGAGATGGAGACGCGGATGGTGTCGCCGATGCCCTCGGCCAGCAGGATGCCGAAGGCGACCGCGGATTTGATGGTGCCCTGCACCAGCGGCCCGGCCTCGGTGACGCCGAGGTGGATCGGATAGTCGCAGCGTCGGGCCAGCAGTCGGTTGGCGGCGATCATGGTGCGCGGATCATGGTGTTTCACCGCGATTTTCAGGTCGCGGAAACCGTGTTCCTCGAACAGCGCGGCCTCGTGCAGCGCCGAGTCGACCAGCGCCGCGGCGGTGGCGGCCCCGTGTTTGCTGAGCATGCGCGGATCCAGCGAGCCCGCGTTGACCCCGACCCGGATCGGAATACGCGCCGCCGCCGCAGCCTTGGCGATCTCGCCGACCCGGTCGTCGAATCGTTTGATATTGCCGGGGTTCACGCGCACGGCCGCGCATCCGGCGTCGATGGCCGCGAAGACGTAGCGGGGTTGGAAGTGGATGTCGGCGATGAGGGGCAGCGGCGATCGGCGCACCAGCACGGGCAGGGCGGCCGCGTCCTCGGGTGTGGGCACCGCGACGCGCACGATATCGCATCCGGCCGCGGTGACTTCGGCGATCTGGCGCAGGGTGGCGTCGATATCGCGGGTGGGTGTGGTGGTCATGGTCTGCACGGAAATCGGCGCGCCGCCCCCGACGGGTACCCGGCCGATCCGAATGCGGCGGCTGCGGTGGCGAATTCGCGACGGTGGCTCGAGTTCGAGCCGCGTGGTGGTCATGAGTGAACCCCAAAAGCTTTGACAGAGAATTATTTTCGACTACGCCGAAAAGGGCGAAAAGATCCACGCCGCCCGCCGATCGAACGACCGATCGCAGGCGAGTCGAGAGTTCTTGCACGACAGGTGAATACGGGCGGCAACTCTATGCGGCACGGATCGGGCTCGGGCGATACCGAGCACTGCGCGTGCGCTGATGTAGTCGAATTGTACCGTTCAGCCGTCGGAGTTCGTGAGCTGTTCGGCGAGCTCGCGCAGCACCGCGCGCGCCGGTGCGGCCACGTGCATATCGTCCACGGCCCGCAGCGCGTGCTCGCGGCGCTCGGTGATCATGCCCTCGATCTCCGCGCGCGCACCGACTTCGGTCATGATGTCGCGGCACAGGGTCGCACCGCTCAGGTCCAGGCCCGGATTGCCCAGCAGCGCACGCAATTCGACCGCGGTCGCACCGACCGCGCGGTCGAGGGCGGAGGCCACCAGGGCGGTGTGTCTACCGGCGCGCAGATCCTCGAGCCGGGTGCCGACCCCGGCGCGCTCGCCGTAGACCCGATGCAGATCCTCGGCCAGATGCACGGCCTCGCCCAGGGCGCGGGCGTAAACCGACAGTGCGGCAAGGGTGTTCTCGTCGGTCCCGGCCAGCCGCGCGCCCAGTCGCAGCGGCCGTTCGCAGGTGTAGCCGACGGTCTTGTAGCGGATGATCTCGAGCGCGCGCTCGAGGTCGGCGACCGGTTCACCGGCGGCACGCAGGTCCAGGTATTGGCCGTAGACGACCTCCCCGCGCATGGCCGACATGTCCGCGCACGCCGCCGCGCGCTGGCGAGCGCTCAGATGCGCGGAGAACAGCAGCTCGTCCGACCAGACCAGGGCCAGATCACCGACGAGTACCGCGGCGTGTCGCCCGCGGCGATCCCGGTCGGGCTGGTGCGCGAAGCGCGCCGCCATGGCGCACGCCGTGGTCGGGAATCCGCGTCGGGTGAGCCGACGTTCGATGACATCGCGGTGAATGAGCACCGCGGCGTGCTGCAGTTCCAGGGCCGCGGCCACCCGGATCACGGCCAGCGGCAGCCGTTCGCTGCCGCCCGCGGCGAACCAGCCCAGCACGCACAGCAGGGGCCGGATGCGTTTGCCGCCGCCGAAGACGAACGAGTGCAGGGCGTCGACCAGGTCGGCCGGTAATCGTTCCCGATCGCCGCGGCGCGCCTTGTCGGCCAGGAACCCCTCGAGCACGGCGTCCACCCGCTCCCGCACCCCCGCCATCTCCCCGGGGACGGTCCATTCCGCACACGCGATCTCGGCCATGTCTTTTCGCCCCTTCTCGGTGCGGAACGGAAAGCATCGAAGGTCTTTCGCCGCAACAGATCTCGACGATCAAATGCGACACGCCACTACTGTTGTACGCCATAGCGTTTCGGTACGGCGCGACAGCGCGCACCGTAGATCCCCGGGTGCGCAGTGGATCCCGTTAGCCCTCAGCCAATGAGTAAAAAGCAACCTGAACCGAGAAAAGTGTAATACGGATGATCGCCGACGGTAAAGCGTTACCTCTCAGCATCTCTGCGGGCCGAGGCCGAAGACGGGGCCGAGGCCGCCGCGCGCGGGACATGATCCTCGCACCCGACGGCCTCGGTGGCTCGAATGCCGAAATCCGCTGTCCCCCAACAGCTATTCGGCATCCCCTTACAGCAGCTCGGCCAAGCCCTTCAGCGGTCCGGGCAGCCCGGCCACATGCTTCTTGATGCCCGCCGCGACCGGATGCGGCGTCTCGGCGCGCAGCCGGTCCAGCTCGGTCTGCATGGTCTCGACCGTGCTGGTGTAGTAGCCGTCCACCAGATCGGCGTCCTCCGGATCACCCGGCTGGGTCGACCAGTCCAGGGCCGGAAGGAAGCTGACGGTCACCGAGGCGGGCAGCGGGATCTGCGGCAGGATCGGCGCGACGCCGAAGGGCAGACCCAGCGTGTACGGAAACACCTTGGCGCGCACCAGCTTGTCCAGCTGCAGCAGTCGCGCGGTGCGTTCACCGCGGCTGAGCACGAAAATCGAGTCGTGCCCGCCGTTGGCGACCGCCGGAATCACCGGAACCCCCAGTTCCAGCGCCAGGCGGATGAAGCCCTTGCGGTCGGCGAAGTCGATCTTGCCGCGATCGGTCCACGGGCGGCACGCCTCCCAGTCGCCGCCGGGGTAGACCATCACCGCGCCGCCATCCTTGAGCCCCTTGGCCGCGGCCTCGCGCGAGGCCGGAATCACGCCGAACTTGCGCAGGCTCTCGCCGAGAATCGGTGCGCGCAAAAGGATGTCGTGCGCGACGCCGTAGCTCGGCTCGCCGGGGCGGCGGTCCATCATGGCCATGAAGGTGATCCACACCTCGGGAGCCCAGTAGATGGACGAGTGATTGCCGATCACCAGGGCCGGGCCGGACGCGGGCAGATTCTCCACGCCGGTCACGGTCGGGGTGAAGTAATCGGTGTAGGCGCGCGCCAGCGGCAGCAGCGGGTGGTTCGGGTCGGGCATTGCCGTCTTCTCGGTATCGGTCATGAGCCATTCCTGTCGATTGCTTTGCCGGGGACGGGCGGCACGCAACGACACCTCACGACGAATCAACGTCGGGCCGAATTGAATTGCCCCCGGGTCACATCCCCATTGATAGCTCCGACGGCCGCGCATGCGCGGTCCGGTTCAGCGTACGGACGTCGCTGCGTTGCGACAGATGCCCGTCACCGTCCTCCTGCACTTTCGACGGTACCAACCCCAAGCGCTTGCTTGGTAGGAAGTGTGCGGAATCCAACATTCGTCCCACTACTCGGGTGCGACGCGCGAGCAGCGCCTTAGGATGGCCGATTCCCTTGCCCCCGGGCGAGATCGGATCGACCATGGCGGGATGCCGATACTGCTGGCCGATCCGGTTCCGGACTACAGCCATACCTCGATCTGGGTGGGCACGGCCATCCTGCTGATCGGTCTGGCGGCCCTGCTGGTGTACATGCTGCGGCGGCGCTAGACGTCGCGGCGACGGGCGCCGCGCAATCCCGGTCCCGAGACATACCGTGCGGCATAATTGTTGCCCGTAATCAGCCAGCGCTGTCTCGGCGTGTTTGCATCACGATCCTCCCGCTCCTCCATGGTCACAGTGGCGAAGGGAATGCGTGTGCGCGACAACGGGTTCGACGACATCTTCAATCGCAGGACCGTGCTCGGACTGGGCCTGGCGGCCCTCGCGGCCGCCGCCGTGCCGGGTTGCTCGAAATCCTCGTCCGCCGACGGCAACTCGACGACGACGGCAAACCCCGACGACCCCAAGGCCATTGCCGCCGACGCCTACGTCTTCGGCTACCCGCTGGTCCTGATGGACGTCACCCGGGTCGCCGCGGGCGGATCCAATCGCTTCATGCACGCCCAGAACCTGCCCACCAGCGGCGACCGGTCCGTGGTGCGAATGAATCTGGACACGCTCTACTCCAGCGCCTGGCTCGACCTCGGACCCGAGCCGATGGTGTTGCAGGTGCCAGCCATGCCGGGCGGTCGGTACTGGCTCATGCAGATCATGGACGCCTGGTCGAATACCGCGCACGACCCCGGCAGCACCAATCCCCAACTGGCCGACCAGCGGTCGGGACCGCCGTTCACCTACGTCCTCACCGGACCCGGCTGGACCGGAACGCTGCCCGACGGCCTCACCCACCTACCCGTGCCGACCCCGACCGCCTGGCTCATCGGACGCATCCAGGTCAATGGCGAGGACGACCTGCCCGCGGTGCACCTACTGCAGCGGCAACTGAAGCTGATGCCGTTGAGCACCTGGACCGCTGGCACACCCGTCACCCAGGACAGCCTGCCCCGGCCGCAGGGCGATCCGCCGCCCGAGCAGGTGGCCGCCATGGACGCCAAGACCTTCTTCAAACGGATGTGCGCGGTGCTGGCCGCGAATCCGGCCGCGCCCGCGGACAATCCGATGCTGACCCGCATCGCCGCGCTCGGCATCACCCCGGGCGGAAACGCCGACGCCCAGCCCGACGACCTGCTGGCCGCGGCGGTCAAGGACGCCCAGCACCGGATCGTCACCTACAAGGACCCCGAGGCCAAGGACGTCAACGGCTGGAAGTACGCCACCAATCTGGGCAGCTACGGGATCGACTATCTGCTGCGGGCCAATGTGGCGTTCACCGCGCTGGGCGCGACGCTGGCCCGGGACGCGTTGTACCCCACCATCGCCGAGGACGCGGCCGAGAACGGGAGTCCGCGCCGGTTCCGCTTGAAGTTCCCGGCCGGGCAGCTGCCGCCCGCCGCCGCGTTCTGGTCGCTGACCGCCTACACCGCCGACAGCTATCTGGTCGAGAACGACGCCGACATCTACTCCGTCGGTCACGCGGTGCCGGCGGTGCCCGGGCCCGACGGGTCGGTCGAGCTCGCCATTCAACACGATGACCCGGGACCGGCTGTGCCCAAGGGCAATTGGCTGCCGATCCCGGATGCCGGGCGATTCTCGCTCACCCTGCGGCTCTACGCCCCGACCCAGGAGGCCCTCGACGGCACGTGGCGACCGCCGGGGCTGACCACGGTCCCGGCGAGCTGATCGGAAATGCTCGATGGCCCCGAGAGCCTGGGCTGCTCGGGGCCAGCGTTGTCCGCGATTCCGACATACGGAACTTTCATGCCTTAATGCGCATATCGGCGTAGAGATATGTCAGGCATTAGACCGTCGACCGAACAGCAAGCCCGCCGCCAGGTATCCCGCCACGGCAATGCCGACACACCAGGCCAGCGCGGTCGGCGCGGAGTCCCCCACCGGAGTGTCCATGAGCAGCCCGCGAACGGTCTCGGCGATCGAGGTGACCGGCTGATGCTCGGCGAAACCACGCAGCCAGCTGGGCAGCGTATGCACGGGGACGAAGGCGCTGCTGACGTAGGGCAGGAACATGAAGAAGAACATGAACCCGTTGGCCGCTTCGGGATTCGCGACCAGCGCGCCCGCCGCCGCGGCCAGCCACGACAGCGCGAGGACGAACAGCGCGATCACACCCGCCACCGCGAGCCAGCGCAGCGGATCGGTGGTCGGGCGGAACCCGATGGCCACCGCGACCGCGATCACCAGACCGGTGGTGATCAGATTGCGCAGCACGCTCTCGATCACATGCCCGGTGAGCACCGAGGTCCGCGAGACCGCCATCGCCCGGAACCGGTCGACAATGCCGGTGTGCATATCGGTGGCCACCGTCACCGCGGTGCCGCCCGAGCCGAAACCCGCGCACAGCAACAGGATTCCGGGCACCACGTAGTCGATGTAGGACCCGCCCACGTTCATCGCACCGCCGAAGACGTAGACGAACATGAGCAGGATGGACACCGGGATGACGAAGGTCATGATCATGGTGTCCGGGCTGCGCAGGGTGTGGCGCAGATTCCGGCCGACCATGGACATCGAATCCTGCGCGGCATGGGTGAGAGTGCTCATCACGCGGCCTCTTTCGCGGTAGCGCCGGTCAGGGCGAAGAAGACATCGTCGAGATCCGGTGTGTGGATGGACAATTGGTCGATCGTGACGGCGTGGTCGTCGAAATGGTCGAGCAGCTTGCGGATGTCGCCGGCGCTGCCGTCCGAGGGCACCCGCAACGCCAGCTGCTCGGTGTCCACCTCGGCCGCCGGCACCGCCAGCGCGGCGGCCGCCAGCGCGTCCTCGTCGGCGAAGCCGATGCGAATGTGGCCGCCCGGCACCAGCCGTTTGAGTTCGTCGGCGCTGCCCTCGGCGACGATCCGGCCGCCGTCGAGAACCGCTATGCGGTCGGCCAATTGGTCGGCCTCCTCCAGGTACTGGGTGGTGAGGAAGATGGTCACGCCGTCGGCGACCAGCCCTCGGATGACCCGCCAGAGCTCGCGGCGGCTGCGCGGATCCAGGCCGGTGGTGGGTTCGTCGAGGAAGACGATGCGGGGCTGTCCCATCAGGCTCATGGCGATGTCCAGGCGACGGCGCATGCCGCCGGAGTAGGCACCCGCCCGCTTGTCCGCGGCATCGGTGAGTTCGAACTGCTCCAGCAATCGTGCGGTGCGCGTGCCGATTTCACTCGAGCGCAGGTGCAGCAGGCGACCCATGAGCCGCAGATTCTCCGCGCCGGTGAGGATTTCGTCGACCGCGGCGAACTGCCCGGTCACGCCGATGAGCGCCCGCACCGCGTCCGCCTCGCGCACCGGATCGTGTCCGCCGACCCGCACCGCTCCCCCATCGGGCCGATTCAGGGTGGTGAGGATGCGGACCATGGTGGTCTTGCCCGCGCCGTTCGGCCCGAGCAGGGAGAAGACCGTGCCCGCGGGCACGGCGGCGTCGATGCCGCGCAGCACGGGCTGGTCGCCGAAGGATTTGGTGAGCCCGGTGACCTCGATGGCGAGGCCGGGTCCGGATGTGGTCATGGGAACCCCGATTCAGAAACTGTGTATGCCATACACTCTGT
Source organism: Nocardia sp. CDC153 (assembly GCF_035818515.1). Classification (NCBI taxonomy): domain Bacteria; kingdom Bacillati; phylum Actinomycetota; class Actinomycetes; order Mycobacteriales; family Nocardiaceae; genus Nocardia; species Nocardia sp. CDC153. The sequence goes on along the minus strand of NZ_JAYKYU010000006.1, from coordinate 35,388 downwards.
TTATAGGCTACACAGTTTCCGGGATGGCGCAAGATAGGAACCGAAACCACGACGGGAGGTCAGATGAAGCCGGAGGACGAGCCAGTCCTGCCGAAGTCGGTGAAGCTGCTGTGGGATCTGGACAGCGCGGGCAGTCGCGGACCCAAACGCGGGCTGAGCCTCGAGCAGATCCTGACCACCGCCACGGCCATCGCCGACGCCGAGGGCTATGCCGCCCTGTCCATGGCCCGGGTGGCCAAGGAACTCGGCTTCACCACCATGTCGCTGTACCGGTACGTCGACAGCAAGGACACCCTGGTGGAACTGCTGCACGACAGCATCTTCGACGCACCGCCGGAACTGCCCACGCACGACTGGCGGGCCGCGCTGGAGGCCTGGGCCTGGGCCGAATTCCACGCCATCCGCACCCACGACTGGTGGCTGGACATTCCCATGACCGGACCGCCGCTGGGTCCCAAGAACATGATGTGGCTCGAGGCGGGCATGGCCGCGCTGTCCACGGTCCCGATCCCGGAATCACTCAAACTCCAACTGCTGGTGAATCTTTCGGTCTACGTGATCGGCCGCACCCGCTTCCTGCGGGACTCCATCCAGCAGGCGAAGCAGGACGCGGACTACACCGGCATCCTCACCGCGGTGCTGGACCCCGAGCGCTTCCCGGCGGTCACCCGCGCCCTGACCAATCGCGCCTTCGACGATGACGACATGCATTGGGAGGAAGCCGATTTCACCTTCGCCCTGGCACGGCTACTGGACGGTTATCAAGTCTTCATCGACGCCCAGCGCGGCGACTGAGCGGCATCTCGGCAAATGTGCTGGCCGGTAACGGAATAGGCCCGGGTGTCAAACCTTCGTAAACACTGTGAAACGCCGCGCCGTTCGCCTTGACCTGCTGCGTCGATGCAAGCCACCATGGGCTCACAGCCACCCGATCGGACGCCGAGGCGGTTCGGGAGACCCTTCCCGCAACTCCACGGCGTACGAAAGCTCGTGCGGTGGCCGGTTTTTCGTCTAGGAGTGGCCATGGCCGTCGTTTTTCGCTCCGCCCTCGCGGCCGGGGCCATGGTTCTGATGCTCGGCTGTGTGACGGTGGCGTTCGTCTACGGGGCCGTGCCGGTCGGCGTCGGCACCGCCGGACCCGAGTTCGCGCCGGCGAATGTCAAGGCGCCCACCAGTATCGCGGCCAGCCCGAAGAGCAGTGATACGCAGGCCACCAACCCGCTCCAGCCGCCCGCCGCGTACGCGATCCCCGCGCCGCTGCCGATGACCGCGCTGCCCAGGTAGTACGCGAACATGTAGAGCGACGATGCCGCGCCGCGGTTTTCGGCCAGTGTGCCGACCCAGGCGCTGGCCACGGTGTGCGCGCCGAAGAACCCGGTGGTGAACAGCAGAACACCGAGCAGCACCGTGCCCAGGTGGTCCGGGATGGTGACGAGCACGCCGAGGGCCATGAGCGCGAGCGCGGCGATCAGGATGCGGGGGTGGCCCCGGCGGTCGGCCAGGCGGCCCGCGTAGGCGGAGGCCACCGTGCCCGCGAGATAGAGCACGAACACCGATCCGGCCACGGCGGCGGGCAGGTCGAAGGGGCGGTGGGTGAGTCGGTAGCCGAGGTAGTTGTAGAGCGAGACGAAGCTGCCCATCAGCAGGAACGCCAGGCCGAACAGCGAAAGCAGTCCGCGATGGCGCAGCTGGCGACCGAGGTCGCCGAGGAGGGCGCCGAATCCGGCCGGGCGGGCGGTGAATCCGCGCGAGGGCGGCAGCGCCCGCGCGAACCACACCGTGCACAGCGTGGTCGCCACCGACACCGCCAATTCGGCCCAGCGCCAAGAGGTCACGCCCAGGGCGAGGGCGGGGATCAACCGACCCGCCAGTCCGCCGATGGTGGTTCCGGCGATATAGACGCCCATGGCCGCACCCAGCCCGCCCGCCCCGATCTCCTCGGCCAGATACGCCATGGCCACCGCCGGGACACCGGCCAACGCGATGCCCTGCACGGCGCGCAACGTAAGCAGGATGTTCAGGGTCGAGGCCAGGGGTAGCAGCAGTCCCAGTACCGAGGCCAGCACGGCCGAGCCGATCATCACCCTGGTCCGGCCGATCCGGGCCGAGAGCACACCGGCCGGAATGATGGCCAGCGCGAGGAAACCCGTGGTCAGCGAGACGGCCAGGGCGGCGTGCGCGGGCGGGACGTCGAAGGCGGCCGACAGGCTCGGCAGCAGCGACTGGGTGCTGTACATGGCCGCGAAGGTGGTGAGTCCGGCCGCGAAAAGCGCGAGGGTGACGCGCTTTTCGTGGGTGTCCGGGCGCCGGTCGAGGGTGGTGCGGGCCGCAACGCTGGTCATCGGTTCCTCTCTCGAACGGCGGATGCGATTCCAGGGTGCGACGCTGGCTTTTAGAACGGAAATGCATGATGATCGACCTGCTCATGCGTCAGTCACATAAAGACAGGAGGCGGGGTGCTCGGTGCGGATCTGGAGTGGTTCACGACACTCGCGGAAACGGAGAATGTCAGCGTCGCCGCCGCGCGGCTGCATCTGGCCCAGCCGACCCTCTCGCGCATGCTCGCCCGGTTGGAGCATCGACTCGGGGTGGCGCTGTTCGACCGGCACGGCAAGCGCATCCGGCTCAACGACTATGGACGCCTCTACTACGAGCACGCCCGCCGCGCGCGGGCCGAACTGCGCGCGGGTGAGCAGGCGGTCGCCGACCGGGTCAATCCGGCCAAGGGCGTGGTGCGGCTGTCGTTCCTGCATTCCTTCGGGGGCGGGCTGGTGCCGCAGTTGATCGGCGAGTTCCGCAGGGGTTCGGGTCGCATCGACTTCACGCTGTTTCAGGGCGCGGCCGAGGTCATCACCCGGCAGGTGCTCGACGGTGCGGCCGATCTGGCGTTGGTCTCACCGCGTCCCGGTGCGCCGGGCGTCGGGTGGCGCACGCTGTTGAATCAGCCTGTGGTGCTGGCGGTTCCGGCCGATCACCGGCTGGCGGGGCAGCGGCAGATTCGGCTGGCCGAGCTCGCCGACGCCGAATTCATAACCATGCACTCGGGTTTCGGCATGCGCCGGATCTTCGACGAGCTGTGCGCGGCCGCCGGGATCCAGCCGCGGATCGCGTTCGAGACCAGCGATCTGGTGACGGTTTGCGGGCTGGTGGCGGCCGGGCTCGGGGTCGGGGTGGTGCCGCTGGAGGAATCCATGCCGCCGGGTGTCGCCGTCGTGCCGCTCTCGGACGCGGAGGCCTCGCGCGATGTGGGTCTGGTCTGGTCGGCCGCGGCCACGCCGCCCGAAGCCGTGCGGCGTTTCCGGGATTTCGCGATCGAATGGGCGGCCCGCCGTCCTGCCTGGTGAGGGGGTATCCGACACGCTGTTACGGTGGCGGAAGATCAACTGACACTGTCGTCAACCCAGGGAGTCGTCCGGTGCAGCCAGGTCGTCCGGTGGAGGTGGGCCGTCCGGTGGAGGTGGGCCGCCCGGTGCTCGCCACGGCCGGTGCGGCCCTGGCCGCCGCGGTCGCCTGCCTCGCGCTCATCGTGCCGGTCGACACCGGCTGCGCCGATTCGGAGTCGTCGGCCCTGCAGATGACGCTGCTGACCATCACCGTGCCCCGGGCCACCGCCGCGGGCGCGGTGGTGGCGGTGCTCGCCGCGGTGGTGGTGGCCATGTTCGGCGCGCGGGCCGCCTGGGCCACCGCGACCGTCGCGGCATCGGCCCTGGCCGCCGACCATCTGCTGGTGTCCGCGACCTCGGCGAGCCTGGCCACCGCCAACTTCGCGGACTCGCTCGCGGCGGGCGTGCTGCTGGGCGCGGTCGGGGCGGTCGCCCTCCAATCCCGGCCACCGGCAACCGGATACCTGCTCGGCGCGCTGACCGGCGTCCTGGTCGGCGACCACCTGGAGAACGCGGCCGACTTCGGCAGCCGTTCGATTCTCGAACGCGCCTTCGACGACCTGCCGCCGAACTGGCTGACCATACCCACGGCGATCTTGCTGGCGTCGTGCTTCCTGGTGTGGCAGCGGTCGGACACGGCGGCCTATCCCACCACCCTGAATCTGCCGTTCGGGCCGATACTCGGCGCGGCCGTGTTGATCACGACGATCACCGTCGCCGCCGAACGGTTCTCACACACGGTGGTCGACCCGGGCGCCCTGGCGCTCGGCGTGCTGGCCACGCTCGCGGCGGCGCTCGTCGCGGTCCTGCTCTTGCCCGGTCGCGACGGGACGCTCACCCTGCTCATGGTGGCGCTGGCGGCCGGTGGCAGCGCGATTACCTATGGGGCACGCCAACATTGGCAGGTCGCGCCGATGCTGATCACCATGACGGCGTGCTTCTTCCTGGGGCGGGTCCGGCCCGCGCCGCTCGCGGCGGCCACCGCGATCCTGGCGCTCGGTGTCTTCGACATGCTCACCTCGACCGCCGAACAATCGGATGCGCTGCTCTCGCTCATCGGCTCCTGCGCGGTCGCCGCCATCGCCGGATACGGTTTCGGCGCGGTCGCCACCCGCACCGTCGCGGGCACCGTGCTGCCCATCGGTCTGCTGCTGATTCCCTCCGCCGTCCTCTCCCTGGAATTCCGCGGCTGCGGGCCGACACCGTGGCATCACCACGACGGTGTCCTCGGCGATCGACCGGCCTGGTTCGCGCTCGGGCTCGGATTCGGCTGTCTGCTGGGCATTCTCGCGCTGCGCCGGTGGCGGCCCGGGCCCGAGGACGGGGCCTAGGACAGGCGGTAGAGCCAGATGCGGGGGTCGGCGGGCTCGCCCGCGGCGGTCCAGGCGTAGGAGTGGGCGATGCCGTCGGCGTGGTAGGCGTGCAGGTACTCGCGCAGGTCGGCGCGTTTGGTGTGGCCGGAGACGATTCCGCGCAAGACGATCGCGGTGAGGTCGTAGGCCTCGACGATATTGGCGGTGGCCGATTTGCCGGTGGCGGTGCGGTAGTCGGCGAGCAGGCGATCGGTGGCGGGGCCGCAGCCGCAGGTCACCAGGGTTCCGGCGGCGAGGGCTCCGGCGGTGTCGCGGAACAGCGGGTCGAAACTGCCGTCGCCGAGCACGAAAGTCGCTGTGACACCGGCGCTTCGGAGCTTGGCGAGCAGGGCTGCCGCGTCCTTGGGGTAGCCCGCGTAGAAGACCGCGTCCGGACGCGCGGCGGCGATGGTCGCGATCGTGTCGGTGAGATCGCCGCCCATATCGATGCTGAGCTTGCATTCGGGCACCGCGGCCGGGCCCAGGCCGTCGACGACCGCGGTCGACAGCGGTCCCTCGTAGCCGCCGCCGGTGTCGCGCAGCGCGCAGACGCGGGAGAAGGCGGCGGTGGTCGCCAGGTAGCGGCCCAGGGCCGGGCCCTGCGCGTTGTCATTGGCCAGGCCGCGGAAGAAGCCCGACCAACCCGATTGCGCCAGTACCGGATTCGTCGCCACGGGGCTCAGGAACGGCAGACCGGAGTCCTCGAGGGTCTGCCCCGCGCCCATCACCTCCGGGGACATGGCGGGTCCGATGACGGCCACGATCGATTTGTCGGCGGCGATGCGCTGCGCGGTTTGCGCGGCCTTGGCCTGATCGCCGCCGGTGTCGAACTCCTCGACCGTGACCGGGCACACCTGATTGCCGCCCTGCACGAATTGGGAGACGGCCAGTTTCACCGCGCCGAGCAGGCTCTCGCCCAGGTCGGAGTTCTTGCCCGACAGGGGAAGCGCCGCGGCTATCGAGACGGGAGCGCACGGCAGGCGGCCGTCATTGGCGGGGTCCTCCACCGAGGTGGGCGCGGGGATGCGCCTGCCTTGCGCGTCGATCTGGAGGAACGGGCCGAAGCCGGGGTAGACACCGGCCTGCGGGCCCGCGACCACGATCGCCGGGTCGGAGCGGACGACCGGTCCGTGATCCTTCGTCGTCCAGAGGATTCCGACCGCGGCCGTCACCACCACCGCCAACGCCGCCGCGCCCGCGGCCACCCAGCGAGCCCGTCTCGGTTTCGACGGCGAATTCCCCTGGAGCCACGTGGCATCCGACACGGTCGGATCAGACGGCGCGGGCAGGGTCGCCAGGACGGAGGTGGCAGCGGCGGGCCCGCCGATCACGTCTCCGGCGGCGGTCACCACGCGGGTCGCCTCGGCGAGGGCCGCGCTCACCTCCGGAATCGGTGTCACCGTGGATTCGGAGACCGCCGACAGGGCCTGTGCCGCGGCGTCGGCGAAGGCGCGGCAGGATTCGAATCGGTCCTCGGGCCGCTTGGCCAGACCGCGTGCCAGGACCGCGTCGAGGGCGGCGGGCAGCTCCGGTCGACGGTCGCTCACCTTCGGCACCGGATGTTGCAGGTGCCCGGTGACGACCGCCGCCACCGTGTCGGCATGAAACGGTGTGGCACCGGTCAAGAGTCGAAACAGCGTGCACGCCAGTGAATATTGGTCCGAACGGTAGTCGGGCGCGGCGCCGGAGAGCTGTTCGGGGGAGGCGTAGGTGATGGTGGTGGCCAGCACGCCGGATCGGGTGATCTGCGCCGAATCGTCGCGCAGCCGGCCGATGCCGAAGTCGGTCAACACGATTCGGCGTTCCTGCCCCAGCAGCGGGCGGGTGAGCAGAATGTTCGCGGGCTTCACATCCCGGTGGATCACCCCGCGCACATGCGCGTAATCCAGGGCCTTGGCCGTCTCGGCGATGATGTGCACCGCGTCCGCGGGCGGCAGCGTGAACGGGTCCAGGGTGGCCGCGTCACCGCCGTCCACATACTGCATGGCGATCCACAGCCGCCCGTCCTCGACGCCGCGGTCGTGCACGGTCACGATATTCGGATGATCCAGCCGCGCGATCAGCTCGCCCTCACGCTCGAACCGAGCACGAGTCTCCGCCTGCGAGACCAACTCCCGAGCCAACACCTTGATCGCGACCAACCGCGGCAGGCGCGGATGCCGGGCCAGGAAAACCTCCCCCATGCCGCCCCCGCCGAGCCGCCGCTCGATCAGAAATCCCGCGAATTCCTCGCCCGCACGCACCATTCGGCCCCTCGCACCGCAAAAACCCTTCGCACCCTACCGTTTCCGGCTCCCCTCCCGCTCTCCCCGCCGCGCGAAATACCCGAACCGGGAATGTCGCGGAGGTAACGAACAACTAGCTGATCCATGACTTTCTCGCCGCCGCGACGGCGGGGTCTATGCAGGATAGGCTGTAACTGAACGGTTTCCAGCTCGGTGATCGTTGGTCGGCGCGAGGAGCCCGGGCGGATGGAGCGCCGCAATACAGGGATCAGTCGGCGCAGGCTCTTGGCGGCCGGTGCCACCGTCGCGTTCACCGCGCTCACCCAACCCACCCAGGCGCAGACCATCACGCGGAACGTGAGCCCGTACCGGGCCGGGCTCGAAGGGTGCGCCGAGCGGGCGAGCCTGGCCGAACAGGCCATCGTGCGGCGGCATGTGCGCACGCTCTGGGGACTGCGCGGAAAGCAGCTCGGTGCGCTGGCGTGGCCGTCGTCGCTGTTCGATCAGGCACTGGTGAAGTGGTGTTACTGGTGGCAGGCCCAGCTGCTCGACTGTGCCGTGGACGCCGCGCAGCGCGACCGCACACCCGAACGCCTCGATCGGGTCGCCGCCCTCGCCGAGGGCATTCGGGCCCGCAATCTGACCGGCTGGACCAACCGCTACTACGACGACATGGCCTGGCTCGCGCTCGCCCTCGAGCGGGCCGACCGACTGCTCGGCCTGCGCTTCGGCGGCGCCCTCGACGATCTGCGGGCCGCGCTGCGCTCCGGCTGGAATCCGAGTGTCGGGGCGGTGCCCTGGCGAACCGGGGACCACTACTACAACACCCCCGCGATCGGCCCGACCGGTATCGCCCTGGCGCGCCTGGGCGATCTCGACCGCGCCCGCCAACTCGCCGAGTTCCTGCACACCCGTTTGCGCGATCCCGCCACCGATCTCATCCTCGACGGCGTCCACGAACCCGGCGGCGAGGTCAATCGCACCGTCCTCACCTACTGTCAGGGCGTCGCCATCGGTCTGGAAACCGAATTGGCCATCCACACGGGCGATTCCACCCACCGCGACCGCGCGAGGGCCCTCATCGCCGCCACCGAGACCCACCTCACCAGCGCCGGGGTGATCGCCGGTTCCGCCGCCGACGACTCCGGCCTGTTCATGGGCATCCTGGCGCGCTACCTCGCCGAAGCCGCACTGTCCCTAGACAATTCGACCGCCGCCGCCATGGTCCACGCCTCCGCCCGCGCCGCCTGGAACAACCGCGCCGAGTCCAACGGCCTACCGCTGTTCGGCATGAACTGGTCGCGCCCCATCGCCCTCCCCCACCGCCCCCAAGCCTTCGCCCAACTCACCACCCCCACCCTCTCCGACAACCTCAGCCCCGACCTCTCGGTCCAACTCAGCGCCTGGCTCCTCCTGGAAGCCGATCACCGGCTCACCCTGGCGGGCCGGTGATGTGGTCGGGTGCTTCCGATACGAAAACGCCCGGGCTACGGGGGAATCCGTTGCCCGGGCGTTGACAGGTGGTCGGCGCTGCTACTTCTTGCGTTCGCGCTTTTCGCGGACGCGGACGTTCACGCGGACCGGGGAGCCGTCGAAGTTGAACTCCTCGCGCAGCTTTCGCTCGATGAAGCGGCGGTAGCCCGCCTCGAGGAAGCCGGTGGTGAAGAGGACGAACGTCGGGGGGCGGGTGGAGGCCTGGGTGGCGAACAGGACTCGGGGTAGGCGGCCGCCGCGCATGGGGGGCGGGGTGGCGGCGATGACCTCCTTGAGCCAGTTGTTCAGGCGGCCGGTGGGGATGCGCTTGTCCCAGGATTCCAGGGCGGTTTCCATTGCCGGGACCAGCTTTTGGACGGCGCGGCCGGTCTGGGCCGAGATGTTCACACGCTGGGCCCAGCGGACCTGGACCATTTCGCGGTCGATCTCGCGCTCGAGCATCTCGCGGCGGTCCTCGTCGACCAGATCCCACTTGTTGTAGGCGATCACCAGGGCGCGGCCGGTCTCGGCGACCATGGAGATCACACGCAGGTCCTGCTCGGTGATCGGCTGCGAGGCGTCGATCAGCATGACCGCCACCTCGGCGGCCTCGATGGCGCCCTTGGTGCGCAGCGAGGCGTAGAACTCGTGGCCCGAGGCATTGGCGACCTTGCGGCGCAGACCCGCGGTGTCCACAAAACGCCAAGGCTTGCCGCCCAATTCGACCAGCGAGTCGACCGGGTCGACGGTGGTGCCCGCGACATTGTGGACCACCGAGCGCTCCTCGCCCGCCAGGCGGTTGAGCAGCGAGGACTTGCCGACATTCGGCTTGCCGACCAGCGCCACGCGACGCGGGCCGCCGGTGAGACCCGTACCCTCGCGGGGCGTTTCGGGCAGCACCGCGAGAATGTCGTCCAGCAGATCACCGGTGCCGCGGCCGTGCGCGGCCGAGACCATGCGCGGCTCACCCAGACCCATGGACCACAGCTCGGCGGCGTCGGCCTCGAGCTTCTGGTTGTCGACCTTGTTGGCGACCAGGATGACCGGAGTCTTGCTGCGGCGCAGCGTCTTCGCGACCGCCTCGTCGGCCGACGTCGCGCCGACGGTGGCGTCCACCACCACGACGATGGCGTCGGCGGTGCGCATGGCGACCTCGGCCTGCCGGGCCACCGACTGCTGCAGGCCCTTGGCGTCGGGCTCCCAACCGCCGGTGTCCTGCACCAGGAAACGACGTCCGGACCAGCTGGCCTCGTAGGAGATGCGGTCACGGGTGACGCCCGGAATATCCTCGACCACGGCCTCGCGGCGGCCCAGAATGCGGTTCACCAGCGTGGATTTGCCGACATTCGGGCGACCCACAATGGCGACCGTGGGCAGCGGAATGTGTTCGGCGTCCTGCTCGCCCTCGAATTCGGCGATATCCCAGTCGGATTCATCCGACCAGATGCCGTCACCGGCGAAAGTGTCCTGCGTCACTGCGCGCCTCCCGCCGAAATCCGTTCGGCCACCACGCGATACAGCTCGTCGATGACCTCGTCCTTGTTCAGATCACTGGTGTCCACCAGCACGGCGTCCTCGGCCGGACGCAGTGGGGAGACCTTGCGGGTCGAATCCAGGGTGTCGCGGCGCTGGACATCGGCCAGCACGGCCTCGTAGTCGTCGCCGCGACCCTCGGCGATGTTCTGGGCATTGCGGCGGAACGCACGCGCCTCGGCCGAGGCGGTGAGGTAGATCTTCACATCCGCCTCGGGCAGCACCACGGTGCCGATATCGCGGCCCTCCACCACGATTCGACCCGCGGACACGGTGATCTCGCGCTGCAGGGCCACCAGCTGCTCGCGCACCTCGGGCACCGCCGACACCGCCGACACGGCCTTGGTCACCGCATTGCCGCGGATCTCGCTGGACACGTCCTCACCGTCGAGCAGGATCACCTCCCGGCTCGGATCGGTGCCGATGGTCAGCGGCAGCTCCTTGACCGCCACCGCGATCGCCGCGGCATCGTCGAGATCCACGCCGCTGCGCAGCACGCGCAGCGTCGCCACCCGGTACATGGCCCCGGTATCGAGGTAGCGGGCCTCGAGCCGGGTCGCCAACTGGCGCGACACGCTCGACTTGCCGGTACCGGACGGGCCGTCCATGGCGACGACCAGCTGCGCCGACCCGGTCAGCGCGCCGGTCTCGATCAGACTTCCCACACCGTTCACAACGACACCGCCTCGTAGAGCTTCCCGATTTCGTCCCGACCCAGCACACGCAGCGTGCCCGGCCGTTGATCGCCCAGTGCGACCGGTCCAATGTGGGTGCGCACCAGCGCGGTCACCGGGTGGCCGACCTCGGCCAGCAGGCGGCGCACGATGTGCTTGCGGCCCTCGTGCAGCACCACCTTCACCAGCGACCTACCCTGGCCGACCTCGAGCACCTGGAAGCGGTCCACCTTGGCGGGACCGTCCTCGAGCTCGACGCCGTCCTTGAGCAGCTTGCCGATCTCGCGGTTCTTGACCTCGCCATTGACCGTGGCCAGGTAGGTCTTCTGCACCTCGAAGGACGGGTGCATGAGCCGGTGGGCCAGATCGCCGTCATTGGTGAGCAGCAGCAGGCCCTCGGTGTCGGCGTCGAGACGGCCGACGTGGAACAGGCGCTGCCCGGCCGCGACGCGCTCGGCGACGATATCGCCGACGCAGGGGCGGCCCATCTCGTCGGACATGGTGGACTGCCAACCCTTCGGCTTGTTCAGGGCCAGATACACCTGCTCGGAGCGAATGACCACGCGCACACCATCGACACGGACCACCGCGGTCTGCGGATCGATGCGCAGGCCCTGCTCGCGCACGATCTTGCCGTCGACCTCGATGCGACCGGCCTCGATCATCTCCTCGGCGGCGCGACGCGAGGCCACACCGGCCTTGGCGAGCACCTTCTGCAGGCGCTCGCCCTCGCCCCACGGCAGCTTCTTCGGGCCGCGCTCCTCCAGATCCACGTGCTGGTGGCGCGCGGGCTTGGCATTGCTGATCAGCACGGGCGCGACGGTCTTGCGCTCCGGCTTGGGCTTCTTCTTGCTGGGCGTGCTCGGCGAGGTGTGCGGGGCCAGCGGGCTGCCGCCGCCGATCCGGCCGCGCGAGGCATTGCGGTCCTGACCGAAACCGGTACGGCCCTCGCCGAATCCGGTGCGGGACTGGCCGCCGCGGCTGTCGCCGCCGCGCCCGCCACGCGAGTCGGAACCCCAGTCACCCCGAGACTGGTTGCCGCGCGCGGAGTTTCCGTACGACGAGCCGCCACGCGAGGGCGCGCCACCGCGCGAACCGCCACCGCCCCACTGGCTTTCGCCACGCGAGCCGTAGCCGTCGCGCGAGCTCGAAGCGCCACGCGAACCATACGAGCCGGAACCACCGCGCGAAGCGCCGGGACGGGAGTCGCCGTAGCCGCCGCGCGAAGAACCACCGCGAGAGTCGCCGTAACCGGAGCCGCCGCGCGAAGAACCACCACGGGAATCGCTATAGCCGGACCCGCCGCGCGAGTCGCTGTAACCGCCGCGGGAGGAGCCGCCGCGGGAATCGCTGTACGAGCCGCCGCGGGATCCACCGGAGCGCGAGTCGTAGGACCCGCTGCCGCCACGTCCGCCGCCGTACGAGCCGCCGCGATCACTGCCGCCGCGGGAACTGGCGGAGCCTCCGCCATATGAGCTGCCGCCGCGCGCGGACCGGTCGTCTCCGGTCCGGCCGCGGGCGGCGCGGGAACCGCCGGGCGGTTCGCTGCCACGTTTTCTACGATCCGGTGTGCCATCTCGGCGAGCGGGTGTATTCACGTTGTCCTATTTCATTCATCGGTACCGAGGTCGATATCGGCCTCGGCCGGTTTCTTCAGCCTGGTGTACCGGGGGTCGGTGTCCAGGCTCTCGTTGATCTCGTCGATCAGATCGACGCCCGGGAGCAGCGGGGCCAGCGGCGGCAAATCCGCCAGTGACGCGAGTCCGATCCGTTCCAGGAACAGCTCGGTGGTGATGTACAGAGTGCCGTTGGTCTCCGGGTCCGCTCCGGCCTCCGCGATCAGCCCCCGCGCCAGCAGGGTCCTGATCACGCCATCCACGTTGACACCGCGCACCGCGCTCACGCGTGCTCGGGTAACCGGTTGACGGTACGCGATCACCGCCAAGGTTTCCAAAGCGGCGCGTGTGAGCTTCGACCGTGCGCCGTCCAACAGCATACGTTCCACATAGGGAGCGAATTCCGTCCGCGTGTAATACCGCCACCCATCCCCCACGAACCTGAGATCCATGCCACTGCGCCGCGCCGTCAACTCCGCCGACATCTCCCGCAACGCCGTCTCCACCCGAATCGGATGAGCCCGCAACGCCGAAGCCAACAACTCCACCCCCGCAGGCGCATCCACCACCAACAACATCGCCTCGAGCGCCCCCCTGAACTCCTCCTCCCCGAGCTCCTCTTCCTCCTCCTCGAACTCCCCGGAATCCCCCACCCCCTCGGGACCGACGCCCCTCCCCCCACCCCGGGAGACCTCCGCCACACCCGCGGCGCCCCCCGCCTCACTTTCAGACCCCGAGAGGCCCGAATCGGTCGCGTCGACCTCCTCCCCGCTGCTCCCACCCAACGCAGGAGACTCATCCAACTCAGCCTCACCATCGGCGGCGGCCTCGTCATCCAGAGCGACGGCTACGTCGATCGACTCCAAGCCGATCACGCCCGATTCGTCCGTCAAGTCCGATTTAGGCTGCTCGGCAAAAGTCTCGACGTCAGCAGCTTCTGCGTCGGCTTCGACCTCGCCGTGATCGGCTGCGCCTCCGGCCGATTCGCGGATCTCGAGCGTGGGCACGGCCGCGCCCGATTCGTCCGCATCGGGCTCGGGCACGTCCGACTGGTCGGTCGCGCCGGAATCCATCGCCACCACATCGACGTGTGGGGTCTGTTTGGTCGGGCTCCCGGCGAGTGGAGTGGTGTCGCGTTCCACTACGGCGGCGGGACCGCCCGAGGGGCTCGGGGCCGCGAGCGATGCGCCTTCTTCCGAAGAGTCGGCGACCGCCGGATTCGGAGCGGCTTCGGCCGCTGCGGCGGCGGCCGCCTTGGCTGCGGCGGCGGCTTCGGCGATGATCCGTTGGGCCGGGGTGAGGTTGGGCGCGGGCTGGTTGTCGGCGGTCGGATCGTGCACGTCGTCTCCCAGGTCCTGCACCTCGGTCATCCGTAATCCTCTTCGATCGTCACCGGTTGGGCGGGTTGGTCTTCGAGCTCGCCGATCCAGCTGATGGACAGCGGGCCCAGGGGGTCGGGCTGGTCGAACTCGATGGTTTTGCCTCGGTAGAGCTCGAGCAGCGCGAGGAAGCGGGCCACGATCTGGATCGGGAGCTCGCAGTCGGCGCAGAGATCGTGGAAGGTCGTCCAACCGCCCGCGCCCGCGTTCTTCAGCATTTCCAGGACCAGGGCGGCCTGTTCGGCAATCGAAATCGCGTGGGCGTGGATGTGATCCAGCCCCACCCGGGGTTTCGGACGCGGCCGGAACACCGTGGCGGCGACCTCCGCGAATTCCGCGGCGTCCACCCCCAGCGTAACCTCCGGCAACAGCTCCAGATACCGCTCCTCGAGCGACACCGCGCGCGGATAGCGTTGCAGCGCCGCCGCCTCCAACTCCCCGAGCAATTCCGCGACCTGCTTGAAGGCGCGATACTGCAGCAGCCGCGCGAACAGCAGGTCCCGCGCCTCGAGCAGTTCGAGATCCTCCTCGTCGGCCACCTCACCCGAGGGCAGCAACCGAGCCGCCTTCAGATCCAGCAGAGTGGCCGCGATGACAAGGAATTCGGTCGTCTGATCCAGAATCTTGTCCGCCCGCAGCCCCTGCTCCTCGGACAGACTGGCGGTCAACGCCTTGGTATACGCGATGAACTCATCGGTCACCTTGTGCAGCGCGATCTCGGTGACATCGAGTCGCCGCGAACTGATCAGCTGCAGCAGCAGATCGAACGGCCCCTGAAAGTTGGCCAGCTTCAGGTGAAACTTGCCGCCATTGTCCGAATTCTCCGATGCAACAGGGTCGTTCGAAGCCCCCGCGCCGCCGGACATTTCCGCGCCACCGGACCCGGCGATATCGGCCAGAAGCGAGGAATCCGGCGCAGACTCCCCGGTTTCGTCGTATTCGCCTCCGGCAATCACGTCTTCTCCACCCGCGGCCACATCATCCCCGCCGCCGCCCGCGGCAATGTCAGCCAGTAGCGGCGAATCGGGAATGGCGGCGGGCGAGTCCGCTTCGGCGGTCGAGTCGGCGGGCAGAGCTGTGCCCGGGCCCGCGGGCAGCACTCCGTCCGCGTCCGTCGGGTCGTGCTCGGACGCTGGGTCGAGAGGATCGCTCAACGGCCCGACCGCTGGATGACTTCCCGGGCCATGGCCCGATAGGCTTCCGCGCCACCGGATTTCGGAGCCCAGGTGGTGATCGGCTCACCCGCGACGCTGGCGTCCGGGAAGCGGACGGTGCGCGAGATGACCGTGTCGTACACGAGGTCGCCGAACACCTCGACCACGCGCGTCATGACCTGACGCGAATGCAATAGGCGGGCATCGAACATGGTGACAACGATGCCGTACAGCACCAACTCGGGGTTCAGCCGGTCCCGCACCTTCTCCACGGTGTCGTTGAGCAGGGCCAGCCCGCGCAGCGAGAAGTACTCGCATTCCATGGGAATGATGACGCCGTCGGCGCAGGCCAGGGCGTTGACGGTGAGCAGACCCAGCGACGGCTGGCAGTCGATGAGGATGTAGTCGTAGCGGTTGCGCAGCGGCGCGAGGGCGCGGCCCAGCGTCTGCTCCCGGCCGACCTCGTTGACCAACTGGATCTCCGCGGCCGACAGGTCGATATTGGACGGCAGCAGATCCATCCCCTCGACCTTGGTGTTCATCAGCACGTCGTCGACATTGACCTTGCCCGGCCCGACCAGCAGGTTGTGCACGGTCACGTCCAGATCGTGGTGCGCCACACCGAGACCCGCCGACAGCGCGCCCTGCGGGTCGAGGTCCACCAGCAGCACCTTGCGCCCGTATTCGGCCAGCGCCGCACCGAGATTGATGGTCGAGGTGGTCTTGCCGACCCCGCCCTTCTGATTGCACATGGCCACGATCAGCGCCGGCGCGGTGTGGTCCGGCTCGGGCGGCAGCGGGATCTCGCGCAGCGGGCGGCCGGTGGGGCCGACCTGCTTGGCGTCGTGCACCACATCGGGTGCCTCCCACAGTGTTTGCGCGGCGGTTTCGATCCGCTGGCCCGCACCACCGGTAGTCGTCACGTCCGCTGCTCCTTCGACGTTCCTGCCCTTGCCTCGCCCACCGATCCGCCGTGTGCGACGCGCCCGGCCGCGTGTGTGTCCGGGTCACCTCTAGACGCTACCGCCTGTTCGCGCAAGACCATCGCTCGGACACGCACCCTAAACCTGCACTTCAGACCGGGTAGAGCCGCCCGGGCCCGGCGTGTCGACCGGTCTCGGACCATCTTCCTACTGTGGCACAGCAGGTTACGGCCTGTCGGCGGTCTGCCACGCCGGAAGCAGCGGATAAATCGGAATCGACGGAATTGTCGGGCAGGCGACACGGCGCAACTGCGCCATCAGGATTGAGAGGCGTGTCGCTGGATCAGGTCGTAGACCCGTTGGGGGTCCTCGAGTTGCGGGTAGTGGCCCAGTCCGGGGAGACGGGTGAGGGCGGTGTGCGGGCGCAGGGCCAGCACCGCTCGCAGCACGGCCTCGGTGCAGATCGGGTCCAGCTCCGCCCAGGCCAGCTCGAGTCGGCCGGGCCAGTCGCGTAATGCGTTGTGCCAGCGGTCGGAGGTGGGCGGGGTGACGCGTTCGCGGTTGTAGTGGATCAGCTTGTCGAGGAGGCGGTGGCCGCCATTGTGGGTCAGGAGCGCCCATTGGTCCGCCGCCTCTTCGGGGGTCAGCGGATGGGACGGCGAGAAGATGCTGGCGAACGAGCGCAGGAAGGCGGGCTTGTTGGTCAGCCGGGCGAGCACGGGACCGAACCGGCTCAGCAGCAGTTTCTGGGTGATCAGCAGACTGGCCTGCTCGCGAACCATGCTGGCGTTGAACAGCAGCGCCGAGGCGAGCGTGAACGACAGCTTGCCGTCGATGTCCCGGGCCAACAGCTCGGTCGCGACCGAACTGCCCATGTCGTGGGAGACCAGCACCACGGGCGCACCATCGAACCGCCGCGCCACCTCCTCGGCGATATCGGCCTGAATCCGCAAGGAGTACAACTCGTCTCGCGGCTTGTCCGACAGCCCGAATCCGAGGAAGTCGAACACGACCAGCCGGTGCCCCTCGATCCGCTCGAACGCCTCGCGCCAGTCATAGGAACTCGACGGATACCCGTGCAGAAACAGCAGCGGCGGCAGATCCGGATCCCCGTCGCGCTCCCGCACGAAAATCCGATGCCCGCCAATCGTTTCGAGAGTCCCCGCCCGCTGCCAGTCCGCGACCCGCGAGGTCGACCGAGTCATGCACTTCTCCCGAGGATCGCAGGAACATTCGCGCGATCGACGGTATTCACCGCGCGCCCATCGGGCAATCATCCCGCCTCGTCGACATGCTGCGTCAAGTGTCCCAGACAATGTATGGTATATCCAGCACCGACATCGACGTCGCCGAAGGAACACGATGGCCGAACCGCTGACCACCGCCCTGCCCGCCGAATTCTCCGTTTCCCCGGACACACGCTTCGATATCGGGCCGGTTCGCTATCCGAAGTTGTTCGCGCACAATACGATTCCCATCACCATGTCGGACGGCGCGATTCTCACCGCCGATGTGCTGCGACCGGGCGATGCCGACGGGCCGACCGCCGAGCCGCTTCCGGCGATCATCAATTTCACGCCCTACAACAAGATGCTCAACCGCCACGGCATGCGCTGGCATGCGACGGCACGGCGGCTGGCCGGGCGGGTCCGCGCGTCGGACCGGACCCGCATGACCGCGCGGGATGTGGTGCGCACCCCCGCGGGTGGGGTGCTCGAACCGTTCGCGATCAACCGGACCGCGGTGGCACGCGGGTACGTCGGGTTGATGGTCGATGTGCGCGGCACCGGAACCTCCACCGGCGCATGGGATTTCTTCAGCCCGCGCGAGCAACTCGACTACGTCGAGGTACTGCGCTGGGTGCGCGAACAGCCCTGGTGCAATGGCGATATCGCCGTCATGGGCCTGTCCTACGGCGCGATCTCGGCGCTGCACACCGCGGCCCAGCGGCCGGAGGGTCTCCGGGCGGTCTTCGCCATCGAGGCCGGGGAGAACCCCCCGCGCGAGCTCGGCCTGACCGGTGGCGCGCTCACCCCGGGCATGCTGGTCTGGATCCTGGGTGTCAACGGCGCCAAATGGATTCCGGCCTGGCCCGGTCTCGTGCGCGCGGGCCTGGCCGGGCAATTCCTGCGCGACCGGTTGACGCACCGTTCGGGCTGGATCGAGCACGCCCTGCGCATCGCCCTCGACACCGATCACCCCGACGGATACCTCAATGCCATGTGGGCGGCCAAACTGCCGCGCCTGGAACGGATCGAGGCGCCCACCTGGATCCACGGCGGCTGGCACGACGTCTACAACCGATCCAATTTCAGTATGTACGAACGGATTCCGCTGCCGGGCGGCATGAAGCAGGTCCTCGTCGACGACTCCTACCATCTGACACCGGGTTCCGGTTTCGGCGATGCGGGCAACCCGCAGGCGCTCGACGAATTGCAGACCGCGTTCTTCGATCGCTGGGTCAAGGGCATCGACAATGGCATCGACCGCTACGGCCCGATCACGGTGCGCCGCCAGGGCGATGGCAGCTGGCTCAGTCACACGCAGTACCCGCCCGCCGACGCCCGGGTCCAACGGCTGTATCTCAGCGGTGAACGCTCCGGTGCCGCCGAGCACGCGAATACGGATGCCGCACTGTCCCCGACACCGTGCGCCACCGAGACGCGGCTGCCCCTCCCCGGCGGCCGGGTCAGCGCCGCCTCCAACAACACCGCCGTCATGACCATGGGCATCAGCGTGCTGTTCGGCAGCGAACACGGCAATGACGACCGCCGCAACGAGGCCACCGCCGTCACCTTCACCGGGGCACCGCTGGAGGCGGATCTGATCCTCACCGGACCGATGAACCTGCACCTGCGGGCCGTGGCGGACGGCACCGACGCGTTCTGGTCGATCACCGTCTGCGATGTGCATCCCGACGGAACATCGGTGCCGATCACCCGCGGCGCCCTGCTGTCCTCATTGCGGCACAACGACTCCGACGCCAGCTACTACGTCGACGGGGAACTCCTGTTCGCGATGCATCCGCTCACGGCCGAGTCGGCACAGCCGCTCACACCGGGCGAACCCTTCGACATCGACATCGAGATCAACCCGACCGAAGCGCTGCTGCGTGTCGGACATCGACTGCGAATCGCGGTGAGCCGCACCAGCTTCCCCCGACATCTCATCGCGCCATGGCGCAAACGCCACATCGCCTCCCAGGCGGTGTTGATCGATCCCGAGCATCCGAGCTACCTCGGTTTCCAGACTCGTCGACCCGACTGACCTCGGCAGCACATACCTCAGGCTTCGCTGAATCGCTCGGTTTCTAGGAACATGTGTGTTCCACACAGCGAAGCCCAGGTGCGGTTGTTATGAAATACAGTGGTACACAGCCAATTACACTTTTGCCGACACCCCTACGATCCCCCTATTAACCAGGTTTGCCCCAGGATCACTATCGCATCCGCGCACGGTGTCCGCCGATCGCAGCCGCACCTACGAGCCGGTTGCTGCACCCAATCCCCTTGCCGCCGTTGCTGATCTGGACGCGCGGCCGAACCGCCCGCCGTTGTTACCGTGTGAGGCCATTCGACCGGCTCGACGGCAGGAGGGGTGTTCGTGAGTATCGACATCGAGGATTCCGCCGAGGTGGTGCCGCTCCGGCCGGGCCTTCACATCGAATCGTCGAAGGGAAATCCGACTCGTCCCGAGATCGACCCGTTCTATCAACCGCCGGTGGACCTGGCAGAGCTGGCCCCCGGCACCATCATTCGGGCGCGGCGCGTGGAACTCGGACTGCTCGGGGTGATCCCGCAACAGATCTCGGCCTGGCAGTTGCTCTACCGCACCAACGATGTGCACGGCGAACCGGAAGCGGTGGTGACGACCGTGGCCCAGCCGGCGGGCGCGGATCCGGCCGCTCCCAAACGGCTGGTGTCCTACCAATGCGCCATCGATGTCGTCGTCGCGCGCGGCCTGCCCTCGTACTGTCTGCGCCAGGGCTCCAACGCCTTCGGCTCGTTCCCACAGTTCGAGATGGTGATCTTCGCGAATGCGCTCGCGCGAGGCTGGACGCTCTCGATTCCCGACAATGTCGGCAGCGATGGCCATTTCGGTGTCCCGCGCGAACCCGGATACCGCATCCTGGACGGCATTCGGGCCGCCCGGTCCTTCGACCCGCTGCAGCTGAGCGGGGAGACACCGGTCGCCCTGTGGGGTTACTCGGGCGGGGGCCTGGCGACGACCTGGGCCTGTGAAATGGCCGCCGACTACGCGCCCGAGCTCGAGATCGTCGGCGCCTCGGCCGGATCCCCGGTCGGCGATCCGCAGAGCGTCTTCGCCCGTTTGAACGGATCGGTCTACGCCGGACTGATCCCGCTGGTGCTCTCGGCCCTCTGCCGCGCGTACCCGGATCTCGACAAGGCCGTGCGCGCCAGCTTCGACCGAGACTTCCTGGATCTCATGGCGCACGCCGAGGCCAGCACCATCTTCCCGATCCTGTTCCGCAGTATCCGCCGCAATGTCGACGACCACAGCGAGCTCGGTGTGTCCGAACTCCTGCGCGACCCTCGATTCCGCGGCATCTTCGAGGAACTCCGCCCCGTCACCACCGCCCCGGCCTTCCCGATGCTGGTCGTGCAGGCCACCAATGACGCGGTGATCGCGGTCGAGGACATGGACGAACAGGTCTGGCGCTACCGCCAGGCCGGCACGCCGGTGCAATACATTCGCGACCGGCTGAGCGGGCACATCTCGCTGGCCCTGATCGCCACCCCCTTGGTGATCGACTGGCTCTCGGACCGTTTCGACGGCCGTCCGCTCGATCCCGCCGGCCCCAGAACCGTCTGGTCACTGGCTCTTTCGCGCGATGCCCTGCCGGGCCTGGGCCGCCTGCTGGGCGTGGCCGTGCGCGTCCTCATCGGCCGCCCGCTCACCTGACCTGCCGAATTCCCGTGGCCCGCGCCGGAACCGTCAACGGGCGCGGGGATGGGCGGTGGCCCAGACCTCGTGCAGGGTTCCGACCGTGACCAGGGTGTAGATCTGGGTGGTGGTCACCGAGGCGTGGCCCAACAGTTCCTGCACCACACGGACATCGGCCCCGCCGTCGAGCAGATGGGTGGCGAAGGAGTGGCGCAGCGTGTGGGGTGAGACCTGAGCCGCGATTCCGGCGCGCTCGGCGGCGGATTGCAGGACCTGCCAGGCCGTCTGGCGGGATAGGCGGCCGCCGCGATGGTTGAGGAACAGGGCGCTGTTGCCCTTGCCTCGGGCCGCGAGCGCCGGGCGGCCGCGCACCAGGTAGTTGTCCAGGGCCGCCAGCGCGGGACGGCCGATCGGCACCATGCGCTGCTTGCCGCCCTTGCCGCGCAGGATGACCGCGCGCTCGGCGGTGTCGATATCGTCCACGTCCAAGCCGACCATCTCCGAGATGCGAGCGCCGGTGGAGTACAACAACTCCAGCAGCGCACGATCCCGCAACCCGCGCGGCCCATCGGCGATATCGCCCCCGGAGGCCTCCAACAGCCGCGAAACCTGGTCGTACGGCAGCGCTTTCGGCAATCGCCGAGCAGGCGTCGGCGGCTTCACAGGATGCGCCACGTCCGCATCGGTAATGCCCTCGGCCGTCGCGAACCGATGCAGCCCGCGCACCGCCACCAACGCCCGCGAGGCCGAGGAGGCCGCCAGCGCGGGACGCTCCGAATCCCCGGCCCGCAATGACACCATGTAATCCGCGATGTCCGTTTCCGCCACCCGCGCAAGCGTTTCCACCCCGCGAGCCGCCAAGAACTCCCGATACCGCCCCAAATCCCGCCGGTAAGCACTGAGCGTATTGCGCGCGGCACCACGCTCGACCGCCAGATGGTCGAGATACGCGTCGATCTGCCGCTTCAACACGGCTCACATCATTGCAGCCCGCACCGACGAACTCCCCCAGCCAAACCCCGGCAAACAGAACAAGTTTCCCAATCGGGATCTAGGCGGTGGACCCGCCGGTACCGCGCGCCTTGCGGTCGAGGAACGCGGTGGGCATGCCGGGCCAGGGGGCATCGGCGGGGCGGAGGGTAGCGCCGGTGGAGCGGGCGGTCATCAGGGCGGTCACGCCCGCGACCGCTGTGGCATTGGTGATTTCGCCCGCGAGGGCGGCCTGGACGGCCTCGGCCAGGGGCATCCGAAGAATTTGGATGTCGGCCTCTTCCAATTCCGGGTCGGGGCGGTCGGTTTCGTAGAGGTCCGTGGCCAGATAGACGCGCAACGCCTCATCGGTGAAGCCGGGCGAGAGCGCCACATCGACCAGCACCGACCACTCCCGCGCCGCCAGCCCGGTCTCCTCGGCCAACTCGCGCTTGGCCGCCTCGAGCGGATCCTCCCCCTGCTTGTCCAACAACCCCGCCGGAAGCTCCAACAGCCGCCGCCCGATCGGATGCCGATACTGATTGATCAACACCAGATTGTCGTCCGCGTCCAATGCCGCCACGGCCACCGCCGCGTGATGCTCGATCACCTCCCGCTCGGCCACCTTCCCCCCGGGCATGACCACCTGGTCCAGCCGCAAGGCCAGGATCGCCCCCGAATACACGGTGCGACTGGACAGAACATCGAAATCATGGGTGCCGGGTGCCGAATCGGAGGAGGTCACCCCAGAACCGTAGCGCGAACCCCGACCACCCCCACCGCACCCCGGGACTCCCGTGGCACACAACACGTCCACAGGCGAGTCGGCGGAACGCGAAACCGCCCGAGTACTCCGGGGAGTGCTCGGGCGGTTCGGGGGTGCCTGCGTTGTGCGGCGGGTTACTTGGAGACCTTCTCGGCCTCGGCGGGGAGCTCGTTGGGGATCTCCACCGGGAGGCGTTCGGCGGCCTTGTAGTTCAGGGCTGCCGAGATCAGCGCCGCGAAAAGCGGGTGCGGGCGGGTGGGGCGGGACTTGAGTTCCGGGTGGGCCTGGGTGGCCACCAGGAAGGGGTGCTGGTCGGCGGGGTACTCGACGAATTCGACCAGGTGGCCGTTCGGGGAGGTGCCGGAGAACTTCAGGCCGCTCTTGGCGATCTTGTCGCGGTAGGTGTTGTTGACCTCGTAGCGGTGGCGGTGCCGCTCGGAGACCTCGGTCGCACCGTACGCGGCGGCCACCAGCGAATCCTTTTCCAGCACAGCCGGGTACGCGCCCAGGCGCATGGTGCCGCCGAGATCGGCCTCACCGGCCACGATCTGCTCCTGATCGGCCATGGTGGAGATGACCGGGTACTTGGTGTCGGGCTCGAACTCCGCCGAGTTGGCGTCCTTCAGGCCGACCGAGCGCGCCGCCTCGATGACCACGCACTGCAGACCCAGGCACAGACCCAGCAGCGGAATCTTGTGCTCGCGGGCGTAGCGGATCGCGCCCACCTTGCCCTCGATGCCGCGAATACCGAAGCCGCCGGGAATGAGAATCGCGTCCACGTCGGCCAGATGCGAGCGCGCGCCCGCCTCGGTCTCGCACTCGTCGGACTGCACCCAGCGAATGTTCACCTTGGCCCGCGAGGCGAACCCGCCCGCGCGCAGCGCCTCGGTGACCGACAGGTAGGCGTCGGGCAGATCGACGTACTTGCCGACCAGCGCGACGGTGACCTCCTCGCGCGGGTTGTGCACGCGATCCAGCAGGTCGCCCCAGACCGTCCAGTCCACGTCCCGGAAGGGCAGGCCGAGGCGGCGAACGACGTAGGCGTCCAAGCCTTCCCGGTGCAGCACCTTCGGAATGTCGTAGATCGACGGCGCGTCCGGCGTCGAGATGCAGGCGTCCACATCCACGTCGCACATCAAAGCGATCTTGTTCTTGAGCGCCTGCGGCACATCCCGGTCGCAGCGCAGGATCAGGGCATCCGGCTGGATACCGATATTGCGCAGCGCCGCCACCGAGTGCTGGGTCGGCTTGGTCTTCAGCTCGCCGGAGGGGCCCAGGTAGGGCACCAGCGTGACGTGCAGGAAGAAGCAGTTGTCGCGACCCACCTCGTGGCGAATCTGCCGCGCCGCCTCGAGGAACGGCTGCGACTCGATATCGCCCACGGTGCCACCGATTTCGGTGATCACCACATCCGGCACCTGCCCGTGCAGGTCCGGTCCCGCCATGGCGAGAATGCGGCTCTTGATCTCATCGGTGATGTGCGGAATCACCTGCACGGTGTCACCGAGGTACTCGCCGCGGCGCTCCTTGGCGATCACCTTCGAGTACACCTGGCCGGTGGTCACATTCGCGTCCGCCGACAGGTCGCGGTCCAGAAAGCGTTCGTAGTGACCGACATCGAGGTCCGTCTCCGCGCCGTCCTCGGTCACGAACACCTCACCGTGCTGGAAGGGGTTCATGGTGCCGGGATCGACGTTCAGGTACGGATCCAGCTTCTGCATCGTGACGCGCAGCCCGCGCGACGTAAGCAGCTGACCGAGGCTGGAGGCGGTCAGGCCCTTACCGAGTGAAGAGGCGACACCGCCGCTGACGAAGATGTGTTTCGTGGCCGCGCGCGCCGGAATCCGTGAATTACCCACGGGTCTTCACGGTAACACGGATCGGCGGACCCGATCGAACGGCGCGCGCACCGGTTGCCACCGATTGGCTCGATCCGGCGTGTCGCGAGCGCTTTTTCCCGTGTCGCGGTCGGCTTTTCTCGGACTCCGGTCAGCGGGGCATGGCCGCGATTGTGAGCGATGTCGCCTTCGCGCCGGTGCCGTACCGCCCGGTTCCGCCGTTCAGCTGCTCGGTCAGCCCGAGCACGGTGGTGATGCGGCCGATCTCGCGGTCCACATTGTCGACGGTGGTGACCGTGGCCAGTCCGCCCTCGGAGCGGGCCACCGCGATCGCGCCCGGCCCCTCGGCAGCCCCGTAGCGACCCGCCAGCACCACACCGGCGCTGTGGGATCGCAGCCCGCCGGCGAACCGGGCGATGATGGTGCCGCGATTGTTCTCCTCGGCCCGCGCGCCGTCCCCGGTGACCACCACGGCCAGCTGGGCGGGCTGCACATCGGCGAAGGTCAGGAAGCCGCCGCCGCGCAGGGTTTCCAGGGCCAGGCCGCGCTCCTGCGGGGTGCCGCGGGACTGGCCGGAGGTGGGATCGGTGAGCAGCACCTGACCGAGCAGATCGCCCGCGAGGCTGCCTTGATCGACGGCGTCGATCTTGAGCTGCGCGCCCGCGGGCACCACGTTCACCAGCGCGGTGCGCAGGCGATCGCCCTCGGAGGAGTCGGTGAACGCGCCGGTGAGTCCGATTCGGCCGGTGACCGTGGCCCCGGCGGTGGTGAGCGCCGCGGTGACCGCGTCGGCATCGCCGCTGTCGGCGTCGGGCGTGGTGAATACGAGGACCGACCGGTTGGTCAGACTATTGGCCAGAAGTTTGCCCGCAGCGCCCGCAAGGAACGCGTCCGAGGCCTTCACCTGTTCGTTCAAGCGCCCGTTGTCCGCGCGTAGCTCGTCGACCTGCGCTCTGTCCCCCGAGCCCGGGAACAACCCGCCGCCGTGCGCGCGGGTGCCCAGCACCACGCCCACCGCCAGCGCCAGAAAAACCGCGGCGATCGAAATCGCGTGGTGCCGAAAGGAAATCATGGGTCCCCTACCTGTGCCGGTCCAATAGCCGCTCCACCCAACCCGATCCGCGATGCCAGGTATCGGTGACCCAGGTCAGCGCCTCGCCGCCCATGTGGGTGGCCAGCACGGCGACGATCAGGGCGACCAGTGCGGCCAGCACCACCAGCGCGACCGCCCAGCCGGAACCCCGGTGACGGTACAGCGACGCAACGGCTTTCGCATCCATGAGCTTGGTGCCCATTTTGAGGCGTGTCAGGAAGGTTGCCGGATTCGAATCCCGGCGACCGCGGTCGAAGAAGTCGTCGAGGGAGGCCGCCGCGCCGACGGTCACGATCAGCGACGCGCCATGGTGGTCGGCCAGCAGCAGCGCCAGATCCGCGGGCGCGCCCGAGGACGGGAAGGTGGTCGCGCCGATGCCCAGATCCTGAATGCGCTCCAAACCCTTGGCGTGCCCGTCGGTGTCGGCGGGCAGGATCACCTCGGCGCCGGACTTGAGCGTGGTGGCGGTGATCTCCTCGGGATCGCCGACGATCAGGTCGGGGCGATATCCATTGCGGGTCAGGGTATCCGCGCCGCGGCCGACGCCGATCAGGATCGGCGCGTACTCCTTGATGAACGGCCTGATGCGCTTGAGGTCCTCGATGTGGTCGGGTCCGTCGGCGACGATCACGACATGCCGCTTCTTCATGTCGATTTCGACGTCCGGCACCCCGATTCCATCGATGAGCAGCGAGGATTCGGTGCGAATGAACTCGATGGTGTTGCCGGAGAACGCTTCCAGATGATCGGCCAGCCCATTGCGGGCCTCGATCATGCGTTCGGCGATGGTGGCCTCGGTGAGCTCGATGCCCTCGACGAGCGCCTCGGGTTCCTTCTTGGAGAGCTTGTCGGCGTAGACGACCCCGCCCTCCACGCGCACCTTGATGCCGTCCTTGATCTTCTTGAAGACATCGGAGCTGACCGCGTCCATGAGCTGAATGCCATTGGCCACCAGCACTTCCGGGCCCAGATTCGGATAGCGCCCGGAGATCGACGGCGAGGCGTTGATCACCACCGCCACCTGCGCCTCCACCAGGCGGTCGGCGGTGAGTCGATCCAGGTCCATCTCGTCGAGGACGACCACGTCGCCCGGCCCCACCCGCTGCAGCAACCGCCTCGTGTTCCGGTCCACCCGGGCCATGCCGGTCAGACCAGGCAGCGTTTCGGTATTGCGCGAAAGCAGGGCCAACATCTTCATAACGAACGATAATTGCCCGAAAGTCTCAACCTGTGGTGGAGGCGCGCCGCTCACGCGCCACATCTGTCACAGTGATGATCGCGACCCACTCCGCATGTCCGCTTTGCGCCTATCTTCTTACCGGCCGGTAAGGATATGCTCCGTTCATGGCCAGCACCACTGTTGATACTGTTCTGCCCGCTCCGCGCGAGACCGTCTACAAGCTCTTCACCGAGCGTGACAGCATCAATCCCTTTGTGCCCATCAAAGTTACGCTGAAAAAGCCCGGTATCGGCGCGCCCAACGGCGTCGGTGCGCAGTACCACCTCGGCCTCGGCCCCGTCGGCCCGACCGAGGAGACCACCGAGCTGGTCCCCAACGAGCGCATGGTCTACCGCGTCATCGCGGGTGCGCCGGTCAAGCGCCACGTCGGCACCATCAGCTTCTCCGATGCGCCGGGCGGCACCCGGGTGGTCTACACCATGGAATCCGAGCCCAGCCTGCCCGTCCCCGATCAGATTCTCGAGCCCGGCCTGCGCGCCCTGACCAACCAGCTCATCGGCGCGGTCCGCAAGGCACTGAAGTAGCCCCGGTCCGCTGAAGTAGTCGGGCTACTCCCCCGAGGCCGCCGCGCCGACCTTCTCGGCGTGGGCGGTGGTCAGCAGTTCCCAGGCGTGGGCGCGGCCGGTTTCGGTGTCGCCCATGCCCGCGAGCATGCGGGCGAGTTCGACCACGCGTTCGTCCTGGGTGAGGGCCTTGACGCCAGACTTGACGGCCTTGCCGTCGTCGAGCTTGTCGACCACCAGGTGGGTGTCGGCGAAGGCGGCCACCTGCGGGAGGTGGGTCACCACGATGACCTGGTGGGTGCGGGCCAAACGGGCCAGGCGGCGGCCGATTTCGATGGCGGCGCGACCGCCGACACCGGCGTCGACCTCGTCGAAGACCATGGTGGTGCCGTGTTCGGAACTGGCCAGCACCACTTCCAGGGCAAGCATGATGCGGGAGAGCTCACCGCCGGAGGCGCTCTTGCTCAGCGGCAGCGGGTGGGCTCCGGAGTGGGCGGCCAAACGGAATTCGACCTCGTCGACACCGGTGGAACCGGCGTGCAGCTCCTTGCCGTCGATCATGAGCGGGGCCGAATCCTGCACGCCCGCGAGCACGGGACCGACACCGACCTCGAGCCGCGCCCGACCCATCGCCAGACCGCCCAGTTCGGCGCTCACGGCGGCGGCCAGCTTGCCCGCGGCCTTGGTGCGCGCCGCGGTCAGCTTGGCGGCCGTCTCGCGCACCTTGGCGGCGGCGGCCTCCACCTCCGCGGCCAGCGCGGCCAGCGCCTCCTCCGACACATCGAGCGAGGCCAACCGGGTGCGCGCCTCATCGGCCCACTTGATCACACCGTCGATATCGGGCGCGTACTTGCGGGTCAGCGTCTTCAACTCGGCCTGGCGGTTGAGCATCGACTCGAGCGCACCCGGATCCGACGGCAGGTCCGACAGGTAGGAGCTCAGCTCGGTGGTCAGATCCACGATCACCGAGATCGCCTCACCCAGACGGGGACCCAGCTCGGACAGCTTCGGATCGTCGGAGGCCTCGATGCGGGCGCGCGCGGTGCCCAGCAGATCCAGGGCACCGGCATCCTCACCCGGCGAGTCGGCGGGCCCGGCCAGCGCGTCGTGCGCGGTCGAGGCGGCCTCGCGCAGCGAATCCAGGTCCGAGAGTCGACGCACCTCGTGCACGAGATGCTCGTCCTCACCCGGTTCCGGTGCGATGGCGTCGATTTCGGCCAGCGACTGCGTCAAATGGTCGGCCTCGAGCGCCAATTCGCGGCTGCGCGCGGTCCTTTCGAGCAGCTGATCGCGCTTGTCCAGCCAGATCCGCCGCGCCTTCTGATACTTGGCCAGCAGCGGAGCCACGGTGTCGGAGGCGAACTGGTCCAGCGCGTGCAACTGCTGGTCGGGGCGCTGCAATCGCAGCTGATCGTTCTGACCGTGCACGGTGAGCAGCGGCGTCGTGAAGTCGGAGAGCACCGAGGCGGGCACCGACCGGCCGCCCAGATGCGCGCGCGAGCGGCCATCGCTGCCGACGGTCCGCACCGCGATGATGCTGCCGTCGTCGTCGCGTTCGGCCCCGGAGGATTCCAGCACCTCCTCGACCTCGCCGAGCGCGCCGTCGTGCACCTCGTCCACGGTGAAGCGGCCCTCGACCACGGCCCGCGACGCACCCAGGCGTACCCGGCCGGCGTCGGCGCGCGCCCCGCTGAGCAGGTGCAGGCTCGTCACCACCATGGTCTTGCCCGCACCGGTCTCACCGGTCAAAACGGTTAAACCCTCATGGAATTGCGCGGTGGCGGTGGAAATAACGCCAAGCCCGTCAATCCTGATCTCTGTCAGCACTCGTGCTCTCCATCCGCTGTCGGCCTCTCCAGCCTGTCACGGGCAACTGGAATTTGCGCACCATCCGATCGGCGAACGGCGCGGAATCGAGCCGAACCCACCGCACCGGTTCGGTCCCGCGGACCGTTTCGACCCGGCCGCCCCGCGGCAGTGCGAGGGTGCGTCGGCCGTCGAGGAAAACTATCGCATCGTGGCCCGTCGCAACGGTTTCCACCGCGATCCGCGAATCCGGGCTGGTCACCAGGGGTCGCGCGAACAGGGCGTGGGCGTTGGACGGAATCACCAGCAGCGCTTCGAGTTCCGGCCACACCACCGGTCCGCCCGCCGAGAAGGCGTAGGCGGTGGATCCGGTGGGAGTGGCGATCAGCACACCGTCGCAGCCGAACGAGGACACCGGGCGACCGTCCACCTCGAGCACCACCTCGAGAACGCCCATGCGCGCGGCATTCTCGATACTGGCCTCGTTGAGGGCCCAGCCGCGCTCCACGATCGCATCGTCGACGCGGACGGTGACATCGATGGTCATCCGCTCTTCGATGTTGTAATCGCGCCGCACCACCTGCGAGAGCGCCTCGTCCAGATGATCGGCCTCGGCCTCGGTGAGAAAACCGATGCGGCCCATATTGATTCCCAGCACCGGCACCCGGGCAGGGCGCGCGAGTTCCGCGGCCCGCAGGAAGGTGCCGTCACCGCCGAGCGCGAGCACCATCTCGGTACCGGCGGCGGCGTCCGGATTGTGTTCCATGACCCGCACCGGGTAGCCGTCGGCGACACCGTCGTCGTCCACATCGAAGCGGGTGCTGTATGCCTCGTCCTCGAGCACCCGCAGGCCGATCCCGGCCCCGCACAGGATCTTCGCCACGCGATGCGCGGTATCGGTGATCTCCGGCCGTCCCGGATGCGCGACCAGCAGCACTTCCCTGGCCGGGCTAGCCGCGTTCACTGTGGACCCTCCTGCACCGCACGATCGATCAATGCCGCGACACGTGCGGCCTCTTCTTGCGCAATACCACCGTCTGCATCGTAGGCTGCCGCACCGACGCCCGCGTCGTCACCGCTGGCGGTCGCCGCCCGGTCCTGGCCCTCGACACCGGTTTTCTCCGGTTCGGATTCCTTGCGCAGCCACAGGAAGTACTCGACATTGCCCGACGGCCCGGGCAGCGGGCTGGCCGTCACGCCGTGGGTCCGAAGTCCGAGTTTCGCTGCCGCGGCGGCGACTTCGCGCACCGCCTCGGCGCGCAGGGCCGGATCCCGCACCACGCCACCGGCTCCCACCCGATCCTTGCCGACCTCGAACTGCGGCTTCACCATGGGCAGCAGATCCGCTCCGGGCGCGGCGCAGGCGGCCAGCGCGGGCAGCACCAGGGCCAGGGAGATGAACGAGAGGTCGGTGACCACCAATTCGACTGTGCCGCCGATGAGTTCGGGCGTCAGCTGACGGACGTTGGTGCGGTCGTGCACCTGGACGCGATCATCGTTCTGGAGTCGCCAGATGAGCTGGCCGTAGCCGACATCGGCGGCCACCACCTCCTTGGCGCCGCGCGAGAGCAGCACATCGGTGAAACCACCGGTCGACGCCCCGGCATCCAGGCAGCGCTTGCCCGCCACCGTGACGCCCTGCGGCTCGAATGCCGCCAGCGCGCCGAGCAGCTTGTGCGCCCCGCGCGAGGCCCACTGCACCTCGTCGGGCTCCTCCCGCACCAGCAACGGCGTGCCCGCCTCGACTCCGGTCGCCGGTTTGGTGGCAACCGACCCATTGATCAGGACGCGGCCCGCGGAGATCAGCTCGGACGCGTGTTCCCGCGACCGCGCCAATCCGCGGCGAACCAATTCCGCGTCCACCCGCGCGCGCCTGGCCACCTCAGATCTTGTCCACCGTGGCCAGGGCCTGCACGAGGACGTCGTGCGCCTGCTCGAGAATCTTGGCCCGCCGCACGATATCGGTGCCCTCGGAATGCACGGTCGGCGCGCCCGGGAAGCCCGGATTCGGTGCGCCCGCCGACAATTCGGCCAACAGCGCATCGACATCCGCCTTGACCCGCTCCGGGTCGGCGAACTCCTGATTCGCGGCCGCCAGATGCTGCCCGGGCAGCGGCATACCGGGACGCGGGCCCGGCATTGCTGCGGTGCGTCCCGGTGCGGGCATCTGCGGGTGAGGCGTGGGCATAGTCATCGTGGCGACAACGCTACCCGAACTCGCATTCGAACACACGTACCCCGCCGCATCCCGATCCCCTCCCCGACCGGCCCCGCCCGTGATGCCCGAATGCGCCCGCCAGCGTGGCCTCGACGGGTTCGTCCGCGTGGCACGAAAACCCTTTGCGCCCGGCTGACAGGATGTAGCGAATGGACAGCGACTTCGAGAGACTGATCCACGAGGCCGACACGGTGTCGGTCGACGGTTGGGATTTCTCCTGGCTCGACGGACGCGCCACCGAGCAGCGCCCGTCATGGGGTTATCAGAAACTGCAGGCCCGACGACTCGCCACCGCCCGCGCCGGGCTCGATATCCAAACCGGCGGCGGCGAGGTCCTCGCCGAGGCCGAGGTCTTCCCCCCGACCATGGCCGCCACCGAGTCCTGGCCGCCGAATCTGGACAAGGCCACCCGGCTCCTGCATCCACGCGGTGTGGTCGTGATCTCCGATCCCGACGAACCGCCGCTCCCGTTCGGCGACGCGGCCTTCGATCTGGTGACCAGCCGCCATCCGGCGACCATCTGGTGGACCGAGATCGCGCGCGTCCTCCAGCCGGGCGGCACGTATTTCGCCCAGCATGTCGGCCCGGCCAGCGCCTTCGAGCTGGTGGAGTACTTCCTCGGCCCGCAGCCCGAGGCTCGCGCCGAACGCGATCCGGCCATCGAGGCCGCCGCGGCGCGGGCCGCCGGGCTGGAGATCGTGCAGTCTCGGCCCGAGCGACTTCGCATGGAGTTCAAGGACATCGGGGCGGTGGTGTATTTCCTGCGCAAAGTGATCTGGATGGTGCCGGGGTTCACCGTCGACGGCTATCGCGAACGGCTGTACGACCTGCACCGGCGGATCATCGACGACGGCCCGTTCGTCGCATACTCGGCCCGCACCCTGGTGGAGGCGCGAAAGCCGGTGTGAGAGTTCACACTTCGATCTTGCCCAATGGGATCGGGCGGCCGGGGAAGGAACGTAGGCGCTCGGTGAGCGCGTCCGCGAGGTCCGCGCCGGCCGGGATCGGGTCGGTGTTGGCGACCGGGTGGTTCAGGGCCGACAGGTCGTCGGCGATGTAGGTCGGGAGTCGGTCGGGGGCTTGGGTTCGCAGGTCTTCGAGGGTGCTCACGCCGGTGAGAACCATGAGTGATTCGAGGCCGGTGGCGGCCGCGCCGTCGATGTCGGTGTCGAGACGGTCGCCGACCACGAGGGCGTCACGGGTGCCGGCCCGTTCGAGGGCGTCCTCCATGAGCGGGGAATAGGGCTTGCCCGCGACGACCGGTTCGAGGCCGGAGGCCTGCCGCAGCGCCGCGACCATGGAGCCGTTGCCGGGGGCCAGGCCGCGTTCGGTGGGGAGGGTGGCGTCGGTGTTGGCGGCCACCCAGAGTGCGCCGGAGCGCAGGGCGTAGGCGGCCTCGGCCAGGTCGGCCCAGGCGGTCTGCGGGGAATGACCCTGGATCACCGCGGCCGGAGTGACGCCGTCGTAGCGGCGGACCGCTTGCAGGCCAACGTTTTCCACCTCGGCCATCAGGTCGTCGGTGCCCACCACCAGCACGGTGGAACCGGGCGCGACCCGGTGGGCGAGCAGGCGGGCGGCGGCCTGCGCGCTGGTGACCACCTCGTCCTCGGTGGCGTCGAAGCCCAGCTCACGCAGGTGCATGGCCACGCCGCTGGCGGAGCGGCTGGCGTTATTGGTGACGTACATCAGCCGCTGGTCGGGGGCACCGGCGTGCAGTGCCTCCGATGCGCCCGGAATCGGCTCGTGGCCGCGGAACAGGGTTCCGTCCAGATCCAATAGCAATGCCTCGAACCGGTCCCGCAATCGCATGACGCCGTCCCTCTCCTCGCTGTGCGCTTCCGCAAATCAGAAACGACCGTGCGGCGGCGCTGCTGCGCGGCCACACGGTCGTTGTCACTTCGACTTACTCAGTTCTCGGTGTCGCCGTCGGACTTCGCGGCCGGGGCCGCCTCATCGGAATCTTCCGTGTCCGCCGCATCCTCGGTATCCGGTGCGTCCTCGGCGTCCTCATCGTCGAAGGCCGCGGTCCAGTCCGCGCCGTCACCCTCGCCCGACAGTTCGGCCGCACGCTCCTCGGCGTCGGTCTCGCCGTCGAGGTCCGCGGAGGCGGAGTTCATGAACCAGGTGAGCGCCTCTTCCTCGCGCCCGGCGGCCAGCAGGGCCTCGGCGTAGGCGTAGAACAGGCGGGCCGCGGCGGAACCCGTACGGGACGGGTCGAGTTCGGCGGTCTGCAAGGTGACCACGGCCTGATCGAACTGGCCCAGGTCCATGCGCGCACCGGCGACCACGATCCGCAGCTCGGTGGCCTCGTCGCCCTGGAGAGCGCGGGCCTCGTCGCTGCGACCCAGCTCGATGGCGCGCTCGGGACGGCCCAGGCCGCGCTCGCAGTCGGCCATGACGGCCAGCAGTCCCGAGCCGCCCGACATGCGGCGCGCGGTCCGCAGTTCGGACAGCGCCTCGGCCCACTCGCCCGCGTGATAGGCGGCGACACCGGCGGTTTCGCGGACGACCGCGATGCGACCGGCGCGCTGCCGGGCCGCGCGAGCGTGTGCCAGCGCCAGCTCGGGATCCTCGTCGAGCAGCTGCGCGACCATCACCAGGTGCCGGGCCACGGACTCGGCATTGCCCTTGTCCAGGCTCAGCAGGTCGCGGCGGACGGCGGGCTCGAGATCCGAGGCCTGCACGTCATCGGGGAGCACCGGCTCATCGGGGCGACCCGTGCGCCGCTCGCCCGGCTTGCCGCCGCCGACCCGCGCGCCCTCGCCGCCGCGGCGACGATCGCCGCGATCCTCGAACGACCGCTCGCCCGAACGCTTCTCGGCGCGCTCGAAATTCCGGTCGTCGCGATTGTCGCGATTGTCACGGCGGTCGTCGCCGGAGCCGTTGCGGCCGAAGCTCTTCCGCTCGTCACCCCGGTCGCGGTCGAATCCCCGTCCGCCACCACGGTTTTCGCCGCCCCGATTGAAGCCACCGTCACGGCCGCCGTCACGGTTGTAGCCACCCTCACGACGGTCACCACCGCGATTGAAGCCACCCTCACGGCGCTCACCGCGATCGAATCCGCCTTCCCGACGGTCCCCGCGGTTGAAGCCGCCCTCACGGCGATCCCCACCGCCACGGTTGAAACCACCTTCACGACGGTCACCACCGCCACGGTTGAAACCGCCCTCGCGGCGATCCCCGCCGCCACGGTTGAAGCCACCTTCACGACGATCTCCACCGCCACGGTTGAAACCGCCTTCACGACGGTCACCACCGCCACGATTGAAGCCACCTTCACGACGGTCACCACCGCCACGATTGAAACCGCCTTCGCGACGGTCGCTTCCGCCGCGGTTGTACCCGCCCTCGCGGCGCTCGCCACGGTCGAATCCGCCTTCTCGGCGCTCGCCACCGCGGTTGAAGCCGCCCTCGCGACGGTCGCCGCCACGATTGAATCCGCCGTCGCGGTCACCACGGTTGAAGCCGCCGCGGCCGCCCTCACCCCGATTGCCGCCGCGGTCGCGGTCGCCTTCGGAGCGGTTCCAGCCGCCACGGTCATTGTCACGCCCGCGGTTGTTGCCGCCATCGCGGTTGAAACCACCGCCGCGGTTGAAGCCGCCCTCACGGCCGCCGCCGTCGCGATCCCGACGCGGGCCGCCGCCGTACGTGCGGCCCTGGTCGCGGCGTTCGCCTTCATCGCGCCGTTGGTAGCCGCCCTGTCCGGTTCCACCGCTGTTGCGGCGGAAGGGTTTGCGGTCGTCGTTCTGCTCCGCCACGGTGATCCCTCTCTGTTCTTGTAGCCTGCGGTACCCGGCCACGGCGCTGGAGCGCGTGAGGAGGGCCAGCGGTTGGAAACCGCCACCCCAAATTCAATCACGCCGCCCCAGCCGCTTACGCGGCAGCGGGTCGTCAAACGCCGAAAGGGGACCCAGTGTTGGGTCCCCTTTCGCGAAGGATGTTCCGGCGGTGTCCTACTCTCCCACACCCTGTCGAGTGCAGTACCATCGGCGCAGGTGGCCTTAGCTTCCGGGTTCGGAATGGGACCGGGCGTTTCCCCACCGCTATAGCCGCCGTAACTCTATGAAACTGTCACACCCGCGTTCCGCGGGGAAAGGGAGAATCGAGGGCCTTGCCCTCGAGCACCCATTCCCAAAGGGACGGGGCACCGCGCTCGAAGAAGGGGGTTCTAGGGGGAAGCCCCCTAGAAAATCCTTCTCCAACACACGGTCGTGTGTTGTTTCAGATACTGCACAGTGGACGCGTAGCTTCTTTGTTGGTAAGTCCTCGGCCTATTAGTACCAGTCACCTACACCCGTTACCGGGCTTCCAGTTCTGGCCTATCAACCCAATGGTCTG
>NZ_JAYKYU010000005.1:0-761852 GCF_035818515.1 Nocardia sp. CDC153 | reverse complement strand
CCGACGCACGAGCCCGCGTCAACGCCGCCCAACTGTTGAGCGTGCGCCAGGAGGGCGGGCAGCTGGTCGAGCCGTGGCTGGCCTGGACCGCCGCCGTCCAAGAACAAGGCTTCATCTCCGCCGATCATGCGCGGGCGATCGGCAAGATCATGCGCCGCATCCCCGCCAAGGTCGACCAAGACCTGCGCGACGAAGCCGAATACCAGCTGGCGCACTTCGCCACCCGCTCCACCCCCGACGACCTGCCCAAGGTCGGTGACCGGATCCTGGCCTACCTCGACCCCGACGGCCGCCTCACCGACGAAACCGACCGGCAAAACCGCCGGGGGTTGACCCTCGGCAAGCAAGGCGTCGACGGCATGAGCACTTTGACCGCTGAGCTCACCCCGCAGCTGCGCGCGGTGCTGGATCCGATCCTCGCCAGCCTCGGCCGCCCGGGCATGTGCAACGCCGAGGACCCTGAAAGCCCCTGGCACACCGACGGACTCGACACCGACAAGCTCAAGGACGCCGCACGCCGCGACAACCGCTCCACCGCCCAACGCAACCACGACGCCCTGCTGGCCTACCTGCGCCCCGAACTCGCCCCGACCCCGGGCTCGCATCGCGGGCTGCCGGTCTCGACGATCATCACCATGAGCCTGGCCGAGGTCGAAGCCGCCGCCGGGGTCGCCACCACTGCCTCCGGGGGCACCGTCCCGCTGGAAGAAGCTTTGGAGTTGGCGCAGAAGTCGCATCCGTTCCTGGCGATCTTCGACCACCACGGGCGTCCCCTGCATTTGGGGGACACCAAGCGGATGGCCAGCTCGCATCAGCGGATGGCGTTGATCGCCACCGAACGCGGCTGCACCCGCCCCGGCTGCAACGCCCCCGCCACGCTGACCGCTGTGCACCATGTGACCGAATGGTCCAAGGGCGGTCTCACCGACATCGAAAACCTCACCCTCGCTTGCGATTCCTGCCACTCGCTGGTGGGTGACGGCCCGAAGCAGTGGAAGACCGTGGTCATGCCACCGGACTCCGAACACGCCGGACGCATCGGATGGATCGCACCCCACCATCTCGACCCGACCGGGACCCCGCAGGTGAATGATCGCCACCATGCCGGGGAACTGTTGGCCGCCTCGCTGGCCAAGGCCCGCACGCGCCCACACCCCCGCCCACCGGTCCGATGGTGGTCACGCCCCTAACTCCAGCCCGAGCCTCACCGAAAGTGGGGCCCTTCGGGCTGCGTGCACTCCGGCTGCTCGTGTCACGCTGGCGTGCGCAAAACAACGAGGAAGCGTGGTCACCTCGCCTGCCCTACCGCACTGGGGCTGACGCCAGGTTGGGAGCCGCTACCTCACCTCCCGGCCCACGGACTGCACGCATCACCTTCTCGAGACACCCCAACACTTCCATCCCCCGAAAACACACCAGCTTCAAGCTCTTTGACAACTACATCGAGACGATGAACGACCGAGCCGTAAGGGGCTGGGACGTGAGTGAGGTCCGGTAGGTGAGTGCGCTGGAAGGTGCGGGTGTTTCCCGGAGGAGGCTGGTAAGTGAGGGGGCCTCGCAAGCTCGGCCACCCTCTCTCCCTCCTCCAGGCGTCTTTTATCTTTTCTTCTTTTGTCTTTTGTCCCTTACTGTTTGCCGCTCGTCAGAGCATGCAGCTCACGCAGCCCTCGACTTCGGTGCCTTCCAGCGCCATCTGCCGAATGCGGATGTAGTAGAGGGTCTTGATTCCCTTGCGCCAGGCGTAGATCTGAGCCTTGTTGACGTCACGGGTGGTAGCGCTGTCCTTGAAGAACAGCGTCAGAGACAGCCCCTGATCGACGTGCTGCGTAGCAGCGGCATACGTGTCGATGATCTTCTCGTAGCCGATGTCGTAAGCGTCCTCGAAGTATTCGAGGTTGTCGTTGGTCAGGTAGGGAGCCGGGTAGTAGACGCGGCCGATCTTGCCTTCCTTGCGGATCTCGATCTTCGACGCCACCGGGTGGATGGAGCTGGTGGAGTGGTTGATGTAGGAGATCGAGCCGGTCGGGGGAACGGCCTGCAGGTTCTGGTTGTAGATGCCGTGCTTCATGACCGAGGCCTTCAGCTCACGCCAGTCGTCCTGAGTCGGGATGTGGACGCCGGCGTCGGCGAAGATCTGGGCGACGCGGTCGGTCTTGGGCTCCCACACCTGCTCGGTGTACTTGTCGAAGAACTCACCCGACGCGTACTTGGACTCGGGGAAGCCGCCGAAGGCCGAACCGCGTTCGATCGCAATGAGATTCGACGCGCGGATCGCATGGTAGGCGATCGTGTAGAAGTAGATGTTGGTGAAGTCCACGCCCTCTTCGGAACCGTAGTGGACCCGCTCGCGCGCCAGGTAGCCGTGCAGGTTCATCTGGCCCAGGCCGATGGCGTGGGATTCGTTGTTGCCCTGCTCGATCGACGGCACCGAGTAGATGTGGGTCTGGTCCGACACCGCGGTCAGCGCGCGAATCGCGACCTCGACCGTCTTGCCGAGGTCCGGCGAGTCCATGGTCTTGGCGATGTTGAGCGAGCCCAGGTTGCACGAAATGTCCTTGCCCACCTTGGAGTAGGACAGGTCGTCGTTGAACTCGGACGCGGTGGAGACCTGCAGGATCTCCGAGCACAGGTTGGAGTGGGTGATCTTGCCCGCGATCGGGTTGGCGCGGTTCACGGTGTCCTCGTACATGATGTACGGGTAGCCCGACTCGAACTGCAGCTCGGCGATCGTCTGGAAGAACTCGCGAGCCTTGATCTTGGACTTGCGGATTCGCTTGTCGTCGACCATCTCGTAGTACTTTTCGGTGACGTTGATGTCCGCGAACGGGACGCCGTAGATGCGCTCCACGTCGTACGGCGAGAACAGGTACATGTCCTCGTTCTTCTTCGCCAGCTCGAACGTGATGTCCGGAATCACCACACCCAGCGACAGCGTCTTGATGCGGATCTTCTCGTCCGCGTTCTCGCGCTTGGTGTCCAGGAACCGATAGATATCGGGGTGGTGCGCGTGCAGGTACACCGCGCCCGCGCCCTGACGGGCACCCAGCTGGTTGGCGTAGGAGAACGAGTCCTCCAGCAGCTTCATGATCGGGATGACGCCCGAGGACTGATTCTCGATCTTCTTGATCGGGGCGCCGGCCTCACGAATGTTGCTGAGCAGCAACGCCACACCGCCGCCGCGCTTGGACAGCTGCAGGGCGGAGTTGATGGAGCGGCCGATGGACTCCATGTTGTCCTCGATGCGCAGCAGGAAACAGCTCACCGGCTCGCCGCGCTGCTTCTTGCCCGAGTTCAGGAACGTCGGCGTGGCGGGCTGGAAGCGGCCGTCCATGATCTCGTCCACCAGCTCCGACGCCAGCTTCTCATCACCCGCGGCCAGCGTCAGCGACACCATGACCACGCGGTCCTCGAAGCGCTCCAGGTAGCGCTTGCCGTCGAAAGTCTTGAGCGTGTACGAGGTGTAGTACTTGAACGCGCCGAGGAAGGTCGGGAAACGGAACTTCTTGGCGTACGCCTGCTGGAACAGGCCCTTGATGAACGCGGGCTGGTACTGGTCGAGAACCTCTGTCTCGTAGTAGTTCTCGCGCACCAGGTAGTCCAGCTTCTCTTCCAGGTTGTGGAAGAACACCGTGTTCTGGTTGACGTGCTGCAGGAAGTACTGGTGCGCGGCCTCGCGATCCTTGTCGAACTGGATCTCACCGTTGGGGCCGTACAGGTTCAGCATGGCGTTGAGGGCGTGGTAGTCCAAACCCTCGGTCGTGGAGGAATCGCCGCTGACGGGGCGCTCTACGCGGGCAGTCTTTCCGACCGGTGCTGTTGTCGTTGCCAAAACAAGTCCAATCCCTCTCGGACGCGCGCGACGTCCTCGGCAGTTCCCATGAGTTCGAAGCGATACAGGTACGGGACCCCCGCTTTGCGCGAGATGACATCTCCCGCATAGCAGTACGTATCGCCGAAGTTCGTGTTGCCGCTCGCGATCACCCCGCGCAGCAGGGCGCGGTTGTGCGGATCGTTGAGGAACTTGGCCACCTGACGGGGGACGAATTCCTTGTCGGATCGCTGTCCACCCAAAACGTGCCGACCTCCCCCGTAGGTGGGGACGATCAGCACGTAGGGATTGTCGACGCGAAGCGAGTCGGCGGTATGCAGCGGTATGCGAACGGCGGGGACATCCAGCCGCTCGACGAAGCGGTGCGTGTTCTCCGAAGCGCTCGAGAAGTAGACCAGATTCGGTGTCTCACCGGAGTTCTCGGCCATCTTCCCTCCTTTCGATTCGGACGAACCTGCAGGAGGCCACCGGGTGCACCGGCGGCTCCGAGCCGCTAGGCGACGGCGACGACGTCGGCCAGAGCCTTGATGCGGTCCGGGCGGAAACCCGACCAGTGATCGTCACCGGCGACGACGACGGGGGCCTGCAGGTAGCCCAGTGCCATGACGTAGTCGCGGGCTTCGGGGTTCTCGGAGATGTCGACGACGCTGTAGTCGACACCGGCCTTGTCGAGGGCGCGGTAGGTGGCGTTGCACTGGACACAAGCGGGCTTGGTGTAAACGGTGATGGTCATTGGTATCCCCTTCTCCTTGCCTTCGGTCCGTCGGCAGTGCACGGCTGAAACAAGATCCACGTAGTAAGTGCGCAAACCCCTGGAAGCGGAACCGAAGCCCCAGCTCACTCGGTGAACTTCGAGGTGTTCGCCTAGTGGCCTTCCAGCTCCCAAGACACTACACCTAGTGGCCGACAGATTCATACAACACGACATGTTGCGACTCACAAAGGTGAAATTCCGGTGCCGTAAGTACCTGGACACTCGATTCGCAACTCGACACGACTGCGACGCACATCACAATTTCGGCATTCAGTTCATTTCCAGCAAACACACCATTACCGCTGATCAACACCCATCTCACGAGTCACAGCAGACTCGAGCGACCAGACGGTTTGCGAGCCCCGCCGAGCCGTGCCCCCAATTCCCGGGGCCCCGCTCGGCTCGGCGTGTCGCGGCATCCGCGCAGGATCTACTGGATCGTGAACGACGCGCCGTCGACCGGACCGGGGGCCAGCAATCGATTGGTGGCCGGAATGCCATAGGTCTGCGCGTCGTAGGCCGACAGCGGCTGGCCATCGATGCTGATCTCACTGAAGGTGATCGGCGCGAACCCGGGCAGGGCCGCGTCCAGGTGACCCTCGACCACGATCTCGGCGGTCCGCACCGGCGCGGTCGAGGCCACCGTCGTCGTGCGGGTCCAATGCGCCGTGCGGTTCTCCAACGTCATGAGATAGCGCCCGCCATCCCAGTTGACCACCGAATGCATGACGTCGCCGGGACGCACCTCGACATCGTCGTAGCTCACCGGCGCATCCGGATACGACTCCCACCAGCCGTCGACTTCCTTGTCCGGCCGACAGAATCCGCCGAGCAAGCCGATCGAGCACAGCCCGTCCGCCGCCGCGCCCAGCGCGTTGGACAGTGCGGACCCGGCGTTCATGACCGTTCCGGCCAGTCGGGGATCGGCATAGGCCACCCCCGCGGCCAGGGTCTCGACCTGCAGCCCGGGCAGCGCCGCGTAGACGGCCGCGTCACTGGCACACAGGGATTCGACGCCGGTCTGCATGAGCGGGAGCGCGACCTGGCCGTTGAGGCCCTGCGCACCGTTCAATCCCACCCAGGGCACCACGCGCTGCAGCAGGCCCGGATCCGAGCAGTCGATCTCCGGCTGCACCCAGGTCGCGCTGACCTCGTGAAAGTCCCCCTTGACCACGTATCCGGCCCAGTTACCCAGGTAGAGGCGGGCATTCGAGGCGGCCACCGAGTCGATTTCGGCCACGGCGTCCACCTCGGCGACGGCGTCGGCCGCGTTCACCACCACGCCGACCGCGGAGACGGCCAGGGTCATCGCCATGAAACAACGGCCTAACGCAGAGTTGCCCGTTGATAGCTTCATGATCTGACGGTAGCCCGAAATGCCCCGAAACAGCGGCAGGCCACGGCTGAAAAGCCGTGGCCTTGCGCTGAATTCAGCGAGGGATCGCTGCGGTTTATTACGCGTTCGCCCGAACCTTGACAGCCTCCGCCAGCTGACGCACGGTGGCGGCCAGCTGGGTGATGGCCTCGGCGTCGTCGGCCGGGTGGGTCTCGACGAAGCGCGAGCCGATGGTGCCGAAGTGCAGCGAGGCGTCCTTGACGACCCCGGAACCGGCCACGCCCAGCGCCTTGACGGCGTCGTCGTGCGACCACTTGCCGGCGTTCGCGCTGATCGAGGCGGAGATGACCGCGGCGGGCAGACCCTTGAGCGCACCCGCGCCGTACGGACGCGAGGCCCAGTCGATGCCGTTCTTCAGCACGGCCGGCAGGGTGCCGTTGTATTCGGGCGTCACCAGCAGCACGGCGTCGGCGGCGGCGACGGCGTCACGCAGCGCCTGCGCGGCGGCCGGAACCTTGCCCTCGACATCGATGTCCTCGTTGTAGAAAGGAATATCGCCAAGGCCCTCGTAGAGGGACAGCTCGACGCCCTCGGGAGCGGTCTTGACGGCGGCCTCGGCCAGCCGACGGTTGATCGACGCGGCGCGGAGGCTGCCGACCAGAACGAGAATGCGGGTCTGCGACATGATGATCACTCCAAGGGTTACTGAATCAGCGGCGGA
The DNA here is from genome assembly GCF_035818515.1 of Nocardia sp. CDC153. Taxonomy (NCBI): domain Bacteria; kingdom Bacillati; phylum Actinomycetota; class Actinomycetes; order Mycobacteriales; family Nocardiaceae; genus Nocardia; species Nocardia sp. CDC153. Next base: position 755,212 of record NZ_JAYKYU010000005.1, on the reverse strand, counting down.
ACTTTCGATAGACTGTAACCGGACCCCAGTCCGCTTACATTCCCGGGTAGGAGCAGACAGCCTGTGACGCGCGACACCCCAGCCGGCCGCGGCACCCCCACCAGCGACGATGTCGCGCTACCCGCCATCGCCCTGCCGATCGAACCCGTCGGCTCCCAGCGCCCGCCCGCGCATGCGGTCCCGCTGCTCATGCCCGGCAGCAGCCACGAGCGCAGCGATGCCGCCCGCAACCGGCAGCTGCTGCTCGACGCCGCCGAGACGCTGGTGCGCGAGCAGGGCGCGGACGCGGTCACCATGGACGCGGTCGCCAAGCTGGCGGGCGTCGGCAAGGGCACGGTGTTCCGGCGGTTCGGCAATCGCGCCGGGCTCATGCTGGCGCTGCTGGACCAGTCCGATCAGAAGCTGCAGTGGGCCTACATGTTCGGGCCGCCGCCGCTGGGGCCGGGCGCGCCGCCGGTGGAGCGGCTCATCGCCTTCGGGCGCGCCCGCCTGGCGCTCACCGAGGTGGAGGGCGATGTGCGCAAGAACGCCGCCATCGGCGGGCAGTACGCCGGGCCGCCCTACAACATCGCGAAAACCCATGTGTCGCTGCTGCTCCGGCAGGCGCACGCCCCCGGCGACATCGCGCTCACCGCCGACACGCTGCTGGCCACCCTGGACGCCGCACTGGTGCTGTATCAGATCCGGGAGCAGCGCTACACCCTCGACCAGGTCGGCGACCACTGGGAGACCCTGGTCCGCCAGGTCACCGCGCCCGTCGCGAGGTAGTACCGCCCGCGAAGTACAGTGTGGCCATGGGGAACCTGCGCGAACAGATCATCGCCGAATTGGGCGTCGCACCGACCATCGAACCGAAACTCGAAGTGCGGCGGCGCATCGACTTCCTCAAGGATTATCTGCGCTCCACGCCCGCGACCGGTTTCGTGCTCGGTATCTCCGGCGGCCAGGACTCCACCCTCACCGGCCGGCTGTGCCAGCTGGCCGCCGAGGAGTTGCGCGCCGAGGGCCACGACGCCACCTTCGTGGCCGTGCGCCTGCCCTACGGCGTGCAGTTCGACGAGGAGGACGCGCAGATCGCGCTGCGCTTCATCCAGCCGGATCGGTCCGTCGTGGTGAACGTCAAGCCCAGCGCCGACGCCGCCGCCGGTGAGGCCGCCACCGGAATCCTGGAACTGCATCAGGAGCCCCGCCTGCGAGACTTCGTGCGCGGCAATATCAAAGCGCGCGAGCGCATGGTGCTCCAGTACGCCATCGCCGGACAGCTCAACCACCTGGTCGTCGGCACCGACCATGCCGCCGAGGCGGTCACCGGCTTCTTCACCAAGTTCGGTGACGGCGGCGTCGACATCACCCCGCTGACCGGTCTCACCAAGCGCCAGGGCGCGGCGCTGCTGCAGGAACTCGGCGCGCCCCCGAGCGTCTGGCAGAAGGTCCCCACCGCCGACCTCGAGGACGACCGCCCCTCGCTGCCCGACGAGGAAGCCTTGGGGCTGAAGTACTCCCAGATCGACGACTACCTCGAGGGCAAGCCCGTCGCCCCCGAGGTCGCCGAGCGCCTGGAGACCATCTTCCTCAACACCCGCCACAAGCGAACCGTCCCGGTTACGCCGCTCGACACCTGGTGGCGCTGACACCCGGCTCGGGTGAAAAGCGTTTGCCGTAGTTGCCGCTACGTTTCTACGGTCGAGGCGTGAACTTCGACGGCGACAACGGATGGGACAGTTCGGCCACCCTGGTGGCTGACCGCTGGGTGGAGCGACGCCCACGGCGGCCGGAGGTCGAGGCGCAGTTGTTGCGGGAGACCCGGTTGCTGCCCTGGCTCGCACCGCGACTGCCGCTGCCCGTGCCGATTCCGGAGCTGGTCAGCGAATCACCGTTCGTGGTCCGGCACGCGGTGGTTCGTGGCGAGCCGATCGACAGTTACACGGCGGAGAACGGGGAAGCGCTCGGACGGTTCCTGCGCGCGCTGCACTCCACCCCGCCGGGCGAGGCCACGGAACTCGGCCTCCCGGCCGATACCCACACTCGTCGCGAACGGGCCTGGGCCGATACCCGCTGCCGTCGCGAAGTCCTTCCGCTGCTTCCGGATTCGCTGACCTCGCCCGCGACCGCTCTGCTCGACCGGATCCTGGCCGCACCCGCCGACACCGTGGTCCACGCCGATCTCGGTCCCGAGCACGTACTCGCCGAGGCCGGACGGATCAGCGGCATCATCGATTTCGGCGACGCCCACCTCGGCGACCCCGCGATCGACTTCGCCTGGGCGCTGTTCGGCACTTCTCCCGAATTCGCCGACGCGCTCACCGAAACCTACGGCGTCACACCGGAACTGCGCGCCCGCGCCCAGGACTGGCATCTGCTCGGCCCCTGGTACGAGGTGCTGCGCGGGTACGACACCGACGACCCCGCCATGCGCGAGGACGGCCTCACCGGCGTGATCGAGCGGCTGCGTCAGTTCTTGTTCTGATCCGGGTCCTCGATCAGGCGGCGATGCAGTTCGGCCGTCATGGCGTGGATGGCGCGGGTGAGTTCGGTGTTGGTTTTGAGCTCGAGCTCTTGTTCCTGGAAGTCGTGGTCGGCCTTGGCCTGTTGGAAATCCGCCTGGCGGTTCTGGCCGATCATGACGAAGGTGGACAGGAAGATCGCCTCGAGGGAGACCGCCAGGGTCAGGGTGGGCCAGGGGCTCTTCTCGAAGAAGATCATCCACGCCGCGAAGCCGACGGCGTGGATGTAGACGAAATTCATCGAGCCCGCGAACTTGGTGATCCAGTCCGCCACTCGGAGCTGAATGTTGGCGGCGCGATCGGCCCGAATCTGGGCGAAGGCCGGATGCGGCTGTGGTTTGGGGGCTTGCGTCACCGGCGAATGCTAGCGCCCGGCAGTGAAATTCAGGGTTAACCACCCGCGAAGGGCGGCAGCACGTCGACCCGCGGGGACAGCGGCGCGGTGGCGTCGCGGGTCAGCTCATCGCCGATGAGATACGCGCAGACCTTGAGCATCGGGTCGAGCTTGGGCCCGTAGGTGGCCGACAGGGTGGTGCGCAGGTCGCCGACGGTGGCCCCGGACGGCAGATCCAGGGTCTCCTTCTCCTTGCCGACCGCATCGGCTATCGCGGCGAAATAGCGGACCTCAACCACCGATGGCTCCCATCGTTCGTTCGGGCGGGACGAATCCGACCATGTCGATGCCGTGGCCGGCCGACTTGTTCCACATGGCGCCGCGCCACAGCTGGGCGATCTCGGCGTCGGTCGCACCGGAGCGCAGGGCGCCGCGAATGTCGTACTCCTGATCGCTGAACAGGCAGGAGCGGATTCGGCCGTCGGCGGTCAGGCGAGTGCGGTCGCAGTCGCCGCAGAACTTGCGGGTCACCGAGGCGATGATGCCGACGGTGGCCGGACCGCCGTTGACCTGCCAGCGTTCGGCGGGTGCGGAGGGGTCCTCGCGGCCGACCTCGGTGAGGGTGAACCGGCGGCCCAGCACCTCCAGAAGTTCTTCGGCGGTGACCATGTTCGCGCGCGCCCACTCGTGGTCGGCGTCGAGCGGCATCTCCTCGATGAAGCGCAGTTCCGCGCCCTCGTCGAGACACCATTGCAGCAGATCGGCTGCGCCGTCGAGGGTTTCGCGCATGAGCACGGCGTTCACCTTGAGCGGGGTGAGCCCGGCCGCGATGGCGGCGCGAATACCGGCGAGCACCGAATCCAGGCGGTCGCGGCGGGTCAGGCGGTGGAAGCCATCGCGGTCCACGGTGTCGAGCGAGACATTGATGCGGCCCAGTCCGGCCTCGGCGAGCCCCCGCGCCCGATGCTCGAGCCCGACGCCATTGCTGGTCATGGCCAGCGGCGTGTCCGGCAGCGCCGCATGGCACCCGGCGATGATCCGCTCGAGGTCGCGGCGCATGAGCGGTTCGCCGCCGGTGAATCGCACCTCGTGCACGCCGAGCTCGTGCACCGCGAGCACGACCAGGCGCACGATCTCCTCGGTGGAGAGCAGCTCCTCGGCCGGAATGGCGGGCAGCCCTTCCTCGGGCATGCAATAGGTGCAGCGCAGTGAGCATTTCTCGGTGATGGACACCCGCAGATCCCGCGCGACCCGACCGAAACGGTCCAGCAGATACGGCGTGTCCGGGCGCCCGTCCATCGCGGGCCGCCCGGTACGCACAGCGGGCATGCCCATCGCGACCACGGTCATTCGACCATTATTGCCGGGTTGGCAAGTGTTCGTAGATTCGCACGAGCCGAGTCGGCGCAACGCCCGGTCACGCCTCGGAGGATTCACCCGCGTATAGGCTCACCAGCATGAGTTCCCGGCACGCGCTCGCCCCGGCCCGACCCGTCGAAGACCACCGTCGACGCATCGAGGATGCGCTGCGCCCGCTGGCCGGTCGGATCGCGGAAACGGTCCCGATGGATCGGGCGCTGGGCCGGGTCCTGGCCGAGGATGTGTACTCACCCCTGGACCTGCCGGTATTCCGGAATTCGGCCATGGACGGCTACGCGGTGGCGGCCGAATCGGTGGCCATCGTCCCGGCCACGCTGCCGCTCATCGGGGTGGTGGCCGCGGGCAATACCGGGCAGGTGACGCTGCCGCCGGGGGCCGCGGTCAAGGTCATGACCGGTGCCCCGGTGCCGCCGGGCGCGGACTGCGTCGTGCCGGTGGAGCACACCACCTCCGACGGCGTCACTGTGACGGTCAAAACCAGCCGTGCCGCAGGCGATTTCGTGCGCGAGCCCGGCACCGACGTGCGCACCGGCGACCTGCTGGCCGCCGCGGGCACCCCGCTGCGCCCCCGCCACATCGCGGCGCTGGCCGCGGTCGGCCTGGGCGAGGTGCGGGTGCTGCGCAAGGTGCGGGCGGCGGTGCTGACCACCGGTGACGAATTGCGTCCCGCCGGTTCGACATTGCTGCCCGGCCAGATCTTCAACTCCAATGGCACCGCGCTGGCCGCGGCCCTGGCCGACAATGGCGTCGAGGTCGTGTCGGTCGCGCATTCCACCGACGCGCACGACGAGTTCCGCGCCCGGCTCGCCGAGGCGGTCGCGCAAGCCGATGTGGTGTTCACCTCCGGCGGGGTCTCGATGGGCGACTTCGAGGTCGTCAAGGAGGTCCTCTCCGCCCAGGGCGGCGAATTCGGTTCGGTGGCAATGCAACCCGGCGGCCCGCAGGGACTCAGCACGGTCGACGGCGTGCCGGTGCTGAGCTTCCCGGGCAATCCGGTGAGCACCATGGTGTCCTTCGAGGTCTTCGCCCGCCCGATCCTGCGCGAGCTGGCCGGACTGCCCGCACTGCCGATTTCCGAACTGCCGCTGCTGGATTCGGTGCGCTCCCCCGCCGGGAAGCGACAGTTCCTGCGCGGCAAGCTGGTCGAGGGCGGGGTGGCGCTGGCCACCGGTCAGGGCTCGCATCTGATCGTCTCGATGGCACAGGCCGAGGTGCTCATCGATATTCCGGCCGCCGTCACCGACGTGGCCGCGGGCACGATCGTGGAGGTGCGGCCGCTGTGAATCCGCGCATCCGCACTGTGCCAAGGTGGTCGCTATGAGTGAGTTGTCGCATGTCGACCGTGAGGGTCGCGCCCGGATGGTGGATGTGAGCGCGAAGGCCGATACGGCGCGCATCGCGGTCGCTGCGGGCGAACTCCAGACGACCGCCGAGGTGATCGCGCTGGTCCGGGCCGACAATATGCCCAAGGCCGATGTGCTCAGCACCGCGCGCATCGCCGGAATCAATGGCGCGAAGAAGACTTCCGAGCTGATTCCGCTGTGCCATCAGCTGGCCCTGTCCTCGGTGAACATGTCGTTCGGATTCACCGACACCACCATCACCATCGAGGCGACCGCCAAGACCAAGGGGCCGACCGGGGTCGAGATGGAGGCGCTGACGGCGGTGGCGGTCGCGGGGCTCACACTGCACGACATGGTGAAGGCGGTGGACCCGGCGGCGACGCTGAACGGGGTGCGGCTGATCACCAAAGAGGGTGGCAAGCACGGACATTGGGTGCGACCCGAAGCGGAGCAGCACGCCGGGCACCACCACGAGAAGCACGAGAAGCCCACTGCCGCACCGGCTCCGCTGGCGGGCGAGGGGCGCACCGCCGCCGTGGTCGTGGCCTCGACCGGTGCCGCCGCGGGCACCCGCACCGACACCACCGGGCCCGTGCTCGCGAAATGGCTTGCCGAACAGGGCTTCTCGGTGCGCGGCCCGCTCGTCTTCGCCGACGCCGATATCGCCTACGGTCTGTCCGAAGCCCTGTCGAGCGAGCCCGATCTGATCATCACCACCGGCGGCACCGGGGCCTCCCCCACCGACGCCACCCCGGAAGCAACTCTCGCGCTGATCGATCGCGAACTGCCGGGCGTGGCCGACGCCATCCGACAGGCCGGGACCGCGAAGTTCCCGCTGGCGGCCCTGAGCCGGGGCGTGGCGGGCCTGGTCGGGCGCACCGTGATCGTCAATCTCCCCGGTTCGCCGGGCGGGGTGAAGGACGGCGTTGCCGTGCTGACCCCGATTCTCGAACATCTGCTGGCCCAGGTGGCCGGAGGAGGCAACCATGAGTGAGCTGCTGGCCCGCATCAGCGAACAGCCCCTCGATCCGGCCGAGGTGGAGAAGGCCGTGAGCGGTCCCGAGCACGGCGGCGTCGTGGTCTTCACCGGCAAGGTCCGCGATCACGATGGCGGGCAATCGGTTTCGGCGCTGGAGTACTCCGCCCACCCGCAGGCCGAACAGTTCCTGCGCAAGGTGTGCGCCGAGGTCGCGGCATCGTCCGGGCTGCCGGTGGCGGCCGTGCACCGCATCGGCTCGCTGACCATCGGCGATCTGGCCATCGTGGTGGCGGTGGCCGCCCCGCATCGCGCCGAGGCCTTCACCACCTGCGCCGAACTCGTCGACCGCATCAAGCACGAGGTCCCGATCTGGAAACGCCAGATGTTCGCCGACGGCCTCTCGGAGTGGGTCAACGCCTGCGGGTGAGAGCGAAGTAAGTTCGGGGCATGCATTGGGATCAGATGACGGCCACGCCCGGGGCGCTGCGGACCGCGGCGGCACGACTGCGGCGCGGTGTGGGGCAGTTGGAGATTCTGGCGACCATCATCGAGGCGGCCGAGGGTCCGTGGCTGGGTGCCATGGATTCCGACGGGCGCGGCACCGCCGAGCTGCGGATGCATCTGGCGGGCAAGTACCGCTTCACCGCGGTCGTGACCAGCATGGGCAAACTGACCATGGCGGAAATGCTGTCGCCGGGCCGGGGCAAGCGCTCCGAGCTGGTGCTGTCCACCAAGGCCGCGCAGCGCAAGGGTTTCGACAATCCCAAGGACGTGCCCAAGCCGCAGGAGTGGCTGGACTACGTGGTCGGCTGGGTCAAATACGCCAGTGCCGAGGTGGGGCGGCGCGATGTCGTGGAGTGGCAGTTGAAGGGGGCCGACCAACGGCTGGCCGCCATGAACGACAGCGTCGAGACCATGCGGGCCGCGCTGGTCGAGCGCGAGCAGATGCGCGATGAGCTGGCCGCCGAGGTGGCCGAACTGCGGGCCGAGCTCGAGGCCGAATCAGCCCTCGCCGACAAGCGCGTCGTCGGCGAGAGCGTCGACCTCGGAGACCGTGTCGTCGTCGGCGACGTAGCGCCAGATGGGGAGCAGGGCGTGGTCGTCGAGGGGGATGTCGTCGCGGTGGACGGTGGCGTGCAGCCGGTCGAGGAGAGCGTCCCGGTCGAGGCCGGAGCCGATCAAGACCAGATTGCTGACCCGGGGCTCGTGGCGGCCCCAGCGGGTGGGCTCGATGCCGATGTGCCGGCCGACCATGTGCAGCACGAATTTTCGCGGATCGTCGGGGACGGCGAAGGCGAGCACGCCCTTGGCGCGGAACAGCCCGGCGGGCGGGTCCTCCAGTAGCGCGATGAGTTCGCGCGGATTGAGGTCCGTGTCGGAGGTGAAGGACACGCTGTCGTAGGCGTCGTGCAGGTGGTGATGGTCGTGGCAGTCGTCGTGATGGTCGTGCTCGTCGTGCAGTAGCACGTCGAAGCTGAGCTGCTCACCCACGCGGGGCTCGTGAGGCTCGCGGGTCGGCACGTCGAACAGCAGGCCGGGATCGACGCGGCCGTGACTGGTCGAATACACCGGGACCTGGCCGACCAGGTCGGTGAGCTCGGCGCGAAGTCGTTCCAGCGCCTCGGGTTCGACGCGATCGGACTTGTTGAGCACCACCAGATCGGCCATGCGCAGATGCGTCGCGAGTTCGGGATGCCGTTCCCGGCTCTCCCGGAAATGCTCGGCATCCACGACTTCGACCAGCCCGCCGTATCGAATGCGCGGATTGTCGCTGTTGACCACCATGCGAATGAGATTGCGCGGCTCGGCCAGCCCGCTGGCCTCCACCACGATGACGTCGATCTTCTGCCTGGGATGCGCCAGCCGATCGAACAGCTCGTCCAGTTCGCTCACATCGACCGCGCAGCACACGCAGCCGTTGCCCAGCGACACCATGGCGTCGACCTGCCCGGCCACCAGCATGGCGTCGATATTGACCGCGCCGAAGTCGTTGACCACCACCCCGATCCGCAGATCGCGGGTGCGCAGCAGGCGGTTGAGCAGCGTCGTCTTCCCGGCACCGAGGAATCCGGCCACGATCAGGACTGGAATGCGCGGACTCACGGCGACCACCCTACCCAGGCGCGCCGGGGCGAGCGGCCACCGGTTTGAGGCTGCCGCAGCACGGATGAAACCGGCTGGAAATACCCGGGATCTAGCCTGACTGGCTATTCGGACCGACCACGGGAGGTGCGCCGTGCGGGTGCGGGATCTACTCGATGCGCCGCAATTGCGTATGAGATTGCTGCACGGGGACGCGGGCGAGCTGGACCGACCGGTCGCCCGTGTCTGCGCGACGGATATGCCCGACCCGCGCCCCTTCGTCACCGCGGGCGCGCTGGTCTGCACCGGACTGGTGTGGCGCAAGGACGCCGGGGATTCCGACCGCTATGTCGGCCTGCTGGCCGGGGCCGGGGTCGCGGGCGTGGTGGCCGGGCAGGCGCTGCACGGGCACGTGCCCGAGGATGTGGTGATCGCCTGCGAGCGCCACGGTCTGCCGCTGCTGTCCGCGCCGCAGAGCGTGCCGTTCAGCCGCATCATCGAGTATCTGGCCGAGCAGGCCGCCGAGGTGCGCTGGCGGCGGGTGCAGTCGCGGGCCGACCGGCAGCGCAAGCTGCTCGCCGCGGTCGCCGCCGGAGCCGATATCGAGACCCTGGTCGCGGATTTCGCGGCCGAGCAACAGGTTTCGGCGTGGCTGCTGACCTCCACCGGCACCGTGATCACCGGCACCGCCGACCTGGCACCCGAGGAGATCGATCCCATCATCGCGACCGCCCTGACCGCCCCGCGGCTCCCGGCGGTCACCACCGGCGCGATGCGCGTGCTCCAGGTCGGCGCGGGCGACCGAATCACCGCCTGGTACCTGGTCATCCGCCCCTCGGCCCCCGAATTCGACCCGTACGGCACGGATCTGGCCGCCGTCGCGGAGCTGTACCGCCAGCGCCGCGCCGACCGGCAGCACCTGGATTGGGAACTGGCCGACCGCTTCCCGGTGCCGTTCTCCGAACAACCCGGCGCGGCGGGGGTCGCGCTGGTCTGCGAAATACATGCCGCCCAGCCGGGTGTGTCGGTGGTCGACCCGGACTCCGATGCCGCGCGGCGTGTTTCGGAGGCGACCGGCGCGATGGCCGTGCGCACCGCCCTGCACGACGCCCTGCCGGAGCTCGTCACCTCCATCGACCGGGAGGGCAGGCTCGTCGGGGTGACGGGCGGGACCCAGGAGGGGGTGGCCGCCCTGGTGCGGGAGCGCATCGGTCGAATCGCGCCCGCGCTCAGCGATATTCGGCTGGCCATCGGGATCGGTGCGCGGCAGCCGGAGGAGACCGTGGCGGGAGCCATTGCCGCGGCGGCGGCCGCCTCGACCGCGGCACGCGACGACCTCGCCCCGGTCAGTCTGCGGGTGGCCGATATCGATTCGGCGGTCGGGCTGCTCACCGCGGTGCCCGGCGGATTGCAGCGCCGCTTCGCCGAGCGTGTGCTCGGACCCGTGCTGGAGTACGACCGGCGGCACGGGGCCGGACTGGTGGAGACGCTCGGCGTGTATCTCGGCTGTGAGGGTTCGTGGCGGCAGGCCGCGGATCGAATGCATCTGCATCTCAATACCGTTCGCTATCGCATCGGGCGGGTGGAGGAGCTGACCGGGCGCGATCTCGGGCGACTCGACGATCGGCTGGACCTGTATCTGGCGGTGCGGACGCTGTTCGGTCAGACCGCGCCGGTGTAGAGGTCCCAGGCGATTCCGGCGTCGGGTGCGCCCTCGCGCAGCACGCTGGCCTGGATCAGTCCGTAGGGGCGGTCGTCGGCGTGGAACACCTCGCCCTGGTTCGGGACGCCGAAACGCTCTGTGTCATAGGCGAAGTGATGTTTGTTGGGAGCGGAGAGCCGGACCTCGCCCAGGCAGGGGTAGGCCTCCAACGCGGCCTTGCCCATGTCGAACAGTGTCTGCTGCAGGGCTTTCGAGTGTCGGGTCGCGAACGTCTCGACCAGGGCGGCGCGAACGCCGTGGTAGGCGGCGTCCCAGTCGTCGGGTGGGGTCGTGAAGCGCCAGCGGGCGATGAGGCTGGTGGCCAGAATCCGGTCGTAAGCTGGTTCGAGCACTGTGAAGGGATCGGTCAGGAAGCCCGCGAATTCCGAGCCGGTGGACTTGAGGATGACCAGATCCTTGACCCCGCCGATCACCCATTCGCGGCGGTCCGCGCCGGAGCCGGCGACCGTGATCGCCGCGATCCGCACCTCCGGCCCGATCCGCGTCCAGGTGTGGTCGTGTTCGACGCCCGCCACCGGAACCCGTTGCCAGGCATACTCTTCGATCTCGATGCGGGCCGAATCCACCGGCGCGATATCGTCCACGAAATGCCGGGCCAGGGCCAGCCCGTACGCCTCGATGCTGCCGTCGCCGTGACTCTTGGCGTAGGTGTAGATGGTCTGCTTCTGCGAATCCGTCGGCAGCACCGCGCCCTGATCACCGGTCGTGTGCGCCTCGTCGAACGCGCCACGCAGGCACGAGGAGACGTTCAGATCCCGGATCTCGTGCCGGGGCGTGTCGCGGTAGATGCGCACCACCCGGTTCTCGGCCTTCCCGTACTGGTGCGGGCCGAGGACGATCCGGCCGGTGGATTCAGTCATGCCGACACTTTCGCGCACGAACCCGGTGGCGCAGGCTGGTTCCGGAGACAAAACGCCGGACCGAATCCTGGCGGCCTTTGGGCGAACCGGACAAAGCCGTGCGCCGCGGCGGCTGCCTAGGGTGACTCCATGACCTCGCTTCATCCCGTCGACACCCGACTGCCGTGGCCTCGGTTGCTGGTGTTCGGCATCCAGCACGTGCTGATCATGTACACCGGATGTGTCACGGTGCCTTTGGTATTCGGCGCGGCCGCGGGCCTCGACAAGTCCACCGTCGCCCTGTTGATCAGCGCCGACCTGCTGGTGGCGGGCATTATCACCATGGTGCAGAGCCTCGGGCTGGGTAGGTTCGCGGGCGCGCGGCTGCCGATCATCACCGGCGCGACCTTCGTGGCCATGAGCCCGATGATCCTGATCACCAAGGACTATGGGATTCAGGCGATGTACGGGTCACTGCTGCTGGGCGGCGTGCTCGGCATCGCGCTGGCGTGGCCGTTCGCCGCGCTGGTTCGCTTCTTCCCGCCGCTGGTGAGCGGAACCGTGCTGACCGTGGTCGGCATCTCGCTGATCGGGGTGGCGGGCGGCCTGGTCGTGGGCAGCGATCCCACGGCCGCCAGCTTCGCCGCGCCCTCGCGGATCGCGCTGGCCGCGGCGGTGCTGGTCGTCGCGCTGGTGTGCACGGTGCTCGGGCGCGGCGTGTGGTCTCAGCTGGGCGTGCTGATCGCGCTGATCGTGGGCATCGTCATCTCGATCCCGATGGGTCTGATCGAACTCGGCGGGGTGTCGAAGGCGGCTTGGTTCGGCGCGCCCCACCCCTTCCATTTCGGCGCACCGCATTTCCCGATCACCGCGGTGGTGGCCATGACCATCGCCATGGCCGTCATCTTCGCCGAGTCCACCGCCAGCATGCTGGCCATCGGTGAGATCACCGGAAAGCCGCTGACCCGAGCCGATCTGGCGCGCGGCCTCATCGGCGACGGGCTCTCGGCCGTGCTGGCCGGTGTCCTGAACTCGTTCGTGGACACCATCTTCAACCAGAACGTGGGCGCACTCGCCAACACCCGCGTCTACAGCCGCTACGTGACGGCGGTCAGCGGCGCGATCCTGGTGGTGCTGGGCCTGATTCCGCGTTTCGGCGCGCTGGTCGCCGCGGTCCCCCAGCCGGTGGTCGGCGGTGTCGGCCTGGTGCTGTTCGCCACCATCGCGGTCATCGGCGTGGACACCCTGCGCAAGGCCGACCTCTCGGATCGGGTGAACCTCAGCATCATCGCCGTCTCGATCGGCGTCGGCCTGGTGCCGGTCCTCACCAAGGGCATGTTCGAGAAGTTCCCCTCCTCGGCCCAGATCCTGCTCAACAGCGGCATCAGCCTGGCCGCCCTCACCGCCTTCACCCTCAACCTCCTGTTCAACCACACCGCACTCGGCGAATACGCCCGCGGCGCACTGACTTCCGCCACCCCGACACCCGACCCGGACGCCACCGACACGGTGGCCGCCACCTGATCCCCTCCTCCTCATCGGGGACACCGAAGCCGTGGATTCCGCGCGAATCCACGGCTTCGGTGTGCATATCCACGGGCGCAGCGTGATCGGTGCCATAGCCTGGCGGCGTGCGAGTAGTGGTGGCGAATCGTGGTGAGGTCGCGGTCCGGGTGATCCGGACGGCGCGGGAGCTCGGATACCGGACGGCGGTGGTGCACACCGCGGAGGACTACGGGAGTCGCGCCGTGCGGCTCGCGGACGAGGCGTATGTGACACCGGGCAGCGGCGCGGCGGGCTACCTCGACATCGCGGCGGTGGTCGCGGCCGCGGCGGCCTGCGGGCCGGGGGCGCTGGTGCACCCGGGGTACGGGTTCCTCAGTGAGAGCGCCGAATTCGCGACGGCCTGCGCGGCGGCGGGACTGACCTTCGTCGGACCGTCGCCCGACGTGCTGCGCGTGTTCGGGGACAAGGTCGCCGCGCGTGAGGCGGCCGAGCGGGCCGGGGCGACGGTGCTGCCCGCCACCAAATCCGGTATCTCCGCCGACGAGGTCGCGGCCTTCCTCGCCGATCACCCGAACGGGGTGATGGTCAAGGCCGCGGCGGGCGGCGGCGGCCGCGGCATGCGCACGGTGCTCGACGCCGCGCAGGTGGCCGAGGTCGTCGAACGCTGCCGGGCCGAGGCCCGCGCGGGATTCGGCGACGACAGCCTCTACGCGGAGGCGCTCGTGACCCGGGCCCGCCATATCGAGGTGCAGGTGGTGGCCGACGGACTCGCGGCGGTGGCGCTGGGTGATCGCGATTGCAGCGTGCAGCGGCGACGCCAGAAGCTGATCGAGGTCGCGCCCGCCCCGGATCTGCCCGCGGGCGTGCGGGATCGGGTGCAGCGCGAGGCGGTGCGGATCGCCGAGGCCGTCGGCTGCCGGGGCGTCATCACCGTGGAATTCCTGGTGGACGGCACGGATGTCTGGTTCCTGGAAGTGAATCCGCGACTGCAGGTCGAGCACACCGTGACCGAGGCGGTGACGGGCGTGGATCTGGTCGCGCTGCAACTGGAGCTGGCGCGGGGCGCGACGCTGGCCGAACTGGATCTGCCCAAGCAGGAGCCGCGGGGCTATGCCGTGCAGGCGCGGGTGAACGCGGAACTGCTGGCGGCCGACGGCACGGTGCTGCCGAGCACCGGGGTGATCGGCCGGTTCGATGCCCCGACCGGGCCGGGCGTGCGGGTGGACACCGCCGCTCAGGTGGGCATGCGGCAGGGCGTCGGCTTCGACTCGCTGCTCGCCAAGATCATCGCCGCCGCGCCGACGTATCGCGCCGCGCTGCAACGGTGTTCGGACGCGCTGGCCGAAACGGTGATCCACGGCGTGGACACCAACCTGCAGCTGCTGCGGGCCGCGCTCGCCGACCTGGGCGGCAGCGAACCGGTCACCACCGAATGGTTCGAGCAGAACCTCGACGAATTGCGTTCGCGGGCGGAATCCTTCGAAGATCCAACCGCACCGGAGCCGACCGAGCGGGCCACCGCGACCGCGCTCGAACTCTCCGAAGGCGAACAGGCCCTGCGCTCCCCGATGGGCGCCACGGTCGTCTCGCTCGCCGAGCCGGGCAGCGTGCTCGCGGCGGGCGCCGAGGTCGCGGTGCTGGAAGCCATGAAGATGCAGCACGTGGTGCGGGCGACCGAGCCGCTGCGGGTGCTGCGGCACGCCGTCGCGCCGGGAGACGTGGTCGACCCCCATGCCGTATTGGTGACCTGGGCGGCCGCCGACCACGACGGTCCGGCGACGGAATCGACCGTGGTGGACCTGGATTCGATCCGCCCCGATCTCGCGGAGGTCCGCGACCGCCACGACATCACCCTGGACGCCCGGCGCGCGTCCGCGGTCGCCAAGCGGCACCGGCTCGGGCGGCGCACGGCCCGCGAGAACATCGCCGATCTGGTCGATGCCGACAGCTTCGTCGAATACGGGGCCCTGGCCGTCGCCGCGCAGCGCAGTCGCCGCGGCCTCGAGGACCTGATCGCGAACACCCCCGCCGACGGTCTCATCGCGGGCCTGGCCACCATCGATGCCGACCGCTTCGGCCCGGACCGCTCGCGCGTCCTGGTCATGTCCTACGACTACACGGTCCTGGCGGGCACCCAGGGCATGCGCAATCACGCCAAGACCGACCGCATGCTGGAATTGGCCCGCGAACAACGACTTCCGGTGGTGTTCTTCACCGAGGGCGGCGGCGGCCGGCCCGGCGACACCGACCACGGCGGCATCTCCGGGCTCGATGTCACCACCTTCCGCGCCATGGGCGCGCTCTCGGGGCAGGTGCCGCTGATCGGCATCGTCTCCGGCCGCTGCTTCGCCGGAAACGCCGCGCTGCTGGGCATGTGCGATGTCGTGATCGCCACGCCCGACGCCAATATCGGCATGGGCGGACCGGCCATGATCGAGGGCGGCGGGCTGGGCGTGTACGCGCCCGAGGACATCGGGCCCGTGGACGTGCAGCGGCGCAACGGGGTGATCCACGTGGTCGCCGCCGACGAGGCCGAGGCCGTGGCGGTCGCCCGGCGGTATCTGTCGTATTTCCAAGGGGCCGTGACCGATTGGGAGGCACCGGACCCGAGGCTGGCACGCCACGTGGTTCCGGACAATCGCCTGCGGGCCTTCGACATTCGCGCCGCCATCGAGTCCATCGTCGATATCGGCTCGTTCCTGGAACTGCGCCGCGACTGGGGCGTGGGCATCGTCACCGCGCTGGTGCGCGTGGAGGGCCGCCCGTTCGGCCTCATCGCCAATGACTGCCATCACCTGGGCGGCGCGATCGACGCACCCGCCGCCGACAAGCTCTCCGCGTTCCTCCAGCTGTGCGGCGCGCACGACCTGCCCATCGTGTCCCTCTGCGACACACCGGGTTTCATGGTCGGACCCGAGGCCGAGAAGGAGGCGACCGTCACCAAGTTCAGCCGCCTGTTCATCGACTCCGCCGCCCTCGACGTCCCCTTCGGCACCGTCATACTGCGCAAGGGCTACGGCCTGGGCGCACAGGCCATGGCCGCGGGCTCCTTCCGCGCACCGCGCTTCGTCATCGCCTGGCCCACCGGCGAAATCGGCGGCATGGGCCTGGAAGGCGCGGTCCGCCTGGGCTTCGCCAAGGAACTCGCCGCCCTCGAGGACCCCGTCCAACGCCAGGCCGCCTTCGACGCCCTCGTCAAGGCCGCCTACGACGCGGGCAAGGCCCTCACCGCCGCAACGGTTCTCGAACTCGACGACGTCATCGACCCCGCCGACACGCGCCGCTGGATTCGAACCCTGCGCTGAGCATCCGCTCAGCGCGACGGCGCGCGCAGGCGGCGATAGAGGGCGTAGGCGAGGGTGATCGCCGCTACCCCGCCCAGGGAGCGACCGGCGCTCACGTAGCGGCGACGCCGCGCGCCGCGGACTCGGAGCTGGAGGCGTTCCTCGGTGAGGTCGGCGTAGCGACCGGGGAGGAAGGTGTCGAAGTATTCGGAGAGGAAGTTGTCGGTGCGGCGGACGGGGAGACCCATGTCGCGCATGAGGTCGTCGATGTGGTGGGCGAGGTAGGGGCCGAGGTAGTAGCCCTCGGGGCGGGCGGGCATGACCTCACTGAGCCATTCGCCGACTCGTGTTATCTCGCTGTGCATGTCGTCGGCCGTGGGCAGGTTCAGCTCGCCGAGGAAATGCTGGGAGAGCCAGTGCGCCGAGACCTCCGCGCTGAGCTGGCAGGCGTCGGAGGACCCGTAGCCGATGAAGCCCAGCCGCGGCAGGGTCGGGGGCAGGATGTGGCGGTACAGCCGGAACCGCCCCTCGGACCGCACGGTCTTCTCCAGGTCCGGTGCGAGGAATTCCAGCTCCTGCCGCCAGCCGGTGGCGAAGACGATCACATCGGCCTCGAGCCGCTGGCCGCTGGCGAGTTGGACCGCCGTTCCCCCGGGGAACGCGGCAATGCTGTCCCGCCGCAAGGCGATTCGCCCGCGCCGCGCCATCCGGAAGAACTCGTCGCCGACACCGAGGTTCTCGATTCCGGCGGGCAGCGGCGCATCGGGCGTCATGATCTTCGGCGAGCGCAGCAGCATTCGCATGACGGCCGAGATCACCCGCCAATACCGTTCGGTCATCTTCTTGCCCGGCCCGTGCAGGAACCGCTCGATCCGGCTCTGCCGGTGATACCGAAAGAACGACTCGGCGAAGCGATTCAGAATCGTCCGATCCGACGGCGTCCCGCCCGGCAGGAACCGCGGCAGCATGGGATGCGGCTTGCGGAACACCAGCGTGCACTCGCGCGCGTGCTCCCCCGCCCACGCCGCGCAGTCCAGCGCCGACTTTCCCGCCCCGACCACGATCACCCGCCGCCCGGCGACCAGCCCCGGATCGACGGCCTGGCTGGAATGCAGCAGCACGCCCCCGAACTCGTTGCCGCCCTCGATATCCGGGACCTGCGGTGTGGAGAACACCCCCGCGCACACCGCCACGAAATCGAAGCGCAGATCCTCGACGCCGTCCGGCCCGCACACCTTCAGCTCGAAGCCGTCGGTCACCTCCGACACCCGAATCACCTCGGTGGACAGCCGCAGCATCGGGGCCAATCCGAACCGGTCCACATACGAGGCGAGATACTCGCGCACCTGTCCGGCGGTGGGGAACACATCGGCCGACTCCGGATACGGATGATCGGTGTAGGCGTAGGTGTCGCGGGAATTGTTGGTGCGCAAGCCCGGATAGGTGCGCGATTCGATCCACACACCGCCCGGGGCGTCCTCCTTGTCGAAGACGACGACCTCGAATCCGTCGTCCCGCAGCACCTTCGCGGTCGCCAGTCCCGCGATGCCCGCGCCGATGACCCCGACGCGTCCGCCCGTGAAGTTGTCCCTGCCGCCCGCACTCGTCACGTCCGATTATCCCCTCTGGACCTGCACGTTCCCGGCCTCACGCTACGGCAGCGCAGGGCCCGGCGTACACGGCTCGAGGCGACTCGCCAAATGGCGGTCGGTATGGGCGTGTCGTGATTTCCGGCCGAAATCGCTTAAATGGGACGAACTTACGAGACGGGCAGCTCCGGAATGCGCGTGGCGCGGGCGTAGACGGTCTCACCCTCGGCCAGGTGCAGCGCCTCGGCGTCACCGCGGGTGACCTGCGCGGTGAACAGATCACCGGTCGCGGCGTTGCGCAGTTCCACCCGCACCTCGAAGCCGAGGTGCACCACCCGCTCCACCGTCGCCCGGGTGACGCCCGCGGACTCCGCGGTGCCCTCGTGCGCGGCCAGCGCCATGCTCGGATCCCGGCCGACGCGAATGTCGTGCGGCCGCACCAGATGTCCGTTGAGCTTGGCCACCGCGCCCAGGAACGACATGACGAATTCATTGGCGGGCCGGTCGTACACGTCCTCCGGGCTGCCGACCTGCTCGATGCGGCCCTTGTTCATCACCGCGATGCGGTCGGCCACATCCAGGGCCTCCTCCTGGTCGTGGGTGACCAGCACGGTGGTGACGTGCACTTCCTCGTGCAGCCGACGCAGCCAAGTGCGCAGGTCCGCACGGACTTTCGCGTCCAGCGCGCCGAACGGCTCGTCCAGCAGCAGCACCTGCGGATCCACGGCCAGCGCGCGGGCCAGGGCCATGCGCTGACGCTGACCACCCGACAGCTGCGCCGGATACCGGTGCTGGAAGCCGTCCAGGCCGACGATCTCGAGCAGGTCGTCGACCTTCTTCTTGATCTCGCCCTTGGGCCGCTTGCGGATCTTGAGCCCGAAGGCCACATTGTCGCGCACGGTCATGTGCTTGAACGCGGCGTAATGCTGGAACACGAAACCGATATCGCGTTTCTGCGGCACCACATTGGTGACGTCCTTGCCCGCGATGGTGACCACGCCGGTGTCGAGGTTCTCGAGTCCCGCGATCGAGCGCAGCAGCGTCGACTTGCCCGAACCGGACGGGCCCAGCAGCGCGGTCAGCTCGCCCGACGGAATGTCGATGCTGACGTCGTCGAGGGCGGCGAAGCTGCCGTAGCGCTTGTTCGCATTGGTCACGGTGATCATTTGGCAGTGCCCCGCTTGCGTTCTAGAAGGGTCATGAGCAGAAGGACAACGAGGGCGATGCCCATGAGCAGGGTCGCCGCGCAGTACGCGCCGAAGGTGTTGTGATCGTTGACGTATCGCCCGTTCACCAGCAGCGTGAGCGTCTGCGACTTGCCGGGCAGACCGGTGGAAACCATGATCACCGCGCCGAATTCGCCCAGCGCGCGGGCCACGGTCAACACGATGCCGTAGGTCAGGCCCCAGCGGATCGCCGGAAGGGTGATGCGCCAGAACGTCTGCCAGCCCGACGCGCCCAGCGTGGCCGCGGCCTGCTCCTGATCGTCGCCGATCTCGTGCAGCACCGGTTCGACCTCGCGCACCACGAACGGCAGCGTCACGAAGATGGTCGCGATGATCATGCCCGGCAGATTGAAGATGATCTTCAACCCGTGGCTCTCCAGCCCGCCGAACCAGCCGTTGGCACCCCACAGCAGGATCAGCGAAACACCCACCACCACCGGCGAAGTCGCCATCGGCAGGTCCACCACGGCCTGCAGCAGGTTGCGGCCCGGGAACTTTCCGCGCACCAGCGCGATCGCGATGATCACGCCGAAGATCACGTTCACCGGCACCGTGATCGCCACGATGGTCAGCGTCAGATTGAACGCCGAGATGGCCGCGGGCGTGGTGATCGAATCGAAGAACGCGCCGAGACCGCGTTCGAAGGTGCGCCACAGGATGATGCCCAGCGGCACCAGCAGCAGGATGAACAGATACGCCAGCGCCACCGTGCGCAGCGAGATCTTCGTCCAGAAGCCGACTTTCATCTACGCCTCCCGTTCCTTGCGCGCCAGGCGGTCCGCGGTGACCCGCAGGACGAACAGGGTGAGCAGCGAGATCGCCAGCAGCGCCACGGACACCGCGGCGGCGTTCACCGGCCGGTCCACCTCGATCTGCTGCTGGATGTACTGCGAGGCCATCTGCGTCTTCTTCGGAATGCCGCCGCCGATCAGCACCACCGACCCGTATTCGCCGATGGCACGGGCGAAGGCCAGACCCGAACCGCTCACGATGGCCGGGGCCAGCGTGGGCAGGATGATGGTCCGGAAGGTGGTCCAGTTGTCCGCGCCCAGCGACGCGGCCGCCTGCTCCACGTCCCGGTCGGCCTCGATGAGCACCGGCTGCACCGAGCGCACCACGAACGGCAGCGTCACGAACGCCAGCGCCACCACCAGACCGGGCTGGGTGGCATTGAGGTGAATGTCCAACGGCGACTGCGGGCCGTACAGCGCCAACAGCACGATGCTGGCCACGATGGTGGGCAGCGCGAACGGCAGATCGATGAAGCCGTTCACGATGCCCTTGCCCGGGAAGTCGTCCCGCACCAGCACCCACGCGATGAGCGTGCCCATCACCACATTGATGGCCGTCACGATGACCGAGACCAACACGGTCACCCGCAGGGCGTCCAGCGCGGCGGGCGCGGTCACCGCGTCCCAGAATCCGGACCAACCGTCGTCGAAGGACTTGACGGTCAGCGCCGCCAACGGCAGCAGCACGATGATG
Source organism: Nocardia sp. CDC153 (assembly GCF_035818515.1). Classification (NCBI taxonomy): domain Bacteria; kingdom Bacillati; phylum Actinomycetota; class Actinomycetes; order Mycobacteriales; family Nocardiaceae; genus Nocardia; species Nocardia sp. CDC153. The sequence continues at coordinate 734,938 of NZ_JAYKYU010000005.1, read as the reverse complement.
CTGAGCCACAGCACCGAGGTGCCGATCCCGAGCGGGCCCACCGACCCGCTCACCCGGAACCAGGAGCGGAGCCGCCCCGCACCCGGCCGCCGCGGGTTGTCGTCTATCGAAACGCCGGAACCGAGATCGGTTCCGGCGTTCGAACTGCTGTCACTCACAGTGTCGAGTATCGCTTGTGTCGCAGGTCACCCGACTACTTGGTGGCCTTGTCGTAGATCTGCGCGACCGAACCGGTGTTCGGGGTGAACAGCTCCTTGTCGACGGTCTTCCAGCCACCCAGGTCCGCGATGGTGTACAGCTTGGCCGGGGTCGGGAAGTCCTTGGCGTGGTCGGCGACCACCTTCGGGTCGACCGGACGGAAGCCGGCGTCCGCGAACGCCTGCTGGGCGTCGGTGGTGTAGAGGAAGTCGCGGAACGCGGTGGCCTGCTTCAGGTTCTTGGCGTTCTTGAGCACCGCGACCGGGTTGTCGATGCGGAAGGTGGTGTCCGGGATGAAGTGCTCGATCGGATCACCCTTCTGCTCGGAGAAGATGGCCTCGTTCTCGTAGCTGATCAGCACGTCGCCGGTGCCCTGCAGGAAGGTGTCGGTGGCCTCGCGGCCCGACTTCGGCTGCACGTGCACGTGGCCCAGCAGCTGGCTCAGGTAGTCCAGACCGGCCTGCGGGTTCTTGCCGCCCTCGCTCTTGGCGGCGTAGGGGGCCAACAGGTTCCACTTGGCCGAACCCGAGGAGAACGGGTTGGGGGTGACCACCTCGATGCCCGGCTTGAGCAGGTCGTCCCAGGTCTTGATGCCCTTGGGGTTGCCCTTGCGGACCGCGATGGCGACGACCGAACCGAACGGGACGCCCTTGTTGGCGTCGGCGTTCCAGCTCGCGTCGACCTGGCCGGAATCCACCAGGCGGGTGATGTCGGGCTCGACGGAGAAGCTCACGAAGTCGGCCTCCGCGCCGTCCTTGACCTTGCGGGACTGATCGCCCGACGGGCCGTAGGAGGCCTGGAACTGCACGCCCTTGCCCGCGTCGGTCTTGTTGAAGACCGGGGTCACCTTGTCGTAGGCGGCCTTGGCCACCGAGTACGCGTACAGGTTCACGGTGCCGCCACCGCTCGTGGCCTGGCCGCCGTCCTTGGTGTCGCTCGAGCCGCCGCCGCAGGCGGTCAGCACGGTGGCGACAACGGCCGTCGCGGCGACGGCGAAGGTAGATCGGCGAGAGAGACGGGTAGTGCGGAACATCGGCGTGGACCTTTCCGGGGGACCCCCGCCGGTAGTCACGTCGACCGGCGGGAAGATTGCGTACTGCCGTAGACCCGCCGCGGGAACCATGCGACGGTGGCGCTCCGGCCCGAGGGCCGCCGGGGGGACGAACACGAACTGCGAAAAGGTGCGCGCGCCAGTCTACTCAGACGGTGCAGCAGTGCCCGGTCGGCAATCAACGACAGTGAATATCCGCGACCACGAGGCAGCCCACAGCAATCAACGCCAATTCATGGCGGACCTGGGGCACAACACTCGATGACACGGGGCAGACTGTAGCAGAGCGACCTGTTCTGCCGCGAATCACCGGAATTTTCCGGGAAATCCGGCGCTTCTCGAGATCCTTGGGGGACATCGATGACCACACCGGCCCGCATACGACGGGAATTCCCGGGTATCAGCACGCGCGCCTGGGAGCATCCGGCCGACCGCACCGCCCTGGTCGGACTACGCCAGCTCGCCGGATTCGACACCCTGCTGCGCACCCTGTCCGGGCTGCTGCAGGAGCGCCAGCACCGGCTCATGTACCTGGCGACCGCGGTGCGGGTCGACGAGCGGCAGTTCAAGAGCATCCATCAGCTGCGCGCCGACGCGGTCAAGATCCTCGACGCGCAGCGCACGCCGGAGATGTTCGTGCTGCAGCAGCCGGAGGCCAACGCCTTCACCATCGGCATGGACCGGCCCTTCATCGTGCTCACCACCGGGCTGCTGGATCTGCTCGATCCCGAGGAGCTGCGGTTCGTGGTCGGCCACGAGCTCGGGCACGCGCTGTCCGGGCACGCGGTCTACCGGACCATGCTCATGCATCTCATGCGAATCGCCGACAGCATCGGCTGGATGCCGGTGGGCGGCTGGGCCGTTCGCGCGATCATCGCGGCCCTGATGGAGTGGAGCCGCAAGTCCGAACTCTCCGGCGACCGGGCCGGACTGCTGGTCGGACAGGACGTCGAGGCGTCGGTGCGGGTCCACATGAAGCTCGCGGGCGGATCCCGGGTGGACCAGATGAGCCACGCGTCGTTCCTGGAACAGGCCGACGCCTACGACCGCGCGGGCGACCTGCGCGACGGCGTGCTCAAACTGCTGAACCTGGAATTGCAGACCCACCCGTTCTCGGTACTGCGCGCGGCCGAACTGCGGCGCTGGATCGCCAGCGGCGACTACGACCGGATGCTCGACGGCCAGTACCCGCGCCGCGATCAGGACAAGAACGCGCGCATCTCCGAGGAGATCAAGCACGCGGCGCGGTCCTACCGGCAGAACTTCGAGCAGTCCGAGGACCCCCTGATCCGCACCGTGCGCAACCTGGGCCGAGATTTCGGCGAGACGGTCGGCACGGTGGGTCAGGAAGTCGGCGAAACACTCTCGAAGCTGGGCAAGCGAATCCGAGGATCGGACGATTAGTCCTCGGCGTCGACGACCGGCGGGGTTTCGAAGATGTCGAGGAGCCACTCCTCGGTGGCGCTCTCGGCATCTTCCTCGTCGGGGCGGATGCGGTTGCTGAGCTTGACGCCCAGGCCGAGCAGCTGGGCGGCCTTCACCATCTCGATGGCCTCGTCCGGGCCGCAATAGTGGGTGGCGATCAGACGGGGCTCGTCGTCGAAGTCCTCTTCGGACAACAGGGTCTCCACTTCCAGACCTTCATCGGTTGTTGACATGGGTCTGCACAGTACGCGGAGAATTCGCCGCAGCGGTACCGAAACCGATTCAGCGAGTGAACAACCAGGCGACGACTACGAGAACAAGAAGTGCGATCAGGGCAAGCTGGACACGAGAACGCGGCATCTCAGGCGGCTTCCTTCCGCACGCGACGCGGCTGCGCGGTGGCGGCCACGGTGGCCTCGCGGGCGGCGATCCGATCGCGGCCCAGCGCGCGCAGCACCACCCGCAGGGTGCGGTCCAACACGTAGGCGATGGCCAGGCAGACCGGCACCATGGCGGCCAGCACCACGGCGAACTGGGGAATGAAGGGCAGGCCCGCTACCCACAGTTCGACGCTGTCCCACCAATTAGCAATCGCATGCACGAACCCAACCTACGCCGACGGACCGGTAGTGGACGATTCGGGCCACAAAGGGAGCGGCCGTAGGCCTCCGTTGAAGGGTGGTGGTGGGCGACGGGTGGGATCATGTCTGTTATGGATTCGTACGACGAACCGGAGTCTGTCGAGCGGCCGCTCGGTAGCGAGCTCGGGGTCGATCCCATCGCCGATTATGACGATCCGTCCCCGGTAGACGCCCCGCGCGAGGGTATCGACCGCACCGATCCCTCGCTCGCGGACAACTATCTGCCGTCGGCGAGCGGTGGTATGCATCATTCGGTGTTTCCCCCCATCGACGACTACGCCTTCCTGTCCGACTGCGAAACCAACTGCCTCATCGCCCGCAATGGCTCGGTGGAGTGGATGTGCGTGCCGCGACCGGACTCCCCCAGCATCTTCGGGGCCATGCTCGACCGCAGCGCCGGGCACTTCCGCCTCGGCCCCTACGGCCGCAATGTGCCCGCCGCCCGCCGGTATCTGCCGGGCGGGCTGATCGTGGAGACCACCTGGCAGACCGAGACCGGCTGGCTCATCGTGCGCGACGCGCTGGTGCTGGGCCCGTGGCACAACAACCGCTCGCGCAGCCGCACCCACAAGCGCACCCCCATGGACTGGGATGCCGAGCACATGCTGCTGCGCACGGTGAAGTGCGTGAACGGCGTGGTCGAGCTGGAGATGAGCTGCGAACCCGCCTTCGACTACCACCGCGGCCCGGCCAACTGGAACTACAGCGGCGACGTCTACGAACGGGCCAGCGCCACCTGCGATATCGAGGGCTGCCCCACCCTGACCCTCACCACCGACCTGCGGCTCGGGCTGGAGGGCCGGGAGGCGCGGGCCCGCACCCGCATGAAGGAGGGCGACCAGGTCTTCGTCGCGCTGTCCTGGTCGGATCTGCCGCCGCCGCGCACCTTCGCCGAAGCGGCCGACAAGATGTGGCAGACCACCGAGTATTGGCGGCAGTGGATCACCCAGGGCCGCTTCCCGGATCACCCGTGGCGGGGGTTCCTGCAACGCAGCGCACTCACCCTGAAGGGCCTGACCTACGCGCCGACGGGCGCGCTGCTGGCCGCGGCGACCACCTCGCTGCCGGAAACCCCGGGCGGGGAACGCAATTGGGACTACCGCTACACCTGGGTGCGTGACTCCACCTTCGCGCTGTGGGGCCTCTACACGCTCGGACTGGATCGCGAGGCCGACGACTTCTTCGCCTTCCTGCACGACGTGGCCACCGACGGTGACGGGAAAGCCGTTCCGCTGCAGGTGCTCTACGGCATCGGCGGGGAACGCGAGATCACCGAATCCGAGCTGCCCAACCTGTCCGGCTACGACGGCGCGCGGCCGGTGCGCATCGGCAACGGGGCCTACAACCAGGACCAGCACGATATCTGGGGCACCATCCTGGATTCGGTTTACCTGCACGTGAAATCGCGCCAGCAGGTGCCGGAAACGTTGTGGCCAATGCTGGAGCGGCAGGTGCAGGCGGCGATCGAGAACTGGCGCAAGCCCGATCGCGGCATCTGGGAGGTGCGCGGCGAGCCGCAGCACTTCACCTCCTCCAAGGTCATGTGCTGGGTGGCGTTGGACCGCGGCGCGAAACTGGCCGAGCTACACGGGGAATTCGACTACGCCAAGAAGTGGCACGACATCGCCGACGAGATCCGCGCCGACATCCTCGACAATGGCGTGAACGCCGCGGGCGTGTTCACCCAGAGCTACGGCAGTGACACCCTCGACGCCTCGCTGCTGCTGGTGGTGCTGACCCGCTTCCTGCCGCCCACCGACCACCGGGTGCGGGCCACCGTGCTGGCCATCGCCGACGAGCTCACCGAGAACGGCCTGGTGCTGCGCTATCGCACCGACACCACCGACGACGGGCTCTCCGGCGCGGAGGGGTCGTTCACCATCTGCTCGTTCTGGCTGGTGTCGGCGCTGGTGGAGATCGGCGAGGTGGCACGCGCCCGGCAGCTGTGCGAACGGCTGCTCGGCTACGCCAGCCCGCTCAAGCTGTACGCGGAGGAGATCGATTCGCGCACCGGGCGGCACCTGGGCAACTTCCCCCAGGCGTTCACCCACCTGGCCTTGATCAATGCCGTCATGCACGTGATCCGGGCCGAGGACTCCCGCACCGCGAGCACCTTCAACCCGGCCCACCCCGGACGCTGAACAAAGGAAATCGGCCGCGTCGGCGGCCGATTTTCTTCAGTACGCGGGGTTTTCGCCGAGGGCGTCGGCGCTCTCGCGGATCTCGCGCAGCCGCACCAGCGACCGCTCGATCTCGGTGAGCCGGGCCTCGCGACCCGCACCCGAGTGCACGGTCGCCGCCTCTTCGGCGGCCCGCAGCGAGGCGTCCACCGAACGCAGGGTGGCCGTGGCGATCTCGGTGAAGTGATCGCGCAGGCTGCGCTGTACCGCGCGCAGCCGGTACCGGGACTCCTTGCTCACCTGGAAGATCACATCGTCCATGAGCCGCGCCACCGCGACCTTGGCCTCGGCCTGGCGGCGCTGGCGGCGGGTCTTGCGGTCCTCCCACAGCGCGTGCACGCCCAAGAGCACGGCCGCTCCGGCGGAATACCAGTTCACCAGCGACATGTGCAGCAGGCTGGTGATCAGACCGACCATGAGCAGACCGCCGTAGGAACCGCGCAGCGCGGTCAGGAACTGCTGTGTGACAACCGTTTTGGAGCTGTCCAGCTTGTCCAGCGCGGCCACCGGCTCCAGCACCGCGCCGACATCGCCCGGATTGTCGAGCTTGAGATCCGGGGTGGGGATACCGCTCTCGGGGAACTTGGCGGCCACCTGCTCGGCCAGCTCCACCGAACGGTAGTGGGCGATGACGAAGTTCTCCTCCACCGCCTCGCAGATCTTGGCGTCCAGGTCCGCGCCGAAATCGGCCCAGCCCTTGGACGGATCGCCCTTCATGATGTCCGCCTCGGCATCGCGAATGAGGCTGCGCAGCCGGTGCCGCAGATCGTGTTCGGTGTCGGCCATCAGCTCGCCCGCGCCGTCGGCCAGCGTCACCTGCCAGTTGGCGGTGCGCTGACGCAGTTGCTCGGCCTCCTCGCGGGTGCGGCGCAGCTGTTCGGTGATCACGGTGAGCCGCTGCGGATCCCGCAGCGTCTCGGCCTCGCTGCGCAACGCCAGCGCCAGATGGTCGGTGATGAGCGCGATATCGCGCACCGCGGCCTGGATGGCCACCGTGTCGGCGCGGCCCAGCACGTAGGAGCGCAGATGCTCGAGCAGTTGCGGCACACCGGATTCCAGATCCAGCTGTTCGTCGTGCTGGGCGGCGGCGTGCTCGTGCAGGCGCGCCGAGGCCGGGGCGACGGCGAAGGCCAGTCCCGCGTCGTCGAGCAGCTGCCGGTCGTGCTGCTGCACCTGCGGCCACTGCGGGTATTGGTCGATCTTGTTGAGCACACAGACGACCGTCGGGCACACCTGCCGAATGCGTTGCAGCTGTTCGATCTGCGCGGGCGTGAACGGGGCGCGCGCGTCGGCGACGTACAGCACCGCGTCCGCGGCGGCGATGAGCGACCAGGTGGCCGGAGTGTCACCGGGCGAACCGGGCGCGTCCAACACCACGAAGCCCTCGGCCAACAGCGGGCTGGGCTGGGTGAACTCGGCCCGGATCACCTCACCGGAGGCCAGTTCGGCCAACGCCTGCTGCGGATCGACGGGGGTGCGCTCGGCGGTGCCGCCCGGGCCCGCCTTCACCAACGTCGCCGCGGCCTTGGGGCCGTACTCCGCGATCACCGGCACGCTGGGCCGCCCCTCGGTGGCGCTCACCGCGGCCCCGACCAGGCTATTGACCAGCGTGCTCATCCCGCTGCGGGATTCGCCGACCACGACCAGCCGCACTCGCGGATCGGTCAGGCGGGCGCGGGCGATGCCGAGGCGGCCGGATAGGTCTAGGCGGCCGGAGGCGTGGGTCAGTTCGAGCAGTCGGTCGACGAGCTCGACGAGCGGACCCAGTGCGTCGGGATTCTTCACCAGTAGCTGACGTTCGGCAGCGCTCACAGCAGCAGCGTGTGATCGCCCGGACCGAACACCGGGGAGTGGGTATCGACGACCGTCGCATCGGGCACGACGGCGGAGAACAGACCCGCGTCGTGCGTCAACAGACCGCCATCGTGCAGGCCGAGGGCATGGGTGCCCGCGTCGGCCGCGACCGGCAGCCCGTGATGGCTCGAATCGTACTGGTCCGCTATGGGTTTGGCGGGTACCGGATCGACGTGGGGCACCGTGGTCAGGGGTGCCTGTGTGGGGACCGGCGCCATCGTGGTCGGCACGGGCGCGACCGAAACACTGGGCTGCCCACCGTGACCCGAGGAATCCGGCACGGTCGGCGCGACCGTCGGGACCGACACCTCCGGCTGGGTCGGGTGCGCCGGGTTGGTGACGGTCGGCTGGTGGGTCGGCACGGCGTCGTCGGTGGGCACGGTGACCGTCGGTGTGCCGCCGCGGGTTCCGGCGTCATCGGTCGGGGTGTGCGGCTTGGTGGTGTCGTCCTTGCCGCCGGTATTGGTCGGCGGGGTGACCGGCGTGGTCACCGGGGTGCCGCCGGGCTTGGTGATGTCGGTGTCCAGGCCCGGGATCTTGGTCGGGACCGGCACGGTGGTGAACACCGGGGAGGGATCGACCTTTTCCGGGGTGCTCACGTGCGGCGCGGGCGTCGGCGCGGCCGTCAGCGGGACGGACTTGTCCACCAGAGTCGTCGGATGGCCGGGCGCGTTCGGCTCACTGCTGGCCAGCACCGGCGCACGGCCGTGATCGAAGAGGGCGGGCGCGACGGCGGCGGGCGCGGTCAGCGGCGACGGACCACCGTGTGTCGACAGCAGATTCGCGATCGGCTGGTTGGCGGCGTCGGGCTGAATCGTGGTCTGCAACGGGGTCACGGTGACCGGCTGGGCCACCGCGACGGGTACCACCACGGCCGGGGCGACCGGGGCGGGCGCCACGGGCGCGGCGACCGGAGCCGGTGCGGGAGTGAGGGTTATGGGCGCGGGCGCGGCGGGCGCGGTGCCGAGGCTCAGCGGGCTCGACACGGCGGCCGGGCTGGACGCACCGAGCGCACCCGCGGGCGCGGTCGAGGAGCTCAGCGGCGCGGCGCTCGAAGCGCCCGGCGCGATCGGCGAATTCGCGCCCGGCACAGCCGAAGTCGGCGAGGTCGCGGTCGGCGACTCGGGGTTCCCGGAACCGGGAATCGTGGAGGTGCCGTGTCCCGGAATGGCATTCGCGGGCGCGTTGGCACCCGGCGAATTGAACGGCGTGCCCATGTCTTTGGGCGTGGTGGCGCCCGGCAGGCTGGGCGCGCCACCGTTGTTGGGCAGCGTCGTGTTCTCGGGGACGTGTGAAATCCCCTGTCCCAGCTGCTGGCCGAAGGCGTCGAGCTGATGTCCGACCGCGCCGACGCCCACGTTCACCGACAGGTTGGAGTGCACCCACGCGCCGTCCAGACCGACATGCGCGTCGAAAGACCAATCGGTGCCGACGAATACACCCGTCCCCTGGCCCGGCGTCCCGCCGATGCCGTCGAAGGCGTGGCCGGTGTCGATGCCGGGGATCGAGGGCGCGCCCGGCAGGCCGGGCAGGTGCATGCCGTCGGTGCCGGGTAGGTGGAAGCCGCCGGTCGTGGTGCCGGGCAGCTGGAAGGCCGGTTGCTGCTGATCCAGGGTCGGCAGGTGCGGTTGGGCGGTCGCGGTGTCCGACTGTTCGTTGCCCATGGTGGGCAGGGTGAAGTTCGGGTGCGTGCCGTACGTGGGCAGACCCATGCCCGCGGATTCGTTGTCGGGCAGGCCGAGTCCGTGGAAACCGTTGACGGGGGTCTCGGGCTGCGGGATCGCGTCGAACGAGGTCGGGAACATGCCCGCATCGGTGCCGTGCTGGGCGCCGTCGAGGTGGGCGAAGGGGGCGTTCACCGGCAGGACCGGGGTCGACCCGTGATGCGGGGGGATCGAGTCCGGCGTCAGGTCCGGGAAGGTGATGGTCGGGCTGGGCGTCTGCGGCTGCGGATCGTTGACCAGTCCCGTGTTCTGGGAGTCGTGGGTGATGGCCGGGGTGCCACCGCGGCTGCCGCCCGCCGCGATGAGAGCGCCGCCGGTGACATACGCGCCCGCCCTGGCCACGCGCGCGACACCGTTGGCAATGCGATAGGCGGCGTCTCCGCCGTTGTCCTCGGTATCGGCAGCGTCGTCGAAGGGCAGATCACGTGTCATACAAGGCTCCGCTCTCAGGGCTCCGGCGATCCGTCAGGCGGTTCACCGAACCAAACTCGTTTCACACCCTATTTCCGGATAACCGGTCTGTCACATCCACCAGGTCGGGGGCGGTGTGCACAGCGGTGCGTCACATAGCTTGTCACCCGGCATATCAGTACGGAAGCCCCATTTTCCGCCTGCTTACCGAACCCGGAGCCTGACCGGCGGAAGATCAAGTTCCCGAACCCTACAAGCACCGTGCCCCGCTGCCAACCCCACCGGCTCGCACCCGCAGCCCACACCAACATTCCCCAGCTAGCACCGTGCCCCGCTGCCGACAGGCAGCGGGGCACGAGAGTCTCGAGAGGTCGCTCTTACTTCTTCGACTTGTCGGACGCGGAGTCCGTGCTCAGCGCCGCCACGAAGGCTTCCTGCGGCACGTCGACGCGACCGATCGTCTTCATGCGCTTCTTGCCTTCCTTCTGCTTCTCGAGCAACTTGCGCTTACGGCTGATGTCACCGCCGTAGCACTTGGCGAGCACGTCCTTGCGGATCGCCCGAATGTTCTCGCGCGCAATGACCTTCGAGCCGATGGCCGCCTGAATCGGCACCTCGAACTGCTGGCGCGGGATGAGTTCGCGCAGCTTGGTGGTCATCTTGTGGCCGTAGGCCTGCGCTGCATCCTTGTGCACGATGGCCGAGAACGCGTCGACCGCCTCGCCCTGCAGCAGGATGTCCACCTTGACCAGCTCGGCCTGCTGTTCGCCCGCCTCCTCGTAGTCGAGCGAGGCGTAGCCGCGGGTGCGCGACTTCAGCGAGTCGAAGAAGTCGAAGATGATCTCCGCCATGGGCAGCGTGTAGCGCATCTCCACGCGGGTCTCCGACAGATAGTCCATGCCGAGCAGCTCGCCGCGGCGGGACTGGCACAGTTCCATGATGGTGCCGACGAATTCGCTCGGCGCGATCACGGTGCACTTGGTGATCGGCTCGAAGATCTGCCGCACCTTGCCCTCCGGCCAGAACGACGGGTTGGTGACCACGTGTTCGGTGCCGTCCTCCATGACCACCCGGTAGATCACGTTGGGCGCGGTGGAGATCAGGTCCAGGCCGAATTCGCGCTGCAGGCGCTCGCGGGTGATCTCCATGTGCAGCAGTCCGAGGAAGCCGCAGCGGAAGCCGAAGCCCAGGGCCACCGAGGTTTCCGGCACATAGGTCAGCGCGGCGTCGTTGAGCTGCAGCTTGTCCAGCGCGTCGCGCAGGTCCGGGTAGTCGGAGCCGTCGAGCGGGTAGAGGCCGGAGTAGACCATGGGCCGCGGGTCCTGATACCCGGCCAGCGCCTCGGTCGCCCCGTCGCGCGCGGTGGTGACGGTGTCACCGACCTTGGACTGGCGCACGTCCTTCACGCCGGTGATGAGGTAACCCACCTCGCCGACGCCCAGGCCGGTGGTGGGCTTGGGTTCGGGCGAGACGATGCCGATCTCGAGCAGTTCGTGCTGCGCGCCGGTCGACATCATCTTGATCTTCGAGCGCGGGGTGAGCTTGCCGTCCACCACACGCACGTAGGTGACCACGCCGCGGTAGGTGTCGTAGACCGAGTCGAAGATGAGCGCGCGGGCGGGCGCGTCGGCATCGCCGACCGGCGAGGGGATCTCGGCGATCACCTTGTTCAGCAGTTCCGGCACACCGACGCCGGTCTTGCCGGAGACCCGCAGCACGTCCTCGGGCTCACAGCCCACGATGTGCGCGATCTCGGCGGCGTAGCGGTCCGGGTCGGCGGCCGGGAGGTCGATCTTGTTGAGCACCGGGATGATCGTGAGATCGCGCTCCATGGCCAGGTACAGGTTGGCCAGGGTCTGCGCCTCGATGCCCTGTGCGGCGTCGACCAGCAGCACCGCGCCCTCACACGCCTCGAGCGCGCGCGACACCTCGTAGGTGAAGTCGACGTGGCCGGGGGTGTCGATCAGGTGCAGGACGTAGTCCTCGCCGTCGACCTGCCACGGCAGGCGCACGTTCTGCGCCTTGATGGTGATGCCGCGTTCCCGCTCGATATCCATGCGGTCCAGGTACTGGGCGCGCATGGCACGCTCCTCGACCACTCCGGTGAGTTGCAGCATGCGATCGGCCAGGGTCGATTTCCCGTGGTCGATGTGCGCGATGATGCAGAAGTTCCTGATCCGGCTGGGATCGGTGAACGTCTTGTCGGCGAAGCTGCTAATCGGAGTCACTCCTCGGCATGGCGAAACAGCGGCATGTCAACGTGCCAGTCTACGGTGCTGGACCGGATGTCCTCGCCCCGGCCGCGTCGGCACGCGAACGGCCCATCGCCGCAGGCGAATCCGGCCCGGATGAGAAACCCGTGGCACGCCGTTAGGCTGCCGGACATGGCTGGCAGGTGGAACGCTCTGGGGAAGCAGTTGGGGATCGTGGCCAAGGAGCAGGGGACCCAGCTCGTCACGAACCAGGCCCCGAAGTTGATCGGGCGGGTGCGGCAGTCGAGCGTGTGGGACCGCGCACTGCGCGCCATGGGGACCCCGCGGCAGGGTCCGGGGGTGTCGGTGCGGCCGACGTCCTCGGCCGGGGTCCCCTCCCACGAACGCGCGCGGCAGATCGTCTACAGCCCGCAATTGGACGGGCGGGCCGATCCGGGTGAGATCGTCTGGACCTGGGTCCCCTACGAAGAGGACCCGAACAATGGCAAGGACCGTCCGGTCCTGGTGGTCGGCCGCGAGGGCAAGACCCTGCTCGGACTGATGCTGTCCTCCAATGCCGAACACGCGCACCATCACAACTGGGTCGGCATCGGCGCGGGCGCGTGGGACAGCGCGGGCCGTGACAGCTGGGTGCGCTTGGATCGCGTCCTCGACGTCCCCGAAATGGGTATCCGCCGCGAGGGCGCGATCCTGCCGCGCAAGACCTTCGACCGGGTGGCACATCGGCTCTGCGCCGAATACCACTGGCACTAGCGCACTTCCGATACACAGCCGACCCCCGCTCCGGAACGGAGCGGGGGTCGGGATCGAGAGCTATCAGGAAATCATGTTGCGGGAGCGGCCGTAGATCATCCCGTAGACGAGGGAGCCCAGGACGCCGCCGATGAGCGGGAAGACGATGAAGACCCACAGCTGCGCGGGTGCGCCGTCCTGATAGAACGCGACGCCGAGGCTGCGGGCCGGGTTCACCGAGCCGTTGTCGACGGGGATCGCGATCAGGTAGACGACGGACAGCGCGGCACCGGTCGACAGGCCCGCCAGGGGAATATCGGAAAGCTGGTCGGTGGAGGCCAGCACCACGAAGACCAGCAGCGCGGTGAGGATGACCTCGACGGTGATGGCGGCCGCCAGGCCGTAGCCATTGGTGGTGACCTCGCCCAGCACCACCTTCGACGGGCTGTGCTCGCCCCAACCATTCGCTCCCAGACCGTTTTTGGCGCGGTCGTAGGAGGGCAGGTTCTTGGCGATGGCGTAGATGACCGTGCCCGCGGCGAGACCGCCGAGGAACTGGGCGACCCAGTAGGCGGCGGCGACCACGATGCCCACCCGGCCCAGCAGCAGCTGGCCGACGGTGACGGCGGGGTTCACGTGACAGCCGGAGATCGGGCCGATGGAGTAGACCAGGAACAGCAGGGTCAGACCGAAGGCCAGTGCGACGCCGAGCGAGCCGACCTTGTCTCCCGCCAGCACCATGGTGCCGACGCCGCCCAGCACCAGTGCGAAGGTGCCCAGGAATTCGGCGAACAATTTGCGGATCAGACTGGGCGGTTGCAGGTCGGTCAGATCCTCGGCGACTTCCTGAGCTGTGGGTGACATCGGCTGCCTTCCGCTCGCAGGGGAGCTCGTATTGTCCGACGGAACATGTCAGGCCAGGCGGGTTATCTCCACCACGACCTCGAGGTCGGTCGAGCCGCTCCCGCTGAAGATACCTTTCAACGGCGGCACATCCGCGTAATCACGTCCGACACCGACGGATACGTGTTGCTCGGTGACCGGGATGTTGTTGGTCGGGTCGTAGCCCCACCACTGGCCGGTCCAGGCCTCCACCCAGGCGTGCATCTGGCCCGCCACGGTGTCGCCCACCTCGGCGGCGGGATCGGGATGCAGATAGCCGGAGACATAGCGACTGGGAATCCCCATGGTGCGCAACAGCAGCAGGGTCAGGTGCGCGAAATCCTGGCACACGCCCTGCCGTTCGGCGAAGGCCTGCACGGCGGAGGTGTGCACCGAGGTGGTTCCGGCCAGATAGTTCATCTCCCGGTGCACCCATTCGGCGGCCCGGACAACCGCTTTCGCGGGCGGCACGCCGCGCGCGAGCTGCCGGGCGATCGGGGCGAGCCGCCGTTCGCGGGGCACGTAGTCGGTGGGATTCAGCAGCTCGTCGAAGCGATCGGCGACCGCGTCGTCACGCAATTCCTCCCAGGACAACTCCTCGGCCGGTCCGGCGAAGGGCTCGGTCTCCACGACCGAGGCACTCGTGACCTCCAATTCGGTATGGGGAGCGTGCAGATCGAAGGCGGTCACCGCCGTCCCCCAGTAGTCCGTATATCGATACGACCGCGTGGACGGCACCGTGTCGACCCGGCTCAGAATCACGTTCTGCCGACTGTCGGCCCGCGGCGTCAGCCGGGCCTCGTTGAACGACCGGGTGACCGGCGCGTCATAGACATATCCCGTGGTGTGCACCACCCGCATCCGCCAGCTCACGCCAATTCCTCCACCCGCTCGACGGCCCGGCCGTGCAGTCCGGTCCACGCCACCCAGGATTCGGCGTGGAAATACTGGAGCGCCACGGCTTCCCCGACCTCACGGCACGTCTGTTGCAGCCACAGCAGACGGCCGGGCAGGTCCTCGAGCAGTCCGGCAGGCGGAATGAATTCCAGCTCGCTGCGCGCCCGGCCGAGCAGGCGGTGGGCTTCGTAGCGGGCCGCGAATCGGGAGTTGGGGCGTTGATCCAATTCCTGCAGGCAGGCCTCGGCGACCCGCAGGGAATGGAAGACCGACCGCGGGAAAAGCCGGTCCAGCAGAATGAATTCGGCGATTTGATTGGCGTCGAGCACGCCGCGATGGGTGCGCAGATACGGGTCGTGCGCGCCCGCCGACCGCAATACCGTCACCCACGCGGGCGAGGACGTGCGGTCACCGGCGCGTGAATGCAACAGCCGCACGGTCATATCCACGCGTTCGATGGATCTGCCCAACAGCAGGAAGCGATAGCCGTCGTCGCGACTGAGGGTGGAATCGGAGAGTCCGGCGAACATGGCGGCCCGGTCGGTGATGTAGTGGCAGAACTCGTGCGGCCCCAGCGCCCGTGCCGCGCGTTCGGCCGCCGCCAATCCGTTGTAGGTGGCATTGAGGCACTCCCACATTTCAGTGGAGGTGACTTCCCTTGCGCCCCGGGCATTCTCGCGGGCCCGGCTGATGGAATCGACAATGGACCCGCCGTCGCGGCCGAAGGCCACCAGCTCGGTCACCGACCAGACGTCCAATTCCTCTGCGGGCGATTCGATGCCCAGTACCCGCAGCAGCACCCGGGAGGTGCGGTCCGGATCGACGGTGGCGTCCTCCAGTAGCTGATGGACCGCGACATCCAGAATGCGCGCCGTATATTCGGCTCGCTCGATGTAACGCCCGATCCAGAACAGGGATTCGGCATTGCGCGCCAACATGATCCGACCACCTAACGCTTCAACCACCTGCCGAGCACCGTTGCCGCCGATGTTTCCGAAATAACTGCTGCTGTCCGATTACTACTGTTGCTGCTGATTGGTCCGCGTGGAAGAGGCTTCCCGCGACTGATCGCGTTCGGGGGCGATCTGCAGTTCGCTGACCAACTGCGAACCCGCCAATTCCCGTTCCGCCACAGAGGTTCTGGGCGCCAGCACCCAGGTGTCCTTGCTGCCGCCGCCCTGACTGGAATTCACCACCAGGGAATCCTTGGGCAGCGCCACCCGGGTCAAACCGCCGGGCAGCACCCAGATGTCGTCGCCGTCGTTGACGGCGAAGGGCCGCAGGTCCACGTGCCGGGGCGCGAGCGTGCCGTCGATCTTGCTGGGCACCGTGGACAATTGGACGACCGGTTGGGCGATCCAGCCGCGCGGATTCGCGCGCACCTTGCGCCGCGTCGCCTCCAGCTCGCGAGTGCCCGCCGCCGGGCCGATCACGATGCCGTACCCGCCCGAGCCCTCCACCGGCTTGATCACCAGTTCCGCGATCCGGTCGAGCACCTCGTCGCGCTCGGCCGGCTCCCAACAGCGGTAGGTGTCCACATTCGGCAGGATCGGCTTCTCGCCCAGGTAGTACTCGATGAAGGCGGGCACATAGGTGTAGATGAGCTTGTCGTCGCCGACACCGTTGCCGACCGCGTTGGCCAGCACCACCGTGCCCGCGCGGGCCGCGTTCAGGATCCCGGCCACGCCCAGCATGGAATCCGGGCGGAACTGCATGGGGTCGAGGAAGGTGTCGTCGATGCGCCGGTAGATGACGTCCACCTGGCGTTCGCCCGCGGTGGTGCGCATGTAGACGACATTGTCGCGGCAGAACAGGTCTCGCCCCTCGACCAGCTCCACGCCCATCTGCCGGGCCAGCAGCGAGTGCTCGAAGTAGGCGGAGTTGTAGACGCCGGGGGTGAGCACGACCACGGTCGGGTCGGCCTCGTTCGGCGCGGCGGCGGCACGCAGGGCCCGCAGCAGATGGGTCGGATAGTCGCCGACGGCCCGCACCCGGTGGGAGGCGAACAGGTCCGGGAAGACGCGCGCCATGGTGCGGCGGTTCTCCATGACGTAGGACACACCCGAGGGCGAGCGCAAATTGTCTTCCAGCACACGGAAATCCCCGTGCTCGTCGCGGACCAGGTCGATGCCGGCGACGTGAATGCGGACGCCGTTGGGCGGCACCAGACCCGCGGCCTCGCGGTGGAAGTGGTCACAGGAGGTGACGAGGCGTTTGGGAATCACGCGGTCGCGCAGGATGGTCTGTTCGCCGTAGACATCGGCCAGGAACGCCTCGAGCGCGCGCACGCGCTGCTTGATGCCGCGCTCGAGTTTGGTCCATTCGGTGGCGGCGATCACCCGCGGCACCAGGTCGAGCGGAAAGGGCCGCTCCTGCCCGGACAGCGAGAAGGTGATGCCCTGATCCACGAAGGCGCGGTCCAGGGCCTCGGCGCGGGCGGCCAGATCCTGGGCGTCGATGGTGGCCAGTGCGTTGAATATCCCCCGGTAGGGCGCACGCGCGCGGCCCGCGGGATCGAACATCTCGTCGTAGGCCCGGTCGTAGCGCCCGGGCCGATAACCGGCGAAAACACCCGTTTTATCCGGTTTCGGGCGTGCGATTCCGGCAGGGTCGGGGGCGAGGGGGGCTGGGGCGGAGGATCTGTCTGTCTTCGAAAGACCCGTGGCGGGCGCGGCGGGGGTCATGGGAAAATGGTCCATCACGCAGGGGCAACACGCAGTTGGACGGCGATAAATTTCTGGTTTCAGCCATGTAGCGGACAGGCCCGATTTCATACCCGCGCACGTTGCCTGGTAACCTCGACGGTCGGCGCGGCACTTCCCCTCTCGTAGTGCGCGCACGAAGACTTTGCATCCTGCATACCCACCAAACGAAGGAACACGAGGAAACCGGCGTGGCCAACATCAAGTCCCAGATGAAGCGGATCCGCACCAACGAGCTTGCGCGTCAGCGTAACCAGTCGGTGAAGTCCGCGCTGCGCACCTCGATCCGCAAGTTCCGCGAGGCCGCCGCGGCGGGCGAGAAGGACAAGGCGCTCGAGCTCATGCAGTCCGCCAGCAAGAGCCTGGACAAGGCCGCCTCGAAGGGCGTCATCCACGCCAACCAGGCCGCCAACAAGAAGTCGGCCCTGTCGCTGGCTTTCAACAAGCTCGGCTGAGCTTCCCGGTAGCTCTACCGGAAACATGCTTCTAACAGCCGCCGTGGCCACGAAGACCACGGCGGCTTTTGTCGTGGGTTGCCAGGTTCGCAACGAAATCAGTTGTCCCGCACCGCTACGACCGGTGCGCTTGCCGACTCGAGAAACAGACCGCAGGATGACTCCGATACATCCGGCGGCTATCGGATATCTGCATGGGGAGAGTTCTCTTGGCATCGCTGCGTCGTGACAACCGTTCCTGGACTCGGGGCACGCTGGCCATCAGCGTCGCCGCGGTCGCGTTGACCGCCGGTATCGGCGTGGCGAGCGCGCGGCCCATTGGCCCGTTCGACGTGGGCGGGGCCATCGAGGTGGAGTACGACGCGGCGGGCGGGCCCGACTTCTTCGGGGATCCGACCACGCCCGAGACCGATGCGGCGGGCGGCGGCAAGAAGCAGGACTTCGCCAACAATGTCTCGATCTACTGGACTCCGGCCACCGACGCGCACGCCATCGGCGGCGCGATCCGCGACAAGTGGCGTGGCACCGGGTCGGAGTCGGGCTCGCTGAAGTATCCGGTCACCGATGAGGGGCAGACCGCCAAACCCGGCCGCTTCCAGCACTTCCAGGGTGGGTCGATCTACTGGTCGGTGGGTGCGGGCACGCATGTGATCAGCGGCGTCATCCGCGACAAGTACTCCTCGGTCGGCTGGGAGTCGAGCCCGCTGGGCTTCCCCATCGCCGATGAGAACAAGACCAACAGCGCCACCACCCACGAGCAGCTGTTCGAGGGCGGTGCCATCTACTCCACCCAGAAGACCGGCACCCACATCGTGTGGGGCGCGATCCGCGACGAGTGGGTGCGCAATGGCGCGGAGAACGGCCGCTACGGCTACCCGACCGGCGACGAGTACGACTACCAGGGCGGCAAGGCCCAGGACTTCCAGGGCGGCAAGATCGTCTGGAAGCCGTCGGAGTAAACCCCGATCGCTTCGCTACGAGGCACTCTCGCGCAGTTCCAGAATGCGCGAGAGGGCGTGTTCCAGAGCGTAGTTGGTATCCGCGGCCTGGCCCTTGACATCGGCGTTGAGCGAGGCCACCACCTGCATGGCCTGGCCGATCGTGGCACCGGTCCAGCCGCGCGCCTGCCCCTGGGCCTTCTTCACCTTCCACGGCGGCATGCCCAGATCGCCCGCCATCTTGAACGGGTCCCCGCGCCCGGCCGACCCGACGCGCGCGATGGTGTGGACCGAATCCGCCAGCGCGTCGGCGAGCAGCACGGCCGGAACGCCGCGGTCGATGGCCCAGCGCAGCGCCTCCATGGCCGCGGGCCGATCCCCCGAGACGGCCAGATCGGCCACGTCGAACCCGGTCACCTCGGCCTTGCCCGAGTAGTAGCGGTGCACGGCCGCGACATCCACCTTGCCGCCGGTGTCGGCCGCCAACTGTGAACTGGCGGCGGCCAATTCCCGCAGGTCCGACCCGACCGCCTCGATGATGGCCTGCACCACGTCGGCCGAGACCTTCACATTGGCGGCCCGAAACTCGTTGCGCACGAACTCGACCCGGTCCCCCGCCTTGGTCACCTTCGCGCAGTCGTGCACCACCGCGCCCAGCTTCTGCAAGGCCGGTGCCAGCGCCTTGGCCCGGCCGCCCCCGGTGTGCAGCACCACCAGCACGACGCCCTCGGGCGGCGCGGCGGCGGCGTCCTGAATGACCGCGACCGCGTCCTTCCCGGCCTCGGCGGCCGACTCCAGCACGATCACCCGATCCTCGGCGAACAGCGAAGGACTCAGCAGCTCCGCCAATTCCGCGGTGCTCGCATCCCCCGCCCGCAGCCGATCCACCGGCAACGCATCCGGATCCGGAGTCCCCGCCCGAGCCTGCGCGGTAATCCCCGACACCGCCCGCTCGATCAGCAGTTCCTCTTCACCGAGCACCAGATGCAGGGGCGCAAGTCGCTGATTCACGCCCCGATCCTACGAGCCCACCCCGACATCCCCCTCACCCCGCACCCGATTCCCCGGACGTCGGCGGCGGCAGCGCCCGGGGACGCAGGGCAACGATCACCACGCCGCACACGACCGCGGCGAGCAGGCCCGAGCGGGTGCCGGTGGGGAGGGA
This sequence comes from Nocardia sp. CDC153, assembly GCF_035818515.1. NCBI lineage: Bacteria > Bacillati > Actinomycetota > Actinomycetes > Mycobacteriales > Nocardiaceae > Nocardia > Nocardia sp. CDC153. The sequence continues at coordinate 715,470 of NZ_JAYKYU010000005.1, read as the reverse complement.
GATCGACGCGCCGAGGGCGGCGGCTCGGTCGGAGACGGTGAGCAGCCACCACAGGGGTGGGGAAGTGCAGTGCAGGATCGGGGTTGTCAGGGGGGACCAGAGGCAGGCGAGGAGGGCGGCGATTGCGCCGAGGATGGTGATGGGGGCGATCACCGGCTCGACGAGCATGTTCACGGCGATGGCGACCAGGCTGAGGTGGCCGGTCATGGCGATGACCAGTGGGGTGGTGACCACGAAGGCGGCGGCCGCGACGGCGAAGGCGTCGGCCGGGATGCGCCACCAGCCGTGGGCGCGAAGCCAATCCGCCCAACCCGGGGCAATGACGATCAGACCCGCGGTGGCCAGGACCGAGAGGGCGAAACCGGCGTCCACCGCGAGGCCCGGCGACCAGGCCAGCAGGCCAATGACCGCACCGCACAGCGCCGGTAGCGCCTGTTTGCGGCGGCCGGTGCACAGGGCGAGCAGCGCGATGGCTCCCATGACGGCGGCGCGCAGCACACTCGGCGAGGGGCGGGCCAGGATCACGAACATCACCAACGCCGCACCGGCCGCGATCGCACCGACCCGCGGGTCGACCGTGAGCGCGCGCATCGAAACCAGCACCGCGCCGAGCAGGATCGTCACGTTCGCACCGCTCACCGCGGTGAGGTGGGTGAGATCGGTTTCGCGGAAGTTCTCCTGGACGTGCTCGGTCAGGGCCGAGGTGTCGCCGATCACCAAGCCCGGCAACAATCCTGCCGCGTCCTCGGAGAGCGCGCGGTGGGCGGAGGCGCCGAAATCGCCTCGGACCCGGCCCGCTACGCGCTGCCACCAGGGTGGGTCGCTCGCGGCGACGGGCGCGGCGTCGGCACGCAGGACGGCCACCGTGAGATCGGGCCGCCACGGGCGCGCCACGCGGGCACGGAATTCCACCCGCTGACCCGGCAACAGGGACTTCCATCCCCCGGCGGGTGCCAGCACCATGACCGTCCCGCCGGCCCGCACCACCTGCCCGCCCAGCCGATACTCGACCAGCCCCGCCCGCACCATCACCTTCGGCCCGCCGAACGGCCTGCCCGACACCCGTTTCGGGTCGTCGCTCAACTCCACCACCGCGACCAGCCGCTGCCCCACCCGCACCGCCCGCAACGGATGCGTCTCCACCCGGTGCGCGTGCCACGCTCCGGCAAACCCGAACCCGGCCCCGATGAGCAAGGCCCCCAACAAGACCCAGGCCAGCATGGTGGTCCGCCGGGCCCGAACCCGGCGGACCACCAGCGCCGCGACACAGAACCCGATCAAGAGACAGCCGACCGCCACGCCGAGCCCACCGCGCCAACCGCCGACCAATGCCACCGCCGTGGCAGCCCAGCAGCACACGGCCCCCGGAACCAACCGCGCATCCAACACCTCGGGTACCTCGGCCGCCTCGGCGATACCGCCCTCGTCCCCGTCCGTGGCCGTCATCCGATCCCCCTCGGAGCGAGTCATCACCATCACCTCCCACCTTCTGGCCGTAGTCCAAACCGCTAGCGGTGCAGCATGTTTCGAGCGGGTCTCTCATAAGGTCACCCGGTCGCGGAGGCGGTTGAGGCGGGAGTGGCCGATGCCCGCGATCTCCGCGAGCTGATCGATGGAGGTGAAGCGCCCGTGGCGGGTGCGCCAGGTGAGGATCGCCTTGGCGGTGATCGGTCCGATGCCGGGGAGGGTATCGAGATCGGCTTCGGTGGCGGTGTTGAGGTTCACCTTGGCGGGAGTGCCGGTGGGCCGGGCTGTTCCGGACGCCGGGGCCGAATTCGGGGACGGGTGAGCGGAATTCACGAGGGTGGTGCCGACCTGCCCGGCCCCGGCCCGCGGTGGGGCCTTGCCGACAATGATCTGATCCCCGTCGGCGAGGAGCTGGGCGAGGTTGAGGGTCGACAGATCGGCCTCGGGCCGCGGGGTGGCGGCGCGCAGCGCATCGGCCACCCGGGCCCCGACGAGCAGCCGACGCAGACCACCGTGCTCCACCAGCCCGACAACACTCACCACCAACTCGCCGGACGGAGCCTGCGCGCCGGACGACGCGCTCACGGTGGGAGCCACCGGGTTTCGACCCGGCTGCGGAGCAGCGGCCCGGGCACCGCTCGGCCCGGGCGCGACCGAGGTCGGCACCGGTGCTGGGGGCGGTGCGGCGGGTTCGCCGGCGGGCGCAGCGGTGCCGTCGGCAGCCTGCCCGCCCGGCTCGGCGGCAACCGTATCGCTGAGCGAGGTGATCGGCGGAACAGGCTGTGTCACAGGCTCTTCCCGCAGGGTCGCGTATCCCGCGAGGAGGATCGCGAGCAGGCCGATGGCGGCGATGACGAGCACCCCGCGCGGACCGGGGTCCCAGCGCGTGCCGCGAAAGCGTTCGGGCACAAGCCGTTCGTGCCAGAGGGAGACGCTGCCGCACGGCTCGGACAGCCATGCGGGCGCGGTGGGTGGAGGCTCGTGCTCGGAGTCGGCCAGATGATCGAGAGAAGGCTCATCCCAACGGGCCGAATGCGGTCGTCCAGGGGTGAATTCGCGCGCAGCCGACGCGGCTTCAGCGCGGCCGGTAGTGAATTCTGCTGGACCGGAGCGTGATTCGCCTTCTACGCGGCCGCTGAGGCGATCCAGTGGGGTGCGTTCGTCGAGTCGTGGCATGGGACTCACGGTAGAAGCCGGGCAGGTCGAAGCCGCGCCGCCGACCTGGGCTTTCCGCGAGCCTGTGGATAGCGATTTCGCTTGTGAACAACTGTGTTTCCGCTGGTTGCCGCGCAAAAATCGGCAGGGCCCCGCAGGAAACAGCGGGGTTCACATCATCCGCAGCCGCCGGGAACGACCAGGGCGCCAACGGCTCCCATGCCCAGGTGTACGCCCAGGGTGGGGCCGAATTCGGCGGTGATGACCTCGCGGATGCCCGGGATCAGGTCGCGGAGTTGGCCGGCGATGGTGGTGGCGGCCTCCTCGGCGCCGAGGTGCTGGACGGCTACGGTCGCGCCGTCCTCGCCGGCGGCGTCCACCGCCGCCGCGACCAGTTTGGTGAAGGCCTTGGAGCGGGTGCGGGCCTTCTCCCGCAGTTCCAGGCGGCCGTCGACGATCTGCAGGATCGGCTTGGTGACCAGTTCGCTGCCGAAAAAGGCGGCGGCGCTGCTCAATCGGCCGCCGCGGCGCAGCTGCTCGGTGCGGTTGACGACGATGAAGGCGCGGCCGCGGCTGGCGGCGGCGACGGCCGAGTCGTAGACGACGTCGAGGGGCTCACCGGATTTGGCCCGTCGCGCGGCGGCCAGGACCGGCAGTCCCGTTCCCAGGCCCGCGCTGAGCGAGTCCACCAGGCGAATGCGGTCGGAGGCGTCCATATCGCGCACCGCCTGCCGACCGGCCTCCCAGGTGCCCGACAGCTGGCGCGAAATGTGCACGGCGACAACACCGTCGCCCTTGCTCAGTTCCAGGGCTTGCTCGTAAACCGTCCGCAGGTCACCGGGCGAGGCGGCCGAGGTGGTGACCTGTGAGGACCCATAGTCGATATCGCCGCACTCGTCGAGACCCTCGCGGAGCTCGCGATCGTCGACCAGGACGTGCAGCGGGACGGTCAAAACCTCGAGATCGGCCGTGAGCTCGGCCGGGAGACTGGCCGACGAGTCGGTCACCACCACCACGGTCATGCAGGGTGACCCTCGTCCGCCGCCACCGCGGTCGATGCCGTCGCCTCGGTCAATACCTTCACCATGGCCCGCGCGACCGCGCTGTGGCCTTCCCAGCCCCAATGGATGCCGTCGGGATTGGCCGGTCCGTGGAACACGTTGTCGCGCACGGCCTCCCCGAGATCCACCAGCGGCACCGACTTCTCCGCCGCCCACGCGCTCACGGCCTCGACCATGGGCTCACGCCCGGAGTGCACGCGCGCGTACGCATCGCACTGATGCACCGACGGCAGCACCGCCACGAACGGCAACTCGGGCCGCAACTGCGCCAACGAGTTCCGCGACTGTTCCAGATAGTCCACGCTCACCGCGGGCGGCAGCGCCACCGGCCACCCCAGCGGGGACAGTTTGGGCTGCAACCAGGTGTAGGCCTCGCGCACCCGGCGGCGCACGGAAGCCGGTCGCACATAACGGATCAGCTCGCGCAGCGCGGTCGGCAGCGGCGAGGGCAGCGAGTCCATGCCGCCGGTCGCGAAGACCACCGCGCCCGCCCGCGGCACCGCCGCCCAGATGCGCGGATCGCCGATCAGCGCCCAGTAGGCGTCGCGACAGGTCCAGCCGATGCGCGCGATCAGCTCGACATCCCAGTCCAGTTCGGCCGCAACGAGATTCGGCCAGATGCGGGGATGGTCGGCGGGCAGCCCACCCTTGGGTCCGAAGTAGGACAGCGAATCCGCGACCACCACCAGCACCTTGCGCTGCGCCGCCGCAGCGCTCGGTACCGGTCGGTCGTTCGAATCCTCAGAGGACATCGGGGGCTACCTTCGCCAGCGCGTTCCATACATCCAGCCGCCAGCCGGGCCGCTCGATGCTCGGACCGTGGCTGGTCAGCTGCACCCAACTGGTATTGGCCAGCCCACCCAGGGCGGGCCAGTTCTCCTCGGGCAGCTCGAGCAGGGCCGCGGTCAGCGCCGCGATCAGCCCGCCGTGCGCGACCAGGATGATGGTACGGCCGGGCCAGTCCTCCCGCTCGACGAGCAGTTCCCGCACCACCGGCAGCGCCCGCGCGCCGACCTGCAGCTTGGATTCGCCATTGGGCGGGGTGAAGTTCGGGTCCAGCCGCCACGCCTTGCGCGCGCCCGGGAACTGCGCGTCGACCTCGCGGTGGTCCATGCCCTCCCAGTCCCCGAGATTGGTCTCCCGCAGTCGGGCATCGGTGACCACCGGCATGGCCGCGCATTCGGCGACGGCGAGGGCGGTGTCGTGGGCGCGCTTGAGATCGGAGGAGACGATGGCGATCAGGTCGCTGCACGCCATCTCGGGTGCGCAGTCCTTGGCCTGGCGCCTGCCGACATCACTGAGTTCGGTATCGATCTGGCCCTGCATGCGGTCGGTGGCATTCCATTCGGTCTGCCCGTGCCGCAGCAGAATCAACCGGCGGACACCGGCCATCTTGCTCACTCGTCGTCCCCGGCCTCTTCGTTCTCGGTCTCATCGTTCTCGGCCGCCCGTGCCCGCGGATCCCCGAGGCCCTCGATCGGCACCTGCGGGCAGTCCTTCCACAGCCGCTCCAGGCCATAGAAGTCGCGCTCGTCCTCGTGCTGGACGTGCACCACGATCTCGACGTAGTCGAGCAGGGCCCAGCGGCCCTCGCGGGTGCCCTCGCGCCGCACCGGCTTGAAACCGGCCTCGCGCAGCTTGTCCTCGATATTGTCGACGATCGCGTTGACCTGGCGTTCGTTGGGCGCGGACGCGATCACGAAGCAGTCGGTGATGACCAGCTGCTCGGAGACGTCGAGCACGACCACGTCGGCGGCCAGTTTCTCGTCGGCGGCCAATGCGGCCACCGTCGCCATCTTGACCGCTTCTGCCGATGCTGCCACCCTGCTACCTCTTCCTGCGCACTCTCACAATGCACTGTCTGTATTTGCGGCCTGTACTTACGATGCGCTGTCTTGCGGCACGTACAGGTGCCGTTTCGATATGTATTGGACGACCCCGTCGGGGACGAGGTACCACACCGGTCGACCCTCCCCCGCCCGTCGGCGGCATTCGCTCGACGAGATGGCCAAGGCCGGGATTTCGACCATCGTGACCGTGCCCTCCGGGTAATCGCGGAGAAAATCGGCCAGGTGGTCGATGTTCAATTCGTACCCCGGACGGGTCACGCCGACGAATTTCGCCAGCTCGAACAGCTCCGACCAATCCTGCCATGTCAGGATGCTGGCCAGCGCGTCCGCTCCGGTGATGAAGTACAGATCCGCGTCGGGGTGCTGTTCGGTCAGGTCGCGCAGGGTGTCGACGGTGTAGGTCTCCTTGCCGCGGTCCACGTCCACGCGGCTCACCGAGAAGCGCGGATTGGAGGCGGTCGCGATGACCGTCATGAGATACCGGTCCTCGGCCGCGCTGACCGCCCGATCGCCCTTCTGCCAGGGCTGACCGGTCGGTACGAAGATCACTTCGTCCAGGTCGAACCGGTTCGCGACCTCACTGGCCGCGACCAGGTGCCCGTGGTGGATGGGGTCGAAGGTGCCGCCCATCACGCCCAGCTTGCGGCGACCGTTCGTATGCACGAAAAGCGAGCTTACCGGGGGCTATTGCGTCGGGCGCGCACCGGTGCGGGGGACGATGGTGTCATGCAGAGCACACTGATCGACGTGAAGACCGGCCGCAGCGAAGTCGTTCATGACCTCACCCCGCAGTGTGCGGCCTTCCTGCGCGAGACCGCGAGGGGCGGTGACGGGCTGTTGCACGTGTTCGTGCCGCACGCGACGGCGGGCATCGCGCTCATCGAACTCGGGGCCGGCAGCGACGACGACCTGCTCGCCGCGCTGCGGGACCTGCTGCCCGCCGACGACCGCTGGCGGCACGCCCACGGCTCGCGGGGACACGGCCGCTCCCACGTGATGCCCGCCCTCATCGCGCCCTACGCGACCATCCCGGTGCTGGGTGGCGAGTTGGCGCTGGGCACATGGCAATCGATCGCGATGGTGGACCTCAATGTCGACAACCCGGAACGACAGGTCCGGCTGTCGTTCCTCGCGGGTTAGACGGGCAGCAGCCGCCCCACCACCGCCGTGAGTTGGCGGGCGGAGCGGCATTCGTGCATCTCGATGATGTCCGCGTACTTGGTGGCGGCGGAATCGCCGGTGCCCCACATCTTCTCGGCCTCGGGGTTGAGCCAGTAGGCGTGTTTGGCGGTGTCGACCAGGCGGCGCAGGGTGTCGAGGGCCGGGTCGCGGTAGTTGGTGCGGGCGTCGCCGAGGATGAGCAGCGAGGTGCGGCTGGTGACGGCGTCGGGGAAGTTGTCGGCGAAACCTTCCAGGGCCGAACCGTAGTCGGAGTGGCCCTCGATGCCGACCACCTTGGATTCGGTGAAGATGCGGCGGGTCAATTGATCCAGGGGTGTCTTGGCGTCGAAGAGCTGGGTGACCTCGTCCACCTGATCGACGAAGGCGAAGATGCGCACGCGCGAGAACTGTTCGCGCAGGGCGTTCACCAGCAGCATGGTGAAGCTGGAGAACCCCGCCACCGAGCCCGAGATATCGCACAGCAGTACGAGATCCGGCCGACCGGGACGCGGCTTGCGGGTCACCAGATTGACCGGAACACCGCCGGTGGACATGGATTTGCGCATGGTCTTGCGCAGATCGATCTCCCCGCGCCGGGAGCGACGGCGGCGAGCGGCCAAGCGGGAGGCCAGGACTCGGGCCAGGCGCTGGCTGCTGCGCCGCAGTTCATCGAGTTCGGTCTGGGAGATGCGCAGGAAGTCGGCGTCCTCGGCCTGCCGGGCGACACCGTAGGTGGCGACGCGGTCACGCCCGATCCGTTCGGCCACCCGGCGACGGGTCTCCGCCTCGACGGTGCCCCGAAAGTCCTTGATGCGCTGGCGCGCCGTGCGCCGCGCGACCTCCGCGTCGAATCCGGACGGGTCGAAATCGGAGTTGTCCATGCCCTGGGCCAGCCCGGCGAGAATCTTGCTGACCAGCAGTTCGGGCTGCACATCCTTCAGGGTCTGATACGCCGAGAAGGACGGCCCGCCCGCCGCCTGATACTGGCCCATCTGCTCGACCATCTGCGCGGCCAGCGCCTGCAACTGCTGCGCCTGTTCCCCGGACGGATCCTGCATCAGCAACTCCGCCAACATCTTTCGCAGTTCGAGAATGTCGACCGAGCCGTCCGGCTTCATCGGCAGCTCGACCTCCTCGGCCCCGATGCGCTCCCCGAGCGCGGCCGGGAACCACAGGTCGAACATGCCGTCGAAGGTGGCGCGCTGGGTGGTGCGGCGCAGCAGCGCGCACGCCAGACCCTCGCGCAGGGCTTCACGATCCATCAGATCCAGCACGGTGAGAACCTGTCCGGCATCGACGGTTTCGGACGGCCCGACCGGAATTCCCCGCCCGCGCAACGCCTCCACGAACCCGACCAGATGCCCGGGCAGCCCGTGCTCGGCCGTCGGCCCGGGCACGGTCACCGTCTTGGCCGGTGTCCCACCCGAGATCGCCCGCATGGCAGCCGAAACCAGCCCCCGCGAGGAATTCTCTCTGCCCTTCGATGGCCCAGACGCCCCGGCCACGATCAGGCCAGCTTCAGCTCGTTGAGCGCGCGCACGTGATCGGCCTGATGCTTGAGCACCACACCGAGCGTCGCGCGCACCGTCTTGTCGTCGAGATCCTTCGCGCCCAAGGCCAACAGCGTGCGCGCCCAGTCGATGGACTCCGCCACCGACGGCAGCTTCTTGAGCTGCATCCCGCGCAGCACGTGCACGATCCGCACCAGCTGCGCGGCGACCGCGGGCTTCAGCTCCGGCACCCGGCTGGCCAGGATGCGACGCTCGAGCTCCTCGTCCGGGAAGTCGATGTGCAGGTACAGGCAGCGCCGCTTCAACGCCTCGGACAGTTCGCGGGTGGCATTGGAGGTCAACACCACGAACGGCTTGCGCGTCGCGGTGATCGTCCCCAATTCCGGCACGGTGACCGAGAAGTCGCTCAGCACCTCGAGTAGCAGGCCCTCGATCTCGACATCGGCCTTGTCGGTCTCGTCGATGAGCAGCACGGTCGGCTCGCTGCGCCGAATCGCGGTCAGCAGCGGGCGTTCCAGCAGGAATTCCTCGGTGAAGACGTCGGCCTTGGTCTCGGCCCAATCGTTCTCCGCGGACGCCTGGATGCGCAGGATCTGCTTGGCGTGGTTCCACTCGTAGAGGGCGCGGGCCTCGTCCACGCCCTCGTAGCACTGCAGCCGCACCAGTTCCGCGCCCGCGACCTGCGCGACGGCCTTGGACAGCTCGGTCTTGCCGACACCGGCCGGACCCTCGATGAGCAGTGGCTTGCCGAGTCGATCGGCGAGGAAAACCGAAGTGGCCGTGGCCTTGTCGGCCAGGTAGCCGGTGTGGCCCAGCCGCTCGATCACATCGTCGACCGACGAGAAGATCGGCTCCTGGTTGGGTGCGGTGGTGACCACGGGCCCCCGTCCTTTCATCAACAGCTCGGGGCTAAACCGGGCGAATTTGCCCGTCGCCCCACACGATCCACTTGGTGGAGGTCAGTTCGGGCAGGCCCATGGGGCCGCGGGCGTGCAGCTTCTGGGTGGAGATGCCGATCTCCGCGCCGAAGCCGAACTGCTCGCCGTCGGTGAAGGCGGTGGAGGCGTTCACCATGACGGCCGCGGCGTCCACGCGAGCAGTGAACTCGCGGGCGGCCTTCAGGTCACCGGTCACGATGGCCTCGGTGTGGCCGGTGCCCCACTCGTTGATGTGCTCGACCGCCGCGTCCAGGTCGTCGACGACCTTCAAAGCGATGTCGAGGGACAAGTATTCGTCGGCCCAGTCGGTGTCGGTGGCGGGCACCAGACCCGGCAGGTCGCCGTGAATGGTGACGCCCTTGTCTTCGAGGGCCTTGATCATGCGCGGCACCGCGAAATCGGCGATGGCCCGGTCGATCAGCACCGTTTCGGCGGTATTGCACACCGACGGCCGCCGGGTCTTGGCGTTGATCAGGATGGACTCGGCCATGTCCAGATCGGCGTCGCGGTGGATGAAGACGTGGCAGTTGCCGGTGCCGGTCTCGATGGTCGGCACCAGCGCGTCGCGCACCACGGCATTGATCAGGCCCGCGCCGCCGCGCGGAATCACCACGTCGACCAGACCGCGCGCCTGGATCAGATGGGTGACGCTGGAGCGATCCTCCGACGGCAGCAGCTGCACGGCGTCGGCCGGCAGCCCCTGCGCCGCGAGCGCCTCCCGCAGCACCTTCACCAAGGCGGCGTTCGACTTTGCCGCCGAGGACGAACCGCGCAGCAGCGCCGCGTTACCCGACTTCAGCGCCAGCCCGAAGGCGTCGACGGTGACATTCGGCCGCGCCTCGTACACCATGCCCACGACGCCGAGCGGGACCCGCACCTGGCGGATCTCCAGCCCGTTGGGCAGCGTCGACCCGCGCACCACATCGCCCACCGGATCCGGCAGACCCGCGACCTGCCGCAGCCCCGAGGCGATCCCGTCGATGCGGGCCTCGGTCAGCCGCAGCCGATCCAGCAGCGAGTCGGCGGTGCCGCCCGCCTTGGCGGTCTCGAGGTCCTCGGCATTGGCGGTCAGCACCGCGCTCTTGGCCGCGAGCAGCGCGTCGGCCGCGGCGTGCAGTGCGGCGTCCTTCTGGGCGGTGGTGAGCTGAGCCAGGATCCGCGACGCCACCCGAGCCCGGCGTGCCGAGTCGTGCACCACCTCGCGGACGGCGTCCCGGTCGGTCGTCGTGGGAGCAGTCATGGGAACAGATTACTGATTAGCTTCCGCTGCCGGTCGGGGGCAGGTTGTCATCGCGGTCGTGGTGGTCCTCCCACCAGTCGCGGCAGCCCTCGCGCCAGTATTCGCGCTGGATGTGGCAGTGCCACCAGTGCCAGTCGTCGGCGTCGACGAATCGCGCCGACGGGGCGGTGACGGCCGGGTCCTGGGTGAGGGGCACCGGGTCGGCGGCGGCGAGGGCCGTGGTGGCCAGGGGCGCGGTCACGACCGCGAGCACCAGCAGGCCGCGGGTGGCGGAGCGGCGAAAACCGGTCGTGGGGCGTCGAACAGCGGCTGTAGTCATGCCGAAATCACCTTCATCATTGGGGGAACTGCTCCGAAAGTGGCGGAGCGCGAACATGATTCAAATCCAGCGGACCCGAGATCCCCAGCGATCGCGGCCCTTCTTCAGCACACCTTCAGATGCCGGTCGAGCGCGGCGGATCTTGCTACGGTGGGCAGATGACCGCGAGCATCCGGTTGTCCTCGGGCACCGGCCGATGGGTTCTTCTCGCGACCGTCCTCGGTTCGGGGATGGCCATGCTGGACGCGACCGTCGTGAATGTGGCACTGCCGAAGATCGGCGACGAGTTCGGCGCGTCCATGGCCGGGCTGCAGTGGACGGTGAACGCGTACACGCTGACGCTGGCCGGACTGATCCTGCTCGGCGGATCGCTGGGCGACCGGTTCGGGCGGCGCAAGGTATTCCTCATCGGCGTGGTGTGGTTCGCCATCGCCTCGGCCCTGTGCGGTGCGGCGCAGGACGTTTCGATGCTGATCGCGGCCCGCGCCCTGCAGGGCATCGGCGGCGCGCTGCTGACACCCGGGTCACTGGCCATCATTCAGGCCTCGTTCCGGCCCGACGAGCGGGCCCGCGCGGTCGGGGCCTGGTCCGGGCTGGGCGGTGTGGCCGGTGCCATCGGGCCGTTCCTGGGCGGCTGGCTGGTGCAGGCGGCGGGCTGGCGGTGGGTTTTCCTGCTCAATATCCCGCTGGCCGCGGTGGTGGTCGCGGTGACGGCCCGGCATGTGCCCGAGACCCGGGATACGGAGGCGCACGGGCGATTCGATGTGCTGGGCGCGGTGCTCGCGGCCGCCTGCCTGGCCGGGATCACCTATGCGCTGACCATGGCTCCCGAGCACGACACGAATCGAATGCTGGTGTGGGGCAGCGCCCTTGTGGGCGTCGCGGCCGGTGCGGGCTTCGTGGTGGTGGAGCGGCGACGCTCGCGGGCCGGGCACGACCCCTCGGCCATGCTGCCGGTGGACGTGTTCGCCTCCAAACAGTTCACCGCCATCAATGTGGTCACCTTCGTCATGTACGGGGCGATGAGCGTGGTCTTCTTCCTGCTGGTGCTGACCCTGCAGGTGGTGGCCGGTTTCAGCCCGATCGCGGCGGGCACGGCCATGCTCCCGGTCACCGTTCTCATGCTGCTGTTCTCGGCCCGCTCCGGTGCCCTCGCCCAGCGCATCGGCCCGCGCTGGCCGATCACCGTCGGCGTGCTGCTGGCCGCGGCGGGCATGGTCCTGATGACCCGCATCGGCGTGCACACCTCCTACCTGCGCGATGTGCTGCCCGCCGCACTGGTTTTCGGTCTCGGCCTGGTGCTCGCGGTCGCCCCGCTCACCGCCACCGTTCTCGCCACCGCCGACGAGCGGCACGCGGGCGTGGCCAGCGGCGTCAACAATGCGGTGGCCCGCGCCGCCGGTCTGCTCGCGGTGGCGGCGATCCCCCCGCTGGCCGGACTCACCGGCGCCGCCTACACCAATCCCGCCGACTTCGATCACGGCTTCCGAATCGCCATCTTCACCTCCGTGATCCTCATGGTCGCGGCCGCGGCCCTGGCCTTCCTCACCGTCCGCGACGACGCCCTGCGCACCGCCCCACCCGAGTGCGAACCCGAATGCCGCACCTTCTCCGCCGTCGCCAGCCCGCCCCTGGAACCCCGCCACTCCACCACCACCGGAAGCGAGCCCGCATGACCGGGGCCCGGATCGTGGTGGTGGGCAGCGTCAATATGGATCTGGTGACGACCGTGCGGCGGCGGCCGGAGCCCGGGGAGACGGTGTCGGGCGAAGGGTTCGCGCTGGTGCCGGGCGGGAAGGGGTCGAATCAGGCGATCGCGGCCCGGCGGGCGGGCGGCGCGGTCGAGTTCGTGGGGGCCGTCGGCGGGGATGTGTTCGCGGCGGCGTTGCGGAAGGTGTTGAGCGAGGCCGGGGTTGGGGTGACTCGACTGCGGGAGGTGGACGGCCCGAGCGGGACCGCGACCATCGTGGTCGACGGCGACGGCGAGAACACGATCATCGTGGTGGCGGGCGCCAATGGGCGAATGACGGAATTGACCGCGGGTGACCTGGATTCGATCGCGGCCGCCGATGTGCTCATGTGCCAGTTGGAGATTCCGGTCGAGACGGTGCTCGCCGCGGCGCGGCACGCGCGGGCGAACGGGACCGTCGTGCTGTTGAATCCCTCTCCGGTGCAGGAACTTCCGGCACAGTTGTGGGCGGAAGTCGATGTGGCGGTCGTCAACGAGGGCGAAGCGACACGATTGAAGGCAGACCTCGCCGACGTGCCCCATGTGATCACGACACTCGGGGCCGCCGGGGCCTCCTATCGCGGCCCGGACGGACACACCCGCTCCCATCCCGGCGTTCCGGTGCGGGTCGTGGACACCACCGGCGCGGGCGATTCGTTCACCGGCGCGCTCGCCGCGCACTGGCACGAAGGCCCCGAGACCGCGCTGGCCTGGGCGTGCACGGCGGGGGCGCTGGCCACGACGAAATTGGGTGCCAGCGCCTCGATTCCGGAGTTCGAGGAGATTCGCCGGGCGCTCGCCGACGGCGGGACGCGATAGCCGGACGGGAACAGATCACGGCGGCCGGCCATTTCCATCCAGTGGACATTCGACCAAGAGTTGAACCGGGCGAGCGTCCACGACGTTCGGCATCGAACACAGGATTCAGGAGATGGGCCAATGGATTTGGGACTGGGCGGCAGAACTGCCCTGGTGACGGGCGCCTCGGCTGGCATCGGCGCGGAGATCGCGCGGGTGCTCGCCGCCGAGGGCTGCGGGCTGCACCTGGCGGCGCGCAACAAGCAGCGGCTCGACGAGCTCGCCGAGCGGTTGCGCGCGGCGCACGGGGTGCGGGTCCACACTCATCCGGTTGATCTGCGCTCGGCCGAGGATATCGACGGTTTGCTGGAAGGCATTGGGGCACCGGACATTCTGGTCAACAATGCGGGCGACATTCCGGGCGGAAACCTGGCCTCGATCGACGCGCCGACGTGGCGGCACGCCTGGGATCTCAAGGTTTTCGGATACATCGACCTGAGTCGCCTGGTCTACGCGCGCATGAAGGAGCAGGGCCGCGGGGTGATCGTGAATGTCATCGGTTCGGCGGGCGAGCGACCCGATGCCGAGTACATCGCGGGCAGCACCGGCAATGCCGCCCTCATGGCCTTCACCCGGGCGCTGGGCAGCAAGAGCTGGCGTGACGGCATCCGGGTGGTGGGCATCAATCCGGGCCCGGTCGCCACCGACCGCATCGTCACGCTCATCGAGACCAATCCCCGCTTCGCCGACATGGCCGCCGACTTCCCGTTCGGCCGTCCGGCGCACACCCGCGAAATCGCCGATATGGCAGCGTTTCTCGCCTCGGACCGGTCGGGTTATACCACCGGAACCATCGTCACCATCGACGGCGGCCTCAGCCTGATCTGAGGCTCAGGCCACCGAGGTCTTGCCCGTGTGCAGGGCAACCAGTTCGGACAGCTGTTTTCCGGCGCGTTCCAGCGGCGCGGTCGAGCGTGTCGCCAGCGACATGACGACCGCGCCCTCCACGGCGGCCACGATGGTGGTCGCCAGCGAGCGCGCGATATCGGTCGCCACGCCCTCCACCTCGAGCCGCTCGGCGAGAATGCCCTCCCACTCGGTGAAGGTCTCCCCCGCCACATCGGCGGCCTGCGGCGACTCCGAGCGCCCCAGGGCCGCGGCCACGATCGGGCATCCGGAGGTGAAATCGGTCGAGACGAGCGTCTCTCGCCACATGTCCGGGAAGGCGGCGATCGCGCTGGACAGATCCGTGCTGGCGAGGACGGTCCGCATGAGGGCGCTCGAGGCCTGACCGGCGGCCCGGGTGGCCTCGGCGACCAGCTCGGATTTGCCACCCGGGAAATTCAGGTAGATGGACCGGCGCGAGATGCCACTGTGATCGAGCAATTGGGCGATGCCGGTCCCGGCGATGCCATTGCAGCGCATCAGGGCGATGGCGCTGTCGATGAGGCGGTCGCGGGCACCCATGAACGGTTCCTCCTTGCTGTATACCGATCGGTGTACTACCGTTTCGATATACCAATTGGTCTACCTAGTGTAGTCATCCGCTCGACCTTCGACGAGACCGTGCCGAAAGAAAGAAACGGGGCCCTGCCATGCCGACCCTGCACGATCCCCTGCCGCTGGCCAGTGGTCAGGTCCTACCCAACCGCATTATGAAATCCGCCCTCAGCGAGGGGCTGGCGAATGCCGAGAATGCGCCCGACGCGCGGCTGGAACGGCTGTACGGGCGCTGGAGTCGCGGCGGGTTCGGGCTGATCGTGACCGGCAATGTGATGGTCGACCGCCGGCACTGCGGCGAGCCGGGCAATGTGGCCATGGAGGACGAACGACACCTGGGCGCGCTGACCCGCTGGGCCAAGATCGCCAAGGACGGCGGCAGCAAGGTCTGGGTACAGCTGAATCATCCTGGGCGGCAGGCGAATCCGATTGTGACGCGCACCCGCGCGGTCGCGCCGTCGGCCATTGCCATGGGCATTCCGGGCGTCCCCGCGCCGCGCGCGCTGAGCGAGGAGGAGATCCTCGACATCATCGCCCGCTTCGGCCGCGCCGCCCGGGTCGCCGAGGCCGCCGGATTCGACGGCGTGCAGATTCACGGCGCGCACGGCTATCTGGTGTCGCAGTTCCTCTCGCCGCTGTCGAATCAGCGCACCGACGCCTGGGGCGGTGACGCGGAAAGGCGGCGGCGCTTCGTGATCGAGGTCGCGCGCAGCATTCGCGCCGCGGTGAGTCCGGGCTTCGGGCTGGGCATCAAGCTCAATTCGGCCGACTTCCAGCGGGGCGGTTTCACCGAGAGCGAGTCGCGCGAGGTCATCGAGAAGCTGTCCGCAGAGCATGTGGATCTGTTCGAAATCAGCGGTGGCAGTTACGAATCCCCCGCCATGATGGGTCGCCCCCGCACCGCGTCGGCCAGCACCCGGGCCCGGGAGGCGTACTTCCTCGACTACGCCGAGACCGCGCGGCAGGCGGCGGGTTCGGTGCCGATCGCGGTGACGGGCGGATTCCGGTCCCGCGCCGCCATGTCGGAAGCGCTCGCCGAGGGCACCTGCGACATCGTCGGGCTGGGCCGCCCGTCCGCGGTGATTCCCAGCGCCGCGGACGACCTACTCACCGAACGCACCGATACCCTGCGCACGCCGCACATCTCGCTGGGCCTGCCCCCACGGCTGGCCGCGAGCGGCAGCATGAAGTCGTTCGACGGCGCGCTGGATCTGCAATGGCACACCGACCAACTCCACCTGATCGGAGCGGGCGGTGATCCCGATCCCGATCGCTCCCCGTGGCGCACGGCGGTAACCATGCTGCGCCGCAACGGTTTCGACGCCTTCCGCAGCAAGCGCTCCGCGGCCCCCAAATCGGACCCGAAATCGGCCACCGACAAGGCCGCCCGCAAGTTCCGAA
The DNA here is from genome assembly GCF_035818515.1 of Nocardia sp. CDC153. Classification (NCBI taxonomy): domain Bacteria; kingdom Bacillati; phylum Actinomycetota; class Actinomycetes; order Mycobacteriales; family Nocardiaceae; genus Nocardia; species Nocardia sp. CDC153. The sequence goes on along the minus strand of NZ_JAYKYU010000005.1, from coordinate 699,340 downwards.
TGGAACGCGCCATGGGCCGCTACGTCATGAATCCGACGGTCCGCGCCCTCGACAAGATCGGCGTGCGCACCGCCTTCGCCAGTGAGATCGAGACCATCGGCCGCAAATCCGGTGAACCGCGCCGGGTCCCGGTCTCCCTGCTCTTCGACGACGAGGGCGCGTGGGCCATCTGCCAGCACGGCCTGCGCTCGGGCTGGGGCCTCAACATCAGCGCCAACCCGAATGTCCGTGTCCGCCAAGGCGATGCCTGGCGTACCGGCACCGCGGTCCTACTCCCCGACGACGACGTCGTGGCCCGCACCCGCACCTTCGCCCCCCACCCGACCCTGGCCCCCTTCACCCGCAGCGTCTTCGCGGCCCTGGAAAGCGACCCGGTCACGGTCCGCATCACCTTCACGGATCGATAGGCACACGCCGTCACTACGATCGGGATCCGCGTCAGCTCGAGTCGCGGATATCCCGTTCTTGCAATTCAGGCAATACCCGAGCCACAGTCGCGAAATCCGCGTCGGCGTGCAGGACCGTCAAACCATGGTGAACAGCGGTCGCGCATACGACGAGGTCAACAACTCCAGCGGACCGGTGCTGACCACGTTGCGTCAACTTGTATTGCGCGGTGTCGACCCAACGCCAGACAGATTTCGGCACGGTTGCCAGGCCGAATACAGTGTCCAGATCCGCAGCAATCTCGTCGCGATCGGTCGGCCCAGTAGCCGAGAAGAGCAGTTCAGCGCGGGTCGCTTCGCATATTGACAAAGCAGCCGCGTCAATTTCCGGCTGCCATGTAGAAAAGATCTTGTCATCCCGGAAGAGGCGCCAGAGCGCAGATGTGTCGACGAGGTATCCGATCACTCGCCGAATACCTCCCTGCGAGCAGCCTTCTCGGCTTCGTACGCCGCAGCGGCCTGATCGAAGTCACCGCGTTGGCCTCGTTCGAACAATCGCTGAGCGGCTTCGACTCGGCGAACCCTGCTGATGTAGTCACGTAGGGCCTGGTTGACGGTGTCCTTCTTGGTTTTGGTACCCATCAGGCGCATCGCCTCGACCAGTGCGTCGTCATCCAGGTCGATCTGAGTAACCGTCATCAGAATCTCCTCAATGTTGGCGATATACATATCGAGCATACATTCTGAGGATAGCCATGAAAAGGCCCGACGCGTAGCGAATCGTTCCTAAGCTTCTCCCTCCAGCTTCTCCCCGCCCATATCGTGACGGCGTTGCTCGACAGCACCGGTTTCACAGTGGCGGAACATGTTTCGCTACGTGATGCCGTCGACGCCGCCCTTTGGCGGCGCGACGACGCCCTGCACCCGGCCGACTTCTGCCGACTGGTGCGTGCTCACAACTCCGGGCGGACCAGGATTTGAATGTGATCGTCCGGATTGCGCAGTGATTCGATGGCACCGGCGACGCCGTCCAACCCGACCTCGTCGGTAATCAAGGAGGCGGCGTCGACGGTGCCGTCGGCTATGCGGTGCAAGGTCTTCGCGTATTCCTCGTGGGGGTAGACCATGCACATTTGCAGGGAGATGTCCTTGTAGATGCCGACGATGGGGCGGATGACGTCGTCGGTCATGACCGCCCCGATTTGGAGGATGGCGGTTTCGCGGGGGACCTTGTACATGAGGTCGTTGAGGAGGCCGGGGACCGAGGCGCAGACCCAGACGTGCAGCTTCTGGCCGGGCGAGGCGAGCTCGCGCCACACCTCGATCGGGTCCTCGAGCGCGGGATCCACGACGCGGTGCGCGCCCAGACGCTGGGCGGCTTCGCGGCGCAGCTTGGAAGGATCCGAGGCCACGATCGGGGCGACGCCGCGCTCGACCAGTGCCGCGACCGCACCCAAACCTACGGGGCCGCAGCCGATCACGATGCCGGTGCCGTCGGGTCCGATACCGGTGCGGGCCACATTGCCGAAGCCGACGGCCAGCGGCTCGGTCATGGCCGCCACGTGCGGCGGCACGTGCTCGGGGATGGGTTCCAAGGCCATGGCCTGCAACACCATTCGCTCGCCGTAGCCGCCGGGGAACTCGTTGGAATAGCCGACACCGTGGATCCCGCCCGCCGCATCGAGGGCCCAGGGCAGCGCGACCACATTCTGCCCCTCGACAAACGGCGTGTCCGGACCCGCGCCGATGACCCGCGCCGCCAGCTCGTGCCCCATCACCAGGTCTCGATGCGGGTCGAACAGGAAGGTCGGCACCCCCGAATCCCGTGAGGCTTGCAGGAATTCGTCGGTGTAGTCGAGAGCCTGCTTATCGGACCCGCAGATCCCGCAGGCGATGGTCTCCACCAGCACCTGTCCGGGCCCGGGCACCGGCTCGGGCACCTCGTCCACCACGAGTTCGCGATTGCGCATGACTACGGCGCGCATGGGAGTGTCCTTCCGTTCCGGACGCGGGCGGCGTCAGCCGCGGGCCCATTCGTGGCCCCAGTAGCTGTCGGCGGTCATCTCCTCGGCGACATAGTCGTCGCCGACCAGCATTCCCTCGCAACCGAATTCGAGATCCCAGTTGCCGGGGGTGCGGACGTAGAAGGAGATCATCTTGTCATTGGTGTGGCGGCCCAGCGTCGAGGACAGGTGATAGCCCGCCTTGTTCACGCGATCCAGCGCGCGGCCGACATCGTCGAGCGCATCGACCTCGACCATGACGTGCACGATGCCCGGCCCGTCCGGCCGCGAGCCCGGAATCAGCGCCAGGCTGTGATGGCGCGGGTTGACGCCCAGGAAGCGAATCCAGATGGGATGCTCGGGCGGGCCGACGCGGAAGGAGCCGCGCGAGGCGAAGCCCAGCACGTCGGTGTAGAACTGCCGTGCCTCCTCGATGTCGCGCACCGGCAGTACCACGTGCCCGAGCCCGAGATCGCCGGTGACGAAGCGGTTTCCGAACTTGCCGACCACCGGCGAGTGGTCAAGCAGCGGCCCGTGGAAGACCTCGATGGTGAACCCGGACGGGTCGACGAAGGAGATGGCCTCCTCGACATGCCGGTTGGCGGCCTCGGCCACCGACAGCGTGGCCACCGCCACCCCGGCCTTCTCCAGGGTCTCGCGCACCAGGTGCAGAGACCGGCGGTCGGCGACCTGCCAGCCGACGGCGATGACCGCGTCGCGCTCACCGGGCACCAGCTCGAAGCGGTAGGTGTGCTCGTCCACGCGCAGGTAGATCGAGTCCGGATTGGGACCGGTGCCCTCGGCGAAACCGATGGTGTCGAAGGCGAATGCGCGCCAGGCGTCCACATCGGCGATGTGGGCGCGCACGTAGCCGAGGGAGGCGAATGCGGCCATGGTGTACTCCTCGCGAATATCAGTCGTAGGTGACGGTGACGTTGTCGGTGACCGGAACGGCCTGGCAGGCAAGGACATAGCCGTCGGCGATGTCGGCCGCTTCGAGAATCTCGTTGCGGCGCATGCTCACCTCGCCGGCGACAACCCGGCAGACGCAGGCGCTGCACGCGCCCTCCTTGCAGGAGTAGGGCGCGTCGAGGCCCTCGGCGAGCATGGTGTCGAGCAGGGTTTGCCGGCGCGGCCAGGTGAGCTCGTGATGCGCGCCGTCCAGCTCGACCCGCGCGATCGCGGCATCCCCGTCGTCGATCTCGACATCGCCTGCGGGGGTGTCGTTTTCGAACGGATTGCCGGTCAGCGAGACGAACTTCTCGATGTGCACGCGCTTGCGCTGCGCACCGAGCTCGGCCATGGCCGCCGCGACCGCGTCCATGAACGGGCCGGGACCGCAGACGAAAACCTCCCGACCCGCCCACGGACGGGCCAACGCGGCCAGGCCGGCCACGCTCGGCAACCCCTGGACCGACTGCAGCCAGTGCAGCACCAGCAGTCGATCCGGGTGCGCGGCCGCCAGTTCCGCGAGCTGTGCGGCGAAGATAACCGAATTCTCGTGCTGATTGGCGTAAATCAGCGTGCAATGGCCCGTGCCCTGTGCGAGCACGGATTTCAGGATGGACAGCACGGGGGTGATGCCGCTGCCGCCCGCGAACAACAGCAGATCGGTGTCCAGTGAGTCTGGGGTGAAGACGCCGGCGGGCGGCAGCACATCCAAGGTCATGTCCTCGGCGGCGTTGTCGCACAGCCAGTTCGAGCCGTAGCCGTCGACGGTGCGTTTGACGGTCACCCGCAGTGGCCCGTCCTCGTGCGGCGCACTCGACAGCGAGTAGCAGCGGCTGACCGATCCGGTCCGGTCACTGGGGATGCGCAGGGTCAGGAATTGGCCGGGCCGATAGTCGAACCGCTCGGCGTGCGCGGACTCGGGGGCGAGTTCGAGCGACACCGCGTCCGCGGTCTCCCGGATCACGCGCACGATGCGCACGGTGGCGACGCCCGCGGCTCGCGCCGACGCGATCGCGTCCATTTCCGTCACCGTCATCGCTCCACCAGCTCCATGCTCGACCAGTTCCATTCCTGTACTTGCTGTTTGCCCATCGACCGCACCGAACGGTCATGCTCCGCACCGACTCAATGTGACGTGTGACACAACCGTTTCGGCGGGGTTTCCGTTTTGTTCAGGGACGGGCCGGGTAACCCATCCCAAGGGCCGACCGCCGACGACGCCGGGCGGCCTCCCCCCGGGGCAGCATTCCTAGGCCAAGGTCCGGCCACGAGTACGCACATCCACATCCCGAGTGCTGACGTGGACCGCGCCCGCCGCCACCGCCTCATCGATGCTGGTGCGCAGTGCGCCGCAGGTGTGCGCCCGCGGCCCGTTTCCGGTGAGCTCCGTGCAATCCGCCCTCGCGGTTTTGTTCCACTGCACGCTGGTGTGCTGATCGCTGTACTTCTCCACCAGCACGCACGTCCCGCAGGACCCGCACGAAACCTTGTCCATCGCAGTGCCTCTCAGGCGTTGGCAGCTTCTCGCTTGGCAATGTTCTCGGCGACCTCCGCCTCCCACGCGGTGACCGCGCGGGTGGTGTCCACCTCGTATTCGAACCGATCGGTCATCTCGTCCTTGACCTCGGCCACATCCACGTAGAACTGCTCATACCAGCGACGCAGCTGATAGACCGGCCCGTCCTCCTCGCACAGCAGCGGATTGTTGATGCGCGACTTGCGCTTCCAGATGGCCGCGTCCTGCTCGAAACCCTTGCCGAGTCCGCCGACGAACTTCTCGGCGATCTCCTGAGCCTGCTCGGGGCTGACACCCGCGGGCTTCTTGGCGATCGCGCCGTACTGCAGCACGAACTGGTTCTCGTTGATCGGGTAGTGGCAGTTGATCAGATAGCCCTCCACGACAAGGCCGTTCGGGCTCTCGCTCTTCAGGTAGTCGATCATGTAGGAGGGCCCGTAGTACGAGGCCTCCGACTGCAGCACGTTCTTGCCGCCCAGCGCCTTGGCGGTCTCGCCCATCATGTCCTCGCGCGACACCGAGGTCATGAACTGGCTGGCGATGTGACCCTCGAAGACGTTCTTGAAGAAGGTCGGGAAGCCGTAGTGCACATAGAAGAAGTGCGCCATGTCCACCACATTGTCGACGACCTCGCGGCAATTGGCGTCCACGATCATGGAATTCCAGGTCCAGTCGGTCCACTCGTCGTCGAAGGCGGCGTCGATGCGCGGAATCGCCAGCTCGGCGGGCGGCTGCTTGCCCTCCGGATCGTTCCAGACGAACAGCATCTTGTTCTCGACCATGGTCGGCCACGCCTTGGTGCGGGCCAGCGGCGGCACGCGGCGCGCGTAGGGGATGCCGGTGCACCTACCCTTGCCGTTCCAGCGCCAGTCGTGGAACGGGCAGGCGATGGAGTCGCCCTTGACGGTGCCGTCGGCCAGGTTGCCGCCCATGTGCGGGCAGTAGGCATTGAGCACATTGAGGGTGCCGTCCTCGGCGGCGAACACCACGATCTCGGTGCCGAAAGCCTTGACGGTGTGCGGCTTTCCGTCACGGAAGGTCTCGGCCAGACCCAGGCAGTGCCAGCCGCGCGCGAATCGCGTCGGGGGCTTGCCCGAGTCGATGACGCGAACGTCGCTCTCTGCGGTGGTCATGTGAATTCCTCTCCCTTGCCTTGCTTGAAATGGTTGCGGCCGATGTGACGGCGACGACAGCGCAGTCTCACTGGCCGGGAGGTTGCTACTGGTCTGCGAGACGGTTGAACGCCGCGCGGTAGAAGAGCAGCGGGCGCGCCTCGGAATGCTCGGTCAGGCCGGTCACGCGGCCGATGACAATGGTGTGGTCGCCGCCGTCCACCTCGTCGTGCAGTTCGCAGTCGATGGAGGCCATGGCCCCGGCGAGCAGGGGCGAACCGTTCGCCGAAGCCGTCCACTCGATTCCGGCGAACTTGCCGGGCCCCGGCCGTCCGAGCTGACGGCAGATCGCGTCCTGATGGTCGGCCAGGATGTTCACGCAGAACCGGCCCGCCGCACGGATTCTCGGCCAGGTGCTCGAGGTCCGCGCCGGGAAGAAGCTCACCAGCGGCGGGTCGATGGACAGCGAGGCGAACGACTGGCAGGCGAAGCCGACGGGTTCACCCTCGTCAAGGGCGGTAATCACGGTGACTCCCGAGGCGAAGCGCCCCAGCACGGTCTTGAAAGCCGTCGCGTCGATGGCCGGAGACAGGTCCAGGACCGGGTCCACGGGCCCTCCTTATTTCGATCCGAAATATAGCTAGAAGTCATGACAGCAGGTCGTGGACCGGAGCCGTCAACTCCGTGGTTCGGTGATCGGGACCCGTATGCGTAGCTTTTACGTAGTTCCCCCGATTCCCCGGCGTGTGGCGCAGGGCACTGTGACTGGTAGCACACGATCCGAACCAGGCACATGCCTAATCGGAATAGACCTAGACTGGATATGACCAACGGAGGTACCCATGTCCGTCGCCCTGCTGCCCCCGGCGGAAGCTCGACCCAGCCACAATCCCATGCGCGCCAAGGATTCCCGCGCCAGCGCCGAAGTCCCCGTCTCGATGATCGAGCGGATGACCTTGATCCTGGACGCTTTCGATGCCTCCACCCCCACGCTCACCCTGCTCGGCCTGGTTGAGCGCACCGGGCTGCCGCGGTCCACCGTGCACCGGATCCTGGACCAGATGATCAAGCTGCGCTGGTTGGCCCACACCTCGGGCGGCTACCGGCTCGGCATGCGCGCCCTCGAACTCGGCGGACTCACCGCCGACCACAACGAGATTCGCGACGCGGTGTCCCCGCTGCTGCACGAGCTGAGCCAGCGCACCGGCATGGTCGGCCACCTGGCCGTGCTCGACGGGCGCGACGTGGTGTATCTGGACAAGGCGGGCGGCCGCTTCGCCGCGAGCCTGCCCACCCGCCTCGGCGGCCGGATGCCCGCGCACGCAACGGCTCTCGGCAAGGCCATGCTCGCCTGTCTGGAGCCGAATATCGCCGAGGCCGCGCTGCGCACCCGCCTGCCGCGCCTGACCCCGCGCACCATCTGCGAGCCCGAGGCGCTGACCCGGGAGCTGGCCCAGATCCGCATGCGCCAGGGCGTGGCCATCGACCGCGAGGAGGCCGTGGCCGGAATCGCCTGCGTCGCAGCGCCCTTGCGGGGCCGGGGTACCGCGCCCGCCGCGCTCTCGCTCTCCGGTCGCGCCGACGGCATGAGCTATGACCGGCTGGCCCGCGTCGTGCTCGAGGTCGCGCACGAGGCCGGTCGCACCCTGTTCCCGCGTCGCGCCCACTGGCGCTGAGGGGAGTCGGCGGATGCGGGGGCGATACAGTTCGATGATGACCGAGGGCGGGCCCGCCGATGCGGCACAGGCGATTCCGGAGCTGCCCACCACGGCGTGGGCCGTGCTGGGCATGCTCTCGCACGCCGAGGAACTCTCCGGATACGACCTGAAGAAATGGGCCGACTGGAGTTTGCAGTTCTTCTACTGGAGCCCCTCGTTCAGCCAGATCTATGCCGAACTCAAACGTTTGGAAAAGCACGGATACGCGACCTCGCGAACCGTCGTCTCCGAGGACGGCATGCGCGGCAAACGCATGTACGCCATTACCGAGAGTGGGCGCGACGCGGCCGCGCACTGGGTCAACAACTCCCCCGTCGAGGCCCCGGTGCTCAAACACAGCGTGATGCTGCGGGCCTGGCTCGGCCATCTCGCCGAACCCGAGCGCATGCGCGAAATCCTCACCCAGCACATCGAATACACCGAAACCATGCGGCGACGCGCGCTGGCCGACGCCGACGGCGCGGAGGTGAATCCGGATTGGGCGTATCCGAGCGCGGTATTGCGCTGGTGCGTCAAGCATTACGAGGCGGAAAAGGAATTCGCCGAGGACCTGCTGAAGGATTTGGACAAATTGGCGAGACAGCGTAGCCGCCGCAGACCTGCGAAGAAGCAGAATTCCAACGATTCCCACTGAACGGACTTGCTCATAGTCGACGGGAAACGGCCGTGACACGGTTCACACCATCGTGTTACTGCTCACCCTGGAGGACGCTCTATGTCCACCTCCGTCGACACCGCGGTGCCACCCGGCGCCACGCCTGACGAAAGCGGCCGCCTCGATGGCGCGTCGAACTCGAGGATCTGGTCGGTCCTCGCGGTTATTGTGCTGTTCACCGAGGTCTCCCCGATGCAGTACGTGATGGTCGCCTCGGCCCTGCGCCAGATCGCGCCCACCTTCCCCGACCAGGGCGCCAATATCAACTGGGCCATCATCGTTTTCGGCATTTTCGGTGCCGCCGTGTCCCCGCTGATCGGCAAGCTCAGCGACATCTGGGGCAAGAAGAAGATGTTCCTGGTCTGCGGCGTGCTGTTCCTGATCGGCACGGCGCTGTGCGCGGTCACCAGCAACTGGGCGCTGTTCCTGGTGGGTCGGGCGCTGGAGGCGACGGCCATCGCGACCACCGTGGTGTCCTACGGGCTGATTCGCGATCTGATGCCGCGGCGCATGGTGCCCATCGGGCTCGGCATCGCTTCGACGGGCCTGGGTGTGTCGGCGCTCGCGGGTCCGCTGATCGGCGGGTACATCACCGATCACTACAGCTGGCGCGGGCTGTTCTGGTTCCTGTTCGTCTTCACGCTGATCATGATTCCGCTGCTGATCATCGTGGTGCCGGAGTCCAAACTGCGCACGCCGCAGCGACTGGATCTGGTCGGCGCGGTGCTGCTGGGCGCGGGCGCGACGCTGACGCTGCTGTACCTGGACAAGGGGCAGGACTGGGGCTGGACCAAGCCCTCCACCTTGGCCTGGCTGATTGCCGGTCTGGTGTTGCTGGCGCTGTTCCCGCTCGTGGAGCGGCGTGCGAAGCAACCGATCATGGATATGAAGCTGCTGTTCAATCCGCGGGTCAGCGTGGTGCTGTTCATCGGTCTGCTGGCCTCGTTCATGATCGGCTACCAGTCCTATGCGACCGGGTACATGACGCAGTCGCCGCCGTCGGATCAGGTGGTGGCGCAGGTGAAGTCGGCCACCTGGGAGCAGGTGAAGGCCGGTGCGTTGAGCCAGGCGCAGGCGCAGGCACTCACCCAGGCGCGGGCCCAGGGGCTCGCCCAGGCCGAGGCGCAGGCCAAGGCCGCCATGCCGCCGGGTGTGGAGCTGCCGCCGGAGGTGGTCAAGCAGCTCACCGACACCGTGAACGCGCAGGTCACGCCTGAGATGGTGAACGCGCAGGTGCCGCCGGAAGCGGTGTACCAGCATCTGCCGCCGGACATGGTGAAGGTGGATCTGCAGCCGGGCTACAGCTACGGCGACAACTTCTCGCTGCTGAAGTTCGCCACCCATGTGACGCTGGCACAGTCGTTGATCGCCATGCTGTTCGGCTTCCTGGGCGGACTCTGGATTCGACGCTCGGGTGCGCGGTGGCCGCTGGTGACGGCGCTGGTCATCTTCGTGGGCAGCGGTTTCGCCTACGCCGCGCTCTCGCACGGCTGGCAGACGCAGGCGCTGATCAGCGCGGTGTACGGCATCGCGTTCGCGCTGTACTACGCCTCGACACCGAACCTCATCGTGGAAGGTGTTCCGGCGCAACAGCAGGGCATCAGCGCGGGCATGCTGGGCGTCATGCAGGCCATGGGCGCGGGCATCGGGCTCGCGGTGGCGACGGCGTTCCTGAATGCCAATCCGGTCGAGGCGGTGGTGTCGGTGACGGGCGCGGCCCCGGTCACCAAGGACATTCCATTGCTGTACTCGGACAAGGGGTATGAGGTCAGCTTCTACTTCGTGGCGATCTCGGCGGCGGTGGCGCTGGTGGGCGCGCTGACCATGAAGCACGGACGCACTCCGGCGACGGGTGGTGCCGCGCACCACTGAGCGGGACCTCACCTCGTTGTTCTTCGGCCGTCATATTTCGATTGGAAATAGGCCGACAGCCCGTGCGGCCGGAGGAGGTTCACGATGATGACCGAGCGGTCGACGATGACCGGTGAACTCGACACCATCGCCGCGGCGGTGGCCGCGATTGCCGACGGCCGCATGGTGCTGGTGGTGGATGACGAGGATCGCGAGAACGAAGGCGATCTGATTCTGGCGGCCGAGCACGCGACCGCGGCGAATATCGCGTTCCTGGTGCGGCACACCAGCGGAGTGATCTGCGTGCCGATGGCCGGGGAGGACTGCGACCGGCTGCGACTGCCGCCGATGACGGCGGTGAACCAGGACCCGAAGGGCACCGCCTACACCGTGTCGGTGGATGCGATGTCCGGTGTCAGCACCGGGATCTCGGCCGCCGATCGGGCGCAGACCATGCGGGTGCTGGCCGATCCCCGAACCACTCCGGATCAGCTGTCCCGGCCCGGCCACGTGTTCCCGCTGCGCGCGAATCCCCGTGGCGTGCTGGGGCGTCCGGGGCATACCGAGGCCGCCGTCGATCTGACGCGGCTGGCGGGGCTGCGGCCCGCGGGGGTTATCGCCGAGGTCGTGAACGACGACGGGACCATGGCGCGATTGCCGGAGCTGTTGGTCATGGCCCGGGAATGGAATGTCCCGATCGTCTCCATCGCCGATCTGATCGAGCATCGGAAGCGGTTGGAGCACGGCATTTCTCGGATCGTCGAGACGCGGTTGCCCACCCGGTTCGGCGACTTCCGGGTCTATGGCTACTCCGATGAGCACTCCGGTGCGGAACATCTGGCGCTGGTCTACGGCGATCCGTCCGGCGAAAACGCCTTGGCGCGAGTGCATTCCGAATGCCTGACCGGTGACGCCTTCGGTTCCCTGCGCTGCGACTGCGGCGAGCAGCTCGACGCCGCATTGGCGGCCGTCGCCTCGGCGGGCCGGGGTGTCGTCGTCTACCTGCGCGGACAAGAAGGCCGAGGCATCGGACTGCTCAACAAGCTGCGCGCCTATGAGCTCCAAGACGCCGGAGCCGACACCGTCGACGCCAATGTCCGACTGGGACTGCCGATCGACGCCCGCGATTACGGCGCGGCCGCACGGATCCTGACCGATCTCGGCGTGAACTCCGTCCATCTGCTCAGCAATAACCCCGCCAAGCAGGCGGGCTTGGAAGCCAATGGGGTGACCGTCCACACCCGGATCCCGCTTCAGACCCAACCGACCGAACACAACGTGCACTACCTCAACACCAAACGCGATCGGATGAGTCATCAACTGCCGCAGTTCGAGGCCGTCGGCTACCGCTGAGTACCCGGCTGCGATGCTGGGGGCATGAAGATCGCGGCCGCCCAGCTCACCTGTGTTCCCGGCGACGTCGTCGCCAATGTGCGGCAGGCGGTCGAGCTTGCCGAGCGGGCCGCGGCGGACGGCGCGGAACTGGTGGTATTTCCCGAGCTGACGCTCACCGGGTACGAGCCGGGTCTCGTGGCCGCCGATCCCGACTTGCTGGTCGGGCCGCACGATGCGCGACTCGATTCGCTACGGAACAGCGGGATCGCCACCGTGATCAATTGCGCCGCACCCACCGAAAGTGGTCCGGCCATCGCCACCTTCGTGTACGCGGGCTCAGGTGAGTTGATCGGGAGTTACCTCAAGCAGCACCTGTTCGAGCATGAGCGGGAGGTGTTCGTCGCGGGCGCGCGGGACGGTCGATTCGAGTTGGGCGGCCTGCGGTTCTCCCTGGCCACCTGCTTCGACAACCACTTTCCGGATCTGATCGAACGCAGTGCCGCCGACGGCTGCGATGTGCACCTGGCGAGTTCGCTGTACGGCACCGGCGGCGGGGTACGGGAGCGGGAGAGCATCTATCCCGGGATCGCGCGTGATTCGAACATGTCCGTGGTGCTGGCGAATCATGTCGGGCAAGCCGGAGCGTGGGTGGGCTGCGGCGGCTCGGCGGTGTGGCGGCCCGGCGGCGACCTATTGGTCGAAGGGGATTCGAGTTCGACCGGGGTGGTCGCCGCCCGGGTCGGAAAGGCCGTCAGGACAACCAGCTCACCGGGGTGACCTCGGGAATGTGGATGAGGACGTCGAATGCCTCCGACAGGTTGCGGATCGCCAAGTGCTCTTCGGCATCTCGGGCCGGGTCGTAGACGCCGCTGATCACCCGCATCTTGACCGGCTTCGAAATGGGATCGGTGCGCATGTCCAGCCATTGGATCCGATCACTGCCATCTCCCAGCTCCGCATCGAGGAAATCCGGTGCGGGAGCCGGGATCTCGGCGACACCGACATTGCCGTGATGGAAGCCGATGGCGACCGAGGCGTAGTCGCGACCGAAATGCTCGCGGAGGACACTGCCGACGGTGACGATGTCACCCTGATCCGCGGCCTTCCCGAGAGTCGTGGACTCGGCGGAAACATGGGCGATGCCGTCCCAGTAGACAATCCGTGAGCCCGTACGCCGATGGTGCTCGATGATCGATGTGGCCCAGAGCCTCCCCTCACCGGCGAAGCTGCCGCGGCCTGCGACGCTGTGCTTGTGGAAGTCCTCGATCAAAGCCATTCGGGTGCGGATGGTTTCATCCAAGTCCGGGATTTCGGCGATCAGGGCCGAGGCATCACGGGCATGATCCAGGAAGGGACGGCCGGGGTGTGTGCCCCGGGCGCGCTGGACGTGTTCGTCGACGGCATGGGCAGTACGAATAGGCTCCAGATGCGAGGCCAAGGCCGCGGCATAGCTCGGCGCGTGTGCCCGAACGGCATCCAGGACCGCGTCATAATCCTCCGGTTTCGCCTGAACCGGCTTGACGCCAATGATCTGAACCTGATCTCCGGGATGCGCCTCGTTGAACTCCCGAATCCAACTCAGCGCGGCAACCATCTCCCCCGTACGCCAAGGCCGCCACGCATTGTCGAGCGCCGAGACCGCAGTCCCCTTCCCCTCCCGAACATACGCATCGAGAGCCTCCGCCACATCGGCGCTGTCCTGGATAGCGAGGGTCCGAAAGTTGTAGTGCTCCACCAAGTCCCGGAACAGATCATCGCGCAAGGCGAACGTCTCATGAGCGAACCGTGTCGATTCGCCGATCCCCACGACCGATGCGTTAGCAAGTGTGCTGGCGTCCATACCCCCACTCTCCAACCTCAACAATAGTTCAGGTCAAGCAAGAAGAGAGAAAAGATAAAAGACGCCTGGAGGAGGGAGAGAGGGTGGCCGAGCTTGCGAGGCCCCCTCACCTACCAGCCCCCTCCCGCAAAAACCGCACCTACCAGCCACCTCACCTACCGAACCTCCCTCACGTTCCAGCCCGCTCACCGCTCGGCCGTTCATCGTCTGTGGAATTGTCAAAGAGCTTGAAGCCGTGGAGTTGTCGAACGGTTCGGTGGTTTTCGAGTTCTTCGGTTGTCTCGAGAAGGTGATGCGTGCAGTCCGTGGGCTGGGAGGTGAGGTGGCGGCTCCCAACCCGGCGTCAGCCCAAGTCCGGTAGGGCAGGCGAGGCGACCACACTTCCCCTTGTTTTGCGCACGCCAGCGGGGCACGAGCAGCCGGGTGTCACGCTGCCCGTGAACCCCACTTCCGGCAACTGGAATCGACTGCCGTGGCGACCCGCTCCCCAACGTGGTGTTTGTCGTTGACGTGTGGGGTGTGGGAGGGGTCCAACGCTGCCGGGGCAATCCAGCCGACCCGGCCCGGTGTCGGGGAGTTCTTTCCCAGCATCACTGTCTTCCATCCGTGTTCGCTGTCGTTGACCATGGCGTGGTGGTGGTCGCAGACCAGGGCGAGGTTGTTGAGGTCGGTGGGTCCGCCCTTGGCCCAATCGATCACGTGGTGGGCGGCGCACATGCTCGCGGGTACATCGCAGCCGGGGTGGGTGCAGCCGCGGTCGCGGGCGATCAACGCCAACCGCTGCCCTGAGGAAGCCAAACGCTCACCATGTGCCAGGTAGAGCGGGATCTCGTCCTTGTCGAGCACCGCCAACACCGGGCGAGAACCCTTGGCCAACTTGAGAGCTTCGTTGATGGAGAGGTGCCCACCGGAGGCGGTGGTGGCCACGCCCGCACCCTTTTCGAGGTCGGCCAGGCTCATCGTGACCACGACCTCGACGGGCAGGCCACGGTGCTTGCCCAGCTTCATCGGCTTGCCGGCCTTGGCCGCAGCGGCACCGGCAGCAGCGAAGACACCAACACCAGCGGCGGTACCCGCAGCAGCACCAGCGCCCGCAGCGCCAGCGGCATCGATACCAGCGGTGGTATCGATGACCGGCTGCAACGCGCTCACGAGCGCGAACAACGCGTCGTGGGTGCGCTGGCCGGCGTCGCGACGATCACGGCGCGCGGCCGCTTCCAGCACCTTCGACTCGACGTGCGCCGTGGCGGCGAGGATTTCGGTGTCGGTGTCGTCGAGGTTGCACATGCCCGGGCGGGCCAGCTTGGCGAAGATCGCGTCCAACAGGGCGCGCAGTTCGGGAGTGAGCCAGCCTTCGATCTTCGACATCCCATCCACACCGGGACGGCTGATGGTGATGCCGCGACGGCGACGACGATCGGCATCGGAGATCACCGTGCCCTCCGGGTCCAGGCGGGCGAGGATTTCGCGCCCGATCTTCGGGAGGTCGTCGGGGTGCCCGGTCACGCAGTGTTCGACCAACAGTGCCTCGGTTTCGACCCGAGCGGGCGCGGGGACCTCGGCGGGCAGATGCGTCATGATGTCGACGATGCCACGCACATGATCGCGCGAGATCACCCCCGCCTCAAACGCGTTCGCCGTCGCGGCCAGGGTGACCGGGCGCGGCGTGCCGTCGGCCCCGAGGAACTCCCCACACGCTGCGGCGATCTTCACGCGCATCGCCGCGTCATAGCGCGACAGGCCCAGGGTTTGACGCAGGAACGGCACCACGTCCTTGACCCCGGCCTTGCGCGGCAGGTCGCGCTCGGCGATCTCGATGACGAGCGCCGAATCCAGGGCGGCCAGTTGGCGCTTGCAGATCTCCAGATCGCGCATGAATTCCACGGCATCGATATCGGTTCGAGCCTTGAGTTTGCCGTGCAGGACGGTATCGGCGACGTTGGTGATCGCGGTCATCAGGGCGCTGATGCCGGTGCTTTCGAGTGTTTCCCCCTTCGAATTCATGCTCTAATTCTACCGCCGAATTCCAGTCCATGGAACCCGAAATGTCCGTTGTCACTTAGCTTTTCACATTCATAATCTCCGAAACCCTTGCCCCCATTGCCTTTCCGGCGGCCAATAGCGGCTCCGTCGACCGCAAAGTGCGACTGAGCACGAAAGCCCCTTCCAGCGCACAGAGAATCGCAATCATCAAATCCCGCGCGTCGCCTTCGGCGAGCCCGCGGCGCACGAAATACGCGACCCCTTCATCGATCCAGGAATTCATGACTTCCGCTGCGACATCACGTATTCCGGGTTCACTGTCCGCCACTTCCCCGGCGACCGTCCCGACCGGACACATATTCATCCAACCGCTCTGTTCGATCGTCTCGGCCGCTGCCGCGAAGGCAGCCGGGACGGCTTCGCGCAGATCGTCATGAGCGTCCATCAGGAGAGGCAGCAGTTGGATGTAGGCCGCGCCCGAGGTGCGTAGAGCCTCGGCGGCGATGGCCGCTTTCCCGGCCGGGAAGTGGTGGTAGAGCGAGCCCATGGGGGCGTTCGAGGCGGCGGTGATCTGTTTGACGGTGATCGCGCTGTAGCCCTGGACGCGCATGAGCTCGGCGACGGCGGTGACCAGCCGGTCCCGGGTGGTGGTTGACAGGTTCTCGCTCACGGATACAGACTAGAGCAAACGCACTAGAGCGTCTGCTCTAGAGGAGGAAATCATGCCGACTGTCGAGGTAAGCGCAGGTCGAATCCATTACGTCGAGCGGGGTGAAGGGCCCGCGGTCGTGCTCTTGCACGGGCTGCTGATGAATCACACGCAGTGGGACAAGGTCATCGACAAATTGCCGGAGGGGTTCCGCTATCTGCTCCCGGATCTGCCGTTCGGCTCACACCCCGAACCCATGCGCGCGGGCGCGGACCTGAGCATGCGGGGAATGAACCAGATCATCGCCGATTTCCTTGCGGCACTGGACCTTCACGACGTCACCCTGGTCCATACCGATTGGGGCGGCAGCCTGTTCCTCACCGCCTATGGCCTGGACGACCGCATCGCCCGCATGATCGTGCTGCCCTGCGAGGCGTTCGCCAACTTCCCACCCGGCCTACCAGGCAAGACTGTCACCGCCGTCGCCCACATCCCCGGCGCACTCACCTTGGGGCTCAAGCAGTTACGCATCTCATGGCTGCGCTCCTCACCGCTGCTGTTCGGCTGGATGGCCCGCTACCCGCTCAGCGACGAACTGGTGCACGGCTGGACCGAACCCGGCCTGCGGGACAAGCGAATTCAGCGCGACATGCTCGCCTACGGCAAATCCAAGCGCTCCAAGGCCGAGCTCATCGCGAATACCGAAGCGCTGCGGAACTTCTCGGGCGACGCCCTGATCCTCTGGTCCTCGGCGGGCAAGGTGATGCCGCGCGAGCACGGTCGCCGCCTGGCCGAGATCATTCCGAAGGCTCGGCTGGTCGAGATCGACGACGCCTACGTGCTCTCGATGCTCGATCAACCCGATGCCGTCGCCGCGGCCATGTCGGCCTTTCTCACCGAAGCCGTCGTCGAGTCCGACTAGTCCGGGTTACCGTTCGGTATGGTCGGCGGGATCGGCCGGACGAATGCACTGGAGGCGCGATGCCGAGCTTCATGAGTCGGGTGGTGGTGCCCGCCTACCTGCGGGTCACCCGCGCCAACCAGCCCTTCCTCACCGCCGACGGCGCACGGAAACACATCCGCGAGCGCACGATCCGACCCCAACCCTTCGCCCCGCCGCGCGTCCTCCGCTCCGACATCGAGATCTCGATGCGCCGCGAGGGAGGTTGGCCGATCTACACCCTCACTCCCCGATCCGGTCGCACGCGGGGCAATGTCATCTATTGCCACGGCGGCGGCTGGGTCAATGAGGTTGCGCGGCAGCATTGGGAGTTGGCCGCCGATATCGCCGCGGACGCGGGGACGACGGTCACGCTGCCCATCTATCCGCTGATCCCCTTCGGCACCGCCGATCAGGTGATACCGGCCTTCGCCGAGCTGGTTCGCGCCAATCGGGAGCGGTACGGCGAGGTCTGTCTGGCCGGGGATTCGGCGGGTGGGCAGATCGCGCTGTCCACCGCGGTGGTGCTGCGCGACGACGAACAGCCGAGTGTGCCTCGCACGGTACTGATTTCACCCGCACTCGACCTGTCGATGAGCAATCCGGAGATCCTCGCCGTCCTCCCCGAGGACCCGTGGCTCGGCCGCGAGGGCGGGCTGGTGCTGGGCGAGAGTTGGCGGGGACCGCTGGACATCCACGATCCGCGCGTCTCTCCCCTGTTCGCCGACTTCACCGGCCTCGGCCCGCTCGCGGTCTTCTGCGGCTCGCGCGACATCCTGGTGCCCGACACCCGCCTCATGGTCGAAAAGGCCAGGGCCGCAGGCGTGGACGTCGACTATGTCGAGGAGCCGGGGCTCGTCCACGTGTACCCGCTGACACCGACTCCGGAGGGGCGGGCGGCCCGAAAGGTCATCATCGACGCGCTGAGCCGCGCCCTGACCCCCGCCCAATCGCCACGCTGACTCGGCTCGTCCCCCTCCTCAACCCACCCACTGCCCGGTAGCGCAGCGTCAGCGCATCCCAGCCCCCGCTGGGTCAACTCGACTCTGCCGCATCAGCTCGAGCGGACCACGTCAACCCACCCGCGCTGCCTCAACCCGATCGGGCAGTGTCAACGCAATCCGCGCCGCGTCAACTCGACCGTCCCGCGTCCGGCCCGTGTTCCGCGAGCCAGCGGCGGGCGCGGGTTGGCGACGCACGCGACAGCCAGGCGTCTTGGATGACCTCGGTCAGTTCTTGCAGTGTCAGTTCGGGAATTCGGCTGCCGCGCACCAGGACCGAGAGGTGGCCGTCGAAGTGCGAGGTGGTGAAGAACGGAGAGTCGGGGTCCTGGGTGAGGGCCAGTTTGTCGTCCTCGGAGGGGACCCAGATGACGATGACGTCGTCGTAGCGTTCGCCGGTCACCGGGTCGACCGCGTCGGGGCGGCGGGTGCGGAAGAATACGAACGACTTCTGGCCCACCTGGTAGACCGGGTTGCCGGACGGGCCTTCGACGACGGTGACGTGCGGCATGGCGGCAGCCAACTCGTGGACGTCGGAGAGTCGGGCTCGGCGTGTTCTGCTCGGCACCCGCCCGAGTGTATCGCCGGAC
Source organism: Nocardia sp. CDC153 (assembly GCF_035818515.1). Classification (NCBI taxonomy): domain Bacteria; kingdom Bacillati; phylum Actinomycetota; class Actinomycetes; order Mycobacteriales; family Nocardiaceae; genus Nocardia; species Nocardia sp. CDC153. The sequence continues at coordinate 680,810 of NZ_JAYKYU010000005.1, read as the reverse complement.
ACCCTCGTGCCCGCCACGAGCAGCGTTTATGCGGTGCTGCTGGCATAGAATGCCGCAAATCACATAGGTTGGACGCCATGGCGCGGCGTGTCAATGGAAACCTCCCGGAAGAGGTGACTAGCTTCGTCGGCCGCCGCGAAGAACTGGCTACCGCGAAGCGTCTGCTGCCCACCACCCGGGTGCTCACCCTGCTGGGTCCCGGCGGCATGGGGAAGACCCGATTGTCGCGGCAGATCGGGCAGCTGGTGTCGCGAGCCTTCCCCGACGGCGTCTGGCTGGTCGAGCTCGCCGACGTGCAGGATCCCGCGCTCGTCACCCTGGCCGTGACCGAGGCGCTGGACCTGCGCGACGAATCCACCGCGCCGCTGCCCCGGCTCACCGAATTCCTGGCCGACAAGCGGCTGCTGCTGATTCTGGACAACTGCGAGCATCTGATCGAGGCATGTGCGGCACTGGTCGGTCGGATCATCGCGACCACGCCCGATGTGCGGGTGCTGGCCACCAGCCGGGAGGTGCTGGGCATCCCGGGCGAGCAGGTCATGCCGGTGCCGCCGCTGACCGTGCCCGAGACCGCCGGGGAGGACGGGGACGCGCTGCAGCTGTTCGTCGAGCGCGCGACGGCCGCCAATCCGGGCTTCCAGGCCACGCCCGCCAATCGCGCGGTACTGGCCGAGATCTGCCGCCGACTCGAGGGCATGCCGTTGGCCCTGGAACTGGCCGCGCTGCGGCTGCGCATGTTCACCCCGGAACAGATTCTGGACCGGCTCGACGACACCATCGGTCTGCTCAGCGCCGGACCGCGCACCGCGCCGCAGCGCCAGCAGACGATAGAGGGCGCGATCCGCTGGAGCTACGACCTCTGCACCGGGGCGGAACAGTCACTGTGGGAACAGCTTTCGGTGTTCGCGGGCGGCTTCGACATCGATGCCGCGGAGGCGGTGTGCGAGCTCGGGTCGGCCTCGCTCATGGAGGCGCTGACCGGGCTGGTGGACAAGTCCGTGGTGATGCTGCGCTTCGACGGCGACGTCGCCCGGTATTCGATGCTGGAACCCATCCGCCAGTTCGCCGCCGACCGGCTCGCCGAACGCGGTGCGGCACACCAGGTTCGGGCCCGGCATCGAGAGCACTATCGGCAGCTCGCCATGCGCGGGCAGACCGCCTACTGGACCGCCGAGGATGTGGCGTGGTTCGGCGAATTGTCCCGGGAGCACGCGAATCTGCGGGCGGCGTTGAAATCGGGACTCGAGGACGAGCCGCTGCGCACCATGGCCACCGTGACCGTGCTGCGGCCCTTCTGGGAACACAATCGATTCCTGTCCGAGGGCTATCGCTGGCTCACCGATTCCCTCGCACGCAATCCGGAGGCGACCGCCGAGCGGGCCAAGGCGCTGTCCTCGGCGGCCTCGCTGGCGGCGCTGCTGGGTGATGAGGAATCCGCCTCGCGGCTGGTCGGCGAGTGCATGGAATTGGCCGCGGCACTGGGCGATACCGACATCATGGCCGAGGTGGCGTTGGATCGGTCGCTGCTGGCCTTCGCCAACAGCGACCGGGAACGGTCACTGGAGCTGGGCCGCAGTGCCATCGAGTTGGCGGCCTCGCACGGGCAGAACGCGATCGAAATGGATTCGCACGCCTTCTCTTTCATGGCGGCCATGGTGCTGGAGGCTCCCGGCCGCACCGAATTGGCCGAGCGTTTCCTGAAACTCACCTCCGACAGCGGCTCGCATCTGCTGGGCGGGCTGGCGCTGTGGACGGTCGGCATCGACCACTGGCGGCGCGGTGAGCTCGAGGCGTCGGCCGCGTTCCACAGCCGGGCCATCGAGCAGTTGGCGCTGTTCGAGCGGTGCATCTGGCTGTCGTCGGCCTTCGAGGGCCTGGCGTGGACGGTTTCGGCGGGCGGCGACTACGAGCGCGCGGCACGCCTGCTCGGTGCGGCGGAGACCTTGCAGCGCAGCACCATTCGGCTGGCGCACACGATCACCGTCGCGGTCGGCGAGAAGGAACGGCTCAAGGTGCGAGAAGCCTTGGGCGAGGAGGCTTTCCGGGCCGCCTTCGGCGCGGGCGCGAGCCTGCCGCTCGAGGAGGCCATCGATTACGCGCTCGGCCGCACCCCGGCCGCCCCGGAACCCCTTGCCGCGCCGCCCGCTTTGCAGCGGGCCCCACGCGCGAGCACCGCCACCCTCTCCGAAACCAATGTCCTGACCCGCCGTCAGAAGGACGTGGCCCGCCTGGTGGCGGCGGGGCACAGCAACAAGCGCATTGCCGCGGACCTGGTGATCTCGGTGCGCACCGCCGAAACCCACGTCGAACACATCCTCACCAAGCTCGGCCTCACCTCCCGCACCCAGCTCGCCGCCTGGGCCCACGAACACGACCTGTAGGTGGATATGACCGACTCCTACCGCCGTACCCGCGAGAGCTTGCACGCGGTGGCCGAACAACTCCTGGCCGGACCGGAGTACCGGCGCAGCAAGACGATTCGGCTGGCCGCCGCGCCGGGCGGTTTCGCCACGGTGAAGGAGCCGAACCTCGCCGTCCGCGACGATCTCCTGCTGCTCGACGACGAGCCCGTCGGCAAACTGCACGGCGCGACCATCGCCGACCTCGCCGCCACCGCGGGCCTCGAGCCCGGTATGCCGGACGGCATCTACTCCGACGTGACGAACTTCGACCCGCACGCCGAACTCTGGATCGATCCGGACCACTCCCGAACCCTCACCCGCGCATACGAACTCGGCGACACCGCCCTGCGCACCCTCGCCCCCGACCTCACCCCCATCCTCTGGCCCGAACACTTCGACCTCGGCATCGACCTCGACGAGGTCAATTACGGCGTCTCCCCCGGCGACGCCCTCATCCCCGAGCCCTACGCCTACGTCGGCCCTTGGACGCCCCGAACCGGCCCCTTCTGGAACCAATCCTTCGGCGCGGCACGCACTCTCGCCGAACTCGGCGGCCTCGTCGCACTGACCGCCTTCTTCTCCGAGGGCAGGAGCCTCGCGGCCCGACCCTAGGGCCTACTGGTAGCCGACCGAGCCGTCGATGCGTTCGCGCAGCAGGTCGGCGTGGCCCGCGTGGCGGCCGTATTCCTCGATCATGTGCAGGTAGATCCAGCGGAGGGAGAGGTCGGCGCCGGAGCGGGGGTGCAAGATGGTGTGGTCGAGGGGCAGGTTGGCTATGGCCTTGTCGGCCAGGGTGATTTCCTCGACGAAGCGGGCGTAGTCGGCCTCCGCCTGCTCCGGGTCGGTGTCGTGGAAGTCGCCGTCGGGGTTGGTGTCGGAGCTGTAGACGTAGTCGAGTTGCTCGCCCGCGGCGCGCAGGCGGAACCAGCCGCGTTCGACCTCGGTCATGTGGCGGATCAGGCCGAGCAGCGACATGGTGGAGGGTTCCACGCTGCGGATGGCGAGCAGTTCGCCGGTCAGGCCCTGGCATTTCCAGAGCAGGATCTCGCGGCCGCGGGTCAGCAGCGAGTGCAGCACGGCGCGCTCGTCACCGACGAGCAGCTGGGGGGTGCGGGCGATTTCGGGGGCTGTCCACGTCATCTTCGGACTGTAGCGCCGACCCCGGATACGCGAAAACGAGTTTCGGGGATGGGCGATCCCACCCCGAAACTCGTCGGAAACCGCCTGCTAGAGGCCGTTGTTCAGGAAGTCGATGACCGAGCGCTCGAAGGCGTCCTTGCGCTCCACCATGACCCAGTGACCGCAGCGGGCGAAGGTCCGCAGATCCGCGTTCGGCAGCTGGCGGGCCGCGAAGAGCGCGCCCTCGACCGGTGTCACCCGGTCGTCGCGGCCCCACAGGATCAGGACCTCTTTGGTCAGCCCCTTCAACCGCGCCCACAGCGGCAGCGGTTCGGCCAGCTTCGGGTTGTAGAAGGTGGCGTAGGCATCACGCAGCGCGGCCTGGGCCTTCGGGTCGGCGGCCGCCTTCAACCGCGTCGCCACCAGCTCCTCGGTGAGGGTGGCCGGGTTGGAGACCATGGCCCGCAAAAAGCCCATCGCCTTCTCGTCGCTGGGGTTGGCGTTGAACTCCATGAGACGCGAAATACCCTCGGACGGTTCGGGTCCCAGGATGTTCACACCGACGCCACCGGGAGCCATCAGCACCAGCCGGTCGACCCGCTCGGCGTGGTCGAGAGCCAGCAGCGTCGCGACCGTGCCGCCCATGGAGTTGCCCAGCAGGTGCGCCTTCGCGATGCCCAACTCGTCGAGCAGCCCCAGCACCGCGTCGGCGGCAATGCGTAAATAGTTGCGCTCGTACACCTCCGGCCGACCCGACTCCCCGAACCCGGGCAGATCCAGGACCAGACACCGGAAATGCCGCGACAGCACCTCCAGGTTGTTGCCGAAGTTGGCCCACCCGGACACACCCGCGCCGGAGCCGTGCAGCAGCACCAGCGGCGCACCCGCTCCGGCCTCGTGATACCGCAGCTTGTGGCCGTCGACGGTGACCCAGCGGGTGGTGTTCTCGACGGTGAGAGTCATCAGAGCATCCGATCCGCGACCTCGAGGCCCATGGCGGCCTTGCCGTACATGGCCAGGGCTCGCTCCACATCATTGATGACGTGCACGCTACCGGCGTGCGCGTCACGCCAATTGCGTTCGATGATGTTGGGGCGGCGAATGGCGTGCCCGCCGGAGTTCTTGAACAGCAGGTCGATCGCCTCGAGCGCGCGCTCGGTGCCGCGCACCTGATCGCGGCGGGTGGCCAGGCGCAGCTCGAACGGAATCTCCTCGCCCGCTTGGGCGTACCGCAGCTGCTCGCTCATATTGCGTTCCATCTGGAGCACGGCGGCGTCGATTTCCGAAGCGGCACGGGCGATTCGGACGTGGGCGAAGGGATCCTCGGACACCTTCTGCCCGCCGTAGGACAGCCGCACCCGCTCGCGCTGGCGCTCGATGTGCGCCTCGTACGCGCCCTGTGCCGCGCCGATGATCGGGGCGGTGATGGTGTTGGAGAACAGCGCGCCGAACGAGATCTTGTACAGCGGTGCGGTATTCACCGCCTGGCCGGGGCCGACCAGGTTGGCTTGATCCGCGGCCGAGTAGGCGCGGTGGGCGGGCACGAAGGCCTTCTCGATGACGATGTCGTTGGACCCGGTGCCCGACAGGCCGGACACGTTCCAGGTGTCCTCGATCCGGTAGTCGGTGCGCGGCACCAGGATCGTGTAGTAGTCCATGCCGTTCTCGCTCGGCACCAGCGCGCCCAGGAACACCCATTGGGCGTGGTCGCAGCCGGAGGAGAAGGCCCAGCGGCCCGACAGCTCGTAGCCGCCCTCAACGACGGTCAGCTTGCCGGTCGGCGCGTAGGAGGAGGACACCAGGGTGTCGGGGTTCTCGGCCCAGACGTCCTGCTGCGCTCGGTCTTCGAACAGCGCCAGCTGCCACGGGTGCGCGCCCAGCACCGAGGAGACCCACGCGGTGGACGGGCACACGGTGGCGATGGTGCGAATGACCTCGTAGAACTCCACCGGCGAGGCCTCGTCGCCGCCGAAGCGGGCGGGCTGCAGCATGCGGAACACACCGGCCTCGGCGAGCTCGGCGATGCTGGCGTCGGGCACCCGCCGCTGCTCCTCGGCCTGGGCCGCGCGTTCCCGGATCGCGGGCAGCAGGTCCCGAACCCGATCGAGCACCTTGTTCGTCATGCGGGTGTTCCCTCCTCGTGCAAAGGTTTCTGCACTCGAAGTTATGGCCCGATAGGTGTTTCGATCCGAAATAGTCCCAATGATCGGAACCAACGTTCCGCTGGAGAAATGGACGGCTGGGCCCCTGCCAAAGGCAGGGGCCCAGCCACCTGGTGGGAGAAGCTATTTGTGCGCGTACTCCCAGGTGATGTCCTCATCGAGGGCCTTGCGGACAGCCCGGTCGAGGTCCGGATTCCAGTCTTCCGGCTGGGCGACGGCCACCCAGCCGTCCAGCACCAGATCCCCGTAGCGGTGCCCGTGGCCCGAGGGCACACCCTGGGCGTTGGCCAGGTCCGCGCTGATCTGCCAGAAGGTGACGATCGGCCACCACCGGATGGATTTGGAGACGTCCGCGCCGCGCGGTTCCTTCAGCCAATCCGGTTGGGTGAACAGCAGATCCGGCGACCACCAGACGATGGGGTCCGACGCGTGCTGGAGGTAGACCACACGCGGGGTGAACCACTGCCGGTCCGGTCGCGCGAGATCCGGTGCGGTGGCGGCGAATCGGACGATCAGGCCGTCGGCGTAGATGGGCAGGATCTCCGGGGTGCCCGGATCGCGGCGCTGCTCGAGCTGGCTCCAGATCCGGTTCGAGTTGGGCGGGCCGACCCACAGCACGCCGTCGACCAGGGTGCGAATATCGTCGAGCCCGGTGAACGCGCCCTCCGAACCCTGCGAACCCAGGCTCTCGCCGTACACCAGCAGCTTGGGGCGCTGGCCGGGCGGCAGTTGCGCCCAGCGCTCGTGCACCGCGTGGATGACGAGCTTGCCGGACTCGGTCGCCTTCTGGCGGTCCGACAGGAACGACAGCACGCTCGGCAGATACGAGTATTGGGTGGCGGCGATGGCGGTGTCGCCGCCGTACATGTACTCGATGGATTCGGCGGTCGTGGAGTCCACCCAGCCGGTGCCGGTCGTGGTCACCACGACGAGAACCTTGCGTTCGAAGGCGTGGGTGCGATCCAGTTCCCCCACCACCAGGGCCGCGATGTCGTCCGGCGTCTTCGCCGAATCCAAGCCCGCGTAGACCCGAATCGGTTCGCGCGCCGGCCTTCCCGTCACCTGCTCGATCCGCTGGGCGGTGGGACCGTTCGCCACGAACCAGCGCCCCTCCGAACCGAGGGTGTTCCACTGCGCCAAAGACTGTGGACTGCCGGACCTTTCGGGCATTTGCGGTTGAACGGCGAACTCCGAGGTCTTGCCATTGCGCAGACTGAACGCCGAGTTGGCCACGGAGAAGAAGGCTTTCGCCAACACACCCTGGAACAGCAGCACGGCCACCACCGCCACCACGACGGTCGCGCCCACGTAGGCGACATTGCGGGGAATCCGCCATTCGATATTGAGCAGCCGCACGATCAACCGAATCAGCCACCGCACGGCGCGAAACACGACGATTACCAGGGCCAATGTGGCCGCCGCCAGCAACTCGGCCCGCAGATAGCTCGACGTTTTGGTCGGCTCCATCCCCATGAGCGTCTCGAGGTCGCGCTGCCACCGTGCCGACCGCGCCAACACCAGTGCCGCACCCGCGATCGTCCCCACCACGATCACGACCTTGCCGACCGCCCGCGCCGTCTCCGTCGGATGCCACAACTTCGCGATCCCCTGCGCCTCCTCGGGCAACCGCGGCCGCACCCACTTCTTGAACGCCCACTCCAACACACACCCCACCCCGTACCCGATCGCCGCGCTGATCCCACACACCAGCCCCTCGAACAGCCAGGTGCGCGGCAACAACGAGGGAGACACCGCCCACAGGAAGAAGATCCACGCCACCACCAGCCCGGGATAACTCGGGTTGACCGCCCGCTCCGCCCGATCCGCGATGGCCCAGAACCGCGACAGCACCGACGCCACCACCCGCGATGCACCGCTCGTCGCCCGCGAATCACCGGTCACCGCACCCCTGTCGAGCTCCGCGGGCCCGGAATCGGCGGCGTCCTCGGACGTCTCCGCGCTCCCGTCCGGGACGCCGCCCTGCTCGGATTCGGTGGCGGCGTCCGGTCGATCGCCGCCGGTGGACTCGGTGGCGTCCTCGCGGTGATCGCCGCGAGCGGGACCGCCCTCGCGCGAGTCGCCCGGCGCGGACCGATCGCCGGGTTGCGGGTTGTCGTTCGACCGATCTTCCGCCGTCATGGGTTCGAGTCTGCGGGCACGGACACGCCCGGGCTGCAGCGACACGCGTGAGATGGGGCCGGAACCGTCGGACGCCGGGGGCTCAGGCCGGGGTCCGGCGGTGCCGGTTATCCGAGATAGCCCCGGGGAAACTCCGGGGCGGGTCCGGGCCATTGGGCGGTCCGGGCATGGGCGCCGCAATCCCCGCGTTGTCCGCCCACGCTGAAAACCCTATGCCGCAGGCGAATACCTGGGAAATAGCTATTCAAGAGTGATTGACAAGGTCGGGTCGGCGATTGGTCAGGCGCGGCGGGCGGCGGCCGTGCCCGCGCGACGGCCGAAGAAAGTAGCGTCGCCCAGGGAGGTTCCGGAGATGTAGCCGAAGCCGTGCAGGCCATTGGCGGCGCGGCCCGCGGCGAACAGCCCGGGGATGGGGCGGGCGTCGAGGTCGAGGACGTGGCCGTCGAGGTCGGTGTGGAGGCCGCCGAGGGTGAAGACGGAGGCTCCGGTGCCGCGGCGGTTGCCGGATTCCGAGGGCGGGCGGACCCCGGCCTTGACGTCGATGGCCGCGAAGGGCGCGGTCAGGGGACGCAGCCAGCGGGCGGATTTGTGATGGTCGAGATCCTGTCCGCGCGAGGCGAATTCGTTGTAGCGGGCAAGGGTGGACACCAGCGATCCGGCCGGCAGTCCGGTGAGGGACTCCAGCTCCTCGGGCGTCTCGGCGACGTGGGTGGGCCGGACTCCCCACCGCTGCGGTTCGGGGACGTCCTCGAATCCCTCTTCGTCCACGATGACCCACACGGCGGTGTCGTCCCCCGCCCAACTGCCGCCCATGTTCTGGCGGTAGAGCGCGTGCTGGCCGATGCGACCGGGATAGGTGTCCTCGTTGATGAACCGCCGCCCCAGCGCGTTCACCACCATGCCCCGCGCGGCGAGACCGGGAATCAGGGACATGCCGACCTGCCCGGCCGACATGTGCCGCACGGCCGCACCGAGGGCCTGGGCCATGCGAATACCGGACCCGTCGTCGGTGCCCGCGCTGACCTTGGTGTGCCCCAGCAACTCCGGCGCGTGGGCGGCGAGCATCTCGTCGTCGTCGACGAACCCGCCGGTGGTGAGCACGACGCCGCGCCGGGCGCGAATGGTGATCTCCTTGCCGTACCGCCGCGCCACCGCACCCACCACGACGCCGTCCTCGGCCACGATCAAGGCACTGACGTAGGTATCGAAAAGCGTGTCGGCTCCGGCGGATTCGGCCGCCGCCGACAGGCATTCCATCAGCAGCTTGCCGCCGAAGTCCTTGGCGGTGGGCCGGTGCCCGCGCGGGGCGGGCGCGGCGGATTCGGTGAAGGGCCAACTGTTCTCGCCCAGCCACATCAGCCCATCGTCGGTGGGCGGTACCCAGGTCGGCGCGTCCCACATGGTCGGCTTGAACGGGACGCCGCGGTCGACGAGCCAGTGGAAGTGCTCGACGCTGCCCGCGCAGTACTCCTCGATCTTGGCCGCGTCCGCGCCGCCGCCCAGCGCCGCGGTCAGGAAGGCCGCCATGGCCGCCGGGGTGTCGTCGTAGCCGCAGGCCAGCTGGATCGGGGTGCCGCCGCCGAGATAGATCTCCCCGCCCGACATGGCCGACGCGCCGCCCGCGCCGCCGGACCGGTCCACCACCAGCACCTGCGCCCCGGCGTGCGTGGCCTCGAAGGCCGCCGATGCACCGGCCGCGCCATAGCCGACGACCAGCACCTCGGTCTCGATGTCGTAGTGGCTCACCGCACCGGCCGCCCGCGGCGTCACCGAATTCCGCACTGTCATGCCTCGACGGTGCCCGCTGCCCGGGGCCTTCTTTAGCGCCCCATCTTGGTGAGCGATTCCCCGATCCCGTTGACCGGGACTGCGACCGGTCACCCGACTGCGCACTGGGGATGGTGTGTGAACGGCGTCACTGTGGTTGGGGACGCCTGCACGAGGAGGAGAGTCAATGCGGATTCTGGTCACCGGGGTCACCGAGCCGAGCGGTCGGGCCGTGGCGCGCATGCTGCTGGCGGCGGGCCACGAGGTGGTCGGACTGGACCGGCGGCGGCACCGCTATGTCGACCCGCGGGTCGCGGTGAGCGTCGGCGACCTGTCCGATGTCCAGGTCTGCGCGCGGGCGGCGGCCGGTGCCGACGCCATCGTCCACCTCGCGGGCCCGGCCGTCGCGGCGATCGCGAAGGCGGCCGCGGAGTCCGGGGCGCGCCTCGTGATTCCCGTTGCCGCGGAGTCGGATTCGAGCCTCGAGCAGATCGTGACCGGCTCCGGCGCGGACGTGCTGGTGGTGCGCACCGCCGTGGTGGCGGGCCGCCGCATGGACAAGGGCAGCTGGCGGGCGCTGGAGGCGCTGGCCGGCGGCAAGGGCAGCATTCAGGTCCTGCACTACGACGACTTCGAGCGTTTCCTGGTGCTGGCGGCCCTGTCCCAGCGCTCCGGCACGGTCGAGTTGGCCGCGCCGGGCGAGGTGTCCGGGGCCGAGGTCAAGCGAATCTTCGCCGACGCGGGCGTGAAATACAGTGCGTGGCTGCCGAAGTCGTCGACCGCACGGGCCCGGATCGACGTGTCCGCCGCTCGCGAGGAGTGGGGTTTCCGCTGCGGCTGGACCGCCGCCGAGACCATCGCCGATGTGGCGCGCGGCCTGCACGGGCGCAAGTCCGGCGGATCCGGCATTCGCGACCGCCGCGGCGCGATCCCGCTGCCCACCCACGTGGTGCCGCAGAACGCCCCGACCTCCGACGGGTACCCGTTGAGTTCCGCCGCGCCGGAGGGACTTCAGGGCGAGTTCGACGATCTGGTCGACGACCGTATCCCGGTCTACACCGCCACCAATACCTCCGAGGCGCTGCCCGGCCCGCTCACCCCGCTGACCATCGACCTGCAGGCCGGTGCCATCCGCCTCGGCAACGAGGCCATGGGCACCATGATCGCCATCGAGGGAATCGCGTTGGAGCACTGGGTCTCCCGCGTCACCAGCGTGCTCGGCCACCACATGTACATCAACGCCTCCATCGGCGTCTTCTCCGCGCAGAACATGCCCGGCTGGGACGAGGAGAGCGTGCGCCGCGACGTCTACGGCACCATCGGCGATGTCGAACTGCACCCCAAGGGCCGACCGGCCATGCCGACCGGAATGGCCGCCCGCGCGGGCACGTTCAAGGCCATGGGCCGGGTCGCGGCCACCGCCCTGAAGTACGCCAAGACCGCCGAGCACATCAACGCGGCCGCGCACGCGGAAGCCCTGACCCGCGACCAGATTTCGGAGCTCACCGACGAGCAGCTGCACGCCCGCGCCCTGCTGTGGCGCGACCGCCTCAATCAAGCGTGGCAGGCGGCGTCGATCGGCGTCATGATGACCGGCGCGGCCACCGCCGCCCACAAGGGCGAGGTGAAGATCGACCTGGATCGGCTGGAGTCGGCCAAGACCATGCTGGCCGTGGAGCGGCTGGCGGCCCTGTGCCGCAAGGATGCCGGGCTGCAGGAGGTCGCCAAGAGCGGGGATGTGGCCGCGGCGCGCGAGAAGTCGCCGGAATTCGGCAGGGCGCTGGATCAGGAGCTGGCCCGGATCGGGCATCGCGGTCCGGGCGAGTGCGAGCTCATCAACGCCACCTTCGGGGACCGCCCCGAGCTGTTGGTCACCGCCGCCGGGCGGGCCGCGGAAATGCCCGCGCCGCACCGGGAACCGGTGCCCGAGCCGACCGGCCGCACCGCCAAGATGGCTGTCGGCGCGACCGTCTACCGCGAGCGGGCCCGCGACGCCGTCGTGCGGGTCACCAACTGCCTGCGCCTGGCCACCCAGGAGCGCGCGGCGCGCCTGGTGCGGGCGGGCAAGCTCACCGAGATCGAGGATTCGGCCTTCCTGAGCCTCGATGAAATCCTCTGGGCCCCGGCCGATCTGAAGGATCGAGTGGCCCGCCGCCGCGCCGAGCGGGCCAGATTCCAGGCGGTGCGCATGCCCGACGTGGTCAATGGCCCGTGGGAGCCGGAGGAGATCTCCGGCGCGATCGCGGTGGGCGACACCATCTCCGGGCTCGGCGTGAGCCCCGGCGTGGTGGAGGGCACCGTCAAGCGCGTCCTGACCCTCGACGACGATATCGAGCCCGGCGACATTCTGGTCGCGGCCGTGACCGATACCGGGCACACCGCCATGTTCGCCTACGCGGGCGCGGTGGTGACCGATATCGGCGGCGCGGCTTCCCATGCCGCCATCGTGGCCCGCGAATTCGGGGTGCCGTGCGTGGTCGACACCAAGACCGCCTCCGATGCCCTGCAGGACGGTCAGCGCGTCCGTGTGGACGGCGCGGCCGGAACCATCACCCTGCTCGCCGACCCCGAATAGCAAGCCCGGGCCGACGTACCCCTCCAGGTCGGTCCGTGATCGAAAGGAATACCCCCAGTGACGATTTCGCGCGCCGTGCGCGGCACACTCACCGGTGTAGCCGCCGCGCTCATCGCCCTCACCCCGATCGCCGTCACCCCGGCGCTGGCAGCGCCGCACCTCCCGGTGCTGCAGTCGCCCAAGGGCGTGTCGCTGAACCTCCCCGATGCCCCGAATGCCCGTGACCTGAGCGGCATTCCGACCCAGGGCGGTGGCGGCAAGGTCAAGGACGGGTCGGTGTTCCGCGCGGACGCCCTGAACAAGCTCAGCGATGCCGAACAGCAGCAGCTGGTGTCGGCGGGCATCGCGGAGATCATCGACTTCCGCAGCCCCACCGAGCGCGGCCAGAACCCGGACAAGATCCCGGCCTCGATTCCGGAGAAGTCGCTGCCGGTCTACGACCCGAACAATGACTTCTACCTCTTCTTCGCCAAGGCCGTGCAGGGCGGCCCGGCCGTGCAGCAGCAGCTCCTCGGCGACGGCAAGGCCAAGCAGTTCATGGTCGACTACTACCGGTGGATGGTCACCGATGCCACCGCGCGTTCGCAGTTCAGCGCCGCGCTGCAGGACATCGCCACCGCCAACGGCCCGGTGCTGTTCCACTGCACCGCCGGGAAGGACCGCACCGGCTGGATGTCGGCCATCCTGCTCAGCGCCCTGAACGCGCCCAAGGGTCAGATCTACAACAATTACCTGAAGTCCAACGACACCCTGGCGGCCTCGAACAAGGCGACCCTGGACGGCCTGGTGGCCAAGGGTCTGGTCACCGACCCCTCGCTGTTCACCCCGATTCTCGGTGTGGACCGCGACTACCTCGACGCCTCCTTCGACGCGGTGGCGCAGACCTTCGGCTCGTTCGACAACTTCCTGTCGCAGGGCCTGGGCATCGACGACGCCACCGTCGCGACGCTGAAGTCCAAGCTGGTCGGCAAGTAGCCTTTTACCACGAATGCCGACGTCGCGAATCGGACGACGTCGGCATTCGCCTGTCCTGCGCATGTCCGAGTCGGATCGGGTACGTCCGTGCGAAAATTCGCATGGTGCACGAGATCTGGCAACTGGACGGTCGGCGCACCCGCTCGGTGAGTGCGGAGAACCCCACCGGCGAACCCGGCGGGGGCGGTCGCGCCATCTCCGGAACGGGCGCGTTCGCGGCGGCCGGGCTGGGACGGGGCTGGAAGGTCTCGCCCTCGATCGATCTGCCACCGGGCGAAACCGCCACGCTCGCCGATGTTTCCGGGCCCGGCGTGATCCGGCATCTGTGGCTCACCACCGACCGGACGCTGCTGCGCGACTTCACCCTCCAGATGTATTGGGACGACGCACCGGAACCGGCGGTGGCCGTGCCGCTGGGCGACTTCTTCTGCAATGGCTGGGATCATCTGGCGCTCGTCAATTCCGCCATGGTGGTGGTCGCGCCCGCGGGCGGCCTGAACAGCTACTGGCCCATGCCCTTCCACACGCGCGCCGTCATCACCCTGCACAACGGCTCCGAACGCGCCGCGCCCGTCTACTATCAGATCACCTACCTGGAGGAGGAGCTACCCGACGCCACCGGCTATCTCCACGCCCGGTGGCGCTGCAGCGACCCGCTGGGCACTCCGGCCGAGCATCCGATCGTCGAAATCGAGGGCGGGCCCGGCCGCTACGTCGGCACCTATCTGGCGGTGCAGCCGCGCGCGGCGGGCTGGTGGGGTGAGGGTGAGCTGAAGTTCTATCTCGACGATGACGCCGAATTCCCGACCGTGTGCGGCACCGGTACCGAGGACTATTTCGGCGGCGCCTGGAATTTCGATCTCGAAGGCGCTTATCGCCCCTACTGTGCCCCCTATCTGGGCATGGCGCAGGTGTTGCCGCCGCATCGAATCTATGAACCGCACCAGCGATTCGGCATGTACCGCTGGCACATTCCCGACCCCATCTGTTTCGAGCACGGCCTGCGCGCCACCGTGCAGGCGCTGGGCTGGCGCGAGGACGGGCACTACCTACCGTTGGACCAGGCCCACGTCGCCTCCACCGCCTTCTGGTATCAGGCCCTCCCCTGATCCCCGATACATCCCCGTGATTTTCGGGGGCGATCCCCTACTCGTCCCCGTCATTCCGGCGTGCTTTCGGCCGGAATACAGGTGGATTTCGGCCACAAACATGCCGAAATGACGAGAATGCATTGCTATTGCGTAAAACGCGTCGAGCGCGAGTCGCGCGGGTGCATGGTATTGCTATGCGCGCCTTGGTCGTCGAGAAGCCCGGACACTTCTCGGTCGAATCGGTTCCCGATCCCGTGCCCGGTTCCGGGGAGGTGGTGATCCGAGTCGACGCGGTCGGCATATGCGGTACCGATATCCATATCGTCGAGGGGGAATTCCCGCCCACGCCCTATCCGATCGTGCCCGGGCACGAATTCGCCGGGGAAGTCGTGGCGCTCGGCCCGGACGCAGCCGGGGTGCGAATCGGCGATCGGGTGGCGGTGGATCCCTCGCTGTTCTGCGGGCGCTGCCACTACTGCGCGATCGGGCGCGGCAACCTGTGCGAGAACTGGGGCGCCATCGGCGACACCGTGGACGGCGCGATGGCCGAGTACGTGAAGGTGCCCGCCGGGAACTGCTATCGGCTACCCGGGCACATTCCGCCCGCGCACGGCGCGCTGGTGGAACCGCTCTCGTGCGCGGTGCACGGATTCGACCGGCTGCCACGGCAACTCGGCGCGCACTATCTGATCTACGGCGCGGGCACCATGGGGCTGCTCATGCTGCAGCTGGGCATCGCGGCGGGCGCGGCATCGGTGTCGATGGTGGACACCAATACCGATCGGCTGGCCATCGCCCGCACCCTGGGCGCGGACGCGGCGACCGTCTCGGCCGACGATATGGACCGGCCCGAGGGCTGGGAGATCGTGATCGATTGCAGCGGCACGGTGGCCGCCATCGAGGACGGGCTCGCGCGGGTGCGGCGCGGGGGCACCTTCCAACAGTTCGGGGTGGCTCCCGGCGCGGCGCGGGCGAAGGTCTCGCCGTTCCGGATCTACAACGACGAGATCACCATTGTCGGCTCCATGGCCGTGCTGCACAGCTTCGGGCGGGCCGTGGACCTGATGGGCGAGGGCGTGATCGACGCCGACACCGTCATCACCCACGACTACGCCCTCGACGAATTCGACGATGCCCTGCGGACCTTCCGCGCGGGCACCGGACGCAAGATCCAACTGCATCCCGGACGGGCGGCACGATAGACAAGGTAGGGGCCAATGACGGTCGTTGCCGGAGTGGATTCGTCCACACAGTCCTGCAAGATCGTGGTGTGCGACGCCGATACCGGAACGGTATTGCGGCAGCGCCAGATTCCGCACCACGACGGGACGGAAGTGCCGCCGCTCATGTGGTGGGAGGCCCTGCGCGCGGCCTGCGATCGCATGATGCGCGATGTGGAGGCCATCGCGGTGGCCGGGCAGCAGCACGGGTTGGTGGTGTTGGACGCGGCCGGGCATCCGGTGCGGGACGCGCTGCTGTGGAACGACACTCGTTCGGCGGAGGCCGCGACACAGCTGGTGAGTGAGCTGGGCGGGCCGCAGGCGTGGGCCGAGGCGGTGGGCAGTGTGCCGCTGGCCGCGCATACGGTGGCCAAGCTGCGCTGGTTCGCCGATCACGAACCGGAACTGGCAGACCGAACAGTTCGTGTGCTGCTGCCGCACGACTATCTGACGTGGCAACTGCGCGGCGGGGATCCGGCCACCGAGCCCACCACCGATCGCGGCGATGCCTCCGGCACCGGATACTGGTCGCCCGCCAACGGGGCCTACCGACCGGACCTGCTATCGCTGGCCTTCCGCGGCCGCAATCCGGCCCTGCCTCGGGTGCTGGCCCCCGCCGAGATCGCCGGCCACACCCCCGGCGGCCGCCTGGTCGCGGCGGGCACCGGCGACAATGCCGCCGCCGCACTAGGTTTGGGCATCGAGGACGGGGATGTCGTGGTCTCCCTGGGCACCAGCGGCACCGTGTTCACCCGCGCCGCCCGGCCCAGCGCCGATCCCTCGGGCGCGGTCAATGGTTTCGCCGACGCCACCGGCGCGTTCCTGCCGCTGGTCTGCACCCTCAACGCGGCGCGGGTGCTGGACGCCACCGCCGTGCTGCTGGGCACCGATCTGTCCGGCCTGGAAGTCCTTGCCGCCCAATCCCCCGCGGGCGCGGACGGTCTCACCCTGCTGCCCTATCTGACCGGCGAGCGCACCCCGAATCTCCCGCACGCCACCGGTAGCCTGCACGGCCTGCGCCCGCACACCATGCGCCCGCATCATCTGGCGCGGGCTGCCATCGAGGGCATGCTGTGCAATATCGCCGACGCCCTCGACCGCCTGCCGACGGTGCCGCATCGAATCCTGTTGATCGGCGGGGCATCCCGTTCCCGCCTCATCTCGCACGCGGCCGCCACCATCTTCGGCCGCACGGTCACCGTCCCCAACCCAAGCGAATACGTCGCCCTCGGCGCGGCCCGCCAAGCCGCCTGGGCCCTGCGCGGCGGCCCCCGCCCACCCCGCTGGCCCACCCCCACCGGCACCGAATTCCACGCCCTGGCAACGGGAATCGGCGAAGCGATCCGCCAGCGCTACACCGAGATCAGAGACACGTATTACCCGTAGACGACAGGTCCATCCGACAGATATTCATCCCACGTCTTCTGGCGGGTGATGTAGGTTCGGATGGCGTCGCGGGCGATCTCGTGCTTCGATCGCCCTTCCATCGCCGCCTGCGCGCTCAGCGCAGCTTCTTCGTCCTCGCTGAGCCGCAAAGTCCATGCCACCGGCAAGTCATACCACCTCGAGGTAACGGCATGCGACACAAATTTGAAATTGGCGTGTTTCATAGCTCGGACGCGGGGGTGCCCGACAGGAGGAGGGAGGCCCAGACGACCTTGCCGCCGTCCTTGCGAGGGAAGTAGCCCCAGGAGGTGGAGAGGCGGTCGACGAGGTGTAGGCCGTAGTAGCGGTGTTCGCCCGCGCGGGGTTCCTGCATGATCGGGGGTTGGGGGTTGGCGTCGGTGACGGCGATGAGGAGGTAGGGGTCGCGCAGTTCCAGACGCAGGCCGATATCGGGGCTGGTGTGGGCGTAGAGAAAGGCGTTGTGGACCAGTTCGGTGGCGACCAGTTGGGCGAGGGCGCGCAGTCGGGGGAGATTCCAGTCGGCGCAGACCTGGGCGATGAATCGGCGTGCGCGCTGGCCGCATTCGGCCGACATGGCCAGGGTGGTGGCTCGCTGGCGACGCGGTAGGGCGGGGATGGCGCGGCGGGCCGCGGCGAGGGTGGCGAACACGGGGACGAATTGGCCGAGGATGCGGGGGTGCCGGGCCGATCGGCGGACCACCACAACCGGCACGCCGGAATCCTCGCTCAACCGGATGGAGGCATTGAGGAGCGACGACATGATCAGCTCCGGAGAGCCATCCAACCGGTCGGTCACGACAATGACCGCGCGCGGCAGCTCCGCCGCCAGCTTCACCACGCTGTCGGCGAAACGCCCACAGCTGTCCAGGTCGACCGTGCCCTGCGGCCACGCCACCACCGCATCGTCGGAAGTGGTGACATACCACCTGATTTCCGCATCCAGGTTCATTGTGTGCCCTCACCCCAATTCTCCGCGCCGCACGCGGTATCGGATACGGGGACCGGGCGTCTTTTTCGAAGACCCTGGGACGGTGGCGAATTCGAACGGCCGCACGTCCGGATCAGGTCGCGGCTCGGTGTTGTTCGCGGGCGAGAAAGTGGGCGGTGGCCTTGGTGGAGTCGTAGAGGGCGCGGTAGTGGCGGTAGTAGGAGTCGTAGTGGGCGGTGCGGACGGGGTCCGGATCGAGGGTGGCGATGATCGGGTTCCAGGCGGCGGTATCGACGCCGACCGACTCGGCGGCGAGCAGGGCGTCACCGAGGGCCGCCCCGACCGTGTCGGCCGGAAGTTGTTGGGGCAGGCCGGTGATGTCGGAGACGATGCGGGTCCACAGTCCGCCCTTGGTGCCGCCGCCGACGGCGACCAGGCGGGAGGCGTGGGTTCCGGCGGCGGCCATGGCCTCGAGATTGTGGCGGACGCCGTAGCCGATGCCCTCGAGCACGGCGCGGTAGAGGTCGGCGCGCTGATGGGTGAGGGTGAGCCCGGCGATGATGCCGCGCGCGTTCGGGTCGAACAGCGGGGTGCGTTCACCGGCGAAGTAGGGCAGCACGAGCAGGCCGCGGCTGCCCGGCGGGACGTGGGCGGCCTCGTCGAGGAGCTCGGTGAAATCGCTGCCGGTCAGGCTGCGCAGCCAATCGGTGACAGCGCCGGAGGTGGCCATCCCGGCGGCGGAAGTGTATGTGCCGGGCCAGGTTCCGCAGGTCGTCCACAGGCCGGGCTGCGGGTGGGGATTGGTGAGCACCTGGGTGAGGAACATGGTGGTGCCGTACATGATCATGCAGTCGCCGGGCTCGCGGACGCCGACCCCGGCGGCCTCGGCCCAGGCGTCGATGGTGCCGGTGGTGACGGGCAGCCCGGCGGGCAGTCCGGTGGCCGCGGCGGCCCGCGCGGTGACGTGGCCGACTATCTCCGTGGGCCAGGCCAGTTCGGGTAATCGCAGGCCGGGGGCGACGGATTCGGCCCAGTCGAGCGCCCAGTCGCGGGCCGTCAGGTCGTACATGGGCACGCACTGACTGGCGGACTGATGGTCCAGCACATACCGGCCGGTGAGCCGGTGCACCAGAAAGGAGCTGGCCATCAACAGCATGCGGGTGGACTGCCACACCCCGGGCTCGTGGCGCATCAGCCAGCGCAGCTTCGGGCCGACGGCCTGACTGGTGAGCGGGGAACCGCAGCGCTCGAGCACGGTGTGCGCGCCCAATTCCGCGTCCAGTTCCTCGATTTCGACGCTGGCGCGGGTGTCGACGCCGTAGAGGATGGCGGGGCGCAGCGGGCTGCCGTCGGCGTCGGCGGGGAGCAGGCAGGGGCCGATGCCGCTGACCGCGAGCGCGTCGATGGGTTCGCCGTCGGCGGCCGCCACCAAATCGCGGGCGATGGCCGCGAAGTCGTTCCACCACACGGCTTCCGCGTCGTGTTCCACCCAGCCCGGCCGCGGTGTCGAAACCCGATGCGGGCGTTCGGCTCTCATGGCGACCAGGCCCGTGTGGTCGACCAGGACGCCCTTGGAACCGGAGGTGCCGATGTCGATGCCGAGGAGCATGTCAACTCGCCCTGGTGAATTCGTCCAGGGTGACCCCCAGCAGGTCGCAGGCCGCGCGCACGGTGGCGCGGTGATCGCCCGGCACGGCGTGAATGTGATTGGCCCCGAAGCGGGACAGGAAATCACCGGCGTCCGCGTCGAGGCGGGCGAAGGCGTGCGGCCACTCCCAAGTGGACTGTTTCATGAGCGATTCGTTGGTGGCCTGGTCGTAGGCCTCGAACTCGCCGAGCATCAATTGCATTCGGTAGGAACCGTTTCGGCGGGTGAGGCGGGCCAGGGTCATCTGCCCGGGCGCGGCGAGATGGTGCACCGACGCGCCACCGGCGGGGAAGAAGAACACCTCCGGGTACAGGTGCACGCGGGACAGATTCTCCGCCGGGTCCGCGCTGCGGGCGGCGTACCAGGTGGCGTGCTGGCCGGAGTTGCACAGATCCCAGATGTCGCGGTCGGCGTGATAGTGGCGGACATCGGCGAAAAGCACCGGGGTGTCGGCGATTCGGTGCAGCAGCTGCATGGTGAGCGCGCCGTCCATATCGGCCTCGGTGGCGCAGATGTGCGGCTGTTTGGGGCCGTTCCAGTCGTAGGGGTCGTTGAGGAAGGCCTCGGTGATGTCCATGGTCGCGAAGTACTGGGTCAGTTCCGGCTGGCCCTTGATGCCGGAGAAGTCCAGATGCCATTCGGCGATCAGGTCGCGCATGGCCAGATAGGAGCGGATCTGCTTTTCCAGCAGCTCGGGGGTCAGCTTGCGGCCGTCGTAGTGGACTCCGGCGGCATTGCGCTCCAACCATTCTCGGGCCGCCTTGGCCTCACCCGGGTCGGCGAGTTCGGCGCGGCGCACGATCTCCCACTGGTCGATCTCCTCGACGTCGACGCCGAAGACGCGCTGCCATTGGTCGGTGTTGGCGACGGCGGTGTTCATGCCCATGGGCCGACCGCCCAGACGACCGAAGGTGCTGCCGCGCAGACTGGCCACCGCCGCCGCGGCGCGGGCCCGCTCGCCGATGGCCGCGATGAGGTCCGGGTCGGCGGGATCGCCCCAGAGCCGGGCGTGGGCGCGCCCGATCTGATCCAGCGCGCCGCCCGCGGCCAGCATGCCGACCATGCCCGGCTGGACCGGATCGATATTCGAGAGCAGCAGTAGCGGACCGGTGAGGGCACCGGCGGCGAGCATGGTGAAGTGCGGGAACGCCCACACCGCGTAGTGCAGCACGGTCAGATCGACCCCGGCGGCCTCCACCTCCCGCGCCACGGCCACCGCCCAGTCATTGCCGCCGACGGGTTCCATGCCGCGAATCACGGTGTGTCCGGCGGCGGTCAGCTCGGTGACGAGCCGATCCTCCGCCGCCCGAATGAATCCGACAATGCCGCCGTGCACATAGTCGCGGCCGTCGGAAAGACTGATTACGCCGATTCGGGCCATTGCCTGCCTCCCCGCGGTGGGTGGACTCTCGACTTGCGTCCAGAATCCCAGTGCCGACCGCACGCCACGCCCGAAATGGAATTATCGGTCGTCTCGGAAGCGCAAGGGGGCCAGGGCTACTCCGCCCTGCGCCCAGCCCGCGTGGGTGATCCAGTGGGTGCCGTCGTGGGTGACGACTTCGGCGGCGTGGGCCGGGACGTGCCCCACGCGGTCGGACGTGTCGAAGTGAAAAGGGTTCGTGCTGCGGAAGATCTCGGTGCCGACGTAGTCGGGGCGCGGGCCGATGAGCAGATACCAGGCGTCGGCGTGGGTGAAGACGAAGGGGGATTCGGTATTGCCCGCGCCGGTGCCGGCGGTCGGATCGGTGTAGGCGATGCGGCGCTCGCTCCAGTGCAGCAGGTCGCGGCTGGTGCGGTAGGCGACGACGTGATTGCCGCCGGCGGGGGTGCTGGTGGCGCAGTAGTACATGACCCAGCGGTCCTCGAGGCGCAGGACCATCGGGTCGCGGGCGTCGTAGCCGTCGCGGAACACCGGGCTGTGGTGATGACGCGTCCAGTGGAACAGGTCGGCGGAGGTCGCGAGGCCCATACCCGTTGCGGTGCGGTCGGTTCCGCCCGCGTCGTAGAACATGAAGTAGCGGTCGTCGGCGCGGACGACGAACGGGGCCCACAGGTGGGTCTCGCCGCGCTCGCGATCCACGGTCAGCACGGCGGGGTGCTTGGTCCACGGGCCGTGCAGATCCTCCGCGGTCGCGTGCGCGAACTCGGTCTCGTCGAAGGGGTCGGCGGGTTCGGGGTGGGTGATGCCGAACAGGTGCCAGCGGCCGTCCGCGGCGCGGATCACGGTGTGGTCGTTGATGTACCAGGGTTCGCCCGGCTCGCTCGGGTCGTAGATGTGCCGGAAATCGCCCGCGGCGATGTACCCGTCCATACGCCCTCTCCATCTAGGACACAATCTGTCCTAGTCACTGTCGACAATGGATTCATGCCGGAAATTTCGCTGAGGACTCTAAACCGCACACTGCTGCTGCGTCAGAAGTTGAACGAACGGGTGTCCATGCCCGCCGCCGACCTCGTCCGCCATCTCGTCGCGGTCCAGGCGCAAGAGCCCAACTGGCCCTACATCGGCCTGTGGACCCGGCTCACCGACTTCCGACACGACGAGCTGGAATCGCTGCTGCGCGATCGAACCATCGTGCGCGCCACCATGATTCGCCGCACCGTCCACCTCGCCGACGCCGCCGACTACCGGTGGCTCTATCCCACGGTGCGCGCGGCCGTCGAGCCCGCGCTGCGCTCGCCCTACTTCCGCGACTCGCTCGAGGGCTTGAACATCGACGAATTCTCCACGGTGGGAAGGGAATTGCTGACCGGTCGCATCCTCCCCCGCCGCGAGCTGGGCAGGCTGCTGACCGAACGCTTCCCCCACCGCGAGGCGCGCGCCCTGGTCTACGCGCTCGGCGTCCTGCACCCACTGCTGCACGATGCTTCATCGGGTGCGTGGGGCGCGTGGCGCGGCCGTTCCGTCGCGGTCGCCCTCGCCGAAGAGTTCCTCGGCGCACCCCTGGCCGACGCGCCCCAGCCCGAAACCCTGATCCGCCGTTACCTGGCCGCCTACGGCCCCGCCACCATCGCCGACATCCAAGAATTCGCCGGCGTCACCCGCCTCGCCGAGGTGATGCCCCGCCTCCGCCCCGAACTCCGCGTCCTCCGCGACGAATCCGGCCGCGACCTCTTCGACCTCCCCGACGCCCCCCTCGCCTCCCCCGACCTCCCGGCCCCCGTCCGCTTCCTCCCCGCCTTCGACAACTCCTGCCTCGCCCACCGCGACCGCACCCGCATCATCAGCGACACCGACCGCCGCCGCATAACCAAAATCGCCTCCGGCGGCGTCCCCTTCTACCTCGTCGACGGATTCGTCCACGGCCGCTGGGATCTCGACGGCTCCACCCTCCGAGTAACCCCATGGCATCCAATGCCAAAGACCACCGAAAAGGCCGTCCGCACCGAAGCCGAACACCTCCTGCCAGCAATCTCCCCCCACGAAGAAGGCAAGGTCATCATCGAAACACCCTGATCAGCCCCTCTCTTCCAGTCGTCAGCAACGAGTTGGCAATGATACGGTTGCCGCGATCACCTGGGAGGGGCTCCATGGGTCTGAAGGTCACCCCGGCCACACTGAACGACGCGGCCACCACAATCGGAAATCTCGCGAACACCGTCAAGGACGCCAAGGCCACCCCGCCATTGGGTGCGAGTCGCGGCGTCGACGGCATGAAGGGCTCGGCCATCGCCGCCGCCCTCGGTAAGGCCGACCCGGCCAGCACCGTGGCCACGCAGGTCCTCTGCGGCCGCTTCACCCAGTTCTCCTCGGCCCTGTCGACCTCGGCCAAGACCTACCACGACTCCGACACCGAGGCCGCCCAGCGACTATGGGCCATCGGCGAGCTCAACGACGGGCAGCCCTGATGGGAACGCCGACCAAGGACCAGGTGCTGTCCTGGAACCCGCTCTCCCTCGCCGAGGTCGCCTCCTCGGCCAACAGCATCGTCATCACCATCGACAACAGCGCCGACACCGTCCAGCGCACCATCCACAACCTCGACTGGTCCGGGACCGCCGCCACCGCCGCCCTCGGCCGCGCCGACCATGAATACACCCAGGTCAAGGCCGTGGCCACCGCGTATTTCACCCTCGCCGACGCCTGTTCCCAGGCGTATTCGGCCATGCAGCCGGTCATCGCGGACCTGCAGGCTAGCGTCAAGGCCCTCGAGGGCGACCACTTCACGGTCGACCAGGACTTCACCGTCAAGGACACGCGCAGCGACAACAAGCGCGCCGATGACGCGACGAACGACACCATCCGCCTGCAGGGTCTGGCCAAGACACTGGGCGAGAGCGACGAGGCGTGGGCCACGAAGATCACCGCCGCCATCGCCGAGATCGAAAAGCTCGCCCCGGTAACCAAACTCGACAATCCGCTGTTCAACTTCCTGACCGGCGGCCTCACCCAGCCCCACGACGACGTCTTCAACCCCGCCCTGGCGGCCGTGAAACTCCACGACGGCATCCCCGTCTCCACCGACCTCCCCGGCGGCGGCCGCATCACCCTCACCCCCAACCCCGACGGCACCATCACCACCGCCCAATCCACCCTCCAGCCCGACGGCACCGTGGTCACCAAGACCCACACCGGCACCGGCCCGGACACCACCTCCGTCTCCACCCCACGCAACGACGGCACCGGCATCATCGACACCGTCACCACCGCCCCCGACGGCTCGCAAACCCGCACGGTCTCAATCCCCAAGGGCGACGGCCGAATCGGCACCCGCCCGGTCAACACCGACGGCACCCTCGGCCCCGAAACCCTCACCAGCCCCCTCGGCAATGGCGCGACCCTCACGGAGGTCCCGAGCGCAAACGGCAAAACGGTCACGAATGTCCTGACCCGCGCGGACGGCTCAACCAATACCCAGACCTTCGCTGTCGGCCCCGACGGCAAGCAACAGCTGATCGCCACCGCCGACTCTGCGGGTACCCGCTCGACCCGCGAACCGGACGGTTCCATCTACACCCAATTCGCCGATGGCCGTTCCGCCATGACCACGACCCAGCCGGATGGGCGGGTGGTGACCAAATTCAGCGATGGCTCGGTACTCGGCGCCGCACCGCCCAGTTCCGGCCAACCCGCACTCTCCGCGTGGGATTCGGTCAAGGCATGGACCGGCAAACAAGCCGGAGATCTCTGGGAATCGACCACAGGAACGTTCCAGGAGCATCCGGGCGCCATCGTGACAGGCATGGCCGCCGACGCAGCGGGTGGACAGCTCGACCTGTCCAAGGCATCCATGGCCCAACGCGCCCAAGCTCTCTCACAAACCTCGGATGATGCCCTCGCAAGGATGGTCACCCAGCTCGAGGCCGGTGACCCTGCCGCCGGACGCAGTGCGGTCACCGCCGTAACCGCCGCCGACGACGCGGCCGCACTGGCGTCGAAAACAGAAACTCTCGCGAAGGTCGGCAAGTTTGGCGGCCCGGCGGTCACCGCAGGACTCGCGGCGTATGTGAATTGGCAGGATTGGGAACACGGCAAACCCGCTCCGGCTGCGATCGCCAATGCGGTAGGAACTACCGTGGGCGATGTCGGTGGCGCGTTGGCGGGCGCGGAAGCAGGCGCGGCCGCCGGTGCCGTGGTCGGGGCCTGGTTTCCACCCCTCGAACTGGTAGCCATTCCTGGCGGAACAATCCTCGGCGCGGTCTTCGGTGGATACGCCGGAGGCTCGGTCGGTGGATGGGCAGCGGAGAAACCATTCAAATGAAACCCCTCAACGAGAACCTCGACGGTCCCGGCGGCAATCGGCTGCCTTGGCCGAGCGAGTTCGGAAGCGAGCGCCCCAGCGGAAAGGTGATCGCGGGGCTCGTGGTAATCGCCCTCGCAGTACCCTTGTTCGCCAGTACCTGCTGGTCAGCGATTCAGAACCACCAGTGGTCGGTCGCCTTCTTCGGCGCCGCAGGTACTTTCGGATCGCTCGTGTTCGCGGTCCTGGGCTTATCGATTCTTCGTCGCCGGCGTTCGAGGATCCCGGACGCCATCCGTCTCGAAACCATCGACGCGGTGCCGGGGCAGACCATTCCGGCCCGCAAATCAACCCTCATCGCTCTGTTGTGCTTCGCCTCGGTCGCCGTCCTCGTGGCAGCCTCACGTCTGATTCTGTTGCTGGGCAACGGATTAAGCGACCATGCGGGCCGAAACATATTCAGCTCATTGACAATGATCGTTCTGCTTCTCGCCGGTCTCTGGCTGCTCGCAGTCGGAGTGTCCGTGGCCAGCACGCCGCGAGGGCTGCGACTGACCACCGAGGGTCTCGAATTCCGCAATGGCTTTGTCCACCAACGCCTGCCGTGGAGTGCGGTCGCCGTCGTCCGTCCTGTGATCGTCAGTCGCAACCCGGCGATCCGCGTGCTTCCCACGGACCCGTCCACACTGTCGCTCGAGTTCACCAGTCGACTGAAGCAACGTACCGGCCTCGACTGCATCGTGATCCCGCCCTCGGTCTACGGCATCGATCCCGCCCTGCTGTACTACACCATCGATTTTTACGCCCGCCACCCAGAATCGCGCTCCGAACTCGCCTCCGACGCCGCGGTTCAGCGGATGCGGCGGGGGGACGTGCTCGGGTAGCGATTCGGCACTGTCAGTTGGGCTTTCGGGCCGCGTGGAGCAGGTCCTTGTTCAGGTGGGCGATTACGTTCTGGGGGATTTCCTTGGGGCAGGCGAGGGTGCATTCGCCGGTGTTGGTACAGCCGCCGAAGTCTAGGGCGTCGTGGGTTTCGAGCATGGCGGTGACGCGGGAGTAGCGTTCGGGTTGGCCTTGGGGGAGGAGGCCGAGGTGGGTGATCTTGGCGGCGGTGAAGAGCATGGCGGAGCCGTTGGGGCAGGCGGCCACGCAGGCGCCGCAGCCTATGCATTCGGCGGCCTGGAAGGCGTTGTCGGCGTTCGGCTTCGGGACCGGGAGGGTGTGGGCCTCGGGGGCGGTGCCGGTGGGGGCGGTGATGTAGCCGCCCGCCTGGATGATCTTGTCGAAGGCGGAGCGGTCGACCACCAGGTCCTTGATGACGGGGAAAGGCTTTGCGCGCCAGGGTTCTACGGTGATGGTGTCGCCGTCGGAGAACTTGCGCATGTGGAGTTGGCAGGTGGTGGTGGCCTTTTCGGGGCCGTGCGGGGTGCCGTCGATGACGAGGGAGCACATGCCGCAGATGCCTTCGCGGCAGTCGTGATCGAAGGCGATGGGGTCCTCACCCGCCGTGGTGAGTCGTTCGTTGAGGACGTCGAGCATCTCGAGGAACGACGCTTCCGGTGAGATCTCCACCGGGTAGTCGACCAGTCTGCCCCGGTCGTGAGCGTCGCGCTGACGCCAAATACGCAGTGTCAGTTTCATTTCAGATCTCCCCCTACTTGTAGGACCGGGTACTGGGCTGGACGTGTTCGAAACTCAGCGCCTCCTTGTGCAGTGTCGGCGGCCCGCCGCCGTTCCATTCCCACGCGGCGACATAGGAGAAGTTCTCGTCGTCGCGCCGGGCCTCGCCGTCCTCGGTCTGCGATTCGGCCCGGAAGTGCCCGCCCGCGGATTCGGTGCGGTGCAGGGCGTCGATGACCATGAGTTCGGCCAACTCCAGGAAGTCGGCCACCCGGCCCGCACGCTCCAGGGACTGGTTGAGATCGCCACCGGAGCCGGGGACGTTCACCCGCTCCCAAAACTCCTGGCGCAGAGCGGGAATCAAGGCGAGGGCCTTGCGCAGACCCGCGTCGGTGCGTTCCATGCCGCAGTACTCCCACATGATGTGGCCGAGTTCGCGATGGAAGGAGTCGACGGTGCGGTCGCCGCGAATCGAGAGCAGGCGATCGATCCGCTCGGTGACCCGGTGCTGGGCGTCCGCGATCGCCTCGGCCGGCACCTCCCCGACCGGCCCCCGGGCCAGATAGTCACCGAGGGTCGTCGGAAGTACGAAATACCCGTCGGCCAGGCCCTGCATGAGCGCCGACGCCCCGAGCCGATTCGCGCCGTGATCGGAGAAATTCGCCTCGCCGATCACGAACAGCCCCGGAATCGTGGACCGCAGATCGTAATCCACCCACAGCCCGCCCATGGTGTAGTGCACGGCCGGGAAGATGCGCATGGGCGTCTCGTACGGGTTCTCGCCCGTGATTCGCTCGTACATCGTGAACAGGTTGCCGTACTTGGCTTTCACCGCGTCCACACCGAGTCGCCGGATCGCGTCGGCGAAATCGAGATATACGCCGAGCCCGCCCGGACCGACGCCGCGCCCCTCGTCACAGACGTTCTTGGCCGCACGGGAGGCGATGTCACGCGGGACCAGATTGCCGAAGGCCGGGTAGATGCGCTCGAGGTAGTAGTCGCGCTCACCCTCCGGGATGTCGCCGGGATTACGCTGGTCTCCAACGCTTTTCGGCACCCAGACCCGCCCGTCGTTGCGCAGCGACTCCGACATGAGCGTCAGCTTCGACTGGTGTTCGCCCGACACCGGTATGCAGGTCGGATGAATCTGGGTGAAACAGGGATTGGCGAAGTACGCGCCGTGCCGGTGGGCCCGCCAGGCGGCGGTGACATTCGAGCCCATGGCATTGGTCGACAGGAAGTAGACATTGCCGTACCCGCCGGAGGCCAGCACCACGGCATCGCCGGTGTAGGAGCGAATCGCGCCGGTGATCAGGTCGCGCACCACCACGCCCCGCGCCACCCCGTCGACCATGATCAGGTCGAGCATCTCGTGGCGGGCATGCAATTCCACGGTGCCCGCGTCGACCTGACGCATGAGCGCCTGGTACGCGCCCAGCAGCAACTGCTGCCCGGTCTGACCGCGGGCATAGAAGGTACGTGAAACCTGCGCGCCGCCGAACGAGCGGTTGTCGAGCAGACCGCCGTACTCCCGCGCGAACGGAACCCCTTGCGCCACACACTGATCGATGATCTGCGTGGAGATCTCCGCGAGCCGGTGCACATTCGACTCCCGGGAGCGATAGTCGCCGCCCTTGACCGTGTCGTAGAACAGCCGGTGCACGCTGTCCCCGTCATTGCGGTAGTTCTTGGCGGCATTGATCCCGCCCTGCGCGGCAATCGAATGCGCTCGGCGCGGCGAATCCTGGAAACAGAACTGGATGACGCGATAACCCTGCTCCCCCAAGGTCGCCCCGGCCGAACCACCCGCCAGACCGGTCCCGATGACGATGACCGTTTTCTTGCGCTTGTTCGCCGGATTGACCAGCTTGGCCTCGAATTTGCAGGTGGTCCAGCGGTCGGCGATCGGACCGCCCGGCGCGGCCGTGTCCGCGATCGGCTCGCCAATGCTGAAAAGACTGTCGTTCATGGCTATTTCACCCATCCGAGAGAGACAGAGACAGGGACGGAAAGGAATCCGGCGACCAGCACGATCGAGACCGCGGCAGCGAGCAGGTCGTAACGGTGCGCGCCGCCGTTGACGGTCAAGCCCAAAGTCTGTGCGGCGCTGCGGATGCCGTGCCGCAGGTGCAGGCCAACCAAGACCACGGCGGCGATGTAGAACAGGGTGATGTACCAGTGCGAGGGAGCGAAGTCGGCGACCACCTTCGCATAGGGGGTCGCGTTGCCGCCCCGCGGATTCACCGCGCCGAACGTCAGGTCCAGCAGATGCCAGACCACGAACAAGGCGATGACGACCCCACCCCAGCGCATGGTGTGCACCGCGTAGCCGTACGCATGCGACTTCCGTCCGGCCGCGTACCGGACCGGCCGGGCGCGGCGTGCGATGCGGGCCAGCGCGACCGCCGACCACATGTGCAAGACCACGCTCACCCCGAGCACGACCTCCACAACGGTCAACACGCCCCGCCGCGGTATCGCGGGCGAACCGACCGTGCGCAGCCAGTCGGCGTAATGGTCGAACTCGGACGCGCCCAGAAAGATCTTCAAATTCCCGACCATGTGGGCGATGAGGTACAGCACGAGAATACCCCCGGTCACCGCCATCACGGCCTTCTTGCCCACCGTGGTGCGGTAGAGCTCGGGTAATGCGACAGCCATGAGCGGAAGGTAGATCCGCGCGCCCAGGCCGGTCCAAGTCCGCTTGGATCTGGTCTCCATGGCCCGCGTCTATGGACCGAGCTGGGACCGGGATTACTACCGCCAGTAGTGAATTCGCGGCGTGAAGGATGTCACACCCGATGCCGCACCGGCTGTGATCATTCGCTCGGAATCGGAAAACCCGCAGTTCAGAGTCCTAGGCTGGCGACCGTGCAGTTGCAGCAGTTGTCCTATTTCCTGGCGGTGGCGCGAACCCAGCACTTCACCCGGGCCGCCGATGCGCTGGGCGTCGCCCAGCCGTCGCTCTCCAAGCAGATTCGGGTGCTCGAGACCGAGCTCGGCGCGCCGCTGTTCAGCCGGGCCCGCGGCAACATCACGCTGACCCCGGCCGGTGAGGCCCTGCTGCCATTGGCCAATCGGATTCTCGCCGACGTGGATACCGCGCGACTCGAGGTCCAGGAACTGGTGGGACTGCGCCACGGTCGGGTCCGGCTCGGCGCGACGCCGTCGCTGTGTTCGGGACTGCTCGGCGCTGCGCTGCGGCATTACCACGACGCGTACCCGGGCATCCGGCTGCTGGTCGAAGAGGGCGGATCGCGCGACCTGATCCGCCAATTGACCAGGGGCGAACTGGATTTGGCGCTGGTGATCCTGCCGCTGCCCGAGGACACTCCCCTCGCGACCACCCCGATCCTGCGCGACGACCTCGTGGTCGCCGCCCGACTCGACGACGCCAGCCTGCACGGCCGGACCCGGCTGCGCGTCACCGATCTGCGCGACCGCCCCTTGGTCATGTTCCGCCAGGGCTACGACCTGCGCGAAACCACCATCGGCGCATGCCGGGCGGCCGGATTCGAACCCCGCTTCGCCGTCGAGGGCGGCGAGATGGACGCGGTCCTGCGGTTCGTGGAGGTGGGACTCGGGGTGGCGGTGGTGCCCAGTACCGTGCTGGCCGGACGTCCCGGGCTGCACGGCATTCCGCTGACCGCCGCGACCGACCGCACGGCGGGGACCCACGGCCTGCACCGAACGGTCGCGCTCGCGCACCGCAAGGACGTCGCCCCGACCCACGCGGCCGGGGCGTTTCGCACCACCCTCGAGGGCTTCCTGCGCGATTCGGCCGCGGCGGGCGGTCTTCCGATCGGTGTCGAGTCGCTGATCCGCGACTAGTCGACCAGGGTGTCCCGGAGCCGCTTCAATTCCGTCTCCGAAAGCCCCTGGGTGAGCAGCCATTCCGCGGCACCGCCGTGATCGGCGTAGAGGTTGTCGAGGAACCGCAGCATGACCTCGGCCGTCACCGCCAGGATGCCCGTATTCGCCTGCGGCAGGCCCGCGTAGGACGGCAGCGCGTCGAGGCGGTCGCGGACCCGCCGCATGCGCTCGTTGGTGAGGGCGTAGTCGTCGGCGATGAATTCGGCCGGGACACCCACCGCGTCCAAGAGGACCGCGGCGAGGACGCCGGTGCGGTCCTTGCCCGCAGCGCAATGGAACAGCAGCGACCGGCGATCCGGGTCGATGATCAGCCGGACGGCCTCGACAATGTGCTCGCCACTGCCCGCCAGCAACTGACCGTAGAGCTCGGTGAGGTCGACGCGCGTCTTGTCGGGCACGAGATCCCGTGCCGCCAAGGAGGATTGGGGCGATTTGCGGATGGGCAGGTTGGCTATGTGGACGTCGGCGTCGCCGATCAGCCCGTAGCCCTCCCGCTCGACCTCGTCGGGCAGGCGCAGGTCGATGACCGTGCGCAGACCCACCTTCACCATCAAGTGCGCGAGATCCTCGCAGGTGGCCTGCTGCAGCGTGGAGGAGCGCAGGACCACGCCGAAACGGGTGGTGCCGCCGCCGGTTACGGGCAGCCCGCCCAGATCCCGGACATTGTCGATCTGGGCGAAGTCGATCCAGCGGTTCGGCACAGAATCAGTGGGCACGACCGGCCGCCGCCTCTTCCGCGCGAGTCAGACCGCACAGGCCGATGAGGTCCTCGTGCAGTTCGAACCAGACGGTGTGGTAGCTGTCCATGATGGGCCGGGCCACATAGGTGTGGTCACCCTCGGCAATGCGCTCGATCGCCCGGTCCAGCCGATCCAGGTAGCGGGACAGGCGGGGAGCCAGACCGCCCAGGCGGCCGATGAGCGGACGCAGATTCCGGTGAGTGTCGGTGAGGCGGGCCAGGACTCGCGCGTCGTATTCGGCGTCGGCGTGATCGTTGACCGTCGCCGCGTCCTTCATCTGCCAGTCGGTGATGATGACCTTGAGATCGGCGTTGAAGACGCAGAACTCGTCGTAGGCGGCGGTCACGGCGGCGGCGTCGACCGTCCGGCGCTCCTCGGCGAGCAGCTGCTCGAGACGGGGACGTCCCTCGGGGGTGAGCCGGAAACCGGCCGGGGTGGTGGCGCAGTAACCCGCGCTCACCAAACCCGCACAGCAAGCCGCGATTTCGCTGGCATCGGCGAACAGGCTGGCGGCCAGATTGTCCGCATTCACCCGGCCCTTGATGCCGACCAGCCGCAGCACGGCCAGCTCGGTGACGGGCACGGCCCCGGAAACCTCCTCCTGGTCAACGCTTTCGGGGACGCGTCGCTCCAAACGATCGGCCAGCTCGGCGCTGTCCACCCCCGCCCATCGAGCCAGCTGCGCGACGTCCTCGAGCACGGCCTGTTCCACCGGCTTGGCGGTGACCGCGCCGGGCAGCACCAGACCGGCACCGCCATCGACGGTCACGGTCTTGCCCGCGAGCGCCTCCACCACACCGGGTCCGCAGCCGACCACGCACGGGCGACCCAGCTCACGGCTCACCAGCGCGGCATGCGAAGTGGTGCCGCCCAATTCGGTGACGATGGCCCGCGCGGCGATCATGCCGTGCAGATCGTCGGGGCTGGTGGTGGGACGAACCAGGATCACGTCCTCCCCCGCCTCCGCCCGCGCCTCGGCCTCCTCCGGATCGGTGACGACGACACCGGAAGCCAGTCCGGGACAGGCGGATTCGCCACGCGCGAGCGGCTCCTGACCGCCGGAGTCACCCGAGGCCGGGCGCAGCACATCGCGCACCTGCTCGGCGGTGACCCGATCCAGGGCCTCGTCGGCGCTGATCAGACCTTCCTCGACCATGGCGACCGCGGCTCGCACCGCCGCGCGCGCCGACCGCTTGGCCGGACGCGACTGCAACAGCCACAATGTCCCGGATTCGACGGTGAACTCCACATCCTGGATATCCCGACCGTCGCGCTCGAGCAGCTGCGCCGCGGCGATGAGCCGCTCGTGCACCGCGGGCTGGGTGGCGGCCAGCTCGTCGAGGGGACGCGGGGTCAGGCGGCCCGACACCACGTCCTCACCCTGACCGCCGACCAGCCATTCGCCGTACACCGGGCCGTCGCCGGTATTGGGATTGCGGCTGAAAAGCACTCCGGTGCCGGATGATTCGTCGAGATTGCCGAACACCATGGCCTGCACGGTGACCGCGGTGCCGAGGGTGTCGGGCACACCGCGATTGGCGCGATAGGTCTTGGCGCGCGCCGAATCCCAGGACCGGAACACCGCCTCGACCGCCCCGCGCAACTGCTCCCACGGATCGACAGGGACGACGCCGTCGGCATCACCGAGCACGGTCTCCCGATACTGGTGCACGAACCGCTGCCGAGTGTCCTGCGCGTACGCCGGATTGCGCGTCTCCTCGGCCAGCGCCCGCTGCACCGCGTCGGTCATACCGAGATTCAGGACGGTGTCCATCATGCCCGGCATGGAGATGGCCGCGCCCGACCGCACCGACACCAGCAGCGGCCGCTCCCCGGACCCGAAGCGCCGCCCGGTGCCGCGCTCGATCATCGCGATCCCTTCCCGCACCTGCGCCCAGATCTCCTCGGCGATGACCCCGCGCCGCGTGTAATCGGCCCACCCGTCGGTGGTGATCACGAAGGCGGGCGGCACCGGCAGCCCGAGCGCCCGCATGTGATCGACGCTCCACGCCTTGCCGCCGATCTTCTCCCGCGACAAACCACACGCGCCATCGAGTTCGACAACGGTCACCGCGTCCGCCGCACTGTCGAGACGCCGCGCCAACTCCGTTCCGGCCGTCATGCCATTCCTCCGAGATCCTGAATCCATCCGCACTCCAGCCCCTCCACCGCCACTCGAGCAGCCTGCCGGGCCACACCCGTCCCCCACGGGCCCACTACAACGAGCGTGCCGCGCGTCACCCACACACCCAACTCCCCATCCCGATCACCGGAACGTCGTGCCTTCGCAGCCCTGCACCCTGGCACGCCCGGTCAGCGGGATGGCACGACGAAAATGGGGATTCAGGGATGGGTGGTGGGGCAGGATGGGCGGATGGATCGGCGGCACTCGGGCGGGAGCTCCGCGGTCGGACCCGTGACCACGATTCCGGGTTTGGTGGCGGAACGGGCGCGGCGGTATCCCGACGCGGTGGCCATTGCCGGACCGGCCGGGCGGCTCACATTCGCCGAACTGGCGGCCGAGGTCGCCGCCGTGACGCGGGCGGCCATGGCCTCCGGGATCGAGGTCGGCGACCGGGTCGGGATCTGGGCGCCCAACAGCGTGCGGTGGATCGTGACCGCGCTCGGAATGCTCGGCGCGGGAGCGACTTTGGTGCCGATCAGCACCCGATTGCGCGGCCCGGAGACCGCGGAGGTGCTGGCCCGCAGTCACGCCAAGGCGGTGTGCACCGTGCAGGAGTTCCTGGGCCGGGACTATCCGCGCATGCTGGCCGAATCCGGGCGCGCGCTACCGGATCTCGAACATCTCATCCTGCTCGACGACGCCCGCGGCGACGGCGACGCGGACTGGGACATCAGCTCCTGGGAGGGATTCCTGGCTCCCGGCACGGTGATCGAACCGCAGTCGGCCGTGGAGCGCGCCGCCGAGATCGAGCCGGACGCGGTCTCCGACATCCTGTTCACCTCCGGCACCACGGGTACGCCGAAGGGCGTGCTGGCCACCCATCGGCAGAGCCTGGAGGTGTTTTCGCACTGGGCCGACGCGGTCACCCTGCGCCCGCGCGACCGGTATCTGCTGGTGAATCCGTTCTCGCACACCTTCGGCTACAAGGCGGGCATTCTGGCCTGTCTGCTGCGCACCGCCACCATGATCCCGGTGGAGCGCTTCGACGCCACCGCGGCGCTGCGCCTGATCGAGAACGAGCGCATCACCGTCCTGGCCGGTCCCCCAACGCTTTTCACCGATCTGCTGGCCGCCGACCACGACGACTACATGCTCGGCTCGCTGCGTCTGGCGGGCACCGGCGGCGCGACCATCCCCACCGAATTGATCCGCCGCATCCGTGACGAGTTGCGCGTCCCCTACGTCTTCACCGCCTACGGTCTCACCGAATCCATCGGCGTCGTCTCCATCTGCCCGCCCGACTCCGCGGCCGAACTGGTGGCGGGCACCGTGGGTAAACCCTTGCCGGGCACCGAGATCCGCGTTGTCGACCGCGACGGCAAGGAGGTCGAACCCGGCGACCCGGGCGAGATCACCGTCAAGGGCCCGAATGTCATGCTGGGCTACCTCGACGATCCGGCGGCCACCGCCGCCGCCATCGACGCGGACGGCTTCCTGCACACCGGCGATATCGGCACCCTCGACCACGACGGCTACCTGCGCATCACCGACCGCCTCAAGGACATGTTCATCGTCGGCGGCTTCAACGCCTACCCCGCCGAGATCGAGCGAGTCCTCTTGCAGCATCCGGACATTCGCGATGTCGCGGTGATCGGCATCCCGGACCCCCGCCTGGGCGAGGTGGGTCGCGCGGTAGTGGTGCCCGCCGAGGGCGTCACCCCCGACCCAGCCGAGATCATCGAATGGTCACGCTCGCGGCTGGCCGACTACAAAGTGCCGCGGGAGGTCGTCTTCCGCGACGACCTCCCGCGTAATGCCGGTGGCAAGGTGCTCAAGGACCGCCTGCGCGACTAGATCTCCTTGCGCATCTGGGCGGTGAGGGGCTTCATGTAGCCCGAGCCGAGCAGGCGGCGCATGATGTTCATGGCCTTGGCGTCCTTGCCGATCAGGATGAGCGGCTTGTTCTTTCGGATGCCGTTGACGATCACGCGGGCGCAGTCCTCGGGGCTGGTCTGGGCCAAGCGGTCGAAGTTGGCGGCCAGGTCGTCGCGGGAACGGTTGGCGGCCGCCCTTGCCTTCCAGGCGATTTCGGTCTTGATCATGCCGGGGTGAATGCTGGAGACGCCCACCTGGTGTCCGGCGATGATCATTTCCTGGCGCAGCGCGTCGGTGATGGCGTGCATGGCGTACTTCGAGGAGCTGTACCCGCCCTGGCTGGGGCAGGCCACCAGGCCGAACATGCTGGAGACATTGGCGATATGCCCGTCACCGGAGGCGATCACGTGCGGCAGGAACGCCTTCACGCCGTGCAGGGTGCCCCAGTAGTTGATGCCGAAGATCCACTCCAGGTCCTCCCAGGAGACTTCCTCGATATTGGCGGTCAGCGAGACACCGGCATTGTTGACGACCAGATTGACCTTGCCGAAATCGGCCACCACCTCGTCGGCGTGGGCGTAGACGGCGGCCCGGTCGGTCACATCGAGCCGATAGGCGCGGGCCTTCGCGCCTTCTTTCTCGCACAGCGCCGCGGTCTCGGCCACATTGTCGAGATTGCGCCCGGACAGCGCGAGCTGCGCGCCATTGCGAGCCAGTTCCAGGGCCAGCGCCCGGCCGATGCCAGCTCCCGCACCGGTGATGACGGCGACCTTGCCGTGGAAGTCCTTCATGGGTATTTCCTTGTCTCGCTGCGCGATTACTACTGAGAGGTGAAGCCGCCGTCGGCCACGAATTCGGAGCCGGTGCTGTAGGAGGAGTCGTCGGAGATGAGAAACAGCACCAGGTTGGCGAGTTCCTCCGGGCTGGCGGGGCGGGCGATGGGCTGATTGGCCGCGATATTCGCCGAACGGTCGGACGTGGCCACCATTTCGGTCGCCACGATGCCCGGGTGCACGGAATTGACGCGGACATTGTCGGCAGCGAATTCCTGTGCGGCCGTTTTGGACATGCCACGCACGGCCCACTTGGAGGCCACGTAACCCAGGATGTTGGAGTAACCGATGAGTCCGCCGGTCGAGGAGATGTTCACGATGGAACCGACCCCGGCCTTGCGCATGGACCCGATGACGGCCTTCATGCCCAGGAACACACCGACCTGGTTGACGTCGATCACCTTGCGATAGTCGGTTTCCGAAAGCTTCTCGATCGGGTCGACGTGCACGATGCCCGCGTTGTTGACCAGACCTGACACCGGGCCGAACGCCGCCTCGGTCTGCGCCACGACATCGTTCCACGCGGCCTCGTCGGTGACGTCGAGCGGGAAAAAACTTGCCGCGCTGCCAATTTCGGCGGCGACGGCCTGCCCGGCCTCGGTCAGCACATCGGTGATCACGACCTTCGCCCCCTCGGCCGCCAGCTTGCGGGCGAAGGCCGCCCCCATGCCGCGCGCGCCGCCGGTGACGATGACGACCTTGGAATCCACCCGTCCCATCTCAGTCCTCCTGTGCCGCTGCGGTTTCCGTGTCCGCCAGATGATTGGCGGCGATGTAGCCGAATACCATGGCGGGTCCGATGGTCGCGCCCGCACCGGCGTAGTCGTTGCCCATGACCGCCGCGGAGTTGTTGCCCGCCGCGTACAGGCCGCGAATGACCTCGCCTTGATCGTCGAGCACCCGGGCGTGCTCGTCGGTCACCAGGCCGCCCTTGGTGCCCAGGTCGCCGGGCACCATTTCGACCGCGTAGAACGGACCGCGCTCGAGCGGGGCCAGGGTCGGATTCGGCTTGACGGTGGGGTCGCCGTAGTAGCGGTCGTAGGCGGAATCGCCGCGCTGGAAATCCTCGTCGCGGCCCGTGCGCGCGAAGCCGTTGAACCGCTCGACGGTGGCCGCCAGCGTGTTGGCCGGAATACCCAGCTTTTCGGCGAGCTCGGCAAGGGTATTGGCCTGCTTGATGATTCCCGCGTCGAAGTACTTCTGGGGCAGCGGCCGCTTGGGGAAGTTGCCCAGGAACAGGTACCGGTCGCGGAAGTTCTGGTCGAAGATGAAATGCGCGGGAATGCTGCCCGGCACCTTCTTCTCCTCCTCGTACATGGTGTGCACGACGTTCACGTACGGCGCGGACTCGTTGACGAAGCGCTCACCCCTGGCATTGACCACGATGGCGCCCGGCTGCGAGCGCTCGGCCAGCATGAAGAACGGCGGCCCATCGGGGTTGCGCACCGACGGACCCCACCAGGCGTCGTCCATGAGATCCACCGCGGCACCGGCCTTCTGGCCCGCCACGATGCCCTCGCCGACATTCTCGGTCGCGCCCACGGTCCAGCCGGTGTTCTGCGGCCCGTCGATGTACTGCTTTCGCATTTCCAGGTTGTGCTCGAAGCCGCCCGCGGCCAGCACCACGCCGCGGCGGGCCTTGATGGTGACCGGGCGGCCCTCGTGCTCGGCGTGAATGCCGACCACTGTTCCGCCCTCCACGATCAGATCGGCGAGCGGGGTGTTCAGCCACACCGGCACGCCCGCGTCCCGCAGCGACAGCCACAGTCGGGCAGCCAGCGCTTTGCCCAGGCTCAGCGGTTTCGCGCCCTTGAGCAGGTTGAGCGCGGTCTGCGCGCCCACCTTCATAGCGGTCTTCTTGCCGGTCCAGGTGCGCGCGATCATGTTCAGGTCGTGGAAGTCCTTGACCGTGATGGCGATGCCCTTGGGCGCGGACATGGTCGGCTGATTGATCTTGTGCAGATCGCCGCCGAGCAGTCGCCCGTCGATCGGCTTGGGCTCGATGCTGCGGCCCTGCGCCAGCCCGCCCGGGAACTCCGGGTGGTAGTCGGAATAACCGCGGTCGTAGGCGAAGTCCCAGTACTTGGAGCGGGCCCCGAGGTAACGGAACATCTCCGGGCCGTGGTCGAGGAACGCGCGCTGCTTGGCCTCCGGAACCCGGTCGCCGACAACGGCTTTCAGGTAGGTGCGGGCCAGCTCCGGGCTGTCGGGCACGCCCGCGGCCTGCAATACGGGGTTGTTGGGCACCCAGATGCCGCCGCCCGAGCGCGCGGTGGAGCCGCCGAAGAGGCGGCTCTTCTCGATGAGGGTCACCGACAGGCCGCGATAGGCGGCGGTCAGCGCGGCGGTCATGCCCGCCGCACCGGAACCCACGACCACGACGTCGAATTCGAATTCCATGAAAGCTCTATCCTTAGTAGCCGCAGCTGGTCAGCATGCCGCCGTCGACGACGAATTCGCCTCCGGTGCAATAGCTCGAGGCGTCCGAGGCCAGGAACAGCGCCACCTCGGAGACCTCGACCGGCCGACCCCAGCGCGGAATGGGCAGTTCGGAGAAGAAACTGTTGCCGTCCACCCCGGACGCGCCCGCGACCGACGCGGTCATGGGGGTGGCGATGCCGCCGGGATGAATCGAGTTCACCCGGATGCCCGAGTGCCCCAGCTCCCGGGCGGCGGACTTGGTGAGCCCGCGCAGCGCGAATTTGCTTGCGCTGTAGGCGGAAAGACCGGCCGCGCCGACGAAGCCCTCGACCGAGGACACGTTCACGATGGACCCGCCGCCCGCGGCGGTGAGCGCGGGCGCGGCGGTCTTGATGCCGAGGAAGGCGCCGGTCACATTGACGGCCATGATGGCCTGGAACTCGTCCAGGCTCATCTCGACGATCCGCTTGAACCGCAGGATGCCCGCGTTGTTGACGAGCACATCCAGCCGACCGAATCGGGTGGTGGCCTCGGAAACCGCGGCCTGCCAATCGGATTCGCCGGTGACATCGTGGTGCACGTAGTGGACGTCCGCGCCCAGCTCGGCCGCGAGGGCCTTGCCCTCCTCGTCCAGCACATCGCCGAACACGACCCGCGCGCCCTCGGCCACGAAGCGGCGCACATGCTCCGCCCCCATGCCGCGCGCGCCGCCGGTCACCAGCGCCACCTTGCCGTCCAACTGTCCCACCGAATTTGTCCCTTCCGCTGCTCGTCTCCCGACGCTAAGTCCGGAGCCTCGAGCCCGGCACGGTGTGGTCCCGGCCACTGAGACATCCCGATGACCTGAGGCTATGGGTGCAGAAGTATTCCGGTTAGGCATAAAGACCCGGTGGGGTGCGGAAGCGGTGCGGCAGGAGTCCGGATGAAGTTCTCGATGATCTTCGAGGCGCAGATGACCGACCCGACCGCCGCCCACGAAGCCCAGGTCCTGCGCGATTGCGTGGAACAGGCGGTGCTCGCCGACGAGCTGGGTTTCGACGCCGTGTGGGCGGTCGAGCATCACGGGCTCAAGTGGTATGCCCACATGAGCGCGCCGGAGATCTTCCTGACCTATGTGGCCGCCAGGACCTCGCGGGTGCGCATCGGACACGGCGTGGTGTGTATGCCGTTCGGCTTCAACCATCCCGTGCGGACCGCCGAGCGCGCGGCCATGCTCGACGTGCTCTCCGGTGGGCGGGTGAATCTGGGCGCGGGCCGTGGCGCGACCGCCGTCGAAACCTCCTTCTGCGGAGTCGATCCCGATCGCACGTATCGGGAGGTCGAGGAATCGCTGCGGATGATCGCGACCGCCTGGCAGGACCCCGAGGGCGAATTCTCCTATCACGGTGAGCTTTTGGACATCGACCCGCATCACCTGCTGCCGCGCCCGGTGCAGCGACCCCATCCGCCGCTGTTCATGGCCTGCACCAAGAAGGACACCCTGAAGCTGGCGGCCGAGTACGGAATCGGCGCTCTGGTCCTGGGTTTCGCGGGCATCGAGGAGATCGCGGAACTGCGCGGCATCTACGACCGGGCCATTGCCGCCCGCACCGGTGAGCGATTCGTCTCCACCGTCGTCAACGATCACTTCGCGGCCCTGTGCCCGACCATCGTCCTCGACGACCGCGAGCGGGCCCGCCAGATCGGCGCGCGCGGGCAGCGGTTCTTCGCCCAGTCCATCAAGTACTACTACGGCGCGGGCCCGGTCCCCGACGAGGCCGTCGACTCCACCGTGGACGAGGTCGCCAAGGTGCGCGAGGTCGCCGACGAGCACGTCGCCTTCCTGCACGAGGCCAAGATCCCGGTGAAGTCGGGCTCCACCGCGATCTTCAACACCGAGCACGCCTACGGCAACGCCGACGACGCCATCGCCTACGTCGAGCGGCTGGCCGAGGCCGGGGCCGACGAGATCCTGTGCCTCATTCAAATGGGCACCGTGCCGCAGTCCGCGTGCCTGGAGACCATCCGTCAGTGGGGGGAGAAGGTCATCCCCCATTTCCGCAACAAGTAGAGAGACAGGAAACTCGAAATGGCTGATCTGACCGGCAAAGTCGCCCTGATCACCGGTGCCGCCCGCGGGCAGGGCGCGGCCGAGGCCCGCCTGTTCGTGGCGCGCGGCGCGCAGGTGGTCATTACCGACGTGCTCGCGGCCGAGGGCAAGGAACTGGCCGACTCGCTCGGCGAGGCAGCGGTTTTCGTCGAGCACGACGTCACCGACGCCGAGAGCTGGGATGCCGCCGTCAAGGTCGCCGTCGACACCTTCGGCAAGCTGGATGTGCTGGTCAACAATGCCGCCATCTACATCATGAAGCCGATCATGGAGACCGGAGCCGATGAGCTGGAACGGATTCTGAAGGTCAATCTGGTCGGCGCGTTCCACGGCATCAAGGCCGTCGTCCCCACCATGACCGCGGCGGGCGGGGGTTCCATCGTGAACATCTCCTCGCAGGCCGGGCTCGAGGGCCTGATGAACCACGGCGCGTACGGGTCCTCCAAGTGGGGTCTGCGCGGCCTGTCCAAGATCGCCGCGCTGGAGCTGGGCCCGTCCCAGATCCGGGTCAACTCCGTACATCCCGGGCCCATCGCCACCCCGATGGTGCCGTACCTGACCACCGGTCCGGGCAGCTTCCCGACCCTGCCGCTGGAGCGCACGGGGCTGCCCGAGGAGGTCGCCGAACTGGTCGCCTTCCTCGCCTCGGACGCCTCGGCCTATATCACCGGCGCGGAGGTGACCGTCGACGGCGGCCTGGCCGCGGGCAAGTTCATTCCGCGAAACATGCAGTAAGACGGCGTTATTCAGGCCACATAGCGCGATTCAGGAAGGCCCGCACATGACCCTGTCCCCCGAATGGCAGAGCTTCGTCGACGCCGCGAGCGCGGCGTTCCCGGCACTGGGCACCGAGGTGCTCGACGCCGCCGAAGCGCGGGCCTTCCTGGCCGCCCGACCCGCCGCACCCGCCGAGCCGATTCCCGTTGCGGCAGTGGAAGAATGGCTGGTACCCGGACCCGACGACGCGCCCGAGGTACCCGTCCGGCTCTACCGTCCGCTGGACGCCGAAACCGTTCCGGGCGTGGTGGTCTTCTACCACGGCGGCGGATTCGTCCTGTGCGACTTGGATTCCCACGATCGTTTCTGCCGCACCATGGCGAATGCGGCCGGTGTGCTGGTGATCTCGGTCGACTACCGCCGCGCACCCGAGGCCCGCTTCCCCGCGGCGGCGCAGGACGCCTACGCCGTGCTGCGCTGGGTCGCCGATCATGCCGAATCCCTGGGTGGCGACCCGAACCGCCTCGCCGTGGCCGGTGACAGCGCGGGCGGCAATCTCGCCACCGTCGCCGCCCTGGCCGCCCGCGACAATGGCGGCCCCGACATCGCCTTCCAAATGCTGCTGTACCCGATGCTGGATCCGGCCTGCGACAGCCCGTCCTATACCGACAATGCCCGGGGCTACTTCACGACCGCCGCCCATCTGCGCTGGTACTGGCGGCAGTACCTGACCTCGGACGCCGAGAAGTCCGACCCCTACGCCAATCCCACCCTGGCCGATCTCACCGGTCTGCCGCCCGCCTATATCGCGACCGCCGAATTCGATCCCCTGCGCGACGAGGGCGAGACCTACGGTCGGCGGCTGCGCGACGCCGGGGTCGCGACCGAAATCCACCGCTGGAACGGTACCGTGCACGGGTTCATGTCCATGGCCTGGCACCTGCGAGAAACCCAGCGCGCCAATGCCTCGGCCTTCACCGCGCTGCGACGAGCCCTGGCCCGCACACCCGTCGTCTGAAATTCCCAGTGGGTTCACAACCCGACGGGTTAGCATCACCTGCGTTCGATCATTTTGAAACGTCAGGAATTCTCTTGTCGGTAGCACGGATTGTGACAGGCACCGCCGCCCTCACCGCCGCCTTGACCCTCACGGCCGGACTGGCCGCGACCGCCGACGCGGCCCCCGGCGGCTACGGCACGCTGGCCCTCTCCCGCCTGCGGAACACCGCGGTCAGCGGCATCGACACCAATAGGGTCGCCGCCGACGCGGCCGCCATTCGCGACTGCGGCAGCTACGACTGCGAGATCGTGCTGCGGTTCACCGACGGCTGCGGCGCGGTCGCCCAGGGCGCCGATGGCACCTTCGGCTGGGCCACGGGCGCGAGCCAGGAGGAGGCCGAACAGAACGCCGTCACCGGCCTGGGCCAAAGCGCTCCCCCATTCCCGGACCTGGGCAGCGCCCAACCGGTCGCCGCCCACGTCGTCACCAGCGCCTGCACCAAAAACGTGCAGTAGCAAACGGTTCCACGCAGTCGGGGCTCAATGCGGGTACTGGGCCTCGTACGCCGCCCGCTCGGCCGCGCGTCGGGCCGCGCGGGCCGGATTCTCCAGATCCTCGGGGAAGCCGTGCTTCACGAGTCGATGCGCGCGGTTCATCGGCATGTACGCCACGATGTAGAACAGTGCCAGCAGCAGGCCGAGCAGGATCACGGCCAGTTTCAACCACAGCTCGCCCGGGAGAAGAAACGCCAGCGCGAATACCGGTACCAGCGGCACCAATTGGCGCACGATGTGCCGCGGGACCGCCCAGGTGCCGGTGAGGTCGTTGCGCACCCACTCGTGCAGATCCTCGGGCAGCACCCGCCCGCACGAGTAACCGAGCCATTGAATCGGGTTGGGGCGCTTCATTTCCGGTTTCCCTTCGTCGATCCCTGCTCCGCCAGCACCGATCCGCGCGCCGCGTCGTTGACCCGGTTCAGCACCTCGCGCAGTTCTTCCAGATCGGCCAGGCTCACCCCGAGCCGTTCCACCACCGCGGGCGGAATCTTCTCGGCCTCCTTGCGCAGTTCACGCCCGGCGTCGGTGAGATCCACGACGAGATTGCGCTCGTTGTTGCTGTCACGGCGGCGGGTGATGAGCCCGGCCGCCTCGAGCCGCTTGAGCAGCGGTGAGAGCGTCGGCGAATCCAGCTGAATGGCCTCCCCGATGTCCTTGACCGACATCGGGGCCTCACCCCACAGCGCCAACATCACCAGATACTGCGGATGGGTCAGGCCCATGGGTTCGAGCAGCGGCCGATACACCGCCAACACCGCGCGATTGGCCACCGCCAGCGCGAAGCACACCTGCCGATCCAACCGCAGCGGATCATCCATCTCGGCCGCCAACTCCATGTCGGGCCCTCCGAATCGTCTTGGGTTAGGGCAACAATAGTTAACGCACTAACTGTTAGTCGACGATTCGGTGGGTAATAGCGGTCACACCCGACCCTGCACCTCCTGCCGCATGGTCAGGATCCGACCCGTGTCCATGTAGTCGCGGAAGAGCGCGACCAGACCGTCGCGCACGCGAATCACATTGACGGAGCTGCGAAACCAGCCCCGCTCACCGGTCGGTCGGGTGACCTCGACATCGTTCTCGACCACGAAGACCTCCGGATCGGTGGTCTCGTGAATGACCGGCCGGATGCCGTGGACCTGAATGCCCGGCATGCCCGACCAGCGCGAGGCGAGGTAGTCGCGCACCTGCTCCCGCCCTTCGATGCGGGTCGGTTCGCCGGGGATGGGAAACGGGATCTCGAAGACGACATCCGGGGCGAGCAGCGCCGCGAAGCGGTCGGCATCGCGCGAGGGCAGTCCGAGAAAGAGACGTTCGACAAGGTCACGAGGGGTTTCGACGGAAGTGGACACCATGCCTCCAAAAACGGAACGTTGGACCCGGTTAGTATTCGGGGCGCGCGCCCCGGTTGTCAACGGGTGGGTAGGCTGTCGGTCGTGACGGAT
Source organism: Nocardia sp. CDC153 (assembly GCF_035818515.1). NCBI lineage: Bacteria > Bacillati > Actinomycetota > Actinomycetes > Mycobacteriales > Nocardiaceae > Nocardia > Nocardia sp. CDC153. Next base: position 636,401 of record NZ_JAYKYU010000005.1, on the reverse strand, counting down.
CGACCCCTGCGCGCCGATGCCCGCCGCAATCGCGAGCGGGTACTGGCCGCCGCCCAGGAAGCCTTTGCCGCCGAGGGCATTTCGGTGCCCCTCGACGAGATCGCGCGCCGCGCGGGCGTCGGCGCGGGCACCGTCTACCGCCACTTCCCCACCAAGGAAGCGCTTTTCGAGGCGGCCATCCTGGACCAGGTCGAGAAGATCACCACGCACGCGCGGGGACTGACCGAGGCCGAGGACCCCGGCACCGTGTTCTTCGAATTCCTGGAGTTGCTGGTTCTCCAGGGGACCGTCAAGCGCGACCTCGCCGATGCCCTGCGCACCCAGGGCGGCGAGTATCCGCGCACCGTCTCGCAGGACCTCAAACAGGCTCTGGCGACACTGCTTTCCCGCGCCCAAGAGGCCGGGGCGGTGCGACCGGAAATCGGGGTCGACGATTTACTGACAATTGTCAAAGGGGTCTTTCTCGCCGTCCACGAGGCCGGAGCCGATCCCGGCCTGCGCGAGCGCACCTTCGCCGTGATCGCCGACGGACTCCGTACCCGCTGATCGCAAACCGCGGGCAATAATCGCTGAATTATTGCGGAATGAACTGAAACGTGGGCGAATCGCCCGCAGTGTTCCGCAATGTCCGCACGTTTTTGCAACTCGGATGATTTGATGCACCATGTGCTGATCGGTTGCCCTACCGGCACCTCGGCCCGGGGCTGTTCTTCGTGTTTCATCCGCATGAGTTGACGACAGGAGATCAGATTCGATGAAGCGTGCGATCCGTGCCGTCGCCATTGCGGCTGGTCTGACCGTGGCAGCCTGCGGCACCACCCCCAAGGCCGAGGACATACCGCAGGAACCGCCGCCCCGCGCGCTCACCATCGGCATCAAATTCGATCAGCCCGGACTGTCGGTGAAGGGACCCGACGGCAAACCACACGGATTCGACGTCGACACCGCCGTGTACATCGCCGGGAAGCTGGGCGTCACCCCCGAACACATCACCTGGCGGGAGGCGCGCTCGGAGCAGCGCGAGGACCTGTTGAACTCGGGCGCGGTCGATTTCATCGTCGCCTCCTACTCCATCACCGCGGCCCGCCAGCAACTGGTCTCCTTCGCCGGGCCCTACCTCATGGCCGGACAGGACCTGCTCGTACGGCAGAGCGAACACGCCATCGACCAACCCGAGGACCTCGACGGGCGCACGGTCTGCACCGCGGAGGGCTCCACCTCCGCCGACAAGATCCGACGCAGCTTCGCCCACAGTGTGAAACTCACGACCCGAGACACCTACGCGCAGTGCGTCTCCGACCTCATCGCGGGCACGGTCGACGCGGTCACCACCGACGACGTCATTCTGGCCGGGTACGCCCACGAACACCCGGGCCTGCTGCGCGTGGTCGGACACCGTTTCACCCGCGAGCGCTACGGGGTCGGGGTGCACAAGGGGGACTTGGATTTACAGAGTCGCATCACCTCGGCCATTCGCCTGATGATCGAGGACGGCAGCTGGCGGCGCGCCATGGAGAGCGATCTCGCGGCGAGCGGATACAAGCCGCTGCCCGCGCCGGTTGTCTTCAATGCCCCCGACAAAGTGGTCGAACCCGGCGATCCCACCACCCTCGACCCGGAATTGGTGAATGCCGCCGCGGCCGTCGCCGCCACCTCGAATGCCCGTGATTGGGAAGGCTTCCGCTCGCTGGTCTGCCCCGAAACCGCCGACGCCATTGATGAAATCGTTTTTCAATACACTCCGCAATTCGACAAAACGCTCGGCGCGGAGGTGAAGAACGCGGGCTACACCAATACCGTCACCGGAGTCACCCAAACCGACCCGAACTCCGCGACCTTCGCATTCCACGAAACCTTCACCAATGTCCCCGAGAAATACCGCGGCTACTTCAAGGACATCGACTACACCGGAAGCATGGTCCGCCGCGACGGCTCCTGGAAACTGTGCGCCCTCGCCGCCGACTTCGTCGAACCGTGAGCGCGCACCGGAGTTCGACCGCCGAATAATGCGGTGCACCGGGACGGGCGGTGCACCTACCCTCGACGGCAGTCGAAAGGAAGGACAGTCCAATGTTTCCCGTCGAGCTGCGCGGCACCCGAGCGCAGACGCTCATGTGGGCCCACGAGCACGAGGTCGAACCGGCCGCGCTGCAGCAGTTGCGAAACATCGCGCAACTGGAGTGGGTGTACGGCGTGCGAGTCATGCCGGACGTCCACCTGGGCAAGGGGGCGACGGTCGGATCGGTCATCGCGATGAAGGACGCGGTCGCGCCCGCGGCCGTGGGGGTGGATATCGGATGCGGGATGGAGGCCGTGCTGACCTCGCTGACGGCGAGCGATCTGCCGGACAATCTGCACTCGCTGCGGTCCCGGATCGAGGCGACACTGCCGGTCGGATTCAGGGCTCACGATGATCCGGTCGACGTGAACCGCTTGAACGCAGAGGTTTTCGGCCAGCATTCGGCGGGCACCACTATGCGGGCAGGCTGGGACCGCTTCTGGAAGGCGTTCGATTCGCTGGATTCGGCGGTCCACGCACGTGAATCCAAGGCGCACAAGCAGATGGGAACGCTTGGATCCGGAAACCATTTCCAGGAAATCTGCATCGACACCGAGCAGCGCGTCTGGATCCTGCTGCACTCCGGAAGCCGCAATATCGGCAAGGAACTCGCCGAGCGCCACATGGCCGTCGCGCGCGCCCTGCCGCACAATGCCGACCTGCCCGATCGCGATCTGGCGGTATTCCTTTCCGGGACACCGGAAATGGATGCCTACCGTCGCGATCTGACCTGGGCGCAGGAGTATGCGGCCCGCAACCGCGCCGTCATGCTGGCACTGGTCTGCAAGGCCGTCCGTGACGAATTCGATGGGCTGGCAGTGCATTTCGATGAGCCGATCTCGTGCCACCACAACTATGTGGCCGAGGAGGTCATCGATGGGATGCCGATGCTGGTGACCCGGAAGGGTGCCGTGCGGGCGGGGGCCGGGGATCTCGCGTTGATTCCCGGGTCGATGGGTACGCGCTCGTATGTGGTTCGGGGTAAGGGGAATCCGGCCTCGTTCCAGTCGGCTTCGCATGGGGCGGGGCGGCGGATGAGTCGGAATGCGGCCAAGCGGCAGTTCACCGTGGCGGATCTGGTGGCTCAGACCGAGGGGGTGGAGTCGCGCAAGGACGCGGGGGTGATCGATGAGATCCCCGCGGCGTACAAGGACATCGATCAGGTGATCGCGGCCCAGGGTGATCTGGTCGATATTGTCGCCACGCTGCGCCAGGTGTTGTGCGTGAAGGGTTGACGGGTCAGCGGCGGCGGAAGGTCGCCGCCGCTCCCGCGCCCACCAGCAGGATGCCCACGATGAGCGGGAATCCGGTTTGCAGCCACTGGAACAGCGCGATGTGCATGTCGTCGGAGACCGGCAGATCGCCGATCAGGCGGAAGGTGTCGTCCGGGAAGATGAAATGGATGATCCCGGGCAGCACGCCCCACACCAGACCGGCGGTGATCGTGCCCGCCGCCGAATAGGCCGCCAGCGCCGCCACCACCAGGAATATCGCTGCGGCGATGACGATCTCGAAGGTCGAGCCGACGCGATCGGCGAAGTCACCCAGGATCGTCCACTGTCTGGTTCCGGCGGCGCCGCGGGCGGCGAAGGCGATGCCGATCGGGGTCAGGATCAGCCCCACCAGCGCGCCCGTCATCGTCCGTGACACACCGCCGCTCGTGCGAAATTGTGCCCCGGGCGGAGTCCACCCCGCGGGCGACGGAAACTTCTCCGGCATCTGCGTCTCCCTGCGCACCCCCGGACGCCCTTCGTGCCCGGAACCTAATTGTGCGTCCGGCCACGGGATTCCGCGCGATCTTGACCGGTCCGCAATCAAGGCGCTGTTCAGCGGTGTTTTAGAGGGCGAATTCATGTCCGGTTGGGAGTATTTGCACGATTGCGTCGGGGGCGAGATCGGCCGCGGCGGCACGGAAATGCTCGGCGCCCGCGCGGTCGCCCTTCGTCATGAGGCGGTCGCCGAGCGGGCCGCTGGAGAAGGCGTAGTGGATCGGGACGGCCACGCGGGGACGCAGCACCTTGGTGAGGTCGGCGGCCTCGACGGCGTCCATGACCACCTGCTTGTTCAGGGCCGGGCGGATGCGCAGGCCGTTCACCGGCAGCAGCGCGAGATCCAGATCCGGGAAACGCCGGGCGATTTCGTCGAGTTCGGCGATGCGCAGGGTGTCCGCGCCGAAGAAGACGGTGTGGCCGTCGGCGCGCAGCACGAAGGTCACCTCGGGGACGCCGTGGCTGGCCGGGGCGGCGGTCACCTCGACGGGGCCGAGATGGGTGCGCTGCCAGGGAGCCAGCTCGACCACGTTCGAGAAGCCCGCGGCGCGCACCTTGTTCGCCAGTCCCGGAACCACCGCGAAGGGCACCGATTTGTCGGGATAGGTGACGAGGGCGTCGAGATCGCAGTGGTCGTAGTGGCCGTGGCTGATGACGATGCCGGACAGCTCGGGCAGATCGGCCGCGGTGGCGAAGGCGCGTGGCTCGCCCTGGCGGTAGAAGCGGGTTTCCGACAGCCACGGGTCGGTGAGGATTCGGGCTCCACCGAAGTCGAGCAGGGCGCTGGCATGAACGACGCGGGTCACCGTGAGCATGGGTTTTCCTAACAAGACAGGCGTCTACTTAACGGCTGGCTCTAAGTAGACGCCTGTCTTGTTAACCTGTCAATGTGCCGGACCAACCAGTGACCGTCTCCCGCAACCGCAATCGCCGCGGTGAGGGCGGGCGCCTGCGCGACGAGCTCGTCACCGCCGCCAGCCGACTGCTCGAGGATCTCGACGGCCAGGAGGCCCTGTCCCTGCGCGCGGTCGCCCGCGCCGCCGGAGTCGCCCCGCAGAGCGTCTATCTGCAGTTCGCCGACAAACGCGAACTCCTCACCGCCGTCTATCGACTCCGCTTCGGCGAACTCCGCGAGGCACTGCTGGCGGCCCTCGCCCCGATTCCCGAAGACCAGGGCGCACAGCGGCTTTCGGCCCTCTGCCACGCCTTCGTCGACTACGGCATCGCGCATCCCGGCCATTACCGCGTCCTGTTCGGCACCGCCGGAACACCCGGCTGGGAACCCACCGAGGGTCAGCTCCCCGGCCTGCCCACCATGGAGCTCATGGTCGACACCGCGTCCGCCGCCGGCGTCCCCGACCCCGCCGCCACCGCGCAGTGTCTCTGGGCCGGTATGCACGGCCTCATCACGCTTCGCCAGGATCGCCCCAGCTTCCCCTGGCTGCCCCTCGACCACCTGGTCGACACCCTCGTCGCCGCTCACCTGCGGTATCCGGGGGTGCGAAGTTAGCCGAACATGCCGACGCCGACCCCGCGGTGTCGGTGCCGTGAGGCACGATGGTCGGCGTGACCTCAGCCGACCCGAATACCGCCGACCTCCTTCCCGCCGATACCGCCGCGTCCGGCGCGGGCGGACTGCGCGCGGACGCGGAACGGCTGCTGCGGGAACTGGCCGGGCCGAATGCCCGGCTGCGGGAGGATCAGTGGACCGCGATCGAGGCGCTGGTGGTGCAGCGGCGGCGGGCGCTGGTGGTGCAGCGCACCGGGTGGGGCAAGTCGGCGGTGTACTTCATCTCGGCGAAGCTGCTGCGGGCGCAGGGGCGGGGGCCGACGGTGATCGTGTCACCGCTGCTGGCGTTGATGCGCAACCAGGTCGCGTCGGCCGAGCGGGCGGGAGTCGTTGCGGCGACCATCAATTCGGGCAATGTCACCGAGTGGGACGACATTCACGCGCGGGTCGCGGCCGGAGAAGTGGACGTGCTGCTGGTGAGTCCGGAGCGGCTGAACAATCCGGACTTCCGGGATTCGGTGCTGCCCAAACTGGCCGCCGACGCCGGACTGGTGGTGATCGACGAGGCGCACTGCGTCTCGGACTGGGGGCATGATTTCCGGCCGGACTACCGTCGGATTCGCACGCTCATCGCCGATCTCGGGTCGGAGGTGCCGGTGCTGGCCACCACGGCCACCGCCAATGACCGGGTGGTCACCGATGTCGCGACCCAGATCGGCACGGACACACTGGTTTTGCGGGGCAGCCTGGACCGGGAGTCGCTGCACCTGTCGGTGGTGCGGATCGCCGACGCGGTGGAGCGCACGGCGTGGCTGAGCAAGCGGCTGCACGAGCTGCCCGGTTCGGGCATCGTCTACACGCTGACCGTCGCCGCCGCGCACGATCTGGCCGATGTGCTGAACTCGCACGGGCACACCGTCGCCGCCTACACCGGGCAGACCGATCCCACCGAACGCGAGCACCTCGAGGCCGCGCTGCTGAACAACGAGGTGAAGGCGCTCATCGCCACCTCGGCACTCGGAATGGGTTTCGACAAGCCGGATCTCGGGTTCGTGGTGCACCTGGGCGCGCCCTCCTCCCCCATCTCCTACTACCAGCAGGTGGGCCGCGCGGGCCGCGGGACCGAGCGCGCCGAGGTGATACTGCTGCCCGGCCCGGAGGACCGCCAGATCTGGAGTTACTTCGCCTCCGTGGCGTTTCCGCGCGAGCACATCGTGCGCTCGGTGCTCTCGGCGCTGGACACCGATCGCCCGCTGTCCACCGCGGCACTCGAACCGCTGGTGGAGCTCAACCGCTCACGCCTGGAAATGGTGTTGAAAGTCCTTGATGTGGACGGTGCGGTGCGCCGGGTCCGCGGCGGCTGGCTCGGCACCGGCCAACCGTGGGTCTATGACACCGAACGCTACGAGCGCCTGAGCCTGGCCCGGGCGGCCGAGCAGCAGGCCATGATCGACTACGAGTCCACCACCGGCTGCCGAATGACGTTCCTGCGCAGCCAACTCGACGATCCCGGCCTGGTGCTGGGCACCCACTGTGGCCGCTGCGACAACTGCACCGGCACCCGCCAGGACACCACGGTGGACGCGGCCGCCCTCGCCGAGATCCGCACCCGCCTGGACCGCCCCGGCATCGACCTCGCGCCGCGCAAGCAATGGCCCACCGGCCTGGCCAAACTCGGAATTCCCCTGTCCGGCAAGATCACCGACGGCCCCGAGACCGGTCGCGTCCTGGGCCGCCTCAGCGACCTGGGCTGGGGTCAGCGCCTGCGCCCCCTCCTCGACGGCCCCGACGCCCCCATCCCCGACGAGGTCTTCCGCTTCTGCACAACGGTACTGCGCGAATGGGATTGGGCTCAGCGCCCCACCGCTGTCACGGCTCTCGACTCCGGCAACCGCCCGATCCTGACCCGCTCCCTCGCGGCCCGACTTGCCCAGGTCGGCCGCCTCCAGGACCTCGGCGTCCTGCACCTGCGCCCCGACCTGCCGCCGGTGTCGGCCGCCAATTCCGCCCATCGTGTCGCGGCCCTCCACAATGCCTGGGAGACACCGGATCTCACCGCGATCGAAGGCCCCATCCTCCTGGTGGACGCCCTCACCGACACCGGCTGGACCTTCACCATGGCCGCCCGCACGCTCCGCGCCGCCGGAGCCGACGCCGTCCTGCCTTTCGCCCTCGCCACCCCGTCGTGACCTCGGTACGCTCGAATCAGGAGGGGAATCATCATGAGCGACAACGGAAACCAAGAACCCGACCCGCGGGCACGGTGGCGCAAGCTGCCGCCGGAGCCGACCGTATGGATCGAGGAGACCGACCGGGAACCCGCGGCGGTGGATTACGGCACCACCTACGATCCCGATCGTGACGTCGCCCGGTACGGCATGGGCGGCACGCCCTGACGACGCTCAGGTCTCCGCGGCGGGCCCGCGGTTCTTGAGATTGTCGATCGCGTCGACGTAGCGCAGCATCAGGCGGGCGAAGTCGAGGCGGTCGCGTTCGGGCCAGTCGGCGGTGATGTATTCGAAGGCCGCCCGCTGGCGGCGGCGAAACTCGGCCATGAACTCGATGCCCTGCGGGCTGAGTTCGAGAACCGCGCGGCGACCGTCGAGCTGAGAGGGAACGCGGCGCAGGTAACCGGCCTTGATGTTGTCGGTGACCATGCGACTGGCCACCGATGGGTCCACGCACAGCGCGGCGGCGACACCGCCGACGGTCATCTCCCCCGTCGACCCGTCCGGCCCCGTCGGGCAGCCCAGCACCATGCCCAGCACCAGGGCGCGGGTGGAATCCCTGGTGGAGATGGGGTTTTCGACCTCCTGCAGGACACCGCGCTTGAGCTTGCCGAATGCCGGGCCGATGGCATCGAGCAGCTCGTCGGGGGTGCGGTCGTCCTGGGTCATGTGCACATCGTAACCACATGCATACCGGAACATATGTGTTGACGGACAAATGTGTGCATGACAGCATGCATTTGTTCATATGCATGGATTCCCCCTCGATCGGAGTTCGCCATGACCATCCTCGTCACCGGTGCCCGCGGCCAGATCGGCCGCGCCGTGATCGACAGCCTGCACGCCCGCGGCCTGCCGGTTCGCGCTGCCAGCAAGGATCCCTCCGCCCTCGAACTGCCCGCCGGGGTCGAGGCGGTCGGTCTCGGCGGTGACGCCGAAAGTCTTTCCACCGCACTGCAAGACGTGCGGCAAGTCTTCCTGTACGCCAGCCCCGAACTCGCCGACGCGTTCACCGCCGCCGCCGAGCAGGCCGGTGTGGAACACGTTGTGCTGCTGTCCTCCTCGGCGGCCGAGGGGTTCGATGCCGACGCCAACCCCATCGCCGCCATGCACATCGCGGTCGAAAAGGCGCTCGCCGCTTCGACTCTCACCACCACGACGCTGCGACCCGGCGGATTCGACAGCAATGCGCTCGGCTGGAGCGAGGCCATCGCGGCCGGGCGACCCGTCGAACTCCCGTATCCGCAGGTCGCCCTGGCGATGATCCACCCTCGAGACATCGCCGATATCGCGGTCGCCGCCCTCACCGGCGACGAATTGCGCGGCCGCACGGTCGCTCTCACCGGTCCGGAGCCGATCAGCTTCCAAGCCCAGGTCGGCGCGATCTCGGCGGCCATCGGTCGCGAGATCCCGGTCCACACCATCACCCCCGAGGCGGCCCGAGAACAGATGGTGCGCACCATGCCGCCGTTCATCGCGGACGCGCTGCTGTCGACGTGGGCCGCGTTCGCCGATCGCCCGCAGGCCCCCGCCGACACCACCGAGACCCTGCTCGGCGTCCCCGCCCGCACCTTCGCGCAGTGGGCACGCGAGAACGCGGCCGCCTTCGCCCCGGCCTGACCGCGGCGGGGACCCCGACCCGCCGAACCGGTTGCCCTTGGTCGCGGAAACCGCTGTCCACCAGGGGCGGAGCGCGTAGGCTCAGGCAAATCCCGCAGTCGCCGCAATGATCCCGGGGAGTTCTCATGGCGTCCGCAGCACCCAAGGTTCCGCCCCTGCCCCTCGTGCGCTTCCTCACCCGTGTCCGCGACGGTCTGGCCGCCCTGCAGCGGCGGATGGTTCCCGGACACATCGCGCTGCTGGAACTGTCCACCGTGGGCTACCTCACCCAGGCCGCCTGCGCCGCGGCCGAACTCGGCATCGCCGACGCGCTCGCCGAGGGTCCCCGCCAACCGGCGGACCTGGCGCGCGCGATCGGCGTGAACGAGGACGCGCTACGGCGGTTGATGCGCCTGCTGATCAGCGGCGGGGTCTTCACGCAGCGACGCGACGGGGCGTATCAGCAAACCGGAATCTCCGAGGGGCTGCGCTCGGACGCGGCGGTCTCGCTGCGAGATCTGTTCCGGCTCTTGGGATCCGACCTGCACCGCAAACACTGGACGACCCTGCCCGAGTCGGTGCGGCGGGGCAGGTCCCTGTGGCCCGAGACCGAGGGGATGGAGTTCTTCGAATACGCCGAGCAGCATCCGGAGGCCGGGGAGCTCTTCGACCGCGCCATGACCAGCGTCGGCTCCCTGGCCACCGAACCCATCCAGGCCGCCTACGATTTCGGGCGCTACGGCTCGATCGTGGATATCGGCGGTGGTCGCGGCAGCCTGCTGCTGGACATCCTGCGGCGGCATCCGTCCATGCGCGGCACCGTCTTCGACCTGCCGCGTGTGGTGGAGAGCCTGCCGGAGCAACTGCTGGGCCCCGGCCTCACCGGTCGCCTCACCTTCGAGAGCGGCAGCTTCTTCGACTCGGTGCCCAAGGGCGGCGACGCCTACCTGCTCAAACACATCATCCACGACTGGAACGACGAGGACGCCGAACGCATTCTGCGCACCGTGCGCACCGCCATGGAATCCGAGGCGCGGCTGCTCATCATCGACGTGGTCATGCCCGAGAACCAGCGCCCGCATCCGGGCAAGGTCATCGACCTGGAGATGCTGGTTCAGACCCCCGGCGGGCGCGAGCGCACGCAGACCGAGTTCGGAAACCTGCTCTCCCGCGCCGGTTTCGTGCTCACCCGCGTGGTGCCGACGGTCGCCCACGTCAGCGTGATCGAGGCTCATCCGTCCTGGTGAGTCCCCCCCGAGACCACCGCGAGCCGCCCGAGACCGATAGGAGGTCGACGACGGCCCGGGTGCTGGTCGGCCCCCTGCACCGATCCACACCCGGGCCCGTCGACGCCGCCCGCGGGGCGTGCGCGGCGCAATCCCACACGCCCGCCACGGGCCTGCTGCCCCCTGATTCGGCTGTCGCGCAGACGCGTTCAGGCGGAACGGCGGATCCGTGGGCCGACAACCCCTGCGGCCCGATCGGTCCAGCCGTCCGCCATCTGCGCCAACAGGAACCAGGCGGCGTGTACTTGTTCGTCCGATACCTTCTCGGCCGTCTTCAGCAGATGCACGGCGCGCACGTGGGCGGCCGCCATGGCATCCACCACGGCCCCGAGGGATTCGGCCCGCGCTGCACCCCTCGGCAGCGCCCGGCTCATCACCCATTCGTCGATGAACGTCACCAATTCGGCTCGTAGTTCGTCGATCCCGCCGGTGTCGCCGGGGCGGTCCCGGCGCTGCAGGTGCAGTTCGGCCAGCGCCCGGGCCCAGCGGGTGACCGCGTGATCCTCGGGCTGATCGCCGATGTGACCGCAGAAGGCGGCCAGCAACTCGTGCCAATCGGGCAATAGCGGGCGATTCTCCTCGAAACTCGCATCGGTCGAACTTCCGGCACGGCCGCTCGCCCGCCACAGGTGTGTGCTATCAGGTTGGGGTACGTACATACCTACCTCCACGGCGGTGCGGCGCACCCGGAGCCGCGGGCGGCCGCCGGACCGCGAGCCCGGCGCGGCAAGGGCGGACCGCGCCGGATCCGGGCAACCGCTATCGGCGAAGGGCACATCTCGATGCGGCACCGGGTGCACTTCCAGAATGACCGCTGCGGCCGTCCCGCCCACTGCCCTTCCCCCGCCCTGCGACTGCCTCTCGCCCCAGAGACCAACCGGCCGGTCTGTACCCGTTACTCGCCCTCTCCCCCAACGCAATTCAGCCGTAACCGCGCGACAACCTCCCCGTCGCCCGCACCCGTTAATCGGTCGTTCCGGCGTGCTTTTGGCCGGAATCCACACCGGCAGGCGAGGTCCCGGCCAAGAACACGCCAGGATGAGGAGAACGAGAGACGACGGCGCACGGATGACGCGTCCTGGAGGGCGGGACGGTCAGACCTTGACGAGGTCGTCGGCGTGGACGACCGGGCGCTGCATGCTGTCGGGGAGGTCGGAAGTGGAGCGGCCCTTCATGGTTTCGAGTTCGTCGCTGTCGTAGGCGACGACGCCGCGGGCCACGGTGTGACCGTCGGGGGCGATCAGGTCGATCACGTCGCCGCCGTAGAAGTGGCCCGCCACCTCGGTGATTCCGGCGGCGAGCAGGGAGTGGCGGCGTTCGGCCACGGCGGCCACCGCGCCCGCGTCCAGGTGGACCGCGCCGCGCGCGTCGGCGGCGTGGCGGACCCAGAACTTGCGGGCGGAGAGTCGCACCGGGCGCGCAGCGAAGGCGGTGCCGACCGTCGCGCCCGAAAGGGCCGCGGCCGCATCGGAAGCCGCCGCCAGCAGCACCGGCACACCGGCGTCCGCGGCCAGGCGGGCGGCGGAGAGCTTGGAGGCCATGCCGCCGGTGCCGAGCGCGCCACCGGATCCGGCGATCACGCCGTCCAGATCGGCGCTGCTGCGCACCTCGGGAATGAAGGTGGCCGCGCCCTTGCGCGGGTCGCCGTCGTAGAGGCCGTCGACGTCCGACAGCAGGATCAGCGCGTCCGCGCCGACCAGGTGCGCCACCAGCGCGGCCAGCCGGTCATTGTCGCCGAAGCGGATCTCTTCGGTTGCGACGGTGTCGTTTTCGTTCACCACCGCGATGGCGTGCAGCGAGCGCAGCCGATCGAGGGTGCGCTGGGCATTGCGGTGCGGTTCGCGGCGACCGAAATCCCCCGCGCTCAACAGCACCTGGCCGACCACCCGGTCGTAGCGGGCGAAGGAGGTGCCCCAGGCGTGCGCCAACGCCAGCTGCCCGACACTCGCCGCGGCCTGCTTGGTCGCGAGATCCTTTGGGCGCTTGGACAATCCGAGCGGAGCCATGCCCGCCCCGATGGCCCCCGAGGACACCACGACCAGATCCGACCCGGCCCGCATGCGGCCCTCCACCGCGTCGGCCAGCTTGTCCAGCCGCCCGGTGTCCAGACCGCCCTCCAGGCTGGTCAGCGCCGAGGAACCGATCTTCACCACGACACTGCGCGCCGAGGCGATCGCCTGCCGCGCCGCGCTCAGCTCGCTCACCCGAGTGCCACCCGAACTCACTTGCACCACACCTCAATTCGCCCGCGATGCCGAGGCATCGTCGCACCCGAATCCGTTCCTCGACCGCACCGGCCGCCCGCCTGTTCGCGAACGGCCCTGCGGCACAGTATTACTCGTCGTCCTCGGTGACCAGACCGCGGCGCACGCGCGAGGCGTGCTTGCGCTCGGCCGCGCCGATGCGCTCGGTCTGGTCCAGGCGCGGGTCCACGCCGCGGCGGGTCATCAGGGTCTCCACACCCGCGGAAATCGACGGCTCCCAGTCGAAGCAGTAGTCCGCGATGGTCACCGAACAACCCGGCTCGGCGCCCAGCTTGACCAGCTCCTCCTCGACGCCGAGGCGGGCCAGGCGGTCGGCCAGGTAGCCCACGGCCTCGTCGTTGTCGAACTGGGTCTGGTGCACCCAGCGCTCGGGACGCTCGCCGATGACGATGAAGCCGCCCTCGACCTCCGGATCCTTGATGACCCGGAAACCGCTGTCGCCCTTGGCGACCGGGCGAATGATCTGCCGCTTCGGCTCGGCCTTGGGATGCGCCGCGCGGTACTGCGCGACCATTTCCGCGAGCGCGAAGGTCAAGGGCCGCAAGCCTTCCCGGCTCACCGCCGAGATCTTGAACACCGGCCATCCGCGCTTCTCGAACTCCGGCCGCACGAACTCGGCCAGCTCGTCGGCATCGGGGATGTCGGCCTTGTTGAGGATGACCACGCGCGGCCGGTCGGCCAGATCGCCCAGCCCGGTGTCACCCTGCAGGGCGGGCTGGTACGCGGCCAGCTCGGCCTCGAGCGCGTCCACATCCGAGATCGGATCGCGGCCCGGCTCCAGCGTCGCGCAGTCCACCACGTGGGCGAGCACCGCGCAGCGCTCCAGATGCCGCAGGAAGTCCAGGCCCAGGCCGCGGCCCTCGCTCGCGCCCGGAATCAGACCGGGCACATCGGCCACGGTGAAGGTGGTGTCACCCGACTGCACCACACCGAGATTGGGCACCAGCGTGGTGAACGGGTAGTCGGCGATCTTCGGCTTGGCCGCCGAGAGCACCGACACCAGCGAGGACTTGCCGGCCGACGGGAAGCCCACCAGGCCCACATCCGCCACCGACTTGAGCTCGAGCACGAGATCGCGCTCCTGGCCCTCCTCGCCGAGCAGCGCGAAACCGGGAGCCTTGCGCGACTTGGACACCAGCGCGGCATTGCCCAACCCGCCGCGCCCGCCCTGGGCCGCCACGAAGGTCGCGCCCGCGCCGATCAGGTCGGCCAGCACCTCGCCGTCGGTGCTCATGACGACCGTGCCGTCCGGCACCTTCAGCAGCAGCCCCTCGCCCTGCTTGCCATTGCGGTTGCCGCCCTCGCCGGGCTTGCCGTTGCCGCCCTTGGCGTGCGGATGGAAGTGGAAGTCCAGCAGGGTGTGGACGTTCGGATCGACCTCGAGGATCACATCCCCGCCATTGCCGCCATTGCCGCCGTCCGGGCCGCCCAGGGGCATGAACTTCTCACGCCGCACCGAGGCACACCCGTGCCCACCTTTGCCCGCGCGCACGTGCAAAACGACACGGTCGATGAATTTGGACATATCGGTGATCATCCTCCTTCAGGGACTAGTCGTTTGTGTTGCATGGGTTCGTGTTGAAAACAGCAAAGCGGGCCAGGGTTACTCCGAACCCTGACCCGCTTCGCGAAAAGCTAGTGGAGCGAACTCCGGTGCGCCGGTCAGGCGTTCACCGGCTCCGGCACCACGATGTTGACGGTCTTGCGGCCACGCTTGGTGCCGAACTGCACCGCGCCCGCCTCGAGGGCGAACAGCGTGTCGTCGCCGCCACGGCCGACGTTGACGCCGGGGTGGAAGTGCGTGCCGCGCTGGCGAACCAGGATCTCGCCGGCCTTGACGGTCTGGCCGCCGAAGCGCTTCACGCCGAGCCGCTGGGCATTCGAATCGCGACCGTTGCGCGAGCTGGATGCACCCTTCTTATGTGCCATTTCTCAAACTCCTCGTGCCGGGGTGACGAACCCCAAGTCGGATTACTTGATGCCGGTGACCTTCAGGACCGTCAGCTTCTGACGGTGGCCCTGACGCTTGTGGTAGCCGGTCTTGTTCTTGAACTTGTGGATGCGGATCTTCGGGCCCTTGGTCTGTTCGACGACCTCGGCGGACACGGAGACCTTCGCCAGCTTGTCAGCATCGGTGGTCAGCTCGGCACCGTCAACGACGAGCACCGGCGACAGCGACACCGAAGTGCCCGGCTCACCCTCGATCTTCTCGACCTTCACCAGGTCACCGACCGCGACCTTGTACTGCTTTCCGCCGGTCTTGACGATCGCGTACGTTGCCATCGGTCGGCTGCCCTTCTTTCTCTGTTCAAGTGCGCGAAGTGCTCGGCACTCTGCTCACGCGGCTGGTCGCCCGGTTCGCACCGGAAACCGCCGCAGACTGGTCTGGTGGTTTTCACCGCCGCCTCGGGCCTGTGGTTCTACCGAACCTAACCGGGCCCACTCACAGCACTAGTCACAACAGAGTGCCGTCGCAGGGGGCAGCGACTGACCAAGACTACAGGACGGGCCCAACCCCCTCCAAACCGGGCCGCCCGCCGGTAGCAGGGAGCTTCGTCACTCGGAGAAAAGCCGTGGCCCCGCCGGATTCCGGCGGGGCCACGGTCGTCTCACTACCGAGCGGCTAGTTCTCGCCCTCCGGCGCACCGGCGGGACGGCCCGCGGCGCGGCGACGCGGGCGGGCCCGCGGCGGGACCACGGCCGGGGCCAGGTCCTCGAGGTTGAAGCCCGGCTTCTCGGTCTGCTCCGAGCTGGAGAGCACGAACACCGCGCCCGCGCTGTCGGCGGCCGGCGCCGAGACCGTGCGCGCCACCCGGCGGCGGGCCGGACGACGAGCGGTCAGCGTGGACTCGGCGGCCGGTTCATCGGCGGCCGCCGCGGTCGAGGTGCCATTGGTCGCGGCATGCGCGGCGGTGTCTTCCGCAGCCTCCACGGCCTCCACGGCCGTCTCGGTCTCGGACTCGATCTCGGTCACCGTGTCGGCCGCGATGGCGGCTTCGGCGGCGGCGTTCTCGGCCTCGCGGACAATGGTCGACTCGGCCGCGTCGACATCGGCCACGGTGGCCGAATCGCCCTCGGCCAGCACCGCGTTCGCGGCATCGGCGGCCGCGACGGCGTCCTCTTCGGAGGCGTGCGCGGCTTCCTCGGCGGCGTGCGCGGCCATGGCCATGGCGACCGGATGGGCGCGCTTGGCCGCGGCCTTCTCGGCCTTCTCCGCCTTCTCCTCGGGCTTGTCGTCCTTCTCCTCGACCACCGGCTCAACGACCGGGGTCTCGGCGACGGCCGCGTTGCGGTCCTTGCGGCGGCGACGCGAACCCTCGCGACGACCCACGCCCTCACCGCTCTCGGCCGGGGCCGAACCCGATTCGACGGGGTAGTTGTGCACGAGAATGCCGCGCCCGTGGCAGGTCTCACAGGTGGTGGAGAACGCCTCGACCAGGCCGGTGCCCAGCTTCTTGCGGGTCATCTGGACCAGGCCCAGCGAGGTGACCTCGGAGACCTGGTGGCGGGTGCGGTCGCGGCCCAGCGCCTCGGTCAGGCGGCGCAGCACCAGATCCCGGTTGGACTCGAGGACCATGTCGATGAAGTCGACGACGATCATGCCGCCGATGTCGCGCAGCCGCATCTGGCGCACGATCTCCTCGGCCGCCTCCAGGTTGTTGCGGGTCACGGTCTCTTCGAGATTGGACCCGCCCGACCCGGTGAACTTGCCGGTGTTGACGTCGATGACGGTCATGGCCTCGGTGCGATCGATCACCAGGGTGCCGCCCGAGGGCAGCCACACCTTGCGATCCAGGGCCTTGGCCAGCTGCTCGTCGATCCGCAGCGAACCGAACACGTCGACGCCGTTGTTCTCGTAGCGCTCGACGCGGGCCAGCATGTCGGGGGCGACCGTGCGGACGTAGTTCTCGACCGTGGTCCAGGCCCGCTCGCCCTCGATGACCAGCTTGGAGAAGTCCTCGTTGAACAGGTCGCGCACGACCTTGACCAACAGGTCCGGCTCCTCGTACAGGGTCTTGGGCGCGCCGGAGCCGTTCTTGGACTGCTCCTCGATGGTGCGCCAGGTCGCCTGCAGCCGTTCGACATCGCGAGCCAGCTCCGGCTCGGAGACGCCCTCGGAGGCGGTGCGAATGATGACGCCCGCGTCCTGCGGCACGATGTCGCGCAGGATCTCCTTGAGCCGCTTGCGTTCGGTATCGGGCAGCTTGCGGGAGATGCCGGTGGAGGTGCCGCCGGGCACGTACACCAGGAAGCGTCCGGCCAGGCTGATCTGGGTGGTCAGGCGAGCGCCCTTGTGGCCCACCGGATCCTTGGAGACCTGCACCAGCACGGTGTCACCGGGCTTGAGCGCCTGCTCGATCTTGCGCTCCTTGCCGCCCAGACCGGCGGCCTCCCAGTTCACCTCGCCCGCGTACAGCACGCCGTTGCGGCCGCGGCCGATGTCGACGAAGGCGGCCTCCATCGACGGCAGCACGTTCTGGACCTTGCCCAGGTACACGTTGCCGACCATGGACGCCGAGCCCGTGGAGGTCACGAAGTGCTCGACGAGGATGTTGTCCTCGAGCACCGCCACCTGGGTGGTGGAGGTCGGGTGGTCGGGGAAGTGCTTCTCGCGCACCACCATCACCCGGTCCACCGCTTCGCGGCGGGCCAGGAACTCCGACTCGGTCAGGATGGGCGGGCGACGGCGACCGGCCTCGCGACCGTCGCGGCGGCGCTGACGCTTGGCCTCGAGCCGGGTCGAGCCGCTGATGCCCTGCACCTCGTCGACGTCCTTGGCGGCGCGGCGCTTGCTGCGCGGCTCCCGCTCGTGGACAACGGTGTTGGGCGGATCGTCGTCGGCGGCCTCGGGCTCGTTGTCCTCCCCGCCCTTGCGGCGGCGACGGCGACGGCGGCGACGGCTGCTCGAGCCCTCGGGCACGGCCGCGCCCTCGTCGTCGTCCTCGGCCTCGGTGTCGGCGGACTCGGCCGACTCGTCGGTCTCGGGCTGGTCCTCGCCCTCGTCGTCGGTGTCGCTGTCCCCGTGCTGTTCACCGCGACCCCGGCCGCGACCGCGAC
This sequence comes from Nocardia sp. CDC153, assembly GCF_035818515.1. NCBI lineage: Bacteria > Bacillati > Actinomycetota > Actinomycetes > Mycobacteriales > Nocardiaceae > Nocardia > Nocardia sp. CDC153. The sequence continues at coordinate 618,628 of NZ_JAYKYU010000005.1, read as the reverse complement.
GGCCGCGACGGCGACGCCGCGAGGTGCCCTCGCCGCGCTGGTCGCGATCCTGATCACCGTCCCAATCGCCCTCGTCCTCGGTGTCCTCGGACGCGGTCTCCTCGGTGACGGCCTCGACGGCGACGGCCTTGGCCTCGAGGTCCTTGTCCTCGACGGCCTTCTCCTCGACGCGGGACTTGCGCTCGGCGCGACGCCTGCGGCGAGCCTCCTCGGCGGCCGCGGCGTCGGGCGCCTGGAACAGCGGCGCGGCCACGACGGGCGCGGGCTGGTACTGGACCGGCTCCTCGACCAGCGGTTCGCTCTGGAACGGGCTGGCGAACAGGGCGGTCGGCTTGGCCGGGGGCACGGCGGCCTCGGCGGCCTCCACTTCCTCGGCGGCGAGCTCGTCGGCGGCCCGGTCGTCCCCGGCGGCGATGGCCGCGTCGACGGTCGATTCGGCGATCGGCGCGGGCGCGGCCGACGGTTCGGCGGCCTCGATGTCACGCGGACCGAAGGCGTCGCGGACGGTCTCGGCGACGGTGCGGTCCAGACTCGACTGCGGGCTTCTCGCCTGCGCGCCCATCTCGGTCAGGTGGGCCAGAATTCGTTTGCTGGTGGTGCCCAGCAGCTTCGCCAGTGCGTGCACTCGGATCCGTTCCGGCAACTGTTCGGCAGCCGGGGTGATCGAAGCGCCCTCCCCTTCGCCATTGCTCTGCGATGCTTCCAGCGGCTCTTGATCGGCCACGAAATCTCCTCGGGGCCCCCGGGCGCGTTCCTCTTCAGGAGTGACGCGGCCGTCGCGGGGGCGCTGTCTTGTCGGCCTCACGCCCGCGGGCGTGAGATCGTAAGTCTTCGCGCCGTGTGGCCCGTTATCACCGGTATCTCGTCGTTCGGGCTAACTGGTCACGTGGCGCCTGGTTGGTTGGCTCAACTCCGTGTCACGAGCGTTCATCCAGCGTGCCTGCCCGGCGGCCGAGTCTTGGAAGCCGTCGGCGGCAGCGATGATCGTCCGTCGCTCCGCGGTGTCAATTCGAAGGTGGCTGACGCGCGCCGCAAACGGCCCGCGTCGGTCACTTCCAGAGCCAGTATCCCACACCACGTCGGGGCGTCGTGCCCACGCGGCCCGGAGCGGGCCTCGCGAGTCTCACGGGCGTCCGCTGTTTCCGGGGTCCGGGGGTGGGCCCCCGGACCTGTCGGTGGAGAGTGCGGGGGCTCTCACCCCCGGTGGATCAGAGAGCGAATTCGGGGAACCAGAGGGCGATCTCGCGCTTGGCGGACTCGGGCGAGTCGGAGCCGTGCACGAGGTTGTACTGGGTCTCGAGGGCGTAGTCGCCGCGGATGGAACCGGGGACGGCCTTCTCGACCGGGTCGGTGCCGCCCGCGATCTGGCGGAAGGCGGGGATGGCGCGCTCACCCTCGAGGACGGCCGCGACGACCGGGCCGGAGGTGATGAATTCGATCAGGGAGCCGAAGAAGGGGCGCTCGGCGTGCTCGGCGTAGTGCTGGGCGGCCAGCTCCTCGGAGACGTTCACCAGCTTGAGGGCCGCGAACTTCAGGCCCTTGCGCTCGATCCGGGCGATGATCTCCCCGATGAGGCCACGGGCCACGCCGTCGGGCTTGATGAGTACCAGCGTCTGCTCAGTCACAGCGCAACCTTAACCGGGATGCGCTCAGCAGGAAAAACGCAGACCGAACGCACGGCCCGGTCTGCCGGATTTCGGAGGTCCGGATCAGGCTCCGGACATGCGCTGGCTGGGCAGGGTCCCCGCCTCCATGCGTTTCTTCACGTCCGCGCGCAGGAACAGCACGAAGATCCAGACGGCGACGAACACCACACCGATCACCAGGATCGAGAGGTGGATGAAGCCGCCGAGCAGCAGCGCGACCTGCAGGGCGAGATTGAAGGGGATGGCCCAGGGGCGGCGCTGCAGGCCCGCGCCCAGGAACATGACCACGGCCAGGCCGACGACGTAGAGGACCGACCACCAGCGCAGGCCGCCGCCGACGGCACTGATCACCGGCAGCGCGAGCAGGACCGTGATGGCCTCGAGGACCAGGGTTCCGGCCATGACGCCGCGCAGACCCTTCCACGGGTCGGTGGCGGGCGGCGGCACGTCCGGGGTGGCCGGGCCTTCGGTCGGTTCGCTCACGCTGGGTCCTTTCCGAACAGGCTGCGGGCCGCCCCGGCGGTGACGACGGAGCCGGTGATGACTATGCCCGCGCCCGAGACCAATTCGCCGTCCTCCCCGCCCTCGGCGAGGGCGATGGCGGTTTCGATGGCGTCGGCCAGATCGTGGGCCACGGCCACGCGTTCGTCGCCGAAGCGCTGGACGGCGAGGTTGGCCAGATCGTCGACGGGCAGGGCGCGCGGGGAGCCGTTCTCGGTGACGACGATCTCGTCGAAGACCGGTTCGAGGGCGTCGAGGATGCCCGCGGCGTCCTTGTCCCCGAGTACGGCGATCACGCCCACCAGTTTGCGGAAGTCGAATTCGCTTGTCAGCGTGGCGGCCAGGGCCTTGGCCCCGTGCGGGTTGTGGGCGGCGTCGAGGAAGATGGTGGGCGCGCTGCGCATGCGCTCCATCCGGCCGGGGCTGACCGCGGCGGCGAAACCGGCTCGCACGGCGTCGATATCGAGCTGACGGGACGCGCCCGCGCCGAAGAACGCCTCCACCGCGGCGAGGGCCAGCGCCGCGTTGCGGGCCTGGTGTTCGCCGTGCATGGGCAGGAAGATCTCGTCGTACACGCCGCCGAGGCCCTGCAGTTCGAGCATCTGCCCGCCGATGGCGATGCGCCGCGAAAGCACCTGGAACTCCGAGCCTTCGCGCGCCACGGCCGCGTCGACCTCGACGGCGCGGCGCAGCAGCACGTCCATGACTTCGGGTTCCTGCTGGGCGATGACGGCGACGGTGTCACGCGGAACCAGGTCGTCCTGCGGGGCCTTCTTGATGATTCCGGCCTTCTCCCCCGCGATGGAGGTGAGGTCGGGGCCCAGATAGTCGGTGTGGTCCAACCCGATCGGGGTGATGACGGCGACCTGCCCGTCGATCACATTGGTGGCGTCCCAGCGCCCGCCCATGCCGGTCTCGACCACCGCTACGTCCACCGGCGCTTCGGCGAAGGCCGCGTACGCCATGGCGGTGAGCACCTCGAACTTCGACATGGCCGGTCCGCCAGCGGCTTTGGACTGCTTGTCGACCATCTCGATGTAGGGCAGCAGTTCCCGGTACACCTCGACGTAGCGGCCCGGGGTGATGGGCGCGTTGTCGATGGCGATGCGCTCGGTGGCCAGCTGCAGGTGCGGGCTGGTGATCCGCCCGGTGCGCCGGTGCAGGGCGGTGAGCAGGGCGTCGATCATACGGGTGACCGAGGTCTTGCCATTGGTGCCCGCGATGTGGATGGCCGGATAGGACTGCTGGGGCGAGCCCAGCAGATCCATGACGGTGGCGATGCGGACCAGCGACGGCTCGATCTTGGTTTCCGGCCAGCGCTGGTCGAGTTCGGCCTCGACCAGCGCCATTTCGGCGAGGTCCACCGGCGAGGTGCCGGTGGCGCTCAGCGAGCCCTCGGCGTACTGCCGCTCCGGTTCGTCGTTCACTTGGCCGCCAACTGGGCGATCTCGGCGAGGCGGAGGGTGATGCGCTCGACGTCGGTCGAGGCGATCTCCTTGCGCGCCTTGATCTTCGCAACCACCTCGTCGGGGGCCTTGGCCAGGAAGGCCTCGTTGCCGAGCTTGCCGGTGGTGCCCGCGAGTTCCTTCTGCGCGGCGGCCAGGTCCTTTTCGAGACGGCGGCGCTCGGCGTCGAGGTCGACCGTGCCGGAGGTGTCGATCTCGACGGTCACCGTGGCGGTGCTCAGGCGCACCTCGAGCGAGGCGGTGGCGGCGAAGTCGTCGCCCGCCGCGGTGAGCTTGGCCAGGTTGGCGATGCCGGGCTGCTGGGCGAGCAGGTCGGCGGTGTCGATGCCGATCAGCTTGGCGGCCACCTTCTGGCTGTCGGCCAGGCCCTGGTCGGAGCGGAAGCGGCGGATCTCGGTGATCAGCTTCTGGGTGTCCGAGATGCGCCGGGCCGCAGCGGCATCCGCGGTCGCGCCGGAGACCGTCGGCCAGGCGGCGACGACGATGGATTCGCCCGCCGCGCCCTCGGTGAGGGCCTGCCACAGGGTCTCGGTGACGAACGGGACGGCCGGATGCAGCAGGCGCAGCACCGAATCCAGGACATTGCCGAGCACGATGCGGGTGCTGGCGGCGCGCTCGTCGGACTCGGCGAACTGGACCTTCGCCAATTCCAGGTACCAGCTGCAGAATTCGTCCCACGCGAAGTGGTAGAGACCCTCGAGGGCCTTGGAGAACTCGTAGCGGTCCAAGGCCGCGTCGACTTCGGCGATGACCTCGTCGAGCCGGTCCAGGATCCACAGGTCCGCGTCGGTGAGGGTGTCGCGCGCGGGCAGCTCGCCCGGCTGCGCGCCGTTCATGAGCGCGAACTTGGTGGCGTTGAACAGCTTGGTGATGAAGCTGCGCGAGGCGGTCACGTGCGGGGTGCCGACCGAGAGGTCGCCGCCGGGCTGCGCGCCGCGGGCCAGGGTGAATCGGGTGGCGTCCGCGCCGTATTCGTCGATCCATTCCAGGGGGTCGATGCCATTGCCGCGCGACTTGGACATCTTCTTGCCGAATTCGTCGCGAATCAGGCCGTGCAGGAACACATCCTGGAACGGGACCTGCTTCTGCTCGGCGTCCTTGCCCGCGGTGAGCGCCGGGTCGTCGGAGACGAACATGCCGAACATCATCATGCGGGCGACCCAGAAGAACAGGATGTCGTAGCCGGTCACCAGCACGCTGGTCGGATAGAACTTGGCCAGCTCGTCGGTGGCGTCGGGCCAGCCCATGGTGGAGAACGGCCACAGGCCCGAGGAGAACCAGGTGTCGAGCACGTCCGGGTCCTGGACATAGCCCTCGGGGGCCTGCTCGTCCGGTCCGACGCAGACGATTTCGCCCTCGGGGCCGTACCAGATCGGGATGCGGTGACCCCACCACAGCTGGCGCGAGATGTTCCAGTCGTGCATGTTGTCGACCCACTCGAACCAGCGCGGTTCCTGGCTGGCGGGGTGAATCTTCACGTCCCCGTTGCGGACCGCGTCACCGGCGGCCTTGGCGATGCCCTCGACCTTCACCCACCACTGCATGGACAGGCGCGGTTCGATGGGCTCACCGGAACGCTCGGAGTGCCCGACCTGGTGCAGGTACGGGAACTTGCGCCCGACCACGCGGCCCTCGGCCTCGAGCCGCTCGCGGATCTTCACCCGGGCCTCGAAGCGGTCCATGCCGTCGAATTCGGTTCCGCTGTCGGCGATCTTGCCGGTCTTGTCCATGATGGTCGGCATGGGCAGGCCGTGGCGCAGGCCGATCTCGAAGTCGTTGGGGTCGTGCGCGGGGGTGATCTTCAGTGCGCCGGTGCCGAATTCGGGATCGACGTAGTCGTCGGCGATGACCGGGATCTGACCGCCGGTGATCGGGTGATAGAGGGTGGTGCCGACCAGGTCCTTGTACCGCTCGTCGTCCGGGTGCACCGCGATGGCGGTGTCGCCGAGCATGGTCTCCACCCGCGTGGTGGCCACGATCACGTGCGGCTCATCGTCGTTGAGCGAGCCGTAGCGCAGGGAGACGAGTTCGCCCTCGACCTCCTTGTGGTCCACCTCGAGGTCGGAGATGCCGGTCTGCAGCACCGGAGACCAGTTCACCAGCCGCTCGGCGCGGTAGATGAGGCCCGCGTCGTAGAGGCGCTTGAAGATGGTCTGCACGGCGCGGGACAGGCCCTCGTCCATGGTGAAGCGGTCGCGGCTCCAGTCCACGCCGTCGCCGAGGCGACGCATCTGGCCCTGGATCTGGCCGCCGGACTCGCGCTTCCAATCCCAGACCTTGTCCACGAACAGTTCGCGGCCGAAGTCCTCCTTGGTCTTGCCGTCGACGGCGAGCTGCTTCTCCACCACGGTCTGGGTGGCGATGCCCGCGTGGTCCATGCCCGGCAGCCACAGCACCTCGAAGCCCTGCATGCGCTTGCGGCGGGTGAGCAGGTCCATGAGGGTGTGGTCGAGGGCGTGGCCCATGTGCAGGGTGCCGGTGACGTTCGGCGGGGGCAGCACGATCGAGTAGGCGGGCTTGTCGCTGCTCGGGTCGGCGGTGAAGTAACCGGCGGCTACCCAGCGCTCGTACAGGTCGGCCTCGACATCGCCGGGATTCCAGCTTTTGGGGAGGGCATCGGCACGATTACGTGGGTTCTCAGAGGCTGCGCTGGTCACCGGTCGATTCTAAGGGCAGGGATTATCGCGCAACGACCGGGTTTTTAGAAGGCCCGAACGGCCGGGTGGGTGAGACCTACCCCGGGCAAGCCGAAGGGCGAGGCTTCCGGCGGATGAGGGACGCTGGAAGCCTCGCCCTCGAAGTCCAGACTACCGTCGTTTCGAGCCCCGATGCCGATTCCATAGGCAATTCTCAGGATCGAGGCCAAATCGGCCAGGGTAGACCAACATTCGTTGCATCAACGTTGCGTCGAACGCATTGTTTCCCCGTCGTGACAGTGAGACTGCGGGGGTAGCCTGAGCGCATGAATCCGATTGTGGCGCGGGTGATGTCGACCGTGGCGGGCCAGTTGGGCAATCCACACGGCGTGTTGGGCAAAGGCGTGGCCCGTTTCCTCAATCGCGGCAATCGCCCGATGATCGCCGCCGCGGTGGCGGCGGCCGAGGTCGGGCCGGTCGACGCGGCGGCCGATATCGGATTCGGCGGCGGCATCGGACTGACGTTGCTGCTGGAGCGGGTCGGCACGACGGGCACGGTGACCGGCGTGGAGCTGTCGCCGGACATGCTCACGCGGGCACGCTCGGAGTTCGCCGACGATCTGACCTCGGGTCGGCTGAAGGTGGTCGAGGGTTCGCTCACCGGACTACCCCTGCCCGACGATTCGCTCGATGCCGTAATCACCTGCAACACCGTGTATTTCGTACCGGATCTGGATGCGGCGTGCGCCGAGCTGGCCCGGGTGCTGCGACCGAAGGGCCGACTGGTGGTCGGCATCGGCGATCCGGACGCCATGGCGAGGATGCCGTTCACGCCATACGGTTTCACGCTGCGCCCGGTCGCCGACGTCACGGCGGCCATGGAGCGGGCCGGGCTCACGGTCGAGCATCGAGACCTGCCGCACAAGCCGATTCCGGGGCATCTGCTGATCGGCCGCCCCGCCTGAGCGAGGGCCGCATTCGCCCGGTCAAACGACGTGTCGGAGGCCACCCCACCCGCTTCCAGTGAGCTGACTCGCATACCTCTTGCCACGACTACCTGCGGTGATGTCTTCTAGCTATCCGGCTGGCGCCAGTCGTCTCCATCGTTCATCGCAGTACCGAGACAGCTCCCGAGGGACACCGTCCCCCTGTTGGAAAGCGAGTCATCATGCGCGTTCGAACCATCGCCGCCTCCGCCACCGCGGTCACCGGGCTCGCCCTCGCCGGATTGTTCGCGACCGGAACCGCTTCCGCCGCAACCCCGTACGTGATTCCGCAACTCGGTGCGGCCGGGTTGGCCCTGTCCCCCGGTGAGACCCAATCCCTGGCCAGCAGCCCGGTTCCGGCCCTCGTCGACAGGTTCGCGCCGCGCGACTTCGTGACCGTGGGCATGGAACCCGATTCGACGCTGCCGCAGGACGACACGGGCGTCTACGCGGATATGCCCGCCATCATCGGCGAGGCCGCGGCCCACCCGAACGGTACGGTGGATGTGGTCTGGGTCGACGGCGGTCTGGTCGTTCTCCAGGACTGGTGAGACCCCACGAAGTCTCGACTCGCAGTGCGCCCCATGCCGATCCGGCATGGGGCGCACTCGCGTTCGCGGCGTCAGGGCACGAGCACGTCCAGCGCCCCCGGGTTGGCGCGGAACAGCGCCGGAAGCAGCCCCACCGGATCGCCGTCGGCGGTGGCGGGCGCGCCCGGTGCGGTGAGCCGGAATTCCCGGGCCCGGTACTGGGTCATGGCCGGATGGTCGACCCGCTTGCCGGAGGACAGGGCCGGGAGCAGCCGCAGCATCTCCAGGCGGGACATGGCCCCGACCACGGTCAGATCCAGCAGGCCGTCGTCGATGACCGCGTCGGGCGCGACCAGCATGCCGCCGCCGTAGGTGCGGGTATTGCCGACCGCCACCATGACCGCGGGGGTCTCGATCACCGTGCCGTCCGGGTGGTCGGGCGAGCCGGTGAGTTCGATGCGGTACGGCACCGCCAGCCTGCCCGCGAGCTCGATGAGCGCGGCGACGGTGTAGCGCATCGGACCCTTGGGCCAGCGCAAGGCATTGGCGCGCAGGGTGACCCGGGCGTCGAGGCCGGTGCCGGTGACGGTGGCGAACCAGATGGCCCGGCCGGATTCGTCGGTTTCCACGGTGCCGAGATCGATGCCGCGGGTGTTGCCGCCGAGCACGGTGGCGACGGCCGCGGGGGTGGCGTCGGGGATGCCGAGTTCGCGGGCCAGGTCGTTGCCGGTGCCGCCGGGCACCAGGCCCAGCGGGACGCCGGTGCCGACGAGCGCCTGCAGCACGACACAGACGAGACCGTCGCCGCCCGCGGCCACCACGGCATCGGGTCGGGCGTCCGGGTCGGCCAGGGCCTTACGAACCAGGCGTTCGGTCTCGGCGGCCGAGTCGCCCCGGATCTCGGTGACCTGGACTCCCTGCTCGGTGAACCGGTTGGCCGCCTCGACGGCGACCAGCGCGCCCTTGCCGTGCCCGGAGAGCGGGTTGGTCACCAGGGCGATGGAGCGGATGATCGTCACGGAATCAGCTTCCCAGGGTTGAGGATTCCGGACGGGTCGACGGCGTTCTTGACCGCGCGCAGCACCTGGACGCCCAGTTCGCCGATCTCGTCGGTCATCCACGGGCGGTGGTCCGCGCCGATGGCGTGGTGGTGGGTGATGGTGCCGCCCGCGGCCACGATGGCGTCGCCCGCGGCCTGTTTGGCCTTGGCCCACTGCGAGATCGGGTCCTCGGCCTGCTTGCCGACGACGGTGAAGTACAGCGACGCGCCGGTCGGGTAGGTGTGGGAGATGTGGCACATGACCAGGGCCGGGGTGCCCTGCGCGGTGAGCGTATCGGTCAGGGCGGCGGTCACTTTCGCCTTGAGGTTGGCGAGATTGGCCCAGCCGGTGGCGGTTTCGAGGGTCTCGCACAGCACGCCGACGTCCAGCAGCGCATCGCGCAGGTAGGGCGCGGAGAAGCGGCCGTGCTCCCATTCCCGGGCGGGCGTCTCACCCAGGGCGGTGCCGCCCGCCGCGGCCAGCAGGGCGGCGGCCTCGGCACTGCGGGCGGTGACGTGCGCGGCGGTGCCCTCGAAGGTGGTGACGGCCAGGCAGCCGCCGACGGCCGCGCCGCCGATGTCCCCGGCGCGGGCCAGATTGAGCCCGGTCTCGGCCTCGTCGGACAGGCGCATCACCGTCGGCGCGGCCCCGGCCTGGATGACGGCCCGCAGCGCCGCGGCGCCGGTGGCGAAGTCGGGGAACGACCACGCCTGATACGCGGTGGTCTCCGGGATCGGGTGCACGCGCAGGGTGACCTCGGTGATGATGCCGAGGGTGCCCTCCGAACCCGAGAACAGTTCGCGCAGATCGGGTCCGGCCGCCGAGGCGGGGGCGCGGCCCAGGTCCAGCTCGCCCGCGGGGGTGGCGACGCGCAGGCGCATGATCATGTCGTCGAAGCGCCCGTATCCGGCCGACGCCTGCCCGGAGGAGCGGGTGGCCGCGAAGCCGCCGATGGTGGCGAATTCGAAGCTCTGCGGGAAGTGGCCGAGTGAAAGGCCGTGGCGGGCAAGCAGTTCCTCGGCCTGCGGGCCGGACAGGCCCGCGGCCAGGGTGGCGGTGCCGCTGATCGGGTCGACCGCGGTGAGGGTGTCGAGGCGGCGCAGGTCCAGGGCGATGAGGGCCGGGAAGCGCCCGCGCGCCGGATCGAGGCCGCCGACCACGCTGGTGCCGCCGCCGAACGGGACGACCGCGATTCCCTTGGCGGAGCAGTACTTCAGCACCGCGAGGACTTCGTCGTGATCGGCGGGAAAGACGACGGCGTCGGGCGCGTCCTGTTCCCCGTCGGCGCGGCGGCGCAGGAGATCGGGGGTGGATTTGCCGCCCGCGTGGAGCAGGCGGTCGCGATGGTCGTGCGACACATTCTCGACTCCGACCACCGCGACCAGCCCGGCGTGCTGTTCCGGCGTGAGCGCGGAGGCGCGCAGCGGCACGTCGCCCTCATCGCGACGGGTCACCGGCTCGCCGGACACCCCGAAAACCTGTGCGAGCAGTCCCCGAATCTGCTCGGGCAGCGGCTTGTGTCCGGACGGGGAGCCCCAGGCGTCCCACACCATACTCGCGCGGACCGTGGGCTCGCCCGAGATTGCCGCGGGCTCAATCGAGATTGCCTCCAGGTCACTGCCCGAGGAAGTGGCGGCTGCGTGTTCGTCGACCATGCGTTACAGTCTGACATAGAATGTCAAGCAGTAACGAGTACTACTCTCCGGTGGTGCAAGCCATGAGTTCGACCGAATCACCATCCTCCGCCGTCGATCGGGCGATTCTCGACGCGGCGCGCGCCTGCGTGGCGGAATTCGGTGTCCGCCGGACCACCCTCACCGAGGTCGCCCGCCGCGCGGGCGTCAGCCGCCCGACCGTCTACCGCCGCTGGCCCGACACCGGCTCCCTGGTGGCGGATCTGCTCGTCCGCGAACTGCGCGAGATCATCGCCGCCACCGCGCCCACCGCCGGCACCGCCCGCGAGCGCCTGGTCGGCGCGATCGTCGGCGGCGGCGCGGTCATGCGCCGAAACCCGCTCTTCGCCAAGATCTTCCGCGCTGACACCGACATCATGCTGACCTACGTCTTCGAGCGCCTGGGCCGCAACCAGCGCGCCCTGCTCGAGCTGTTCGCGCAGGCCATTCGAGAAGGCCAGGGCGACGGCTCGATTCGCGCGGGCGACCCTGATCGTCTGGCCGCCATGCTGCTGCTCATCGCCCAGTCCGCGGTCCAGTCGGCGACCGCCTTCGCCCCGGTCCTGGCGACCGACCAGCTCGACACCGAACTCGCCCGGGCCCTGCACGGCTATCTCACCCCCACGCCCTGATCCACCGATCGGCGTGATGACTGCACTGGTTTTGGCTGCACAGATTGAGAGGTTCTTCGATGACCACGACTACGACTCGGGGCGATTCGGCGCTGAACGCGGCCCGGCGGCAGCGGGAGCTGGCCGCGCTGGGTGACGGCGGAGTCATCGATGTGCTGGTGATCGGCGGCGGAATCACCGGGGCCGGTGTGGCCTTGGATGCCGCGGCGCGCGGATTGCGGACCGTGCTGGTCGAGAAGCACGACCTCGCGTTCGGGACCAGTCGGTGGAGTTCCAAGCTGGTGCACGGCGGGCTGCGGTATCTGGCCAGCGGCGGTGTGGGGATCGCGCACGAGAGCGCGGTCGAGCGCGACATTCTGCTGACCCGCACCGCGCCGCATCTGACGCGGGCGCTGCCGCAGGTGGTGCCGCTGCTGCCGAGTATCGGCGCGGCGCAGAAAGCGCTGGTGCGCACGGGATTCCTGGCCGGGGACGTGCTGCGGCGGGCGGCGGGGACCGCGCCGTCGGTGCTGCCGCGCTCGCGGCGGATCGCGGCGGCGGAGGCACTGCGCTTCGCCCCGACCGTGCGACGGGCCGGGCTGCGCGGCGGATTGCTCGCCTGGGACGGGCAATTGGTGGACGACGCGCGGCTGGTGGTGGCCATCGCCCGCACGGCCGCGCGGGAGGGCGCGACGGTGCTGACGCGGGTCGAGGCCACCGGGGTGACCGGCACCTCGGCCACGCTGCGGGACACGGTGACCGGCGAAACCCTCGATGTGACAGCGCGTTCGGTGATCAATGCCGCGGGAGTGTGGGCCGACCAGGTGGATTCGAGCATCGAGCTGCGGCCCTCGCGCGGCACCCACCTGGTGTTCGACGCGGCGGCCTTCGGCGGCCTCTCCGCCTCGCTGACCGTGCCGATTCCGGGCAGTACCAGTCGATTCATCTTCGCGTTCCCGGCCGCGCACAATCGGGTCTATCTGGGGCTCACCGACGAGGAAGCGCCCGGCCCGGTGCCGGACGTGCCGCACGCCACCGACGCCGAGATCGATTTCCTGCTCGACACCGTCAATACGGTGCTGCGGGAGCCGTTGCGCCGCGGCGATATTCGCGGCACCTTCGCGGGCCTGCGGCCCCTGCTGCGCACCGGCGGGGACAGCACCGCCGATATTTCGCGCGAGCACGCGGTCCTCACCTCCCCTACCGGTGTGATCACCGTGGTGGGCGGCAAGCTCACGACCTACCGCAAGATGGCCGAGGACGCCGTGGACGCGGCGGTCTCCCGGTCGAAACTCACCGCCGCGCCCTGCCGCACCCGGCGGCTGCCCTTGGTCGGCGCGGTGTCGGGCGCGGCCCGCGATGCCATCGCCGCCCCGCCGCGGCTGGTCGAGCGCTACGGCAGTGAGGCCCGCACGGTTCTCGGCCTGGCCGAACAGCATCCGACCCTGGCCGCGGAGGTCGCCCCGGGCATGGATGTCACCGCCGCCGAATTCGCGTTCGCCGTCGACTACGAGGGTGCGCTGGACGAATCCGATCTGCTGGATCGCCGCACCCGCATCGGCCTGGTCGCCGAGGACCGCAAGGCCGCCGAACCGGCCGCCCGCGCCGCGCTCGACGAGGTGTAGTCCGCTCGGCTAGTTGAAGACGTTGCAGCCGGAGCCGGTGGAGATGCCGGTTCCGACGTGGATGTCGACGTAGGGGAAGACGTCCTCGCTGTCGGGGTGGTACTGCCAGATCTGGAGGCGGTGCTGCCCGGTGGTGGTGGGCGTCCAGCGGATCTGGGCCAGCGCCCCGGACGGTCTGGCGATGCCGATGGGAACGCTGTTGTCGTAGAACACGACCGGCGTGACCGGGTCGTCCACGTACCCGTCGACGTCATAGCTACAGCCGGTGCCGTAGTTGCTGGCCATGCCGAAGCTGATGCCCGGGTCGATGCCGATCCGGGTGCCCGTCGCGCCGGCGGGTGCGGACAGGCCGACGACGGTCGCGAGCGCGGCGCAGCCGACCGTGGTCGCGGTGGCGGTCCTGATGATCGTGCCCATACCCTCGATCCTCGCCCGCGGGTCGAGGGTATGGGCGGCATTGCGGCAATCTGGCCGATTCCGTGTCATCGCGAGATGGCGTGGAACGGCCCTATGCTTGGCAGCGATGGTGACAGCGCCGGAGAGGGAGGCGCGGATGGGTCGGATTCCGACGACGGTGGGGTTGGTGCCGGGGACCGGGCTGGTCGCACGGTTCGGGAATGTGGTCATTTTCCTGCACGGTGAAAGTCCTTCCACGGAACGGATTCTCGGTGCCGCCGAGACCGCGGCGACGGCTGCGGATCCGGGCGTGGCGATCGCGCAGCGGCTGGCGGCGACCGTGTTCAGCAGCGGTTCCGCGCAGCCGCCCGCCTTCGGTCTGATCGCGCCCACGGCGGACGGGATTCTGGTGCTGCTGCGCGGTCCGGTGGCGGCGGCGGTGGACGGGCCGGAAGGCTCCCGCAAGCTGTCGGGTGCCCGGGCCCTGACGTGGGCCGATGAGATCGTGCGTGATCCGGTGCGGCGCATTGGCGTGATCGCCGACGGTGCGAGCGGGGAGATCGCCCACACCGATCTGCGGTCCGGGATCGTGCTCGGCGGCGGATTCGTGGTGCACGCCCCGGTGTCGGGCCTCGTGACCCCGAAGGCGAGCCAGGCCGCAGCGAAGGCCGCCGACCCGGCACCGGCTCCCGAGCCGACCCGGCGCGCGCCCACTCCGACGCCGTCGCACACCCGCTTCTCAGGCCCCATCGCGGCGGAACCCGCTCCCGCACAGCCGGTTTCCCCGACACCGCCGGAGCCCGAGCCCGCGCATCCGCGCAATGCCGCCACCACCCCGGCCCCGGGCTCCCGGCTGGGCGGTGACGCCGGATCGGAGCGTGCCGCCCGCCCGCTCGACAAGCCGGTGCGCATCGAGGCGCAGGCCGACCCCGGTCCCGGTACCCGGGCCACACCGGCCGAACCCGCGGAGGCGCGGGCGCACGGGCCCCGCGAGGCCGGACCGGATCTGGCGAAAAAGCCAGCGCCCGGGCCGGATTCGAGTCCGGCGGGCGGCCGGGCGGACCGGCCGGATCCCGATGATCAGCCGCCGACCGCCGCCTACATTCCGGGAGTCGAGGGTTTCGATTCCGCCGTCAATCCCGCGGTCGGAACCCCGCCGCCCGCCACGTCGACCCTGGCGGCGGCGGGCGGTGCGCTGGCCAGCCCCGAGGGCGCGGTGTATCCCCTGGATCGCCCGTACGTCATCGGCCGCGATCCGATGATCGACGAGGCGGTCCGGCGGGCGGTGGCCTCGCCCATCGTGATCGCGCGGGACCGGCATGTGTCGCGGGTGCACGCGCGGGTGTTCATCGAGAACGGCCTGGTGTACGTGCGCGATGCGGGGACGCCGGGCGGCACGTTCGTCGCGGCTCCCGGTGCGGCGGACTGGGTTCGGGTCGGGCAGCGGCCGATGGAGCTGAAGGTCGGCTGGAGTCTGCGCATCGGGGAGCGGATTCTCACCTATCGCACCTCATAGGGACGACCAGTCCCCGCGCTGTAGGTCGTTGCGGGCGAACGGGGAAATCTCCTTGCGCGCGCGGACCGCCTGCTGCGCGGCGGCCACATCGGTGGGGTGATGGCCGAGGACGATCGCGCCGACGAGCCGGTTCTCGGACACGACCAGGCGTCGATAGGACCGCTGGGCCGCGCGGTCGACCACGATCACCTCGTCGCGTCGGCCCGGCTCGACCTGCCCGATGCTGAACAGTTCCAGCCCGACTCCCTTGAGAATGGTGGCGGGCGTCTCCGCGACCAGCACCTGGTCGCCGCCGAGCGCGTTGACCGCGGCCGCCTGCGCCTGTTCGGCCGCGATGGGCCACAGCCCGAGCACCCGATCCCGGTGCTCGGCCACATCCCCGGCGGCGTAGACGTTCGGTGCGGCGGTGCGCATCCGGTCGTCCACGAGAATGCCGCGGCGACACGGGATTCCGGCGCGCACCGCCAGGTCGGTGTTCGGCCGGATACCGGTGGCGACCAGGAACACCTCGCACGGCACAACGCCGCCGTCCTTCAGCACGACGAATCGCACCGGGTCGGCATCGCCGCGCGCGCCGGGCCCGGCAGCGCCGGTCAGGCGGGCGGTTTCGGCCCGATGGCGGACCTCGATCCCGGCCCGGGTGAAGTGGTCCAGCACGACGGCGGAAGCGCGCGCATCGAGCTGCTTGCCCAGCAGCCGCTCGCCGCGCTCCAGCACGGTGACCCGTAATCCCAACTGGTGCAGCGCATACGCGGCTTCCAGCCCGAGCAGTCCGCCGCCCGCGACGACGGCGCGCGTGCAGGATCGCCGCTGGGCGTAGGCGCGAATGTTCAGCGCGTCCCCGGCTTCCCGCAACACGAAGCTCCCCGGCCGGGCGAGTCCCTCGATCTGCGGCAGTGCGGCCGAGGACCCGGTGGCGAGGATGAGCCGGTCGTAGGGCAGCACGTCGCCGGTCCCGAGGTACACGCGCTGGGCGCGCGGATCCACCCGGGTGGCAAGGGTATTCAGCCACGGATGGATGCGGTGGTCCTCGTACCACTGCTCGGGCAGCAGATGCAGGCCCTGCATGGCCGAGCGGCCGGGAATCAGCCGCGAGATGCCCATGCGGTTGTAGAAGTCGTGGGATTCCCGGCCGATCAGATGGATCTCGCTGTCGGGGTGGCCGCGCCGCAGGAAATCGGCGGCGGTGACACCGGCGATGCCATTGCCGATGACGACCAGGCTCACCAGCGAGCGATCGAAAGAGGCTGGGCGCTGGCCGTTTCCGTGCCCGGGCTCGGGTGTGAGGGCCACCCGGACTCCGCCGCCGTTCACACGGGCGCAGCAGGCCATGCGGGTATTGGCGGCGAAACCCAAGCGCCGCAGGGTGTTCCGCTCATCGCCGGTGGGTTCGCAGAGTTGGTCGCCACCGTCGAGCACGGCCACGGGATCGGCGCCGCAGACACCCATTCGGCAGCCCGATTCCAGCGGCAGGCCCGCCCGTTCGGCGAGTTCGAGCAGGCTGGCACCGGTCTCGGCCGCCACGGCGGTCCCGTCCATGATCACCGAAGGCCCTGGGGCGACCGGTGTTTCGGCGTCGGCGCGCGGGCGCGGGAAGGGCAGCAGCACCGGCTCGGTGCGGGCTCCGGTGGTCAGCGCGTATTGCAGCTCGCTGACCCGGGTCCGGGCCAGGAACAGCACGGTGGCCGCGAAGATGAGAACGCTGATCGGCCAGCGCACCCAGGCCACGCCCACACCGGTGAGGGTGGTGAACGACGCGGCGAGCACCGGTCCGGCGAACCAGTAGAAGACGTTCAACGCCACGACCGCGTACACCGCCGCGAGCATGGCCGGACTGACACCGGTCAGCGCCTCGATCGCGAAATAGGATCCGATCGCCACCAGCAGGAACAGCGCCAGCACCAGATACCGGTTCAGCACCGGCACATTCGCGTATCCGGCCAGCACCATGAACCCGAGCACGAAGCCGGGAAGTGCCGCCGCGAACAGCTTGCGCGGACCGCTCCAACCGCGTTCCGGGTCGGCCATATCGGCCTGGTAGGCGGCGCGCGGCTTGAAGTCGTAGCAGTTCTTGGCGCAGCCCACACACGGCCGGCAGTGGTTGTTGGCGATGGTGACGAACGGCGTCTGCCCGTAGGCGCGCTGCAGTGGGAACAGCGGGCAGATGCTGCTGCACCAGCCGCTCTTGCCCTTGAAGGCCACGCCGCCGCCGAAGGCGGCCAGCAGAACGGCCGAAAGCACTATGCCGGTGGCGATTCCATTGCGATCCAGGCCCGCCACCCGGGATCCGGCGATGCCGAAGAACAGGGCGACCCCGACGAGATAACCGCGCCGCTGCATCCAGCCCGGTGCCGTGCCCGCCCTGGTGAAGCCGAACAGCCGGGGCAACTGGTTCGTGGCCGCGAGCGGACAGGTATTGCGCCACAGGCCCGGTGCGATCAGGAACAGGCCGGGCAGCAGCGGGACGACCACCTTGAAGAACCAGAACAGCCCGGCCGCCGGTCGCACGAACGAGGTGACGATGAGCGCCAGATAGGCGGTGATGCTCAGGAATCGCACCGCCTGCCAGACCCGCAGGGGAATGCGGCTCGGCAGTTCGGTGAAGGCGGGGAACAGGTTTCGCTCCCCGGTCGGGTCGATACCGAGCACCCTGTTCGCGACGGCCACCCAGCGCGGCAGGGCCACGTCCCCGCCGGGCGGGCGGGGCAGCGGTCCCGACGGACCCAGCACCGTCGAGGAGAGCTCGGGCCCCTCGGGCTCGGCGGTGGGCGTGTGCACCACCAGAATCTCGCTGCGCCCCAACCGGACCACATCGCCGGTCACCAGTTCGCGCCGCCCGGTCAAGGCCACCCCGTTGACGGTGGTGCCGTTGCGGCTGCCCAGATCGACCACCGACAGCGCGGTCGGCGTCGGCACCAGGCGCAGATGTTTGCGCGACACCCCGCCGTCGGCCAGCACCTCGTGGCTGCCCTCGCGTCCGAAGATGATCGGCCCGTCGAGCAGGCGTCGCCGCGCGGGCCGTCCCCACTCCCGGATCTCGATGACCGGCCGCCCCGCCATGTTCCACCACCCCTGTTTCCCGCGCGATCACCGATCACGCCGCGCTCGTGGGTATATCGCCCGGTCGCGGGCCCGCCATTACCCGTCGCGGCAGCACACCCTCAGGCGCGCTCCCGCAGCCGTTGGATCCGCACGTAGCGGTACCGCTTGCCGACCCGGCGGCAGCCCGCCGCGAGCGCCAGCCCCGCCGCGACACCGCCCGCGGCACAGACGATCACGGCGGGCAGCGTCGGCTCCCGACCCAACAACATCCAGGCCGCGCCGACCGCCGCCACACCGAGCAGGCCGGCGCTGACCGCGAGACCGACGCTCGCGGTGAAACGCGCGCTCCCCCGCCGCAGCGTCCGCGCATTGGACTCGGCGTACGCACCGGCGAACAGCAGCAGCAACAGGAGCCCGACGGCCGTCGCCGTGGTCGTCGACCGTTGCGCAGTCTTCATCCCGAACCGGTAGGCCGCCGTCTGGGACCCATTGTGGGACAACGCCAACTCCCCGGTGAGCTGCCCCGCGAGCACGTATCGGTTCACCGGCGCGGCCAGTTCTCCGGACCCGCCCGACAACACCGCGCCCTGTCCCCCGGCCCGCACCCCGAGCACATCCACCGACAGCTTCGCCCCGTCCGCGTCGCCCCCGGCCACCGTGATCGGCACCGGCTTCGACAGGTCCAGATCAACCGTGCCCGACGCCGGATCGACCCCGCCGATCCGAATCATCCCCGTCGGCGGCAGGTTTCGATCCGCCGCCCCCAGCCCCAGCACCGCGACCGCGACGGTCGCCACCGCCAGCACGCCCGCCGCCAGGAACGGCACCCGCGGCGAGGGCAAGGTGACCACCCGCTGCACCGGCACCAGATCCGCCCGCTGCACCTCGGCCAACCGCACCCCACCGTGCTGCACCGGCTCCTTGGGCCGCACCCGCTCCACCGGAACGGGTCGCGCCACGCCCGAAGCCCCGCCACCCCCCGGGTTCTGACCGAATTCCGGTCGCGCGCCCGCGAATCCCCGGCCAGGCGGCATGGTCCCTGGTCTCCGCTCGGCCTGCGGAGTGAAGGGTTCGGCTCCCGGACGCGGCGCGGGGCGGTCTGTGGGGGTGGGAGGTGGCTGTCGCAACGCCTCCCGTGACAGCGAGTCCGCGGTGGTGGCGTGCGGCGGAGGGGCCGGATTCGATTGCGGGCCAGGAGTGATCGGGCCGGAGCCGCGGGTCACCGCGCCGGGCGGCGGGGTCATGGGACCCGGTGGCCGACCCATGGGACCCGGCGGCGGCGTCAATGGCTGGTGAGCACTCGAGCCACGCGGACCGCGGGAACTACCGGTGGCGGCGGCGACGATGGTGTCCGCGCCGATGACCGGAATGCCCACGGGGGTGAGCCAATTCGCGCCCCACAGGTGGGCGGCGGGTTCGGCGAGGGCGATGCCGAAGGTTTCGGCGGTGTCGTAGCGGTCGGCCGGGTCGGGGGCCAGGCCGCGCATGACGGCGTCGGCGATCGGTTGCGGTACGAAGGGAGCCACCTCGGTCAGCGGGACAGGCTCACCGTAGGCGTGGGCGAAGAGCAGGGCGAGGGCATCGGCCCCGGGCGGGAACGGGAGCACGCCGGAGAGCAGCTGGTAGAGCATGGTCGCCAACGCGTACACGTCCGTCGCGGGTGAAAGCTGTTGCCCTCGAACCTGTTCGGGGGCGATGTAGGACGGGGTGCCGATGATCTCGCCCGCCCGGGTCACCAGCGTGTCCTCGCCGCCGACGATCTTGGCGATGCCGAAGTCGGTGAGCTTCAACGCCCCATTGGCGGCGAACATGAGGTTGGACGGCTTCACATCGCGGTGCAGAATCCCGCCCCGGTGCGCCGCGTCCAGCCCGGCCGCGCACGACAGCGCCACGGCCAGCGCCGCGGTGGCCTCGAATCCCGCCGTGATGAACCGGCTTTCGACCGTGCCGCCGGGCAGATACTCCAACACCAGCAGGCACAGGTCGTCGTGCTCGACGTAGTCGTAGACCGGCACCACGTGCGGATGGTCCAGAGCGGCCATCACCCGCGCCTCGGCCACGAACCGCCGCCGCACCTGCATATCGTCGGCGAACTGCGGCGGGATCTGCTTGATCGCCACCCGACGCCCGAGCCCGCGATGGACACCGGCCAGCACCACCCCGCAGCCGCCGCGCCCGATCTGACCGCCGATCTCGTAGCCGGGCAGCGCCGCTCGCACCCGCGCCAGTTCGGCATCGGTCGGATTCGCCACGCTCATCGACCCGCGCCCCCGGACGAAAATCCTTGCCCCTCGAAGGCACTCCGAATCGTTGGCTCGTCCTCGCCCAACTCGATCGGCACGGGCGTGTTCTTGCCCAGATCCACACCTCGCCCGATGGTGGTCTCACCGAATACGCCAGGCTCCGACGGCAGATCGGCCGGGTGACTCACCGTGGGCATTCCGCCGGAGTTCGGTTCCATGGCCGAGGCCAGCGGGCCATTGCCCGGATACCTGTTGCCGGTATGGATCTTCTGCGTCTCGCCCTCGGAGCCGGGCTGGCCGGGCCATGGGAGGTCACGGAAGGTTCCGCCGGGTTGTCCCACCGGGGCCAGATCCGGGAAGGTCCCGCCATAGGGCGGATTCGGGCCTGGCGGACCAGAAATGGGCGACGGACCCGGGCTGACCGGGAACCCGACGGGCGGACTGATCGGCCCGTCCGGTGTCGCGGCCGCGAAGCCCATGGCGTCGAGTTCCTTTGCGGCGGCGAGATCTTCGGGATCCAGGCCCAAGTCGTCGGACTGGCGGGGCGTCGGCGAGAGGTACCCGACCAGGAAGAAGACCGCGGCCACGCCCCCGGCCAGCGACAGCCACAGCACGGTGCCGGGCACCCACCACCGCGCCACCGACGCGGTGAAACCGATCATCAGGCCGATGCCGATGCCGGGGGCGAGCAGCCGCAGCCCGCGCTGCCACCGATTGGCCGAAAGCCGGTGACGCGCAACGGTCAAGGCCGCGTCCGCGATGGCGAGACCGGTGAGAACGGCGATGATGATCCCGAACAGGCCGTACACCGACACCAGCGACCCGCGCACGTCGACGACCGTGTGCACGGAGGTCAACGGCTTGCCGTCACCGCCGATCAGGGTCAGATCCGAGCCCACCAGCCCGGTGGCCTGACCGTCGAGCCCGGCCGGATCCAGTCGATAGGTGAGCTTCTCGGTCTTGCCCGCCGCCACGGTCAATTCGACCGTCGTGGAATAGGAGTAGAAGTTCAAACCGAGCACGTGCCCGGCCAGATCCACCCGCCGGACCGAGACGGGATCGGCGGTGCCGTTGTTCACCTCGACGACGACCAGCACCACCTGCTTCGGATCCAGGCGCACGGGATTGCTCGCGGTGGCACCGGCGATGGCGCGCCCGTCGACGGTGGCGGTCGCGCTCACCCCACCCGCCGCCCCGGCCGGTCCGGCCGCGAACGGTGCCGCGAGAGCGAGGAATACGGCCACCAGACCGGCGAGCGCCGCCGACCCGCGCCGGGCACGCGTGCGACTGATCATCGGGGCCTCCGTGCCGGGAGATGGGAGATCAGGCGGTGGCCGTAGAACCAGCCGCCGACGAGCAGGAAGAACAGCAGGACGGTCATCGTGGCCGCGCCGCCACCGACCTGACTGACCAGCACGATGTCGAGATCGGCGGCCAATTTCCGACCGCACTCGGCGGTCACCTCGTGCTGACCGATCTCGGTGTCGCCCGTGGTGAGGGTGGCCTCGAAGCCGCCATCGGAACGGGCCTTGGCGTCGCCGACCTTGGCGCCGCCGATCGACAGGCGCACATCGGAACCCGGCTCACAGCCGGAGCCGCTGGCCGTCACCTGCGCGCCGGGCGGCACCGCGGGCGGATTCAACGAGAGCCCGGAGGTCTGCGCCGGAACCGGCACGGCCGAGGTGGGTGTCGGGGGATCCGCGCTGGGCGGCACGGCCGCCGCCGGAGTGGTCGGTGGCGCGACCGCCCCGGTGGTCACCACGGGCGTCGTGGGCGGCACCGGATTCGGTTGCGGTTGGACCGGATTCGGCTGGGGCTGCACCGGATCCGGTTGCGGCTGCGGCTGATTCCCGCCCGGCTGCGCCGGTGTCGTCGCACAGGTCCCGTTGGCGGGTTTCACCGAACCGTCCGGACACGTCTCTTGCCTCGGCGTCGTCGGGCACGTCCCGTACGCGGGCTTCACCGAACCATCGGGACACGTCTCCGGCTTCGGGGTCGGGCACGTTCCGTACGCGGGCTTGATCGAACCGTCCGGACAGATCTCCTGCTTCGGTGTCGTCGGACACGTCCCGTACGTGGGTTTCACCGAGCCGTCGGGGCAGTACTCCCGCTTCGGCGTCGTCTGACAAATTCCGCTGGCGGGCTTGACCGAACCGTCCGGACAGTATTCCGGCTCCGTCTTGCCGCCGGAGCCGCCGGACCCTTTGCCGCCGGGCAGGCTGTCGTGGGTGCCGGAGCCATCGCACTTGAGCGGATCGTCGCAGTGCGGGGACGGCTCGCTGGTTATCGGGACCGGTTGGGTCGCACCGGGATTGGCCCACCCGACCGCGGCCGGGACCACCAGCGCGAACGCCGCCGCGAGGAGCAGAATGACCTGTAAGGTTCGGCGTGAAAGTCTCACCGCGCGGACCAGTTTCGCATGCCGGTCCCCACCGGCACGCCGAACAGAATGGGCAGTTGTGCTCATCGGCGTGACCTCGCTTGTTCGATGGTAAGGCCAGGCGTGCCCCCGCCGCCCTGTCTATCGCGATGGCGATCACCGACGTTCACATTCGAGACCTGATCTTCGACAGGGTCGAACGTTTCGCACGCTCACGATGGAGGACAATCGTCACCATGCACCGTTCCGCCCCGAAGTCCGATATCGACGAGTCCGCGCTGACGGTCACCGCGCCGAAGACCGAGGCCGCGGGCGTCAAGGCGGTCACCGTCGCGTTGGAACGCGCGGTCGAGGAGATGGGCGTGGTACGCACCGCGCGCACGCTGGCCCGGGTGAATCAGCGGCACGGCTTCGACTGTCCGGGCTGCGCCTGGCCGGAACCGACCGGTCGGCGTCGCCCGGCGGAATTCTGCGAGAACGGCGCGAAGGCCGTCGCCGAGGAGGCGACCCTGCGCACCGTCACCCCCGAATTCTTCGCCGAGCATTCGATCGCCGACCTCGCCGACAAGTCCGGCTACTGGCTCGGCCAGCAGGGCCGCCTCACCCACCCGATGGTGTTGCGCGAGGGCGATACCCACTACTCGCCCATCGCCTGGGACGACGCCTACCGCCTCATCGCCGACACCCTGCGCGGCCTGGACTCCCCCGACCAGGCCGTCTTCTACACCTCCGGCCGCACCGCCAACGAGACCGCCTTCGCCTATCAGCTGCTGGTCCGCAGCTTCGGCACCAACAATCTGCCCGACTGCTCGAACATGTGCCACGAGTCCTCGGGCACGGCGCTGACCAGCTCGATCGGCATCGGCAAGGGCTCGGTGACCATCGACGATTTCAAGGACGCGGAGCTGATCATCGTGGCCGGACAGAATCCGGGCACCAATCACCCGCGCATGCTCTCGGCGCTCGGCGAGGCGAAGGCGCACGGCGCGAAGATCATCGCCGTCAATCCGCTGCCCGAGACCGGACTCATCGGCTTCAAGGATCCGCAGACGGTCAAGGGCTTCACCGGCGGCATCACCATCGCCGACGATTTCCTGCAGATCCGCCTCGGCGGCGATATGGCCCTGTTCCAGGGCCTGGCCAGGCTGCTGTTCGAGGCCGAGGACCGCGCGCCGGGCACCGTCGTGGATCGCGCCTTCGTCGACGCGCACACCGCGGGCTTCGCCGACTACGAAAAGCACATGCGCGCGGTCGATCTCGGCATTGTCGAGCAGGCCACCGGGCTCACCCGCGAAGATCTGGACCGCACCGCTAGGCTGCTGGCCGAATCCAAGGCCACCATCATCTGCTGGGCCATGGGCCTGACCCAGCAGGTCCACGGCGTCGCCACCATCGAGGAGGCGACCAATCTGCTGTTGCTGCGCGGCATGATCGGCAAGCCCGGCGCGGGCGTGTGCCCGGTGCGCGGGCACTCGAATGTGCAGGGCGACCGCACCATGGGCATCTGGGAGAAGATGCCCGAGACCTTCCTGGCCGCCCTGGACCGCGAATTCGGCATCACCAGCCCGCGCGAACACGGCTTCGACACCGTCAACGCCATTCGGGCCATGCGCGACGGGCGCGGCAAGGTGTTCTTCGGCATGGGCGGCAATTTCGTCTCCGCCACCCCCGACACCGAGGTCACCGAGGCGGCGCTGCGCAATTGCGAACTCACCGTGCAGGTTTCGACCAAACTCAACCGCAGCCACGTGGTGCACGGGCGGACCGCGCTCATCCTGCCCACCCTGGGCCGCACCGACGAGGACACCCAGAACGGTGTGCGCCAACAGGTTTCGGTGGAGGACTCGATGTCCATGGTGCACCTGTCCACCGGCCGCCTGACCCCGGTCAGTGACCAACTGCGCAGCGAGGTCGCCATCGTCTGCGAGCTGGCCCAGGAATTGTTCGGACCCGACCACCCCGTGCCGTGGGCCGAGTTCCAACGCGACTACGACACCATCCGCGACGCCATCGCCAAGGTGGTGCCCGGCTGCGCCGACTACAACGCGAAGGTCCGGGGCCGCAACGGATTCCAGCTCCCGCACCCGCCCCGTGACGCCCGCGAATTCCGCACCGCCACCGGCAAGGCCAACTTCGCCGTCAACGACCTGCACTGGCTGCCGGTCCCCGAGGGCCGCCTCATCCTGCAGACCCTGCGCAGCCACGACCAGTACAACACCACCATCTACGGCCTCGACGACCGCTACCGCGGCATCCACAACGGCCGTCGCGTGGTGCTGGTCAATCCGGAGGACATCGCCGCGCTCGGCTTCGCCGAAGACGAACTGGTGGACGTGATCTCGGAGTTCGGCGACGGCGTCGAGCGCAAGGTGACCGGCTTCCGGCTGGTCGGCTACTCCACCCCGCGCGGCAATGCCGCCGCCTACTACCCCGAGACCAACCCGCTCATCCCCCTCGATCACGTCGCCCGGCGCTCCAATACGCCCGTCTCCAAGGCCGTCACCATCCGCCTCGAACGTCACCGTCACACCGCATGAGTAGAGTCACCGCCCGCCGCCGCACGCTGCGTATCTCCCCCACCGGCACCATCACCCGCCCCGATACCCTGGCGGTCGAGGAGCCGCTCGAAATCCGCACGGGCGGACAGTCGTTGACGGTCACCATGCGCACACCCGGCGCGGACATCGACCTGATCCACGGGTTCCTCTACGCCGAGGGCATCATCGATTCGGCCGAGGACATCGTCACCGCCCGCTATTGCGCGGGCACCGACGAGAACGGGCAGAACACCTACAACGTGCTCGATGTCCAGCTGCGCACGCCCGTCCCGATCACGCCGCGCCCCTTCCTCACCAACAGCGCGTGCGGGCTGTGCGGCAAGACCGCCCTCGACGAGGTCCGCACCCGCCTCCGGCACCCGATCCCCGCCGCCACCCCGCGCGTCGAGATCGACACCCTGACCAAGCTCCCCGACGAACTCCGTTCCCGCCAACAGGTTTTCGACGCCACCGGCGGCCTGCACGCGGCGGGCCTGTTCACCGCCGACGGCACCGCGCTGGCCGTGCGCGAGGACATCGGCCGACACAATGCGGTCGACAAGCTCATCGGCTGGGCTTTGCGTGAAAACCGGCTCCCCGCACACGATCTGCTGCTCATGGTGAGCGGCCGGGCCTCCTTCGAGCTGGTGCAGAAGGCGGCCATGGCGGGCATTCCCCTGCTCGGCGCGGTCTCGGCCCCCAGCTCGCTGGCCGTGGACCTGGCCGCCGACACCGGCCTCACCCTGGTCGGATTCCTGCGCGGGGAAACCATGAACGTCTACACCGGGGAGGACCGCCTCGTCCTGTGACCGGCCGTTCCACAGGGTGAGGCAGTCGGGTCCGTTCGCGCGCCTCGACTGTTAGGCTCCGAGTTAGAACACGTTTCAATTCTGATGGGAGTCTTCCATGGCAGCGCAGCCCCGGGATGTCGTCGAGCAGTACGTGAAATTGGTGGCCACCGGGCCGACCTCGGCCGTCGTGGACCTGTACGCCGAGGACGCGGTGGTCGAGGACCCGATCGGCACCCCCGAACGGCGCGGACACGAGGCCATCGGCGAGCTCTACAAGGCGCTCGAGAACCTCGACCGCGAGACCGAGCTGCACACGGTCAAGGTCGCCGGGAACCAGGTGGCCGCCCACTTCACCCTGGTGACCGTCTCCAACGGCCACCGCATGACCCTCTCGCCCATCGACGTCATGGAGCTGAACGACGAGGGCAAGATCATCAGCATGCGGGCCTACTGGAGCCCCGAGGACCTGAAGATGGAGCAGATCTAGCCCGCGGGCTTGTCCCCTCCCCCTCCCCGAATTACGGTGGCAGCACAGTGATTCGGCGAGGGCGGGAGGGCCTGTGCGGATCTCGTTGCGTGGCACCGGTGACGGCGTACGGGTGAATTTCCGGCTGGAGATCAACCGGCGGCGCTGGATCGCCCTGCTCACCATGCTGGGGGTGCTCACCGCCATCGGCCTCTACAGCGGCCTGTGGGCCGTGGTCGCGCCCGAGTCGTTCTACAACAGCTTCCCCGGCTTCGGCCTGCATTGGGTGCGCGCCGACGGGCCGTACAACCACCACCTGGCCGGTGATGTCGGGGCCTTCTTCCTGGCGCTGGCCGCCATCTCCGGAGCCGCCCTCTACTACCGCGACAGCGTGATCGCACGGGTTTCCGGGTTCGGCTGGCTGGTCTTCGGCGTCCCGCATGCCATCTACCACGCCTTCCACCGCCCGGAGACCATCGGCGGGTTCGAATTCACCCTCGAACTGCTTGCGGTGCTGCTCATTCCGGCCCTGGGCCTGGCGATTCTGCTGGTCGCCCCGCGTGAGCGCTTCCCGGTCCCCGAGCCCGCGCCCTTCACCCTGCGATTTCCCCGCCGCGAGCCTCCGCGCCGATGAATTTCGGGGCATCACACCGTCGTAACAGGTGACCCGATCGCACCGATTTTCGGAGTAGCGGAGTAAAGGTTCAACGGCGAACCACGGGGGATCAAGGACGATCCTCACCACGGGCGCGACGGCTTGCCGATCGTCACCGACTCCAGAGGCTTACCGGCGGTGTGGTTTCGAACCCGACGGAGGGCCCACAGGAGAACATCATGGAACTGTCGGTCACCCAGTTCGTCACCATCGACGGTGTCTACCAGGCGCCGGGTGGACCGGAGGAAGATCCGAGCGGGGGGTTCGCGCACGGCGGCTGGTCCGCGCCCTTCGGATACGTCCCGACCTGCACCCTGAACAAAGCGAGATAGCGAAACCGGCTCCGCGAGAATTCTCGCGGAGCCGGTTTCTTTTGTTCTTGGAAGGGGGTTCGGGGGGAAGCCCCTGAGAGACCGAGAGTGGCTTATGCCGACTTTTCGCGGCGCTCCGGGGTCTGGCGCTTGCGGGGGACGATCGTGGGTAGGACGTTGTCGTTGACGGTGTCGGCGGTGACGACCACCTTGGCGACATCGTCGCGGCTGGGGATGTCGTACATGACCGGGAGGAGGACCTCCTCCATGATGGCGCGCAGACCGCGTGCGCCGGTGCCGCGCAGAATCGCCTGGTCCGCAACGGCTTCCAGGGCGTCCTGGGTGAATTCCAGGTCCACGCCGTCCATTTCGAACAGGCGCACGTACTGCTTCACCAGGGCGTTCTTCGGCTCGGCCAGAATGCGGACCAGGGAGTCCTTGTCCAGGTTGGTGACCGAGGCGACGATCGGCAGACGACCGATGAACTCCGGGATCAGACCGAACTTGATCAGATCCTCCGGCATGACGTCGGCGAAGTGATCGGCGGTGTCGATCTCGACCTTGGAGCGGACCTCCGCGCCGAAACCGATGCCGCGCTTGCCGACTCGATCCTGAACGATCTTCTCCAGACCCGCGAACGCACCCGCCACGATGAACAGCACATTGGTGGTGTCGATCTGGATGAATTCCTGATGCGGATGCTTGCGGCCGCCCTGCGGCGGCACCGAGGCCTGGGTGCCCTCGAGAATCTTCAGCAGCGCCTGCTGCACGCCCTCACCGGACACGTCCCGGGTGATGGACGGATTCTCGGACTTGCGGGCGATCTTGTCGACCTCGTCGATGTAGATGATGCCGGTCTCGGCGCGCTTCACGTCGTAGTCGGCGGCCTGGATCAGCTTCAGCAGGATGTTCTCGACGTCCTCACCGACATAACCGGCCTCGGTCAGCGCGGTGGCGTCGGCGATCGCGAACGGAACGTTCAACATCTTGGCCAGCGTCTGCGCCAGGTAGGTCTTGCCACACCCGGTCGGGCCGAGCATCAGGATGTTGGACTTCATCAGCTCGACGGCCTCGCCGCGCGAGTCGCGGCCCTTGTCGCCGGCCTGAATTCGCTTGTAGTGGTTGTAGACCGCCACCGCGAGGGTGCGCTTCGCCGCGTCCTGCCCGATCACATACTGCTCGAGGAAATCCCGGATCTCCGCGGGCTTGGGCAACTCGTCGAGCTTGACCTCGCTCGATTCGGCGAGCTCTTCCTCGATGATCTCGTTGCACAGGTCGATGCACTCGTCGCAGATGTACACCCCCGGTCCCGCAATGAGCTTCTTGACCTGCTTCTGGCTCTTTCCGCAGAACGAGCACTTCAACAGATCGCCGCCATCACCGATGCGCGCCATCTCCTGGGTCCCTACTTCCTTGTCCGCGTGCAACCGTCTGTCCCCGGTTGTCGGCGAGCTTGCCTACTTCGAGCGTATGCCGCGACCCCTGAGTTTGCGGATCCGGCAATTCGGCCGTGTTTCCAAAAGCTTGTGATGGATCCAAAAAGCAGAGCCGACAACCACGAGCAAAGGTCCCTAGAGTGACCGTACCCGCTTCTCGTGACCGAGGTCGACAACTTGGGCACGTTTCTCACCGGACATGTGCGTGGACTCACCTCTGCCCGGGGCGGCGGGGACGATCGCGCCCGTCGGCGCACTCATCTCGGCCCCGCCACCCGCCCAGTTCACTTCTGGGCGCTGAGCTTGCGGTACTCGAAGACCGTGTCGACGATGCCGTAATCCTTCGCGTCGTGCGCGGTGAGGATCTTGTCGCGGTCGGTGTCCTTGCGGATGGTGTCGGCGTCCTTGCCGGTGTGGCGGGCCAGCGTGGTCTCCATGAGACGACGCATGCGCTCGATCTCGGCGGCCTGGATCTCCAGATCGGAGACCTGACCCTGGATGCCACCCGAGGTGGACGGCTGGTGGATCAGCACGCGGGCGTTGGGCAGGGCGGCGCGCTTGCCGGGGGCGCCGGCGGCGAGCAGCACGGCCGCGGCCGAGGCGGCCTGGCCCAGGCAGACGGTCGCGACGTCGGCGCGCACGTACTGCATGGTGTCGTAGATGGCCATCAGCGCGGTGAAGGAACCACCGGGCGAGTTGATGTACATGGTGATGTCGCGGTCGGGATCCAGGGACTCCAGCACCAGCAGCTGCGCCATGATGTCGTTCGCGGAGGTGTCGTCCACCTGCGCGCCGAGGAAGATGATGCGCTCCTCGAACAGCTTGTTGTAGGGGTTGGACTCCTTGACACCGAAGCTCGAGTGCTCGACGAACGAAGGCAGGATGTAGCGGCCCTGCGGCATCTGCATGCCGTTGGAAGAACCGGCGGCAGCGAAGGTGATGCCCGCGGCCCGGGGGTCGATCATGTTGGACATACGCGTCTCCAAAGTCTGTGTGAGTGGGCTGCGGACCTAGTTGCCGTTCGCCTGGTTCGCGTGGGTGATCACGTGATCGATGAAGCCGTACTCGAGGGCTTCCTTCGCGGTGAACCAGCGGTCACGGTCGGCGTCGGCGGTCACCTGCTCGACGCTCTTGCCGGTGAACTGCGACTGGAGCTCGTTCATCTCGCGCTTGGTGTAGGCGAACTGCTCGGCCTGGATCGCGATGTCGGCCGCGGAGCCACCGATGCCGGCCGAGGGCTGGTGCATCATGATCCGGGCGTGCGGCAGCGCGAATCGCTTGCCCTTGGTGCCCGCGGCGAGCAGGAACTGACCCATCGACGCGGCCAGACCCATGCCCACGGTGCGAATGTCGCACTCGGCGAACTGCATGGTGTCGTAGATGGCCATGCCCGCGGTCACCGAACCGCCGGGAGAGTTGATGTAGAGCGAGATGTCCTTGGTCGGGTCCTCGGCCGACAGCAGGAGAATCTGCGCGCACAGCTTGTTCGCGATGTCGTCGTCGACCTGAGTGCCCAGGAAGATGATTCGGTTCTGCAGCAGTCGCTCGTAGACCGAATCACTGAGGTTCAGACCAGCAGTCGGCGATGTCATCTGCACCCCTGCCTGATGAATTGTCACGGATACCTGCCCTCTCTCAACGGCTCGGTTACAAGCCCCTACTTGATCACTGAGAAAATCCAGCGCTGACACAAACCCTAACGAAACAGGGCGGCACCGAACTCCCGGTACCGCCCTGCTTCGCTCACAGCGCAAACTTATACCGCGCTGCGGTCAATGCTCTTACTTGGCCTCGGCCTCGGCGGCCTCGGTGGCATCGGCCACGGTAGCGAGCTCTTCGGCGGACACCTCTTCGGCCTCCTCGGCCGGGTTGCCGAACATCTCGGCGGTGTCCACGGTGTTGCCCGCGGTGTCGGTGACGGCGGCCTTGACCACGACACCGGCCAGCGCCTTGCCGCGACGCACGTCGGCGAAGACCGCGCCCAGCTGACCGGCCTGCTGGATCTGCTGGATGAACTGATCCGGGCTCATGCCGTAGCGCTGGGCCTGGAAGATGATCCGCTCGTACAGCTCGTCCTGGCCGACCTGGGTGTTGTCGGCCTCGGCGACGGCGTCCAGCAGCAGCTGGGTCTTGACCGACTTCTCGGCGGCTTCCTTGGTGTCCTTCTTGAACTCCTCGAGCGAGGAGCCCTCGGCCTCGAGGGCCTCGGCCAGCTTGGCCTCGTCGTGGTCGAAGCCGTGGACGGCGTCGTGCTCGACGGCGTCGATCTCGGCCTGGACGACCTTCTCCGGCAGCGGGATCTCGACGGCCGCGAGCAGCGCCTCGAGCACCTTGTCGCGGATCTCGCCGGCCTGCTGGACCTTCTTGACGCGCTCGACGCGGGTCTTCAGGTCTTCCTTCAGCTCGTCGATGGTGTCGAATTCGCTTGCCAGCTGGGCGAATTCGTCATCGGCCTCGGGCAGCTCGCGCTCCTTGACCGACTGCACGGTCACGGTGATCACGGCTTCCTTGCCCGCGTGCTCACCGGCGACCAGCTTGGAGGTGAAGTCCTTGGACTCGCCCTCCTTCATGCCGATCAGGGTCTCGTCCAGGCCCTCGATGAGCTGGCCGGAGCCGACCTCGTGGGACAGGCCGGTGGTGGAGGCCTCCTCGACGGTCTCGCCGTCGACGGTGGCAGACAGGTCGATGGAGACGAAGTCGCCGTTCTCGATGGCGCGCTCGACCGAGGTCAGGGTGCCGAAGCGGGCGCGCAGCGACTGCAGCTGCTCGTCGATGTCGGCGTCGGTGATCTCGATCGGGTCGACCGAGACGGCCAGCGACGAGTACTCCGGCAGGGTGATCTCCGGGCGGACGTCGACCTCGGCGGTGAAGGCCAGCTCTTCGCCGTCCTCGATCTTGGTGATCTCGATCTCCGGCTGGCCGATGACCTTGGCCTGGGTCTCCTGCACGGCCTCGCTGTAGCGCTTGGGCAGGACGTCGTTGACTACCTGCTCCAGCACCGCGCCACGGCCGACACGGGCCTCGAGAAGCTTGGCCGGGGCCTTACCCGGGCGGAAGCCGGGGATCCGGATCTGCTGCGCGAGGGCCTTGTAGGCGCGGTCGAAGTCCGGCTTGAGCTCCTCGAAGGGCACCTCGACATTGATGCGGACCCGAGTCGGGCTCAGCTGCTCGACGGTGCTCTTCACGGACATGCTCCTTGTTCGTTGTTCATGGTTGACGTCTAGGTTCCCCCCGAACGCATCCCGACCAGGTTAGTTGACGGCTCGATGAGCCGTGTAACCGGTCACGGCAGAGGGCAGCGTGACGGCCGGTCAGGTGACCGGTCGCCCTGGTATCGGGGGTTTTACCTCAGCTACCGACCTTGACGGCGTCGGTGACGAAGACGAGCGTTTCGAACGGCTTCATGCCGCGCCCGCCCGCGCCGTAGCCGAGGTCCGGCGGGATGATGAGCAGCCGGCGCGCGCCCTGCTGGACGCCGACCAGGCCCTGATCCCAGCCCTTGATGACCTCGCCCGCGCCCAGGTTGAGGGGGAAGGTCTCGCCGCGGGTGAAGGAGCTGTCGAGCACCTTCTTGTTCGACCAGGTGACCAGCGTGTAGTTCATGGTCAGCTGCTGCCCGGCCTGCGCGCCCGGGCCGCTGCCCGCGACCAGGTCCTTAACGATGAGCTGCTTGGGCGGATCGCAGTCGTCCGGAATGGTGATCTTGGGCGCCTGGCCGAAGCCGCCGTCGACCTTGATGTCGTCGGCGGTGCACTCGCGGCCCTTACTGGCCGTGGTGGTGGCGGCCGCGCTGGTGGTGGCCTTCGCCGTGGTGGTCGCCGCGGCCTTGTCGTCGCCGCTGCTCGAGCAGCCCGCCGCCAGCACCACCGCGGCCACGACCGCACCGATCGCACCGACCTTGCCCGCCAAGCGCATTCCCGCTCCTGTCCGTGATCCGGATGCCGCATGATTGCGACGCCGGGCCGAACCTACACGGCCGGATCGGTTCGCGCCGGTGCGGGCGCGGCCGCGAGCGTCTCGACCGCGGCGGTGATGGCCGGGCGCAGTTCGTCGAGGCCGCGGTCGGCGCCGAGAATCATGCGCCGCAGCTGCGGCATGGCCAGCGTCCAGCCGACCAGGCCGAGGGCGAAGAACAGCAGATCCCGCGGATCCCCGTCGGTCATGGCCGATTCGGCGGCGGCGACCTTCTCGAAGTAGTGGCGGGTGCGGTTCTCCTCGTCGGGGACCGGGTCGTCGCCGAGTTCCAGTGCCTCCCAGAGCAATAGGCGCAGCGCCTCGGGGTGGGCGCGGTGATGGTCGAACAGCCGGCCCGCGTATTCACCCAGGTCACCGCTGGGCGGCACATCCTGCGCGAGCTCACCCATGAGCCGCTCGAGTACCGCCGCGAACAGCGCCTTCTTGTCCCCGAAGTAGTCGTAGATGGCCCGCTTGTTGGCCTGCGCGGTGGCCGCGATGCGGTCGACCCTGGCCCCGGCCACACCGTAGGCGGCGAATTCGGTTGTCGCCGCCGCGAGGATGCGTTCCCTGGTGGCGGCCGAGTCGTATGCCATGTCCGCGATTGTAACGAACCAGTTCGTTTGACAGCTCGGCCACGCGGTTCATACGATCGGCAGCCATCCGAACCAACTAGTTCGATCGAAAGGATGGTTCGATGTCCATCCCGCTCAGCGCCCTCGACACCCCTCCGGCCCGGGGGCGAGCCCGGCCCGCACTGTTCCCGATGATGGCGGTGTGCAGCGGGGCGACCGTCGCGAATGTGTATCTGGCGCAGCCTTTGCTGGAGCTGTTCACCCGCGGGCTCGGCGTCACCGCGGCGGCGGCCGGTGTGGTGGTGACGTGTGCTCAATTCGGTTATGCCGCAGGGATTCTCTTCTTGGTCCCGCTCGGGGACGTGCGCCGGCGGCGACCGTTGCTGTCGATGCTGTTGGCGGTCACGGTGATCGGGCTGCTGCTGGCCGCCGCCGCGCCCGGGCTCACGCTGCTGGCCGCGGCGACCGCACTGGTGGGCGGGGCGACGGTGATCCCGCAGGTACTGGTGCCCCTGGCCGCCGAGTTCGCGCCGCCGCAGCGGCGGGCCTCGGTGGTGGCCGGGGTGCAGATCGGGCTCATGACGGGCATCATCGGTTCGCGAGTGATCGGCGGCGCGGTCGGCGATCTCTTCGGTTGGCGCGCGGTGTATCTGCTCGCCGCGGGTTTGACGGCGGCCGCGGGCGCGGTGACCATCGCGTTGCTGCCCAGGGAAGCGCGGCCTACGGCGTACGGCGCGGCGATGGCGGCCCGGCCGAGCTATCCGGCCCTGCTCGCGTCGCTGCCCCGGCTGTTGTTTCGTGAACCGGCACTGCGGCATTCGTGCGCCCTGCACGCGTTGTTGTTCGGCGCGTACACCGCGACCTGGACCTCCCTGGTCCTGGTATTGACCCGCGAGCCCTACCACTATCGCAGCGCCGTCGCCGGTTTGTTCGGCGCGCTCGGGCTGGCCGGTGCGGTGGCCGCACCGTGGGCGGGCCGGTTCGTCGATCGGCGCGGGGCCGTGCCGATCATCGCGGCGGCGGTGGCGCTCATGCTGGCGGCGGCCGGACTGTACGCGCTGGGCGGCACGGTGCTGCCGTGCCTGATCCTGGCGATCGTGCTGGCGAATGTGTCGGTGCAGTGGAGCCAAATCGCCAATCAGACACGGATTTTCGGATATCTGCCGCAGGCGCGCAGCCGCGCCAACACGGTCTACATGGTGGCGGTCTTCCTCAGCGGCGCGATCTGCGCCGCACTCGCCGCAGCCTGCTACGGGGCGTGGGGCTGGCTCGGCGTCTGCGCCCTGCAGGCCGTTCTGACCGTGCTCGCGCTCCCGGTTCTCCCCCTGGCCCGCCGCTACGACCGGCGGCACCTCACCTCTCAGAAGGAGCAGTAATGACCATGCCCGCCATGCCGAGCGCCGTCCTGCGGTTCTTCACCGCCTCCCAATCCGGCGATGCCGCCGCGTGGGCCGCGGCCTTCGCCGAGGACGGCGTCTTCCACGACCCGGTGGGCACCCCGCCGATCGTGGGGCGCACCGCGATTCACGAGTTCATCGCCGGTGTCATCCCGAATTTCCGTCCCTTCCTCGGACTTACACCGCACGAGGCGCACACCGTGGGTGACGCGGTCGCGGTGTCCTGGAGCGGCGCGGCGGTATCGCTGTCGGGGCGGCCGATCAACTGGTCCGGCATCAATGTGTACGAACTGAACGCCGACGGCCTGATCGCCGAGGCGAAGGCGTACTTCAATCGCGAGATCTTCCAAGCCCAGCTGGATCACTGAGCCGAGTCTGGCGAGCGCCGTTCACGACGGCGCTTTGGGCGCACGGCTGGGGCTGCTCGGCCGTGCGCCTAGCGGTCGGTGACCAGCAATGCGTATTGCGCGGACGCGCGGTGGTGGGCGTCCGGTTCGGTCGAGGCGGTGATCAGGGCCAGGTAGCGGCCGTCCAGGACGAGGCAGGAGTATTCGCTTTCGCGCGCAGCCGGATTCGTGTCGGTGTCTCGAAGGCAGACTGCGTCGGGGACACCGGGCGGCGCGGTGACCACGGTGTGCGCCGCGTCCGGTTGGGACAGTCGGTGCAGGGCCCGACGGGCCGCCACGGCGTCCGGAAAGCGAAGCAGCCGAGCGGAATCGGTGATCGCGACACCCTCGACGGGAATGCGATCGCCGTCGCCGGGGCGGTTGACCCAGGCGTCGGCGACGACCGGTCCGTAGACGACCCCGCTGGCGCTGCGATGTCCGCCCCATCCGGCGATGAGCTGCTGCTCGTCATGGGCGAGTACCGGGTTCGGCCATTGCCCGGGTGCGGTGGGGAGCAGGCGGCTCAGCATGCCGTCGGAGTCCATGGGCAGGGTCGACAGCTGCTCGTCCGAGGTGGGCGCGAAGGCGTCCAGTCGCGGCAGCTCGGCGTCGAAGGTCTTTTCGGCCAAGGTCTCCATGGCCGCGCGGTCGGTGGTCGGGTGGGTGATGAACAGGCTCACCACGAAGGGTCCGTGCGCGAGGGTGGCCGCCATGGTCGGCACGTAGGTGCGCCAATGTCCCCATGTCGCAAAGTATTCGGGGAATCCGACGCCGACATTGTCGTGATTGACCGCGAAGTCGCGCGCGTCGATCTCCCGGGCCGCGTCGATGGCGGTCATATTGTCGCGCATGCGCAGCACGGTGATGCGCACCGAACGGGCCGCCCCGATCGTCGGGGTACCCGTCGGATCATCCGTGCCGCCAATGCTGAACCCGGCCACCATCCCGTGCGAGACGAGGGTCGCCCAGGTCGCCTCGGCCAGAATGCCGACCACGTCCTCGGGCGTGGGCACCGGAACGGCCGAGATTCGCGACAGCGCCGGATCGACATCGCGCGGCGAGACGACAGCATCGGCCATCCGCGCCGATTCCATGACGCGCCCATAGGTTTCCCCGGCGTCCCGAGGCGCGACCAGCGGCCGACCGCTGTACCCGCCCAGATCCAGCGCCCCCAGCCGCGGCGTCGCCGCCGTGGGTGTGCCCGCGATGGCGCACGCGCTCACCAACGCCGCGACCACGGCAGCAGAGAGGAATCCGGCGTAAACGCGCCGCTCGGTCCGATCGATTCGGTGCATACCGCCACCGCCCACCACAGCTCCGGCCCGGGTCCGCCCGAAAACCTCCCCCGGACATACCCTTTCGAGTGTGAGCGGGCTCACTCCCGCTGGCAAGCCCCCTACACTACGGGCTCCCCACACCCGGATCTCGCGGTCCCGGATTCGAACGCGCCGGAAATGTGATTGCCGCATCGCCGCTGGTACGGGAGCATCACCGGATGCTGTTGACGATTTCTTGTACGCGACCGGAGGCGGCGGGCTGGCCCGCGACCGACCTGGGTTTCCTGCTGCACAAGAATCCCTCGCGCATACAGACTTTCGAGCAGTCCTACGGGGTGGCGCACGTGTTCTACCCCGAGGCCGACGCCGACCGCTGCACGGCGGCGCTCATGCTGGAGATCGATCCGGTGCGGCTGGTGCGCGGAAAGTCCAAGGGGACGCCGGAATTCAGTCTGGCGCAGTACGTCAACGATCGGCCGTACGCGGCGTCGTCGCTGTTGTCGGTGGCGCTGTCCACGGTCTTCGGCACCGCGTTGCACGGGCGTTGTGCGCAGCGGCCCGAATTGGCCGAGACCGCGCTGCCGTTGCGGATCGAGCTCCCGGCGGTGCCGTGCAAGGGCGGGCCGGAGTACGTCGAGCGGGTGTTCGCGCCGCTCGGCTGGACGGTCGTGGCCACGCCCCTGCCGCTGGATCCGGCGTTCCCGGAATGGGGTGACTCCCATTACGTGCGTGTGGAATTGACGGGGACGCTGCGGTTGGCGGACGCGCTGTCGCATCTGTACGTGCTGCTGCCCGTGCTCGACGGCAGCAAGCACTACTGGCTCGACACCAATGAGATCGACAAGCTGCTGCGCTTCGGCGAGGGCTGGCTCACCGGCCACCCGGAGCGCGAGTGGATCACCCGCCGATATCTCACCCGCCGCCACACGCTGGTCCGCGCCGCCCTGGCCCGCCTGGCCGAACTCGACGACGCCGAGCCCGAGGAACTCGACGCGATCGAAGAGGATGCCGACGCGGAGGCGAGCGACGCCGCGGCGGGCAGCGAAGCCGAAGCGGTGCCGGAGGCCGTTCCGGGCACGGCGGACGCCGTGTCCGGCGAGGTCGATGAGCGTGGGCCGTCGCTGGCGGTGCTGCGGCGGCAGGCCGTGCACCGGGCGCTGCTCGAGGTCGGGGCGAGCCGGGTGCTGGATCTGGGTTGTGGCCAGGCGGCTTTGCTGCGGGAACTGGCACCGGATCGGGCGTTCACCGAGATCGTGGGCGTGGACGTGTCGATGCGGGAACTCCACATCGCGGCACGGCGACTGCGGCGGCTGCCGGAGTGGCAGTCGCGGCGGGTCACGCTGCGGCAGGGTGCGCTGACCTACACCGACGCGTCGCTGAAGGGATATGACGCGGCGGTGCTCATGGAGGTCATCGAGCATGTGGACCTGCCCCGGTTGAAGGCATTGGAGCACGCGGTATTCGGGGCGGCCGCCCCGGGCGCGGTGGTCGTGACCACGCCCAACAGCGAATACAACGTGCGCTACGACGGGCTCGACGCGGGCGTGTTCCGGCACACCGACCACCGATTCGAGTGGAGCCGGGCGGAATTCGCGGAGTGGGCGGGCCGGGTCGCCGAGACGTACGGCTACGCCGTGCGATTCGAGCCGGTCGGGCCCGAGGACCCGGAGGTGGGGCCCTCGACACAGATGGCCGTATTCACCCAACAGCGGAACGACAGCGATGAGAAAGGAGCCGCGTAATGGCTGAGCTGTCCGTACCGGTGCTCTCGCTGGTCGTCCTCATCGGCAGCAGCGGATCCGGGAAATCGACGTTCGCGCACAAGCACTTCCGGTCCACGGCGGTCCTGTCATCGGACGCGTACCGGGGGCTGGTGAGCGATGACGAGGCCGATCAGTCGGCCACCGACGAGGCGTTCGCGCTGCTGCACCACGTGGCGGGCGTGCGGTTGCGGCGCGGGCTGCGGACCGTCATCGACGCCACCAATGTGCAGCCCAAGGCGCGCCAGGCACTGGTCGAACTGGCCCGCGCGCACGACGTGCTGCCGGTCGCCATCGTGCTGGACGTGCCCGAGGCCGAATGCGTGCGACGCAACGCACTGCGCGCCGATCGCGCCGATCTGGGTCCGCACGTGGTGGGCCGCCACCAGCGGGATCTGCGGCGTTCGCTGAAATTCCTGGAGCGCGAGGGCTTCCGCAAGGTGCACGTGCTGCGCGGCGTCGACGAGATCGACGCCGCGACCATCCGGGACGAGCGGCTGTGGAACGACCGCACCGATCTCACCGGGCCCTTCGACGTGATCGGCGATGTACACGGGTGCCGCAGCGAATTGGAGACGCTGCTGGGCGAACTCGGCTACGTCCTCGCCCGCGACGAGAACGGGCGCGCGGTCGACGCGCGGCACCCGGAGGGCCGGACGGCGGTGTTCGTCGGCGACCTGGTCGATCGCGGACCCGACACCCCGGGCGTGCTGCGGCTGGTAATGGGCATGGTGGGATCCGGAAACGCCCTGTGCGTCACCGGAAACCACGAGTTCAAGCTGGTGCGCGCGCTCGACGGCCGCCGGGTCAAGGTGGCGCACGGGCTGGCCGAATCGCTGGCGCAGTTCGAGGGCGAGGACGCCGAGTTCCGCAAGGCCGCACACGAATTCATGCGCGGTCTGGTCAGCCACTACGTGCTCGACGGCGGCAAGCTGGTCGTGGCGCACGCGGGGCTGAAGGAGGAGTACCAGGGCCGCACCTCGGGGCGCGTGCGCGAGTTCGCCATGTACGGCGAATCCACCGGGGAGACCGACGAATACGGGCTGCCGGTGCGCTACCCGTGGGCCAACGACTACCGCGGCAAGGCGCTGGTGCTCTACGGGCACACGCCGATGACCGAACTGGTGTGGGTGAACAACACCCTGTGTCTGGACACCGGCGTGGTGTTCGGCGGTCGCCTGACCGCCCTGCGCTATCCGGAGCGGGAGCCGGTTTCGGTTGCGGCCGAACAGGTCTGGTTCGAGCCGGTGCGGCCGCTGCAGGCCGCCACCTTCGCCACGGGTGCGGCCGTGGTGCAGCGGGACCCGGGCGTGCTGGATCTCGACGACGTGCTGGGCCGCCGGGTGGTGGAGACCCGCCACCTCGGCCGGGTGAGCGTGCGCGAGGACGCCGCGAGCGCGGCGCTCGAGGTGATGAGCCGTTTCGCGGTGGACCCGCGCTGGCTGGTGTACCTGCCGCCGACCATGTCGCCGTGCGCCACCTCCACCCTGGACGGCTACCTCGAGCATCCGGCCCAGGCCTTCGAGTACTACCGCTCCGAGGGCGTGGACACGGTGGTGTGCGAGGAGAAGCACATGGGTTCGCGTGCGGTCGTGGTGGTTTCGCGATCGCCGGAGGCGGCGCGGGATCGGTTCGGCGTCGAGGACGGCAGCACCGGCGCGGTGTACACCCGCACCGGGCGGCCCTTCTTCGACGACCCGGCGCGGACCGAGACGCTGCTGGCGCGGGTGCGGGTGGCGGCCGAAACCGCCGGGCTGTTCGAGGAATTGGACACCGACTGGCTGCTGCTGGACACCGAGCTGCTGCCCTGGTCGGCCAAGGCGATGGGGCTCTTGCGGTCCCAGTACGCGGCGGTCGGCGCGGCGGCGCGGGCCTCGCTCGCCCGGGCATCCGAGGTGCTGACGGCGGCGGCCGAAAGGGGTTTGGAGGTAGGTGATCTCGCGTCGCGCACCACCGCGCGCCGCGCGGACGCCGACGCCTTCACCACCGCCTACGGCCGCTACTGCTGGCCCACCGACGGTTTGGACGGCGTCCGCCTGGCCCCGTTCCAGCTGCTGGCCGCGTCCGGCGCGAATTACGCCGTGCGCGAACACAACTGGCACCTGGAACGCCTCGACCGCCTGGTGGCCGCCGACCCGGATTTCTTCGCCGCGACGGGCCGCCGCGTGGTCGACCTCGCCTCCCCCGAGGCCGAGGCCGACGCGACGGCCTGGTGGACCGCCCTCACCACCGCCGGTGGCGAGGGCATGGTGGTCAAGCCGCTCGCCGCCCTGGTGAGCGGCACCAACCGCAGCGGCCGCCCGGTCCAGCCGGGCGTGAAATGTCGTGGCCCGGAATACCTCCGGATCATCTACGGCCCGGAATACCTGCACCCGGACCACCTGACCCGGCTGCGCTCGCGCGGCCTCGGCGGCAAGCGTTCCATGGCTTTGCGCGAATCCGCCCTCGGCCTGGAGGCGCTGGACCGCTTCGTGGCCCGCGAGCCGTTGTGGCGGGTGCACGAAGCCGTCTTCGCCGTCCTGGCGCTCGAGACCGAACCGGTCGACCCGCGCCTGTAGGCCCGGGCAGCGGCCCTGCCGAACACGGCAGGGCCGCTCCGGGATACAGGTGTCGGCGTCAGTCGGTTGCTTCGGCGGTTTCGGTGGCGGAGAGGTGGTCGTGGAGCCGCTGGAGATAGGGGCGTTGGCCTTTGCCCAGTTTTTCTTCGGCGGCCTCGAGGTCGAGCCAGGCGGCGCGGTCTATTTCGGGGAATTCGGCGAGGCGGCCGGAGCGGGGTGGCCATTCCATTTCGAAAGTGCCAGGGACTATTTCGGTGGGGTCGAGGTCGGCTTCGACGGCCCAGACGGTGAGTCGTTTCTTGCCGCGACCGCTGCCGTATTCGACATCGCCGAGCGGAATCCAATCCCCGTCGGGGACGGGCAGGCCGAGTTCCTCGGTGAATTCGCGGCGGGCGGCGTCGCGGGGCTTCTCCTCGTCGGGTTCGTATTCACCCTTGGGGATCGACCAGGCGGCCGCGTCCTTCTTGGCCCACAGCGGGCCGCCCAGGTGTCCGAGCAGCACTTCCAGTCCGGCGGTGCGGCGGAACAGCAGGACTCCGGCGCTGTATCTGAGACTCATGCCATCGAGTTTGCCGAATCCCCCTGCGGGCGCGCACCCCGGGCGCTACCGTGAGCGACACCGCGGCAAACCGGATGTTTCGGATTAATTCCCAATATCGGACGAACAATTCCCATCGGCCGCTTACACCCGAAACCTATTCGGAACATACGAATTCCATTAAGCTCCGAGATTCGGATCGGCCCACACCTGATGACGGAATGGATAGCGCATGTCGTTTCGCAACGTCTCCGCGACTGCCACCCTGGTGACCGCCGCACTTATTGTCCAGGCGGTCGCACTATCGGTGGTTCACGCCCAGCCCGCGACACCCGCCCCCGACTCGCCCGGCCTGGTGTACTCCACCAAGCTCGTCGACAAGACGGTCGTCACCACCCTCAAGGGCGGCACCTTCGACCTGACCGCCTCCCCCGATTCCGATCCGGCCAAGCTCGACGTCGTGAACCTGAAGGACGCCACCGGCAAGGTCCTGCTCACCCTGCCGCTGCGCTTCCGCCTGGGCCCGGTCGACATCCCCGTCAAACCCGAACTGCGCCAGGACGGCAGCGTCTTGGCCCTCACCCCCGACAAGCCCGCCGGCCTGACGCTCACCGACCCCATCACCGTCAAACCCGTCGCCTCCAAGACCGAGGACGACCGCGCCCTGAGCTACTTCACCACCCAGTTCGGTCTGGCCACCACCATCGGCACCTTCGTCGGCACGGCCCTGGGCGCGACCGTCGGCTGCGTGGCCACCATCATGGCGGGCTGTGTCGCCGGATTCCTCACGGGCGCGACGGTCGGCGGCATCATCGGCACCATCGCCCTGGGCGGCCCGACCCTCATCGCCTCCGGCATCGACCTGCTCACGACCTTGCAGGCACCGGACGGTACGACCCGGTGGGCCGACAAGACCACCCCCGCCCCGCAGCCCGCCGCGCCCCAGCCCGCGCCGAGCAACTGATCCCGCCGAAACCGCACGCAGACAACGGGTTCGGGTCAGGCCTCTGGTATCGGCACGCGCCACACCACGGTCGTCCCGCGCCCGTCGAGTCCCAGCCCGATCTCCACCACGCCGTCGAGCTCGGTGGCCCGCTCCGCGATATTGCGCAGCCCACCGCGCCGCGGCGCGTCACCCACGCCGACGCCGTTGTCCGCCACCGAGATTCGCAGCTCACCGCGGGCGGCGGTGACGGCGACGTCGATGCGGGTGGCGTCGGCGTGCCGGACGGTATTGGACAGCGATTCCCGCAGCACCGCCAGGGCCTGGCGAGCCGTCTCGGGCGGAACGAGGGTGTCGATCGGCCCGTCCTGGCGCAGATTCGGGGTGAAGCCCAGGTGGCGGGCGGCGGTGGTCACCAATTCGGTGATGGCACTGCGTAATCCATCCTGTCCCCCGTTCGTCGACTGCAGCGAGAAGATCGTGCCGCGAATGTCCTGGATGGTGTCGTCCAGATCGGCCACTACGCGTTCGAGGCGGTCGGCGATATCGGGCGCGGGCTGCATGCGCAGCGCGCCCTGCAGCGCCAGACCCGAGGCGTAGATGCGCTGAATCACCGAGTCGTGCAGATCACGCGCGATGCGATCACGGTCCTCCATGACGGCGATCTTGGCCGAATCCTGTTGTCGCCGAACGGTATCGCGCTGGACCTGATCGTACATGCGGACATTGGTGATCTTGGTGGCGGCAATCACGGCCAACGCCTCGATGATCCGCTCGTCCTCATCGGTGAACGCGCGCCCGCCACGCTTGTTGGCGAGATAGAGGTCCCCCAGCACTCGCCCCCGATAGCGCACGGGCACCCCGAGGAAGCTCCCCATCGTGGGATGCCCGGCGGGCCAGCCCAGGAAGGCCGGGTGCCGGGTGAGATCGTCCAGTCGCACCGGATCCTCCCCGGACAACACCACCCCGAGCACGCCCAGCCCGCTCGGCCAGTGCCCGATCCGCCGAATGGTCGCCTCGTCCATCCCGACCGGCACGAACTGCGCCATCCGTCGCTCACCGGACCCGTCATCCGGTTCCAGCAATCCCAACGCACCGTATTCGGCATCGACCAGCCGAACCGCCGCGGACACCAGCTGCCGCAGCACCAGATCCACATCCAGATCGGAAACCACCGCGTACACGGCCTCGACCAGGTCATGCAGCCGCTCCCCCGGCGCGGTCAGCTCCCGCAGCTCATTCGGAACGACACCCCACGACTCCTCGGACATGACCAAAGGCTACCCACCAGCAACATGGGGACATTTGTCTCTGTGGCCGGGTGTCGCCGGGGAGAAGCATGAAATCGAACCTTTCGGCTGATTGAGGAGTCACACAATGACGATGATCGGAACCGAGCCGCGCACCGAAGCCTGGACCGGATTCAAAGGCGGCCTATGGCGAGACGCCATCGACGTGCGCGACTTCATTCAGCAGAACTACACGCCCTACGAGGGCGACGGCAGCTTCCTGGCCGGACCCACCGCCCGCACCCTGGGCATCTGGGACAAGCTGAGCGCCATGTTCCCCGCCGAGCGCGAGCGCGGCATCTACGACGTGGACCAGCACACCCCCTCCACCATCACCGCCCACAAGCCGGGCTACATCGACGAGGGCAACGAGCTCATCGTCGGCCTGCAGACCGATGCCCCGCTCAAGCGCGCCATCATGCCCTACGGCGGCTACCGCATGGTGCAGTCCAGCCTCGCCGCGTACGGCGTGGAGGAGGACCCGAAGGTCGCCGAGATCTTCACCAAGTACCGCAAGACCCACAATGACGGCGTCTTCGACGCCTACACCGCCGATATTCGCGCCGCCCGCAGCGCCGGCATCGTGACCGGCCTGCCGGACGCCTACGGCCGCGGCCGCATCATCGGCGACTACCGCCGTGTCGCCCTCTACGGCGTGGACAAGCTCATCGAGGGCAAGAAGGCCGACCACCTCGCGCTCGAGGATCTGTGGGCCGATGACGAAACCATCCGTCGCCGTGAGGAAGTCAGCGAACAGATCCGCGCGCTGAACGAGCTGAAGGAGATGGCCGCCGCCTAC
Source organism: Nocardia sp. CDC153 (assembly GCF_035818515.1). Classification (NCBI taxonomy): domain Bacteria; kingdom Bacillati; phylum Actinomycetota; class Actinomycetes; order Mycobacteriales; family Nocardiaceae; genus Nocardia; species Nocardia sp. CDC153. The sequence continues at coordinate 574,665 of NZ_JAYKYU010000005.1, read as the reverse complement.
GGCTACGACATCTCCAAGCCCGCTTCCACTGCGCAGGAGGCCATCCAGTGGCTGTACTTCGCCTACCTGGCCGCGGTCAAGGAGCAGAACGGCGCGGCCATGTCGCTGGGCCGGACCGCCAACTTCGTGGACATCTACCTCGAGCGTGACCTGGCCGAGGGCCTGATCACCGAGGAGCGCGCCCAGGAACTGGTCGACGACTTCGTCATCAAGCTGCGCATCGTGCGCTTCCTGCGCACCCCCGAATACGACGAGCTGTTCTCCGGCGACCCGACCTGGGTGACCGAGTCCATCGGCGGCATCGGCTCCGACGGCCGACCGCTGGTGACCCGCACCAGCTTCCGCTACTTGCAGACCCTCTACAACCTGGGCCCGGCCCCCGAGCCGAACCTGACCGTGTTCTGGTCGCCCGCGCTTCCGGACGGCTTCAAGCGCTTCTGCGCCAAGGTGTCCATCGACACCAGCTCCATCCAGTACGAGTCGGATGAGCTGATGCGGCCGCGCTACGGCGACGACACCGCCATCGCCTGCTGTGTCTCCGCCATGGAGGTCGGCAAGCAGATGCAGTTCTTCGGCGCGCGAGTCAATCTCGCCAAGACGCTGCTGTACGCCATCAACGGCGGTCGCGACGAGAAGAAGGGCAAGGTCGTCGCACGCGGCTTCGAGCCCATCACCTCCGAGGTGCTCGACTACGAAGAGGTCGACGCTGCCATGGACAAGCTGATGGACTGGCTGGCCAAGACGTATGTGCACGCGCTCAACGTGATTCACTACATGCACGACAAGTACGCCTACGAGCGCATCGAAATGGCGTTGCACGACTTGGATATTCGCCGCACCATGGCCTGCGGTATCGCCGGTCTGGCGGTGGCGGCCGATTCGCTGTCGGCGATCAAGTACGCCAAGGTGACCCCGGTGCGCGACGAGACCGGTCTCGCGGTCGATTACGTGATCGAGGGCGACTTCCCCAAGTACGGCAACAATGACGACCGCGTCGACTCCATTGCCGCCGAACTGGTGGAGCGGTTCATGCAGAAGGTCCGCATGTACCCGACCTACCGCAATGCCGAGCACACCCAGTCGGTGCTGACCATCACCTCGAATGTGGTGTACGGCAAGAAGACCGGCAACACCCCCGACGGCCGTCGCGACGGCGAGCCGTTCTCCCCGGGCGCGAACCCGATGAACGGCCGCGACACCCACGGCATCGTGGCCTCGGCCATGTCGGTCGCCAAGCTGCCCTACGAGCATGCGACGGACGGCATTTCGCTCACCACCACGGTGACGCCGCAGGGTCTGGGCCGCAGCGCCGACGAGCGCATCACCAACCTGGTGGGCGTGCTGGACGGATACATCGCGACCAATGGCTTCCACATGAACGTCAACGTCCTCAACCAGGACACCCTGCTGGACGCCATGGAGCACCCGGAGAACTACCCGCAGTTGACGATTCGCGTCTCGGGCTACGCGGTGAACTTCGTCCGCCTGACCCGCGAGCAGCAGCTCGACGTCATCAACCGCACCTTCCACGCGAGCCTGTGATGACCGCGGTCCTGGCTCCGACCCTCACCGGGTCCGTCCACTCCTGGGACATCTCCACCGGGGTGGACGGGCCGGGCACCCGCTTCGTCACCTTCCTCAGCGGCTGCCCCCTCCGCTGCCTCTACTGTCAGAATCCCGATACTTGGTTGCGCAGCAACGGAACTCCGATGAGCGTCGACGACGTGCTCATGGAGGCGGCCAAATACGTGCCGTTCATCCGCGCCTCCGGCGGCGGCGCGACCATCAGCGGCGGGGAACCGCTGCAGCAGCCTCTGTTTGCGACCTCGCTGCTGCAGGGGTTCCAAGGTCTCGGACTGTCCACCGCCCTCGATACCTCCGGCTACCTGGGGCGCCTGGCGTCCGATGAGCTGCTCGCAGCCACGGACCTGGTGTTGCTGGATATCAAGGCCGGACAGCCCGAGACCTACCGTCGGCTCACCGGCCGCGACCTGGCGCCGACCCTGGATTTCGCCAATCGGCTCGCCCGTCGCGGCAAGCGGGTGTGGCTGCGGTATGTGCTGGTCCCCGGCCTCACCGACCCGATCGAGGAGATCGGGGCGGTGGCCGGGTTCGCCGGCGGGCTCGGCAATATCGAACGGGTGGATGTGCTCCCGTTCCACACGCTGGGCCAGTCCAAATGGGAGGCGCTCAACCGCCGTTTCGTGCTCGCCGATACCCCGACACCGACCACCGAGCAGGTCGAACGAGCACGGGATATTTTCCGGGACGCGGGCCTGACGGCCTACTAGACCTTGTCGGGGACAAGGAAACAGGGAATGGACGCGGCGGATGGCGGAGGTTTCGGACCGCCACCCGCCGCGTTCGCTTACCCCGATTCGACCCGACCACCTGCGAGGATGATCACCGTGGACAACTCAGCCAAGATCCGAGTCTTCCTACTCGACGACCACGAGATCGTGCGCCGCGGCCTGCAGGACCTGCTCGAGGCCGAGGGCGATATCGAGGTCGCGGGCGAGGCCGGTTCCGCCGCCGAGGCGCTGCGCCGCGTCCCCGCCGTCCGCCCCGACGTCGCGGTTCTCGACGTCCGCCTCGAGGACGGCGACGGCGTCACCGTCTGCCGCGACCTGATCTCCGAGATCCCCGACCTCAACGTGTTGATGCTGACGTCCTTCTCCGACGACGAGGCGCTGCTGGGCGCGGTGCTGGCCGGCGCCAAAGGCTATGTCCTGAAACAACTTCGCGGCCCCCAACTGATCGACGCCATCCGCCGGGTCGCCGCGGGCGAATCGCTCATCGACCCCCGCACCGCCGCCGAGGTCACCGCACGCCTGCAACAGCGCACCCCCGCCAACCCGCTGGCCGACGTGGACCTCACCGAACGCGAGAAGCAGATCCTCCTCCACATCGGCCAGGGCCTGTCCAACAAGGAGATCGCGGGCAAGATCTACCTCTCGGAGAAGACGGTCCGCAACTACGTCTCCGCCCTCCTGTCCAAACTCGGCCTGGCCCGCCGCTCCCAAGCCGCCATCCTGGCCGAGCATCTCCGCCACGAACACGGCGACAACTGGGCCGACGGCGTCCGCTAGCCCGGCCTACGCGCCGGCGTCGAGCCTCTTGGAGAACCAATGCTCGGCATAGCGAGAGTCGTTGTGCGGCTGGGTCTCCAGATATCCCAACCGCTTGTAGAGACCACGCGCCTCGACCAGATCACTCCGGGTATCGAGCACCATCCGCGTGGCCCCCAACTCCCGGGCAGCCTCCTCGGCCGCCGCCACGAGCAGGGCGGCACCACCCTTCCCACGCACCCACTTCTGCAGGAACACCCGAGTGAGTTCGGCCGTGGTCGTATCCAACAACCGGACCCCCGCGGTCCCCACCGCCTTCCCGTCGTACCAAGCAACCAGCAACCGCCCACCAGGCGGCGCAAGCTCGCTCCCACTGGTTGCCGCGATCCCCCGCTCGAGCTCCCCCGGCTCCGTACCCACCCCACCCCGAGCCAGATACCACCGATCACTCACCTCGGTGTAATACGCCCGCCACAGCCCACGAGCAACCGCCGAATCGAACGCCTCCACCCCCACGATCCACACCACCCGCCCATTCTGCGCCCCACCCGCACTACGGTGTCAGTGCTAGCCCCCGATCGAGAACCCACCCAACGCAAGCGCGAAGGTTCCCATGACAGGCATCCTCATCCTCATAGCCGCCCTCGCCATAGCCATCTTCATCTGCTGGCTAATCCTCCGCTCCCTCCGAGCCGGCTCCAACAAAAACCACCCCAACCCCCGCTGAGAAAAAACCACGAGCATGCAATCGAGCAGCTATCGGCCGAGAAGACCCCTGCTCAATTGCATGCTGGTGGGGATGAAAGAGCCGAAAGATGGTCGGGGTGACAGGATTTGAGCGGCCACTGGGCCTGCCCGCTAGGGGAAGGGCAAATGCGGGGCAGCCGCACCTGGAGCCGATCTCAGTGGTTCCGAAACCCCTTCCGGTGCCCCACAGCTGAGGAGAGCATTCGGGTGCTTTTGGAGGCGGCGGTCCATGCCTCTCCGGGTCCCGGCCGCCATCAACACCTCCTTCCGAGGATCGTTGCCGAATTTGGCTATTCAGACTCAAGGGGCGCGCTTGCGCGCGCCCGGCGACGCGCCGCACGTCGCTGCACAGCCGCCCGCCAGCGCTTTTGGAAAGTACTGCGCATCCTCCGGATGCGTGGCCTTGGGGTGATCGGACCTGCATTGTGTTCCCGCGCCACTCACGCCTCAAGGGCGCTCCTTCGTCACGTCGCTATGCGATGACCTTCGGTCACCCTTGACCCGCGAGCCTCTGCGCGAGAAAGGCAGGCCCTAGGGGCAGGCGGGGTACCTGCCCGCTTCGGCGCACACCCGACCACCCCAGGGCCATCTGTGGTCATTTAACGCACATCAGCTGGACGTCGCCCCGGGGATCTCGGGAGTCATCGCCAGATCCAACGATGGCGGAACTTTGAATGTCTTCCGGGTCGTTACAACCGGAATCACGGACCATTCACCTTTGGGCGCGGTATTTGGACCCCGCCAGAGGTTCCGCTTGCGGTGCCACTGCCAGCGCTCGAACTGCATCGTTGTGACGCTCTGTCGGGCGGCCTGCTCGACTGCGCCGTACTTGGTCGGTTCGACCCAGGAGACGCCAATCCAAGGCCCGTCTCCCTGCGGAAACTCGTAGTTGATGTACACGACGAGCGGATCGGACTCACACGTCATCTTGGCCAGTCGCGTCGGGCCATCGAGATGCTTCTTGCACTTGCCGTCTGCCCAGATTCGCGGTTGCACCTCATACGCTTCACCCGCCCCGATGAATCTCATGGAGATGGAAGCCTCCATCCGTCCGCCGTTGACCTCCTCCGGGCGATCAAGACGGAAGTTCCAGCCACAGACCGGCGCCCGCCGTCCTTGCCACCACTGCCATACCGGGCCAACGAACGGCGCTGGTGAGATCGGTACAAACATGCGAGCACCGTAGTCGAGAACCTGTCGGAACCAAGGATGGCTTGCCGATGCCCCACCCGCACACGAACACGGGGCAGTGGATCGCATCCGATTGGATACAGATTTGGCTACACCACCGCCGTGCGATCTACATGCGATAAGGATCGGACAATCGCGGGCATTGCCGGGCAGAAACGGACAGTCCAGTCTTGTTGCGCTGGAAGGTGATAAAGCCCTGACCTGGGATGGAAGAGCCGAAAGATGGTCGGGGTGACAGGATTTGAACCTGCGACCCTCCGCTCCCAAAGCGGATGCGCTACCAAGCTGCGCTACACCCCGTTACGCGTTCGGTGAACGCTCCCGCTGAGGGGCGGGACAAGAGCGGGTGACGGGAATCGAACCCGCACCATCAGCTTGGAAGGCTGAGGTTCTACCATTGAACTACACCCGCATCACCGCATCCGTGGATGCCGCGTGCGTTGAGCACTGTACCGAACCTCACTCCCGGAATGCCAATCCGCCCCTGTAGCCGCACGTCGCGGCAGGTCGCGCGGCGCGTTCGGCGAGTCGTGGAAAACATGCCGAAACCGGGTGTAACACCGCCGTCGCCGTAGCGATGAGCCATGCGATCGCCATTCGCGAGACAGCGGGAACCTGTTCTGAATCAGGGGTTTTCGATGTCGGGTGGCTTGCTAGGATCCTTTTTGTCCGGACGGGGGTATCGGAAAGGGGGCGGTGAGCATGCACCTCAGGTGTGGCCGACCGCGTAGTAGTGAGCTCGATCCACAGGGTAGGACCGGCGGCGCAGTCGGCCCCGACAGCACGTACGCAGGGTGAGCGCGCATGCCCATCCGCGTCGATACTCGAACCTCCGCCGTCGTGGCGGCCACCATTCGGGAATGGGTGCGGTCCGTGCACCCGGGCGCGAGCAGCGCCGCGCTGGGGCATTCGCCCGCGGTTCCCGCCGATGAACTCGAGCGCATCTTCGGCCGGGTCATCGATGAATTGCTCGAATTGGCCGGGTCCGAACCGTTTCCGGTGCAGGCCGCCCGCCGCATCGGTCGCAGCCTGGCCGAGTCTCCGTTCGACCGCACCCGCATGCTCGCCCCGGCCAGCCGCGCGCTGCTCGGGCTGTCGCCGGGCATGCGCGGTTCGCTGATCGCTACCCGCTGGTCGTTCATCGCCAGCCAAGCCATCGACGCCTATGCCGAGGCATTGCAGCAGCGCGCCCTCGCGCAGCAGGAGCGCAGCCTGTCGGAGGCGGTGTCGGTGCGGGTGCAGGAGATCGCGGCGCTGCAGACTCGGTTGCGGCACGAGGCCACCCATGACGTGCTCACCGATCTCGCCAATCGCTCGCTGCTGCAGGAACGCGTGCGGGTGATGTCGACCGATCCGGCGCGCGGCGTCGGCCTGCTGCTCATCGATCTCGACGACTTCAAACAGATCAATGACAACTACGGCCACACGGTCGGCGACGAGGTGTTGGTCACCATCGCCCAACGGCTGCGCGCGGTCTGTCCCGCCGAGAGCGTGATCGCGCGCTACGGCGGCGACGAGTTCGTGGTCGCGCTGCCGGCGCGCCGCAATACCCTCGGCGAGTTGGCCATGCGGGTGCTGTCCGCGCTGTGCGAGCCGGTGCACACGGCCGCGGGTCCGGTTCCGGCGTCGGCGAGTGTCGGCACCGCCTTCTGCCCGCCCGGGCGGGACTGCGACTTCTCGGATCTGCTGCGCAGCGCCGATCGAGCCATGTATTCGGCGAAAACCGCTGGCAAACGCCAGTTCGCGGTATCGGAGCTGGACGAAGAGGAGGTTGATCCAGGTCGCCGCGAAGCGCGCTTTGCGGCGGTGGCCGGATAATCGCCTAGCTCACAGCGCTTGGCAACTTGTTGGCGAATTTGCTGCGTAGGCTGGTCGCATGGCCACGGTCGTCGTACTGCTCATTGTCATGGTTGTCGTCCTGCTGGGTGTGGTGGCGGTCAACCGCGCGCAACGCTCACGCTCGAACACCCAGCTCGAGGACGCGAAGGCCGATGCGCGCCGGGTGATCGAACGGCTCGGCGGGCAGGTCTACAACCTCAATGGCACCGACGCGGCGTCCAAGCAGGCGCTGGCCGACGCCGGTGAGCGGTTCAACGCGGCGGGTTCGCAGATCGAGCAGGCCACCACCCCGGCGCAGGCTCGACTCGCGAAAGAGACCGCGCTGGAAGGGCTCTACTACGTGAGCGCCGCGCGCACCGCCATGGGTATGGATCCCGGTCCCGCGGTTCCCGAGCTCGACGGGCAGCGCAGTGCCGGTCGGGTGACCGAGGACCGGTCCATCGACTTCGACGGGCGACGCATCGAAGCCTCGCCGACGCCCTCGACGGCGACCCCGAACTACTACCCGGGCGGCCGGGTCGCGGGCCGTCCGGTCCCGGCCGGTTGGTACTCCGAGCCGTGGTGGAAGCCCGCCCTCATCGCCGGTGCCTGGGGTGTCGGGTCCGCGATGCTGTTCAACTCCCTCTTCACCGGTATGTCCGGTGTCGGCTACGACGCCGCCGCTTTCGAAAACGGTTACGGCGACGGCTATCAGGCGGGCCTGGACGCCGCCGACGGCGGGTATGCCGACGGCGGCTACGACCAGGGCGGCTACGACCCCGGATACGACCAGGGCGGCATCGACCCCGGTGTCGACCTCGGCGGCCAGGACTTCGGTGACTACGGCGATTTCGGTGGCTTCGACGGATTCGACAGCGACTTCTGATAGCCGAAGAACTCCATCGCCCGCTCGACGACCCGCTCCGGCTGCTCGGTCGCGGGGAAGTGCCCGACCTCGTCGAACACCTCGACGCGGATATCGGTTGCCAGCGAACCGAATTCGCGCGTGGCGGTGACCGGGAGCAGCGGATCCCGATTGCCCGCGAGGATCAGTGTCGGAACCCGCAGCCGAGACCAGCGGTACTGACCTGACAGCAGCAGCGGTATTTCGTGGGTGATGAGATTGCGGTAGTAGCTGACGGTCGCCGCGACTCGGGCGGGTTCCTCGAACTGAGTCAGGAAGATCGCCCGGTCCTCGGATGTCATGGTCGCCGACCGGTAGGTCCAATGACGCAGCGCCCAATCCGGAATCGTGTGCGCCGCGAGCAGCGGACCCACCAACGGTGCGGCATTGGCCGCGATGTGCCAGAGGCGGACGCCGTCGGCCAACACGCGCGGGGTCGGACGCAGGAACGGGCTCGCCGTATTGATGGCGATGTAGTGCCGCATGCGTTCCGGAAAGCGCAGCGCCAGTAGATATCCCACCAGCCCGCCCCAGTCGTGGCCAATGGCGCGGAACCGGTCGACGCCCAATTCGTCGAGCAGGCCCGCGATGTCGTCGGCCATCACCGCGGGCCGATACCCGTTCGGCGGGGCGTCGGTCCAGCCGAGCCCGCGCAGATCCGGGCAGATGACCCGAAAGTGTTGTGCCAGTGGGCCGATCATGTGCCGCCACTGCCACCAGTGCTGCGGCCAGCCGTGCAGCAGCACCAGCGGCTCCCCGCCACCCGCCAGTGCCACATGCGTCCGCAACCCGCCGACGTCGATGAAGCGGTGTTCGACGTCGGCGAGGTGGGGCAGCTCGCGCACGGTCATCGCGGGCTCTCGGCGCGGGTCGCGTCGAGGAAGGTGGTGATCGCGGTGGCCAGCTGTGCGGGCTGGTCCTCGGGCGAGAAGGTGCGTGAATCGTGAATCCACTCGATGCGGGCGTCGGGGAAATCGGCGGCCAGGCGCTCGGCGTAGCGATCCGGGAAGAATCGATCGCCCGCCGACCAGGCGAGCAGCACGGGCTTGTGGAAATCGGCGAAAGTCTTTGCGGCGGCGAGGGTGTACTTGCTGTCGAGGCCGCCGATCGCGCGGCGGACATCCTCGCGAATGGCCTTGGTACTCACCGGCAGGACATACGAGTCCCCGACGGCACGGTCGAGCGGACCTCGGGTCAGCCAGCCGTAGGCGATGGGGAGGCGACGCACCGCGCGCAAGCGCATGCTCAACGCCAGCGAGGTGAGGCCACCGGGGGTTCGGGCGGCGAGTCCGACGAAATTGAAGAACGGTGGCGGGAAGTTCTCGTAGGCGTCGCAGGAGGTCAGGATCAGGCGGGCGACCAGATCGGGGCGGGCGTCGACGACCAGCTGGCTCACCGCGCCGCCGGAATCGTTGCCCACCAACGTGACCGGGCCCAGGTCGAGTTTCCCGATGGCCGCGATGACCAGCTGCGCCAGACCGGGTGCGGTCAGGTCGGCGTCGGGCATGGCGGTGGTGTGTGAGCCGAACGGCAGATCGATTGCCACACAGCGATATTCGCGTGACAGCGAAGGAATGACCTTGCGCCACAGGTTGGCGTTGACCAGCAATCCGTGCACGAAGACCACGGGATCGCCACTGCCGCTGTCGAATACGGTCAGCGTGCCTTGCGGCAGGGTGAGCTGGCGTCGGGTGCCGAGGGCGGGATCACGCCAGGCGGCGGGGGATTCGGGGCTGATGGTGTTCGTCATCTGGATGACTCCCTTTGGAGCAGAGACGGTGAAGAGGATTCCAAACTAACAAACAGGCTGCCTGTTTTCAATGGCTTCGCGATACGATCCACCCACCGAGCCCAGAAAGGTGTCGATGATCAGGCAAGCCGAACGATCCGAGTCGACCCGCGCGACCTTGATCGCCGCCGCGCGCGAACTGTTCGCCGAGCGCGGCTACGCGGCCGTCGGCACCCCCGAGATCGTGCAGCGCGCGGGCAGCTCCCGCGGCGCGATGTATCACCAGTTCAAGGACAAGAAGGACCTGTTCCGGGCGGTCTACGAGCAGGTCCAGCAGGAGATCCTGCAGCAGGTCGGCGAGACCATGGCCCAGGTCGCGCCGACCGATCCGCTCGCCGTGCTCGAGGCCGGGCTGCACAACTTCCTGCTGTCGTGCGTGGATCCCGAGCGGGTGCGCATCACGTTGATCGACGCGCCGTCGGTGCTCGGCTGGCAGGAGTGGCGAGAGGTCGACGAGAAGTACGGCCTGGGTCTGGTGGTGGCGGGCCTGCAATCCGGGATCCAGGCGGGGGTGCTGCGCGCCGATCTCGATATCCGTCCGCTGGCCCTGATCATCCTGTCCGCCCTGGGCGAGGCGGCCATGTTCATCGCCAATGCCGAGGATCCGGAAGCCGCGCGAATTCAAACCGAACCCGTGGTCCTGGCCTTGATCAACGGTCTACGCGCCTAGACACCGGAATGCACCAACACGCCAGAGGATTCGAGGCGATGGCCGCACAATCGATCGGGTGACGGACCTGGTGCTCACGCCGCAACGCCGGACCGAACTGTCCGCCCTGCTCGAGGACGAGGCGCGCCTGCGTCTCGAATTCCCCAGGGTCGCCGAGTATCTCGACACCGCCTCCCGGCTACCGGGCACCGGAGACGAACGCGCCGACGCGGCCTTCGACCTCGGACTCGTGCACTATCTGACCGGCGGCGAGTCGGACAATCCGTACTGGGACATCGTCAGTCCGGCCGTGTCCGAGTTCGCACGTCGGCGGGTCGTGAACGGTGGCCGGGTGTCCGGCAGCGCGAGACTCGCCTTCGCCCAGACGATCCTGCAATCGGCCTACGCGTACGCGATCCCCGCGCCCGAGACGATCGGTTGGCTGGTCGATGTCTGCGGCGGCCGTGCCCTCACGGAAATCGGTGCGGGCCGGGGCTATTGGGCCGCCCAGCTCACCCGTGCGGGCCTGACCGTCCACGCCTACGACTGCGAGCCTCCCGGCATCGCCCCGAACCCGTCCTTCCCCACCGCCCGCGGCCAGCGAACTCTGTGGCATCCGGTGAGCCCCAACCTGACTCACGCCGCCCACAATGCCGGACTGAACGGACGGACCCTGCTTCTGTGCTGGCCGCCCGGCTGGGGCAATCACATGTCGTCCACGGTCCTCGCCGAATTCACCCGCGCGGGCGGCGACCACCTCGTCTACATCGGCGAGTCCCGCGGCGGGAAGACCGGCGACGAAGCCTTTTTCGACGCTCTGGACTCCGAATGGCAGCTGGCATCCCAGGACCCCCATTACGTCTCCTGGTGGAACCTGACCGACAGCGCCCAGCTCTGGACCCGCCCCTGACCACCGTGCAAATGGGTGCGCGATGCCGCGACAGGTACTGAATACTTCGGCGGATGGCCACGCTCACCCTGTTTGACACACCGCTCCTGCACCGCCTCCGGGACAGTGAACGCATCCTGATAGCCGGTGCGGGAGGCGGTTTCGACCTGCTCAGCGGCCTGCCCGTCGCCTTCTCGCTCTGGGAGCGCGGCAAGACGGTCTTCCTGGCGAACCTCACGTTCACGCCGGTCGCTCGCACCGACGCGCGGCCGGTGGCGCCGGGGCTGTTCGAAATCGACGCCGACACAGGCGGATCGGCCTCCTACTTCCCCGAGAAGCACCTCGCGTCCTGGTTGCGCGACCACGGCTACCCGGACCGGGTGCACCTCATCCGCAAGGGCGGCCCGGCCGATATCCGGGCCGCCTATGCGTGGCTGGCCCGCGAACTGCGCCTGGACGCGGTGGTCCTCGTCGACGGCGGCACCGACCTCCTCATGACCGGCGATGAGGCCGGACTCGGCACCCCGGTCGAAGACATCACCAGCCTGCTGGCCGCGAACGCCCTCGACCTCCCGGTCGGCCTGGCGGTCTGCGTCGGCTTCGGCGTCGACACCTACCACGGCGTCTGCCACGCCCACTTCCTCGAAAACGTCGCCGCCCTCGCCAAACTCGGCGCCTACCACGGCGTCTTCTCCCTCCTCCCCGGCATCCCCGCGGTCGACTCCTGGCTCTCCGTCGTCGACTGGGTCCAACGCCACACCCCCGGCCGCGAAAGCATCGTCTGCGCCTCCATCACCGACGCCGCCCGCGGCGAATTCGGCAACCACCACTCCCTGTCCCGCACCCGCGAAAAGCCCACCGAACTCTTCATCAACCCCTTGATGTCCCTGGTCTGGGCCTTCGACCTCCCCGCCGTCGCCGCTCGAGTCCGCTACCGCACCGAAATCGCCAACACCACAACCCCTTTCGAGGTAGCCGCAGCCATAGAAGCCTTCCGAGACACCATCCCCCTCCGCCCCCACCGCCCCATCCCCGCCTGATCCGACCCGCGAAAAATCAGCAGACGAGCCTCGAGGCCCCGGCATGATGACCGGCATGGCACTCGATGAGGACATTCCGACCGTCAACATCAGACTCTGGCGCGCCGACGCGATCGTCCTCTTCGACTGGCTGATGAGCACCGACGTGAACACCGTCCCGATCACGCATCCAGCCCAGAAACAAGCCCTCGCTGACCTGTGCAGCCGATTCGAGTGGGCAGCGGACGACGACGTCATATCCTGCACCCAGGAGGAAATCGCCGCCGCCCAGGAAGCCGTCGCCAAGGACATGGGCTGGTAATCCCACGAGCATGCAATTGAGCAGGGGTCTTCTCGGCCGATGCCTGCTCGATTGCATGCTCGTCATCAAGTTTGCGGTGCGGGATCAGCTGGACTGGTGGATTTCCCTTGCTTTGGCTATCAGTTGAGATGCCTGGTCTTCGAAGACGGCTTGGCTCGTGAGGATTTCGAACGTCTTCAGATGTAGCGCGACGCCTTCCGGGTCATCGATGACGATCTCGCCTGCCACCAACTCGGTCGATGCCCGCACGTCATCATGTAGTACGAATCCTGGTGCGGGCGCGCGGAACTCGGCGCCGAGGGGCACGATGCCGATACTGAGGCGTGGGTTGGTCATTACGTCGAGCAGGTGGGTGAGTTGCTCGACCATGACCTTGTGATTCCCGACCGTCCGGTAAAGCACCCATTCGCCCATCAGGAAGCGGAATTCGTGCCCGTCCTGGTCGAGCAGTCGTTGTCGATGGAGGCGAGTCGCGACCACACCATCGACATCGTTCGGAACCTCGATCACGTCGATACAGGCGCTCAGAATCGCATGCGCGTAGGCCTCGGTCTGTAGAAGCCCGATGACCAGATCCGGTTGCCAAGTCCGAATGAGCCGAGTTTGCGCCTCCTCGGCCAGAATCGATCGTTGCAGAGGTGCGAGGCCCGTGGTGCACGTGGACCGCCATGGGTTGTACTGCATCGGCGCCGCCTTGTATGTGCTGGTGGTGATGCTGACATGTAGATCGTAAATTCCAGGGCTGCGGGCTATTTCGCATTTCCCGCCTCAGATTTGGCCGATGCCTCGACATTCCACGCCGATGGTGTGTCCTTGTCCGTTCGTCTCCACGAGTCCAGTGGACCAGCGAGCGTAGGTGGTTTGTGGGTCTACGGTGATGACGTCGAGTTGCTGCACGAGGTCTCGCGGGACAGTACCGCCGTCGAAGTGGTTCGAATTAGGGACGATGACTGCTTCGGCGTCGAGCCGTGTCGCCTGACCTTTCAGCCGCGCGAGCGGCGGCCGTTCGGTTCGGGGGTCGTAGACGATCATTCCGCAGAAGTCGTAGCCGAGTTTTGTTGCGAGTGACCTTATTTGGAGCTCATCCCACACTTGACTTGCCCCGGACACGTCGGTTCGAAGGTATCCGAGGGCCGCCGGTCGATGCCTCATAGTCCGCCCCTGTCCGTCACAGTGATTCGATCGGTTGACGCACCCGGCGGCGGGATCGACCGACATCTTGCCCGCCGCCGCGTGCTGCACACAGCGTCTCGTCGAGCATCGGGACGGTGGAACCTCGTACGTTTCCCAGTTCGGGACGTCCCGACAGGTGTACAACGTCCCTATGTCGAATGAGCGGTTACGGACCGCCATGGCGGCCGGAGGATGGACCCATGCGAGTCTTGCCGAGGCGACCGGGGTAGACCCGAAATCGGTTGAGCGGTGGGTGAATCTCGGTCGTGTCCCCCGACGGCGCACCGCGATTCACGCCACGGAAACACTCGGCGAAGACGTTCACGCCCTGTGGCCTGCCCTGCAGCAGACGCGCAACGCCCGCGCTGTCAGCCCCGAACTCATCGCCCTCTATGACCAGCGGGCGGATGTCCCAGCGTCGGTGTTCGTCAATCTTCTAGCGGCAGCGTGCGACCGCATCGACATCCTCGTCTACGCGGCCATTTTCCTCCACGAAGCGTATCCGCGGCTCAACGACTTATTGGCCGAACGGGCACGGGCGGGCTGCGCAATACGGATAGCCGTAGGTGACTCCGATAGTGCCAACGTGCAACAGCGTGGCAGCGAGGAGAAGTTCGGGCATGGCATCGAGTCCCGGTGTCGGCTGGCTCTGATGCATTATCGGCCGCTGCTGGAAGTGCGTGGCATCGAACTGCGGACGCACGATACGACGCTGTACAACAGCATCTACCGCGGCGACGAGGACATTCTGGTCAATGCTCATGTATGGGGTGTGAATGCCTACGGTGCGCCCGTCTGGCACCTGCGCCGTACGCTCGACGGGGGCCTGTTCGACACCTATACGAACAGCTTCGATGCGGTCTGGCAAACTGCCCGGCCGGTGGGAGGGTAAGCCGATGGCGCGCACCGAGTTCTACGACGATCCCGCCGCACCGAAGCCGAACAGCCTCGTGGTTGCGGCGTCCGCCGTAGTTTGTGACGACGAGGGCCGCATTCTGCTCCAGCGGCGCGCTGACAGCGGCTTGTGGGCGTTGCCGGGCGGCGGCATGGAGATTACCGACAGCCTCCCGGGGTGTGCTGTGCGAGAAGTCAAGGAAGAAACCGGCCTCGATATCGAAATCACCGGGCTCGTCGGCACGTACACCGATCCCCGCCACATCATCGCGTATAGCGATGGCGAAGTCCGCCGCCAATTCAACGTGTGTTTTCGGGCCCAGGTCGTCGGTGGCGATCTCGCCATCTCCGATGAATCCACTGAGCTGCGGTTCGTCGAACCCGCCGATCTCGACGGTCTCGACATGCACCACACGCAGCGTCTCAGGCTGAGCCATTACTTGGAGAATCGTTCCACTCCATACCTCGGCTGATCGCCGGTGCGAAATGCCGTTTCCGGGCAGGCGTACCGTTTAGGCGGGTGCTTGTGCACCACCTGCGAAGTTGATCGACAGACGAGCGAACCTTCTTCGAAAGGAACAGCCATGAGCGATACGTTGCGCGTGGGTGAGGAGCTTGGGCTGGGTCAGTCGCTGCAGAATGGCGCGTATTCGCTGACCTTGCAGAATGACGGCAATCTGGTGTTGATGGACGCGGGCGCCGAGGTGTGGGCGTCGGGGACGCACGGCCAGGATGTGCAGCGGGCCGTCATGCAGGACGACGGCAATTTCGTGCTCTACAAGTCGGACGGCAGTGCCGCGTGGTCGTCCGGGACGAACGGCAAGGGCGCGGATCGGGTGACCTTGCAGCCGGACCGGAACGTCGTGGTCTACGCAGGTGACAAGGGTGTGTGGTCGACCAAGACCAAGACCGACAAGCCCATGCCGGTGAGCGAGGCGGCACCGGCGGGCGCGGGGCCACATCCTTACACCGTCCAGGCCGGAGACACCCTCGAAGCCATCGCCGAACGCGAACTCGGCGACCGGGCCCGCTTCATGGAGATCGTGCGAGCCAATGGCCTCGACAATCCGGACATGATCAATGTCGGTCAGGTACTGAACATCCCCTGATCGAATCCGCATCGAAGAGCACCGTGCCGGGCCCGGACCACTCACAGGTCGGACCCGGCACGGCGGTCGTTTTTGGCGAACAGCCTGTCGCCGGTGCCGGGTGGGCTCTCCACGGCGAGAGGAATGTTCAGCGCTGGATCAATCCGCTGACGCCGCCTCCGCCAGTGCGGTGGCAATGCGCCGCAATGCGATTCGATCCTCGGGCGCGAGGCGGTCGAGCAGGTGTCGGCGGACCGCGTCGGCGTGAATGGGCCGCAGTGTCTCCAGGGCGGCCGTCCCCTGCTCGGTGAGAACGACATCGATACCCCCGGGCACCCGCTCGCGGCGGAGGAGCCCGCGATTCTGCATGCGGGTCAGCTGGTGCGACATGGCCCCCTTGTGCAGCCCCATCGAATCGGTGAGCTCCTGTTGCCGCAGCCGGCCGCCGCCGAGTTCGGCCAGCCGCGACAGCACGCCGTAGTCGGTGCCCGACATGCCCGATGCCGCGGTGATGTCGGCGGCGACGCGTCGGGTCACCTGATCGCCGAGGGTCTTGCAGGCATGCCAGATCGTCATGTCCTCGGCGGTGAGTTCTGTCATACGAGACATCCTAGTTGTCATAGCAACCCGATCGTGTTTCACTGGTTGCTATGACAACTCCAGTCATTGTGACCGGCGCGTCCGCCGGGATCGGCGCGGCCATCGCGCGCCGACTGAGCCGGGCCGGACACGATCTCGTCCTCACCTATCGCACCGGATCCGACCGCGCCGCGGCGGTCGTGGCCGAGCTCGAGCGCGGCGGTGGCCGAGCGGTCGCCGTACCCGCCGATGTCGCCTCACCCGCCGATCTCCGCGCCGTATTCGATACCGCCGAAACGACATTCGGGCCGGTGTTCGGCCTGGTGAACAATGCGGGGGCGGCACGGGTCCAGCCCCTGGCCGACAGCGACGACGCCCTGATCCGAGACTTGTTCGGCACGAACCTCTTCGGCGCGCTGTACGGCATGCGCGAGGCCGCGGCGCGACTCACGCCCGGCGGCGCGATCGTCAATCTGTCCTCCACCGCCGTTCACACCGCGACGCCCGGCCTGGGCGTCTACCTCGCCGCCAAGAGCGGTGTCGAGACACTCACGCGGGTCGCGGCGAAGGAGTTCGGCACCAGGGGGATTCGCGTGAACGCCGTCGCGCCCGGGCTGATCGACTCACCGATGTTCCGCGCGGGCAAGACCGACGCGGACCTGCGGCGCTTCCTCGCCCAATCGCCGCTGGGCCGCCTCGGCGACAATGACGAGATCGCGGCGGCGGTCGCCTACCTGCTGCACCCGGACTCCTCGTGGGTCAACGGTCAGATCCTGCGGGTGAACGGCGGCGTGGCCTAGCACCATCCTCGACACGCCCGGCCCGCATCTATTCAGCAACCCATAGCCAACGGCTCTGGATTTAACCTTCCGTGCAAGTGATCACACCTTGCCGGTAACCGGATGTTGTGCCTCCGTTTGCACTGTGTTATCGATTAACAGTGCTGGTCAACCACGAGGTGAACGTTTCCAGCTCGTCGTTGTCCACCGACGGGGTGCGTTCGAAGGTTCTGCCCGCCGCCGCGCTGGTCGTGGCGGCGGCGTTGCTCGGTGCCGCGCAGCTCTGGGCCTCGGCGCACGGGGTGCTCGGTCCGCTGCGCAGCCTGGTCGACGATTACTTCGCCAACCCGCAGTCCGCGGCGGTGTCGTGGGCGGGGTTGGGGCTCGCGTGCATCGGTGTGCCCGGGCGGGTCCGGGTCATCAGTTTGGTTGCCGCGGGGGTGCTGGATGCGCTGACCTTGGCCCTGCAGGCGGCGTGCGGATGGCACGTGTCGATCGGAACCGGGCCAACGCTGGCATTGACGGCCCTGACGGTGACGGTCTTCCGATGGGAGGGCGAGCGTCGCCGGACGGCCCTGCACGCGATCGGCTTCGGCGCGCTGTTGATCATGGCGTCCAAGCTCGCCGACACCTGGCTGATGGTCAGCATCATCGCCGGGCCGCGCGTGCTGGATCAGTATGTGCAGCTGGCCGACCGGGCCCTCGGCGAACCGGCGTGGCTCATCGGGCGATTGCTCGACGCACTGGGACCGGTGCCCTCGCATGTGCTGCACGTGGTCTACATCCAACTGCCCGTGGCGGCGGTGGTCGTGGCGGTGTGGCAGCTGCGGAAGGTGACGACCGACGGCTGGCCGCGCCACCATTTGGTGCGAACCTTCCTGGTACTCGGCGTGATCGGCCCGATCGGCTACGTGCTGTTCCCCGTCGTCGGCCCGGTCTTCGCGTACGGGCCGCTCGGCCACGGGCTGGAAATCGGGGACTGGCCGACGGTGTGGCCCGCCTTCACCAGCGACCCGCAACCGATGCTCTTCGACTCGGTGACCGCGCGCAACTGCATGCCATCCATGCACACCGCTTGGGCGACAGCACTGTTCATCCATTCCCGGAGCGGACCGCGATGGTTGCGCTGGGCGGGCGCGTTCTGGCTGGTCTGCACGCTGCTCGCGACGCTCGGTTTCGGGTATCACTACGGCAGCGATCTGGTGGCCGGCGCCGTGCTGTGCCTGACGGTGGAGTCGGCGCTGCGCGATCCCGAACGGGGCTGGGACCTGTATCGCGCGCGGATCGTCTCGCTGGGTGCGGCCGTGCTCGCCGGATTGTTGCTGTCGTATCGATTCTTGGCCGAGACCATGGCCGAGTATCCGGTGCCCGCCGGCATTCTCGTGCTGGGTTCGCTGGCCGCTGTCGTCTTCACCTTCTACGCGACCTGGTTCGCACAGCCCGGGGGCCGGGTGGCGCAGTGGGGCGGCCGCATCGCCCCGGATGGATTTGCCACGGATTCACTGCCCTCCCAAGGCAATCCGGACAAGTTGCGCGAAAGCCGGAAGGGTTAGTGTCTCGGTGATGATCACGACGCGGGCGGGGCAACGAAACTTGCTGCGCAACCTGAAGACCGACGGCCGCGCTGGCCTGCCCCGCATTCCGATCTTGATCGTGCTCGCGCTCGCGCTGGCGTTCACGGTGGCGTTCTCGGCCCTGCACGGGTTTCTCGACCTGCAGGTCTATCGCGTGGACACCCGCGGCTGGCTGGAGCACGGCACGCTCTACGGCCCGACCCTGCCGGTGGCCGGACACACGGATCTGCCGTTCACCTATCCCCCGTCGGCCGCGGTCCTGATGATTCCGCTGGCGATCATGCCGCTGTGGCTCGCGGAATTCCTTGTCACCCTGAGCTCCCTGGCCTGCCTGGGCGTGACGCTGTGGCTGGTGCTCTCGCGGGTGCGACCGGATCTGGACCCGCGCACCCGGTTCACGCTCGCCACGGGCGCGCTCGTGGTGGCACTGGCCATCGAGCCGGTGCGCACCACGCTGTGGTTCGGTCAAATCAATCTGGTGCTGATGGCGGCGGTCGCCCTCGACTGCCTGACCGAGAAGCCGCGCTGGCCGCGCGGTGTCCTGGTCGGTATCGCCGCGGTGACCAAGCTGACCCCGGCCGCCTTCGTGCTGTACTTCCTGATTCGCCGCGATTGGAAGGCCGCCGGTACCGCGGCCGCGACCGCCGCCGGTGTGATCGGGGCCGGATTCGTGCTGTTCCCACGGGAATCCCGCGACTACTGGCTGCACGCCATCACCGACACCAACCGCATCGGGTCCCCCGATTACGTCGGCAATCAGTCCCTCAAGGGGATGGTGTTCCGTGTCGGCGTCCCGCACTCGGCGACCACCGTCGTGTGGCTGGCACTGGCCCTGGTCGTCATGTGCGCGGGCGCGGTCCTGATGCACTACCTGATCGGTGTCGAGCGCACCTCACACGATCTCGCCCGGCCGATCACCATCCACTCGGTGACCGCCCTGCTGGTGAATGCCGCGGTGCTCCTGCTGATCTCGCCGGTCTCCTGGACCCACCACTGGGTGTGGGTCGCCCCCGCCCTGCTCACCGCCATCGCGTGGACCACCAAGAATCCCGGTCGCGCGCCGTTCGCCGCCATCGCGATCATCACCCTGGTCTTCCTGATCGGCCCCGGCCTCATGCCCAACGGCCAGCACCGCGAAATGAATTGGACCTGGTGGCAACACATCCCGGGCGACGTCTACATTCTCGCCACGGTGGCCCTCCTGCTGGTCGGCCTCGCGCAACTCCCGCGCCTGCGCACCCGTAGAAGCTAGCCGGGTCGGGCCGGTCCGCTCGTACCATGGACCGGTGCTATTCGCGGGGGACGAACACCACACCGCCGACGGCGCGAGCTGGTCCATTGCCCGACCGGTGCGCCCCGGAACGGCGATCGGCCTCAGCATGGCCGGATTTCGGAGCCGGGCCGCCGGGCCGATCGAGATGCCGGTGGTCCCGCATCCTGCCGTCACCCTCGTGGCGGATTTCGGTGCCAGCTCGATGGTCGTGGACGATGGGATGGGGCCGCGACAGCTGGGCGGGCTGGTCGCCGGGCTGCGGTCCGGCGGAGTTCGGCTGCGCGGCAACGATATCGCGTGTCTGGAAGTTCGACTGTCTCCCCTGATCGTCCGAGCGGTTCTGGGCATTTGCCCGGCGGAGCTGGACCGCACCGTGCTCTCCCTCGACGACCTGTGGGGCCGGGAATCGGCCCGCCTCCGCGAGCAACTCGGCGAAAGCTCCTCGTGGGAGGACCGTTTCGCGTTGGCCGACACCGTGCTCGCGCGGCGCGGCGAGAACGGACCCGCGCCGGACCCGGAGGTGGTCTGGGCCTGGAAGCGAATCATCCGCAGCCGCGGTCGAATCCGGGTCGAGGAGTTGGCGGTCGAGCTCGGCTGGAGCCGCAAACGGTTGTGGACCCGCTTCCGCGACCAGGTCGGTCTGCCGCCCAAACGCGCCGCCTCACTGGTCCGTTTCGACCGGGCCGCCCACCATTTGGCGGCGGGCCGCGACGTCGCCCGGGTCGCCGCGGACTGCGGTTATGTCGACCAGTCCCATCTGCATCGAGAGGTGGTGGCCTTCACCGGAATGACCCCGGTCGCACTGGCCGGTGATCCCGACTTCGCCGCCGACCACCTCGCCTACGCGCGATAGGAACATTCGTACAAGAACACCGCCCCGCCTCGCGGCAAGGTCGAAGCATGCGAATTCACGATCCCCTCGCCCTCGCGAAAACCCTCTCCCCCTTCGATTTCCAGGTGCTCGAGCCCTTCAACAACGCGGCGTTCTGCATGTTCTACGGCGACCGCCTCGCCAGCTCGAGCTGGGAACTCCACCCCGACACCGACGAACTGCTGATGGTGCTGTCCGGCAGCGTCACCGTCGAAATCCTCACCGCCACCGACCGCCACCCCCTCCCCCTCGCCGCCGGCCAGTTCACCATCGTCCCGAAAGGCCACTGGCACAGACACATCGACGCACACGAGGTCGTCGAACTGTTCCTCACCCCGGGCACGACCCTGGAATCCACCGCCTCGGATCCCCGCCTCCCCGACACCGCCACGGTCGATGTCACCCCCGAACTCACCGATCGGAACATCTGATAGAGAAGTGCACGGCGCGAAGATACTGCCGGGCGGCATGGCATCCGCACTGACCGTCATCATCTAACGCCTGGACCCCGGAACCCATCCAGGAGCCGGTGGGACTCCGAATCAGATAATATGATTTGCATGAAGGTGATGACGGCCACCGAGGTTGCTCGCAACCTATCTGCCGTGCTGGACCAGGCCGAGCACGGCGAAACGATCACGATCACGCGCGGCGGTCGGCGAATCGCCACGATTACACCCGCCGCCCGCGAGAACGGTGCCGAGGTGATCGCGTTCTTCGCTGAACACACACCGCTCGCCGGGTTCGGTGAGGACATCGAGGCCGCCCGCGAACTGCTGATCGACGGGGCGGGGGCGGAATGGGACGACGACTGATCCTCGACACCGGAGTCGTCATAGCCGCCGAACGGGGCAAGGTCGATTTGGCACGCATCTTGCGGCCCGACGACGATATCGCCATCGCCATGATCACCGTTTCGGAGCTGTATCTTGGTGTGGAACTTGCGAATTCAACCCATCAGGGTGCACGGAAAGCCTTCGTGGACGCTTTCATCGCGGCAACGCCGATCGAAGACCACACACTGGATGTCGCTCGATTCCATGCTCGCTTGATGGCATACGTACGGCATACCGGCCGACCACGCGGCGCTCACGATCTGATTATTGCGGCGACCGCCGCGGCAACCGGCCGAGCGGTGGTGACTACAGACGCCAAAGCCGATCTGGGCTCGTTGCCGGATGTAACCTGCGTCGTGTGCTGACGTACTGAAGCGTTCAACTCGGCTGGCAGCAGTCGGGGGCGCAGCAGGTGGGGTGGGTGGGTTTGACGGCCTTGATGATCGCGGAGTGCATGCCGTCGGCTACCGGGTGGGTTGGTTCGATCTGGATGTCGGCGAATCCGGCCGCTTCCAGGTGGTTTCGGTATTCGGTGAAGGAGAGCGCGCCCGCTATGCAGCCGACGTAGTCGCCGCGTTGGGCGCGTTCGGCGGGGGTCAGGGCGTCCTCGGCGATGACGTCGGCGATGCCGATGCGGCCGCCGGGGGTCAGGACGCGGGCCATTTCGGCGAAGACGGCGGGCTTGTCGGTGGACAGGTTGATCACACAGTTGGAGATCACGACGTCGATCGTGTTGTCGGGGAGGGGGATCGATTCGATGGTGCCCTTCAGGAACTCCGCGTTGGTGACGCCCGCCTTGGCGGTGTTTTCCCGTGCGAGGGCGAGCATTTCGTCGGTCATGTCGACGCCGTAGGCCTTGCCGGTCGGCCCGACGCGGCGTGCGGACAGCATCACATCGATGCCGCCGCCGGACCCGAGGTCGAGGACGACGTCGCCCTCGCGCAGGTCCGCCACCGCGGTCGGGTTACCGCAGCCGAGCGAGGCGGCCACGGCCTGGATCGGCAGCTGATCCCGGTCCGCGGCACCGTAGAGGCTCGCACCGAAGTTCTCGTCGATGTCGATCGTACCCGTCGCGCAGCAGTCACTTCCGCCGCAGCAGTCCTCGGCCGTGCCGCCGCCCGCCACGGCCACCGCGGCGGCGGCATACCGCTCGCGCACGGTCTCGCGCAGCTCGTCACCCTGTCCCGGCATGGGAATCACATCCTTTCGACGGCCCGACATCGGCGATTGTCACGTCCCGAGCGGGCTGTATCGATATCTATCAAAGTAAGTCTGGCGCGCTGATTAGATATCTGTCAATATTGATGAGTGTCGAAACAGGATCTCTCGCTGATCGCTTCCACCGCCAGCTGCTGCGAAACCACGCTGTCCTCGCCTCTGGACAACGACACCGCCGCCACACTCGCGACCACCTTCAAGGCCCTCGGCGACCCGGTCCGCCTGCGCCTGCTGTCCTTGATCGCGGCCGCGCGCGGCGAAGAGGTCTGCGTCTGCGAACTGACCCCGTCCTTCGACCTGTCCCAGCCCACCATCTCCCACCACCTGAAGGTCCTGCGCGAAGCCGGCCTCCTGACCTCCGAACGCCGCGGCACCTGGGTCTACTACCGAGTCATCCCCGAAGCGCTGCAACGCCTTTCCGACATCCTGGTTCCCGTCGACGCGATGGCCGGACCGGCATGAGCGCAAGTGCGCCGACGCTGGCCCGGCGGATGGCGGCCGAGGCGGTGGGTTCCGCCACCCTCGTCGCGATCGTCGCCGGTTCCGGCATCGCCGCCCAGCGGCTCTCACCGAATGACATCGGCATCCAGCTGTTCGAGAACTCCACGGCAACCGTCCTCGGCCTGGCCGTGCTCATTGTGCTGTTCGGCCCCGTTTCCGGTGCGCACTTCAATCCCGCTGTCTCCCTGGCGGATTGGCTCGCAGGCCGCCGACACTCCACCGGGCTGACCGGAGCCGAGACCGCCGCCTACATCACGGCCCAGACGTTCGGCGCCATCGCCGGTGCCGTGCTGGCCAACCTCATGTTCAACCTGCCCGCCGCGCAGATATCCACCCATCATCGCGTCGATGCCGGGCACCTACTCGGCGAGGTCGTCGCCACGGCCGGATTGATCGCGCTGATCTTCGCCCTCGCGCGCACCGGTCGCACCGCGCTGGCACCGACCGCCGTGGCCGCGTGGATCGGCGCAGCCTACTGGTTCACCAGCTCAACGAGTTTTGCCAACCCGGCGGTCACCGTCGGCCGGATGTTCACCGACACCTTCGCCGGCATCGCCCCGACCTCGGCACCCGGGTTCATCGCCGCCCAACTTTTCGGCGCCCTGATCGGCCTAGGACTGGTCGCGCTCCTCTACCCTTCCGCGCCCACGCCCGCCGACGACGTCGTCATGCCGCACTCCCACACCCCGGACTGAAAGGCCCACGCCCGCAATGACATCCCCCAAGCCGAGCGTGCTGTTCGTCTGCGTCCACAACGCCGGACGCTCCCAGATGGCCCAGGGATTCCTCACCCACCTGGCGGGGGATCGAATCGAAGTCCGTTCCGCCGGTACAGCCCCCGCCGACACGATCAATCCCGCCGCCGTGGAAGCGATGCGCGAGGTTGGCATCGATATCACCGACCAGACGCCCAAAGTCCTCACCCCCGACACCGTCGAAACCTCGACCATCGTGATCACCATGGGCTGCGGCGACACCTGCCCCTACTTCCCCGGCGTCGACTACCGCGACTGGAAACTCGACGACCCGGCAGGCAAGGACATCACCGCCGTCCGGCCCATCCGCGACGAAATCCGCACCCGCGTAGAACAGCTCATCGACGAACTGTCCCCGCCTTCACCGCCCGACCAGAACCACCCATGACCTGATTCAGCCGGGCTGGCAGGTCGGGCACCAGAAGAGGTTGCGGCCCTCCATGACCGAATGCAGGACCGGGGTGGCGCACAGGCGGCAGGGCTCGCCGAGTCGGCGGTAGACGTAGGTGCGAGGGCGGTCGGGCGCGTAGGACGGTGCGCCGTGGTCGTGTTCGGGGCGCACGACGTGCATCAGGCCGCGGCGGACGCCGACTTTCATCAGGGCCACCAGATCCGCCCACATCTCGTCCCACTCGCTGCGGCTCAACGACTTTCCGGGCCGATGCGGTGAAATGCCATGCCGGAAGAGGACTTCGGCGCGATAGACGTTGCCGACTCCGGCGAGGACTTTCTGGTCCATGAGCAGTGCGCCGATGGGGCGTTGGGAGCGGCTGATGCGGTGCCAGGCGCGGTCCGGATCGGCGTCGGGGCGCAGGGGGTCGGGGCCGAGACGGGAAGTGAGGGCGTCGACTTCGGGGGCGTGCAGGATTTCGCAGGCGTTGGGGCCGCGCAGGTCGGTGCCGTGGAGTTCGCCCTTGCGGCCGCCGCCGATCAGCCGCATGCGGACCTCGCCGACGGGCGGGTCCATGGGGACCGGGGATTCGGTGAACTTGCCGTACATCCCCAGATGGATGTGCAGGGTGACGCCCGAATCATAGTGGTGCAGAAGGTGTTTGCCCCACGCTTCGGCGCGGGTCAGGATGCGGCCGTCGAGCAGGGCCGCGCC
The DNA here is from genome assembly GCF_035818515.1 of Nocardia sp. CDC153. Taxonomy (NCBI): domain Bacteria; kingdom Bacillati; phylum Actinomycetota; class Actinomycetes; order Mycobacteriales; family Nocardiaceae; genus Nocardia; species Nocardia sp. CDC153. The sequence goes on along the minus strand of NZ_JAYKYU010000005.1, from coordinate 549,623 downwards.
GTCGGCGAAGCGACCCTGTGGGCTGGAGACTCGGACCTGACCGCCCGCGAAGCGCTTGTGGTGCAGCTTCGCGAGGCGGTGCAGCGTATGACCTTCGGGCACAGGTCAGTTCGGGAGGGCCGGGGGAACGCCGGTCTTCTCGTACTCGGCGAGGATATCGATGCGGCGCTGGTGGCGCTCCTCGTTCGACCACGGGGTGGTCACGAAGGCGTCGACGATGGCGAGGGCTTCCTCGGTGGTGTGCATGCGGCCGCCGATGCCGAGCAGCTGGGCATTGTTGTGCTGGCGGGCCAGCTGGGCGGTCTCCACGCTCCAGCCGAGGGCGCAGCGCGCGCCGGGCACCTTGTTGGCGGCGATCTGCTCGCCATTGCCGGAGCCGCCGAACACGAAGCCCAGCGAACCCGGGTCGGCCACCACGCGGCGGGCGGCCTCGATGCAGAAGGCCGGGTAGTCGTCGAGGGCGTCGTATTCCAGCGCGCCGCAGTCGACGACCTCGTGGCCCTGGCCCTCGAGGTGAGTCTTGACGTGGTTCTTCAGTTCGAAACCGGCATGGTCGGCACCCAGGTATACGCGCATGGCAGCGATTGTGTCAGGGCGCTCGCGGTCGCTCGGCAGGGGGCTCTCACCGAGGCCGAACCGGCCCGGACGCTGAAACGTACTATCCAGGCATGACGTCCGACGACAGATCACAACCGCCGAACGCCTACGGGGGGCAAACCGCTGGCGGGCTACCGGGGCAGCCCACGGGGAGCCACCCCGTCGCCACGATCAATGGTGTGTCCGGGTGGGACCCGCGGCTGGGGCCGCCGGGTTGGAGTCAGCAGCAACCGTATTCGCCGCCCCCGCCGCCGGTGGTGCAGCAGACCCGGGGCCTGTCCCCGTACGGCATGCCCGCGCGGCACAGCTGGGAGATCCCGCTGCTGGTGATCGTCGTCATCATCACGGTCATCGCGTATCTGATCGCGCTGCTGCTCCTGGTCACCGGCAATGCCGGGCAGCTGACCCTGATCCTGGTGTTCGCGCCGCTGATCGTCTACCTGATTCGCGGTATGACCTATGCGACCCAACGCATCAACGGCATCAAGATGTCGCCCACGCAGTTTCCCGAGGGCTATCGGATGGTGCAGGAGGCGGCCGCCCGCTTCGGCCTGAAGAAGGTGCCCGACGCCTACGTCGTGCTGGGCAACGGCCAGATCAACGCCTTCGCCTCCGGGCACGGCTTCCGGCGGTTCGTGGTCGTCTACAGCGATCTGTTCGAAATCGGCGGCGCGGCACGCAATCCCGACGCGCTGGCGTTCATCATCGGCCACGAGGTCGGGCACATCGCGGCCGGGCACGTCTCGTATTGGCGACAGCTCGGCATGTTCGCGGGCTCGTATGTGCCGATCCTGGGCATCTCACTGATCCGTGCGCAGGAGTACACCGCCGACAATCACGGCTTCTGCAACCGTCCGCAGGGCGCGCCCGCGGCCATGCAGACCCTCGCGGGCGGCAAGTACCTCAACAATCTGGTGGGCTTCGACGAGATGGCCGACCGCGCCGCGCAGGAGAAGGGCTTCTTCGTCTGGATCGTCAACGCCATGGCCAGCCATCCCGTCCTGACCTGGCGCATGTGGGCGCTGCGCGACCGCAGCCGCCACGGCAAACTGTTCTGGCGCCCCAGCGCACCGACCCAACCGGCCCTGCCCCCGCCCTATAGCGGCTACCAGCCCCCGAGCGGTTACGGGTCTCCCCAGGGGTACGGCACTACTCCCGGATACGGCGCACCGCAGTTTTACGGCGAGGCCCCCAGCTACGACGAATACCGCCGCCCCAACTGAGCTTTCGCATCCACACCGATCGGGCGGGTCCGCAAGTACGGACCCGCCCGATCGGTTTTCGGGCGAGCCTCTCAGTCGAAGGCGGGGTCCTCGGTGCGGGTCCGCTTCAGCTCGAAGAAGTGCGGGTAGGAGGCCAGCGCGACCGCGCCGTCCCACACCTTGCCCGCCTCCTCGCCGCGCGGAATGCGCGACAGCACCGGACCGAAGAAGGCGACGTCGTTGATGTGAATGGTCGGGGTGCCGACGTCCGGCCCGACCTTGTCCATCCCGGCGTGGTGCGAGGCGCGCAGGGCCTCGTCGAAGTCGGTGGCGTTGGCGGCCTCGGCCAGCTGCGCGGGCAGGCCCACCTCGGCCAGCGACTCGGAGATGATCTGCGCCAGCAGTTCCGCGCGCGAGCCGTCCTCGCGCTCGTACTCGGCCCGCCGGTTGTGCAAGCGGGTGCCCATGGCGGTGTACAGCGGCAGCAGCACCTTGTCGCCGTGCTCCTGGGCGGCCGCGATGGCGACGCGCACCGGGCCCCAGCCGGTCGCCAGCAGTTCCTCGTACTGCGGCGGCAGGCCCTCGCGGCCCTCGTTGAGCACCGACAGGCTCATGACGTGGAAGTGCGTCTCGATATCGCGCACCTGCTCGACCTCGAGGATCCAGCGGGAGGTGATCCAGCACCACGGGCACAGCGGGTCGAACCAGAAATCGACCCGGTCCTTCTTGGTGTCGCTCACAGGAAGTCCTTTCGCAGCTTGTCGACGGCTCGGGGCAGCGCTCTACACCAAGCGCTCGAGCGCCGTACTCCATCCGCAACAACCAGGATTGTTGCCGATATTTCCGCGCCGCCCACTCCGGCCGGGGTTAGTGTCGGAATATCGGCCTCGTCGGGATATGCGTCGGGGTGGAACCCGACCGCGGCAGCAGGGAGGTTTCGGCATGACCACATCCAGGTTCGTCATCGCGGGAGGTGGGCTGGCCGCGGCCAAGCTCGCGGAAGCCTTGCGCGCCAATGACTTCGACGGGACGGTCACGCTCGTCAGCGCCGAGGAGCAGCTGCCCTACGAGCGGCCGCCGCTGTCCAAGGAGCATCTGCTGGGCAAGAAGGCGCTGGTCGACTTCACCGTGGATCCCGCGCAGTGGTATCGCGATCACCATGTCGAGGTCCTGCTCGGCACCACCGTCACCGCCGTGGACCGCGCCACCAAAACGATTGCGCTGCCGGACGGAACGACGCTGCCCTACGACAAACTGGCGCTGGCCACCGGTTCCCGCCCGCGCCTGCTGCGGCTGCCGGGCGCGGACGCCGAGGGCGTGTACACGCTGCGCACCATCGAGGACTCGGACGCCCTGCTGGCCATGTTCGGCACCGCGCGGCGGCTGGCCGTCATCGGCGCAGGCTGGATCGGGCTCGAGGTGACCGCGGCGGCGCGTTCGGCCGGCGTGGAAGTGACTGTGCTGGAAGCCGAATCGGTGCCGCTGCGGGCGGCGCTCGGCAGGGAGATGGGTGAGGTGTTCGCGCAGCTGCATCGCGATCACGGTGTCGATCTGCGGTGCGGGGCGAAGGTCGACGAGATCACCGTCGCCGACGGCAAGGCCACCGGCGTGCGGCTCGACGACGGCACCGTGATCGAGGCGGACGCGGTGCTGGTGGCCGTGGGCGCGCGACCCAATATCGAACTGGCCGACGATGCCGGGCTGGCCGTCGGCGGCGGCGTTCTCGTGGACGAGAGCCTGGCGACCAGCGACCCGGACATTGTGGCGGTCGGGGATATCGCCGATCAGCTGCATCCGGTGCTGGAGCAGCGAATCCGGGTGGAGCACTGGGCCAACGCGCTCAATCAGCCCGCGGTCGCGGCGCTGACCATGCTCGGCAAACCGGCCGTCTACGACCGGCTGCCCTACTTCTTCACCGATCAATACGACCTCGGCATGGAGTACACGGGCTACGTCGCGCCCAAGCAGCAGGCACGGGTCGTGGTGCGCGGTGACCTCGGCAAACGCGAGTTCGTGGCCTACTGGCTGGACTCCGGGAATCGGGTGCTGGCCGGAATGAATGTGAACGTGTGGGATGTGACGGAAAAGATCAAACAGTTGATCCTCGGCGGCGAGGCCGTGGATCCCGACAAGCTGTGACCACGGCCATATAAATGGGGAGTGAGGAGTACGTCGAAACGGCGTGCACGGCTCCGACCTGCGTAGGAGAGCGCCACCGGGGCGCGCACATTCGAAGGAGCCGATCGTGAAGTACATCCTGATCAAGACCTACTCCCCCGCCGCCTACTGCGACACCTTCATCGGCGACTGGGAGCCCGAGGAGATTCAGGCGCACATCGATTTCCAGCACGCCCTCGGCGAGGAACTGGCCAAGTCCGGCGAACTCGTGGACGCCCAGGGCCTCGCCGATCCGGGCCAGGCGCGCATCGTCATGTCCGACGGCCGTTCCGCGCCGGTGGTCACCGACGGGCCCTTCCCGGAAACGAAGGAATTCCTGGCCGGGTACTGGATCATCGACGTCGACTCTCCCGAGCGCGCCGTGGAGATCGCGGCCAAGGCGTCCGCGGCACCCGGCCCGGGCGGCAAGCCGATCGGCGAGTACATCGAAGTGCGTCCCATCATGAGCGCTCCCACCACCGACCTGTGACGGCGGACCGCACCCTCGAGGACCTGCTGCGCGATCTCGCGCCGCAGGTCCTCGGCGCACTCGTGCGCCGCTACAACGACTTCGACGCCGCCGAGGACGCCGTCCAGGAGGCGCTGCTCTCCGCCGCCACCCAATGGCCCGCCGACGGCATCCCCGACAACCCCCGCGCGTGGCTCATCTCGGTCGGCCAGCGCCGCCTGATCGACGCGATCCGCGCCGAATCGGCTCGCCGGAATCGCGAGGCCGCCAACGCGGTTCGCGATCCCGCATGGCAGCAGGCCGCCCCCGATCCGGCCGAGGCCGCCATCGCGGCACTGGCGGATGCGGAGCTGCCGGGGCTGGCGGGTCCGCCGGATTGCGCGCGGCCCAACGCCTTCGGCGTCGGCATGGGACCCGGCCGAGCCGACCGTCCGAGCGGCGACGCACCGAACGGCAATCGGCCGGTCCGGGATGGGCTCGGCGGGGCGTCGGGTGCCGCGGGCCGGGACGACACGCTGACGTTGCTCTTTCTGTGCTGTCATCCAGCGCTGACGCCCGCGAGCGCCATCGCGCTGACCCTGCGCGCGGTCGGAGGTCTGACCACCGAGGAGATCGCGCGCGCCTTTCTGCTGCCGGAACGCACCATGGCGCAACGGATCACACGCGCCAAGAAGCGGCTGGCCGCCGAGGAACGGCCGTTCGCCATGCCCGTCGCGGCGAATGGGCAACGGGGGGAATGGAATGAGCGACTCGACAACGTGCTGCGGGTGCTCTATCTGATCTACACCGAGGGGCATACCAGCGGCGGTGATCGACTACATCGGGCCGACCTGTCGACCGAGGCGATCCGGTTGGCGCGGGCCCTGTTTCGCGCGCTACCGGATAATCCTGAGGTCACCGGCCTGCTCGCCTTGCTCCTGCTCACCGACGCCCGGCGCGCGGCCCGCACCGGCGAACGCGGCGAGCTGATCCCGCTCGCGGAACAGGATCGCAGCCTGTGGGACCGCGAAATGATCATCGAGGGTGTGCGACTCGCCACCGCGTCCGTGCGCAGCGGCCTCATCGGCCAGTATCAGATTCAGGCCGCCATCGCCGCCCTGCACGCCCAGGCGCTGCGCCCCGAGGACACCGACTGGCCCCGAATCCTCCTGCTGTACAACGCCCTCGAACGCCAATCCCCCAACCCGATGGTGACCCTCAATCGCGCGGTCGCCCTCGCCATGGTGCACGGCCCCCAAGCGGGCCTGGATCTCACCGACACGCTTCAGGATTCACTGGCGGGCAATCACCGACTGGCCGCCGTCCGCGGTCACCTCTACGAAATGGCAGGCGACCCAGAAGAAGCCATCGCCGCCTACGCGGCCGCCGCCCGAGCCACCACCAGCCTCCCCGAACGCGACTACCTCACCATCCGAGCCGCCCGCCTCCGCCGCGCCACCTGACGCCGGATCAGGCGGCCGCCGCGCGAAAGGCGGTGGGGCTGAGGCCGCGGTGGCGTTTGAAGGCGGCGGAGAAGCCGAACGGGTCGGCGTAGCCGACGGATTTGGCGATCTGGGCGACGGTGAGGTCGGTGTCGGTGAGGAGCTCCTCGGCCTCGTCCATGCGGGCCGCGGTGAGGTAGGTCAAGGGCGGCTGGCCCATGACGGCGGCGAAACGCTTGGCGAAAAAGGCTCGGGAGACCTGTGATTCGGCGGCCAGTGAGGCCACCGTCCAGGGTGCGCCCAAGGTGGTGTTGATGGCGTGCAGGGCGGGGGCCACGACCGGATCGGACAGGCCGCGGAACCAGGTCGGGGCGTCGGGCCCGGCCTGTTCGAACCAGGTGCGCAGCGTGCACACCAGACTCCAGTCCAGCAGGCGATCCATCATGGCCTGCGAGCCCGCACTCTGGTCGACCGCCGAGGCGGCGGCCTGCTCGAACCAGGCGCAGGTGTCCATGTTCTCATGGATCACCAGGAATTCCGGCAGTGCGCGCAGCAGACGGTCGTGGCGACGGGTGGACGTGCGGTACGCGCCGACCAGCAGTGCGGTGGCATCGGCCTCACTGCCCCAATGGATTCCGGTCAATTCCTCGCCCGAGCATTCGGAATCGCCGATGAAACAGGCGATCTCGTATTCGGTCGGGCGAACGTGGTGACGGTCCGCGATCGCGTAATCCGCGGAGACGAAGCGGAATTCGTCCGGACCGCGCACCAGCGCGGTGTCACCGGGCCCGAGCGTCCGCTGCGTGCCATCCGGCAGCAGCAGCACCCCGCCGCCGCGCAGGACGGTGATCATGGTGAGTGGGGCGCGATCGGCGAACCGGATGGTCCAGGGTGCGGGCATGACGGCATGTGTCAGCACCGAACCCTCGGCACGAATACCGCCCAACAGTCTGCTCAGAGGATCCACTCGATCCAGCGTAGACGAATTCCTATCCAATGAAGCCGATCACCCATGGATCGTCCACGGTCGGGCGGGTGTACTGGAGACATCGAACCGCCAGAACCACCCGATTCAGGAGGAAATCCCTTGTCGCACAACGATATCGATCAGAATATCCGAACCGCACTGGTCGTGGTCGCCCATCACCGCTCCGATTCGCTGACCGCGCACATCGCCCGCCGCGCCACCGCGCGCCTGGAAGCCGCCGGATACCGCGTCGACCTGCTGGACCTGCACGCCGAGGGCTTCGACCCGCGCATGACCGTCGCCGATCAACCCGACTGGGGGAATCGCGAGAAGACCTACTCCCCCGAGGTCCACCAGCACATGGACCGAATCCTGGCCGCCGACCTCGTGATCGCCGTCTTCCCCGTCTACTGGGCCAGCGTTCCCGCCGTGCTCAAGGGCTGGATCGACCGCGTCTGGAACTACGGTTTCGCCTACGGCCGCAGCAAGCCACGCCTGGCCGGAAAGCGGATGCTGTGGCTCGGCCTGGCCGGCGCGGCCGCCGACGATCCGCTCGTCGGATTCATGCAGCAGACCCTCGAAGGCCAGCTCAATATGGGAATCGCCTACTACTGCGGCTTCTCCCACTCGGCCGTCGGCCTGCTACCCGATGCCGAGGAGCGCCGCCAGCGCATCGGCGCGGACGGCAAACTGCTCATCGACCCGGCCACCGTCGGCGCGGAACGCGCGGCGCAATACGCCGATCTGGAGCGCCGCGCCGACGAGTTCGTCACGGAATTCCTTGCCGCCGAACCGGTTCCAGCCTAGGCCTGGACGCCGTTCCATTTGTTGCCGGTGATCAGTTCATACGCCTGGACGTACTTCTGGCGGGTCACGTCGATCACCTCGGCCGGGATCTCCGGACCCGGGTACTCCTTGTTCCACCCGGTGGAGGTGGCCCAGTCGCGCACGAACTGCTTGTCGAAAGACTTCTGCGGGCGACCCGGCTCGTAGTCGTCGGCGGGCCAGAAGCGCGAGGAGTCGGAGGTCAGCACCTCGTCGCCCACGGTGAGAACGTCACCGTCCCAACCGAGTTCGATCTTCGTGTCGGCGATGATCACGCCGTGGGCGGCGGCGTGGTCCGCGCCGCGCGAGTAGATCTCGAGGGTCAGGTCGCGCAGCTTCTCGGCGATCTCCTTGCCCTCCTGGTTCACCACGTCGTCGAAGCTGATCGGCTCGTCGTGGCCCTCGTCGGCCTTGGTGGTGGGGGTGAAGATGGGCTCGGGCAGCTTGTCGCCGTCACGCAGGCCGGGCGGCAGCGCGATCCCGGACACGGTGCCGGAGCGCTGGTACTCGGCCAGGCCGCCGCCGGTCAGGTAGCCGCGCGCGATGCACTCGACCTTCACCATCCGCAGCGGCTTGACCCGCACGCCGCGGCCCGCGAACTCGGCGGGCACGTCGGTGGTGGACAGAATGTGGTTGGGCACATCGGAGAAGAACCCGAACCACCAGTTCGACAGCTGGGTGAGCAGTGCGCCCTTGTCCGGGATCGGCGTCGGCAGGACCACGTCGTACACCGACACCCGGTCGGATGCGACCAGGATCAGCGAGTCGCCGTCCTCGTACAGGTCGCGCACCTTACCGGCGTGGATGTGCTTCAACGGTCCTCCTCGTGCTGGGCGATTGCTGCCGCGCACAGCGTACCCACCACCTCCGACCACCCGGACATGGCATTGTGGGGAACACCGCATCACGCACCGGACCGCGGGCAGCGCCGCCCGGCGAGCCGGGTGCACCTGCACGGCAGTAGTTCTCCGAGAGCGAAGGAGCCCCCTTGTCCGCACCGAATCTCACCCGCGAGCAGGCGATCGAACGCGCCGCGACGGTCCAGGTGGAGAACTACCGGGTCGAACTGGATCTGACCGGTCAGCCCACCAATGCCGAGGAACCGCGCCGGGAGAGCTTCCACACCAAGTCCACGGTGACCTTCACCGCGACCCCGGGTGCGCAGACCTTCATCGACTTCGTGGGCGCGGGCGTGCGCTCGGCCGTCCTCAACGGCGTGGCCCTGGACGTCAGCGGCTACGACGAGGAGCGGGGCCTGGTCCTGCCGAACCTGGCCGCCAGCAACGAGCTCGTCGTCGAGGCCGACGGCGAGTACTCCAACACCGGCGAGGGCCTGCACCGCTTCGTGGACCCCACCGACAACAAGGTCTACCTGTACTCGCAGTTCGAAACCGCCGACTGCAAGCGCATGTTCGCCTGCTTCGACCAGCCCGACCTCAAGGCCACCTACGACGTCATCGTCACCGCGCCCGAGGACTGGGAGGTCATCTCCAACGGCGCGGTCGTCGACACCCACAAGATCGGCACCGTGGTCCGCCACACCTTCGCCACCACCCCGCGCATGAGCACCTACCTGGTGGCGCTCATCGCCGGTCCGTACGCGAAATGGACCGACACCTACCGTGATTCGCACGGCGAGATCCCGCTCGGCATCTACTGCCGCGCCTCGCTGGCCGAATTCATGGACGCCGAACGGCTTTTCACCGAGACCAAGCAGGGCTTCGGCTTCTACCACACCAATTTCGGTGTGCCCTACGCCTTCGGCAAGTACGACCAGCTGTTCGTGCCCGAATTCAACGCGGGCGCAATGGAGAACGCCGGTGCGGTCACCTTCCTCGAGGATTACGTGTTCCGCTCCAAGGTGACCCGCGCCTCCTACGAGCGCCGCTGCGAGACCGTCCTGCACGAGATGGCGCACATGTGGTTCGGCGACCTGGTCACCATGAAGTGGTGGGACGACCTGTGGCTGAACGAGTCCTTCGCCACCTTCGCCTCGGTGCTGTGCCAGGTCGGGGCGACCGAATACACCAATGCCTGGACCACTTTCGCGAATGTGGAGAAGTCCTGGGCGTACCGGCAGGACCAGCTGCCCTCCACCCACCCCATCGCCGCCGACATCCCGGACCTGGCCGCCGTCGAGGTCAACTTCGACGGAATCACCTACGCCAAGGGCGCTTCCGTGCTCAAGCAGCTCGTCGCCTACGTCGGCGAGGAGCCGTTCCTGGCGGGTCTGCGCGACTACTTCACCGAACACGCCTACGGCAACGCCACTTTCGACGATCTGGTCGGCGCGCTGGAGAAGGCGTCGGGTCGCGACCTGTCGGACTGGGGCGCGCAGTGGCTCAAGACCACCGGCCTGAACATCCTGCGCCCCGACTTCACCGTGGACGCGGACGGGAAGTTCACCTCCTTCACCGTCATCCAGGAGGGCGCGGAGCCCGGCGCCGGTGAGCGTCGCGTGCACCGCCTGGCCATCGGCGTCTACGACGACCAGGACGGAAAGCTGGTGCGCACCAAGCGCGTCGAGCTCGATATCGACCCGGCCGAGCGCACCGAGGTGCCCGAGCTGGTCGGCGTCGGCCGCGGCAAGCTCGTGCTGATCAACGACGACGACCTCACCTACTGCTCGGTCCGCCTCGACGCCGACTCGCTGGAGACGGTGGTGGCGCGCATCGCCGATATCGCCGAACCGCTGCCGCGCACGCTGGCCTGGTCGGCCGCCTGGGAGATGACCCGCCAGGCCGAGATGAAGGCCCGCGACTTCGTGGCTCTGGTGCAGCGCGGCGTCGGCGCGGAAACCGAAATCGGCGTCGTGCAACGGCTGCTCATGCAAGCGAGCACCGCGCTGGGCGCCTACGCCGACCCGGAGTGGGCGACCGCGCAGGGCTGGCCCGCCTACGCCGACCGGCTGCTGGAGCTGGCGCGTGCAGCGGGTGCGGGCTCGGATCACCAGCTGGCGTTCGTCAACGCGCTCACCGGCGCGGTGCTCGCGGACCGGCACGTGCAGGTGCTGCGGCAGCTGCTCGCCGGTGATCCGGAGGGCGTGGGCCTGTCGGGACTGACCGTCGACACCGATCTGCGCTGGCGACTCACCCAGGCGCTCGCGGCGGCCGGGGCCATCGACTCCGACGGCATCGAAACCCCGCTCATCGACGAGGAACTGGCGCGCGACAACACCGCCGCCGGCCGCCGCCAGGCCGCCGCGGCCGCGACCGCCCGCCCGCAGGCCGCGGTCAAGGAGCAGGCGTGGGACACCGTGATGAACGACGACTCGGTCGCCAACATCACCACCCGCGCCATCGTCGCCGGCTTCGCACCCGCGGGCCAGGCCGAGCTGCTGACGCCTTATGTGGAGCGGTATTTCGCCGAGATCCCCTCGGTGTGGGAGCGCCGCTCCAGCGAGGTCGCTCAGACCGTCGTGGTCGGCCTCTACCCGCACTGGGCCATCACCGACGAGGCGGTGGCGGTCGCCGACAAGTTCCTCGCCGGGGACCACCCGCCCGCCCTGCGCCGCCTGGTGCTCGAGGGCAAGGCGGGCATCGAGCGCTCGCTGCGCGCCCGCGCCTTCGACTGCGGCTAGGACACGGCGGCAACACCTTTCGAAAAGGGCGACAGCCCCTCCCGTGCGCGGGAGGGGCTGTCGCCCTTTTCACCCAGAAATCGGGTAGTCGTGCCCCTACCAAATCTGGGTGGGGTTGCACCCGACCCAGTTCGCCGAAATGGTGCACATCGACGTGATGCCCAGCAGCTTCAGCAGGGCGGCAGCCAGGTTGCCGACATCACTGCCGGTGGAGGTGGCGACGAAGTTCATGCGTTGGTCCTTTCCCGAATTTCCCGACCGCCCAGGACAGTAGGGCTCGTAACCCACGCTTTGAAGACCGTCGAACCGGTGCCCCCGATTCCTGGGTCCCGAATCCCGCTGCTGTGAGCGGATCTGCCGACAGCAGCGCGGCCGGGCTTTCGCCGGCGGTGTGCGGCACCGTGAAGTCATGGCAGAGAACAAGACCCCGATGTTCAACTGGCGGACCCGCGAACAGCTCTACGCCCGCCGGGTGCTGGTGCTCGACGGCCAGCTCGACGACGACAATGGCGCACTGCTCATGACCCAGTTCCTGACGCTGGCGGCCGAGGATCCCGACGCCGGGATCTCGCTGTGGATCCACTCCCCCGGCGGTTCGGTACCGGCCATGCTCGCCATCCGCGACGTCATGCGCCTGATCCCCTGCGAGGTCTCCACCCTCGCGCTCGGATTGGCCTGCAGCGCGGGGCAATTCCTGCTGTCGGCCGGGACGCCCGGGCGGCGGCTGGCCCTCCCGCACGCCCGCATCCTCATGCACCAGGGCTCCGCGGGGATCGGCGGCAGCGCGGTCGAGGTGGAGGTACAGGCCGACGACCTGCGCTACACCGTGCAGACCATCCTCAGCCGCATCTCCGAGGACACCGGGCAGCCCTACGACCGCGTCTTCGAGGACTCCCTGCACGACCGCTGGTTCACCGCCACGCAGGCCCGCGAATACGGCTTCATCGACGGCATCGTGGAGTCCTTCAACCAGGTCATCCCCGACCGTCCACGCCTGGGCATCTCGGCGTAATCACCTGCGGCCCCGCCCATTTCCAGGAGGCACAGCATGACCAGCTACACCATCCCGAACGTCATCGCCCGCGACCCGCGCGGCGAACGCATCATGGACGTCTACTCGCACCTGCTGACCGAGCGCATCGTCTACCTGGGCACGCCGATCGACTCCGGCGTCGCCAACGCCCTCATCGCCCAACTGCTGCACCTGGACGCCGAGAGCCCCGGCCAGGACATCAACCTCTACATCAACTGCGAGGGCGGCGACCTGCCGGCCATGCTGGCCATCTACGACACCATGCAGCACCTGCAATCCCCCGTGGTCACCACCTGCGTGGGCCAGGCCATCGCGGTGGGCGCGGTCCTGCTGGCCGGTGGCGCGAAGGGCCGCCGCAATGTCCTCCCGCACGCCCGAATCGTCCTGCACCAACCGGCGATTCGCGGTCAAGGCACCATTCCCGACCTCATCCTCCAGGCCGACGAAATCGTCCGCATGCGAGCCCAGGTCGAGGCCATCCTCGCCGCCCACACCGGCCAATCCCCCGAAACACTGCGCCGCGACACCGACCGAGACCGCGTCTTCACCGCCGAAGCCGCCCTCGCCTACGGCCTCGCCGACACCATCCTCGGCCCCCGCAACTGACCAAGACGAACATGTATCGGGCATACGAAAGCCGAGAAGGCTTGCGCCCGGTACATGTTCGTGAAATCAGGCGGCCAGTGACAGCATGGCCTGGCCGGAGTACCGCTGCGGGGCGGCCGTACGGGTGAACGAGGCCAGCTGACGGTTGCGCAGCTCCTCGGCCACCCTCAGAGTCAAGCCGCTCAGGCTGGTGCCGAGCGCACCCGCCAACGCGGCGATCATCTCGCTCGAGGGTTCCTTGCGGCCGCGCTCGACCTCGGACAGGTACTGGGGCGAAATACCGGCCCGCCCAGCGGTTTCGGTGAGCTTCTCCCCCAATTCCAAGCGCCGCGAACGCAATTGGGCTCCGAGCGCCTCGCGCCACAGCGGCTCACGCCCGGCGTCCGGCCGCACCGAACCTGGCCGCTCACGCCCGGACACCTCGCGAGCGGGCGCGACACCCGCATCGCGAGCGGGCGCGACACCGCGCCGCTCCCCCCGTCCGGTCTCGTCGAGGCCACCGGGAATAGCTGTCAAACGCGGATGCTCGGCCATAACCCCGAGCCTAAGTGCCCCCGCTTCGCCACCGCGCCCCGATCTGCTGAGGGCGAACGGGCCGGGACTTCCGGGGTGGAAATGAAACAGCCCCGAATCTGTACGGATTCGGGGCTGGACTTCTTCGGCGGATTACACCCGGCCGATGGCGGCGGCCATCACGCGCACGGCGGAGACCAGGCCGTCGATCAGCTCACCCTGACGGAAGGAGCTGGTGGCGGCGGTCGCGCCGAGCTGGCAGACGCGGTCGTTGGCGCGTTCGGCGACGTCGCGGCCGGAGCGCACCTCGACGGAGCTGGTGTTCGGGTCCACGGCGATCAGCACCGAGCGCGCGGCCTCGGGGGTGCCGGGGAACAGCGCGTCGGCACCGGCGGCGGCGTCGGCGCCCAGGTCACCGATGTAGATGTTGAAGCGCACCTTGGTGGCGCGGGTGGCATCGGTGAGAGCGTTGTCCATGAGCAGCCGCTCGCGGTCGGTGAACGGGGCGTCGTTGAACAGATCGCCCGCCTCGTGCACACCGGAGACCCGGCCGCTGGTGGTGATCGCGTAGCCGTGAGGTAGGTCGGCCTGGTTCACCGCGGGCCAATTAGAAGTTGCCACTTGCCCGGCCTCCGATCAGGTCCGCCGGGGCGGAGTCGATAGCCGCATGGTTGCCATGCGAATCAGCAGTGTCGTGGTGGCCGGCGACGGTCACCTCGTCGGTCGCGCTCCACAGCACCGGGGGCTGGGTCCACTTCTCACCGAGTTCATAGTGTGCCGGCTTCTTGCCCGGCAGCGGCTTGCCGAGGAACGACAAACCGGCGATCACCAGATAGATCGCGACCGGGATGCCGACGTAGATCAGCACTGTCTGGAGAATGCTCACGGCCCAACGGTAGTCGATGCGGCCGCGACTACTACGACCGGTAAGGGGTAGTGCGACCGTGTCGTAATATTCGCCTTTCAGACGAGCCAGGCAGTCGAGTTTGCCGGAAGTTTCCTTCCGCTGATGGGCGCGCTCGACAGGATGACGTCCCCGGCGGGCAACAGAATCGGGGCGTCGGTGGCATTGAGCACGCACAGCAAACCGCCCTCGCGCCGGAACGCCAGACAGCCGGGCGGACTCCCGTACCACTCCAGCCCACCCGCGAATTCCGGCCGCACGGCCCGCGATTCGATGGCCATGCGATACAGCGACAGCATCGAATCCAGCCGCTCCAGCTGCTTCTCCACGGTCAGCAGCGCCCATCCGGGCGGCATGGGCAGCCATGGTGTGCCGGTGGTGAATCCGAACGCCGGGCGGTCACCCTCCCATGGCAGCGGCACCCGGCAGCCGTCGCGACCGCGTTCGGTGTGGCCGGAGCGTTCCCAGGTCGGGTCCCGCAGGGCCGCCTCGGGCAGATCGTCGACATTGGGCAGCCCCAATTCGGCTCCGTTGTAGACGAATACGGCCCCGGGCAACGCCAGTTCGAGCATGATCATCGCCCGCGCCCGCGCCTGGCCGACCGGGCCGTCGCCATAGCGGGTGACCTCGCGCTCGATGTCGTGGTTGGACAGTGTCCAGGTGGGTGAGGCCCCGACCCCGGCCACCGCGATCAGCGAATTCTCCACCGCCTCACGAATCCGGTCCGGCTCGAAGGGGGTCTGGGCCAGTCGGAAGTTGAAGGCCAGATGAAGTTCGTCGGGACGCACGTACTCGCCGAACCGGACATTGTCGTTGACCCACACCTCACCGATCGAGACCGCGTGCGGGTATTCGTCCATCACCTTGCGGATGCGCCGGTGAATCTCGTGCGCGCCAGCGTTGTTGAAGCGCGGATCATCGTCGTCGAGGTGCAGCATCCGGGTGGGCAGGCGGGCCATATCGGGCAGGCCCTCGGGTTTGGCCATGCCGTGCGCGACATCGAGCCGGAAACCGTCCACGCCGCGCTCCAGCCAGAAGCGCAGGGTCTTTTCGAAATCGGCCGCGACCTCCGGGTTTTCCCAGTTCAGATCGGGTTGCTCGGCCGCGAAAATATGTAGGTACCACTGCCCGGGTCTGCCGTCGGCCTCGGTCACCCGGGTCCAGGCCGGGCCGCCGAAGATGCTCGGCCAATTGTTCGGCGGCGCAGCGCCGTCGGGCCCGCGCCCGTCCCGGAAGTGATACCGCGCCCGCTCCGGACTCCCCGGCCCCGCCGCCAGCGCCGCCCGAAACCACGGGTGCTGATCGCTGGTGTGATTGGGCACCAGGTCCATGGTGACCCGCATGTCCCGGTCGTGCGCCTCGAGAATGATCTCGTCCAGCGCCGCGATACCGCCGAACAGCGGATCGATATCGCGCGGATCGGACACGTCGTAGCCGCCGTCGGCCATGGGCGAGCGCATCACCGGGCAGATCCACAGCGCGTCCACCCCCAGCAACTCCAAATAGCCGAGCTTGTCGCGCAACCCGCCCAGATCGCCGACCCCGTCGCCGTCGGAGTCCGCGAAGGAACGCGGATAAACCTGGTAGAACACGGCCGATCGCCACCACGGGACCTGCGCGGTCCCGCCCCCGGCCCCGGCGGAAATATCAGTCACAGCCGTAATGGTGCCAAAGCACACCGACTTTCGCGTGCCCGTCGGCGGGACTTGTCCAGTTTCAGCAAATGATCAGCGCGCGGCCGTCATCGAGCGGAATCGCTGTGGGGCGCTGCGTCTTCTACGAAACGAATTCAGAAAGGCGAGTTCATGAGCGAATTGGCGGCCATCTCGAAGTAGTTGAGCAGCTGCTGCCGGTGCGCGTCGTCGAGCACCTCCGGCTCGATCTCCGCCACCGCGATGTGCATGGCCC
This sequence comes from Nocardia sp. CDC153, assembly GCF_035818515.1. Taxonomy (NCBI): domain Bacteria; kingdom Bacillati; phylum Actinomycetota; class Actinomycetes; order Mycobacteriales; family Nocardiaceae; genus Nocardia; species Nocardia sp. CDC153. The sequence continues at coordinate 533,441 of NZ_JAYKYU010000005.1, read as the reverse complement.
GCAGCCAGGCGTCGCGCTCGATCGGACCCACCTTGAACGGCATGTGCCGCATGCGCAGGCGCGGGTGGCCGCGCTCGTCGGAATAGGTACGGGGGCCGCCCCAGTACTGCTCGAGGAACATGCGCAGCCGTCGCTCGGCGGGACCCAGATCCGCTTCCGGATACAGCGGCCGCAATACCTCGTCCTCGGCCACCTCGCGGTAGAAGGCCGCCACGATCCGGTGGAAGGTCTCCTCGCCGCCCACGGCCTCGTAGAAGGAAGTTGCAGTCTGCTCGCCCGAAGTCACGACACCCATTCTGCCCACTCCCGCCGATTCCGTCCGGACCGCATCCCTGAGCGGGCCGAAACCGCCGCCGCGGCGGCTCCGACCGGTGTCCGTTTGTACACCGCTCAGCACATCGACACGAGTTGCTCGACGCACGCCGCGCGGGGGTGCAAGATTGTCACGTCCCGTTCATCCGAATGTGCCCGACAATGTGTGAAATCACCGTGCATTGTGCGCCGAGTCATGGTCAACTGGGTGGCAGTCTGCCGAGATACCACACAATCGGACGAATACGAAACCGGGGTATGGCCCATGAAGCAGCGGCACGGCGCCCGACACGAGGCGCGGACGCATCGACAACTCCAGCCCGCCGACGTCCACAATCGTGGGTCGGGGGCTACTCCGCTGCACTTACTGTCCGACCATTCTCATGCCGAGCATCACCCGGGCGCTCATCCCGAGCCTGCCCATCCGGGCGACCATCGCGAGCATTCGCATCATCCGCCCACCGCAGCACCCGTTCCCGCCTGGGCCAAACGCCGCGTGCTGCTTCTGAACGCCACGTACGAGCCGCTCACCGCCCTGTCCGCGCGCCGCGCCATCGTGCTGCTGATCTGCGACAAGGCCGATACCGTGCACGACAACCCGGAGGGTCCGGTCGTGCATTCCGCCGGGGCCTCGGTGGCGCTCCCCTCGGTCATCCGACTACGCAACTACGTGCGCGTCCCCTACCGGGCACGGGTACCCATGACCCGCGCCGCCCTCATGCACCGCGACCGCTACCGCTGCGCCTACTGCGGCGGCAAGGCCGAGACCATCGACCACGTGATTCCGCGCAGCCGCGGCGGCGCGCACTCGTGGGAGAACTGCGTCGCCTCGTGCGCGCCGTGCAACCACCGCAAGGCCGACAAACTCCTGAGCGAGCTGGGTTGGGATCTGCACCATCCGATGGTCGCCCCCAAGGGTCCGCACTGGCGTCTGCTGTCGGCCAGTTCCGAACTGGACCCGACCTGGCTGCAGTACCTCGGCGAAGGCGCGGCCTGAGCCCACACGGGTAGGCCTGTCACGAACCCGCGGAGAGACCGGCTCGAGGGCCAGCAGGCACGTGGAGAAAGTCACGCGCTCCTGCCCGCTCGGTCCCGCGATGGGTTCCGCTCGAGTGCGCTGCCCGCATGGCGGAGCGCACGGCGGTGCTGCCCCTCGGATTCGCGGTCAGCTGTATTCGCTGATGAGCATTCCCCAGGTGCCGGGCTCCAGCGCCTCGAAGACGTGGGGCATGTCACCCGGGTAGCAGATGTAGTCGCCAGGGGCGAGTTCGACCGGAGCCTCGGCGGGGCCCACCTTGGCACGGCCGACGCACAGGACGACGTGTTCGACCACGCCGCGCGAATGCGGATCGGACTCCCGGGGGTAACCGGGTTCCGCGGTCAGGCGGTAGATATCGCGGCGCACCGACGGCGGCGAGGCGGCCAGCAGCGCGATGCGGTACTCGGATTGCCCGGATGCCAGCGATGGCGCCTCGCCCGCGCGAATGACCTGAACCTGCGGGCTGGGCGGATCCAGCAGCCGGGAGAACTGGATGTCCAGCGCGATGCACAGCGCCCACAGCGTTTCGATGCTGGGATTGCCCGAGCCCGACTCCAGTTGGGACAGTGTGGATTTCGCGATGCCCGCGCGGCGGGCGACCTCGGTCAGCGAGAGTCCGGAGCGGGCGCGCTCCCGGCGCAGGGCCGCGGCGATGGTCTCCTGGGGAGACTCGGGTGCCTCCTGGGGAGACACCGGCACGGAGCTGTCTGGCTGGGTCATGATGAGTTTCACAGTACCGGGACGTCGGGGTGCCCCTTTGACGAACCCGACCCGATGTGTTCATTATAGAAAACATGCGTTCGGCATGGCGAACACTCGATCGGGGTGTGATCACAGGTATCGCGGCGATCTGCCTGGCAGTCGCCATGATCGGCGTATCCTACGGCGCCACCGCCGTGACCTCGGGATTGCCCGGCTGGTTGCCGGTACTCATGAGCGTGGCCGTGGTCGCGGGCGGGTCGGAGTTCGTCTTCATCGGCATTCTCACCGCGGGCGGCGGCCTGGTCGCGGCCGTGCTGGCCGGATTGCTGGTCAACGCACGGCACCTCCCCTACGGGCTGTCGGTCCCCGACGTGGTCGGCACGGGCTGGCGGCGACTGCTCGGCACCCACGTCATGAACGACGAATCGGTCGCCATGGCCATGGCCCAGCCCGATCGCGACCGTCGACGGGCCGCCTACTGGCTGTGCGGCCTCGCGGTCTTCGCCGCCTGGCCCCTGGGCGCGGCCATCGGCGCGATCCTCGGCTCGGTGGTCCCGGACCCCAATGCCTTCGGCCTGGATGCCGTGTTCCCCGCCGTGCTCTTCTCCCTCGTGATCCCGGCCCTGCGCGAACCCCTCACCCGCACAGCCGCTCTCACGGGCGCGGCGGTGGCCGCGGCGACCACCCCGTTCCTCGGCGCGGGCCTGCCGGTGCTCCTGGCCCTGACCGCGGTGCTGCTGGTCGTCCGCCGCGCGGGTCGTGTGGCCGCCGACGCGGATGATCACGAACTCGACGCCGCGACGGGTCGCCACGAACTCGATGCCGCGAACGAATCCGCGGCCGCGACAACCGCGTCCGCGTGACGACCGTGGTCGACCGCATGCTCCACGTCGCGCCGAATCGCGTCCATGCGCTGACAGCCGCGCCCGAACGAACTGGCGCGGCACCGGCCAGCCCCTGTCGAAGCCGCGTACGGGGTGTGGACCGATGACCAAGACTCTGCTGCTGGGTGCCATGGCTTTGGCCATGGGCACCTTCGCGTTTCGCTTCGCCGGGCCGCTGTTGCGCAGCCGGGTGAAGATCTCGCCGCGCACGATTCGGCTGCTGGAAATCGCCTCGGTGGTCCTGCTGACCGCGCTCGCGGTCACCACGTTGGTGCCCACGGGCAGTGGCCAATTCGGGTGGGCGCTACCCGCGGGCGTGCTGGTCGCGGCCGGGCTGGCGTGGAAGCGAGCGCCTTTGCTGGTGGTGATCGTCTCCGCGGCCGTGGTCACCGCCGGACTACGTATGCTCGGCGTGCACTGACGGACGAACGCTCGCTCGAAGCGCGCTCAATCGCGCAGCAGGTCCGCGAGGCGAGTCCAGGAATCCTCGGCGAACTCCGGCCGGTAGGAATCGCGGCCGGGGAAGAGGAAGCCGTGCGGGGCGTCGTCGTAGACGACGATCTCGTGCTGGATGTCGTTGGCGCTCAAGGCCGCTTCCAGTTCGTCGCGGGCCTCGGCGTCGATGAGCGGGTCCTCGCCGCCGAAGAACAGCGCGATTCGGCCGGTGATGCCCGGGGTCGCTTCGACGGTGGGTTCGGGCGTGGACAGCGGGACGTCGGTATTGGTGAGCCAGCCCGGGTAGAAGGCGGCGGTGGCGGCCAAGGGCAGCTGGGTCGCCGCGTAGTACGCCACGTGGCCGCCCGCACTGAAGCCGACCATGTTCAGCGATACCGCTCCGCGGCGGCGCAATTCGTCGAGGCAGGCGGAAATATCGTCGACCACCTCGGGGCGGTTCAGGGTGCGCAAGAGTTCCAGGCCACGCTCGCGGTCGACGTGCAGTGTCAGTTCGGCGCGCGGGGCCACCCGGTGGAACAGGTCCGGCAGGACGGCGATCGCGCCGAGGGATGCCAGCCGGTCGGTGGCCGCTCGGGCGGTGTCGTGCAGACCGTAGATCTCGTGTCCCACAACGACTCCGGGGTACCGCCCCGGTTCGGCCGGTCGGGCGACATAGGCACTCATCACGGCACTGCCGACCTTCAGGTCGATCCACTCGGTCACGATCGCGGCATCGGTCATGCCGCCAACGTAATGCGGACCCGGCGGGTCGACCAATCCTTGTGGCGGAGCCGAGGGTTATGTTCAGCCGCCCACCACGGGCCCGAAGGCCGGAGCCAACAATGCGATGCCCAGCGCCACGCCAGCCAGAATGCTTCTCAGAATCGTCATGGTGATCGCCCCTCCCCGGCGGTTGCGTTCGAATCACCTCGAACGTATCCGGGCTCGAAAAGCTATACGAGCCAGGATATTCGGTGCCCCGTGCATTGGGGGCCGGTTCGAGCGACGAGACGGGAGGCCCGGCGGGCTCAGCGCGGGAGCAGCGGCAGCGCCGGTCCCCGACGGCGCGCGACCGACCCGTAGCGGGCATCCAGCCGCAGCCAGGTGCGGGCCGCCCGCACCCGTACGATCTCGTCGACGGAGATGCGGCGCGAGGCGGTCTTGTCACCGCCGTGCGGAATGAAATCCATGGCGGCCAAGGCGAATACCACCCGCATCGGCACCTCCACCCGCTCGCCGCTGCCCGAGACGGTCAGCACCGTCTGGTCCAGCAGCGCAGCGGGCGGACCGTGCTGGCTGCCGTGCTCCTGCGCCAATTCGGCTCCGCGCTCGGCCAATTCGACGAGCATGCGCGCGGGCACGTCGTCGACGTGGACGAACCCGGCCTCGGGCGGCAGGGCGGTCCGCCACGCGGAGTCCATGGCATAGCCGAGCCCGAACGCCCGACCGGCGTCCGGGCCGTGCAGGCCGGCGAGGATGGTGTCCCCGCCGACCGTCACGTCGTCCATGCCGAGTTCGGCGACCACCGTGCGCACCGCGAGGGCCTCGAATCCCGTGGCCGCCCAAGCGGAGACGTAGCGGTCACCCCGGCGGCGCAGCCGGATGACGGCCGCCGGGTCGAGACGTACCGCGTGCGATATGAAGGTGGCCAGATTCTCTCGTTCCGCGGGATCCGGAACGTGCAGGGTCAGGTCTCCCGACACGATCGATCTCTGGTCAGTCGGCCAGCCACAGCGCCAGGTAGTCCCGTTCCGCGGTGGTGAGACGGCGTAGGCGCTGGGTGTCGATGTCGAAGGCGGCCAGCTGCGTGGAGGCGATCACCGCGGGCGGGGAGTCGGGCGCGGCACCGGCCGCGCGCACCTCGTAGCCGACGGTGAAGTCCACGGCCCGCAGCCGCTCGATCCACATGGACACGTCCAGCGGCGAATCCTCGTGCCGCAGCTGGCCCTTGTACTGCACCCGCAGGTCGGCCAGCACACACCCGGTCCGCAGCTTGACGGTCGGTCGCTCGTCGAGGAACAGCCACGGGATGCGGGCCTCCTCCAGCAGGGTCACCATGCGGGCATGGTTGATGTGCTGGAAGGCGTCCATATCCGACCACCGCACCTCCACCTTGGTGTGGAACCGCTTGGGCTCCGACACCGGCAGTGATTCAGCCGGGACGGCTGTCTTGGCGTGGCCGTTCAGCGAACCGACACTCGTCAACGCGGTACCTCCGATTGGGCTCCCACCCCGCTCACCATGCTGCGCACCTGCCGCGCCGCAACCGACAGCGTGGCCAGGTCGTGGGTTCCGGATTCGAACAGTTCCGACAGGGCGCTGCGTGCGCGACCCAACCGGGACTGGTTTTTCGACTCCCAGTATGCAATTTTCTCCTCGGCCGTCTCCTCCGGGTCACCGGCGGAGAGGACGTCGAGGGTCAGCGAGCGCAGCGAACCGTACATGTCGTCGCGCAGCGCGAGCCGGGCGAGCGCGTGCCAGCGGTCACCGCGTTCCAGGTGGCTGACCGCCTGCAAGAGCCAATCGATCTTGAGATGATCGTTGAGCGCGTAGTAGAGCGCGCCCACCTCCTCGCCGCTGCGATCGGTGATGTCGGCGATGTCCAGCACATCCAGCAGCGGGAACTGGTTGAGCAGGTTGAACACCTCGAGGGCCAGTTCCGAGGGCGCGCCCTGATCCATGATGGCCTGGCACTGGTCGTTGAGGGTGTCGATGTGGTGGCCACGCAGCCAGCCCGGCACCTTCGGGGACAGGCTGCGCACGCCCTGGGCGTATCGGTGGATCTCCGCGCCCACTGCCACCGGCTGCGGCCGATTGTTGAGCAGCCAGCGCGAGGCGCGGTCGAGCGTGCGCTTGGTCTCGAGTTCCAGCGCGTCCTTCATGCCGGTGGAGACGTCCGCGGCGCGAATGCGGTTCCAGACCGAGTGCAGGTCGAAGATCTGGGTCGCGGCGGTGAAGGCGCGCACCGCGTCCGAGGCCGAGGCCCCGATCTCCTCGCCCAGGCGGAACGCGTAGGTGATGCCGCCCAGATCGACCACCTCGTTGACCAGCATGGTGGTGGTGATCTCGCGACGCAGACGATGGCGTTTGATGGCCGAGGCGAAGCGGGTGCGCAGCGCGGTCGGGAAGTACTGCGGCAGCCGCGCCGAGAAGTACACGCTGTCGGGCAGATCGCTGGTGAGCAGATCGGCCTTGAGCGAAAGCTTCACGTGCGCCATGAGATTCGACAGTTCCGGCGAGGTGAGACCCGCGCCCTGTTCCAGGCGCAGCTTCATCTCCGCGTCGCTGGGCAGCGCCTCGAGCTCGCGATCCAGGCCGCGGCGCGCCTCGAGATCCTCGATGACGCGCTGGTGCACATTGAGCATGCGGGGGGCCTCGGCCCGGGACATGCCCATGAGGATGTTCTGGGAGACGTTGTCGCGCAGGACGAGTGCGGAGACCTCGTCGGTCATCGACGCCAGCAGCGGGTTGCGGTCGGCCTCGGGCAGTTCACCGGCCGAGACCACGCCGTCGAGCAGGACCTTGATATTGACCTCGTGGTCGGAGCAGTCCACACCCGCGGAGTTGTCGAGGGCATCGGTGTTCATCTTGCCGCCGTGGCGGCAGAACTCGATCCGGCCCAGGGCGGTGACGCCCAGATTGCCGCCCTCGCCGATCACCTTCAGCCGCAGCTCGTTCGCGTTCACCCGGACCACGTCGTTGGACTTGTCGCCCACATCGGCATTGGTCTCGGTGCTGGCCTTGATGTAGGTGCCGATGCCGCCGTTCCACAGCAACTGCACCGGCGATTTCAGGATCGCCCTGATCATCTCCGGCGGCGACAGCGCGGTGATCTCGGCGGGCAGGCCGAGGACCTCGCGCACCTGCTCGCTGATCGGGATCGACTTGACCGTGCGGTCGAAGACACCACCGCCCTCGCTGATCAGGGACCGGTCGTAATCGGCCCACGAGGAGCGCGGCAGCGCGAACATGCGCTCACGCTCGGCGAACGAGGTCGCCGCATCGGGATTCGGGTCCAAGAAGATGTGGCGGTGGTCGAAGGCCGCGACCAAACGGATGTGGCGCGAGAGCAGCATGCCGTTACCGAACACGTCACCGGACATGTCACCGATACCGACGACGGTGAAATCCTGCGACTGGGTGTCGATATCCATCTCGGCGAAGTGACGCTTGACGCTCTCCCACGCACCCTTGGCGGTAATGCCCATGGCCTTGTGGTCGTAGCCCACCGAACCACCCGAGGCGAAGGCGTCTCCGAGCCAGAAACCGTATTGCTGGGCAACATCATTGGCGATATCGGAGAAGGTGGCGGTGCCCTTGTCGGCGGCGACCACCAGGTAGGTGTCGTCACCGTCGCGGCGCAACACCCGCGCGGGCGGCAACACGGCACCGGTGGCGCGATCGACATTGTCGGTGACATCGAGCAGGCCGGAGATGAAGGTGCGATAGCAGGCGATGCCCTCGGCCTGCAGCGACTGACGATCGGCGACCGGGTCGGCGGTGGCGGCCGGGGGATTCTTCACCACGAAACCACCCTTGGCGCCGACCGGCACGATCACCGCGTTCTTCACCGCCTGCGCCTTGACCAGACCCAGGATCTCGGTGCGGAAGTCCTCGAGACGATCCGACCACCGCAGGCCGCCACGCGCGACCGGGCCGAAGCGCAGGTGCACGCCCTCCACCCGCGGCGAGTACACCCAGATCTCGAATTGCGGCCTGGGCTTGGGCAATTCGGCGATCTCCCGCGGTTCCACCTTGAACGACAGGTAGTCCCGGGACTTGCCCTCGGCATCGGTGACGTAGTAGTTGGTGCGCAGGGTGGCCTTGATCAGGCCGAGGATGGCGCGCAGGATGCGGTCGGCGTCCAGGCTCACCACCTCGTCGATGCGGTGACGGACCGCGGCCTCGAGTTCGGCGGCGTGGTCCGGGTTGGCCGAGTCCGGGTCGAAGATGGCGGCGAACAGGTCCACGAACATGCTGGCCGCTTCCGGGTAGGCCAGCAGCACGCGGGTGATGGCGGCCTGGCTGTACGGGAATCCGGCCTGCTGCAGGTACTTCGAGTAAGCGCGCAGGATCGAGACGGTGCGCCAGCCCAGGCCCGCGCCGAGTACCAGTTCATTGAGGCCGTCGGCCTCCGCACGGCCGTACCACAGGGCCTCGAAGGCGTCGGTGAAGCGTTCCCGCAGCCCGCGGACCTGTGCGTCGAGGGCGTCCAGGCGGCCGACCGCCTCCACCAGTTCGGCGTCCATATTGCGGTCCAGCGCGCTGCGCAGCAGCTCGGGGCGGGCCAGCAGGCCGAAGTCGTAGATCCACTGTTCCGGACCGTGATCGAGTTCGAGCTCGTGGGGGCGTTCGTCGATGACCTCGACGCCCAGGCTCTGCAGCAGCGGCAGGACCTGGCTCAGCGAGATGCCGCTGCCGCAGACGTAGAAGGTGAAACGCCAAGCGCCCGGGGCGGAATCGGGCTGGCGATACAGGTGCTGGTCGATGCCGCCCTCGGTCAGACGCTGCAGCCGCAGGATGTCGGCCACCGCGCGGGTGGGCTCGAAGTCCTCCTTGTAGCTCTCCGGGAGCGCCTCGACGTAGCGCTGCACCACGGCCGGATCCAGCACCGCGGAGGTGGAGACCTCGTCGCGCAGGTGGTCGTCCCAGGTGCGGCTGGCCTCGGCCAGCAGATGCTGAATGCGCAGGCGATTGGCCTCGGAGGTATCGGCGGCCGAGCCCTGATCGGGCAGGCGCACCGTGAAATACACACTGGCGAGGTCGCTTTCGGACACGCGCGCCGAGTAGTCGATGGACACACCGCCCACTTCGCGAACCAGGATGTCCTGCATCTCCAGGCGCACGCGGGTGGTGTAGCGGTCGCGCGGGAGATAGACCATGCAGGCCACGAAGCGGCCGTAGCCGTCCATGCGCATGAACAGCCGAACCTGGCGGCGCATACCGACATTCAGCACGGCGCCGGCGGTGCGGCGCAGAGCATCGCTGTCGGAGGAGAACAGCTCGGTGCGGGGGAAGGACTGGATGACCTCGAGCATCTCCTGGCCGGAGAAGGAGTCCAGGTCGAAGCCGCTCGCCTCGATGATGGAGCGCACCCGGCGCTCGATGACCGGGATGTCGAGCACGTTCTCGTGCAGGGCGGTGACGGTGAAGACGCCGATGAACAGATGTTCGCCTGTGACAGTGCCGTTTTCGTCCATTTCGGCGACGCCGACGAAGTACGGGTAGACCGCGCGGTGCACGGTGGCGGGGACCAGGCCCTGGGTGAGCATGAGCAGCGACTGGTCGCCGCTGTTGTCGGGCACGCGGAAGTCGGTGCCGACATTCGGGCGCAGCACACCGAGGCTGGTCTCGGGCACGATGATGGATTTGGCCTGGCCATCGACGGTGCTGCGCTCGTAGCGCGCGTAGCCGAGCACGGTGAAGTGGCCGTCGGCCAGCCAGCGCAGCAGGTTGGCGCAGTCGGTCAGATCCGTTGCGGGAAAGGGGGATCTACCCGCGTCGGCGGCCGCGTCGAGTTCACCGGCGACGCGTTCCTGGGCCTCGCGCATCGCCTCGGTGTCCTCGATGACGCGGCGCACATCGGTGAGCACGTCGGGCAGCGAGGCTTCGATCTTCTCGAGCTGCGCGCGGCTGGTGGCGGGGTGCAGCTGCACGTGCATCCACGACTCGCGCAGGCCGGTGGAGCCATTGCCGTCGACCTCGTGCGGGACCGCGGTTTCCAGGCGGCCGGTGGCGTCCCGGGTGACCTCGAAGATGGGGTGCACGACCTCGCTGACGCTGACGCCCATGCGGCTCAGCGACGAGGTGACCGACTCGACCAGCAGCGGCATGTCATCGGTGACCATCTGGACGGCGACGCCGAGGCCGGCCTCGTCGTCGGCTTGGTACACATGGACATTCGCGGTGCCGGGGGTGCGCTGGATGCCCAGATCCAGATGGCAGCGGAAGATGTGGGTGGATGTCGCGGGGATGGCGCAGTCGGCATCACCGGCGTCGACGTGTCGGAAATAAGCCTCCTCGAGGGATACCAGATTGCCCCGCAAGGACTCGGGCAAACTCGCAGCCCAGGCCGCGCTGGACAATTCGGACGAGACGGTCATTTCGCCAACTCCTCGGATTCGGTTCCGTAACAAAGTGACGCCGATGCGAGAGTAACTGGGCGCAAGATGTGCCGGGCTGAATTCCTCTCAATGCCGCGCCGCGTCTCACAATACGGACGAACCGCCCGGTTCGTGGCGCTCGAACCCCACCCGAAACCGCCAGGTCGTCCCCGACAAACCTTGCACCAAAACACATTTCACGCAAACGTGCGAATGCGAAACCGCCGAGTTCGCTGTTGGATAACCGTTCACGATCTCGGCCCCGGCCCGCCACCCAGCGAACCGCAACCCGTCCAGCAAACAATCACTAGACCAACACGACGGCAACAATCACCCACCACAACTCGACCCGAGCATTCGCACCGCAGAATCACTCCTCGGCAGGCCCTCCCGGACCCACCATCAAGCAACCTACTCTCCCTGCCGCACAAGATCTTTCGTACACCGTCCACCCCGCCCTGCACCGTCGAGCAATACAGCGGCACACCCGAACCACACCCCTGCGCCGTTCAACTCGGTGCGCCCGGCCCTTCCCAGGGCCGACCGCGTCCCGCCTTCGACCGCCCACGGACTGCACGGATCACCTTCAGAGACAACGACACAGTCCCGCTGCCCGACGCGCCGTAGGCCTTTGCCGAGTGGCACATCCTGGAGGGGATTTGTCCGTTTTGACCTCCAGGGTGTGCCACTCGGTGATCAGGCTGGGCTGAAACCGAGCAATTCGGGTATCGACGCCGTGAGGGCGACGTGGCCGAGGCTCGAGGAGGCTGGAAAACGAGCTCGGGCTCCCAATCCCGCCAACACCTCTCCCTTATCTAGGCGTCTTTGTCCTTGGCTCTTGTCCGTACGGCCCTACCCTCGCGGGTAGGGCCGACCACTGGACGTTGCCCTACCCGCGGGTGAGCTTGCGGTGGGTGACGCGGTGGGGGCGGGCGGCTTCGGGGCCCAGGCGCTCGATCTTGTTGGCCTCGTAGGCCTCGAAGTTGCCTTCGAACCAGAACCAGGAGGCCGGGTTGTCGTCGGTGCCCTCCCACGCCAGGATGTGGGTGCAGGTGCGGTCGAGGAACCAGCGGTCGTGGGAGATGACCACCGAGCAGCCCGCGAAGTTCTCCAGGGCGTTCTCGAGCGAGCTCAGGGTTTCGACGTCGAGGTCGTTGGTGGGCTCGTCGAGCAGGATCAGGTTGCCGCCCTGCTTGAGGGTCAGCGCCAGATTCAGGCGGTTGCGCTCACCACCGGAGAGCACACCCGCGGGCTTCTGCTGATCCGGACCCTTGAACCCGAACGCGGAAACGTAAGCGCGGGACGGCATTTCCACCTGACCGACCTGGATGTGATCCAGCCCGTCGGAAACCACCTGCCACACCGTCTTGTTCGGGTCGATGCCGCCGCGGTTCTGGTCGACATAGCTCAGCTTGACCGTGTCACCGACGCGCACCGAACCGCTGTCCGCCTGCTCGAGGCCGACAATGGTCTTGAACAGCGTCGACTTACCGACACCGTTCGGGCCGATGACACCGACAATGCCGTTGCGCGGCAAGGTGAACGACAGATCCTTGATGAGCTGGCGGTCGCCGAAGCCCTTGTCCAGGTGCTCGACCTCGACGACCACATTGCCCAGGCGCGGACCGGCCGGGATCTGGATCTCCTCGAAGTCCAACTTGCGCATCTTCTCGGCCTCGGCGGCCATTTCCTCGTAGCGGCCCAGACGCGCCTTGTTCTTGGCCTGCCGCGCCTTCGCGCCGGAGCGGACCCAGGCCAGTTCCTCCTTCAGGCGCTTCTGCAGCTTCTGGTCCTTCTTACCCTGCACCTCGAGGCGCTCGGCCTTCTTCTCCAGGTAGGTGGAGTAGTTGCCCTCGTAGGGGTAGGTACGGCCGCGGTCGAGCTCGAGGATCCACTGCGCGACATTGTCGAGGAAGTACCGGTCGTGGGTGACGGCCAGCACGGCGCCCTGGTAGGAGGCCAGGAACTGCTCGAGCCACAGCACCGACTCGGCGTCGAGGTGGTTGGTGGGCTCGTCGAGCAGCAGCAGGTCGGGCTTGCTCAGCAGCAGCTTGCACAGGGCAACGCGGCGACGCTCACCACCGGAGAGGTTGGTGACCGGCTCGTCCGGCGGCGGGCAGCGCAGCGCGTCCATGGCCTGCTCGAGCTGGGAGTCGATATCCCACGCGTCGGCGTGGTCGAGATCCTCCTGGAGCTTGCCCATCTCCTCCATGAGCTCGTCGGAGTAGTCGGTGGCCATGAGCTCGGCGATCTCGTTGAAGCGGTCCAGCTTCACCTTGATCTCGCCGAGGCCCTCCTCGACATTGCCGCGAACGGTCTTCTCCTCGTTCAACGGCGGCTCCTGCTGCAGGATGCCGACCGTCGCGCCGGGCGCGAGCCAGGCATCACCGTTGTTCGGCTGATCCAGTCCCGCCATGATCTTCAGCACACTGGACTTACCCGCGCCGTTCGGGCCGACGACACCGATCTTCGCGCCGGGAAGGAAGTTCAAGGTCACATTGTCGAGCACGACCTTGTCGCCATGCGCCTTTCGCACCTTCACCATCTGGTAAATGAACTCAGCCATATGGGCAAGCCTAACTGTGTGTAGTAGCGGGTTCTCCGGCAGTGTCCGCATCCGCGGACGGCCGTTCTACGGGGTCGGTCCGGTCGGGTCGACCGAAGGTTTTGCGCACCACCGGGGCGGTGCAACGACCCAGGTCGGGACCCAGTGCCAGGGCCCGCATCTCGAGGTCGGTGCGCTCCGCGCCGTCCCGGGTGGTGTACTCGTTCGAGCGCAGCTGCCCGTACGCGATGATCGGATCACCTCGCTGCAGCGATGCCTCGACTCCTTCGACGATCCCCCGTCGCCAACAGCTTACGGTGAGATAGAGCGTGCCTCCGTCCACCCAGTCACCCGCGCCCTGATCGTAGCGGCGAGCCGTGCTGGCCAGCCGGAAGCTCAAGACGTGGTCCCCGTTCTGCAGCACCCGCCGCACCGGATGGGTGACGACCCGGCCGATGACCGCGGTATTCGCCTCGTACATTCCACTCCCCCTTGCCGATTCGAGCAACTGGTTTCCGTTGGCTTCCAGCTTCGCTCGACGGCAATCCCGGCAACAGGCCGGAGACGGCGAGTGTGGACAACTCGCGGGGTGTGGACAACTACAGAGTCGCGAGGTCGGTATTGGCCCCGCACAACACGATTACCGGCCGCTCCCCCGCCGCCGGGACATACGCGCCGCTCTGAATCGCCGCCACCGCGGTCGCCCCGGCGGGCTCCACCACGATCCGGAACTCGCGCCACAGGTATTCGCGTGCCATCACGATGGCGTCATCGCTGACCAGTATCGACCGCACCCCGTACCGCGTGGCCACCTCCATCGCGATATCGCCGATCCGGTTCGCCCCCAACGCATCCGAGGCCACACTCGACACGTCGACGTCCACCGGACGCCCCGCCGCCAGCGCCGCGTGCAGGGTCGGCGCGCCCTGCGGCTCGACCCCGATCACCCGCCCGCGCAGCCCCAACGCCACCGCGACCCCGGCCACCAGCCCGCCCCCGCCGACCGCGACCAGCACCGGCGGCCGCCCGCGCACCTGCTCCTCGATCTCCAACCCGATCACCCCGGCCCCCGTCACGATCTCGGGCAGGTCGTAGGCATGCAGCGGCATTGCGCCGCGCTCCTCGGCGAGCTGCCGCGCGTACTTGTGCGCCTCGGCGTAAGTCGTTCCGTGCCACAGCACTTCGGCCCCGTGCGACCACATGGCCGCCACCTTCGTGTGCGAGGCCGACTCGGGAACCACCACGGTGCACGACATTCCGCGCAGCGCACTGGCCAGCGCCGCCGCGATTCCGGCGTTCCCGGCCGAGGCCAGCACCACGCCGGTCTGCTCGCCGCGCGCCTGCAGCAGCGCGTTCAGGCAGCCGCGCACCTTGAACGTCCCACCGTGCTGCAGATGCTCGAGCTTGAGCGTCACCGGCACCGGACCGCGCGGGCCCTGGATGTCGGTGTGGAAGACCGGCGTCTTGCGGGTGTGCCCGCGCAGCAGGCGGCGGGCCTGGCGCACGTCGGATCGGTAGAGCCGCTTGACTTTCCGGGTCGCCATGGCGACGTCGTTCACTTGCGTACCTCTCCGTCTCGCCGGGCGAGCTCGGCGAACATGGCGTTGTACGCGGTCAGGTCCGCGTCGTCGTCACGCTCGGCCTTGCGGTCGATCCGGTTCGCCAGGCGGGTGTCGCTGCGCGACCACTGGATGAGCAGCGCGAGCATCACCACGACCAGTGGGATCTCACCGCTCGCCCATGCGAGGCTACCGCCGGTGTGCTGATCGGCGAGCAGGTCGCTGTTCCAGCCGAGCCCGAGGCTGCGGTAGAACCAACCGCCCAGGACGGTATCCATGCTCATCAGCGCGATACCGAAGAAGGCATGGAACGGCAGCGAACCGAACACCATGCCCAGCTTGGTGAGCGGCTCCACCTGACGCGGCTTGGGATCGATACCGATCACCACCCAATAGAAGAGGTAGCCGCTGAGCAGGAAGTGCACGTTCATGAACAGGTGCGCGCCGTGCGTGCCGACGAACCTGTCGAAGATGCCGCCGAGGTAGAGCGCGTAGAAGCCGGCGACGAAGAACACCGCGGCGATCACGGGCTGGGTCATGAAGCGCGACACCGGATTGTGCACCGCGGCCAGGATCCATTCGCGCGGCCCCGGCGGCTGATCCCGACCGGCCGGTTGAATTGCCCGCAGCGCCAGCAACACCGGACCGCCCAGCGCGAACAGAATCGGCGCCAACATCGACAGCATCATGTGCTGAGCCATGTGCACGCTGAACATGGCCGGTGCGTAGCGTCCGACCCCGGAACTCGTCGCGAGCAGCAGCGTCGCGCAGGCGGCCAGCCAGGCGATCGACCGCCCGATCGGCCAGGCGTCACCGCGCCTGCGCAGCCGCAGCACACCGAGCACGTACACCACGGCCAGCACGATGGCGAGCGTGCCGAAGATCAGATCGAACCGCCAGTCGAACAGAATCCGCGCGACGGTCGGCGGACCGGCCAGGTTGTAGCCGATCTCGACCTCGGTCGGGGTGGGCACGGTGCGCAGATCCGGCGGCGGCGTGCGGCCCAGACCGACCGCGAGACCGACCGTCGCGGCGAAGACCAGCGCCTCGACCCCCGCGAAGCGAATGAGCGCACCCCGATCGCTCGGATCCTTCTCCAGATCCGGAATCGCGCGCTGCCGCTGCAGGAATCCGATGACGCCCAGAATGATCAGCGCCGTGGCCTTGGCGAGCACGAGTTTGCCGTAGGTGGTGCTGAACAGATCCGACCACGGCACCCGCACATAGGCGTTGATTACACCGCTGGCCGCGATCACCGCGAACGAGACGGTCGCCACTTTCGAGAACCGCCGCACCGCGAGCGCGGTGTACTTGCCGTCACGCAGCGCGTAGGCGAGAACGGCGAACAGCCCGCCCACCCAGAAGCAGGCCGAAACCAGGTGCAGGATCAGGCTGTTGGTGGCCAGGTCGTGCGCGCCGCCCGAGGAGGAATGCCCGGTCAGCGCGACCGGCAGCAGCGACAGCACCGACAGCCAGAGCAGCACCGGGGTCCAACCCCAGCGCAACGCGAGCCGGCAACCGACGGCCAGCACCAACACCATCATCACGGTGAACCGCCAGGACCCGGCGACATCGACCTTGTCCGCGGCCCGCCACACCTCTTCGGGCCGCAGCGATTTCTGCAGCGGTTGCCCGGTGGTGTCCGAAAGAGTCAACGGCACCAGCAAGGCCGCCGCACCGGCCCAGACGAGCGCCGCGTTTCCCGCCCGCCGCAGGGCCCGATAACCGCCGACATCCAGCACCCCGCTGCCCTGCGGCGGCACGAAGAACGCCGCGAACAGCAGCGACCCGACGGTCAACGCCGCCGAGAAATCCGCGACCGCCCGCACCGCGGGCAGCCCGTACGTGGTCAACGGTCCCGGATCCGGAATGCCCAACAGCGTCAGCGCCTGCGACGCCGACAACCCCACGACCAGCGCCGCCACCAGTGCCGCGGCCGCCGCCCCGAGTGCCGTGATCGCCGCGAACGTCACCCCCGAACCCGACCCTTTCGCCGAAACGTCCGATCCTGCGGGCGGGTCCTGCGCTGACGACATGGCCCAAGCGTAGTTCGGAGCGCCCATCCGGACTCCCCCAGGGTTTCCCGTCCTCCGGTCCGCACTCCCGCCCCGACGCGCCGAACAGTTGCTACGCGACGGTCCTTTGCTGATCTGGACGCTCGCTATACTTAACCCGCTGGACACCGAGATCGATTTGGGTCAAGGTGTTTGGTGCCCGCATCACCGCCGATGCCCGCACTGCCTCCGTAGCTCAGTTGGATAGAGCAAGGGCCTTCTAATCCCTAGGTCGCAGGTTCGATTCCTGCCGGGGGCGCAACGGGTGACTGACCAGCCATAACGCTGGCAGTTACACCAATACCCATACCTCACAACGCTCAAACGCCAAGGGATTTTCAAGATTAGACTCGCGGGATGGGGCAGGATCTCGACGCCATCCCCGAGCTTCTCGAGGACTTCACCACCGAACTACGGCGCGCCAACCGGTCAAAAGGCACCATCGACACGTAATCCCGTGATGTGGGCTACTTCGTCGACTTCCTCCGCTCTCAGTCCCCTCCCATCGAACCCGACGCCGAGGCCCTGACCCGCGAGAACATCGGTGCCTACATCATCGACACCCTGAACCGAACCAACCGCCGCACTGGCAGACGGATCACCCCGGAGTACGCGAACCGCCAGTACCGCAGCCTCCAGCAGTTCTGCAATTACCTGGAGTCCGAGGGCATCCTCGAGGTCAACCCGTTCGACAAGATGAGCCCGCCGCACGTCCCGGAGAAGCCGATCCCGGTCCCGCCGATCGAAGACCTCCGAAAACTGCTCGCCGAGTGCGAGGGCACCGACTTCGAATCCCGCAGAGACACAGCGATAGTCCGACTCCTCGCCGACATCGGCCCCCGCGTCGGCGAGATCGCGGCACTGGACGTCGACGCTCTCGACTTCCAAGAGAACACCGCCCTCGTGATCGGCAAGGGCGGCCGTCCGCGAGTCCTCCCCTTCGGCGACAAGACCCGCATCGCGCTGCGCCGCTACCTACGAGCCCGAGCCCGACACCCCAAGGCCGCCAACGACAATCCCGCCCTCTGGCTCGGCAAACGAGGCCAGATGACCAGCTGGGGCATCTACCGCATGCTCACCCGCCGCGTCGAAGCCGCGGGCATCAAACACCTTCACCCACACCAGCTTCGCCACTTCTTCGCCCACAACTGGCTCGCCAACGGCGGCCAGGAACAAGACCTCATGATGCTGGCCGGTTGGCGCTCCCGCCAGATGATCGGCCGCTACGCCCGCGCCACCGCCGAAACCCGCGCCCGCGACGCCCACCGCAAGGCCCGCCTCGGCGACAAGCTGTAGAACCTGCGACACCTCTAGACTCGGTCCTCCCGGTTCCTGATCGAACACGGATGCTCGGGCGCACTGCGTACATTCGTACCGAACACTGTCTCGAGGAGGGTCGAGTGAGTTCACAACAGTCGCGTTCCCGCGGTTACAGCGAGTCGTTGGCCACGAAGATGGACCGGGTCGCCGACGCCTTGAGCAATGGACGTGCAGCTATGCGGGCTGAAGGCGTCTACGTCGACGTCTACGCCAACGGACATGTCCGGGCCATTGCCATCGACGACGAGGCGGCACCACGTGGTGCGAAACTCGGGCCCCTGATCGCCGATCTGATCAACAAGGCACGGGACCAAGCCCAACAGGACATCGAGTCCCTCGTGCAGGAAGTCCAGGCCGATCCCCGCATCGCGACCATCGTCGAGCAGATCGGCGATGCCCCCGAGCGATCCAAGCCGACTTCGGGGGCTCGGCCCCAATCTCAGCAGGATGAATGGGACGAGGACGAGAACTACTTCCACCGCGGCAAAAGCCGGATTCTTGCCCCCAAGGACTGATATCGGCGGGCAATGAAGCCAGGAGCTGGAATTCCAGGTCCAGTAGAGTGTCCAGCGGTAACCAAGATCAGCACTGATCTATCAGGGGGACCACGAAGTGACCGACGACGATCTCCTACACGTCGACCGAGGTCGACTACGCGAGCTGATCACGGCCGTGAACGCGAACGCGGACACCCTCGACACCGTGCACGTCGACAAGCAGGCAGCAGCGATCTCGGTTGCGGGGACGGGAGTCGGTGCGGCGTGCACGGCCGGGGCCCAGGCCGCGGCCTACGCAGTCGGGATGGCGGTTGTAGAGGTTCGCAAGATCGCCAGCCTCACGAATTCCGGTCTAGCGCAGGTGGAAGCGATGGACCAGCACAACGCTTCCCAATTCCCGCAGGGGAACTGATCCCATGGCCGATCCTGCACTCCCGACCGTGTCCCAGGTGAACAGCTGGCAACTCGACACTCTCGATGCGCAAGCCACCGGGTGGAAACAGCAGGCGACTACGCTGAAGACCGACCTCGACGCCATGAACACCACCATCGGCAACTCGGTGGACTTTCTGGTCGGCAAGTTCGGCGCCGCACTGCGTGACAAAGGCTTGGCCGTTCGCGACGAGGGCTACAAGACCGTCGGTGCGCTCGAGGACGCCAGCACCGCAATCACCCTCGGCTCACCGGGAATGCAGTTCGCTCAGAAGACGGTGAAAGAAACGCTGAGCACCGTTACCAGCGAGGGCTATCGCTGGAACGATGACGGCACCGTGTCCTTGTCGACGTCGCAGTTGGCGAGTGTCTTCTCTGAGAAGGACAAGAGCGCCGCCACCGTGAAACTCGCTGCCCTACAGCGCCAAGCCGACCAGTATTCGATCACATTGCGAGGTGCACTGCATGCCGCGGCGGTAGCTGCGCAAGGCGTCACCGACGGTGTGACCAAAGCGTTCAGCGAGCTACCTCAAGCCGCTCAAGGAGCCAAGGCCGGTGCGTTGACCGATCCGACGATCGCGAAACAGCAAGGTGTCGACGACGGCAAGCTGGTCGCCAGCGGCAAGGCCACCGACGCCGATCTCCAACACATCGCCGCCCGACTAGCCGCGGCAGGTATCACCCCTGACGACGTAGAGGCCATCAACGAGGGCAAGCAAGTCGACCTATCCGAAGCCCAATGGGACTACCTGCACGAGTTTTACAACACCGCAGGCGTCGACGGCCTCTACAACATGACCGACCGGCTCTCGACAATCGGCGACAAGACTTCTGCCGCTTCTGTGGTCGATCAGTTGAACACCCTCGCCAATCCGAACGTGCATTCGACGGGTACCGACAACCCCAAGGGCGGACTCGATCAGCTACCCACGGACCTGCGCAGCATCCTGACGAAGAACTACGAGTGGACGGCTGGCACCAGAGGTAGCCCTCAGGCGGGATTCCCTGAGCTGTACAAGCTCGACGGAGTCGCCAAGATGATGGGACTGGCCGACTCCCGCTCCGCTCCCGGAAGCGAAATCAACAAGGCGATGCTCGCCCAGGCTGCTCATATTGCGCCGCACATGCGTCCCGGCAATGGCGGTGCGATCCCGGAAAGCCCGGCTACGGAGGATCTCGTACGCGCTGGCGGGGCGGACAAGATCGCGGTCCATGACGCACTGACCGGAAAGAATCTGCTCTACGGGCTCACTGGTGACGACGTCCTCGATGCATTTACCCATCGTCGGTGGGCCGACAACGGCGACGGAGTGCAGAAGATGCTGTCGTGGATCGGATCCGACGCTGACTCACCGGATCTCGCAATCTCGACCCGCGCGGGCGAAGCTGCTTCCAAACTAGCCCTCTACGTCGGCAACCACGGAAACGACTTGTTGCACCTGGACGGCGACCGCTCTGCCTCTCTGGGCACGGTCAGCCCACACATAGTCCAGGGAATCGAGACCGCGCTCAGCCCCTATATTCCGAATCTTGGCGGTGTTCAGGACCAATACCTTCACACCCACGGATTCCAGGCACCTGACGTCGGCCAGTCCACTGCGTACCCGAAGGCGCAGAACATCTTCGCGGTCATCGACACCGACAAACAGGCCGCGGTTGACTTCAACGCCAAGGCGTTGCTGGCAGGACAACAGCTGCAGAGCGTGTGGACCCAATCGGTGCTCCATGACCCAGCCAACCCTGCAACAGAACTGGCCACACAGTCCGGGGAAATCCTCGGCCTCGTCGACAAGGGCCTCGACAAATCCATTGCCGCCCAAAAGGATACAGACATCGGAACCGCCACCCACGCCTTCGCCGACAAAGGCGCGGCCTACGACACCCTCAAGGGCGCGCTGACGAACAGTCTGAAGTACGTGCCCGTGGTCAGCACATTTGCGGGACCGATCATCGACCTGACAAACGCCGAAGCCAAGTTGGATCTGGTCGGATACGCCTACTCACTGCCGCATACCCCCGACTCCCCCGTGGACATGTCCACCGAATTTCCCTCCGCCCGACAGAATTACGAAGTCGCCTACGTCCTCGAGTCCATGGACGGCACGCTCGCCCACGACCCGCGGTACGCCAATCTGTTCGACCATGACGGCAAGCTCAAGAGCTACGACGACGCGGTCAAGGACTACGGCAATGCGGTGAAACTCGACGGTGCCCTGACCAATATCCTCAACAACTATCGCGGTGGCATCCTGCGTGACAACCTGCAGGATCTCGCCACCAAAGTCATGGAGGGAAGGGCCAACATAAAGTGAGGCGATCGCGACTCAAGACCTACTCCGCCCTGCTGATGTGCGTCTTCGGCGCTGTGGTCGGCCTGACAAGCTGCACACGAACCGAACACTCCGACAGCCACGCCCCGACAGTCGGGGACTTCTGCAACCCACTTTTTAACTACTTCAAGACCGACTTCCCGATCGACAACGTCCAACTCAGCTACGGCGGCAGCCTCAGCCAGACAGTGAACGACCTAAAGGGAAATGCCGTCTGTAGCTACGCAGGAGACCTGTCCAACCCGCTGCGCGGTGCCTCCTGGCTAGCCCCAGCCCAGAACGGCGAAGACCCCTCAGCCAGGATCAACATCCTCAAAGAAAAAGGGTACAAACTCCTTCCAGGCCACTCGGCGGAGATCTGGGTTCAAGACAGCCGCGAGAAGAGGCCGGATACAACGAAAGGCGTTGTACACCTGGCCACAGAAACCAGCCGGTGGCAAGGAGAACTAGAGATCCTCAACGAAACCGGCAGCCTCGCAATCACCGACGCGCAAATCGGGCAAGCGGCCGACCTCCTCATCAAGACCACGGAGGCCATGAACAAGTAGGCATCACAGAGCAAGGACGTTGCGGGTCCTGGTTCGTTCTCTAGGATCTGCCTGTGCGGAATCTGTTCGATCCCAATGCCCTTGGGTGGCCTCAACTGCGGGATTCATTGCATGTCTACGTCCTGCCCGGACCGAGGTTCACGAGCCTAGCGCAACCCGCAGCCACAGTGATCAGTCAATCCAATTGCTGCACACCGATTTCACGGAAATGGATGCATGCAACTGTCACTCGAATCCCCTGGTGGCGAAATGAAGTCGATGAGCACACACTCATGGAGTTCGGCCGTGCCCTGAGTGTAGCCATGAGGAGCCTCCATCCGTTCACGATCAAGATGACCGGACCGGAGATCCGGGAGAACAGCGTCGGAATGGCAGCGAAGCCCAGCACCCAGTGGCTACAACTACTCGACGAAACCCGTAACGCTGTCGAGGAGGCGTTCGGAACCGACCGTGCGCTACCACCCCCGCCCGATGTACCCCGTGTCTCGCTCGGGTACGGGACGACCGATGACGATTCCGATCACCTCGCACACGCGTTATAGGCCATCGACATATCTGCCGAGTTCGTGATCGATACGGTGCATTTCGTTGCAGTGCACCAAGATCCGACCGAAAGCACGGTCACCTGGGATTCAATCTCAACGCATCCTCTTGAGCCCGGTGAAGGGCATTGTCGTTGCGACTGAACCGGTTTCGGAATCGCTGGGAACGCGCCGCAGTGTACCGGCAGCGCCCCTTCAACGATTCCAGGGTCCGCACGCCTGCTCGACCGAATTTCCGCCTGCGGCATCATGAACACCATCCGGTCGAGTACGGGAAATTCGGTCGGCGCGTCCCCTGAATCGGGAGTTACTGTGCTGCCCGGGGCAGGCGGAGAGGACAGGCCGCGGGCCTGCCCCTCGAAGAGCGCGGCGCGCGCCCAGGGAGTCCACGCTCTCCGAAGGCTTCCATCCCATTGACACGTACGTGTCAAAAACCATTGGGCAGCTGGTTGACAGGTACGAGTCAAGCTCCCGGAAGGACCCAGACGTCATGACCAACTCCGACACCATCACGGGCCTTCTCGTCTCTGCCGTAGAACGCGCCTGGGCCGCCATCCGATCCCCCCACCCGGACGTGTCCGAGGTGGTGCTGACCGTGGCTCCGGATCGATCGGAAGCGACCTCACGCTGGGGCCGTTCGCGCCGAACCGACGGGCACGTGGTGAATACGAACTATATGAGCTATTCGTCGGCGGCGAAGGTCTCCAGCGAGGTGCTGTAGGAGTGCTCGGCACGCTGCTCCACGAAGCCGCTCACGGCATCGCAGTGACGCGCGGGAAAAGACACCAGCCGCCAGGGCCGTTGGCACAATGAGAGATTCCACGCCCTCGGGCAGGAGCTCGGCCTCACCCTGAAGCATCACCACAAGATCGGCTGATCGCTCACCACCGTGCCGGAACAGACCCGTGAGTTGTACCGAGACGAACAGGAGGAGCTCGCCTTCGCGTTGGTTGCCTATCGGCGTCACGAACCGAGCCGACACGGCGGACCCAGTCCAACAACGGCCTGTCCGCCGAATGCGATTGCGGTCGCAAGATCCGCGTCTCCAAGAGCGTGCTCGAGGTAGGACCGATCTACTGCGGCAACTGCGTCACACAGTTCAGAGCCCAACCGAACACGGCGTCTGTAGCTTCAGCAACAGCCGTGTCAAGTGACCGCTTGGTACCTTGTTCAATCGGCGAAACCAGTCCAAGATTGTCGATGACATCGATCAATATTTCCGATACCGAATGAGGGGGAGAGCTTGTCAAGGCAGTCTGGGATGTGGACTCGTGCACTTGCGGCTTATGATGGCGACCTGCATGCCGAGCATAGAGCTAGGTTACGCACTACATTACAGGCATGTAAAACTAACTGCGACCTTGTTGCTGCCGATATTTCGAATGACCTCCCGACCTTTACACTTCACGATAGCAGTCACACAGATGAGCTTTGGTTATTGGCCGACACCATTGCTGGCGAGCAGTATAACCTGACCCCCACCGAGGCACTTGTTTTTGGCGCCGCAATCCTATTTCATGATCTTGCCATGACCCAAACCGCCTTCCCTGAAGATTTGACAGAGTATCTTCCAGCGCTTCGATGGCGAGATCTAATATATCAACACTTTATGCAAGAAATTGGACGGAAGCCGACGCAAAATGAGATTCAGAGTCCTCCCAATAGCGTAGCAATTAGAGCAAAGCAAGATTTTCTACGCAGCGATCATGCTCAGCAATCAGAACAACTTCCAATGAGGCAGTTTGGAACCAGTGAGGATCCAATCTATCTACTCCCAGACCGCGAATTAAGAGAACAGTACGGAGAGTTGATTGGAAAGATTGCCGCGAGCCACTGGTGGAGCGAGAAAAAACTCGCAAAAGAGTTCGATTTCCTAGTCGGACAGCCAAGTGGATACCCTCGATCTTGGATTGTTGACCCACTCAAAATAGCCTGCCTCCTTCGGGTTGCGGACATAAGTCACATCGATGCCACA
Source organism: Nocardia sp. CDC153 (assembly GCF_035818515.1). Classification (NCBI taxonomy): domain Bacteria; kingdom Bacillati; phylum Actinomycetota; class Actinomycetes; order Mycobacteriales; family Nocardiaceae; genus Nocardia; species Nocardia sp. CDC153. Next base: position 509,164 of record NZ_JAYKYU010000005.1, on the reverse strand, counting down.
CGAGCGCCATCATTTCTGCACAGAATTCGAAAGATCGATGGAGATTCCGCGATTCATTGGACGTTCCAAGAAAATATCCGCAGTCCCATACTCGAAAATGATCGTCTAACCTATACGGCGACCCGCAGGTTTCGGATTGATGAGGCCGAGTCCTGGTGGCTGTGCGTAGAAACCTTGCGCAACATTGACGAAACACTGCGTGCCGTTGACAACCTGTTGGCCGACAAACAAAAAGATCGATTTGCCGCGAAATCGGTAGCGTTTGCTGACGATATTCGCATGCTATCCAAGCAGATACCAACGGATGGTTGGTACCCAATAGACGCGCGCATTAAAGTGAATGACGTTATCTCGCTGGTAAAGCGGCTTGGCGGTCAAGAACTTTACGGAAATAACCCGAAGGTTGCACTACGTGAGTTGGTAACAAATTCAGCAGACGCAATTCGCGCACGCCAGATATGCGACCCGTCGGCTGATGACATCAATTTGCGAGTACGAGTGGAGCTGAAAAGATCAGGAGGAAAGGTAACACTTGTCGTTGACGACAATGGCGTCGGCATGACTTTGGAAGTTTTGACAGATTCCTTGTTAGACTTCGGGAGATCTTACTGGTCCACCAACTCAGCCCGAAATGATCTTCCAGGGTTACTGAGCTCCGGGTTTTGTCCAACGGGAAGGTATGGAATCGGATTCTTTTCGGTCTTTATGCTCGGAAAGAAGGTAAGTGTCATTTCACGTCGATTTGATACCGGTTATGCAGATACTCACGTCCTTGAGTTTACGGATGGGCTTGACGCTAGACCGCTGGCACGGAAAGCGACCGCAAATGAGGTTTTGGGTATTGGCGGTACACGAATAAGTGTCGAGCTTGACGACCTCGCTGCAAACGTCTTCGCCCTATACGACAGCCAGAAACTGGCCGACGAATGCGCAAGGCTGTTCCCAACCCTCGATATCCAGCTTCAAGTCGGCACGCCAGAAGAAGGCTTTATCGTTTCGGTCCGTCCAAACGATTGGGAGACACTATCCCCCAGCGGTTTGCGCGATAGGCTAGCGCGAGATCCGGCCAGGCTGGAATCTCTTTTATTCTCGGAATCAAACCTTTCGAATCTTTACGATGGAGAAAAGATCGTAGGACGTCTTTCGCTTCTTGTCAGGCACGGTGATATAGCCGATGTTGAAGCCGCTGATGTGACCTACATGGACACCGGAAGCGTGATTACAGTTGGAGGTGCAAGCAGCAATACATCGATACGCGGTGCCGTGGGGGTATTACTAGGTGAACCAATGCGGGCAGCACGTGATACTGCCACTCCAATCGTTTCTGACGAGGAGCTTGCACGTTGGGCGTCCGATCAAGCTAGTCTGGTTTATGCCTTGAAACCTTCTATTGCCGAACAATTGAGATGCTCAGCCTGGCTTGCATCAGTCGGCGGTAATCCGGGGCCGCTGGTTGTTGCTCAATCCCGAATTGGCGCCATGACGGTGGAGGGGATTGAATATTGGGCGAGCAGTCAAGATGAAATCATTATTTTGCAGGATGCTTCGTTGTTTTTGAGTAGCCGAGATCTTGGCATTAGCGTTGACGAGGCTATGTCGATGCTCAATCATAATGTCCTAGTGGCCGACTGCGGTTCACCGGTCGTGTTTGCTGCACGACGACCGCACAACGGTCTAGTAGGTCATCCTAGGCAGCACCTGTCTCGTACGCTAGATCACATTTGCCAAGGTGCTATTGCTCGCGGTTGGCAATGTAGCGAGCGTAAAATCTATTCCCTTAGTCGCGCCCAGTCGAAAATTAGTGATGAATATTCACGCATGAGACGGAAAGCGAGCACACGAGACGACGACCCACACCACCCGCTGCGGCGGGTTGTGGGGCTTCTACCGTCCGGTGATGAGTGGTATTTGAACGCTGATATCTATCGAAAGTCCGATGCTTTGAATGAATCAAACTAGGGGGATAATAAGTGAGTGCGATACAACCACAAATAGATTCAAGGCCAATGGATGCACTAGGAGATTCCTCTCAATACTCGGCGATCAATCAACTGAATCGATTGCGTTTGAGAAGTCACCGTGCCGCACGCGCTCAATATCTTTCAGCGCACTATATGTCAGTGATGCATTTTAGGCTAGGGGTTCCAGCAGTAGTATTGTCCAGTGCGGTAGGTACTACAGTGTTTGGAACTCTCGTAAGTAGTCCAAACTCGGTAATCATAATTGGAACTGGCATCTTATCAGTAACTTCTGCAGTTCTAGCCGCACTACAAACGTTTTTTGGCCTGTCTGAGCGTTCCGAGAATCATAGGGCTTCCGGAGCAAAATACGCATCACTGAAACGACAATTGGATATTGCGTCGCTTCGATGGATGTCCGAGCAGGTATCCATTGTTGCGCAGGTTGAGGAGTTGACATGCTTCGTCACTGAGTTCAATGAGCTCGATGCGCAGTCTCCACGTGTCCGTGACCGATTCTACGACCAGGCCAGAAGGGAGCAGGAATTAGACGCTGAAGGCGTATAGAAATCCGAACTCGCCATTTGTTTGGTTCACGCGGCTTGACGCAGCACGAAGCCATTATTCGAAAGTCCTTATTAACCTAGGTGGCGAATCGATATATCTTTATTTGGACGACGTGAGGCGTAACCCGGCTAAACGCCTGATTTTCAAGATCACCGAATAGGCCCCAATACGCCTAGGGATTATGCGGTAACACTGGCCACTAAGCTGTATTTATGCAGCTCAGGACAGTGTTTCGAGGGCAGGAACTTCTAATCCCTAGGTCGCAGATTCGATTCCTGCCGGGGGAGCATCACGGGTGACTGACCAGCGACAACGCTGGCAGTTACACCAATACCCACATCGGAGAACCCGCAAACCGGGACCGAACCCCACAAGTCCCCCCAAACTCATTGATCGTCGATCGCGTTGTGGAGCGCGGCGGCCGCCGGATGCACCCCCGCGGACCGTGCCCTTTGCGCTGGGTCATCGACGGATCAGCGGGCGCGAGTCCAGAAGAGGCGGTGGTGAAGAAGTGAAGGCTCCCGGCATCTACCGAATGAGTATCGGGGCGGCCTTGGCCGCGGCTGTAATCGCGACGACGACGGGATGTGGCTCCATGGATTCCGAGTACACCAAGACCGACCCGACTGAATCGGCTCGAGCTGCACAGGAGCTCTTGGGCAGGCCGACCTTGGAAGAAACCGAAGCGGGTCTGAAGCAGGCAATCGAGCAACTCGCCGCTTATGCGAGCTCTCTGGTTCCCGGTATGACATGGAAGCCCGATACCCCAAGTGCCCCATACGCATGCGACGCTCCGTTCGATCAGACCAACGGTCGGCAAGTCCACATTCCGGCCTACACGACCCAGGGCGGCGATACAGCGCATGGAGGCGGTATTCCAGATGACGTATGGCCCCAAGTCCGCGACAAGGCGCGTGAGATTGCAGCTGGCCTAGGCGCTACCGAGAACGACCCGTTTCCGTTCAACGAGAAGGTCGACGATCGGCAGGCCCGCTTCTACGGGCCGAACGGCACCGTGCTGTGGGTCGCGACCCGAGGCATCAGTGGCGACACGGGTTGCCGCTTGCCCGCCGCCGACAAACCCACTGCCAGTCCTGTCGCACCGACCGCGGAACTACCGAAATGACATCGGAATCCGTCGCGGCGAGGGCGTGAATTGACCACGATCAGTCACGTGCGCGGGTGCAACCCGCAGTCGGTGATCGACTATGCCTCAGACCTGGTGAAACAGAAGATGTGTTCGTCGCGAAGGTCGACGCGATGGAGACATCGGTCGACAAAGCCATGAACAGCTGGAAGGGCGATGCCGCGACAGCTGCTTCCGAGCGCGCGATCGCACACAAATTGCACAGCAATCACCTCGCGACCACCATCATCGGTATCGCCGACCCACTACAAAAACCTATGGCGCTCAACTCGGTGACAGACGGACCGCTTTGGTGAAGATTCTGGACACCGAAATCCCTGCCGCCGGGATGGGTGTGGACAATGACTGCAACGTCACCGCGCCGAAGGCCCTTCCGACCGGCGCTATGAATTTTCTTTAGCGCATCAAGGCGCGTGGGATATGCGCGTGGGATACGACGGAAACACGCACAGCGAGTACTGGCTACCGGACTCAAAATCCTTGCGGGGCATGGGCGACATAATCGCGGGCTACGGAATGAGGCGGTGAAGATCAAGTGAGCTCCAGGCGACACAGGTCTGTTTCGGCGGTCGGTATCGCGCTGCTCACCGCGGCGGTGGTGTTGAGCGGATGCGCGAAGGACCGCGGAGACAACCATGACGCGCCTCGGGTAATCGACACGGGAAACAGCGGAGGAACCAAGGTGGATCCATCTCTCACCGAGTCGACTGCTCGCGACCGGCTCAACGCCTATCTCCTCGAATCCCTCCAAGGACTCCCGCCGGGCGTGAGTTACTCGATCGCCTCGGACAACCAGTACCTCGGGAACATGCACACACCCAGCCTCACCGTCCCTTGCGACGAACACGGCAACGGCTCAGAAGTCCTCCAGTTGAGCTATTGGATCATAGGTGTTCCGGCCGGCCAGAACACCCAATATTTCGATCTCATCCGAAACGCATGGACCGCGCGAGGCTGGACCCTGCAGCAGGACGCCGACTCGCGCTGGGCTCCGGTACACACGCCCGACGGCTACTCACTCGTCCTCCAATACGCTCCCGCACAAGACCATTCGTTGAGCGTCACCGCCGGATCCCCCTGCTTTCCCAAGGCAGCCGGAAGCACAGCCGCTCCTCAACCGACCGAGATCAAGCGCCCGTAAGGAGCCGTGAATGTTCCCTCCGCGCAACGATTCCGACGAACTGGGCCTCAAAGTGCAGCGCGCACAACACGCACTCGAACAGATACGCGGCGTAGGTGTCGTACAGGGCATCCGCGTGATCGTCGACGCCGAAGATTGAACCGCCCCGGGGTGTCGGGAGACTTCAACCTCTGTGAAGGATGGAGTCGTGTCGAGTTCGAAGAAGTACCCGCAGGAGCTGCGTGAGCGGGCCGTGCGGATGTTCGCCGAGATCAAGGGCGAGCACGAGTCGGAGTGGGCGGCGATGAAAGCGGTCGCCGATCTGCTCGGGGTCGGGACGCCGGAAACGGTCCGCAAATGGGTGCGCCAGGGCCAGATCGACACCGGAACGCGGGCCGGCACCAGCTCAGATGAGATGACGGAGCTGAAGCGGCTGCGGCGTGAGAACGCAGAACTCAAGCGCGCCAACGCAATTCTGAAGGCCGCGTCGGCTTTCTTCGCCGCCGAGATCGACCGGCCCAGTCGTTGATCGTTCGGTTCATCACCGAACATCAAGGCCGCCGCGAGGCCGGTGGCCTTGTTTGGGGTGTCGAGTCGATCTGCGCCGCGCTCTGCGAGCTCGGCGTGAAAGCCGCCCCTTCAACCTATTACGAGCAGCGCAAGCGGACCCTCGCCAAGCGCGATGTTCGCGACGAGGAACTGAAAGTGGAAATCACCTGAGTCCACGGCGAGAACTTCGGCGTCTATGGCGCGAGAAAGGTTTGGTTGCAACTGAATCGAGAAGGCCACCGGGTGGCGCGCTGCACCGTGGAGCGACTCATGCGTGAGCTCGGGCTGCGCGGCGCCGTTCGCGGCAGGAGCAAACGCACCACGTTCCCCGATCTGGCCGCGCCGCGTCCGGCGGATCTGGTCCAGCGCCGCTTCGCGCCGCCGACCCCGAACCGGTTGTGGGTGGCCGACATGACCTACGTGTCGACCTGGTCGGGCTGGGTCTACGTGGCGTTCGTCATCGACGCCTACGCGCGCCGGATCATCGGCTGGCGCACCGCAACATCGATGACGACCTCGCTGGTGCTCGATGCCATCGAGCACGCGATCTGGACCCGCGAACGAGCGGGCTGGGACGTGAAAGATGTTGTGCACCATACGGATAGAGGGTCGCAATACACATCTATTGCCTTCTCCGAGCGACTCGCCGAGGCTGGGATCCAACCCTCGGTCGGAGCGGTCGGATCCTCCTACGACAATGCCCTCGCCGAGACGATCAACGGTCTCTACAAGACTGAACTGATCAAACCGCGAGGCCCCTGGCGCAGCGTCGACCACGTCGAGTTCGCCACCGCCGAATGGGTCGACTGGTTCAACCATCGGCGGCTCTACCGCTACTGCGGCGATATCCCGCCCGCGGAAATGGAGACCGCCTACTACTCTCAACAACCAGCCCAGCAACCCGCCGGGCTGTCATACCGATAGGTCTCCGGACTCACCGGGGCGATTCAGATCGACTGCTATCCGTGACGGTAGACGAGGAAGCTACCATCATGGCCGCCTACCGGGCGGCGATAGAAGACAAGCGCCCCAAAGTCGATGAAGCCCTACGGGAACTGCGAGCCGATCCGACCTTCGAAGCGGTCTCGACATACACACAGACAAACTCGGCCCGCTTGGAAGCCGAACGCGTGGAACGCCAGCGCAAGCTGGACGAAGAGTTCGACGACGACTATCACGACCGCGGCTCGATCAAGGCCCCGGATTGGTAGCAACCCACGCCCGCACGTTGCCCCGGTACCCACGACGGCTGGGTAGTTCTACTGATTCACCGGGAACCGTGCGACCGCGATGCTGGCGGGCATGACGACCACATGCGCCCAGGTGCCGAACTCGCAGACCAACCGTCGACGAATCCCCATGTGGGACAAGGTGATCACCGGCATTTGCCTTGTTCTGACCGTCGTGGCCGCGACCTACTTCACGGGACTCACCGGCTTACTCGCCATGGCAACCGATCCGTGCGCACCTGACGGCCCCTGCGTGGACCAGGTCGGCCGTGGTATCGCGGTCTCGCTGCTGGGGATGCTCGCGGTCCTGGTGATCGGACTGAGCTGCGTGACCATCGCCGCGATCACCCGCACCTGGCTGTTCGTCTGGGCTTTGGCAACTCTGCTGCTGCTACCGGTTCCCGTAGCCATCGGCTGCAATATCGCCAACCACGCCGCGCAACTCGGTACGGTTGGACGTTCGCATCCCTGAACGCGATCCTCACCGCTCACCCGTCGAGCTCCACACCGTGCGGGTTGTCGCACGGTCGGCGGTTAGACGGCGGGGCCGGTGTTGGGGTCCATTCCGCCCACGCCATCTGGGGATTCGGTTTCGCCGTTGGCTTGGTGGTCGGTGGTGACGGCTTGGTGTTCGTCTGCGAATTCGGGGTCGTTGTTGTCGAGGTCGGCGCGTTTACGTGGATCGCCGGTGGTCGGGGGCATCGGTTGTCCTTGGTTTGGGATCGGGCGGCACGAGGTGGGGCTACCCGCGGGCGGGGGTTGCAAACGAGGGGGTGGGGGCTTGGGGGTGGGTTGTGGCTGGGCGGTAGAGGCAGGCGAAGAAGAGGGTGAAGGCGATGGTCAGGAGGATGTGGCCGCCGCCGGAAAGGTGGGCTAGGAGATCGCTTTCGGGGCGGGATTGGACGGTGCGGATGCCGATTGCGGTCATGCAGGTGACTGTCCAGAGGAGGGCGGTGTTGTAGGTCCAGAAGAACCAGGGGAACAGGCGTTGGGAGGACAGGGCGAATTGTTTGTCCAGGGCCAGGACGATCAGGAAGAAGAGGGTGCCCAGGGACAGCAGGTGGGTGTGGGTTACGGCTAGTTCGGTTTTGCCGGTGAAATTGTGGGACTTGGTGAAGTCGCGGTAGAACAAGCCGGAGCAGAGGCCTAGCAGGGTGTAGAGGGTTGCCGCGTAGTAGAGCTGTTTCATTGGGGTCCTTGGTTATTCGGCGGTGCGGCTGGTGAAGTCGAAGGAATCGCCGTCGAGGCCCCAGGAGATGATGCGGTCGGGGTGGATTCGGATGACCGCGCGTTCCTGGGGCGGGAAGGGCGGCTCCTCGTCGGGGAGGGCCTCGGCCGTGCCGCGGATCTCGATGCCGCGAATCACGTACGGGTCCACGGAAACCTGTTGGTCGACGACGAAGGAGACTCGGCTGCCTGCTTCGACATTGCGGTACTTGCGGCTGGTGCGCATCCGCATGCCGCCGATGTCGATCGTGCCGTCAGCGTTCACCCGATAGCCGGTCGGGTTGTTCTGCACGATGCCGTCGGGTGACACCGTGGCCAGCCGACCGATTCCGGCCTCCGCGAGGAACTGCTGTTCATTGCTGGTGAAGCTCATGGCGGTTACTCCATTTCGTGATTTCTAGCATCGCTAGCTACTAGAGCAACGGTAACACTCGGCCAGTAGCTTGTCTAGCGTTGCTAGATTGATGGTGTGCGAGTGGACGACGAAGGGACGGGCCTTGGGCGGCCGAGGGATTCGCGGCGGCGGGAGGCCGTGGTGGCGGCCACGCGCGAGGTGCTGCTGGAGAAGGGGTACGAGGAGCTCACGCTGACCGAGGTGGCTCGGCGGGCCGGGGTGTCACGGCCGTTCGTGTACGACAATTGGGGCAGTCGGTTCTCCCTGGTCGAGGATGCGATATTCAGTGTGCCCGAACAGGATTCACTGCTCGACGAGAATGCCCCGCTGGCGGACGCGATGACCGGGCTGATCGCGGCCATGGTGCGGATTCAGTCGGATCCGGTGTACGTGGCGGGACTGGCCGGGATCGCCGCCGAGCTGTACGGGCGCGATGATCTGATGGCGCAGATCGAGAGTCGGTACAGCGCACCGATCCGGGCCGTGTACGTGCGATTGATCGAGCGAGCCAAGGCGGACGGCGCGGTGCGGCCGGACGTGGACGGCAGCGCGCTGTTCGACACCGTGCGGGGCGCGGTCATGATGCACATGCTGGTCAAACACCGGGACCCGGAGGGTTTGATCGAGCACCTGACCTCGATCATCGTGCCGGGCATCACGATTCACCGCTGAGGTCGCGAAAACCGATCCGCTCGAACCCATTGCCACTTTTCTTACACTGCGTAACATAAGTCTCGATGGGTGTGCTCTCGATCACGCCCGGAGACTGCACTGGAGGAGTCGTGGATCGGCAGAAGTTCGGGACGCTCTTCGACCTGAGCGGGCGCACCGCCGTGGTCACCGGCGGCACCCGCGGGATCGGGCTGGCGCTGGCGGAGGCCTTCGTCTGCGCGGGCGCGAATGTCGTTGTCGCGGGCCGCAAACCCGACGCGTGCGCGGCCGCCGCCGCGCATTTGACCGAGATGGGCGGGCGCGCGGTGGGAGTACCGACCCACATGGGCGATCTGGGAGCCCTCGACGCCCTGGTGGCCGCGGCCGCCGCCGAGTTCGGCGGCATCGATATCCTGGTCAACAATGCCGCGAACCCGTTGGCGCAGCCACTCGGCGAAATGACCACGGCCGCATGGGAGAAGTCCTACGACGTGAACCTGCGCGGCCCGGTCTTCCTGGTGCAGGCCGCCCTCCCCCACCTCGAAAAGAGTTCGCACGCGGCGATTCTCAATATCGTCTCGGTCGGTGCGTTCACCTTCTCCCCCGGCACGGCCATCTACTCGGCGGCCAAGGCCGCCATGGTGTCCTTCACGCGCTCGATGGCGGCGGAGTTCGCCCCGCGCGGCATTCGCGTCAATGCCCTGGCGCCCGGCCCGGTGAACACCACCATGGTGCGCAACAACCCGCCCGAATTCGTGGCCGCCCTCGAACGCTCGACCCTGCAGCAGCGGATCGCCGAGCCCGATGAAATGGTCGGGGCCGCATTGCTTCTCACCTCGGACGCGGGCAGCTATATCACCGGCCAGACGGTGATCGCCGACGGCGGCCTGATCGCACGGTAGGAGATCCACATGACAGCGGTACGCACCGACGAACGCCCGGACGGTGTCGTCCTGGTGACCATCGATCGTCCCCACCGGCGCAATGCGCTCGACCCGCAGACTGTGGCCGAACTGCACACGGTGTTCGCGGATATCGCCGGCAGACCCGAGATCCGAGCGGTGGTGATCACGGGTGCGGGAGTGGCCTTCAGCGCGGGAGCCGATCTGAAATCGACACCGGAGGACTTCGATCGCACCGAGGCCACCCCGACCGCCGCGCTCTTGGGCGCGGCGACCTCCGAAGTGGCACGCACCATGGCCGCGCAGGAACTGATGGCCTCACTGTTCGAACGGATTCACCGCCTGCGCCAGCCGGTGATCGCCGCCGTCAATGGCTCGGCGGTCGGCGGCGGTTTCGCCCTGACGCTGGCCTGCGATATCCGGATCGCCTGTCCGGAGGCCACTTTCGGCGCGGTGTTCATCCGCCACGGCGTCTCGGCCTGCGATATGGGCACCAGCTACCACCTGCCGCGCCTGGTGGGCGCTTCCCGAGCCGCCGAATTGATGCTCACCGGAAGGGTTTTCGATGCCGAGGAGGCGCTACGGATCGGCCTGACCGTCGACACCGTGCCCGCGGCCGACCTGATCGACACCGCGCTGGCCAAGGCGTCCCAGATCGCCGCGCACTCACCGCTGGCCGTCTGGATGACCAAGGAAACCCTGTGGCAGAACGTCGATGCGCCGAGCCTGCGCCACGCACTGGACATGGAGAACCGCACCCAGGTCATGTGCACGGCGACCGGTGATCTGCACGCCTCCTTCGCGGCCTTCCGCGATCACTCGACCTCGCGGTGGAAACCGTTGTAGGCCGGGGAATTTCACCGAAATACAGGAGTGGACAAATGAATACGGAATACCCGATCGGCTGGTTCGCGGTGGCGTTCTCCTCCGCACTCGCCGAACGATCCGCCGTGCCCGTGCGAGCCTTCGGCGAGCAGTTGGTGGCCTGGCGTGACGAACAGGGCCGAGCGCACGTGATGGACGCGTTTTGCCCGCATCTGGGCGCGCATCTCGGTGTCGGCGGCACCGTTGTCGACGGTCGGCTGCAATGCCCGTTCCACGGCTGGCGATTCGATACCGCGGGCCGGTGCGTCGAGGTTCCCTACGCCAAGGTCAAACCGGCTGCGGGCGTGCGGGTTTGGCCGGTTCGGGAGCAGAACGGCGTGATCCTGGCCTGGCACGGAGCGCCGGACCGGCAGCCCGACTGGGAGATGCCCGTGCTGGACCGCGACGGCTGGACACCGGATCTCACCGTCGAGTGGACCCTGCGCGGCCTCGCCCAGGACATTCTCGAAAACGGCGTCGACGGAGCGCATTTCAAGTGGGTCCACCAGTCGAGCATCATGGCCGCCACCGGACTGCCCGAAGCCACCGACCACTGTTTCCGCGTCGATCTCGCCCCGCTGGCCGATTCGGACGAGGAGCTGCCGGGCATTCCGCTGCGCAGTGAGATTCACGGACCGGGCATGGTGATGGCCGTGCACACGGGTGAGGGTTTCGAGGGCTGTTACCGCCTCTACGCCACTCCCTTGGACCGGGAGCGCATTGTCTTACGCGGGCTGGTCGCGGTCAAAGCCGCACAGGATGCCGAGCCGCTGAACCAGGCGATCTTCGACGCCGTCCGCGCCCAGTGGGAAAGCGACACTCTGATCTGGGACAACAAGATCCACCGCCCCACTCCCCTGCTCACCACCGAGGAACGCCTGATCGGCCAGTTCCGACGCTGGTATCGCGCCGCCTTCCTCGAAGCCGACGCCAGCCTGGCCGATGCGTCGGGCCGAGCCGGTTAGCCCGCGGCGGGCCGGGATTCGGGCGGCTTCGGGTCCCGACCATCGATCACGATGGGAGCGTCGGGACCCAGGGCCATGCCGAACTGGGGACGCCCGTTCGCGGCAAACGTGAAGGGCTGGACCCGGATGCTGCGCCCCGCCCAGCCGGTGCCGGACTCCAGGCGGGCGTGGTAGGCGATCCACGGGTGGCCGTCGATGCTGAGAAAGCCGTTGTGGCCGGGGGCTATCGCACCGGAGGTGCCGGGCAGGATGGGGCCGCCGGATTTGGTCCAGGACTTCGGGTTCATGGGGTCCGCGCCCTGGGCCAGTTCGAGGAGCCCGAGCCGGTAGGTGTCGTCGAAGCTGGCGTTGGCGGAGAAGGTCATGAACAGCCGACCGTTGGGCGCGAGCAGCGGTTGCGGGGCCTCGTTGATCAGCAGACCCGCATCGTTGGGAACGGTTTCCCACCCGGCGGTGGGTGTCGCGATGCTGACGCGATCGCCGGTCGGCGTCATCGGGTCCGACATGCGGATGGCGCAAATGTCTTGCACCCGTGTGTCTTCCGGGTCGCGCAGGCAGGACCAGAAGAAGTATCCGGCGTTCCGATACTCCTGATAGACGCCGTCGATTCCCCAACCGCCGGGCAGGTCGAGCTTGCCGAGAAACTCGTAGGGGCCGGTCGGATCGTCGCCGGTCGACCGCAGTGCGTACATGCGATGGGTCTCGTTGCGCTCATCCTCCTGACCGGCGAAGTAGATCCACCACCGGTCGCCGATGTGTTCCAGTTCCGGTGCCCAGATCTTGGTGCACGCCGGGGCCGGGCAGGCGGGGTGCTCCCAGACCACGATCGGGTCGGCCTTGCCCAGTCCGCCCAGGGTGTCCGCACTGCGGATGACGATGTTGTCGTTGTTGTAGAAGTCGCCCTGCACCAGGTGGAATCGCCCCCGGTAGTAACTCATGCTCGGGTCCGCGCCCGCCGCGAGAATCGGATTGGTGAATTCCTCGCTGTGCGGCCCGTCCGCGACGGCATTCGGCGCGCCGATCCCCGCGACCGTCATTCCGCTACCCACCAGCAGCGCAATGACCAGACCGAGCACCCCACGCCAACCCGTCATCATCGCCTCCCGCACACGTCGAGAATCCAGTCTCGACGCCGCACCCGGCGGGTTCAATCACTGCGCCGAAAGCCCAGGATGCCCGGCGTTTCGCGGGGCCTGTACAGGTAATCGAGCATTGTTTCGGCAATTTTCGAAATTACTCGCGCGTAGGTTCGGTCTTTGGGGGCATTCTGGAGAGCAGATCAGGAATCTCCGCAGGTCGAGGGAGGTAATAATGGTTAAGGTGACGGCCATCGAGCCGAATGGGGAGCATTGGCATCCGCATCCCGGTGATGCGATCGAAGATCCTGGCGAAGGTCCAGCACTGGTCATGTGCCTGCTGGGGATCGCGACGCTGGGAATGACCCTGACCGCGGCCGCGTCCGGCTACCGCGGCTGGGCGATAACCGGCGCGATCGCGACTGTGGTGCTTATTGTTTCGGGTCTGCTGATGATCCGGTTCGAGTATTTCCGGGAATTCCGCAAGGAGCAGCGGGCCGGACGGCACGGGCACAATCCTTTGGTCGCCGCCGAATACCGGCCACGACAGATCAGCTCGTGGCAGGCGCGGCGGGGAGTCGAATATCGGTAATCCACGCCGCGCCCGCGGCGCTAGTCGTTGGTGGCGACCGCGAGTAGGCCGAAGCGGCTGACCGCGGCGTGATTGTGGCCGTCGACGCTGGTGATGACCACCTCGGCCGGATTGGTGAGGGCGATGCAGCAGAAGTTGCCGCCGTCGGGATGGATGGTGAGCGAGAGGAACCGGCGGTTGTTGGTGCGCTGCCATTCGTCCAGATCGGCGTACAGCCCTCGCATGGAGGCGTTTTCGAAATAGACGAGGTTGTGCTTGTTCACGTCGGACATCCCTCGATGATGCCCGCCCGGAAGCGGTGACCGGGCACTAACGGGCGAGCACCTCTCGCAGCCGATCGTGCGGCAGCGCAGGGGAATGGTGGCCGTCGCGGCCGGTCATGTCCGCATTGACGATGAGGGCGTTGAGGACCGATTCCTCGACCGCCTCGACGACGGCGGTGTAGAGGGCGTCCATGCGATTCCACGGCAGCCGCGTGGTGACGACCAGACTCTCCGCCGTGGGCTCGCCCTTCGGAAATCCGGTGTCGGACAGGCGATCCGAGGCCGTGGAGAACGCCAGGAACAGATCGCCGGAGAACAGGCTGCCGGTGGTCCCGGTGCGGGCCAGGCCGAGGGGTACGCGGCGCGCCATGGCCTTGCACTGCAGGGCGTCCAAGGGCGCGTCGGTGGCGACAATGACGATGACCGAACCCGCCCCGCCCGGTGCGCTCGCGGTGCCCTGCCAGGCGGTGGTCTCCATCGGGTTGGCGCTGTCCAACTCCGCGCCGACCCGACGTCCCGCGATCGTAAGTTCGTGGCGCGCACCGAAATTGGCCTGTACGAACACACCGACCGTGAAGCTCGCCGAACCGAAGGGCACGCGCCGCGACGCGGTGCCGCTGCCGCCCTTGAAGCCGTAGCAGTTCATCCCGGTGCCGCCGCCGACCGAGCCCTCCGGCAGCGGCTCGTTCCGCGCGGCCGCCAGCGTCTCGGCGACCATGGCCGAGGTGATGTGACCGCCATTGATGTCGTTGAGGTAGCCGTCCCAGGTTTCGGCGCACACCGGCAGCAGCCATTCCCGCGCCAGCCGCGGATGCGCGCGATTGATCCACTCGACGACACCGGCGTGGCACGGCCCGATGGCATGGGTATTGGAGATCGTGATGGGCATCGACAACTGCCCGACCTCGTCGATCCACGCGGTGCCGGTCATCTCGCCATTGCCGTTGAGCGAGAACCAACCCGCCGCGCACGGCCGCCCGACCCCGTCGCGACCGCGCGGCAGGATGGCGGTGACACCGGTGCGCGCAGGTCCCGCGCCGACCCGCAGCGGGCCGTCACCGGAAATCACCGTGCGGTAACCGACTTCGACGCCGGGCACATCGGTGATGGCGTTCCAGGCTCCGGTCTCACCGGGCGGCGCGATGCCCAACAGCCGGGCGCGTGGGCGGCCGTCGGGTGAGTACAGGCGGGGATCGGTCATGGACGAATCTCCTTCGGGGGCGCGGTGATATCGGGACAGCGGGTGGCGGTGCGGGCGTAGGAGCAGATCAGCGCCGCCGCACCGGCCTTGGTCATGGACCGGTTGCGGCTGACGATGTGCAGGCCATAGGCGTCCTCGAGGGCCACCAGATTGCGCGCGACGCTCAGGATCGGCTCCTCGATCACGAAGTGCCCCTGCGCGATTCCGACCTCGAGCGCGCTGGCGTAGACGGCCACCTGCTGGGTGAACAGGGCCGTGATGAGATCACCGTGCTGCGCGGAGACGGCGTGGTAGGAGGCGAGCCGGTACAGCGCCGTCACCAGCGTGTCGTCCGGCGACTCCGGCAGCCCGGCCCAGATCATGGCCCCGATTTTCGTTCGCGCGTCGGGGATTTCGGTGACCATGGCCAGCCGGTCGCCGAAGAACCGGTCGCTGGCGAAGCGATGCACCTCGTGCAGCAGGTTGGCCAGATCCTCGAAGTAGTAGTGCACCGTGCCGGGCGAGACCCCCGCGCTACCGGCGATCTCGCGGATGCGCAGCCGGTCCACACCCGGATCGGCGACCGCGGCCAGCGCGGCGTCGATGATCGCCCGCCGGGCCCGCTCCTGATCCTTCTTCCGCGCCACCGGCATCCTTCCGTCGACAGACAGTTAAGTCATTGTTACGTCCGAACCAGGCACTTGTCCTGCCACCATCCCCCATTCTTTGATTCTAAGTCAAAGAAAGGCTTGGCCATGGCAACACCGGCTCATCCCACCCCGAAGCCCACGGCGGATCAGCGCTCGCAGTATCCACAGCAGCTCGCCCGCGCGCTCGGCATGCTGGAGAACATCCTCATCACACTGTCCGCGGTGACCCCGGCGTCCAGCGTGTTCATCATCATTCCGGCCATCCTGCTGGCCGCCGGGGGCGCGTCGGTGAGCGTGCTCGCGCTGGCGGCGGTGGCCTCGGTCTTCGTGGGGTTCTGCTATGCCGAACTGGCCACGGCCTATCCGATCGCGGGTGGTGAATACACTTGGGCGGCACGGCTATTGGGCCGCTCGAGCGGATTCGCGCTCTTCGTGCTCACGCTGGTGAACGGGGTCTTGATCATCTCGGTGATCGCACTGGGCACCGGTGATTATCTGAGCGTCGCCATCCCGAGTCTGGGCGGAAAGTGGGTGGGGGTGGCGGTCATCGCGGTGACGACGGTGGTCGCGCTGCTCAATATCAAGGCCAACGCGTGGGTCACCGGAGTCTTTCTGTGCGTGGAGGTTTCGGCCATCGCGGTCCCGGTGGGGCTGGGCGCGGCACATCCGGAGCGCGGTCCGAGCGCCTTCGTCCACGCCCAGACCGCCGCTCCGAACGGCTTGGCGGACATCGGATTCGGCGGACTGGCCACGCTGATCCCGGTCGCCCTGTTCGCCTACAACGGCTATGGCGCGGCCGTCTACTACGCGGAGGAGACCCGCAACGCCACCCGCACCATCGGCCGGGTGATCATGATCTGTCTGGCGGCCACGGTCGCCATCGAGGTCCTGCCGCTGGCCGCCGTCGTCGCGGGCGCGCCGTCCCTGACCGACCTGCTGCACAGCGACGCCCCGCTGAACTATTTCCTGACCGCCCGGGGCGGTTCGGCGGTGAATACCGCGGTGAGCGTGGGCATCGCGATCGCCATCGTGAACGCGGTGATCGCCATCATCCTGCAGATCGCGCGACTGTTGTTCGCCTCGGCCCGCGACCGCAGCTGGCCGGATCCGATCGATCGCGCGCTCGGATCGGTGCATCCGCGCCTGCACACGCCGGTGGTCTCGACCATCGTGGTGGGGTTGTTCGCGGTGCTGGCCGCCGCGCTGCTGCCCATGCGCTGGCTCATTGTCGCGACCGGCGCGGGCCTGGTGTTGGTCTACCTGTTCGTGGCGCTGGCCGCGCTGCGAATTCGTGCGGCGCGCAGGGGCATCGCGGGTGGCTATCGAATGCCGTTGTGGCCCTTGCCCCCGGCGATCGTGATCGGGGTCATGCTCTACTCGGCCTACAACCTCGCCCGCGACGACTGGCAGCAGATCGCCTTCGCGGTCGCCGCCATGGTGGCGGGCTACGCGTATTACGCGCGCTCTACCTTCACCCTCGCCGCGGCGAGCGCTGGACGCTGCCCGACCCGATCCACGAGGAACAGTGAAACCCCGGTCGCGCCCTCATCGACACGACCGGGGTTCGGCCCACGCGGTTACTTCGTGGGAGCGGGGGTGAAGGGCTCGTTGATGGTGGTGAAGTACTGGACCGCGGCGGCGATCGCCACCGGTGCGGTGACCAGGATCATGCCGCCGACCGCGCCGAGCGCGCCCATGGCCGCGGCACCGGCGAGGCAGCCGACAACCGCGCCGGGCAGGAAGAAGAACAGGCCGCCGATAATGCCGGTGGCCAGCGAGACACCGGAGCCGACGGCGATGCCGCCCAGCGCACAGCCGACGGCCGCGCCGCCGATGCCGCCGACGAGGGTGCCGATGGTCGCGCCCATGGCGATGGTGTCCTTCATGCGGTTCCAGGCCGCCTGCTCACGGTCGTAGGGGGTCTTCCAGGGCGCGGTGTCCTCGAAGGGCAGTGCGACCGGCTGGTATACCGCGTGCTGCAGATCGAATTGCGGTGTGAGCGTGACGGTCCGGTCCCGGACATCGGCCAGAATGGGGAAAACGAAATCGTCCACGCGGAAGTTCAATTCGGTTCCAGCAACCACCTTGCCATCGGGCGCTTTGATCTGGAAAGCACCGTTGTCCACGGCCATGGAGCCGATATCGGTGGAAATGGTCGCCGAGCGATCGGTGGCCGATGCCGTGTAGTGAATAGCGCCAACGTCACCCGACTCGGGCTGGGCATTGACCGTTCCCGCGGTGATTGCTGTGACGGCGGCCACCAAGGCGGTAACCGCAGCGATTCCCCTCTTGCGCACTTGATTTACCTCGATTGAGTAGGCCTGCGGAATCCGAACACATCGCAGGTTCAGTTATTGACAAGCAAACTCTAAGTCTGTTCTGAAGAATCCAGCAATGGACTAAAGTCCCAAAGTGACTCGACACACACATTCCGAGTCGATTGCGCCGCAAATTAATCCGCCGTTCACCCGTTGTGAACCGACCGGGCTGGATTTGACAACGGCGGGACCGGGGCTCACCATTGCCCAGTCAGCACCTCGCTAGGCGAGGCTCCTGTACGAACACAGGCCACTGATCCGACGACGTCGAGAGACGCCCAGGGTTAGGACAGATCACCCCGGATTAAGGGGTGATCCGAAGTGGCTTCCCCGGGCCGCGAGCCCCCGGATACGTCGTGCAGTGCCGAAGCTCTGACGAGAGGGGTGCGGGATACGCCGTCGAGCGTGCTCCGATCCTTCTTGCCGTGCGCGATGCGACACCACGATCCAGCGACGCCCGCGTGCGTCCCGGCGGCAAGGAGGTGAGGGACGAACCATGAGTTCCGGCGATAGTCCGTATCCGAGTACGGATTTCACGATCCTGACGTCCCCGGCTTGCCGCATTCCGGTCACCGGCTGACCCGTTCCCACCTCACCTCGCTCCGGCGTCCCCGACACCGGTGCGCCGGTTGACGTGTGCGCGGGCGGCCCTGCCCGAAATCGCTTGGCGGCCGGGTGTTCTCCGCATGTCGAAACACCTGATGATCGAAAGCGAGGGAAGGGCATGGCCTTCTTCGCGAACGGCTCCAGCCGCCGCATCTCCACCGTCGCCGCACCCACCGCCGAGGCGAAGCCCACCGGCGCTGTCATGGACAGCGCGCACGTCGGCGATATCGTCGGCGCCCTGGGCTCCATCGGCCAGCACGACACCCTCGAAGGCCGTTCGCGCCGACAGCGATTGCGCATGCTGCTGGCCATTATCGGCCCGGGCCTGATCGTCATGGTCGGCGACAACGACGCGGGCGGCGTGGCCACCTACGCGCAGGCGGGTCAGAACTACGGCATGGCCCTGGTCTGGACCTTGGTCCTGCTCATCCCGGTGCTGTACGTGAACCAGGAGATGGTGGTGCGCCTGGGCGCGGTCGCGGGAGTCGGCCACGCGCGCTTGATCTTCGACCGTTTCGGCAAGTTCTGGGGCGCGTTCAGCGTGGGCGATCTGTTCGTGGTGAACGCGCTGACCATCGTCACCGAGTTCATCGGCGTCTCCATGGCGTTGAACTATTTCGGGCTGCCCAAGGCGATTTCGGTCCCGCTGGCCGCGGTGGCGCTGTTCGCCATGGTGGCGGGCGGGTCGTTCCGGCGCTGGGAGCGGTTCCTGTTCGGGCTGATCGCGCTGAACATCGTCATGTTCCCGCTGGCATTCCTGGTGCACCCCAAGGCATCTCAGGTGGCGCACGGGTTCCTGCCGTCCTTCCCGGGCGGGTTGAACTCGACGCTGCTGCTGCTCATCGTCGCCATTGTCGGCACCACCGTCGCGCCGTGGCAGCTGTTCTTCCAGCAGTCCAATATCGTCGACAAGCGCATCACCCCGCGCTGGATCCGCTACGAGCGCATCGATCTGTGGGTCGGGATCGTGGTGGTGATGCTCGGCGCGATCGCCATCATGGCCGCCACCACCTTCGGGCTGGCCGGGACCGACGCGGTCGGGAACTTCACCGACGCGGGCGGGGTGGCGCGGGCGCTGCACGACCACATGGGCACCACGGTGGGCGCGCTGTTCGCGATCCTGCTGTTGGACGCGTCGCTGATCGGCGCGAACGCCGTCGGGCTGGCCACCACCTACGCGCTGGGCGACACCCTGGGCAAGCGGCACTCGCTGCACTGGAAGATCACCGAAGCGCCCGCGTTCTACGCGGGATACGCTGCGCTGCTCGCCATCGCGGCCGCGGTGTCGTTCAGCCCCGATCATGTCCTGGGCCTGCTGACCCAGGGTGTGCAGGCGCTGGCCGGAGTGCTGCTGCCCTCGGCGACGGTGTTTCTGGTACTGCTCTGCAATGACAAGGCCGTGCTGGGTCCGTGGGTGAACACGGTCAAGCAGAACATTGTCGCGGGCGTCATCGTCTGGTCGCTGGTGCTGCTGTCACTGGCGCTGACCGCTGCCACCTTCTTCCCGGGCATCACCACCGGCACCCTGGAATTGGGTTTCGGCGTCGGCGCGCTGGTCGGCGTGCTCGGCGGCGCGGGCATGCTGCTGGCCTGGCAGCGCAACCGGCGACGCGAAACCGAGCGCACCGCACGGGAATTCGGCAATCTCGACCCGGACCAGGTGGAGGAGCTGGAGGCCACGTCCCTGACCCGGGCCGAGCGACGGGCGATCCGCGACGCCGACCGCGACACCTGGCGCACGCCCGCCCTGGACACCCTGGCGCGGCCGAGCTTCTCCCCGGCGCGCACGGCGGGCATGCTGGCACTGCGCGGCTACCTGCTGCTGGCGGTGATCCTGGTGGGCGTCAAGGTGGTCACGGCCATCGGCGGCTGAATCCCGCACGGCGGGCGTGGGATCAGCAGTCGACCGGGATTCCGGACAGTTCGACCCGCGCGTGCGCGGTGACGGCGCGGCACTCCACCGCCGCGCCGTCCAGCGTGACCTCGCTCAGATCGAGTGCGGCACTACCGATTCGGCCACCGCTGCTGGAGGTGCGCAGCAGCGATCCCCCGGCCGCCGTGATCGAGGTGCGCGCGAGTGAGCCGCGCAGCACCGCGGTGTCACCGATATTGCGGACATCGATGCCATTGGCGGCCGCGCCGCCCAGCACGGTGTCGTGGATGTCGAAGGTGAGCGCCGCGGTGCTGGGCTCGCTTCCGGCCGGGGTGTAGGCGATCAGGCCGATGCCGTCGGCGCTGCAGTCGCCGAGATCGGAGTTCGCGACGGTCAGGTCGGTGCTGGCGGAGCGACCGAAATTCGTTGTCACCACGCAGGTTCCGAGGTTCGCCGGAACCAGCGAATTGAGTGCCGAGCCCGGGAAGGTCGAGTGATGAGCGTAGACATTGTCCAGGCTCAGCGACTGGTGCGCACCGCCCGTGCTGAGGTTGTAGTTCTCGATGACGTCGCCGGTGACACTGTCGAAGACGCTGTTCGTCACCCGCAGCCGACTCTCCGGCGCACCGCTGGTGGTCACGTACTCCAGGCCATTGGCCGAGAAATTGCCGTAGCCATTGTGGAATTGGTTGGCGTCCATGGCCATATCCAGATGCGCCTGGCCGAGGACATTGACGAAGACACCCTCGCTGTCGGCCATCGCATTGAGTAGTGCCGTCGCGGGCGTGGCGATGTCGGTCTCGGAATTGCCGTTCAGTCGGCCGGTCAACCGGGCATTGTCACCGGCCTGCACGCCGAGGGCGAGCACCGAGAGCTTGGCCAGGCCGAGATTGATTGCGCGCAGCGAGTTTCCGCTCACCTCGGCGTCGATCCGGCTGGCGCCGAGCGCACGCAGATCGATGCCGTCGCCGCAGGCGGTGTCGTGCACGGCATTGCCCTCGATACGCACCGAGCCCGCCGCCGCGTGATAGTCGGTCATGATGGCCGCCCAGCCATTGTTGAGGGTGATGAAGTCGGGCAGGGCCGGAATGGACGCGCCCAGCGGAAGAGTGGGCGGCAGGCCGAACGGGCCGATCATGAAACCGTCCGCGCATTGCTGATTCGTCCCGGTGACGTCATTGCCACTGATCACCACGTCCGCCGCGTCGGAGCCGTAGATGCCGCCGCGCCGCGCACCGGTGATCACCAGATTGCGCACCTCGGCCCCCGCGGCCAACCGCACGGCATCGCCGTCGTGGTTTCCGGTGGTGTTCGCGATCCGCGGCAGCGCGGCGGTATCGGTCGCGCCGACTACCGCGGGGCCGTCGCCCAGCAGTTTCTGTCCGGGCTTGAGCGCGATGCCGCCGTCCAGGGTCGCGGCGGATGGCTGCACGATGATGGTGTCACCGTCGTGGGAGACCGATTCGGCCCGGGCCAGGGAGTCGAAAGGCGCTTCCGCGCTGCCGTTTCCGCCCGCGAGTGCCCCCGCGCGGACGTACCACGTGCTCGAATCCGGTTCCGCCGCAGCGAGTCCGGCGGTGTGCGCGCCGAGGGTCAGGAGCGCGGCCAACAGCGTCGCGGAACGGGTACGGGGCCGAAAGGTGTTCATGGTCGCTGACCATGCCAGGCCGGGCCGCCGGAGCCATCCGGCAAAATCCCAGGATCCGGCCGAATCGTCTGGCCGGACGCACAATTCGGCTGGCCGGACGGGGAGTCGGGACCGATCCCGTCAGAGATCGTCGAGGTCGGGAATGGGGGGCAGGACCGGTTCGGGCCACTCCTCCAGGGTTGCCACCTGCAGGTGGATGAAGGCTGCGATGCGGTGCCGGGCCGAGGACGGGAGTCGCTCGATATCGGCCGCGCTCAGGACGTGTGCGCCGAAGGAATGGGGCTGTGGCGCTTCGGGGTCAGGCGATTCTTGAACAACCTCTAGCTTTGGCCGCGAGGCAGTGGCCGGAATGTCAGGCTCATCCGGTTCTGCGGCTGCGGCGGCGGTTCGCACCATGCCGTGACCATAACCCTTTGATAACGCTCGCGGGAGGCGTTGGCGCACTTGTGTCTTCGCGCTGCGAATTCAGCGAAGCCATTGTATCGAGCACAGAAATGTGCTGGCAGGACTGGCCATTCGGGAAATACGGTACGCCCGCGCCGGAAGATTATGGTGATGGGAGTCACTCTGTCAACAGTTCGGACAAAACTCTCAGATACGGCTCAGCTCAGCAGGTCTCAAATGGGGCGGCGCGCAATGGCGAAGAGGTCACGTGCCGGACCGGTCGGCTTCTGCCCGGTCGGCCAGATCGCCCGCAGCTGCCGCTCCAGATCCAGCCCGGTCACCGCGGGCGAGACCAGTACGCCCTCGGCCAGTTCGGTGGCCACCGCCAGTGAGCTGAGCACCGCCGGGGCGACACCCTCGGCGACCGCGGTCTTGATGGCCGTGGTGGAGGACAGCTCCAGCGCGACATTCGGCTCCCAGCCCGAAATGTCGCTGCTCATGGCCCGTTCGAAGGAGTTGCGGGTGCCCGAGCCGGGCTCGCGGTAGATCAGCGGCGTGCGCGCCAGTTCGGCGGCCTCGACCCCGCCCCGCTTGGCCCAGGGATGCCCGGGGGCCACCACCACGACCAGTCGATCCCGGCCCACCACATGGCTTTCCAGGCCGCCCGGCAGCCGCGGGCTCTCCACGAAGCCGATACCGGCCCGACCCTCGAGCACGGCCTTGGCGACCTCCGCCGAATTGCCCGATTCCAACGCGATGGAGGTCTCCGGCATGCGGGCGCGCAGGCCGAGCAGCCACTTGGGGAACAGGTATTCCGCCACGGTCTGACTGGCCGCCACCCGCAGCCGCGAATCCCGCTGCGCGCGCAGGCTGTCGATCCCGACATCCAGCCGCGCGGCCGCGTCCACCACATCCCGCGCCCACTCCGCGATCAACGCCCCCGCCGCCGTGGGCCGCGACCCGAGCGTGGTCCGCTCCAATACCGGCACCCCCACCAGCTGCTCGAGATACCGAATCCGCGAACTCGCCGACGGCTGACTGATCCCGTGCGCCTTCGCCGCCCGCCCCAAACTCCCGAGCTCGATCACCGACAACAGCAGATCGAGCGCGGCCAGATCGGGCACTCGTGGCGACAATGGCATAGAGCGAGTCTATGCCGCTGCGGCGGTGGGCAGCCCGACACCGTCGCTACGGCGCGCGATTGATCGCATGCGCCGCGGGGACGGGTGGATCCCGGCCAAAAACACGCCGGGATGACGAGGGCTCGCCTCGCGCGAAGATACGAGTGCTTGGCTCGCACGGAAGACAGGGGCGCAGGCGAAGGGGGATTCCCTTGCGGGTCGGATCAGTGAGCGGACGCCACGCGTTCCACGACCGGTCGCCAGGTGGACAGGGGTTGGACGGTGAGGCCGATGATCTTGCCCGCGTCGTCGGCTCGGCGGAGGGCGACGGCGGCGGTGAAGTCGGGGTCCGCTTCGAAGGCGGCGATTTCGTCGGGGGTCATGGGACCGCCCTGGGCGATCAGGGTGCGCTGGGAGGAGGGGGAAAGGGCTGCGGCGTGGGCCGAATCGGTGGCGGCGAGGTAGCGCTTGGCGACGACGTGGAGTTCGACCAGGCGGGCCACGCGGGTGCCGAGCAGGGGGCGAACCGCATTGCCGCCGTGGATGCCGTGACCCGCGTCGTCGCCGGGGACCAGGACGTGTCCGATGTCGTGGACCAGACCCGCCACCTGGAGTTCTTCGTCGGAGGGGAAGTCGCGGCGCAGGATCTCGGCGCACTGGCGGTCGTGGTCGAGGATGTCGACCGGGTCGCCGCTGCGATCCGGCATGTCCCAGGCGTCCTCGCAGGCGGCGAGCAGGGACATGAGGTCGTCGACGGTGGAGACAGGCGCGGGAGTCACGAGCAAACCCTATGGCGCGACCGGCCGAGTGACCACGGCGGATTTGAAAACACTCAGCAAACACCCGGTCGGACAGTACGAGTCGACCATCTCGACCAAGGGCACACAATCCTCGCATCGACCGACCGATTGATCCCATTGATCACGTTTACTCGGATCGCTCGGATTGGCCGGAAATCTCTGCTCGCGCGCGGCCGGAAAATCTAGGCTGCGGACATGGCAGGCAAGGCTCCCGCGACGCTGGAAGCGGCTGCGGCGGGGAAGGTTCCGACGGAATTCCGCTACTGGGACCGGATCGGGGATCCGCGTGTGCAGTGGGCGCGGCGGGTGTGGCGCGGGGTGTTCCGGTTCGATCCGCAACCCGACGAGGAACTCGTCCGCGCCTTCGCGACGGCCTATTACCAGGCCGATCCGGTGGCCGAGGCCTTCGTCGACGAGGTGTATCTCGGCGAGATCGGCCCCAAGGCCGGGCGGGCCATGCTGGATCGGGCGCTGGCGCACGGGGTGGACAGCGTGGCCGACGCGCCGCCGTCGCTGCGGCGATTGTTCGAGGAGTTCGAGACCGCGCCGCCGTGGCTGGATCCGGAGCTGGTCGAGCAGGGCGCGAAGGTGTTCCGGCGCTGGGGCACTTCGGTTTTCAGCTTCGCCACCACGAGCACCCTGGAAATGTACTCGGAGAGCTCGATCACCAAACCGCTGTCCTACGCGGGCGGGTACGCCGGGGACAAGGCGCACAAGCGGCAGTTGGAGACGGTCCGATTCTGGATCGACGTCTCCGAGCCCGGCGGCCTGGACGCGGGTGCGCGCGGCCGTCAGACCGCCATGCGGGTGCGGATCATGCACGTGTTCATCCGGCGCAAGCTCATGCAACGCCCGGAGTGGGACTACGACGCCTGGGGTGTGCCGATCAGCGTCGGGGACGCCACGCTCACCCTGATGGGCGGCAGCGTCGTCCCCGGGCTGGCGCTGTGGAGCCTCGGCCACCAGACCACCATCGCCGAAATCGAAGCGACGCTGCACTTCTGGCGCTACGTCGGACATCTGCTCGGCGTGCAGCCGACCTGGTATCCCGAGGATTTCCGCGGTGCCGTGCGACTGATGTTCGCGGCCTTCGTCAAACGCGCCCACACGGCGGGCGCGGACGGCGAGGAGCTGGTGGAGTCGTATCTGCCCGCCTTCGCACCGAAGCCGGATACGCCGTGGGCCAAGCGAATTCGCGACGAGATCAACTACCGCGTGCAGATCGGCTACACCGGATTCTGGCTGCCGCCCGCCACGTATGCCCGCCATCGCATGCCGCGCCGCTTCCCGTGGGTGCTGCATCCACTCCTTCAGGCACCGGTGGTGTTCGGCGCGGAGACCCTGCGCCGCACCGTGCCCGGGCTGGACGCGGTCGCCGACCGAGTGCAGCGGTCGCGCCGGGAACGGTGGTACCGCAACGAGGTGGGCGACCGGGATGCCGAGTTCACCCCGGTCGAGGAGTTCCGGCGCTGAGCGGATCGCGCTGAGCGTCAGTTCTTTTCGATCCGGCTCTGCGGCGGCGTCACCGTCGTGTGCGCGCGCAGATACGCCTCGAACGCGTCGAGGTCGATGGGCCCGACCTTGGTGTCGGTGCCCTGTTCGAACACGGTGAAGCCGTCGCCGCCCGCGGCCAGGAAGTTGTTGGTCGACACCCGGTAGGACGCCGCCGGATTCAGCGGCTGCCCGCCGACGCGGACGCTGTCGGCGATCACCTTGTGCCCCTTGGGCGCGGCCTCGGAATAGCGGTAGGTGATGCCCGCGATCGACAGCACGGCGGGCTTGCTCACGTTATCCCATTGCTGCTCCAGCAGATTCAGGATCTGCTGCCCGGTCAGCGCCACCGCCACCACCTGATTGCCGAACGGCTGCACCGTGTACGCCTGCTCGTAGGTGATATCGCCGCCCGTCAGGCCCGCGCGCACACCGCCGGGATTCATGAACGCCGCCACCGCTTGCACATTGGTCATGGCGTCGAGCATGGCGTCGGCGATGACATCGCCGAGCGGGGAGTCACCGGCCGGGGCCGGTTCGGCGGGCAGCGGCGCGGTGGAGTTGCCGATCACCCGTTCGGCGAGCGGTTTCGACTGTCCGGCAAAGAAATCCACCAGCTGGGCGGCCGCGGGCGCGGGGGTGATGTCGCGGGTGACGACCCGGTTGACGGCCTTGGCGTCGACCTTGCCGTCGTGGAAGCGCAGGCTCACATCGGTGATGAGGCGACCGAAGGAGGCAGCCTGGGTGACGACCTTGCCGTCGAGGGTGCAGTTGTAGGCCTGATGGCTGTGCGCGGTGAACATGACCGAGACCACGCCATCGGTGTTGTGCGCCAAGGCTTTCACGTTCGGCGAGATGTTCGCGCACCCGTTGTAGTCGACCTGCCCCCGGACCTCTTGCGCGCCGCCGTCGTGGAGCAGGGCCACCACGGTCTCCGCGCCCGCCGCCTTGATCTCGGGCACGTACTTGTTGATGGCGTCGGCCTCGTCGCCGAAGTGATAGCCCGCGATGCCCTCCGGCAACACGATGTGCTCGGTGTCGGTGGTGACCGTGCCGATCACGCCGATCTTGTGACCGCCGATGGTGAGCATGGTCCACGGCTTCAGCCCGGGCGGCAGCTGGCCATTGCCGTCGGTGACATTGGCCGCCAGGTACGGGAACTTCGCGCCCGTGAACGGTTCACTCGGTGCGCACCCGTCGGCCGCGCAGCCACCCTGCTGCAATCGCCGCAATTCGCCGACGCCGTGGTCGAATTCGTGATTTCCGACCGATGAGACCGCGACGCCGACCGCATTCATGAAATCGATGGTCGGCTCGTCGTGGAACAGCGAGGAGATGAGCGGGCTGGCACCCACATTGTCCCCGGCCGCCAGGATCGCGCTGTCCGGATACGCGGCCTTCAACCGGTCCAGATGCGCGGCCAGATACGCCGCCCCGCCCGCCGTGTACGTACCCACCTTGCCATTGGATCCGTCCGGCGGTTGCAGGTTGCCGTGCAGATCATTGATGCCGAACAGGTGGACCTCGCCCGGCTGCGCCGCGGGCAGATCACCGGTCGAGATCAGCGGTACGCCACTCGGCCCGGCTGGTTTGCCGGTATCCCCACCGCCCCCGCACCCCGCCACCAGTCCGAGGCTCACCACCGCGGCACACAGTCCCAGCACACGTCGCCGACCGTTCATAGCCTCCGACTGTGGCAGACGCCGACGACACTCGCCCGACGAGTAGATGAATTCGCCGTCACCCGGCCCGGCTCACCCAGGCCACGATCTGCGCGCGGTTGGTGAAGCCGAGCTTGGTGAGAATGTGCTGCACATGGTTCTGCGCCGTGCGCTCGGACAGCACCAGTTCCGCGGCGATCTCCCGATTGCTCATCCCCTTGGCCACCAGTTCGGCGACCTCCCGTTCGCGCGGGGACAGCACCGCCCGCGCCGACGCCTCGGCGACCAGCCGCTCCAGGCGCGGGATCCACGGCCGCATGCGCAGCGAAACCGCCGCCGCGAGCGCGGTTTTCGCCAGCGGCAGCGCGTCTTCGGCGGCGCCCCGCCGCAGCAGCGCGGCGGCCAGCTCGAATTGGGCCTCGGCGACATAGCCGTGGGCTCCCGCGATCCGGGCGGCCTCCAGGGCCGCGCGGAAGTCGGCCTCGGCGGCCTCCGAATCCCCCAGGGCGGCAGCGAATTTCCCGAGCCACAGCCGGACCGGACCCAGATAGTGGCCGTTGCCCCCGAGTCCGACGACATGCATGTCCCGGTAGGGCTCGAGCTGCTCGGCGAACCAGGCGAGATCGTCGGACGCACCGAGCCCCATGGCGACCGCACCGCCTACCGTGAGGGCATTGAGCCGAAAGTACGGCGGGATGACCCAGGTCGGCGGTGGGCCCAGACCGCGATAGAGCGACTCCGCCTCGGCGCGCCGATCGGATTCGATCAGCGGGAAGGCGGTGCCCAGGGCCGCGAACAACAGATTGCGGACCTCACCACGCTGCTGCGCGGGCGGCAGTTCGAGGGTCTGCGGGGCGTGCCCGCGATGGTGACCGGCACTGGCCAGCTGGGCCCGGTAGGTGCCGAAACCGGCCGGGTGACCGAGGGATTCGGCGCGTTCGCGGGCCTGCTCGGCGATGCGCACCGCCTCGTCGCAGTCACCGCGGCCCATGGCCAGCGCCGCCTCGACAACGAGCAGGTGCCACTCCGCGATGGGTCCGCCGGTGTGCTCGACGCACCAGCGCAGCCGGGACAGCTCTGCGGCGATATCGGCGAGCCGGGCCTGCTCCCAGTAGCTGTCGATCGCCCACAACCGTCCCCACATCTCGGTGGACGGGCGGCGGGTCTCGACTCCCAGGGCGATCATCCGCTCCGCGAGCCGGGCGCGCTCCTGTCCCTGCTCCGGCGCGGTGGCCACCAGTTGCCGCGCCCGCAGTGCCGCCACCTGCGCCTCGGCGTCACCGCACGCGGCCGCCAGTGCCAGTGCGCGCGTACTGGTTTGCTCCACCTCGTCCCACTGGCCCAGATAGACGGCCGCCTCGGTCGAGCGCGCCAGCAGCCGAGCCCGCAGCGCCTCCGACAATCCGGCACCACCCGACGCCCGGCCGCCGGGATCTACCGCGCCGCTGAGGTCCGCGCCTCCCGTCTGGTTCATGTGGTCACCGACTTCAGCGCCTTCGCCCCCGCCGGCGAGACCCATGGCATCGACCGACGCATACTCGGCTTCGACCGCCAGCGCCTCGGTACACCACTCATGAATGTTCCTGTCCCACAGCCGATCTCCGACAGGCTCGAGAATCAGGGCGCATTCGGCGAGCAGGACCGCGTCCCGGGCCCGGCGGGCCAGCATGCCCGCGGCGGCACAGTCGGCACGAGCGGATTCGAGGGCTCCCGCGCGCAGTCGCGCGGTGGCCCGGGCCATCAGCAGTCCGGCGCGTTCGGGGGCCGCGAGACCCGCGGCGTGGTCGAGCGCCATGCCATAGAGCCGGGCGGCTTCCTCGAAGGCCAAGGCGCGCAGGGCATTGTCACCCGCGCGCCGAGCCCAGCGGACCGCGAGCGCGCGATCTCCGGCCAGCGCGGATTCCGAGTAGTGGCGTGCCAGGGCGGCGGCGTGCTCGTCGAGGGCCTCGGGGTAGAGGTCCTCGATGGCGTGTGCGGCCCGGGCGTGCAGCAGCACGCGCTGCTGTAGCGGTAAACCGTCCTGCAGCGCGGCACGGACCAGGGCGTGCGTGAATCGCACCATGCCGCCGGGTGATTCGATGACCAGCAGTCCGGATTCGACGGCGGCGTCCAGGGCGTGCAGGCAGTCCATGACGGGTCGGGAGATGAGGCGGGCCGCCACCGCGACGGAGAAGTCCTCGCCGAGAATGGCGGCGGCGCGCAACAGTTCCTGCGATCGCGCGGGCAGGGTCGCCAGGCGGCCGCGCACCACCTCGCGAACGGTGGCCGGAAGTCGCAGCTCACCGCCGACCGCCTCGCGCGGCCCCGCGCCGGTGCCAGGCGTCCGGCCATCGGCCGCGCTCCGCCACCCCCGCCCGAGTTCGCGCAGATAGAACGGGTTTCCGCCGCTCAGGGCGTAGGCCTCGGCGGCAATGTGGTCGGGCACGGGTTGTTCGGCGGCGGCGCTCAGGCAGGCGGCGGCACTCGTCGGCGACAGGCCGGTCAGCTCGAGGACGTGGGTCGCCGGTTCCCGCAACAGGGCCGCAGCGATGGCGCGCCAGCCGTCCGAGGCGTCGGCGGCGGTGTCGCGGGCGGTGGCGCACACCATGATGCGCCGGTCCCGCCAGCCGCGCGCGATGTGCCGCAGCGCCAGTAACGACGGCTCGTCGGCCCAGTGGATGTCGTCGATGACCAGCAGCACCGCCGTGCCGTCCCCGGTGAGCCGGGCGGCGAAGCCGTCGAAGAGCAGCGGCCGCGCGGCCTCGGGATCGGGGATCTCGGGGCCGGGCGAGCCGAAGGCCTGCCGCCACAGCCAGAACGGCGGCGTATCCCGGGCTTCCAGTGCCCGCGCGTGCAGTGTGCGGCCACCCCGCGTGCGGACCCATGCGGTGAATTCGTCGGCCAGGCGGGTCTTGCCGATGCCCGCCTCACCGGTGCAGACGACCAGGCACGGCGCTCCCCGTTCCGCCGCCTCCCAACGGCGTCGCAGTTCCGCGAGCTCACGGTCGCGCCCGACGAAATCCATCGACACGGATACCTCCGGACCGCACGCTACCCGCAGGCCGAGGCACCCGCCCGGGATATCCGGTCGGTCAGCCCCGGTTGGTGACCTCGCCCTCGAAGGCCTCGATGGTGGCATCGGGTCCGGGCTTGATGCCGAGGCGCTCGAAGACCGGGAAGAGGCGCTCGGCGGCGAACTTGTCGCCCACGGCGGCGGAATCCCAGACGTCGACGATGTGCAGCACACCGTCGAGCTCGCCGACGATGTGTAACCGGTTGCCCTCGATCGGCTCCGGCCCCAACTCCTCGCGGACCTTCCGGTATTCCTTCAGGCCCAGGCCGGGCGTGTGGGTGATGTGGATGTAGGACATGATTTGCCTCCTTCGAACCACCCGCGGCGGGGTGATGCCGGAAGCGTACGAAGGCTCCTGGGCTCCAGACGTCGGCCGAAATACTCATCGCCGATACTCAACCCACCGGACGGCGGCATGAACCCGAATACCCACGATTCCGCACCATTGCCGCCGCCCCCCGACCGGTGACGGTCTAGCTGCTGGAGGCGCTGGCGAAGGGTGTCACGAGCTGGCCGGCGGGACGGCGAATCGGGTGCTGCCACAGGCCCTTTCGTTCCAGGATCGGCAGCACGCCCTCGCCGAACCAGTACGCCTCCTCCAGATGCGGGTAGCCGGAGAGGACGAAGTGGGAGATGCCCGCCTTCGAGTATTCGATGAGTCGCTCGGCGACCTCCGCGTGCGAGCCGACCAGGGCGGTGCCCGCGCCGCCGCGCACCAGGCCGACACCCGCCCACAGGTTGGGCGCGATCTCGAGGCGGTCGGTGCTGCCGTTGTGCAGCTCCGACATGCGGCGCTGGCCCTCGGATTCGCTCTTGGCCAGGGCGGCCTGGACGCGCTCGATATCGGCGGGGTCGATGCCGGCGAGCAGCTTGTCGGCCACCGCCCACGCCTCCTCGGCGGTGTCGCGGGTGATGACGTGAATGCGCAGGCCGTAGTCGAGGCGGCGGCCGTGGTCCACGGCGAGCCCGCGAATCCAGTCCAGCTTGCGGCTCACGGCCAGCACCGGCTCACCCCAGGTGAGGTAGGTGTCGGCGTAGCGGGCCGCGACCGGTCCGGCCGGGGCCGAGGAGCCGCCGAAGAACACCGGCGGAATCGGGTCGGGCCGATTGTGCAGCAGCGCATTCTCGACGCGAATGTGCTCGCCGCGGAACGTGATCGGCTCGTGCGACTCCCACAGCGACCGCACCACGTGCAGGAACTCGCCGGTGCGGGTGTAGCGGGACTCCTTGTCGGCGAAGTCGCCGTAGGCCGCCTGCTCGAGCGGTTCGCCGCCGGTGACCACATTGATGAGCAGCCGTCCCCGGGAGTGCCGCTGGAAGGTGCCCGCCATCTGCGCGGCCAGCGTCGGGCTCATCAGCCCGGGCCGCAGGGCCACCAGGAATTTCAGCGTCTCGGTGGTCTCCACCAGCATGGCGGTGGTCAGCCAGGCGTCCTCGCACCAGGAACCGGTGGGGGTGAGCACGGCCTCGAAACCATTGCTCTCGGCGGCCGCCGAAATCTGGTTCAGATAGTGCAGCGAGGCCGGACGGTCACCGGACATCGGGGTGCCGTGGCCGCCGACCACCAGGCCGCGCGAGTCGCCGGAGGTGGGCAGGAACCAGTGGAACGACAGGCTCATTCGGGGACTCCTAGGAGGTGAAGCGGTCGTTGTAGCGGGTGTCGATGTAGTCGGTGATCTTCACCTTGCCGGGGATCAGCTTGGCGTCGGAGAAGGCGTCGGCCACCTGCTGTTCGGCGGTGATGGTGGCGTCGTCGAGCGGATGGTCCTGGAAATTGCCGCGATTCACCGCCAGCAGCGTGACGTCGTAGGGCACGCCGGTAATGGCCGAGGACTGCTTGGCCCAGTCCTCGCGGTGGCTGGTGATCCAGGTGTGCGCGCGCTGGATGCGGCCCAGCAGGTCGCGCACCGCGGCGGCATTCGCCTTGTTGCCCAAGGTCTTCGAGCCCACCACCCAGAAGCTGTCCGGCTTGATATAGCCGTTGCCGTCCACCAGGACCCGGTTGCCCGACAGTTCGGCCTGGGCCACATAGGGATCCCACACGGTCCAGGCGTCCACCCGGCCGGTGGACAGGGCCGCCAGCGCGTCGGCCGGCTGCAGGTACTGCGGCTCGATATCGGCGAAGGTGAGCCCGGCCTTGGTCAGCACCGACAGCAGGTGGTAGTGCGCCGAGCTGCCCTTGGTGACCGCGATCTTCTTGCCGCGCAGATCCTTCGGATCCTTGATGGCCGAATCCTTGGGCACCACCACCGCACTGCCAGCCGCGCCCGAGTCGTAGACACCGGCGATCTTGATCTGCGATTTGGCCGCCGCCGCGAAGACCGGCGGGGCGTCACCCACGCCGCCGAAGTCGATGGACCCGGCGTTGATGGCCTCGAGCATCGGCGGGCCCGCGGTGAAGCTGGACCATTCCACCTTGTAGGGCAGGTCTTTCGCCTGGCCGGAGACCTCGAGCAGGGCCTGCAGCGCCTGCCCCTTCTGATCGCCCAGGTGCAGGGTCACCTGCGACAGGTCCACCGAACCGTCCGCGTTCACGCCCTTGGTATCGTCGCCGCCGGACGAGCACGCCGCCGCGACCAGGGCCGTGGCGACCGCCAGGGCGGCGAACAGGCGTTTGGATCTCATTCGTGGGTTCCTTCCGGGGAGACGCCGAGCTCGGCGAGCAAAGCCGTACGCAGGGCCAGGAATTCGGGATGGTCGCGGCGACGTGGACGCGGCAGGTCGATGGCGATCTCGCGGCCGATGCGGCCGTCCACCAGCACCAGCGCGCGATCGGCGAGCAGCAGCGCCTCGTCCACATCGTGGGTGACCAGCAGCACGCCGGGTCGGTGCTTGGCCCACAGGTCCAGCACCAGGTTGTGAATCGTGATGCGGGTCAGGGCATCCAGCGCGCTGAAGGGCTCGTCGAGCAGCAGCAGATCCGGCTCGCGGACCAGGGCGCGGGCCAGCGAGGCACGCTGGGCCTCGCCGCCGGAGAGGGTGAGCGGCCACGCCCCGCCGCGCTCGGCCAGGCCCACCTCGGCCAGTGCGGCTTCCGCTGCGGCCTTGGGGTTTTCGTGGCGCAGGCCCAGGGTGACGTTGTCGCGCACGCGCTTCCACGGGACCAGGCGCGGCTCTTGGAAGGCGACGGCCACCTCGCCGGTGCGAGTCAGCTCGCCCTCGGTGTGATCGTCCAGGCCCGAGAGGGCGCGCAGCAGGGTCGATTTGCCGGAGCCGCTGCGGCCGAGCAGGGCCACGAACTCGCCGGGTCGGATGTCGAGATCCAGTCCGTGCAGCACCCGGCGTTCGCCGAAGTCCTTGACCAGACCACGGATTCGCACCACCGGCGGCTCGGCGGCGGCCGTGTCCTCAGTGTCGATGGTGGCCGAGGTGTCGGCGGGAGGCACGGTGTCGGTAGGAACCGCCGCATCGGCAGCGGTCTCCGTCAGCTCGGCCAGCGTCGCCGCGATCACCGAATCGGTCAGTGTGCCAGGAAGTCGCGTCGCCATGTCAGCGCTCTCCTCTCGATGGAACGGACCAGTGCGTCGGTGAGCAGACCGAGCGCGCTGTAGACGAGCAGGCCGACCACGACCACATCGGTGCGCAGGAACTCGCGGGCGTCGTTGATCATGAAGCCCAGGCCCGCATCGGCATTCACCTGTTCGGCCACGATCAGCGCCAGCCACGCCACACCGAGGGATTGCCGCAGCCCGACCAGCGTCTGCGGCAGCGCGCCCGGCAGCACGATGTGGCGGATCAGCTGGAAGCGGCTCAACCGCTGCACCTGCGCCAGTTCGGCCAGCTTGGCGTCCACGCTGCGGATGCCCGCGAAGGTATTGAGGTACAGGGGAACCGCGACGCCGAAGGCGACCAGCACGATCTTGGGCAGCTCACCGATGCCGAACCACAGGATGAACAGCGGGATCAGGCCGTAGAACGGCAGCGTCCGCAGCATCTGCAGAATCGGGTCGACCAGGTACTCCCCCACCCGGCTCAATCCGGCCACCAGCGCCAGCCCGATGCCGAACGCCGCGCCGATGACGAAGCCCAGGGCCGCGCGCTGCAGCGACACCGACAGCGCCTTGCCGAGGGTGCCGTCCTTGATCAGATCGATGGCCGTCTGTACCACGGTCACCGGCGAGGCCAGCAGCCGCTCGGGCAACACCCCGGTGGCACTGGCCACCTGCCAGATCACCACCAGCAGCACCGGCGCGACGAACCGCGCCAGGACGGACACGCGCGGCAGACGCACACGGGCCGCAAGCGGCCTGGCCTGCACGGCAATTGAGGACACGACAGCACCTCGGGCGAACGGGGACGGGGACGGTCATTGCCCGGAGGCAATGCGCATTACCCGCAGGCAATGCGGCGGCGGTCGAGGGCCTGCGCTCGTGGTAGCGCAAACACAGCCCGCCGTCCATCGACCTTGCCGGTCGCGTCCCGCCCGGTCACCGGTTGTAATCCGCGTGATTCTGGGCTTGCCCGAGAGCTCGGCTGCCACAATGAATCCGCAGCGAGGAGCCGAGGACACGCATGAACGGTCCGAATCACCCGCTCACCGTCGGATCCCGATTCGGGCCCTACCGGCTCGAGAAATTGATCGGACGCGGGGGCATGGGGGAGGTCTATCAGGCCTACGACACGGTCAAGGACCGCACGGTGGCCATCAAGGTGCTGCCCGAGCGGCTCGCCGAGGACACCGTGTACCGGCAGCGCTTCCAGCGCGAATCCCATGCGGCGGCGCGGCTTCGGGAGGCGCACGTCATCCCGATCCACGACTACGGCGAGATCGACGGCCGCCTGTTCATCGATATGCGCCTGGTCGACGGCGACAGCCTGCGCTCGCTGCTGCACCGGCACGGTCCCGGCTCACCCGAGGACGCGGTCTCGGTCGTCGAACAGGTGGCCGCGGCCCTGGATGCCGCCCACCGTGACGGTCTGCTGCATCGAGATGTGAAGCCGGACAATATCCTCGTCACCCACGGCGGCTTCGTGTACCTGGTGGATTTCGGCATCGCCCAGTCCGCCACCGACGAATCCCTCACCCGCGACGGCCAGGCCGTCGGCTCCTACCGCTACATGTCCCCCGAACGCTTCTCCAGCGTCGAGCTCGGCCCGCCCGCCGACGTCTACGCCCTGACCTGTGTGCTGTTCGAATGCCTCACCGGCACACGCCCGTTCTCCGCGAGCAATGAGGCGCAGTTGATGCGCGCGCACCTCTTCGATCCGATTCCCCGGCCGAGTCTGGTCCGTCCCACGGTGCCGGCCGCCTTCGACGCGGTCGTGGCCCGCGGGATGGCCAAGGAACCCGGCGAACGCTATGGCACGGCAGGCGAACTCGCCGCTGCGGCGCGCGCGGCCCTCGGTGACCGTGCGAGCGGGCGGCATGCGGATCCGAGCGCGCCGACGGCCACCGGGTCCGGCCCGCGTACCGCCGCGAATCCGGCACGCGGGCACACGGATACGACTGAGACCATCACGAGCGGCGTCACAACAGGCACCGGTTCCGGCGAGGCACAGACACCCGCACCGACGGCATCGGATCCGACAGGGGAGAAATCGGGCCCGAATTCCCGTGCGCGTTCCCGCGGTCGGCTACGCCAGGCAGCAGCCCTGCTGGGTGTCCTCATCGCGGTCGCCGCGTCGCTGGGCTTCGCGGGCTGGGCCTATTGGCGGCACACGACACCCGGGACACCGGTCGGGGACGCGTCGACCCTGCGCGGACCCGATGTCGACCTGCTCTCGCTGTCCAGTTCGGCCGGATACCACCGGGCCAATTGCGTGCACGGGAATCCCGACGCCGCCACCGTGGCCTTCGTGCTGTGCGATCCCAATCCGGACGCCTCGGCACCGGCCGCCCGGTTCTTCCGCTTCAAGACCGCGAGCGGGATGCACGACTTCTACACCGATAACTTCATGGGAATCTTCGGCGCCACCGCCTGCTCCTCGGATCCGGCGGGCAAGGACGGACCATCGCTGAAGGACGGCAAGGAGATCGGCCGCAAGGCGTGCTACGTCGACCGCAGCAACGGTGACGCCAATCCCGGCCTGGTGATGACCGATGAGACCGAACTGGCGCTGGTCTCCTACATCTGGTCCGGTGCGAACAGCACCGCGCTACGCGACTACTACGCGAAATGGTCCATCGGGCAACTGCTCACGAAGGACCGGGCACGTGATCCCGACGATTTCACCAGCGCCGACCAAAGCCTGCTCGGCCGTCTCAACGATCCCTATGTCCGCCGCAACTGCCGCCACACCAATCCACCCGTCGGTCCGGCGACCGCGATCGTCGACTGCGACACCAAGGTCGACGATCCGGGCGTCTCGTTCGTCGCCCTCCCCAACACAGACTCGGCCAAGGCGCTCTACCAGGCCGACCTCAGCCAGTTCGGCGGGCACGCGTGCGGCGGCTCCGGCTCGGACGAGGTATGGCGCAAGCAGAACACGCCCATCGGGCGGTATTTCTGCTTCGTGTCCAAGGTCGCCGATCCGGCCCGGCCCGCACTGGTCGCCATCTACGAGGACCTGCACCTGTTCGTCATTGTCAACGGATCGCCCGCCGATTACCCGGGCAACTCGCCCAAAGACGATGCGGCGCTGCGCGCCTGGTTCGAGAAGTACTTCACCGTGTAGGTGGTGCCGGGTTCCCTCCGCAGCTGGGAACCCGGCACCGGGTCGGCACCGGTGTGGGCGGTGACCGACGTCTAGTGACCGTCGCGGACGATATCCACGGCTCGGCTGAGAATGCCCAGGCCGTGGGTGATTTCGTCCTCGGTGACGGTGAGTGGGGGAAGCAGTTTCACGACTTCGTCGCAGGAGCCGGAGGTCTCGACGAGCAGGCCGTGCTCGAAGGCGACGCGGCAGACCTTGGTCGCCTGCGAGGCGTCGGCGAAGACCAGGCCCTGCACCAGACCGCGTCCGCGCGTGATGATTCCGTCGAACGAGTCGGCCAGCGTGGCCAGGTGCCGGTGGATGCGCTCGCCCTTGGCCAGCGTCGAGTGCTCCAGACGATCGTCGGACCAGTAGTGGCGCAGCGCCACCTCGGCGGTGACGAAGGCCGCATTGTTGCCGCGGAAGGTGCCATTGTGCTCACCGGGAGCCCACTGGTCGAGCTCGCGGCGCATGAGCACCAGCGCCATCGGGAGGCCGTAGCCGCCAATGGATTTCGACAGCGTGACGATATCGGGTGTGATGCCCGCGATCTCGAAGGAGAAGAACGGGCCGGTGCGGCCGCAGCCCATCTGCACGTCGTCGACGATGAGCAGAATCCCGCGGGCGGCGCACAGTTCGGCGAGGTGGCGCAGCCAGTCGGCGCGGGCCACATTGACCCCGCCCTCGCCCTGCACGGTCTCCACGATCACCGCGGCGGGCTTGTCCAGGCCCGAGGAGCTGTCGTCGAGGGCACGGCGCATCCACGAAAGGTCCTCGGGCTCATCCAGAAAGCCGTCGTAGGGCATCGGGGTGGCGTGCACCAGCGGCACGCCCGCGCCCGCGCGCTTGGCGGCATTGCCGGTGACCGACAGCGCGCCCAGGGTCATGCCGTGGAAGGCATTGGTGAAGTTCAGGACCGTGGTGCGGCCGGTGACCTTGCGCGCCAGCTTGAGCGCGGCCTCCACGGCATTGGCTCCGGTCGGGCCGGGGAACTGCACCTTGTAGTCCAGGCCGCGCGGTACCAGCAGCAGATCGCGCATGGTCTCGAGCAGCCGCTGCTTGGCGACGGTGGACATGTCCAGCCCGTGGGTGATGCCGTCGCCGACCAGATAGTCGATGAGGGCCTGCTTGAGCAGCGGATTGTTGTGCCCGTAGTTCAGGGCGCCGGCTCCGGCGAAGAAGTCCAGGTATTCCTTGCCGTTGACGTCGGTGAGCCAGGCGCCGCGCGCGGTGTCGAACACGGCGGGCCAGGAACGGCAGTAACCACGCACATTGGATTCGAGCGCCTCGAAAACGGTCGTCTCGGCAATGGTCATCGGCGGTCCTAGCGTTCGCAACAGAGTGAAACGTTGATGTTTCTACCATCGCCAACTCTGAAACATGACCATTTTCGACAAATTCGGTCGTCCCCACCATCGTTTCACCCAAACCTGGACTCGGACATGACAGTTCCCGTAAGGTGAACCTCTTGTGCGCAGTGACGTGGGGGTGTACTGGCAGCTCGTCCGGGCAGGGTTTCGCAGGCAATCGCACTACCGCCTCGCCATGCTGGCGGGGCTCATCACCAATCTGGTGTTCGGATTCGTCCGGGCCGCGGTGCTCATGACCGCGGTCCGGGTGAACAGCGGCTTCGGCGGTTACGACCGCGGCACCATCGGCGCGTACATCTGGCTCTCGCAGGGACTGCTCGGGGCCATCGCCTTCTGGACCCTGCCCGACATCGTGGAGCGCATCCGCACCGGCGACGTGGTCATCGACTTCCTGCGGCCCATCGACATCCAATTCGCGCACCTGGCCGAGTATCTGGGGCGCGCGGTGTGCACGCTGGTGCCACGCGGGCTGCCGAGCGTCGCCGTCGGGGTCATCACCTTCGGGCTGGCCTTCCCGACCACACCCGGCCCCTACGTGCTCGGGGCGATCAGCCTGCTGCTGGCCATGGTGCTGTCGTTCCTGTCCATGTTCGCGGTGTGCCTGGCCGGATTCTGGCTCATCGAGACGCGCGGCCTGCGCGCGCTGCACATGATCCTGGGCACCTTCCTGGCCGGGCTGTTCGCGCCCCTGCACCTGTTCCCGGGGTGGTTGCGCGCCATTGCCTACGCCACGCCGTTCCCGTCCATGCTGCAGTGGCCGATCGATGTTCTCTCCGGCCGAACCACCGGGATGGATGCGGTGGAAATCCTTGTCGTGCAATGCTTCTGGTTACTGGTATTGGTGAGCGTCGGCCAACTGCTGCTGCGGGCCGGACGCCGCAAGCTGGAGGTGCAGGGTGGGTGAGGCACGCCCCTCACGTCTCACGCCCTACCGCGCCGTGCTCGGGTCGCGGCTGCGCGCGCAACGGGCCTATCCGCTGTCCTTCGCCACGGATCTGCTGAGCGCCTTCCTGATCGGGCTGGTGGAATTCGCCGAAATGTGGGTGATCTTCCACAATGTGTCGCGATTGGGCGGACTCGACCTGAACGGCATGCTGCTGTTGTTCGGGCTCAGCAATACCTGTTTCGCCATCGCGGACATGGTGGTGGGGCACGCCGACACGCTGCCCAA
This sequence comes from Nocardia sp. CDC153, assembly GCF_035818515.1. Taxonomy (NCBI): domain Bacteria; kingdom Bacillati; phylum Actinomycetota; class Actinomycetes; order Mycobacteriales; family Nocardiaceae; genus Nocardia; species Nocardia sp. CDC153. The sequence goes on along the minus strand of NZ_JAYKYU010000005.1, from coordinate 469,702 downwards.
CTACATTCGAATGGGCCAGCTCGACGCGTTCTATCTGCGGCCGCAGCCGTTGCTGATGCAGCTCATGACCAGCGATATCCAGTTGCGGCGGGTCGCGCGGATCGGGGTCGCCGCCACCGTGCTGGCATTCGGACTGGTGCGCAACGATATTCAATGGACGCCCGCGCACGCGGTGCTGTTCGTCATCACCCTGCTTTCCGGAATCGCCATCTTCGCCGGGCTTTTCGTGTGCGCGGCCGGGGTGCAGTTCTTCCTCATCGACGGCGCGGAACTGACCAATTCCTTCACCTACGGCGGGTCGTACGCGTCCATGCAGCCGACATCGGTGTTCCCCGCCCCGATGAAACTTGTTTTCGGATTTCTCATCCCGGTCGCCTTCACCTCGTACCTGCCCGCCATCGCGCTGTTGGGACAGCCCGGACCGGCACTGCTGCCGAGTTGGCTGGCGTGGGCCGCGCCGTTCGCGGCGCTGTGGGTGTGGGCCGCGGCGCTGTTCCTGTGGCGACTGGGTACCAGGCACTATCAAGGAGGCGGCGGGTGAGCGACGCGATCATCGATATCGAGGGACTGACAAGAACATTCGTGCTCAGCCGCAAGGAGGGCCGCTGGCGACGGCGGCGCGAACTGCTCACCGCGGTGGACGACATGAGCTTTCGAGTGGAACCCGGCGCGGCGGTCGGGTACATCGGCGCGAACGGGGCGGGCAAGTCCACCACCATCAAGATGATCACCGGCATCCTGGTGCCCACCGCCGGGCGATTGCGCACCTGCGGACTGGACCCGGTGCGGCAGCGGCGCGAGCTGGCCGGGCGCATCGGGGTGGTGTTCGGGCAGCGCTCGCAGCTGTGGTGGGATCTGCCGCTGCGCGAATCGTTTTCGATCCTGGCCGCCATTCACCGGCTGACCCCGTCGGCGGCGCGCACCCGCACCGCGGAGCTCGTCGCCCAGCTGGAGATGGAGGGCACCCTCGACACCCCGGTGCGCCAGCTCTCGCTGGGTCAGCGCATGCGCGCGGAAGTCGCGGCGGCCCTGTTGCATTCGCCGGAGCTGGTCATCCTCGACGAGCCGACGATTGGCCTGGATGTGTTGTCCAAGCAGCGATTACGCGAATTCCTGCGCTACGAGCGCACCCAGCGCGGCACCACCCTGCTGCTCACCACCCACGATATGGGCGATATCGAGCGGCTGTGCGAGCGGGTGCTGGTGGTCGACCACGGTCGACTGGTCTACGACGGCTCGCTGACCGGGCTCGGCGCGATGGTCGGCGCACAGCGGGTGCTGACCGTCGACCTCGCCGAGCCCACCCCGGACCTGGCCGATCTGCCCGGGGCCAAGCTTCTCGACAGCGCGGGCGCGGGCATGCGGCAGCGGTTGGCCTTCGACACCGAAATAACCACTGCCGCACAGTTGCTCACGGCGGTGTCCGCGCGCGCGGAGGTCCGCGACCTGTCCATCGAGGAACCCGATATCGAGGACGTGGTGCGGCGGCTCTACGAGGCCGCGGCGTCGGGTTCCCTCGCGCCCTGATCGAGCCGGAACGGCGGATAGGCGTCGGTCATGAGCGAGGCGTAGGCGCGCACCCGCAGCGTCCAGCGGTTGATTCCCATCGCGAAGTCGTACAGGCCCGCCGGATACGCGCCCGTTAACAGCAGACCGATGGCGGCGATGAGCAAGAGAATCAGCAAGAGCGACATCGTATTCCGGCCACCGCCCATGAACGCGGCGACAATCAGATACTGCGGAATCGCCAGCAGCCACCATTTGATCAAGACCATCCAGCGATTGAGCGTTTCGGGATAGTCGACTTCCAGATCGGCGGGATAACTCGGGTCCGACGCGAGGGTGAACGGCGGGTAACGGTCGGTGCCCAGTTGCGACAACGCGTAGAAACGCACACGCCAACTCCAGCGCAGCACACCGACATTGAAGTCGAAGAGCGCACGCGGATACGACCGGGTGAACAGGATGGCGAAGAAGGCGATGATCGAGACGACGAGATAGGCGATGCTCAGAAAGATCAGGACAATATAGTGTGGAATGGCAAGGATCCACTTGACGATCCACATCCAGCGGGACAGCCCCGGGTCGAGATCGCCGCGTACGCGCACCGGATAAACGGGATTTGGCTGCATGGCCGTCACTCCTCTCGAGTGCGGGCGGCCACGCCCTCGCGACCGCCACCCGAACAGCGGTGAGCCGTTGTTCACCCCATTGTTTCCCCGGCGACGCGGAGATCACATCTGCTTCTCACACATTGTGACCAGATTCGTAATAGCGCGCACGACAGCGAGTTCCGCACACCACATCGACCCGTTTCGAATTGCGGCCACCGGGCTCATGTGCGACGTTGCTGACAATTCTCCATGTGTTCGACCCGGGTCGACGCTGGAGCGGATTCTGGGGAGACGGAGTGCAGGTGCGGCAGCCGAAATTGTTGCCTTCGGGTAACACGAAGCTCACGCCAGCGGTGGAATTGCTTCGGCCACGCACCATTCGGGCTCGACTACGCCGCATTCTCATTGTGTCGGTGGCGCTGGTGCTGGCCCTGCTGACCATCATCGTCACCCGCGAGGTCCAGAACTATCGCGATACCGGCGATACCGCCCGGGCCGTCCAGCTGGCGCTGGCCGTTCAGGACCTGGTGCACGAGATCCAGCGCGAGCGCGGGCTCACCAACGGTCTGCTCGGCGGGGACACGGCCTCGCGGCCCGCGGTGGGCAATCAGCGGTTGGCCACCGACGGTGCGCTGTCGGCACTGAATTCGACCCTGGCGGGACAGCCCCCCGGGGCCGATCTGGTGCGCACGGCGCTCAATCAGTTCTCCGGCGTGACGGCCAATCGCGCGGATGTGGACGGCGGACGGGCCGACCGGTCGGCCTCGTTCACCTTCTACACCAATGCCATCGGCGCGCTGAACCAGGCGCGGCCCGGGCTGGATCACGCGCAGGACGAACAGCTGTGGCGGGGATTGCAGACTCTCTACGCGCTCGGTGACGTCAAGGAGTTCACCGGCCAGGAACGCGGCTTCCTCAACGGCGTGTTCGCCGCGGGGGCCTTCGCACCCGGCGAGTACGTGAAGTTCCTCGATATCCGGGCCGCCAAGCAGGCCGCCGTCACCGCCTTCGAACGCGACGCCACCCCCGCGCAGCGGTCACTGCTCTACACCGCCATGCGGACCGATGAGTCGGTGCGGGCCGGGGAGGCGGAGGCCATCGCCATCGCCTCCGACCACGGAACGCTCACCGAGCCGGTCAATGCCGCCGACTGGTGGCGGCAGATGACCTCCATCATCGACGGCGAGCGGCAGGTGCAGCGCAGCGTGGGAGACGAGATCACCTCGCGCGCAAACGAACTGCGCCGCCACGCCGCCCTACGGCTGAGCCTGTACGCGCTGGCCGCGCTGCTGGCCATCGCCGCCGAGGTGGCGCTGGTGGTGGCCAGCGTGCGGGCCATCGTGCGTCCGCTGGCGAAGCTGGCCGAGCAGGCCGACGAGGTGGCCGACGAGCGGCTGCCGCGGCTCATCGCCGGCTGGCAGAGCTCCGAGGGCGCGGACCCGGATCCGCCGGAACCGGTGCGCGCCGACCACCGCGCCGGAACCGAGATCGTCTCGGTGGCCACCGCGCTGGACCGGGTGCAGACCACCGCCTACGAACTGGCCTCGGCCCAGGCGCGCCTGCGCCGCAACACCACCGAGTCCATGGCCAACCTGGCCCGCCGCAATCAGAATCTGGTGCGCCGCCAGCTCGGGCTGATCAGCGACTTTGAACGCGAGGAACTCGACCCGAGCGCGCTGTCGAACCTCTTCGAGCTCGACCACCTGGCCACTCGCATGCGCCGCAATGCCGAGAGCCTGCTGGTGCTGGTCGGCGAGTCCAGCCCGCGTCGCTGGTCGCGACCGATTCCGCTGACCGACGTCATTCGCGCCGGACTGTCCGAGGTCGACGACTACCGGCGCGTGGTGTTGCGGCGCGTCGACGAGGTGGCCATCGCGGGCGCGCATGTCAGCGAGGTCGCGCACATGCTGGCCGAGCTCATCGAGAATGGGCTGTCCTTCTCACCGCCCGACCTCGAGGTGGAGATCTACGGCCGCCGCCTCGGCTCCCGGTACATGATCGCGGTGGTCGACCACGGCGTGGGAATGCCGCCCGACCAGCTCGCCACCGCCAACGCACGACTGCGCGGGGAGGCCGACTTCCTGGTCGCGCCGACCCGCTTCCTGGGGCACTACGTGGTCGGCCGCCTGGCCCGGCGGCTGGGTGTCGAGGTCGAGCTGACGGTCTCGCCCACCAGCGGTGTGGTGGCGCGCATGCAGCTGCCCGCCGAGCTGCTGGGTGATCCGGCCAGTGAGCGGCCCGCACCGCCCGAGGACGCGAAACACGCTGCGGCAGCGCAGCTTCCCACGGCGCTCGAGACCATGCCGGAACCGCGGGCGGGTCGGCACAGCTCACCACCGGCGCCCGCGCCCGGTGGCGGCGAGCGGCCCCAGCATGCCGCGGTCTCGGCCACCGATCCCGTATTCGACACCGGGACGGCCGCTTTCGTCGCGCTCACCGAGGCGTTCGACGCGTCCGCCGCACCGGAACCACGGCCGGGCACCGGGCCCTCGGGGACCTTGCCCCGGATCAACGGCACGTCCCGGCCGAACGGCGGCGTCGACGCGGGATCCGCCCACGCCAATCCGCTCGAGCTCGTGCCCCTGCCCGACCCGACCGGTACCGCGTCGCCGGGCCCCGTGGACACCGCACTCCACTCGGCCACCGCTCCGCACGCCACGGCCGCCGAGCGCCTCTTCGGCGGACCGACCACCGGATCCTTTGCGATCCAATCGATTCCGGGGCAGTCGCCCGTATCGGGGCAACGGCCCGCCAGCGCACCGTCGGGCACCGGTGTCGCGCCGTCGGGCACCGGTGTCGCGCCATCGGTTTCAGTGGGCTCACCGGTCGGCGGGACCGGCGTTTCGGGAGGCGTCCCGGAGGTGCAACGTACGCGAAACGGTCTCGTCAAGCGCAACCGGAAGACTCGCGAGCATTCGGGCGCCGCACCGGGTGGCGCCCAGCCGAGCACGGGGGGACCCGCCGCGTCGGCCGCGGACCGCTCGCCCGACGAAATACGCAGCATGCTGGCCGGATTCCGCTCCGGCCACCAGCGCGGGCAGAGCGGGGAACCGCCTCGACCCGGACCGAGAGCATAGGAGGAACCGGGTGACGACCCACTACACCGACACCGATCCGCACACCTTCAACTGGCTGCTGGCCGACTTCGTGCGCACCACCGACGGCGTGCGCGACGCCGTGGCGGTGTCCTCCGACGGGCTGCTCATGGCCATGTCCCAGGGGCTGGACCGCTCCGCGGGCGACCGGCTCGCGGCCATTGTCTCCGGGCTCACCAGCCTGGGCCGAAGCGCCTCGCGCAGCTACGATTTCGACGGCTTACGGCTGATCATGATCGAGATGGGCCGGGGCTTCCTGCTGGTCTCGGCCATGGCCAATGGCAGCTGCATCGGCGTGATCGCCGACAACAACGCCGATGTCGGCCTGGTCGGCTATCAGATGGCCGTGCTGGCCGATCGCGCGGGCGCACTGCTGACCCCCGCCCTGATCAGCGAATTGCGGGAGTCGTTGAGCCGATGAACGATTCGCATCGGCTCCCGGACGAGCGCATGATCGCGCTGACCCGCCCCACCGGGTGGTCCGGTGCCGCCGCGCCCGAAAACGCCGACCGGGAGCGGGGATTCGAAGAGGCCGAAGAGCAGGTGGTGCGGCCCTTCATGATGACCTCCGGCCGCACCACGCCCGTGGTCGACGGCCTGCGCCTCGAGACGCTGGTGCGCGCCACCCCCGCGGCGCTGTCCGCACCGCTGCGTTTCGAGCTCGAACGGGTGGTGCGGTTGTGCCAGCGTCCGCATTCCATCGCCGAAATCGGTGCGGCGCTGCGGGTGCCGGTCGGCGTGGCCCGGGTGCTGGTGAGCGATCTGGTGTCCGCCGGGCACGCGTCGGTCGGGCACACCGACGAACTCTCCACCGCCGCACTGGAAAGGATCCGGGACCTTGTTCGGAACCTCTGACGAACCCGCCCCGCTGGCCTCCTCGGTGAAGATCGTGACCAGCGGCGGCTTCGGGGTCGGGAAGACCACCTTCATCGGGGCCATCTCCGAGATCGAACCGCTGGCCACCGAGGCGGCCATGACCGAAGTGTCCATGGGCGTGGATGATCCGGGCCTGGCCACGGGCAAGACCACCACCACCGTCGCGCTGGACTTCGGCCGCATCACCCTGGACGCGAGCCTGGTCCTCTATCTCTTCGGCACGCCGGGCCAGGAGCGCTTCGAATTCCTCTGGGACGACCTGCTCGACGGCGCGCTGGGCGGGGTCATCCTGGTCGACACCGGGCGCGTCGAGGACTGCTATCCGGTCCTGGACTTCTTCGAACAGCGCGGCACGCCATTCGTGGTGGCGGTCAACCGATTCGACACCGGCGCCCGCTACGCCCTCGAAGAGGTACGCGAGGCCCTCGACCTCTCCCCCACCATCCGCCTGCTGGATTGCGATGCGCGCGACCGCGAATCGGTCAAGCTCGTTCTCGTAGCGCTCTTGGAACAGATCCTGCAGTCCCGCCGCACCCCCGCCCTCGTGGGCTGACGCCAAAAATCGCCCCGGGTGCGAACGCACCCGGGGCGATTGCCCGAAAACCCTTCGCTTTTATGCGAATTAGCGGCCGAAAGATCCGGTCCACAGGGTGTTGAGAAGACCACCCAGAGCCGCGCTACCGGTGTTGAGCACGCCGTTCAGCGCCGCGGAACCAGTGTCGATGATAACCGGGATCATGTTTCAACCTCTCTCTGTTGGACGCCGCCGTTCGGGATTTCCGCTCGGCGACGGGACCCACACTGCCGAGGCACACTGAGGCGAACCTTGCCCGTAGCTGAGGCGTAGCTGAGACCCGATGTGTGACCCGTCACAAGAGAGAGGACCGTCCAGTTTCTACTGCGGCGGCTGCGCGCCCGCCGAGTACAGACTCACCTCGCCATCCTCCCCGAGAAACGCGTTGACCAGCATCGTTCCGCTGGAACGCAATTCGTCGGGGTCCGGCGCGGCGGTGGTGATGGAGATCTGCGGGAGCGCTCCCCAGTTCACGACGAACCGATCGGGCGGTCCGTTGTCGTCGGAGAGATGCGCGAGCCGGAAGACCGACACCGTCCGGCGAACAATGAGATTCCGGACAACCTCGGCAATTCGCTCGGGGTCTTCCAGCGCGAACATGAAACCGAATCGTAGCTCCGGCGAGGACGCGTATGCGGGCACGAATACCGAGGCTAACGGACTATGGCGCGCCGCGCCTTCGGCGCGCCGCAAAGGTAGCTATTCATAAGCCTTGGTAAGCGCACATCCGGGCCGGAAGCCTCGCGCAGGTCGAGCCCAGCCGTCGAACCCGTCTCGTCCAGCACCCGCGCAGGTGTCGATCAGCCCGTAACCGCCGCGGCCATGTGACCGTCTTGTAATGCTGTATAACAATTTTCAGGCACCTTCGCCGATCACGCGCCGGACGGTTGCACCCCTCCGACTATCGCGCTTTCCTGAATATGTCCCGCATTATCGGACAGTCTTCTCATCGCATCGTCGCGGATTTCCCGGTTACTTCACCGTGTCGCTGGTGGTGGGCTGTTGCGTTCCGGGTGCGGGGCTGCGCCGGAGCCGAGGGGAGCCCCTCCCCGAAACCCCCTCGGCCCTGGCGCATCCAACCATGCGACGGCCGAGGGTGGGAATAATGGCAATCGAGTACTCCGGAGCGGGATTCGGGGCCGAGCTCCCCTCGCCCGCCACACTCTTACGCGCCTTCCGAGAACCGGTCGGCTCCGATCGGCACGACCGCGACGTCCTCGAATCCGCTCACGAACTGGTGCAATGCCATGAGGGACGCCACCGCGCCCTGGAACTGGCGCACGCACCCACCGCCACCCCCGACGATGTGGCGAGCTGCACCCATCTGATCGACAAGATCGACGCCCGCCGGGCCGCGCTGGTGGCCCGCATCGACGACTGGGTGGCCGCGAACATTCCACACCGCGCCGGGGCCTCGCTGCACACCGAGACCCTCGGCGCGGTGATCGACCGCATGGCCGCGAAATGGGTTGTGGCGCAACAGGCCCTGGTCAGCACCGACCAGGAACCGTTGCGCGCCACCACAATTCCCGACGGGGGCGTGAAACCCGCCGACGTGGGTTCGAAAGCGGCCGACGGGCGGGGACGGCGACGGCCGGTCGCCCACCGCATCAGCGAGGACCGCCCCCGACGCGGGGTGGACACCGAAGCCCACCTGCAGTGGTACCGCCTCGCCGAACTCGCCGACGGCTACAAGGATCTGATCACGGAAGTCGCCCAGCACCGCAGACGGCTCCCGACCTGGTAGAAAACCCAGCTCTCGGGACTCTCAGGGGCTTCGCCCCCGAACCCCCTCGAGAATGCGGGGCTCCGCCCCGGACCCCGCCAACTAGCGCGGGTCGATTACCTCGGCGTCGATGACGTCGGAGCCGTCGATGCGCTCGCTCACGACCGGCTTCGTTGCCGAATCCTCCTGGGCGGGTGGGGGTTCCGGTTCGTCATCGAGGTTGTCGGCCAGGTCCTCGGCGGTGGCGCGCTGGGCGGCGGCGTCCTGCGCGGCGGCCGCGGCGGCTTCCCGCATCTCGATGGCGTCGGTGATCCAGTCACCGATCTCGCGCGTCACCTCGGCCACCGTGCCGGTGATGATCGAGGCGATATTGCCGACGTGCCGGGCTCCCGACGCCGTCAGTTCCTGGATCAGATCCTTGTTGCTCTCGAATTTAGAAATCATTCACACGCCCACTTCACTCGGCTGCCCCCGCCGCATGACGATAACACCGGGTACGGACGAATTCTTCACCAGGAACGGCGGCAGCGCGAGCTTGAACAGCTTCACCCAGACCGAGCCGATCTGCTTGGCGAACCGACCGGTGTTGTAGGGCAGCCCGTGCTTCTCGCACAGCGCCTTCACCTCGGGCGCGATCTCCGGGTAGCGGTTGGCGGGCAGGTCCGGGAACAGATGGTGCTCGATCTGGTGCGAGAGGTTGCCGGACATGATGTGGAACAGCTTGGAGCCCTTGATGTTCGCCGAACCCAGCATCTGCCGCACATACCACTCGCCCTGCGTCTCCTCGGCGCATTCCTCCTGGGTGAACGTCTGTACGCCGGTCGGGAAGTGGCCGCAGAAGATGATGGAGAAGGTCCACAGGTTGCGGACCAGATTGGCGCTGAAGTTGGCGGCCAGCGTGGACACGAACAGCGGTCCGGTCAGCGCCGGGAACACCACGTAGTCCTTGAGCACCTGGCGGCTGGCCTTGCGCCACTGGCCCTTGACCAGCGTCTTGATCTCGTCCCAGGACTTCTTGCCCTTGACGATGTTCTCGACCTCGAGGTCGTGGCCCATGACGCCCCACTCGAAGGCGAGCATGAGGATGAACGCGTAGAGCGGGTTGCCCAGCCGCAGCGGGTTCCAGCTCTGCGCCTCGTCCACGCGCAGGATGCCGTACCCGATGTCGCGGTCCATATCGAGGATATTGGTGTAGGTGTGGTGCATGTAGTTGTGCGAGTGCCGCCACTGGTCGCCCGGGCAGACCGTATCCCATTCGAAGACACGGGAATTCAGCGTCGGCTCGCGCATCCAGTCCCACTGGCCGTGCATGACGTTGTGGCCGATCTCCATATTGTCGAGAATCTTGGAGATGCTCAGCGCGGCCACGCCCGCCAGCCAGAATGGCGGCAGGAAGCCCAGGTAGAGCAGCCCGCGACCGGCGATCTCGAAGCCGCGCTGGGCGCGGATGACGCTGTAGATGTACTCGCGGTCGCGATCGCCGAGGTCCTCGGTGATGCGGGCGCGCAGCGCGTCGAGTTCGCGGCCGATCTCCTCGACCTGTTCGACGCTGAGAACCAACGGGCCCTCGGTGGTTTCGGTGAGAATCGCCATGATCCCTCCTAGATAGCGATGTCGACGTCCCCGACGGGGGCGTTGATGCAGAGCTGGATGGGTTGATCCGGGTCGCTGTCGAGCTCCCCGGTGCGCAGATTGCGGGTGCAGCCGCTGCGCTTGACGGCCGTGCAGGTGAAGCAGATGCCCATGCGGCAGCCGTACTGCGGGCTCAATCCCGCGGATTCGGCCTGCTCGAGCAGGGTTTCACCGCTGTTCTCGGCGACCACGCCGCTGCCGGAGAAGCTCACCTTGCCCTCGGCGTCGGCCGGGTCCACCACGGCGGTGGTGAGGGTGAACTCCTCGCTGTGCAGCCGATCGCCCAGCTGCTCGGCCTCGTAGACCGTGCGCACCGCGGCCATCAGCGGCGGCGGGCCGCACAGGTAGGTCTGCGCGGTCGGGAACCAGGGCGCGAGCGCCTCGAGTTCGTCGTAGCCGAAGTGGGCGTGGCGCTGGGTCTCCGGGTAGCGGAATTCGATGCGGATATTGCCGTGCTGCATGGCGATCGCCTCGAGCTCCTGGCGATGCGGCACGAATTCCGGAGAACGGTTGTAATGCAGGAACAGGATCCGGCCCCGATAGCCCTCATTGGCCAGGGTGCGCAGCATGGACAGCACGGGCGTGATGCCGCTGCCGCCGCTGATCATCACGATCTGTTCGGGCCGCGGCTGCGGTAGATGGAAGACGCCCGCGGCGGGTTCGAGGTCCACGACCATGCCGGGAATCGCGTTCTCGTGCAGGTAGTTCGAGACCAGCCCGTGCGGGTGCGCCTTGATGGTGAGCTCGATGTGCCGGTCCCGACGGCCGTCGGCGTTGACCGGCGAATAGCAGCGGGTGTGGCGAACGCCGTCGATCACCACACCGATCTGGATGTATTGCCCCGCGACATGTCCTGCCCACTGGCGACTCGGCCGGAGCGTCAGCGTGACCGATCCGAGCGCGCTGCGCCGCACGTGGGTGATCTCCGCGCGCAGCGAGCGCCGGGTCAGCGTGGGCCGGACCAGCTCCAGGTAGCGGTCCAGCGGATGCGGGGTGGTCATGGTCTTCTGCACCAGGTCGAGTAGTCCGACCATGTGAGCCTCCTGGATTTCGGTGCACATCTGTACACTGAGTTAGTGTGCCGAAAGGAACCCCTCCAGTTCAACCGGCAGTTCGTGTGACCCACGCGACATCTCTCGAATGGAACGAATGTGAACGCATGTATGCTCATCGAGATGAGCGAGCAGGCAGCAACCCGAGTCGAGCGCAAGGAGCGCACCCGCGCGGCGCTGCTCGACGGCACCCTCGCCCTGGCCGCGGATCGCGGTTTCGCCGCGCTCTCGCTGCGTGAGATCGCGCGTTCGGCCGGGATCGTGCCCACGGCCTTCTACCGGCACTTCACCTCGCTCGACGAGCTCGGCACCACCCTGGTCGAGGCGGGTGTGCGCCAATTGCGGCTGGCGCTACGGGAAATGCGGCGCACGCCCGATGCCAAGCTCGCGCAGACCGTGCGCTTCGTGTTCGATCAGGTCGACGGGCAGCGTGACCTGTGGGGATTCCTGCTGCGCGAGCGCTACGGCGGATCGGCGGCGCTGCGCGGGGCGATCAGCGCCGAAATGCAGCTCATCGAGCGGGAATTGGTGGCGGACCTGTCGCGGGTGCGGGCGCTGGACGCGTGGTCGCCCGACGATCTGGAGTTGGCCGCGGGGCTCATCGTGTCCACGGTGGCCGACCGGATCGCCGATTACCTGATGAGCGACGGCCGCGAGGGTGCGCGCGTCATCGAGCGTGCGGTGCTTCAGGTTCGGCTCATCGCGCTCGGCATGGGTGTATGGAAGCCCTGAATTCAGCGGCCGCGCAGGTCGTCTCCGCGAACCGGCAGCAAGAGCATCAGGCCGATGACGAGGACCAGGAGCAGACCGATGATTCCGGCGCGCTCGGCGTTGAAGGTCCAGACGAAGAAGCCGAAAAGGGTTGGGGCGAGGAATGATACGGCTCGCCCCGTGGTCGCGTAGAGGCCGAACAGCTGCCCCTCGCGGCCCGGTGGGGCCAGTCGCGCCAGGAACGAGCGTGCCGAAGCCTGTGCGGGACCGACGAATACGGTCAACAGCAGGCCGAAGATCCAGAACATGAGCGGGCCGGAGAGCAGCAGCAGGAAGGACCCGCAGATGATCATGCCGGTCAGTGCCGTCACGATCACGGCCTTGGGTCCGGTGCGGTCGTCGAACCGGCCGCCGACCAGAGCGCCCAGCGCCGCAACGACATTCGCGGCAATGCCGAACAGCAGCACGTCGGAGTCGGCGATACCGTAGACGCGGACGGCCAGGATCGCGCCGAAGGTGAAAACCCCGGCCAGGCCGTCGCGGAAGATGGCGCTGGCGAGCAGGAATCCGACGGTGCGGCGGTCCACGCGCCAGAGTTCGCGCACATCGCGCCAGAGCACGCGATACGAGCCGAGGAAGGCCCGGGCGGGCACCGCCGCACCGGGATCGGCGTCGGTGCGCGGCACCTCGGGGACGTAGCGGAACAGCGGCACGGCAAATCCGGCGAACCACACCGCCGCCAACACCGCGACCAGGCGAATATTGAGCCCGTCATCGATCGGCACGCCGAGCAGTCCGCGGTAATCCCCCTTGCCGGCGATGAACCCGAAGTAGCAGATCAACAGCAGCAGGATGCCGCCGAAATAGCCCATGGACCAACCGAATCCGGAGATCCGACCGACCGTGGCGGGGGTCGACACCTGCCGCAGCATGGCGAAATACGGCACATGCGAGAGCTCGAAGGAGGCCGACCCCACGGCCAGCAGCACCAGCCCGACCCACAGATGGTGGTAGTCCTTGCGCACGAAGAACATGGCCGCCATCACCACGACGGTGAACGCCGTCAAAATCCCCAGCGCCAGTTTGCGTTTCGCCGTGGCGTCGAACCACTGCCCCGCCACCGGCGCGGTCAGCGCCACCACCAACCCCGCGGCCCCCAGCGCCCACCCCAGCCACGCGCTCGGCGAAACCCCGCCCGGCAGCCCCTCGCCCACCTTGTCGGTCAAATACACCGAGAACACGAAGGTGAGAATCACGGCATTGAACGAGGCCCCCGCCCAATCCCACAACCCCCACGCCAGCACCGGCCCCCGCCCGGTGGCCTGCCCAACCGCCGCCCGCCCCTCGACCCCCGAGCCCTCGCTCATGCAGCGCAGACTACTGACCTCGGCCGAAAAATGTGCCCCGGCCGGCCATTCCACCCGAAATGTCGCTCAACCCGGCCGCCCGGCATGCCTCACTCCGTCATCCCGGCATGCTTTGGCCGGAATGACGAGGGGAGTCCGCGCCGGAATGACGGCGAGCGTCAGGGAGCGGGCGACAGTTCGGAAATGCGGTCTGCCCCCGTCGTGTCGGCGTCGGATCTTCTCGTTCCGCAGGCGTGAATGTTCGCCGGGACCCAGGTCTCCAGTGCCCGGCCGTGGGCCTGTTCGACGTGGTCGGCCCAGGGGCGGCGGCGTTGGTCGTCGGTCATGGCGAGCAGGGCGTGGAGTTTGTCCCAGGCGTCGGGGTCGGCGGGCGTCCAGACCTGCATCCACGCGCCCGCTATCGACGGCATGGACATGCTGGTCATGTACATGACGAGTTCGCCGACGGCGAGGTTGCGGATGACGCGGGTGCGGCCGAGGGGCACGGCGACGTCATTGCGGGCCCACAGTTCGGCGAAACGCGGGCTGAGCGCGACCATTTCGTCGATGAACGCCACCCATTCCGGATCGCCGATATTGCGGGCGTAGGCGGCGCGCAGGTAGCCGACCATGCGGGCCAGATGCTCGGGTTCGGAGTGCGAGGGGTAGGGGGTGCAGCACTCGTCGGCCAGGAACACCTTGCGCAGCACATTGCGCGAGCCGCTCATGAACATGGGATACATGACGGTGTAGGCCGCATTGTTGGCGATGACATCGTATTTCGCGCTGAACAGGGCGGCGGGCAGCGGATGCATGTGATCGAGAATGATCTGAACCTCCTCGGGCACCGGCTCTTCCACGACCGGCGACGGGATGGTCGGCACATCCGCGAGCCGGTACAGATGCGCGTGCTCCGCACCGTCCAGCGCCAGCGCCCGGGCGATCGCATCGAGAACCTGCACGCTGCAATTGATGTCGCGCCCCTGCTCGAGCCACGTGTACCAGGTGATCCCCACCCCGGCCAACTGCGCGACCTCCTCGCGCCGCAACCCGGGTGTGCGCCGCCGCGTCCCCACCGGCAGGCCCACCTCCTCCGGCCGAATACGCGCCCGCCGCGATTTCAAGAAGGTCGACAGCTCCTCCCGACGCGCCTTGCGCACCGAGCGCGATTGACCGTTCCGCACCGCGGCGTCGGACATCGTATCGATCAAGGGTCCGCACGGATCCGCTCCTGACACCATGCGTCCATGGTGGCGGTTCCCGCTACTCGTATCCAGGTGGTGTCGGTACCCGTATAACCAGGCTCCTGTTCCCCGCTCCCGCGCCACCGCACCCTCGGTTCATGACACAGAGCTTGACCCAATCCCCCACCGCGGCGGCACCCGCCCCGGTCGCCACCCGGCGGCCGATCGCGGTCCTCGCCGTCATTCTGCTCGGCCAGTTCATGGCCGTCCTGGACGCCTCCATCGTCAATGTCGCCATCCCCTCGATTCGAACCTCCCTGCACGCCACGGGTTCCGGGCTGCAGCTCGTGGTCTCCGGGTACGTCATCGCGTACGCGGTGCTGCTGGTCACGGGCGCACGCCTGGGCGACCGGTTCGGGCAGCGCACCCTGTTCGTGACCGGGCTGACGGTGTTCACCGTCGCCTCCCTGGCCTGCGGTCTGGCCTGGAGCTCCGGCGCGCTCATCGTCTTCCGATTCCTGCAGGGCATCGGCTCGGCGGCCATGGTGCCGCAGGTCATGACGTTGATCCAGCGCCAGTTCACCGGTGCCACCCGGGCCCGGGCCCTGTCGACCTACGCGGCCGTGATCTCCAGCGGCTTTGTCGCGGGCCAGATCGCGGGCGGGCTCATCCTCGATGCCGATATCGCCGGAACCGGCTGGCGCGGGGTGTTTCTCGTGAACGTCCCGATCGGGCTGGCGCTGCTGGTCGCCGCGCCCCGCATCCTGCCCGCGGCCACCGTCCGGGTCGACCGCAAGCTGGACCTGCCCGGCTTGGCCGTGCTGACCGTCTCGGTGCTGGCCCTGGTGGTGCCGCTGGTGCTCGGCCACGAACAGGATTGGCCGTTGTGGACGCGCATTGCCCTGGGCGCGGCCGTCTTCGGATTCGCGGGCTTCGCGCTGGTGGAACGGCGGGCGCATCGCGTTGGCGGTGAACCCCTGTTCGCCGACCGCGTGCTGCGGGCTCCCGGCGTGGTGCTCGCCGCCATCACCCTGTTCCTGATCATGTGCACCTTCGGCGGCTGGACCTTCGTCCTCACCATTCACCTGCAATCCACGCTGGGCTACAGCGCCCTGCACGCCGGGCTGGTGTTCCTGCCCAACGGCGTGACCTTCGGCCTGGTGAGCCTGTACTGGACCCGCATCCCGGCACGGCTGCACCGCGCCATGATTCCCACCGGGCTGCTGATCGCCGCCGTCACCATGGTTGTCATGGGCCTGCAACTGCGCGACGCCCATGACATCGGCCCGCTCGACCTGATCACCTTCGCGCTCATGGGTATCGGCTACGGCCTCGCCTTCAGTCCTCTGATGGCCCGCACCACCGGCAAGATCCCCGTGGCGCTGGCCGCCGACGCCAGCGGCATCCTGGTCACCTGTGTCCAGTTGGGTGTGGTCATCGGGGTGGCGAGTTTCGGCACCGTGTTCCTGACCATCGCGGGCGGGACCGCCCTGTCGGCCGCCCACGCGGTCGGCGTCACCGCCTTCGCGGAGGCCGTCACCGCACTCGTGGCCGCGGCCTTCGCCTTCCGTGCCGCGCGCTAGCGGATCGGGAGTACCGCCAGGACCGGGTCGTAGGCCCAGTTGAGCATGCGTTCGGCGTCGTCCCTCGCGGCGGCGCCGCTCCATGCGGCGCTGTGCAGGACCACGCCGATCAAAGGGATTCCGGCGCGGACGGTTTCGAAGAGCAGACAGGCTCCGGCGGCGTCGGTGGAGCCGGTTTTGATGCCGATGGTGCCCGGATAGTGGCGCAGCAGGAGATTGGTGGTCTGCCAATTGTGTTCGCGGTGGCCGGGGCCGCCGGGCAGGAAGTGGCTCTGGGATCCGGCCACTTCGCGGAACACCGGGAGGACCATGGCGCGCAGGCCCAGCGCGATCAGGTCGGCGGGGGTGGAGTAGGTGGAGTCGTCGGCGGGGACGGGCAGGCCGCTGGGGTCGGCGAAATAGGTTGCGGCCAGGCCCATTTGCGCGGCGGTGCCGTTCATCTTGGCCAGGAAGCCGTCCAGGCCGGGGCCGTAGGCGTCGGCGAGGGTGTAGGCGGCGTCGCAGCCCGAGGGCAGCAGCAGGGCATAGAGCAGTTCGCGGGTGGGCAGCACCTCACCGGCGGACAGGCCCGCCGTGCTGCCGTCATTGCGGACGCAGTAGGCGATGGCCTCCGACGGGACGGTGACGGGTCGCTCGAGGTCGCCCGCGGTGATCACGACCAGCGCGGTCATCACCTTGGCGATGCTGGCGATCGGGACCGGGGTGTCCTGCTGACGGGACCACAGCATCGTGCCGGTTATCCCGTCGGCCAGCGCGGCCGCGGGGGCCTGCACGCCCTCGGGCTCGGAATCGGTCCAGGGCAACAGAGTACGAGGGGGGCTCGCCACCGGGTCGGCCGCGGCCACGCCATGACCGACCGCCATGACCAGCGCCGTTGCCACGGCAGCCTGCAACACACGAGCGAATGTCCGCATGGTGTCTGTATACGGGCTGGTGCGCGAGAAGTGATCGGCGACACACCGATGCGGTGTCACGGTTGCCGGTCCGGGCGGTGTCTCCAGTCATGTCCGAGTCATTCGGGGAAACGAAGGAGTGCGAGATGAAGGCCCTGATCGTGTGTGTTTCGGTGTCGCATGGGAATACGCGCCGCGTCGCGGAGGCCATGGGCGAGGTGCTCGAGGCCACCATCGCCGAGCCCGAACAGGTCGAGGTGAGCGACCTCGACCGGTACGACCTGGTCGGCTTCGGGTCGGGAATCTTCAATCAGATGTTCCACCCGCGGCTGCGGGCCTTCGTGCGGGCGCTGCCGAAACAGCCGCGCGGCAACGCATTCGTCTTCGCCACCAGCGGGTTCCCGCCGCAGTTGTGGCCGATGACCCGGCTGGCCCGGCGCGCCGGATTCGATGTGCTCGACACCTTCTCGGTGCGCGCCTTCGACACCTGGGCCCCGCTGCGACTGGTGGGCGGGGTCAACAAGGGCAAGCCCGACGCGGCCGATCTCGACGCGGCACGCGCCTTCGCCGCCGGACTGCGCGCCCGGGTGACCGCGGGGGCCTGAAAGTCCCGGGCGCGCAGGTCTTCTCAGTTGACGGTGAATGTGTAGGTGGGCGCGGTGCTCGCACCCTTGGTCGCGTCGTAGCTCACCGTGTAGTTGCCGGTCCCCGGGGCGGGCACCACGAACACGGCGAAAAGGTCTGCCTTGTCGATGGTTTGATTGCGATCGAGCAGCTCGTCGATGAAGCCGCGGCTGTCGGCGACGACGGTCTGGCCGTCGGGTGTCTTGAGGCTGAAGTACTCGGTGAAGACATTCAGGCCGCCGTCACCGATGCCCGAGCCGCCGACCAGCTTGATGTGCAAGGCCAGATTCATCTTGTTGCGCTCACCCTTGACGTAGCTGGGTGTCAGTGTGCCGCTGGTGATTTCGACACCGGTCTGGTCCTGCACCAGCTTCCCGGAGACCGTCAGGGTCTTGGGCGCGACGCTGTCGGCCTTGGCATCGGCCTTCAGCGGGATCTTGGTCTGATTGTCGGCCGAGGTGCCGAACACGACGGTGATCGTGTCGAGCAGGTGCTCGGCGCTGTCGAGCTTCTTCACCGAGGTGGTGACATCGCCTGCGGCCGAACCCTTTCCGGGCACATCCGGCAGGTCGAAGCCGGTGCCCGGGGAGATCGCGCCGTCGATCTGGATATCGGGGATGACGCTGGGCGTGGCGTCCTTGGTGGTGGTGTTCTTGAAGGTCATGTCGACGCGCACGCTCGCGCCGCCGGAACCGTCGGGCGTGACGGTCGCCTTGTCGACGGAGACCTCGAAGCCCTCGTACCAGCCGGTCTTGCCGATGGTCCGCACTGTCGCTTGCGAATTCGAGTCGCCGGTCTTGTCGGTACCGCCGGTCTTGTCGGTACCGCCCGGATTCGCCCCGCCCAGCGGCGTGCCGCTGACCGTGCTCACCGGTGTCGCCTTGGTGGTGTCCTTGTCGTTGCACGCTGTCATGAGCATCGCGGAGCTCGCGATGAGTACCGCCGCGGTGACGGTGGTGAGTTTCGAACGCACGGCTGCCTCCCCTGATTCGCCGTTCAGTGTCCTCCGCCCGGCGGACCCGGGCGTTTGATTCGCTCTGAAATCCACCCCGCGCACGGGCGCGTTAACCGAGCGCTCCCCGGCGCGCCCGACGCGGACGCGAAAAAGCCCCACACCTGCTGGTGCGGGGCTTTTCGGAGCTACCGTGAATCAGATAGCGCGGACATCCTGGGCCTGCGGCCCCTTCTGCCCCTGGCCGATCTCGAACTCCACGCGCTGACCCTCTTCGAGGGACTTGAAACCCGAGCCGGAGATGGCCGAGTAGTGGACGAA
Source organism: Nocardia sp. CDC153 (assembly GCF_035818515.1). Classification (NCBI taxonomy): domain Bacteria; kingdom Bacillati; phylum Actinomycetota; class Actinomycetes; order Mycobacteriales; family Nocardiaceae; genus Nocardia; species Nocardia sp. CDC153. The sequence goes on along the minus strand of NZ_JAYKYU010000005.1, from coordinate 451,019 downwards.
GACGTCAGGGCCGCCACCATCCTGCGCGATGAAGCCGAAGCCCTTCTCGCCGTTGAACCACTTCACGCTGCCTTGAGCCATTGCTTACTTCAATCTTTTCTGTCGATGAGCCGGGCTTATCACGTCCGATCGCCCAGTCTCTGTACCACCACAATGCCCTGTCGCGACCAATAAGTCGCTACCGGCACGGCTAATTGTGAGACAACCAACCGTACGCCACAGAAGTGATCTGTGGACACGCAGGGCTCAATAATATGCACTGAATTGCATAGTACGGGTTGTAGCAGTTACCCTGACCGCATGGCTCTCGAACACGCGCTGCTGGTATCGCTGACCGAACGCGCCAGCTCGGGCTACGACCTGGCCCAGCGCTTCGACAAGTCCATCGGATTCTTCTGGCACGCCACCCACCAGCAGATCTACCGCGTCCTCAAGCGCATGGACGAGCAGGGCTGGGTGACCGCGGAGACGGTCCCGCAGGACGGCCGCCCCGACAAGAAGGTCTACACCGTGTCCGAGGCCGGGCGCGAGGAACTGATCCGCTGGATCGGCGAGCCCACCGAACTCGAGCCCATGCGCAACGAGCTCGGCGTGAAACTGCGCGCCGCCTCGCTCGGCGACGTATCGGCGCTCATGGCCGAGGTGAAGCGCCATCGCGACCAGCACGAGCACCGGCTCGACCTGTACCGCACCTTCGAGAAGAAGGACTACCCCGCGCCGGATCAGCTCTCCGGCAAGAAGCTGCACCAGTACCTCGTCCTGCGCGGCGGCATCCGCGTCGAGGAGGGCATCGTGGACTGGTGCGAGGAAGTACTCGACGCCCTGAAGCGCGACACGAAAGGCACTCGTCGATGAGCGCGTACCCGCACCTTTTCGAACCCCTGGACCTGGGATTCACCACGCTGCGCAATCGCGTGGTCATGGGTTCCATGCACACCGGCCTCGAGGATCGGGCCTGGCACATCAACCGACTGGCCGCCTACTTCGCCGAGCGCGCCAAAGGCGGTGTGGGCCTGATCATCACGGGTGGCTACGCGCCCAACCGCACCGGCTGGCTGCTGCCCTTCGGCGCGAAGCTGACCAACAGGACCGAGGCCTACCGCCACCGCGCCATCACCAGGGCCGTGCACGCCGAGGGCGGCAAGATCGCCCTGCAGATCCTGCACGCGGGCCGCTACTCCTACATGCCGACCAGCGTGTCGGCCTCGGCCATCAAGGCCCCGATCAACCCGTTCAAGCCGCGCGCGCTGTCAAGTAAGGGCGTCGAGGAGACCATCGACGACTACGCGCGCTGCGCGTCGCTGGCCAAGTTCGCCGGGTACGACGGCGTCGAAATCATGGGTGGTGAAGGGTATTTCATCAACCAGTTCCTGGCCGAGCGCACCAACAAACGCAAGGACAAGTGGGGCGGCTCGCCGGAGAACCGGCGGCGCATCGCGGGTGAGATCGTGCGCCGGGTGCGCCAGGCCGTCGGGCCGGACTTCATCATCGTATTCCGTTTGTCCATGGCCGATTTCGTGGAGCAGGGCCAGACCTGGGACGAGATCGCCGCGGTCGCCAAGGATGTGGAGGCGGCCGGGGCCAGCATCATCAATACCGACATCGGCTGGCACGAGGCCCGGGTGCCCACCATCGTCACCTCGGTGCCGCGCGCGGCGTTCGTGGAATGGACCGCGAAAGTCAAAGACCTGGTGGACATTCCGGTGTGCGCGTCCAACCGCATCAATATGCCCGAGACCGCCGAGGAGATCCTGACCCGCGGCGACGCCGATCTGGTGTCGCTGGCCCGCCCGCTGCTCGCCGACCCGGACTGGGTGCGCAAGGCGCAGGACGCGCGGACCGACGAGATCAATACCTGCATCGCCTGCAACCAGGCCTGCCTGGACCACGCCTTCCAGGCGAAAACCGTTTCCTGCCTGCTGAATCCGCGCGCCGGACACGAGACCGAGCTGAAGCTGCTGCCGACCCGGCGCACCCGCAAGTTCGCGGTCGTGGGCGCGGGGCCGGCGGGACTCTCGGCGGCGGTGAGCCTGGCCCAGCGCGGGCATCGGGTGGATCTGTTCGAGGCCGACGACAAGATCGGCGGACAGTTCGACATCGCGCGCCGGATTCCGGGCAAGGAGGAGTTCAGCGAGACCATCCGCTACTACACCCGGCAGATCGAGATCACCGGCGTGCGTTTGCATTTGCAGACCAAAGCGACCGCCGAGCAGCTCATCGCGGGCGGCTACGACGAGATCATCCTGGCCACCGGGGTGAAGCCGCGCATCCCGAACATCCCGGGCATCGACCATCCGAAGGTGCTCACCTATGCCGAGTTGGTGCGCGAGGGCAAGCCGGTCGGCAAGAAGGTGGCGGTCATCGGCGCGGGTGGCATCGGCTTCGACGTGAGCGAATTCCTCACCGTCGACGGCCATCCCAGCCTCAAGCTCGACGAGTGGAAGGAAGAGTGGGGCGTCTCCGACGATCCCAATGTCCCCGGCTTCGTCACCACTCCCAAGCCCTCCCCCGCTGCCCGGGAAGTCGTACTGCTGCAGCGCAAGTCGTCCTCGTTCGGCAAGGACCTGGGCAAGACCTCGGGCTGGGTGCACCGGGCCGCGGTCAAGGCCAAGGGCGTCGAGCAGATCGGCGGGGTCAACTACGAGCGCATCGACGATCGCGGGCTGCACATCAGCTTCGGCGAGAAGCGCCAGCGCCCGCGGGTCATCGAGTGCGACAACGTGATCCTGTGCGCCGGACAGGAATCCGTGCGCGATCTGCAGGAGCCGCTGCAGAATGCCGGGGTGAAGGTGCATCTGATCGGCGGCGCGGACCTGGCCGCCGAACTCGACGCCAAGCGCGCCATCAACCAGGGCACCCGCCTGGCGGCAGGCCTGTAATGGCCAACCTCACCCGCCTGGGGCTGCCCGGCGACGAGCAGTCCTGGGCGGCCTTGGGTTTCACCGTCGGTGATGGGCGGATCCGGATCGGCACCATCGATTGCACGCTCGGCGAGGCGGCCTGGGGATTCGACGAAACCCACGCCGACCCGGGCACTCTCGGCGTCCCGTATCTGGAATCGAAGCCGCCCGAGTCCGATTGGGTTCCCACCCACGCCAACGGTGTGACGACCGTCGATCACGTCGTGTACTGGGTGCCCGATCTGGACGACGCCGTCACCAATCTGACTGCCGTCCTCGGCGTTCCGCCGCGACGGCGCTTCTTCCCGCGCGGCCCACAGGGGCCCGAGATGGCCTTCTACCGCGTGGGCGAGCCGTTCATCGAGGCGGTCACCTCGGGTCGGCCGCCCGCGCTGGTCGGCGTCGCCTTCATGGCGTCAGATCTGGACGCGACGGTGGCCGCCGTCCGGGCCGCAGGCGGACCCATCGGCGATCCGAAACCGGCCGTCCAGGGCGGCCGCATCGCCAGCGTCTGGTTTGGTCACCTGACCTGGGGAATCGCCTTCATGGAACCCAAATCGGCAGGGGTATAGTCTCCTGCGTTTTCGCGCGAGAGTTCCACGTTCGCCACTGCATCGCCCCATCTGATCTGCACTGATCCAAGGAGACGAGCACAATGGCATTACCCCGCAAGACCTTTGCCCTCGTGTGTTCCGCCCTGGCCGGCGGAGCCCTGGTCACGCTCGCCCCGCACGCCGCCGCCGCTGGCAGCGCGGCGTGCAACGGCGGCAGCCTCACCATCACCACCAGCCCGATCGGGATGGCGCCCGGCCCGGTCAACGGCGATATCAGCGGAACCGTCACCGGCTGCGACATCAGCGGGTTCCAGGGCACCTTCACCGGCAACGGCAACTGCGACGATGTGAACGTCAATGTCGACGCCGACCTGATCTGGAACAACGGCGACCGCACCCACGTGTCCGGCCCGTTCCACGTGCCCGGCGGCCCCACCCCGCCGGCCGCGAGCAACACCCTGAACGTGACTTCGGGAGAGGGCTCGACCCTCGCGGTGAACACCGGACCGATCGACAATGCCGGCGCCCTGGCCGCCGACTGCATGGCCAGCAATGCGCGCACGCTCACCGTGCCGCTGACGTCGGTCGTGCTCAGCTGACCCATCGAGACGACGAAGGCCCCGCCGAATCCGGCGGGGCCTTCGTCTATTCCGGGAACCCCACGCCCTAGCTAACCGCACGATCTTCCGCCCGGAAGCGAAATGACCTATATGGCAACCGATTCAGATGGTAAAGACTGTCGTACCGCTCTGCCATGATCGCGAGGCACCTGATTCAAACGATCTTGGGGGAGGAATTCTCAATGCATCTGTCTCGTAAGGCCGCTCTCGCCATGGTGGCCGCCACCGCCGCCGCGCTGTCCATCGGTGGAATGGGCACCGCCCAGGCCGCCGGAGATCTCTACGGCGCGATGGCCGTCGGCGACGACGGCTACTCCTACAGCATCGGCACCGCCTGGAACTACACCGACCAGGGCGCCGCCGACGCCGGCGCGCTGGACCAGTGCGGGCTCTCCAACTGCTATGTGAAGGTCCGTTTCGTGAACGGATGCGCCGCCATCGCCAACCGGGACGGCAATCTGTTCACCGGCCTGGGTCGCACCAAGGCGCAGGCCGAGCAGAACGCCATCGCGGCCAGCGGCTCGGGCCCGAACCCGATCCTGGTGAGCCTGGGCAGCGCCGAGGCGAGCCAGGTGCACATCAGCGATTCGCAGTGCACCGGCAACGCGGGCTGACCGATACCGCCACGGGGTGAATCCCGCGCCGGGGTGTGGGTAGGCTGCGATGTCGTGAGCCTGCCTGCACCCACCGCCGACAACCGTGCCGTCGTCACCGGAGCTTCTTCCGGGATCGGCGTCGCCCTCGCCGAAGAGCTTGCCTCGCGGGGTTACTCGCTGATCCTGGTCGCCCGGCGCGGCGATCTGCTGGCCGAGCTGGCGCAGCGGCTGACCGAGCGGTACGGCATCACCGCCGAGGTGCGCGCGGTGGACCTGTCCGACCGCGAGCAGCGCGCCCCGCTGGCCGAGGAACTGGCCGCCCGCGATATCGCGATCCTGTGCAACAACGCCGGCGTCGCCACCTTCGGGCCGCTGTCCAAGCTGGATCTGGACTACGAGCGCGCCATCATGGAACTGAATGCCGTTGCCGTGCACGACCTCACCCTGGCCGTGCTGCCCGGCATGCTGGAGCGGCGCGCGGGCGGTATCATGATCACCGGTTCCGCGGCGGGCAATATGCCCATTCCGCACAACACCACGTATTCGGCGAGCAAGGCGTTCGTCAACACCTTCTCCGAGTCGCTGCGCGGCGAGCTCAAGGGCACCGGTGTGCACGTCACGCTGCTGGCCCCCGGCCCGGTCCGCACCGACAATCCGGACCAGGAGGAGATGGGCAACAAGATCCCGGAGTTCATCTGGGTCACCGCCGCCCACACCGCCAAGATCACCATCGACGCGCTGGCCCGCAACAAGATGCGCGTGGTTCCTGGCCTGATCAGCAAGGGTATGAGCCTGGCCGGACAGTTCGGGCCGCGCTCGATCACCTCGGTGGTCGCGGGTGCCGCCTACAAGAAGCTGGGTGAGTGAACCCACTTCAAGGTCAACAACCCGTAAGGATCGCCGCGGCGATCGTCAAGGCCGCGTAGCCGGAGGTATCCCGGCCACCGGTACGGGCGTACTCCTGAGTAGGCCCCGCAGAAAGGAAAGCGGGGACGCCAACAGGAGACACCTTGACGCTGCTCGAGATCTTTCCGTCGCTGCGTGACGGGGGCATGGTGCCCCGCCTCGATCCGGCCATCTGGCCGGCCGAGACCCACTATGACGACGACGGGCGCATTACGGTCGGCGGGGTCGCACTGGCCGATATCGCCGATCAGTACGGCACTCCGACCTATGTCCTCGACGAGGGCGAGGTGCGCGGACGCTGCCAGGCGTACCGCAAGCGGTTCCCCGACGCGGAGATCATCTACGCGGGCAAGGCGCTGCTGACCCGGGCGGTGGCCGAATGGATCACCGACGAGGGTCTGTCCCTGGACGTGTGCTCGGCCGGTGAACTGGCCGTCGCCCTGTCCTCCTGGGCCGCGCCGGAGCGAATCATGCTGCACGGCAACGGGAAGCCGTTCGGCGAGCTGGAGACCGCCATCAACTGCGGGGTCGGGCGCATCGTCATCGACTCGCTGACCGAGATCACCTCGCTCGCGGCCCTGGCGAACAAGCCGCAGCGCGTGCTGCTCCGGGTCACCCCCGATATCGACGTGCACGGGCATCCCGCGGTTCGCACCGGGGTGACCGACCAGAAATTCGGTTTCCCGATCGGCGGCCAGGGCATCAAGGAGGCCGTGGATCGCATTGTGCGGCAACCGAACCTGGAACTCGTGGGCCTGCACTGCCACATCGGCTCGCAGATCTACGACACCTTCCCCTACGGCGAGGCGGTCCGCCGGATGATCGGCGAAATGGCCCGCATCCGTGACGAATTCGGCATCACCCTCACCGATCTGGATCTCGGCGGCGGGCACGCGGTCGCCTACCGCAGCGGCGACGCCGAAATGAACCTGGCCGAGCTGGCCGACATCGTCGAGGACTCGCTCGACGCGGCCTGCGCCCGGCACGGATTCCCGCGCCCGCAAATCGCTTTGGAGCCGGGGCGCGCCATCGTGGCCCGCGCGGGCGTCACCCTCTACCGGGTGCTGTCGGTCAAGCACGTGGAGGGCGGCCACACCTACGTGACCGTCGACGGCGGCATGAGCGACAACCCGCGCGTCGCCCTCTACGGCGCGCGCTACGACGCCGTCGTGGTCAACCGCCACCCCACCGGCCCGCACATGACCGCCACCATCGCGGGTCGCTACTGCGAGGCGGGCGACCTCCTCGCCCACGACGTCCGACTGCCCGCGGACCTGCGGCCCGGCGAGGTGCTGGCCATGCCCTGCACCGGCGCGTACCACCACAGCCTGGCCTCCTCCTACAACGGCGTCGGCCGTCCCCCCATCGTCGCCGTCCGCGACGGGCAATCCCGCGAACTGGTTCGCCGCGAGACGATCGACGACCTGATGTGCCGCGACATCGGCCACTGACGCCGCGTCCGTCCGGAAGAACCCTCCGTCATTCCGGCACGCTATTGGCCGGAATCCACCCTGCTGCGGTGGATCCCGGTCAAGAAGCATGCCGGGATGGCAAGGCCGCGGTGGCCATTGCGGGCGGGCAATCAGCGTTTGCGGGTGCCGAAGATGCTGCGGCTGATTTCGCGCCCCGCGACGGTGGCGGCCGAGCGGAGCAGGTTCTTGAAGGCGGGGTTGTTGACGATCTTCTCCGCCATGGACTCCGGCTCGGGGGCGGGCCGCGAGGAGCGGGAGGACTTCGCCGGGGGCTCGTCCTGTGCCTGTTGCTGGGCGGCGGCCAGTTTTTCGGCGAGGATCTCGTAGGCGGAGTCCGCGTCCACCGTGGTGCCGTACTTGCCGTACAGGCTGGATTGCTGTGCGCGGGTGCGGATCTGATCGTCGCCGATGGTGTCCATGAGTGAGCGCGGCGGCTGCATGCGCGCCCAGGCGACCGGGGTGGGCGCGCCCTTCTCCGACAGCACGGTCACGATGGCCTCACCGATACCCAGTGAGGTGAGGGCCTTTTCGAGATCGTAGGTGGCGGTCTTGGGGTAGGTGCGGACCGTCTTCGACAGGGCCGCCTGATCCTCCGGGGTGAACGCGCGCAGCGCGTGCTGGATGCGCGCGCCCAGCTGCGAGAGCACGGAATTCGGGATGTCCGTGGGCAACTGGGTGCAGAAGAAGACGCCGACACCCTTGGAGCGGATCAGCTTGACCGTCTGCTCGACCTGGTTCAGGAACGCCTTGGACGCGCCGTTGAACAGCAGGTGCGCCTCGTCGAAGATGAACACCAGCTTGGGTTTGTCCATATCGCCGACCTCGGGCAGGGTCTGGAACAGATCGGCCAGCACCCACATGAGGAAGGTCGAGAACATCTGCGGCCGTGCGGCTTGCGCGCCGAGCTCGAACAGGGTGATCACGCCCATGCCGCCCGCGGTGCGCATGAGATCGGCCGGGTCCAGTTCCGGCTCACCGAAGAAGGTGTCGCCGCCGTCGGCCTCCAAGTTCACCAGCGCGCGCAGGATCACGCCCGCGGTCTGCGCGGAGACGCCGCCGATGCCCTTGAGGTCCTCCTTGCCCTCGGGGCTGGTGAGGAACTGGATGACCGCGCGCAGGTCCTTGAGATCCAGCAGCGGGAAGCCGTTCTGATCCGACCAGTGGAAGATCAGACCGAGGGTGGATTCCTGGGTTTCGTTGAGCCCCAACGCCTTACTGAGCAGAATCGGGCCGAACGAGGTGATCGTGGCGCGGATCGGCACACCGATGCCCTCGGTGCCGAGCGAGACGAACTCACACGGGAAGCCCTGCGGTTTCCAGTCCGGGTCGCCGGTCTCCTGGGCGCGGGCGAGGAGCTTGTCATTGGACTGGCCCGGCTGCGACAGGCCCGACAGGTCGCCCTTGATATCGGCGACCACGACCGGCACACCGGCCGCCGAGAGCTGCTCGGCGATGCCCTGCACAGTCTTGGTCTTACCGGTACCGGTCGCACCCGCGACCAGGCCGTGGCGGTTCATGGTCTTCATCGGAATCCGCACGCGCGCATCGGGATGCACAGTGCCGCCGGTGATCACGGTGCCGAGTTCGAGGGCCAGGCCCTCCATGGCGTAGCCCGCCGCGATCTCCTGGGCGGCCGCCTCGTCCTTGTCGGCGGCACCGGCCTTCGGCTTCGCGGCCTTGGCTCCCGAATCGGCTTGTGCGGCAGCCGCCTCCGCCTTGTCCGCGGCCGCCGCCTTGCTGTCGGCATCCGCCTGTGCGGCCGCGGCCTGCTTCTCCGCGGCTTCCTGATCGGCCGCTTCCTTCTCCGCGGCCTCGGCGGCCGCCGCCGCTTCCGCCGCGATCCGCGCCGCCTCCTCCGCCGCCTTCCGTGCCGCCGCTGCCTTCTCCTGCGGGGTGGTCATCGCGCTTCCTCCGTCTGCTCTGCCAACTGCGACTGCCCTGCGATATGCGTGGAACTGCCCAACCAACATGCCGACCGCTCGTTTTGCGCGGATCTGCCGAGAACGATACTGCCCGGCCGGGCGGGCGAGCGGCCTCGACGCGGCCGGGTAACCGGGGCGGCGCGCCGCGAAGGGCTAGGGTTTGGCGGGTGAGCGATAAGTACGTGGTGTGGATGGACTGCGAGATGACGGGCCTACGGCTCGACAGCGACAAGCTGATCGAGGTGGCCGCGCTCGTGACCGACAGTGACCTCAATATCCTCGGCGAGGGCGTGGACATCGTGATCCACGCCGACGACGCCGCGCTGGCCGCCATGCCGCCGGTGGTGACCGAGATGCACGCCCGCTCCGGGCTCACCGACGAGGTCCGCCGCTCCACCGTGACGGTCGCCGAGGCCGAGCAGCAGATCCTCGACTACATCAAGCAGTACGTCCCCACCCCGCGCACCGTCCCCCTCGCGGGCAACTCCATCGCCACCGACCGCGGCTTCATCGCCCGCGACATGCCGACCCTGGACGCCCACCTGCACTACCGCATGATCGACGTCAGCTCCATCAAGGAACTGGCCCGCCGCTGGTACCCCCGCATCTACTTCGGCCAGCCCGAGAAGGGCCTGGCCCACCGCGCCCTCGCCGACATCCAGGAGTCCATCCGCGAACTCCAGTACTACCGCCGCACCGCCTTCGTCGCCCCACCCGGCCCCTCCACCGCCGAAATAGCCGCCGTGGCCGCCGAACTCTCCACCCCCGCCCAACCCCCCGTAAACCCCTCCTGAACAGCCGATTAGGTACTCGACCGGCCAACACGTTAAGCTCTACCGCGCCGGAAGTTACCGGCAATGGTGGCTGTAGTTCAGCTGGTAGAGCACCAGGTTGTGATCCTGGGTGTCGCGGGTTCGAGTCCCGTCAGCCACCCCACAAGGCCCAGGCCAGAGAAATTTCTCTTGCCTGGGCCTTCTGCTTATTTGACGTCTTTCCAACTTCTCACCAATGCTCGGCGGTCACTCGCGACCCCAGAACATGTTTCAGCTGAAGCCACCACCGGTGCGGATCGGATCTGCGGGACCGAGTCGTGGCATTACCGCCAGGCGCGGAGCAGATCCTCTGGCCCCCAGTGCGCGGCGATCGGCAGGTCACCTTCGACGCCCGATCTCGAGACCGCTACGAGTGAAGTATCGAGTTGGGTACCGGGAACGGCGAGTACAGCGCGGGCCAGGGCGTCGTAGTCGTGCCGGTCGAACGGTCGGTCCTCCAGCCATTTGATCGATCCGACGAAGTGAACCGCGCCGGCGACAGGCTCGCGGTCGGTGCCGATCAGGTCGATCTCGGGGTTGTTCTGCCGGTTCCACCAACCGCCCACCGCTTCGGTGTCGGGCCAGCGGTCATCAGGCAGTAAGCGCTGCAACGATTCTCGGATCACCGGCTCGATCGCGCGGCCTCGCCAGGTTGTCCACGATCGTTCGATGCGCTCCAAAGCCAAGTCTCCCCTGCCTCGTTCGACGAGCGGGATCGCGCGCTGCAGGAAGGCAAGCCAGAAGCGAAGGTACGAGTCGGCGATGCGGTACCGCTTGTTCTTACTGTCGGGCTTGGTCGACAGTGGGACATCCGCGGCCACGATTCGCTTGTCCTGCAAGGTATTCAGCAACGGGGTTAGCGTCCCTGCGGGCAAGGGCCCACCTCCCGAACGCGAAATATAGATCCGGTCTTACATAGATTCGATCTAAGTAAGGTTCAATCTATGTAACCCGGCCCACTCGGTACACGACAATCGCCTGCCGGCCCGCGAAGATAACGGGCCGGGCGCACATGACGATCAGGCGGACTGCACGGCCAGCTTCGACAGCAGGTAGGAAACTTGTTGCCGAAATTACTGGGCGCGGGCGGCGATTCGGCGGTCGATGACGGACAGGGCGAACTCTGACCAGCGAATGTTTTCCTGTTCGAAGGAGATGCCGCGCAGCAGGGTGAGGTAGGGGCCGATTCGGTCGGACTCCTCTAGATAGGCCTGCTCGCTGCGGCCGTTCAGCAAACGGGTGCGTAGGCGTTCGTAGCGGGCCAGTTTCGCCTTCGCCCAGTCCGATTTCTCGACCAGGGCGGCCCGCACGACGGGCGCGTCCTCGGGCTCCATACCCTGGATTTTCACCATCAGCTCGTCACGGATGGCGGTGGGTTTGGCGGGTTCGGCGATGAATGCGTGCAGGGCGGCGCGGCCGGCGGGGGTGATCGAGTGCAGGCGCTTGTTCGGGCGGCGCTCCTGCTGCACGACCCGGGTCTCGATCAGGCCCTCCGCTGCCATGCGCTCGAGCTCCTTGTACAGCTGTTGCGGGGTGGCGAGCCAGAAGTTGGCGACCGAGGCGTCGAAGCCCTTGGCCAGGTCGTAGCCCGAGGCCTCACCCTCGAGCAAGGCTGCCAGTACCGCGTTCCTCAGCGCCATCAGGTCAGGCTAGCAGCATGCGAGACTATTGAATTAGTTTTCTAATCACCTCTGGACATCCTGGGATTAGCGCCGCTAAGTTTCTCCTTCGATACTCAATTAGTTGAATACTGGAGAGTGCATGTACTTCCGCTATGTCGCCCTGGGTGACAGCCACACCGAAGGCGTGGGCGACGGCGACGACCGGACCGGCGTCCGCGGCTGGGCCGACCGGCTCGCCGAGCGCCTCGCGGAACTCAATCCGCAGTTGACCTACGCCAACCTCGCCATCCGGGGTCGCCTCGCCGCACAGGTGCACGCCGAGCAGCTCGACGCGGCGCTGGCATTGCGCCCGGATCTGGCGACGGTCCTCGCCGGGGTGAACGACCTGCTGCGCCCCGGATTCGACGCCGACGCGGTCGGCACACACCTGGACGCCATGTTCGGCGCACTCACGGCGCAGGGCGCGACGGTGGCCACCTTCACCGTCCCGGACATCACGCGGATCATCCCCATCGCGCGACCATTGCGCGGCCGGATCACCGCGCTCAACAACCACATTCGCACCGCGGCCGCCCACCACGGCGTCATTGTGGCCGAGACCGCCGACCACGACGTCGTCACCGATCCCCGCATGTGGAGCACCGACCGACTGCACTGCGCGCCCGCCGGACACCAGCGCATCGCCGCGGCCCTCGCCGAAGCACTACACCTGCCGGGCGCCGACAGCAGCTGGAGCCTGCCGCTGCCACCCCCGCCCGACCGTGACGCACTCACCGCCATCGCCAGCGAATTCCGCTGGGCGGCAGCCTTTCTCGGTCCGTGGCTGGCACGCCGCCTGACCGGAAAGTCCTCCGGCGACGGACGTACGGCTAAACGCCCTCTTCCACAACCGATTACCGCAAGCCAGTAAGAGGGAGTAGCGGGACCGACCGTGGCCGCGGTCATCTGATCGTGCGGGCGTGGCCCGCTTCGCTCACAGGGCGGAAGTCCCGAGCCGGGCGGCGAGCATCGGATGCACTCCAAAGTTCTTGGCTTGCAGACCGATCCGTTCAATGAACGCGGGCTGCGGTTCAGTGCCGGCAGAGCCAGTCGGTGCCGTAGTGGTCGGCGTTGCCACCTTCGAGGTGCACCCAGTGGCCATCGCCCTCGCAGGGGGCGCCTTCGACCCGGTCGGTGGCGGGTTGCGTTGTGGTGGTCGGTTCGACCGGCGCGGTCGTGGTCGTGCCCGGCCCTGCCCCGTGGTTGGGGTTGGTGCAGATCGTGCCCTCGCAGGGCACCCAGGTGCCGTCCCCGTTGGGGTTCTGGATGGCGTTCGGGCCGATGTAGCTGCCGACCGGACATCCCGGATCCTGGTTTTTCGCACAGTATTCGGCGCTGAGCCCGTTGCCGGTGGAGCCGTCGGCACCGCGCTTGCCGGTGGTGGGCTGCACGGGCGTCGTGGTCGGGGGTGCGGGCGTGGTCGAGGCGACACCGGAGGTGGTGGGCACCGGTGTGGTGCTGCTCGCCTTCGGCGCGGGCGTCGAATCATGGGAGCAGGCAGCGACACTCGCGATCAGAGCCAGGCCAGCGAACGCGATCAATAAACGCCTCATCGGTGACACCTTTCGAAGTGGTCGCGCCGTTTCACTGACGCGGGTTACTGGCAGACCGCGGCCTGGATCGAGTTGGCCAGCGGGAGAAGCGGGCTCGATGCTCCACCGGTGGCCTCGATCAGGATGACCAGGGGATAGGAGACGAGCGAGCACTGGGGCGAGGCCGGCGGCGGGGTGGCACCCGCGGTGCCGACTCCCGCAACGACGACTCCGGCGGTCAGAGTGCCCGCAATGGCAGCGGTGGCGAACAGTTTGCGCATGACAATCCCAACTTCCTCGAATGGAGCTTCCAACGATTTCAGACAACTCTCAGCAACTATCGACGCTCGAGCGGTGAATATTTCGTCGGCGACCGGCCAGATGCCCCATGTCTCAATCCATTCAGGTTGAGTCCTATATCACAGGATGTCAGTGGCGGAGTTGTCGGAAGAAGCCACGGATGTCGTCGACGAACAGGTCGGGAACTTCGAGGGCCGGGAAGTGGCCGCCTTCGGGGTGATCACGGAAGAAGGCGACGCTGTCGCCAGCGCCGAGGACCTTGCGGACGAGGGGGTCGCTGTAGAACAGGGATTGACCCTGCGGCACTGGGGAAGGCCCGCCCCAGCCGGTGTTCTCGGCGTGGGCCATCTCCCAATAGAAGTCGGCCGCCGCGGGCCCGGTCCGGGTGAACCAATACAGGCTCGCGGTGATCAGGACGTTCTCGCGACTGATGGGGGTTTCCGGGTTGGCCCACTCCACGAATTTCTCCGCGATCCAGGCCAATTGCAGGATCGGCGAATCCGCCAGTCCCGCCGACAGGGCATTGGGTTCGGTCGACTGCAACACTCGATAGCCCTTCATCTGCGCCCAACTGTGTTGCGCCGCTTCGAGTTGCTCGAGCTCCTCGGCGTCGAGCCCGTCGGGCACGGGCAGGTCCTCGCCGACCATGCCGAGCTGGAGCCGGTCACCATGGATATGCGCTCCGATCACCCGCTCGGGCAGCAACGCGGCCACCCGGCCGGTCACACCGGCACCGATGTCGCCGCCCTCGACACCGAAACGGTCATAACCCAACCGCGTCATCAGCTCCCCGAATGCCAGCGCGGTCTGATCGAGGTTCCAGCCGCGCGCCGAGAGCGGGCTCGAGAACACGAAGCCCGGCAGCGAGGGGATCACCAGATGAAACGCATCCGCCTGGTCGCCACCATGGGCACGGGGATCGGTCAACGGCCCGCTGGCGGCGAGGAATTCCACGAACGAGGTCGGATAACTGTGATTGAGCAACAACGGGATCGCATCGGGTTCGGGTGAGCGCAAGTGCAGGAAATGAATCCTCTGCCCATAGATCTCGGTCACAAAATGCGGCAGTGTGTTCAACTCGGCTTCGTGGGCACGCCAATCGAACCCGTCGGCCCAATAGGCGGCCAACTCCCGCAAATAGTCCGGAGCAATACCGTGGTCCCACCGATCCCCGGCCCCCGGCACCGGAAACGGCAAGCGAGTCCGCGCCAAACGGTCACGCAGATCATCGAGCTCAACCTGCGGAATCTGAATCCGAAAGGAATTGATGTCAGCGTTCATGCAGCTCAACCTAGAACCCGACCAGGCCAGAATCTGTCCTACTTCATCCGACCGCAATCGTGTCCCCCACCACACCCACATCAGCTTCCCGAGATGGGCCTCCCCGCTGTCACCAATGTCATGACCCACAACAACTAAGGCAGCGGAATTGGCGGGAAACTGCCCTCCGGCAGCGATTTGTGCACGAATAGGCCCATCGCACCGAAACATGGCCTAGCGCCGCGGAGCTCGGCGATGGGAAAACCGGCTACCTCGTTGATCCGGTCGCGCGAGTGGTCTGATCGGCTGAATTCGTGTGGGTGGTGGGAATGGTCTCTGCTGCCTGCACGCTTCGTATCCGAGGTGCCCGCGCCGTGGCGAAGGTGATGGCCCAAGCCGTGCCTGCGACGGCGGCCAGCGCGGTGCCGCCGAGGATGAAGCCGCGGGCTGGCGAAGGCGCGATCAGCACCGGGATGATCGCCATACCCGCGGTGCCGGCCGAGCGCATCACGGTGTGGTTGACCGTGATCAGCCGTAGGCGAGTGGGTTGCGGGTATGCGGCCAGTCGGGTACCCAGGGCAATCGAGATGAAGGGGGTCACGAACCCCGACATCGCGGCGAATACCAGTATCAGGGCAAGGCTTTGAGCCGCGCCGGTCGCGACCATCAGCCCGCCGGCCGTCGCCCAGGCCAGACAGAAACGCGGCAGAAATGCGGTCCTCCAACGGATTCGGGCGGCGGTGAGATTTCCTACGAGTGCTGCACAGCCGGTTACGGTGAGTACCGATCCATAGGCTGAGGGTCCCGCACCGATCTGCTGTACGAGCAGCAGCGGCAACCCGATAGCCGGCAAGGCGGTCAAGAACAGACCGGCCGCGTGAACAGTGAATGCAGCACTGAGCTCAGGCCTCTCACGCAGCAACGCCCGCGCTGAAGCACCCCGGGTCGGCGGTTCGGGCACCTCGGCAGGTTTAGGTATTGCACGGCTCGCGGAGTCACCGACAGCCAGGTACAGCAACGCCACTACTGATACCGTGAATGTCATTGCGTCCGCGATGAACAGCGCCGACACCGGAATGGCCAGAAGCAGGACACCGGCTAGTGCGGGGCCTGCGATTCGCGCGATCCTGCCATTGAGATCCATTGCCGCCACCAACGCGGGCCGCTCGTTCTCGTCCACCAGATCAGGCACCAGGGCACCGAGCGAAGGATCGAAGACCGCGGCCATCACTCCGAGCAAGGCCGTAGTGGCCAACATGGCGGCCGTCCCGCCGACCGCCCAGAGCAACGGCATCACGAGAACCAGAGCAGCTCGCACCACGTCGATGGCAGCGAGAGTCCGAAACGCCGCGCACCGCTGCAGCAGACGTGCTCCAAAGATGCCGATAACGATGAACGGGATCGACTCGGCGATAGCGACCGCGCCCATGACAACCGGGCCACCACGTTCCAAAGCCAGCCACATGATCGCCAGTGCGTAGAACCGATCGCCCAGGACCGAGAGCAGCTGTGCCGACCAGATTGCCAGAACCCGGCGGCGGCGAAACAGCATCAGCGGCACAGCGGAGCAGGCTAGCTCATCGGTCGGCGACAATCCGCGCGCCTTCGAGTTCAGGTGTGTCCCAACCAGTTCCCAAAGATTGGCAACAGCCGTGGAACCCACGTCATTACCTCCGCCGACGGGCATGCACCAAACCGCAGCCGCAGCCAGGCGTTTCCAACCTTCGAATGCTGTCGGCGTGTCGCGGCGTGCCACGCCGACGAGTTGGTGGCGCGGATATCCAGGTAGCAACTAATCGTCCAGCGCCGAAGCGGTTCTGGGGTGGCGGTGGATGGCCGTCGTCGTGCGGTGATGGCGGATTGCGCGATTGTGCGCTGTCGACGAACGGGGCGATTGTCTTGCACAGCAACCGAATTGGTGGCCATCGCGAGTCTTGACCGGGCTGCTCGGAGCGCAAACGATTGTTATCGGGACCGAATTGGTTCGTGAGATCGATCGAAATCGAAGGAGACCGCTATGTCGTCTCTCAGCCGCTATGTGTCGCTGTTCATGCTCGTCCTTGCTGTGGCGATCACCCTGGTGCTGGCCAATCCGATGGTGAGCATGGCGCTGGCCGACCCGGGGCGCGTTCACTTCTGATTCAGGCGTTCAGCCGCCAGGCCCAGGCCGGAGACACTTCTCTCGCCTGGGCCTTCTGCTTGTAGGCGATCGGCTACAGTGACCCCGGCCGTATTGCACATGAAAGGCGTTACCGATAAGAGAGGAGCGCCGGTGAAGATTGCGTTCGTCGGCAAGGGTGGCAGCGGTAAGACGACGTTGTCGTCCTTGTTCATTCGACATCTCACCGAACAGGGGCTGCCCACCCTGGCGATCGACGCGGATATCAACCAGCATCTGGCGGCGGCGCTGGGGGCGAGCGAGGAAGAGGCGGTGACGCTGCCGACGCTCAGCGAGAGTCTGCCGCTGATCAAGGAGTATCTGCGCGGGGACAATCCGCGGATCGCGTCGGCGGCGGCGATGATCAAGACGACACCGCCGGGGGCGGGGTCGCGGCTGTTGAAGGTGGTGGAGGACAACCCGATCTATGCCGCGTGCGTGCGCGAGGTCGGGGGCGCGCGGCTCATGGTGACCGGTCCGTTCGCCGAGGAGGATCTCGGGGTGGCCTGCTACCACTCGAAGGTGGGAGCCGCGGAAATCCTGCTCAACCACATGGTCGACGGGCCCGGCGAGTACGTCGTGGTCGACATGACCGCCGGGGCCGACTCTTTCGCCTCCGGATTGTTCACCCGCTTCGATCTGACCGCGCTGGTGTGCGAGCCGACACTGCGCAGCGTCGGCGTCTATCGCCAATACCGCGCCTACGCGAAGGATTTCGGCATCCACATCGCCGTGGTCGGCAACAAGATCTGCGATGAGGACGATCTGTCGTTCCTGCGCGAACAGGTCGGCGAGAACCTGCTGTGCTGGGTCGGACGCTCCACCCATGTCCGCGCGGCCGAGCGCGGCGACATCCGCCCGATCGCCGACCTCGAACCCGACAACACGCACGCCCTGGCGACGATCCGCTCCACCCTGGACTCGATCACCCGCGACCCGGTCGCCTACCAGCGCCAGGCGGTCGACTTCCATGTCCGCAACGCCAAGGCATGGGCCGGGGAAGACCTTGTCGCCCAGGCCGATCCGGACTTCGTACCGTCGGACTGGATTGCCACGGCATAGGTGTCCGACGGCGAGGGAACCGGCGCGAATCCTTGGCCGAAAAAGCGGGATTCGTGGCTCGTCAGGCGGGGCGGACGAATTCTGTGATGCCGCAGGATGATCCGGCGTCGAACATCTACTCGAAGGAGTCTCGAATGCCTACCATCACAACGTCCGACGGTGTGGACATCTACTACAAGGACTGGGGCAGTGGGCAGCCCATTGTGTTCAGCCATGGCTGGCCGTTGTCGTCGGACGACTGGGATGCGCAGCTGATGTTCTTTTTGAACCACGGGTTCCGGGTGGTCGCGCATGATCGGCGCGGTCATGGGCGGTCGGCTCAGGTCGATCACGGTCACGATATGGATCACTACGCCGATGATCTGGCCGCGGTTGTCAATCATCTCGATCTGACCGACGCGGTGCATGTCGGTCACTCCACCGGCGGTGGCGAGGTGGTGCGCTATCTCACCCGTCATGGGCAGGACCGCGCGGCCAAGGCCGTGTTGATCAGCGCCGTGCCGCCGATCATGGCCAAGACCGCCAATAATCCTGGCGGACTGGACAAGTCGGTGTTCGATGACATTCAGCTGCAGGTTGCGACCCGCCGGTCGGACTTCTTCCGCACGTTCGCCGAGGGGCCGTTCTACGGCTACAACCGGCCCGGCGCGCAGCCGTCGGAGGGCGTGATCGCCAACTGGTGGCGTCAGGGCATGTCCGGCGGCGCCAAGGCGCACTACGACGGTGTGGTCGCGTTCTCGCAGACCGATTTCACCGAGGAACTCACGAAGATCACCATCCCCACCCTCGTCATGCACGGCGAGGACGACCAGGTGGTCCCCATCGACAACACCGGCGTCCGCTCGGCGGAACTGCTGCCCAACAGCACCTTGAAGACGTACCCGGGCTTCCCCCACGGCATGCCGACCACCGAGGCCGCCACCATCAACGCCGACCTGCTCGCCTTCATCCGCTCCTGAGCAACAGCCACACCCGACACGGCGGCCCGGGCCTCTCGCCCGGGCCGCCGTGGTTCCTCGGTCGTCTGCCCGTGAACCCGCCGGGTCTCACAGCGAGCGGGAGATGATCTCCTTCATGATTTCGCTGGTGCCGCCGTAGATTCGGTTCACGCGGGAACCCGTGTACATGTTCGCGATGGGGTACTCCATCATGTAGCCGTAGCCGCCGAACAGCTGTAGGCAGCGGTCGACGATCTTGTCGCAGGTCTCGGCCGCGAACAGTTTGGCCATGGAGGCGGTGGCGGGGTCGTTCTTGCCGTCGATGTATTGCTGAATCGCGTAGTCCACCAAGGTCTTGATGGCCAGCGCCTCGGTTTTGACCTCGGCCAGGGTGAACGCGTTGTGCTGGAACTTGCCGATCGGGCGGCCGAAGGCCTCCCGCTCCCGCGAGTACTTCAGCGCTTCGAGGACCGCGGCCTCGGCCAGTGCCGAGCACAGGCTGGCGATGATCAGCCGCTCCCGCGCCAGCTGCTCCATGAGCTGGTAGAAGCCCAGGCCCTCCTGTGCGCCAAGGAGATTGGCGACCGGGACCCGCATGTCGGAGAAGAACAGCTCGCGGGTGTCCTGGGCGTGCTGGCCCATTTTCTCCAGCACCCGCCCGCGCTCGAAGCCCGGCAGATCCTTGGTCTCGGCCACGATGAGCGACACACCCGCGGCACCTTGGGACGGGTCGGTCTTGGCCACGATCACCAGCAGATCGCAGTGGGTGCCGTTGGAGATGAACGTCTTCGAGCCATTGATGACGTAGTGGTCACCCTCGCGAATGGCGGTGGTGCGCACCGACTGCAGGTCCGACCCGGTGCCCGGCTCGGTCATGGCGATGGCCAGCACCAGGTCACCGCCGATGATGCCCGGCAGCCACTTCGCGCGCTGTTCCTCGTTGCCGTACTTGTAGATGTAGTGCGACACGATCGGTGAGTGCACGGAGAACCCGAACCCGTTGTCGTGCGCGTAGACCAGCTCTTCCTGCACGACGGCCTGCATACCGAAATCGCCTGCCGCGCCGCCGAATTCCTCGGGCAGATCCAGGCCCAGCAGACCGGCGTCGCCCGCCTTGTTCCAGAATTCACGGTCGACCATGTGCTGCCCGGTCCAGCGCTCGCGGTGGGGCACGGCCTCCTTGCGGAAGAACTCCGCCGCGTGCTTGCGCAGCTCGCGGTGCTCGTCGGTCTCCCAGGTGGGCCGGTAGTCGGGGAAAAGTTCGGACATTGCAGGAACGATACGGTTGTATAGTCGACCGGTCAATGGTAGCGGATTCTTTACCTGCGACCCACTGACTACTACCGCCCGTAGAATCACGGCATTCCGACGAACCGAGGGCAGATGCTGAATCCCAGGGCCACCAACGACGACCTCACCGCCAAGGCGCGCATTCGCAATGCCGCCATGGACCTGTTCGCCCAGTACGGCGAATCGCGGGTCTCGCTGCGCGCGGTCGCCGCCGAGGCGGGCGTCACCCTCGGCCTGGTGCAGCACCACTTCAAGACCAAGGCGGGCCTCATCGACGCGGTGGACCAGCTGGTCGTCGACTACTTCGCCGCCGCGGTCTCCTCGGTGCCGCTGGCCGGAACCCCCGGCGAGAACGCCGCCGCCCGCAACGAGGCCGTGCGAAAGATGCTGCGCGACAACCCCGCCGTGGTGAACTACGTCCGCCGCGCCGTCCTGGAACCGGCGGAAACCCAAATGCGCCTGCTCGAGTCGCTCATCGAGCTGACCCGCCGCGAGGTCGGCATCCTCCGCGAAGCGGGCCTGGCCTCCACCAGCCGACGCGAGTCGACCCAGATCGTCGACGTCCTGGTGAGCCAGTTCGGCGAACTGCTCCTGGCCCCGATGATCGACGCGGTATGGGAGCGCGTAACCGAATCCGCCGACGCCGACAAGCCCCGCCTCACGATCACCGTCCGCGACTGACCCGAACCGCGCATGCCGAATTCGCGCGTCCGATGCGGTTCAGCCGCGCCAGATCTCGCTGGCGAGGAAGCTGTCCCACTGGTCGGCGGAGAACACCAGCGCGGGGCCGTGCGGGTCCTTCGAGTCGCGGACGCCGACCGCGCCCGCCGAAAGATGGGCGATCTCAACGCAATCCGCGTTCGGCTGGCTGCGGGTGCTCTTGAACCAGCGGGCATGGGACAGATCTGAAGTCACGCCACGTACTCCTTCGCAAGCTGGTGCACCAACTGCTTGGTGTCATCCTCGCTCAACGCTACCCGTCGAATGTCGCTGATCGCCCGGCGATGACGCTCGATCATGTCGGGTCGCTCCAGATACAGCCCTCCCTCATAGCCCTCCACGTAGACGATGGGCGGCTCCACGAGATGGTTCGCCAGGGGTGGAAATTCCAGCAGGGTGAACGACTGGACCAGCAATCCCAGATGGCTTCCAGAGTTCAATGGCACGACCCGAATGGACACGTTGGATCGGGCTTCGGCCATCTGGAGCAGATGGTTCAACTGGTCGGCCATTACCAACGGGCCACCGGGCGTATGCCGAAGTACACCTTCGGACAGTAGAACATCCACACGAAAGTTGCTGTCCGACAAACGAACCTGCCGGTGCGAGGCCAATTCCAGCCGTCGGTCCATATCGCCTGCGGAGTGATTCGGATAGGCGATCTCACTGACCGCCCGCCGGTATCCGGCTGTCTGCAGCAGTCCGGGCAACAATACGACCTGATGGGTGGTCAAATGGGTCGCTACGGCCTCGAGTCCGAGGTAATGGTCGAAATGCGGCGCGTACTGATCGGTATATGCGTGCCACCAACCTTTGGTCGTACCAGCCAGTTTCGCCGCCTGCGCCTGATCCTTGACCTCCTGCCACAGTCCCAGCACTTCCTCACGCTCCGTGCCGTCGACCGGCACCCCATAGAGATCGAGCAGATCTCGGATCTGGCCGGTGGAGAGTTTGACCTTCTGCCCGTCCTCAATCCGACCGATGCTCTGCGGCGAAAGATCGATGTGCAGACCAGCCGCCAATTGGCTCTTATTTGCTTGTTCTCGGTAACTACGAAGCCTTCGGCCGAGAGCTCTTCTGGGAAGCGATGATCCGACCATTTCGTTTGCCTCGCTATCTGGGTGACTCCATCCTGGAATGCTCTAGCTGGAACGCCAATCATTTTCTGCACAAATCTAACTGGACATTCCCAATTCTATTGCCGCAGGTGTCTACTGAACTCCTGAACGCGAAAAGCCGAGGGGAGCAAGCAATGACCACATTCCTGCCGTCGAAGGATCTGCTCCTGGAGGCGTGCGCGGGCACCGTCGACTCGGCCCATCCACTGTTGCGGGCCGCGTACGAGCTGGCCAGTCTGCACGAGGCGCGCGACGCCGCCGCACCGGAGGCGATGCACGAGATCGACTGCGCCCGAGTCCAATTGATTCGCGATATCGACCGGTGGACGGCGCACGAGCTGCCGCGTCCCTTTGCCGCCGCCGCACTGCACACCGAGACCCTCGGCATGGTCGTCGATCGCCTGGCCCGCTTCTCGGTCGACGCCCACACCGCACTCGAGACCGGCGATACCGAATGCGGCCTCCACCGGGCCTGGACCCGGCTGGCCGAACTCTCCCTGGCCTACGCCGAACTCTCCCACGACCTGACCGCCCGCACCCGCCGCATCCCCGACTTCATCACCACCCACCCCGAAGACCTGCAACACCAACAGTTTTGAGCATCTCACCGACGGAGGCACCCCATGACCACCCTATGGCTGCCCTTCCTCATCGGCCTGACCACCGGCATCACCGCAGCCTGGCTGGTACCGCTGCACCCCCGCCGCCATCCCGCGCCTACGTCCGACTATTGGTCGGTGGCCGCCATCGCCTCTCGCATCGAGCGCGATGCTGGGACCTGCGCCACCTCACATTCGCGTGGGCTGCGTCGTCGAAGCAGTGAAACCACCTCGGCGGCACCCAGAAAGGTCGTTGCCGCCGGGCCTGTCGAATGGAGGATGCGATGACCGCCGACGATTTCGCGCTCGAAACGTTCTTGAAGACCCGCGCCGAGGCTCAGCAGTCGAAGGACATCGACGCGCTGATGCACCACTACGCCCCGGACATCGTCTATTACGATGTCGTTCCCCCGCTGCGCTTCACCGGCACCGACGAGGTCCGCGCCAACTTCCTGCGGTGGTTCGACGGATACGAGGGACCCATCAGTCTGGACACGCACGAATTGACCGTCGTCACCGAGGGTGATACCGCCTTCGCCACTATGCTGCACCTGGACTCGGGAACCCGAAAGGGCGGCCTGCAGAGCGCGATCTGGGTCCGCGAAACCACCTGCCTGCGCCGCACGAACGGCCGCTGGCTCATCACCCACGAACACATCTCGGTTCCGATCAACCCGGTCAACCTGCAGGCCTGGCTGCCGTCGGAGATGGACCAACCCGCATGACCGGCGATACAGACTGGTCGTTTGTGCAAGCCCCTAATGATGGGGGCGAAGGGCCCTAATTCGGTGGCGGAATACAGACATTTCGACGATCTTGATCTACGGTCGAAATCGTTGCCGCACCAACGGATCTCGGCCGAAGTCAACTCCGGGCGCCCCGATACCCGCTGGTCGGCAGCCACGCTACGGGCCCAACCCCTTCGCGGCCCGTAGATCACCCCACGTCACTCGGGGTGGTACCGGACGCCAGCGCCGCCGGATGTCACCCCCGACATCATCCGGCGGCGCTGGTGGCCGTCGGCGGGGCGACGTGTCCCTGCGCGGTTCTGCCCGGGTCGACCGATATCCTGCACAACCGAGGAGGAGTCGTGATGACCCGGTACCCGTGGATCGCCCTGTGCTGCGCGTTCGCAGCCGCGGTCGTATCACCGGGAGCGGCTGCGGCGCAACCGATCTCGGCCGGTGCCCGGTATGTGGCGCTCGGCAGTTCGTACGCCTCGGGCCCCGGGCTACCCGATCAGATCGACGGGGCCTGCCAGCGGTCGGCGCAGAACTACCCGCATCAGGTCGCGCGGGCCCTGGACCTGGATCTGGTGGACGTGAGTTGCGGCGGCGCGACGACGGCCGACATTCTCGAGCGGGCGCAGCGGACCGCGATCGGTACGGTTGGCGCGCCGCAGATCGAGGCGGTGAGCGCGGATACTCGGCTGGTCACGGTCAGCATCGGGGGCAATGACCTCAACCTGGTTGGCTCGATGGTTGCCGCCAGCGGATGCGCCGCCCTCGTGGGAGCCGTGCCCGGGGTGTGCGAAAACCTCACCGGCGCCAAGACTCCCACCCGGGACGACTTCGATGCCGTCGAGCGGGCGATCGGGGCGGTGGTCGACGCCGTCCACACGCGCGCACCCGAAGCGCGGGTGCTGCTGATCGACTATCTACCCGCCCTCGACCGCACCGGCGACACCTGTGCCACGGCCCCCATGCGTCCGGACCAAGCAGCCACCGCCCGGCACACCTATGACGGACTACTCGACGCGACCCAGCGCGCCGGAAAACGAACCGACGCGGTGGTGATCACCATCCCCGACGCCGAAGCGCACACCGCGTGCAGCCCCGAACCCTGGGTCTCCGGCCTGGTCGATCCCCTCACCACCGCAGGCGGCCTGGGCGCGGCCGCCGGTTCCTATCACCCGAATCTGGAGGGCACCACCCGTATTGCGCGACAGATCCTCGACCGACTCGACCGCTGAACGACCGACGGTCAGAGGCGGCCCACACCGGCGAAGCCGGGTGAGTGGATGGCGAGTCGGGTGCCGGGGGGTGAGAGTTCCGGTCGCCAGGAGGTCGGCGGCACCAATCCCGGTGGGACCAGGTCGAATCCGTCGAAGAAACGCAGAATCTCGTCGTAGGGGCGCAGGGTGATCGGGTTGGGGGTGCGGCGGTAGAGGTCGGCGGTTTCCTGGTGGACCTCGGTCGCGGCGCTGCCGTGGACGATGACCAGGTAGCTGCCGGGGGCCAGGCGGGCGCGAATGTTCGCGAGAATCGCGGCCGGATCGTCGGAGTCGGGGATGAAGTGCAGGACCGCGATCAGCAGCACCGCCACCGGCCGGGTGAAGTCGAGGTGCCCCGCCGCGCCGTCGGGGCCGAAGAGTTCGTCGGGGCGACGCAGATCGGCTTCCAGGACCAGGGTTTCGGGGTCGGTGTGAAGCAGGGCGCGGCTGTGGGTGACGGCGACCGGGTCATTGTCGGCGTAGACCACGCGCGCGCCGGGAAGGGTTTCGCGGGCCACCTCGTGCACCGGGGCGACCGTCGGGATGCCGGAGCCGACATCGATGAACTGGTCGATGCCCGCGGCGGTGAGGAATCGCACGGATCGATGCAGGAAGGCGCGCGTCGCGCGGGCGATGAGCGGGGCGTCCGGCATGCGTTCCATGGCTTGCCGGGCCAGGGCGCGGTCGACCTGGAAGTTGTGCGAACCGCCGAGGTAGTAGTCCCACACCCGCGCCGCGCTGGGCCGATCGAGATCGACCGTCAGCGGCGCCCATTCGGGCCGTACATCGGGATTCTCCGGTTCTCCGGTCACGCAACCTCCCCGCCATTGCTCAACTGTCCCAGCCGCACTCGTCCTGCCAGCCGGTTCAGCGTACAGAGGGTCGAACCCGCGCGCAGCGGGCCCGGCCCGGCAACGCGGCGCGCAGCGGTCGGGTCGGCCATGCGATTCACGCATGATTCAGGTTCTGACCGGCCGAGTCTTGACTCTTGTGAATCAAGGTGATTCGATCTGAATCATCATGGTTTCAGCGAATCAACCGACAGAGCGCGCGACCGCGGCGGCAGCGGGGCACACCACCGCGGCAGCGGTGTCCGCCGCGAATGCGGTTGCGCGCCAGTCGCACCCACGCCAGCAGTTGGGCGTGGAGCTGCGCCGGTTGCGGGACATGGCCGGAATCTCCGGCCGGGAGCTGGCCAAGCGAGTCGGAATCAGCCAGTCGACCCTGTCCCGGATCGAGGCGGGCCATGTGGTTCCGCCACTACCGCAGGTGCTCGACTGGGCCAAAGCGGTTGGGGCGGACGCGGATTCGCAACATTCGCTACGTGCGCTCACCGAGGTGGCGCACACGCCCGAGGTGCGCGACTGGGCCTCCTCACTCGCCGACCGCCCGCACCTGCAGGACGATGTCCGGGCCTTCGAGGAGGACGCGCAGGTGGTGCGCAACTTCCAGCCCTCGCTGATACCGGGCCTGCTACAGACCGCCGATTACGCCCGCCGGGTGTTCGCCACCTTCGATCCGCCGTATACCCCCGATGCCGCGGCCGCCGCGCTCGCCGCGCGCCTGGAACGCCAGCGGGTGCTGTACGACCCCACCAAACGCTTCGAATTCCTGATTACCGAAGCGGCCCTGCGCTTTCGCCCCGGACCGCATCGCGTCCTGCTCGCCCAACTGGACCGGATCATCTCGATCGAGACCCTCGATACGGTCACCATCGGGGTCATCGCGCAGGACATCGAGGCCAGCACCACCATTCCGCACGGTTTCGTCATCTACGAGAACGAGGATCACGCCCTCGCGTCCGCGGAACCGATTCCGGGCAGCATGGTCACCCGCGGCCCCGATCTCGTCGACGCCCACCGCCGTCGCTGGGACGCCTTGACTCGAATGGCCATGTTCGGCACCGATGCTCATGAATTTCTCACCGGCCTTCGGGACTAAACCCCCCGCACAACAACCCAAGCCCCTTTTTCCAGCGGCCGTCGAGGGGTCGGCCGCACGTGGGGGTGGTGGTGTCGCAGCGAATTCGCTGCGACACCACCAGCACGTCAGTCGGCGAAATCGAATTCGCCGGCGCGCACGCCCGAAGTGAACGCTCGCCACTCGGATTTGGTGAACCATAGGATCGGGCTGTGCCGATCCTTGGAATCACGCACTGCGATCTGGCCTTCGTGGTACGCGACCTCGACACAATCGCCGCCGCCATAGCTGAAACTGCTCTTGGCGAACCTGGGGCCGCGATGAGCCCCGCGAATCATGTTGCCGTTCATGGCATTCATTCCTTCCCCCGGAGGGCCACTCCCCATGACCCATCTCGTGAATCGCTTACGCCGAACAGAGTGTTATCCGAACCACCGGCCGCGCAACTGAATTCATGCGGCCCTGCGCGCCGACTCATCGAAATCCTCATGACCGCAACTCTACGGCGACCCACCGACAAACTTCGGCGCGCGCGAGGCCGCGAACGGGAACCGTTTCAGCGCTGAGCGATCAACTGTTGCAAGGCAATTGCGAGCGCGGCATCACCGCGCGCGGTGGGATGCCAGGGGAAGCCCAACAGTTCGGTGCGCGGGTCGAACGCCCCGTCGACCCAGGCGTCCGCGGTGCACGCGCCGTGCCCGGCGGTGATCGCGCGGGCGTCGAGGAAATCCGCGTTCAGCTGGGCGGCGGCCGCGCGCTGGGCCGCGTCGATATGGTCCAGGAACCCGGTGACCGCACCGGCCCGGGGCTGGACCACATCGACGCCGAGAATGCCCGCGCAGGCGGAATCGTGACCGGGAGAATGTATCTCCGGATATCCCACGAAGACGATCCGCGCGTTCGGGGT
This sequence comes from Nocardia sp. CDC153, assembly GCF_035818515.1. Taxonomy (NCBI): domain Bacteria; kingdom Bacillati; phylum Actinomycetota; class Actinomycetes; order Mycobacteriales; family Nocardiaceae; genus Nocardia; species Nocardia sp. CDC153. The sequence continues at coordinate 423,779 of NZ_JAYKYU010000005.1, read as the reverse complement.
GTAGTACCGGAGGTACACCACCGCCTGACGGACCCGATCGGCGTACGCCTGGCCGGTGATGGTGTCGGGATCGGGCGCGCGCCCCTGCGTCACAGCTTCCGGACCGCAACCATTGATCAGATCGGTCAGACACGAGAAGGCACGGGACAGGGCGACCGGATTGTCGGTGCCCCAGGCGTCGTTCATGCCGAGCTGAATCGTGACGGTCCGGGTGCGGGCGCCGAGCGCGCCGTCGGCCATCGCCCGCTTCACCTGATGCGCCAGCGTCCAGCCCGAGGTGTCGATGGAGCCGCCCTGGCACGAGGTGTTCTCGACGTCGTTGTCGGACAGGCCGAGACGCTGGGCCAGCTGCAGCGGCCACGAGGTCGGCACGTGCTTGCAGCCCGGATCGCCGTTCGAGTTCAGCAGATCGAGGATCGCCCCGTTCGCGGAGAAGGAATCGCCGATCACCACGAGAGCCTTGCCCTCGGGGTCCTCCGCCGTCGCCGGTGCCGCCGCAGCGACCGCCGCCGCGACGCCGCAGACCGCGGATGCCACGAGCATCCGCAACCGAGCCGATCTGTTCACTGGCCGTGTACCTCTTGTCGATCCGGACGCCCACTGTAGCCGGGGCGCTCCGCTTTCGGGTCGAATTCGCCTGCGCGGCAACATAATTCCAATACGAGCGCGCATACCGCGGCGTGATCGCGACGGCACGCGAGCCGTGCCGGGGGCTTGCTTGTCAACTAAGTGAAATAACGCTATTTTGCTTTGACTGTCAATGGCTGTGACCTGCGTCATGGTGTGTGTGGCTTGATGAGGATTGTGTATTGACCAGCTCCTGGACAACAGGTCCGGCCGTGTCCCTGATTCGGCTGGCCGCCGTCGGCGTGCTCGCCACGGGGGTCGTGGCGGGGGTCGCCGACGCCGAGTCAGCACCGACCGGTCGGTCACTCGTCGTCCTCGGTGATTCATACACCGCGAATCCGCCCTGCGACGGGCTGTTGACCAAATGCGTCGACACCGACGGCACCGGCCCCCGCGCCTGCCTGCACGGACCCTCCTCCTGGCCAGCCCAATTGAGCACGCTCATGGCCCTCGACCCCGAGGATGTCGAGAACAATTCGTGTTCCAGCGCGACCATCGACACCGGCCCGGTGACCTCGACCGGACAGGAGGTTCCGGGTCGGGGCGGCTACACGCTGGCACAGGAGGCCCTGGCCGCCGCGAAGGACGGCGCATTCGGCCCGCGAACCCGGGTGGTGGCAATCCAACTGGGCTTCAATGACGCCTGGCCCCGCGACTCCACGGTCACCGCCGACGCGTCCCGGGTCGTCACCTGCGTCTTCGACATTCTCGAGGGCTGCGACGAGAACGCGGTGGCCCAGGGCCGCTGGCCCGACGTCGACGCCATCACCGGTTCCGCCTACGCCGAGCGGATTCGCAAGGTCGTCGACTACGTCAAGTACTACGCCCCGAACGCGAGGATCGAACTCGTCGGCTATCCCGAGGTCGCGCCGGAAGGCGATTCGGTGTGGTGCTTCGACCTTTTCGGGCTCGGCAACTGGGTGCAGCCCCGCGCCCGGGCCATGGTCGAGTTCTGGGACCGGCTGCAGACGGCCGAACGCGAGGCCGCCGGGCTGCTCGGCATCGACTTCGTCGATGTGCGGCCCGCGACCGCGGGCCACGGCCTGTGCTCGAACGATCCCTGGTTCAACGGCTTGCTGGATCCGCGCCCGGACCACTCCGGCCTGCCGCTGCACCCCTCCGCCCACGGCGACGCCGCCGTGGCCGCCACCGTCTACCACCACGTCGCGCAGCCCAACTGACAGCACCACCCCGCGATCGAGTACCGCGTGGCAGCACCCGGAGAAGCAATGACGCTCACCTACACCTCTGAATCCGAATCGCCCGTCGCGCCACCGCGCTTCGCGTGGCGGGGCGTCGTGCTGGTCTCCGGCCTGATCACGCTCGTCTGGTCGGCCTCCGCGGCGCGCTTCCAACTCGCGGGCGACGAGCTGTACTACCTGGCGTGCGGGCGGCGGCTGGCCGTCGACTACGTGGACAACGGCCCGGTGATTCCGCTGATCGCCCGGCTGTGCGAGCTGCTCGCGCCCGGATCGGTGCTCGCCCTGCGGATTCCGGGACTGCTGTTGCTGTTCGCGGTGTCGGTGCTGGCCGCCGCGGTGGCCGCCGAATGCGGCGCGCGGCCGCGCTATCAAATGCTCGCCGCGGCGGCCTACGCGCTGTCGCCGTTCGTCGTGGCGTTCACGGTGCTGGACAGTGTCGCCTTCGATGTGGCCTGCCAGGCGGTCATCCTGTGGCTGCTGATCCGCTGGGTGCGCGTCCGCGACGACCGGTTGCTCCTGGGCGTCGGCGTGGCCGCCGCGATCGACGTGCAGGACAAGTGGCTGGTGCTGATGCTGGCGGCGTGTATCGGCCTCGCCATGCTCGCGGTCGGCCCGCGCGAGATCCTGCGCCGCCCCGCATTGTGGTTGGGGCTGTTGATCTTCGCGGTCGCCATGACCCCGGCCCTGCTGTGGCAGGCCACCCGGGATTGGCCGCAGCTGGCCACCAATGCGGCCATCGCCCAGGAGACGGCGGGCAGCGACGGCGGCCAGTGGGGCACGATCGTGGCGATCATGGTGACGACCGGATTCCTCGGCGGCGGACTGGGTTTGCTGGGCCTGTACGGTCTGGCCCGGAACCCGCGACTGCGGCCCTACCGGTTCGTCCTCGTCGCGGGCCTGCTGATGATCGTCCTGGTCGTCGGCGGACACGGCCGGTCCTACTACGTGGCCGGAATCGTCCCCGCCATCTTCGGCAGCGGGGCCGCGATCCTGTCCGGGCTGCTCGAAACACCCGACGCCCGTTCACATCTGCGGCGGCTGTTCACAACGTTGACCGTCGCGTCCGCGGTGCTGACCGCCTTCCTGGCGACCCTCCCCTACCCGCGCAGCTGGATCGACGTCCCGAACACCGGGTACTGGGGTTTCCTGCAGCACTACGGCAATGACGACTGGTCGGATCTGGCCGACGCCGTGCACCGGGTCGCGATAGGTCTGTCCGCCGAGGACCGGGCCGGTGCCGTGGTCGTCACCGAGGCCTACAACGAGGCGGGCGCGCTCGACCATTACCGTCGCTCCCAATGGATTCCGCCGGTCTACAGCCCCAATCGCGGTTTCGCGGAATTCGGCGCACCGCCGGACTCGGCCCGGACCTTCCTCTACGTCGGCTACAACGACGGCCCCCAGGTCCGCGCCTTCCTGGCCGAATTCGCCCACACCACACCGGCATTGCGGATGGACAATCCGCTCGGCATCGCCGGGCAGAACCACCACGTGACCATTTGGGTCTGTCGCGAACCGCGGGTGCCGCTGTCGGTCGCGTGGCCGAGTTTGACCTACATGATCGTGCCACCGGCTTCGTGAGCAACACTGTCGAGGCATCACTACTTGGTTGTCGAGGAATTGCATGATGAGTTTCAAGGCCCTCGGGGGCCGCGCGTGGCCACTCCGACTGGCTGCCACCGTCGCGATGCTCGCCGCGGCCGGGTCGATCGGCACCGCCGGTTCGATTGGTACAGCCAGGGCCGATCAACCGGCTCCCGCCCCGGGTAAAACGCTTGTGGTGCTCGGTGATTCGTTCGCCGCCAATCCGCCGTGCGACGGAGTGCTGGTCAAGTGCGACGGCAACAACGACACCTCCGCGCACGAATGCCTGCACCGCGACACCTCCTGGCCCGTCCAGTTGAGCGCGCTCATGGGTGTCGCGGGCACCGCCGACTTCGAGAACGCCACCTGCACCAACGCCTCCATCGACAGCGGCCCGGTGACCTCGACCGGACAGCAGGTCCCCGGCCGCGACGGATACACCCTGGCGCAGTTGGCCATCAAGGCCGCCGGGAACGGCGCGTTCGGCCCGCGCACCCAGGTGGTGGCCATCCAGCTGGGCGCCAATGACGAGTGGCCGCGCGACTCGGCCACCACCGCCGACGCCCCCGCCCAGCTCACCTGCGCGTTCAACCTCGCCGACGGCTGCGACACCGACGCGGTGACCCAGGGGCGTTGGCCCGACCTGAACGCGGTCACCGGGGCCGCCTACGCCGACCGCATTCGCAAGGTCGTCGACTACGTCAAGTACTACGCCCCGAACGCCCGGACCGAGCTCGTCGGCTATCCCGAACTGGCCCCGGAGAATTCGTCGGTCTGGTGCCTCGACGTGCTGGGCGTCTTCCGCTACGTCCAGCCGCGGGCCCGGGCCATCAACGAGTTCTGGAATCGCGTCGACAATGCCGAACGGGATGCGGCCCAACTGCTCTCGATCGATTTCGTCGACGCCCGCCCCGTCACCGCAGGCCACGGCCTCTGCGCCGCCGACCCGTGGCTACTGGCCGTCCTGGACCCCAAGGTGGGCCTGGTCGGGCTGCCCTTCCATCCCACGCCGCGCGGCGACACCGCCCTCGCCGCCGAGGTCTACAGTCACAGCGTCCAGCCCCGCTGAACCGCGCCGGGTGAGCGAAACCAGTTCGCGCACCAGCAGATAGGAGAGCAGGCCGATCGGGGAGAGCAGGATGGTGACGAACAGGATCGGCGAGACGAGCAGCGGTGAGATGGAGCGGGACCGGCTGTCGAGGTAGATCCAGCGGCCGATGAAAAGGTCGAAGGCGATCAGGTGGGCCCAGACGGTGGCCGCGCCCCAGTCGTCGCCGAGGATGTCGCGCAGGGTCGTGAGGTCGGGGCGGAGCATGGCGGCGAAGAACCGCGCGAAGTGCGGGAGCATGAGCGCCAGATAGACCAGCAGCGGCGGCAACACGATCCACGGTGACGCGACCAGGCGGCGGGTCCACACCCGGTGCGGGGCAAGGATCATGGCGGCCCAGAACGGGGCGGCGAGCCAGAAGACGAGGGAGAACAGGGTGGTGGTCATCGGCGCACCACCACCCAGGTGGCGGCACCGGCGGTCGCCGCGGCAATGGCCGCGACCGACACCAGCGTCAGCGCTTGGGGATGCACCACCGACTCACCGCGCAGCGCCTGCCAGGTGACCACGCCGAGCAAGGCCGTGTAGGCGGCGACGGCGATCGTGACGAGCGTGGCCCGCCGCTGCCCGTCGCGCAGCGGCCCCACCCGGCGCGAGAGCAGCTCGAGCGCGATCACCACGAGCGGAATCACCTGCAGCGCATGGATTCCCACGAAGTGCGGAATCCGCAGATCCCCGCCCACCGTGCTCCAGCCGAGCAGCGGCAGTCCCGGCCCGCCGTCGGGCAGGCCCACGGTGTGCGCGCCCGAGATGGTGCGCGGCAGATCGTGCTGACCCACCTTGGGACCGACCATGAGGAATCCCAACGCCATCCCGAGCAGCGACAGCAGGCTGCCGTATCGAATGCCCAGGGTGCGCGCCCGATCCGGCCCGGGATTGCGGAACAGCAGCGCGCTCATCACCGCGGTCGCCAACCAGGTGGCCGCGATCGACACCCCCATCGTGTACCAAAGCGCGCTGTTCAGAGGCGAACTCACATTGAAATGACTGGTGGTGCCCCGCACCACCTGCACCACGATGACGACCATCTCCACGCCCAACAGCGCGGCGGCCACCGTCCCGGCCCGCTGGGCCACCCGCCTTCCCCTGGGCAGCTGCGGGATGAGCCATGCCCAGGTCACCGCATAAATCAGTACGGAAAGGGCGAATTTCGCGGGCTTGTCCCACGCGGGCAGGCCGGTGATGACCCGATGGTCGATCACCATCCCCCCGGCGGCGAAAAACACGAGCGCGAACATCGCGACCGCCAGCCAAACCAGCGGCGGATGCCAACGCTCTCGGACGGAAACGGGTGCGACAGCAACACTGTTCATAATGGATAGCGTAACTATCCGATAGTGCTGCTGTCTATAAATCGAATGCCTATGTATGCGGCGGGAACTGCCCGTCCGCCGTGACCTTGGTGCCGTTCAGGCTGAACGTCACCACGCTCGGCCCACCCTGCGGGCAGCACATGGGCTCGTTGTCCTTGATCCAGTGGTAGGTCAGCGTCAGACTCGTCCGGGTATGCCCGGTGATCTTCGTGTACATGTACGGCTCCGAGGTCGCCGTGCCCAGATAGGTCCCGTTGGTGAAGAACAGCAGGTGCGAATACGGGTGATTCACGGTCGAGCCCACCTCCATCCACGACAGCACGCCGTCGCAGCCCGCCGAGATCTGATCGTCACTGGACTGCCCCACCTGCCACTTTCCCAGCGGCGGCGCCGACAGCCGGGCCATGGCCTGCCGGGCGAGATCGGAATTCACGTCGAAGCACAGCCCGTGCCCGCTGCCCGCCGGTGCCGCCGGCTGCTGTGCGGCAACGGATTCCGTCGTCGAACCCGCCGACGTGGACCCGCCCCCGCATCCGCCGACGGCGAGCACCACGCCCGCCGCCGCTGCCGCCACCGCCATTGACCTGGCCTTCATGAATCCCCTCCGGTCTCGCTTCACGACATGATGATCGGGCTCGCGGGAAATCGCGTTATCCCCGCCGCGAACCCGGCAGAGGTGCGCGTTGGAAATGTAGCGGAATGCGAGAATGCGTTATGAGCATCAAGATCGATGGCCTGGATTCCGCGCTGCTCGCGGAGTTGGCGGCCGATCCGCGCGCGCCGATCCTGGAGTTGGCGCAGCGGCTGGGGATCGCACGGAACACGGTGCAGGCCAGGATGAAACGGCTCGAGGCGTCGGGCGTGGTGCGGGGATATCCGCCGGACGTGGATCTCGAGGCCATCGGGTTCGCGGTGCACGCGTTCCTCGGGATCGAGCTGAACCAGAACAAGATGAACGACATCGTCGAGGCGCTGCGGGAGTTCCCGAACGTGCTCGAGGTGCACGCGACGACCGGGCGCGGGGATCTACTGGTGCGGATCGCCGCGCGGTCGCAGCCGGATCTGTTGGCGATCATTCAGCGCGTGCACTCCATCCCGGGGGTCAAGCACACCGAAACCATGCTCGCCCTGGCGACTCCGGTCGAGTACCGCTCGCTGCCCCTCGTCGAGCACCTGACACGTCATCCAGCCGTCGAATGACCGCCTGAGCAAAATGATGCGCGCGTCACAGTGTTCCAGATCACTTTTGAGCAATCTGATCAACTTTTCGCGCCTCAGTTGACACACATCACACATCACGGCAGATTTCGCTGCACCGATCGCTTGATCCCCGTCCTATGCAGCTCACGAGGCTGTAGAGAGTGTGGTGACTGTCAATGACCGACGTTGCCTGGGCGCCTGTTCGGCAGGCCGAACCAGCTGCGCCCTATGACCTCGCCGACCGCTACCGGTCCGGCGCGGGTCCGGTTCTTCTCACCGGTGTGCAGGCCATTGCCAGACTGCTGGTCGAGCAGCACGTGCGCGACATGCGCGCCGGGCATCGGGTCGCGACCTTCGTCTCCGGCTATCAGGGCAGCCCGCTGGGCGGGGTCGACAAGATGCTGCTGGGCATGCCGAATGTGCTGTCCGAACACGACATCACCTTCGTTCCGGGTTTCAACGAGGAGCTCGCGGCCACCTCGGTGTGGGGCAGTCAGGCCGATCTGCCCGCGGGCACGGCGACACACGATGGCGTGGTGGGCGTGTGGTACGGCAAGGGGCCGGGCGTGGACCGGGCCACCGATGCCATTCGGCACGCCAATATGTACGGGGTGAATCCGCGCGGCGGCGTGCTGCTGCTGGTGGGTGATGATCCGGCCTCGAAGTCCTCGACCGTGCCCGCGGTGAGCGAGCGGTCGCTGGCGGCCATGGGTGTTCCGGTGCTGTTCCCGCGCAATGCCCGCGAGATCATCACCATGGGCATGCAGGGGGTGGCGCTGTCGCGGGCCTCGGGGTGCATCGTGGCCATGAAGATCGTGGCCGATGTCGCCGACGGCGCGTGGACCGTGGACTCCTCGGTCGCGGAGCTGCCCATCGAGGTGCCCGAGATCCAGTGGGAGGGGAAGACTTTCACCTATCGGCAGCGGCCGATGGCGGCCCCCGCCGACAGCGTGCTGGCCGAGGCGGATCTGTACGGGCCGCGCTGGGCCACGGTGCGGGCCTTCGGGGCGGCCAACGAGCTCGATGTCATCGAGGTGGATCCGGCCGACGCGAAGATCGGAATCGCAGCCACCGGAACCACTTTCGACGCGGTGCGGCAGGCGCTGGTGGACCTCGGGGTCGACGAGGCGGCCATGCACCGCGCCGGAATCCGGCTGCTGCGCATCGGCATGCCGTATCCCGTTGGCGCGCAGCGGGTTCTCGAGTTCGCGCACGGGCTCGAGCAGGTGATCGTGGTCGAGGACAAGACCGCCTTCATCGAGACCCAGATCCGGGAGATCCTGTACGGCACCGCGAATGCGCCCCGCATCATCGGCAAGCTGGATGCCAAGGGCATGCCGCTCATGCCGTTCGACGGCGAGCTCACCGCGGGCCGCCTGCTGGCCCCGCTGCGGCGGGTGCTGCGCGATCACGTCGAGCTGAAAAAGGCTCCACCGCCCGCGCTTTCGCTGGAGGTGCTGTCGGCCAAGCGCACCCCGTACTTCTGCAGCGGCTGCCCGCACAATCGCTCCACCGCGATTCCGGAGGGGTCGATCGGCGGCGGCGGCATCGGCTGCCACACGCTGGTGACGCTGTCCGGCCGCAGCGACAGCGCGGTGACCGGGCTGACCCAGATGGGCGGTGAGGGCAGCCAGTGGATCGGGCAGGCGCCGTTCACTGATGTGCCGCACCTGTTCCAGAACATCGGCGACGGCACGTTCTTCCACTCCGGGCAGCTGGCGGTGCAGGCGTGCGTGGCGGCGGGGGTGAACATCACCTACAAGCTGCTCTACAACGAGGTCGTCGCGATGACCGGCGCGCAGGACGTCGAGGGCGGGCTCACGGTCGCGAAGCTGACCCACAAGCTGACCACCGAGGGCGTCAAGCAGATCATCATCTGCGCCGATGATCCCAAGCGGCACAACAAGAAGGCGCTCGCCAAGGGCACGCTGCTGTGGCATCGCGATCGGCTCGACGAGGCCCAGCGGATGCTGCGCGAGATCAAGGGCGTGACCGTGCTGATCTACGACCAGCACTGCGCCGCCGACGCGCGTCGCCAGCGCAAGCGGGGGACGCTGCCGGTGCGCAATACCCGCGTGGTGATCAACGAGGCGGTGTGTGAGGGCTGCGGCGACTGCGGCACCAAGTCGAACTGTCTGTCGGTGCAGCCGGTGGAGACCGAGTTCGGGCGCAAGACGCGCATCGACCAGACCTCGTGCAATACCGACTACAGCTGCCTGGACGGGGACTGCCCGTCGTTCGTGACCGTGGAGCTGAACCCGGAGGGCAAGGGCAAGGCCGCCAAGCGCAAGACCCCCGAGCCGCCCGCCGTCACCGACCCGGGCCTGGGCGCACCGCTGGGCACGCAGAACGTGCTCATCGCGGGTATCGGCGGGACCGGGATTGTGACCGTCAACCAGGTGCTGGCCACCGCCGCGCTGCGGGCCGGGTATTTCGTGGAGAGCCTGGACCAGATCGGGCTGAGCCAGAAGGCCGGTCCGGTGCTGTCGCACTTGCGTTTCGCCACCACGGAATTGGAGCCGTCCAACCGGCTCACACCGGGCAGCGCGGACTGCATCATGGCCATCGACCTACTGGGTGCGGCCGACCCCAAGAATCTCGCGTACGGCAATCCGGGCAGCACGGTTGTGGTGGCCTCGACCAGCCAGACCCCGACCGGCGACATGGTCTACGACAAGTCGGTCACCTACCCCGACACCGGGTCGATGCTGGATCGTCTTGCGGCGGTGTCGGATTCGCTGTTCCACTTCGACGCACTCGCGGCCGCGCAGCAGCTGTTCGGGAATACCGCCGCCGCCAACTTCCTCATGGTCGGCGCGGCCTTCCAGACCGGTGGGCTGCGACTGCCCGCGGCGGCGATCGAGGAGGCGATCACCATCAACGGGGTCGCGGTGAAGGCCAATATCGCGGCCTTCCGCTGGGGACGCGTGGCCATCGCCGATCCGGACGCCTTCGCCGTCGCCACCGAATCGACCACCGCGCGGCGTGCGCCGCGCACGGTACCGGCGGAACTGTTGGCGGGCACCGGCTTCGACGGTGAGGTGCGGCGGCTGGTCGAGTTGCGGGCCGCCGAACTGATCGACTACCAGAACGTGAAGGTGGCGCGCCGCTACATCGAGACGGTCCAGGCCGCCTGGAACGCCGAGCGGGCGGTCACCGACCGCACCGAGTTCAGCGAGGCCGTCGCGCGCGGACTGTACAAGTTCACCGCGTACAAGGACGAGTACGAGGTGGCGCGGCTGCTGGTGGATCCCGCCTTCCTGGCCGATGTGCAGGCCCAGGTGCCCGGCGGCGAGAAGCTCACCTACAAGCTGCATCCCCCGATGCTGCGGGCCATGGGCCGCAAGAAGAAGATCGGCCTGACCCCCAAAACCCATGTGGCCCTGAAGATTCTGGCCAAGGGCAAGGCACTGCGCGGCACCAAGCTGGACCCGTTCGGCTACGCGCACGTCCGCAAGGTGGAGCGGGAGCTGCTGTCCCACTACACCGAAATGATCCACCGCCTCGCCGCCGGACTCACCGACCAGACCTACGCCACGGCCACCGAGGCCGCCGGTCTACCCGACCTGGTCCGCGGCTACGAGGACGTCAAGCTCGGCAATGTCGAGCTCTACCGAGCCCGCCTGCGCGAACTCGGCCTCGACCACTAACCCCGATCGCCCTGTCCTCCCGGCACACCCATGCCGGGGGTGACGAGGTGCGCCCACAACCGGCCGCCCACCACGCGGCCACCCCACAGCCGCCACAAGCGGCGCCCACGAAAGGAATCGATTGTGACCGCAATGCACACCGACGCAGGGGTCTTCGGCCGCTCGCACGAGCTCAGTGGCCGTCGCCACGAGCAGGTCGTGTTCTGCGAAGACGACAAGAGCGGGCTCAAGGCGATCATCGCCATTCACTCGACCACGCTGGGTCCGGCGCTGGGCGGGACGCGGATGTACCCGTACGCCTCGGAGTCGGACGCACTCGACGATGTGCTGCGCCTGTCGTGGGGCATGACCTACAAGGCGGCGGCCGCGGGCTGCGATCTGGGCGGCGGCAAGGCCGTCATCATCGGCGATCCCGCGGTCGACAAGAGCGAGGAGCTCTTCGCGGCGTACGCGCGATTCGTGGAATCCCTTGGCGGCCGGTACATCACGGCGGGTGACGTCGGCACCAACACCGACGATCTGGACACCATCGGCCGCTACACCGGCTACGTGACCGGCCGCAGCAAGGCCGCGGGCGGCTCTGGCGACAGCGCCCGGTTGACCGCGCTGGGTGTCTTCAACGCCATGCGCGCCGGTGCCGAATCCGTTTGGGGCGCACCGACCCTGGCGGGCCGCACGGTCGGCGTCGAGGGTGTCGGCAAGGTGGGCAACGAGCTCATCGCGCTGCTGCTCGCCGACGGCGCGGAGGTCTGCGCGACCGACGTGAACGAGGCCGCGCTGGAACGCGTTTCGAAGACTCATCCCTCGGTTCGACTGTTGAGCAATGTCTCCACCGCTCCGGTCGACGTCTACGCCCCCTGCGCCCTCGGCGGCACGCTCACCGCGTCCAGCGCCGAGGCCATCGAGGCGAAACTCGTCTGCGGCGCCGCCAACAACCAGTTGGCCACGCCCGCGGTGGAATACGCCCTGAACGAGCGCGGCATCACCTGGGTCCCGGACTTCGTGGCCAATGCCGGTGGGCTCATTCAGGTGGCCGGTGAGCTGCGCAAGGCGGCACCGGCCGAGGTCGAAGACGCGGTGAGGGGCATCTTCGACCGTTGCCGCGACATCATCGCGGAAAGCAAGGCCGAGGGAATCGGCACCGGTGCGGCGGCGAATCGGTTCGCGGAGCGGCGTCTCGACGCCATTCCGCGGGCCCTCTGATCGCCGTAGTTTTTCAACAGAGGAGACGCAAAGTGGCGTTCGCGAGCGGAGTGTTCCGCACCAAGTCCGTCGAGCAATCGATCAGGGATACCGATGAACCGGATTCCAAGCTACGCAAGGATCTCACGGCGCGGGATCTGACCATCTTCGGTGTCGCGGTGGTCATCGGGGCGGGCATCTTCACGCTCACCGCCCGGACCGCGGGCACGGTCGCGGGGCCCTCGGTCTCGCTGGCCTTCGTGTTCGCGGCCATCGCGTGCGGATTGACGGCGTTGTGCTACGCCGAATTCGCCTCGACGGTGCCCGTGGCGGGCAGTGCGTACACCTTCGCGTACGCCACTTTCGGCGAGGTCATCGCCTGGATCATCGGGTGGGACCTGATTCTCGAATTCGCCCTGGCGGTTTCGGTGGTCGCCAAGGGGTGGTCGCAGTATCTCGGCGAGGTGCTGGGCAATGTGGTGAATCCGGTCGCGCACGTCGGGTCGATCTCCTTCGACTGGGGCGCGGTGCTGATCATCGCGATCGTCGGCGTGCTGCTGGCCACGGGAACCAAACTGTCCTCGCGGGTCTCGGCGGTCGCGGTCGCCATCAAGCTGGCCGTGATCGCGCTGGTGCTGGTGGTCGGCGCGACCTACTTCAAGGCCTCCAATCTGAGCCCCTACATTCCGCCGTCGCAGCCCTCGGCGCAGGCGAGCGGCGCGCATCAGTCGCTGTTCTCCTTCCTGACCGGTTCCGGCGGAACGAATTTCGGCTGGTACGGCCTGCTGGCGGCGGCCTCGCTGGTGTTCTTCGCCTTCGTCGGGTTCGACGTGGTCGCCACCACCGCGGAGGAGACCCGCAATCCGCAGCGTGATGTGCCGCGCGGCATCTTCGGATCGCTGGCCATTGTGACCGTGCTGTACGTCGCGGTGTCGCTGGTGCTGACCGGCATGGTGCCCTACACCGAACTCGCCAGTGGAAACGCCACCCTGGCAACGGCTTTCGCGTTGCACGGCGCGACCTGGGTGAAGAACATCATCTCCATCGGGGCGCTGGCCGGACTGTCGACCGTCGTCATGGTGATGTTCCTGGGCCAGACCCGCGTGCTGTTCGCCATGGCTCGCGATGGACTGCTCCCCCGCGGCCTCGCTCACACCGGCAAGCACGGGACGCCGGTGCGGCTGACCGTCATCGTCGGCGTCGTGTGCGCGCTGCTGGCCGGGTTCGTGGACTTCGGCACGCTCGAAGAGATGGTCAATATCGGCACCCTGGTGGCGTTCGTCCTGGTCTCCTTGGGCGTTCCGATCCTGCGCCGCACCCGCCCGGACCTGAAGCGCGGCTTCCGCGTCCCGTTCGTCCCGGTCGTTCCGATCCTCGCGGCCCTGGCCTGCCTGTGGCTCATGCTGAACCTGTCCATCGAGACCTGGCTGCGATTCGTCATCTGGATGGCGATCGGCATCGTGATCTACTTCGCCTACAGCCGCCGGAACTCGGTGCTGGGCAACCAGTCACGGAACCATCCAGGACAGCACGACGGTGGACTGCAGGTACACCAGCAGACACATGCCGAGCAGGAACAGCACGCTCCAGCCCAGCACCCGGCGGAAGATGTCGCCCTCACGGCCGTGCAGGCCGACGGCGGCGGCCGCGATGGCCAAGTTCTGCGGTGAGACCATCTTGCCCAGCACGCCGCCGGAACTATTGGCCGCGGCCATCAGGATCTGTGACAGCCCGGCCTTTCCGGCGGCGGTCACCTGCAGGGCGCCGAACAGTGAATTCGACGAGGTGTCCGAGCCGGTGACGGCGGTGCCCAGCCAACCCAGCAGTGGGGACAGCAGGGCGAACAACCCGCCCGCCGCGGCCATCCAGGTGCCCAGCGTAATGGTCTGGCCCGAGGCGTTCATGACATACGCCAGGGCCAGCACCGCCATCACGGTGAGGATGGCCCAGCGCAATTGGAACAGCGTCACGCCGTAGGCCCGCAGCGCCCGGGGAATCGAGATACCCAGGACCGCCATCGTGACCACGCCCGCCACCAGCATCTGGGTGCCGGGCGTGGTCGCGATATTGAGGGTGAAGCTCACCGAGCCGACCTTGCCGCCCTTGGCGTTCAGCAGATGCAGTCCGGGCCAGGCGAATTGGTGGGTCGCGCGGTTGAGCCAGGACTTGATCGGGCCGATCTGGCCGAGCACGAAGACGGCGATGATGATCAGGTACGGGGCGTAGGCGCGGGCGATCTCGCGGGGCGGGTCGTGGGGTAGGTCGCGGCTCTCCTCCGGTGCCTCGGGGGACCGCTCATCTCCCGCGGCACCCGACATGACCGGTGCCACAACGGCTTCCGTGTAGACCCGGGCAGGCCGCCAGAGGCGAACCAGCGCCATGACCGCGGCCGCCGAGACCAGTGCGGCCACCACGTCGGCCAGCGGCACCGAGATGAAGTTCGACGTCAGGTACTGGGCGACGGCGAAAGACGTTCCACAGACCAGAATCGCGGGCCAGGTGTCGCGAATCCCGTTCCGGCGGTCCACGATCAACACCAGCACCAGCGGAACGAACAGCGCCAGAATGGGAGTCTGGCGGCCCACCATCGCGCCGAGAGTGTCCGAGGAATGCCCGGTGACGGTGCCCAGCGTGATGATGGGCGTAGCCATCGCGCCGAATGCGACCGGCGCGGTATTCGCGGTCAGCGCCAGTACGGCCGCCTTCAGGGGCGCGAATCCCAGGGCGATCAGCATGACAGCCGTCACCGCGACCGGCGTCCCGAATCCGGCCAGCGCCTCCATCAGCGCGCCGAAGCAGAAGGCGATGAGCATGGCTTGAATGCGCTGGTCGTCGCTGACGCTGGCGAACGAGCGCCGCAACACGTCGAAATGGCCTGTCGCGACGGTCATGTTGTAGACCCAGATGGCATTGATGACGATCCACAGGATCGGGAAGAACCCGAAGGCCGCCCCCTCCGATCCGGCCAACGCGGCCTGACCGACCGGCATGCCGTAGGCCCAGACCGCGACGATCAGGGCGACCGCGAGCGCTGCCAGGGAGGCGATCCACGCGGCCCAGCGCAGCACGCCCAGCAGCACGAACAAGGTCAGTAGGGGTAGCGCCGCGACGAGTGAACTCCACGCGAGGGAATGGGCGACCGGATCGAGAATCTGCTGATACATGGCAACCTCCGACATAATGGTCGGTCGGAACACAGCCGCCCACAGGCGATTCCCGATAGGTTGGCCGGGTCGGCGTGCCATCCACGGTTCGGCAAATACTCAGCGATAGCGTGCGGGGTATGGCACACAGCCGAACGCCGGGGCCCATCGAGCACGTCGTAGTGATGGTGCAGGAGAATCACACCACCGACAATTATTTGCGGTCCGCGGCCGCCTATGGCGCGAACATTGCCACGGGTTGGCCGACCGCGACGAATCCACCCGCGTCGGATCAGCCGCATGATCGCGCGACCTGGGTCCGGTGGTTGGCGCGGAAGATCACCGGGGCGCATGTGCAATTCGATACCGCCGCGGTAATGCCGTTCTACGCGTGGCTGGCGGCGAGTGGGGCGCTACTGGAAAACCACTGCAGCGGGTTCGGGACCAACTCCACGCCGAATCATCTGTTGATCGTCGGCGGACAGACGCCGACCTTGAAGAATCCGTCTCGCAAAGGGCCGCAACCCGTTTGGGACATGCCGAGCCTGCCCGGCCACGCCGGGGATCACGGAATCTCCTGGCGCGCTTACACCGGGACTTCGGGTTATCCCGTCGAGTTCTACCGGCAGCTGCAGGGCTCGCCGAATATCGTCCGCAGCGATCAGCTCGCCGCCGACGCCGCGGCGGGCACGCTTCCGGCGCTGTCGATGCTCTGGCACGATTCGCCCAGCGATGAGCATCCGGCCGCCGACGTCACCATCGGCCACAACGCCGTATGGCAGACGGTGAGCGCGATTGTGGCCGCGGGACTGTGGGATTCGACGGTATTCCTGCTCACCTGGGACGACTGGGGCGGCTACGACGACCATGTCGTCCCGCCGCACATCGAATCCGATCTTTCCGGCCATCAGCTCGCCTACGGTTCGAGGCTGCCGCTGCTCATGTTCGGCGGCCGCGTGCGTCCCGGTATCGACCACCGGTGGTGCGGCCACACCAGCATCACCAAAACGGTTCTGCAGCTGCTGGGATTGCCGCCCTTGGGAGTGCCGCGCGTGGACGACGATCCGGGCCTGGCCGACCTGGTCGAGCAGCGCCCGGATGCTCGCGTCCCGCTGATGCCCGCCCCACCGGCGTTCGGCACGACCATCGTGCAACCGCCGCCGCCCCAGCCGAGGCCGACGCCCACACCGCCGCCACCCCCGCCGGTGGCCACGCCCACCACCGTCGGTCCCGTCCTGCTGCGCGACGGCACCACCCTGCCGCCGCCGGACGATGTCGTGATCAAGTGACGCACACCGATTCGGCGGTCGGGACATTCGTCCGTATCCATCGAGGTCGGCGGTTTCTAAAGTCGAGTTGGTGAATACCGTTCCCGACACCATCGCCGACACCGTCGACCAGGCCGTGCACAAGGCCGAGGAGTTGCGGAGTCCGGGACGTTTTCTGGTGTCGGCCATGCTCGCCGGTGTCTACATCGCCGTCGGCGAGGTGCTCCTGCTCGTCGCGGTCTCGCCGTTCGTGGCCGAGCACTCCCCCGCGGTGAAACTGCTCGAGGGCGCGGTCTTCCCCATCGCACTGACCCTGGTGATGTTCGCCGGAGCCCAACTGTTCACCTCGACGGTGATGGTCATGCTCGTCGGCGTGCTCTCCGGCCGCACCGGCGTGAAACCCATGCTCACCGCGTGGGCGGCCACCCTGATCGGCAATTTCCTCGGCACCCTGCTCTTCGCCGCCATGACCCACGCCTCCGGCGTGATGTCCTCCCCGACCGCCAAATCCATGCTCGCCGAACTGCTTTCGGCGAAGGATGCCCTGCACGGCGGTCAGCTGTTCTGGCGCGCGGTCCTCTGCAACATGCTCGTCTGCCTGGCGGTGTGGATGTTCACCCGGGTCCGGACCCCCGGTGCCAAACTCGCCCTACTCTGGCTCCCGGTCCTGGTCTTCGTCTCCGTGGGATTCGAGCACTGCGTGGCCAACATGTCCCTCTACACCATCGGAATCTTCGAAGGCCAAACCACTTTCACCGCCCTGCTCCACAACCTCGTCTACACGATCCCCGGCAATATCGTCGGCGGCGGACTGCTGGTGGGAGCCGCCTACTGGTACACCTCGGCCGCCCGCCGCACCCGCGCGGCGGGGTCAGCTGAGATGGTGGAGTGCCTGGTCGAGGCGAGGTAGGGCTCGGGTCCAGCTGCGTTCCACGGCATTGCGGGCCATTTTGTGGCGGCGGTGGGTGATGTCGAAACCTGTTTGGGTTACCAGGAATCGGGTGCCGCGGCCTTCCGGGTGCAAGATCCAGTGGACGATCCAGTGGGTGGGGTTCTCGTCCACGCGGCCGTGCCAGGTGTAGGTCAGTTGTTCGGCCGGGCGAACGGCGAGGACCTCGCAGGAGATCTGCCCGGCCGAGGGGTTCGGTAGCGGGAAGGTGAATCGCGTGCCCACCGATGCGGCAAACCCCTTCGGGCGCAACAACCATCGCGCGAGGAGGTCCGGGTCGGTCAGGAAGCGCCAGACCGTGGCCGGCGGTCGAGACAGGAAGCTGCCGAGCTCGACGGTGGCGGGGTCCCGGCCCGCATCGGCTATCACCTACTCGGTCCCGGTGGGGGCCTCGCCGTTGACCTCGGTGAATTTCGCTTCCAACTCAGCGGCGAGTTCGGGCTTGTCGACGCTCATCTTCTGAACGTAGGCCACCGCGTCGCCGACGGTCCGCAGACTCGCCAGATCCTCGTCGGGCACCGTCACCTTGTAGGTGTCCTCGAGTTGGACGGCGATCTCGACCAGGGACAGGGAATCGATGTCGAGATCGTCCACGAACGACTTCTCGATGCCCACTTCGGAGGGCTCGATACCGGTCACCTCCTCGATGATCGACGCGATACCGGCCACGATTTCGTCCTGCGTAGCAACCATGGTGCTGCCTTTCTCGTTGGTGCCCAGCACGCTAGGAGCTCCACCCGGGTGGAGGTGCAACCGACTGTGACCGACGGCACAATGCGAACCCGCTTGTGTCGTACGGCGTCTAGTGGTTCGGACGTGGGCTGATACGTTGCCTTGGTGACCCGAGTCGACATGACAGCGGCCCATGAGCCCGCGACGGCCGAAGCGGCCGAACTGCCCGCGTACTACGTCTCACGGGGCCCGGGAGCCGACGGCTACGAGCGCTATGCGGCGAGCGAGTCGACCGTGAGCGTGTGGGCGGCATCCATGCAGCACGGCGCGCCCCCGTCGGCGCTGCTGGCGCGGGCCGTGGAGCGCTGCGCACCGCGCGAGGGCACACGGGTGGCGCGCTTCACGATGGAGATCCTGGGGCCGGTACCCGTCGGCGAGATCGGCGTGCGGGCCTGGGTGGAGCGGCCGGGCAAGCGGGTCGAACTGGTGGCCGCGGAATTGATTGCGCCGCAACCCGACGGCAGCGGCCGGGTGGTGGCCAAGGCGTCGGCCTGGCGCATCGCCACCTCCGACAGCTCGTCGGTGACCCATTACGCGGATCCGGCCCTGCCCGCCCTGCCCGAGTCGGCGGAGATCGGCTGGGGCGTACCGGACGGCTGGGATGTGGGCTACGTCCGCTCGGTCGAGATCCGGGCCGTCGAGAGCGACGCGATCACCCGGCGGGTGTGGGTCCGCCCCCTGGTCGACGTGGTCGAGGGCGAACACATCTCACCCCTGGTCCGAGTCTTCTCGGTCGCCGACGTCGCCAATGGCGTTGGCGCACAACTGGACCCGTCCCAGTGGACGTTTCTCAACACCGACCTGACCATCGACCTGTACCGCCTCCCGGTCGGCGAATGGATCGGCCTCGCGGTCGAGACCACCATCGGCCCGGACGGCGTCGGCCTGTGCTCGACCGTGCTGCACGACGAGCAGGGACCGATCGGTCGCGGCATGCAGATTCTCGAGGTCCGCGCCCGAGCCTGAGCCCGGCGATAAGGAAACCTATATCGTCGGGGAATGGATCCGCTGCGTCAGTTGCGCTACTTCATCGCCGTGGCCGAGGAGCTGCACTTCGGGCGGGCGGCGGAGCGGTTGCGGATCGCGCAGCCCGCGCTGAGTCAGCGGATCCGGAAGTTGGAGAGCGATCTCGGCGCGCGACTGCTCGAGCGCGACAGCCGCCGGGTGGAGTTGACCGAGGCGGGCCAGATTCTGCTGGTGGAGGCGCGGGATTTGATCGCGCGGTGGGAGCGGGCCACCTCGCTGGTCGGGAAGGCGCATCGCGGGGAGATCGACGCGCTGCGGGTCGGGGTGCCGCCCGAGCTGGCGGGCCGGGTGCTCGCGGCGCTGGTGACCGCGTTCGAGAGCCGGGAGGTGCGGGTCGATCTGCAGGAGTTGACCACCGCCGAACAGGTTCGGCTGCTGGCGGATCGGCAGTTGGACGCGGGGCTGCTGCAGTACCCGGTGGATGTGGTCGGGCTCGAGTCCGGTCCGGCGGTGGAGACTCCGCTCGGCGTGGTGCTGCCGCGCGACTCCCCGTTGGCAGCCCGCGCCGCGCTGACCCTGGCCGATCTGGCCGGACACGGACTGGTGATCTTCCCGCGCGCCGCCGCGCCCGGCCTCTACGACGCCACCCTGCGCACGTGTTGGGAGCACGGCTTCCGCCCCACGTCGGTGCAGCACGCCCGCAATCCCGAATTCGTGCTCGGCATGGTGCTTTCCGGGCGCGGTGTCGCCTTCGACCAGGGCCTGGTCGCGCAGAAGGAGCCGCGCGTGGTGTGGCGGCCGCTGCCCGAAGGCACGCTGAGCTGGCGTCTGGCCCTGACCTGGCCCGCCGCGGCCCCGCATCCGCTGGTGCGTGAACTCGCGGAACTCATCGCCACCGTGCTGCAGGGCGATGGCGCGTCCCGACCGGCACCGCCTCAGCAGACGCCGCAGCGCCGACCGTGGGACGTGGTGGCGGGACGGGCGTGAGCGATGCGCTCGACCGCCGTGCGCGCCGCCTCGCCGATGGCCCGATCCACCGCGGGTTGTCGCCCGGCCAGCCGGTGTGACACGGTGAAAACCGCTACCGCGTAACGACTTCCGTCGGGGTAGCCGACCACCCCGATCTCGTTGCGGATCCCGGGCAGCGTCCCGGTCTTGGACCAGATGTCGGTCCCGGGCGGGAACCCCGAGGGCAGCCGATGCCCGAACACCTGCTGCCGCATGAGGTCTCGCACCCACCCGCAGGCCTCGGGCGCGGCGGCCTCGTCGCGACCGATCAACAGCAGCAGCCGAGTCATGTCGCGCGGCGTGCTCGCGGTGGTTCGCAGCGGATCCACCGCCCGCGACCCGAACACCTCCGCGGCACTCGATTCCGGATAGCGCCGCGCGAATTCCTGCAGGTCACGCGCCCCGATATCCTCGGCCATGCTGTAGAGGATGTCCCGCAGCGACCCGTCCACGCGGGTCCGCGTGAGCCCGAGCTCGCGCACCAGCGAGCGCACGTTCTCCACCCCGACCCGGTCGAACAGCAGGTCCGCGGCGGTGTTGTCGCTCATGGTGAGCGCGAAGTAGGCGGCATCGCGCAGGCTGTACTCGACATCGTCGAGACAGCCCGCGGTCCCCACGCCGCCGAGTCGATCCGCCGCCGTCGCCCGCACCCGATCGGTGGCGTCGAGCTGGCCCGCCGCCACCTGCCGCGCGAACTCCAGCACCAGCGGCACCTTCACCACCGAGGACAGCACCACCGGTTCGTCGGCACCCCAGCCGAATTCGCCGTCGCAGTCGAAACAGCGGGCGTGCACCCGCCCCTCGACACCGGCCGTTCGGAAGATCTCGTCCACTCCCCCAGCATTCCGGGTGCCCCGATCCGGCCGTCAACCGCCCGCGACACGGTTCCGGAAGGCCGCTGCTAGCAGCAACGATATCGATACCTATATCGGTTTCGGTCCGTGTTGGTCTTGGACAGCCACCGGTCATCCATGTTGGGGTGGCAGTCATGGCACAGTTCAGCAGGAGGGCACTCACCGGCGTCTGCGCCGCGGCGATGCTGGTGACGGCGACGGCGACGGCGTGCTCGTCGGATTCCACGTCCGGGCTGTCCAAGACGGTCGACGGCTTCGCGGACGCGCTGAATCGCGATGACGTGCCCGCCGCCGCGCAGGCCACCAGCGATCCGGCCACGGCCGCCACCACGCTCGGCACGCTGTACGACAACCTGGGCAAACAGGTGCACTTCAGCGCGAGCAAGGTCGACAAGAGCGACAGCGGCGGCACTTTCACCCTGAACGCCACCTGGAAGCTCGGCAAAGACGGCAAGGACGAGTGGACCTACACGACGACCGGCCGGGCGAATCGGTCCGGAAGTGACTGGAAGATCCAGTGGGATCCGGCCACCGTCGCACCGGGTTTGAACGTCGGACCGCTGTCGTACTCCGTCGTCTACCCGGATCCGGCCAAGATTCTCGACAGCACGGGCGGCCCGCTGCTCACCCAGCAGGTGGTGACGCTGGTGAATGTCGCACCGGGCGCGGATCTGGCGGCCGTGGCGGCGGCCCTGCGACCGGTGGCACCGGATGTGACCGCGGCGAGTCTGCAATCGGATCTGGCCGCGGCCCAGGGCAAGCCGATCACCGCGGTCACCCTGCGCGACTCCGATTACGCCACGGTCCAGGCCGCGCTCACCAATCTGCCGAATGTCACCCTGGCCCAGCAGACCCGCCTGCTGACCGTCGACAAATCCCTTGCCTCCCCGACCTTCTCGGGCCTGTCCGACCTCTGGCAGCAGCAGGCCGACGCCGCGGCGGGCTGGGCGGTCCGCGCCCAGGGCGGCGACGGCACGCAACGGGTCGGCGGCCCGGATCCCAAGCCGGTCACCGATATTCGCACCACCCTCGATGTCGGCCTACAGCGCGCGGCCGAGGCCGCCTTGACTCCCATCACCACTCCGGCGGCCATTGTGGCCCTGCAACCCTCGACCGGAGCCGTGCTGGCCATGGCCCAGAACGCCGCCGGGGACGCGCAGGGCCCGATCGGCCTGACCGGCCTGTACCCGCCGGGCTCGACCTTCAAGACGGTCACGGTGTCGGCCGCCCTGCAGGCCGGTGAGGTCACCCCCGACTCCATGGTCGCCTGCCCCGGCAAGGAGAACATCGAGGGCCGGGAGATCCCCAACGACAACAACTTCGACCTCGGCCAGGTGCCGCTGCACACCGCCTTCGCCAAGTCCTGCAACACCACCATGGGCCGCCTGGCCGTCCAGCTCGCACCGGACGGGCTGACCACCGCGGCGGCCCAGCTCGGGCTCGGCATCGACTACGTGACGCCCGGCCTGACCACCGTGACCGGCAAGGTGCCGACCGCCGACACCCCCGCGCTGCGGGTGGAGGAGGGCATCGGCCAGGGCAAGGTGACCGCGTCGCCGTTCGGCATGGCGCTGGTGGCCGCCGCGCTCGCCCAGGGCGCGGTCAAGCCGCCGATGGTGGTGCAGGGGCAGCCCGGCACCGCCGACAAGCAGCCGCCCGCGCTCCCGACCGGTATCGCCGATCAGGTGAAATCCATGATGCGCGAGACGATTACGGGCGGCACCGCCACCGCGCTGCGCGATATTCCGGGCCTGCTCGGCAAGACCGGCACCGCCGAATACATCGACGACAAGCACGCACACGGCTGGTTCGTCGGCATCGACGGCGATCTGGCGTTCGCGGTATTCATCAGCGACGCGGGCAGTTCCGAACCGGCCGTCGAGGCCGCGGGCCGCATGCTGCGCGCTCAGCGCTGAGCCGCACAGACCAATTCCACACGGCGCGAGCCGAATCCATTCAACGCACTCCACAGAGAGGCTTGTTTTGTCGACCCTGAAATACCGTGCCTTGGCGTCACTGTTGCTCCTCGCACCGCTGGCGGGATGCGGCACCGACACGAAAAGCGATGCCGCACAGCCCAGCTCGACGACGATCAGCGTGGCCACCGCCGACGCCGCACTGCGCGCTCTCGAACAGCAGCACGGCGCTCGCGTCGGCGTGGTGGCGATCGATACCGGCACCGGCAAGACCCTCGGCTACCGCCAGGACGAACGCTTCGCCTTCGACTCCACCTTCAAGACCCTCGCCTGCGGCGCGCTGCTGCACGCCCATCCGCTCGGAACCGGCTTCTTCGACCAGATCATTCATTTCACCGCCGCCGACCTGGTGACCTATTCACCGGTCACCGGCACCAAGGTCGACACCGGCATGACGGTGACCGAACTTTGCGACGCCGCCATCACCCACAGCGACAACACCGCGGGCAATCAGATCCTGAAACTGCTCGGCGGGCCGAGCGCCCTCACCGACTTCCTGCGCTCGATCGGCGACCAGACCACCCGCATGGACCGCTGGGAGCCCGATATCAATACGAACATCCCCGGCGACGAACGCGATACCACCACCCCCACCGCCCTGGCCGAGGACTACCGCAAGCTCGTCGTCGGCGACGCCCTCGCCGAGGGCGAACGCACCCGGCTCACCGCCTGGCTGCTGGCCAACACCACCGGCGACACCCGTATTCGGGCGGCCCTGCCCAAGGACTGGAAGACCGGCGACAAGACCGGCACCGGCGACTACGGCACCGCCAACGACGTCGCCGTCACCTGGCCCGCGGGCGGCGGGGCTCCCGTGGTGATCGCGGTGTTGACCACCAAGCCGGATCAGGCTGCGGCGGGCGACAATCCGCTGGTGGCCGCGGTCGCCAAGGAGGCCGTCGACAAGGTCCGCTAGCGCTATGCTGACAGCCTCGAACTGTGCCCTCCCAGAGCCAGAGGTATGGCCATGACGGCTGTCACCGCACTGTTGGCCGCGCTCGCCGACGGATCCACCGACCTCATCGATCTCACCGCGCCGCTGCATCCCGGCACCCCGATTCTCCAACTGCCACCGCCGTTTTCGAACACCATTCCGTTCGGGCTGGAGGAGATCAGTCACTACGACGATCGGGGTCCGGGCTGGTTTTGGAACAATATCCACACCGGCGAACACACGGGGACCCACCTGGATGTGCCGATCCACTGGGTCACCGGGCAGGGCGGATTCGATGTCGCGGGAACGCCTTTGCGCGGTCTGATCGCCCCCGCGGTCGTCATCGACGTCTCCGAACGGGTGGCGGGCAATCCCGACTTCCTGCTCGAGGTCGACGATGTGCTGGCCTGGCAGAAACAGCACGGCCCGCTGCCCGACGGCGGCTGGGTGCTGCTGCGTACCGGCTGGGACGCCTACGCCGATGACGCCGACCGCTTCCTCAACGCCGATCCGACCGGCCCGCACTCCCCGGGGCTCTCGGCCGACTGCGCCGAATGGCTCTCGCAGCAAACGATCTTCGGCCTCGGCGTGGAGACCGTCGGCACCGACGCGGGCGCGGCGCACGCGTTCGAACCGCCGTTCCCCTGTCACCACTTCCTGCTCGGCGCGGGCAAATGCGGTCTGACCCAGCTGCGCAATCTGGCGCGGCTGCCGGTGACCGGCGCCGGACTGATCGTGAGCCCGCTCCCCATCAAGGGCGGAACCGGCAGTCCCGCGCGGGTTCTCGCGCTCGTCGACCGGTAGCGCCGTGCCATCGGTGAGCGAGGTCGTGGGCCACGTCCTCGCCGAACTCGGCGTCTCCCGGGTGTTCGGCGTGGTGGGCAGCGGGAATTTCGACCTGACGAACGCCTTGCGCGCCAAGGGTGTTCGCTATGTCGCCGCCCGCCACGAATGCGGCGCGACCACCATGGCCGACGCCTATGCCCGCATGACCGACACCGTCGCGGCGGTCTCCCTGCATCAGGGCTGCGGCCTGACCAATGCCCTCACCGGGATCGCCGAAGCCGCGAAAAGCCGGACGCCCCTGCTCGTTCTGGCCGCCGACACCCCCGGTGCCTCGGTCCTGTCGAACTTCCGAGTGGATCAGGATGCCCTCGCGACCGCCGTCGGCGCGGTCGCGGAACGCGTCCATACCCCGCACAGCGCGGTGGCCGACACCGTGCGCGCCTTCCGCACCGCCCGCGACCAGCGCCGCTGCGTGGTGCTCAACCTCCCGCTGGACATCCAGGCCGCCGAGATCGCCGCACCGGAGGCGGTCACCGCGCCGATGGCACCGGACGCGATCCGCCCGGGCAAGCAGGCGGTCTCGGAACTGGTGACGCTGCTGGCGGAGTCGAGCCGACCGGTGTTCGTGGCCGGCCGCGGGGCGCGCGGCTCCGGCTCGGAACTGCGGGCCCTGGCCGAATCCGTCGGGGCGCTGCTCACCACCTCGGCGGTCGCGCACGGGCTGTTCAGCGGTGATCGTTGGGCACTGGGCATTTCGGGTGGATTCGCCTCGCCCACGGCGGCCGAGCTGATCACCGAGGCCGATCTGATCATCGGGTGGGGCTGCGCGTTGAACATGTGGACCATGCGCCACGGCAGCCTCATCGGACCGAATACCACTGTGGTTCAGGTCGATTCGGAGCACTCGGCGCTGGGCGCACACCGCCCGGTCGACCTCCGTGTGCACGGCGATGTCGGTGAGACCGCGCGTGATGTGCTGTTGGCGTCCTCACGGGTCGGGGACGGCGCTCCGCGGGTCGGCTATCGGACGCCCGAGGTGGCACAGCGGCTGTCGACCGCACGCTGGCGCGATGTGCCGTTCGAGGATCGATCCACCGCCGAGCGCATCGACCCCCGAACGCTCAGCATCGCGCTCGACGATCTCCTGCCGCCCGAGCGCATCGTCGCCGTCGACTCCGGCAATTTCATGGGTTACCCCAGCGCCTATCTCGACGTCCCCGACCAGTACGGCTTCTGTTTCACCCAGGCCTTCCAATCGATCGGCCTGGGTCTGGCCACGGCCATCGGCTCAGCGCTGGCCCACCCCTACCGCCTGCCGGTCGCCGCGCTGGGCGACGGCGGCGCGCTCATGGGCATCGCCGAGTTGGAAACCGTGGTGCGCCTGGGTATTCCGATGCTGATCGTCATCTACGACGACCACGCCTACGGTGCCGAGGTCCACCATTTTCGCGACGCCGATCTGGGCGCGGTGACGTTCCCCGACACCGATATCGCCGCCCTGGCCCGGGGCGCGGGCTGCGAGGCCGCCGTCGTCCGCACCGTCGCCGACCTCGACATCGTCCCGAAATGGCTGGCAGGTCACCGGAACACCCCGCTGCTGCTCGACGCGAAGATCACCAGCGACGGCGGGTCCTGGTGGCTGCAGGAGGCCTTTGCCCGGCACTGACGGTCCGCGTCACGACTGCCGGGTCAGGCTGCCGCTGCCGATGAAGTACGAACCCATTTGCGGGTCAGTGCTGTTCAACACCGTGTACACGTGCGTCCCGTCGCTGGACATCGACCAGAACGACACGGTGACCGTGCCGTCCGGCCGCGCACAGGTCTGCTCGGCGGGCGCGAGTTCGGCAGTATTGCCCCGGGCGTCGAACGTCCACGAGCACCCGTCGTCGGTGTGAGCGGTCAGTCCGGAACCGTTCGAATCGATCCGTACCGCACCGGTTTTCGGCTGATAGCCGGGCGAGGTCAGGTTGTTCAGGTACGCCGGATTCGTCGGATCGAACATCCACGTTCCGGTGAACAGGCGCGCCGCGTCATCCGGTCCGGCGGCATCGGCACGGGTGCGCTTGCCATTGGGCAGGTCGAAGTCGAAGGTGCCGTAGCCGAGATAGCTGTTGGCCCGCACCACTTCCCGCTCCTGGCCGTCGTGCACGGTGACATGCCAGGAGTAGATGTTGTACCCGGAGCCGATGACATTGTTGAAGCAATACTGATCCGTACCGGTCAGATCCAATCCGTCACCGTTCACCCGAAAATGCCAGGTGCAGCCCTGATCGGTGTGCCCGATGATCTCTCCGTCGCCGCCCCTGCTGAACTCGATCGTCCCGACCTGAGGAAACGTCAGCGGATTGATCCCGAACTGTCCAACCGTCGCGATATCGGTGGCATCGGCGCGATCGGGCTGCTCGTAATTCCACACGCCCAGATACTGATTCGCGGCGTCCACCGGCTCGGCAACCGCTGCCGGGGTACCCCAGGCCACGGTCAGTCCGAACAGCGCCGCGACGACACATTTCCCATAGCTGATTCGAATGCTGTTGTGAGTCATACAGTTACGACGAGACCACGCGCCGGAAAGTTACGCATCCACCGTCGCCTCCACACTGACGATCCGCTCCCCCGAAATCGTCAGCACCAGCACCCCGAACAGCTCCCGCTCCCGATAGGCGAGCAACGCGGGCCGCCCGAACGCCGAATGCGTCACCAGCGTGACCCCCGGCCCGAAGAACGCGATCATATTGGCCGCCACCATCTCCGCCCCCCGGCTGGTCGGCGCGACAATGGGTGAGTCCGGCCGGAAGGTGGCCACACCCCACACCCGCGGATCCAGCACCGCCAGCAGTTCCGCCAAATCCCCACCGGCACAGGCGGCGATGAATCTCTCCGTCACGGCCCGATGTTCGGCCGGTGCGACCGGACCGTCCGGTCGACGCGCCTGCGCCATCTTGATCCGCGCCCGCCGCGCCAACTGCCGACACGTCCCCGTCGGCCGACCCACGGTGTCCGCCACCGTCTCGAACGGCACCCCGAACACATCGTGCAGGATCAACACCACCCGCTCGGCGGGCGCGAGCCGCTGCAGCATGCGGTACAGGGCCAACTGCACCTCTTCGTCCAGGGTGATCCGATCGACCGGATCGACGGGCACGGCCTGCGCGACCGGTACCGCGTTCTCCAACTCCGCCGGATCGTCGGCCCGCTCGCGACGCGCTCGCGCACTGCGCAATTCGTCCAGGCACAACCGGCTGGTCACCACGGTCAGCCAGGCGCGTTCGTCCTCCACCTCGCCGGGCCGCGTCCGTGCCAGCCGCGCGAAGGCCTCCTGGGCCGCGTCCTCGGCACCGCCGATATCGCCCAGCAGTCGAAAGGCCAGATCCACCACGTAGGCGCGATGCCGCCGCCAGGCTCCACCGAACCGGTCCGGGCGCTCCTCGGTGCTCATACACATATGACGGGACACGCCCGCGGAAAGTTACCGGTCCCGCGCACACGGAAAGGCGGTGACCCTTTGGGCCACCGCCGCAGGGACAGCGTCAGTTGGTGATCCGCCCGCCCGCCACGTCGATCGTGATGCCGCTCAGATACGCGGAGGCGTCCGAGGCCAGGAACAGCGCGGTCTCGGCGACATCCCCCGGCAGGCCCATGCGCCGCAGCGGATGCGATGCCGCCACCTGTTCCTGCACCGGCTCGGGCATGTTCGCGGCCACCTTCTCGGTGCGAATCGAGGACGGCGCAATGGCATTCACGCGAATCCCGCGCGGACCCAATTCCGTCGCGAGGTGCCGGGCCAGCATGATGACCCCGGCATTGGCCACCCCGTAGGCGAGATTGGCCTGGCTGGGCTGACGGCCCGCCGACGACGACATGGTGATGATGCTGCCGGAACCCTGCGCCAGCAGCATCGGCAGGAAGGTGCGCACGGTCAGGAAGGCGGAGGTCAGATTGGCGTCCAGGGCCTGCCACCACAGTTCCTCCGACAGTTCGGAACTCGGCGTGGGCTGACCCATGCCGCCCGCGAAGGCGGCCAGAATGTCGACCCGGCCGAACTCGCTCTCGACCAGGGTCCGGACATCGGCCAGCGCGGCGGCCGAGGTGACGTCCGCGACCGCGGCGACCGCGGTACCGCCCGCCGCGAGGATCTCGGCGACAACGGAATCCAGCGCCCGCTTGTCCCGGCCGACCACACAGACATTGGTCTGCTGGGCGGCGAAACGCTTGGCGGTCTCGGCCCCGATGCCGCGTGAGCCACCGGTGATGACGGCGGTCTTGCCGGCGAGGTCGGAGTAGGTGCTGAGCATGGGAGTGAGCCTTTCGATCGATGGAGCGAGATGGTTGGGGGTGAATCAGCGCCGGGACAGCACGACGGCCACGCCGATCAGCCACAGCAGCCCGCCGAAGCGGACCACCGGCAGCAGATACCCGAGGCCGGAGACCACCAGCGCCAGCGTCGAGAGCGCGGCGACCGCGGCGAGGGCGACACCGCACCAGATCAGCCACTCCGGCAGATTCCGTTCCGGCAGAGCCGACATCACGATGCCGACGACCAGCAGTCCGAAGCCCGCCGCATAGGCCGGACCACCCGACAGGTAGCCGAGATCGGCCAGGGTGCGCGCCAGCACCGGCCCGGCGGAATCGGTCAATCGCGCACCGGCCCAGGCGAACAGGCCGCTGAAGGTCAGCCCGCCCGCGGCGAGTGCCGCGCCGATGGTGGTGATGGACGGGCCGCGCAGGATGCGCTGCATCAGCCCGGCGGCAATGGCCAGCGGCGCGGCCGACAGCACGATCAGCACCGCCCCGGCATTGATGAGCCCGACGTGAGACGTCGTGTAGGCGAGCACGTCCGGGCCACTGGCGTCCGGGTGCGGGGTGCGCGCGTTGGTGGCGACGTAGGCGATGGTGAGCGCCGCGAACGCGGCGACCGGGGCGAGCACGGCGGGGCCGGTGCGAACGGTGGTGGTGGCGGTCATCGCGGGGATCCTCAATCTCGGGGCGATCCGTACACCTCAAATAATGATTACAATCTGTAACGATTGTCAAGCGTCTATTATTTTTCCGCTGCTACTATTGCCGCATGGATGCGAAAGACGAGTTCGCGCCGCAGCGTGCCCTGACGGCCGTCGGGTTCCTGTTGGCGCAGGTCGGGGCCTATGCCGCGAATCGATTCGCCGAGCGCACGGCCGCTCTGGACCTGACCCCGCCGCAGGCCGGACTGCTGCGGCTGCTCATTGCCCAGCCCGGCCGCAGCCAGCGCGAGCTCGCCGACGAACTGGGCATGCCGCCCAGCCGATTCGTGCAGTTCGCCGACAAGCTCGAGGACCGGGGACTCATCGAACGCAAGCGCAATCCGGACGACCGCCGCCAGCACGCCCTGTATCTGACCGAGAAGGGGCGGACCACCCTGGTCGAATTGGCCGGTGTGGCACGCGAAGCCGAGGAACACCTGTGCCGTTCGCTCAGCGCGGAGGAGCACAAGCAACTGTCGGAGCTACTCGTCCGGATCGCCGCCGACCAGGGGCTGATGCCCGGCGTCCATCCGGGTTACAAGTCGGTGTGAGGTACCGCCGAATTCGTCGCGGTCAACGCCTCGTCCACGGTGATATCGCCGTTCATGGCCGCGCGCAGCAGATGCCGGAAGGTCGGGCACTCCGCGTGGCTCGGGGCCGGGCAGGCGGCGGCGTGGCGCAGACCGTCGCGCACGGCGGTCAATTGCGTGATGGTGCGGTCCAATTCGTCGGCCTTGCCGGTCAGGAGGGCGCGGTCCACGCGCAGTTCGCCCTGGGGTCCGAAGACGCGCACGATGTCGTCGAGTGAGAATCCGGCGAGGCGGCCGATGCCGATGAGGGCCAGCTGCTCGAGCACCGAGGCGTCGAACTGGCGACGCAGTCCGCGCCGCCCGGTCGAAGCGATGAGTCCACGCTCCTCGTAATAGCGCAGCGTCGAGGCGGGCACACCGGATCGGCGCACGACTTCGGCGATATCCAGGCTGTTTACGGCGTACTCCTGACCCTTGACCTCAAGTCGACTTGAACTGACACAGTGTAGTTCTCCGCCCGTCCAACCGACCTTGGAGACGACCATGACGGCACCGACCGACAACGACCAATCCGCCCGCTGGAACGGACCGTCCGGCAATGCCTGGGTCGAGGCCCAGGACCTCATCACCCGGGTCATGCGGCCGTTCGAGGACGTGCTGGTGGATACGGCCCGTGCGGCCGACGCCCACCGGGTGCTGGATGTCGGATGCGGCACGGGCAGCACCACATTCGCCGTCGCCCGCGCGCTCGGCGCGGAGTGCCTGGGTGTCGATATCGCGAAGCCGATGATCGCCGCCGCCCGCGCGAATGCCGAAAACGATGCCCTGCCGGTCGATTTCATTCGCGCCGACGCCCAAACCCATCCCTTCGAGCCCGCCACCTTCGATCTGGTCATGTCCCGCTTCGGCGTGATGTTCTTCCCCGATCCGGTGGCGGCCTTCGCCAATCTGCGCCGCGCCACCCGCCCGGGCGGCAGCCTCGGCTGCATCGTCTGGCGCGGCACGGACGAGAATCCGTACTTCACCGCCGCCGAACGCGCGGCCGCACCGCTGCTGCCGGACCTGCCGCCCCGGGTCGCCGGGTCGCCGGGCCAATTCGCCCTGGCCGACCGCGAATACGTCACCGAGATCCTCGCGGGCGGCGGTTGGGTCGACATCGATGTGCGTCCCCTCGACGTCGAATGCACCATGCCCGAACGGGACCTCACCCCCTACATCTCCCGCCTGGGCCCGGTCGGCCTGGCCCTGCTCGAGGTCGACGACGCCACCCGTGCGAAGGTGATCGAAGCGATCCGCCCGGCCTTCGATCCATATATCCACGGTGACGAGGTTCGCTTCACCGCCGCCTGCTGGCTGCTCACGGGACACGCCCCGAACGGTTCCTGAGATCGACGAACCGTCATACGAATTCCGGAATCGCTTACAGATCGTCGAGTTGCTCCCCGGCGGAAACGGTGCAGAGTATGTCTGGACACCGCCACCCGCGTCACGCGGCATGCCGACAAGGAGCACAGTGACTCAGCAGGAATTGCAGTTCATCGGCGGTGCGCGGCGGACCGGATCCGGTGCGCCACTGTCGATCACCGCACCGGCCACCGGTGCGGTGATCGCCGAGGGAGCCGGTGCGAGCGCGGCCGATGTCGACGCCGCGGTGGCCGCCGCCAAGACCGCCTTCCCGGACTGGGCCGGGCGCACGCCCGGTGAGCGGTCCGATCTCATGCACGCCTGGGTGCGAATCCTGCACGAGCGCGCGGAGGAACTGGCCGCGATCGAGAGCCGCAATGCCGGCAAGCCGATTCGCCTGGCGCGGGAGTTCGACGTGCCCGGCACCATCGACAACACCGCCTTCTTCGCCGGGGCCGCGCGCCACCTGGAGGGCAAGGCGGCCGCCGAGTACTCCGGCGACCACACCTCGTCCATCCGCCGCGAGCCGCTCGGCGTGATCGGCTCCATCGCGCCGTGGAACTATCCGCTGCAGATGGCGGCGTGGAAGATCCTGCCCGCCGTGGCGGCGGGAAACACCGTGGTGCTCAAGCCCTCCGAGCTGACCCCGCTCAGCTCGCTGCTGTTCGCCGAGACGGCTACCGCGGCCGGGATACCGGCGGGGGTGATCAATGTGGTCGTCGGCGTGGGCCCGGTGGCGGGGCAGGCGCTGGTCGAGCATCCCGATGTCGCCATGGTCTCGTTCACCGGATCGACGGTGGTCGGGCGTCGGGTGGCCGCGACCGCCGCCGGGTCGGTCAAGCGCGTGCATCTGGAACTCGGCGGCAAGGCCCCCTTCGTCGTCTTCGACGACGCCGACCTCGAGGCGGCGGCGCGCGGCGCGGTCGCCGGGGCCCTGATCAATGTCGGCCAGGACTGCACGGCCGCCACCCGGGCGTATGTGCAGCGGCCGCTGTTCGACGAATTCGTCGGGCGCGTGGCCGATCTCATGGATCACGTGACTCTCGGTCCGGTGGAGGACGCGGAAACCGATATGGGGCCGCTCATTTCGCTCGCGCATCGGGACAAGGTGAGCGGCATGGTCGAGCGCGCCCGGGAGGCCGGCGCGAAAGTCGTTCGCGGCGGCCGCATTCCCGAGCACACCCATCCCGGCGGCGCGTACTACGAACCGACCCTGATCACCGGCGCGACACAGGATTCCGACATCGTGCAGCAGGAGATCTTCGGCCCCGTGCTGGTGGTGCTGCCCTTCGATACCGACGACGAGGCCATCGCGCTCGCCAACGACACCGTCTACGGTCTGGCGGCCTCGGCCTGGTCCACCAATGTCTTCCGCACCCAGCGCGCGAGCCGCGAGATCCAGGCCGGATGCGTGTGGATCAACGACCACATTCCGATCATCAGCGAAATGCCGCACGGCGGGTACAAGGCCTCCGGATTCGGAAAAGACATGTCCACCTACGCATTCGACGAATACACCAACATCAAACACGTCATGTCCGATATCACCGCCGCCGCGCACAAGCCGTGGCACGACGTGATCTTCCGCGCGGACTGAGGATTGGCACAGGCTCGGCGGTCGCTGAATTCCAGCGCCCGCCGCTTTCTCATGCCCCGCGGAGCAGACCCGAGACCGCAGGGCAGACCCGAGACCACAGCGCAGACCGGAGTCGAGGTAGCGCTTGCCGCGGGCGTCGAACAGGTAGGAGCCCTCCCCGCGCACGATGACGGGCGCGTCGGCCTCGTCGCGGCCATTGTGGTTGGTGAAGTGCATCCACAGGTGATCCCGCAGCACGCGGGGTGCTTCGGACGTGGACGCGTGCCGGGACTCGGCCGTGAGGTGACGGGAGCGTAGGGAAGTTAACATTGCGCACCCCGCGAAATGGTCATAACCTGCGCGAAGAGTCGCGATTACCCAGCCGAACACAGGATCTCCTGACGCTGTGAGGCGGTTCCATGACCGACGCTCGATCGCTGTATCGAACCTGGTGGCGAGACCGGGTCGACTATCGATGGCTGGTCGACACCCTGCAGTCGCACTCGGCGCTGCGCGGATTCAAGATCATGCTCGGGGCGGGCGGGATCGTCATGCTGCTGATCGCGGTGTTGGCCGCCCTCGCGCAGAGCGAGGTGTCGGGGCCCTTGGGCTGGCAGGGCGCGCTGGAGGCCACGGTCGCCGGGCTGTGGACGCTGCGCTGGTGGCTGCTGCCGTGGCCGCGCGAAGTCGAATCCTTGGTCTGGATAGTGCTTTTCGACCTGGACACCGCCGCCAACGATCTCCTCGCGCGCGACCGCGTCATCGCGGTGCTCGGCATCGTGCTGCTGATGGCGATGGGCGGATATGTGACCGTATTCCACGGCCCGCGCGTGTTGGCCCTGCACGTCGCGTGGTCGATTCTGGTGACGGTGATGCTGGCCACACTGATCGCGCTCGGCTACCTGCCGGCCACCGGACGCGGCGAGTCACACACCCACGGGCGATTCCAGGATCTGGCCCTGGGCCTGGACATCATTCTGGTGATGGTGGTCGTGGTCGGCGTCATCCTGCCGTTCGTGCAGCTGGGCCATTGGATCGTGCGGGTGGACGCCCTGTCGGACCCGCTGACCAAGTTGCTCAACCGTCGCGGCCTCGACTCCTATCTGGCCGCGCGCATCGGCCGCAGCGAGCGCCGGTCGGCGTATGTCGCCTCGCTGGACCTGGACCGGTTCAAGACCATCAACGACACCTTCGGCCACCCCTTCGGCGACGAGGTCCTGGTGCGGACCGCCCAGCGACTGCGCGACACCGTCGAATCGGACGCCCTCGTGGCCCGCACCGGCGGTGAGGAATTCGTGGTCGTCGGCTACCTCCGAGACAATCCCGCGGCCCTGGCGGAGGGACTGCGCGCCGCCATCGAGACCACCCCGGACCTGCCCGTCACCATCACGGCCAGCATCGGCGTCGCGATCATCGAGGCCTCGCACGCGGATTCCGAATGGACCGAATCCAGCCTGCGCCGCCTGCTGCACCGGGCCGACTCCGCCATGTACCGCGCGAAAGGCCTGGGCGGCAACACTTTCGTCATCACCGACAGCGACGGCGTGGAACCCCTGGAACGCAAGAAGCCCCCGACCGAAATATTCGATCGGGAGCTTCTTGTGGTGCGCCATCAGGGACTCGAACCCCGAACCCGCTGATTAAGAGTCAGCTGCTCTGCCAATTGAGCTAATGGCGCGGATTACTCCGCCGGGGGCCTTGGCTTTCGCTCCGGCCGCTCTGCGGTGCGGAAAGAACATTAACAGGCTTGGGCTCCGAAAGTGAAATCGCCCCTCTGAGCTGCGCGTTTGCAAAGGTGTCGAGAGTTGTTAACGCGCGGGGGGTGATCACGGATGTTTGGAGCGAGCGCTGTGGGACCGGGTGCGCCGAGACGTGGGAGTGGGGTTGCGATGAGTGATGCGAAGGGTCGACGACGTACCGGGAAGCTGCTGGGGATCGGGGCGGCACTGTCTGTGCTGGCGTTGATGCTGGTCGGCTGCTCCTCCGGGAAGCACCAATCCGCCCCGGTGGCAATCGATTCCAACCCGATCGGCGAGCTGATCAAGCCGAAGCTGATCTCCCCTGTCAAGGACGGCGACAAGGGCGTGTCGCCCGGGGAGCTGACGTTGAAGGTCGAGGACGGCACCCTCACCAATGTGGTGCTCACCAGCCCGGAGGGCAAGGCGGTGCCGGGTGAGCTGGCGCAGGACGGCCGCTCGTGGAAGCTGGCCGAGCAGTTGGGATTCGGGCGCACCTACAAGCTGAGCGTGGATGCCGTCGGGCTGGGCGGGGCGGCCACCACCACTATGAGTTTCACCACGATCTCGCCGAACAACCGCACCCACCCGTACCTGCTCCCGGCCGAGAACGAGGTGGTCGGCATCGGGCAGCCGGTGGCCGTGCAGTTCGACGAGAACATTCCGGACCGCAAGGCCGCCCAGGACGCGATCAAGATCACCACCACCCCGGCGGTCGAGGGCGCGTTCTACTGGGTCAACAACCGCGAGGTGCGTTGGCGGCCACAGAACTTCTGGGCCCCGGGCACCAAGGTCGACATCGCGGTCAACGCCTACGGGCACGATATGGGCAACGGCCTGGTCGGCGACAGCGACATCCACTCCAGCTTCACCGTCGGCGACGCCACCATCTTCACCGCCGACGACAACACCAAGATCGTGACGGTCGAGCGCAACGGCCAGGTCATCAAGACCATGCCGACCTCGATGGGCAAGGACTCCACCCCGACCGACAATGGCGTCTACATCGTCGGCGACAAGTTCGACCGCATCATCATGGACTCCTCCACCTACGGCGTCCCGGTGAACTCACCCAACGGCTACAAGACGCCGATCGACTGGGCGACGCGAATCTCCTACTCCGGCATCTTCTTCCACTCGGCACCGTGGTCGGTGGGCGCGCAGGGCTCGGTCAACACCAGCCACGGCTGCCTCAATCTGAGCCCGTCCGACGCGAAGTGGGTCTACGACAACGTCAAGCGCGGTGACATCACCATCGTGAAGAACACGGTCGGCGGGACGCTGTCGGGCGTGGACGGGCTGGGCGACTGGAACATTCCGTGGGAGCAGTGGAAGGCGGGCAATGCCGACCGCGGCTGAACGCCGAGCCGACCGCGGCTGAGTCCTACTTGATGGTGCCGGGGCCGATGCCGCCGCCGCCATTGAGGTTGCCGCAGCCCAGGGCCGCGAGGCCGCCGAGCGAGGAGGCGGTGCCGAGGACCGTGCACAGGCCCTTCTGACCCGAGGAGCCCGTGGTCGCCGAGCCGAGCGCGCCGCCGAGTTTGAAGGCCGAGGATCCGAGTTCGACATCGGATTCGATGGGGTTGTTGGGGTCGTCCTTCTCGCCGGGGACGCCGGTGCCGGGGCTGGGGGCCACGCCCGGAGTGGGGGTGGTGGTCGTCGTCGAGGTGGCGTCGGTGAGGACGATCTCCGCCGAGGCGATGGGCGCAACGGGGAGGATAGCCGCAACGGCTAGCAAAGTGGTTACGGCACAACGGTTCACTGCGGATTCCTTCGGATCGGGCGTGGCCGGGGGCCCCGACGCCCCCGGTGATCCAGAGCAGTCTACGAAGATCGAGTGACCTGCGCCGCAAAATGCGACACACTGGTGTTTCTGTCACACATTCCCGAGGTCGCCGTCATGCCCCGAGGCGGGCGATGGCCCGCACGGGGGCTCCGTCCGCCCCGGGCAGGCTCAGCGGGAAAAGCGATACCTCCACGGGCTGACCAGCGTTTTCCGGGGTGAGCAGCCGGGCCAGTCCGGTCAGGTTCTCGGCGATGACGGCGTGCGCGCCGCACAGGATGCGGTGCACCGGAATCTCCTCGGCGGGAGTCGGATCGACCGAGAGGGCGTCGATGCCGAGGGTGCGCACACCGGTGGCGATGAGGTACTCGGCCGCCTCGACCGTCAGGTGCGGATGGTTCAGGTAGGCGTGCGTGCCCCAATGTTCGGACCAACCGGTCGCGATCAGCACGATCTGCCCCGCGGCGACCCGGCCCTCGAACAGTTCCCGCCCGATCGCACCACCGGCACCGACCGCGCGGGCATCGATGACGACACCGGGGCCGAGGAACCGTTCCAGCGGGAGTTCGTCCAGGGTGGGCAGGGAATCGTCGATATGGCTCGGCGCGTCCACGTGCGTCCCCGTCTGCGAACCCAGATCCAGATGCAGCACATTGACCCCGTCGGCGGCTACGGTCAAGGCGGGGCGGATGGTGACCTCCGGATCGCCGGGATACACCGGCATACCGGACCGAATCGGGACCGAAAGATCGATAATGCGCACTTTTGGCCTGCCTCCCTGGGGTTTTCGCGAGATGATGACAGCCAGCAAGATCGAATGACGTCGCGCCTACCACGCTGATCAGCCACAACGACGAGAGAATCGCCATGTCTGCCATACATATTGCCGTGTTGAACCGCAGTACCGTACTGACCGACGCCCAGGTTTCCGCGGTCGTCCCGGCGCTGCAGACGCAGGTGCACCGGGATTGGGCTCCGGTCTGGGGAAGTGACGCCGAGCTGAGCTTCGTGGGCAGCGGTCAGCAGCCCGAGCCGGGCGCGTGGTGGATCGTGATCGCCGACGATTCGGATCAGGCCGGGGCGCTCGGCTACCACGATCTCACCAGCGAGGGGCTGCCGCTGGGAAAGGTGTTCGCGCGCAGCGACACCAATGCCGGACTGCAGTGGACGGTGACCGCGAGCCATGAACTGCTCGAGATGCTCGGCGATCCCGACATCAATCTGGCCGCCTACGTCTTCACCACCGCGACCACCGGCCGCCTCTACGCCTACGAGGTCGCCGACGCGTGCGAGGCCGATCAGTACGGGTATCAGATCGATGGGGTCATGGTGTCGGACTTCGTGTTTCCGGCCTGGTTCGAGAACTTCCGCAAGCCCGGAAGCACCCAGTTCGATTTCGGCAAGCACATCACCGAGCCGTTCCAGCTGCTGCCCGGCGGGTACATCGGCGCGTTCGACATCGGCGGGGGCAGCGGCTGGCATCAGCTGACCGCGGAGGAGAGCACCCTCGCGTACGCCGCGCGGGCTCGCGTCGGCAGTCGCCGTGAGCGCCGGCGCACGCCGCGCGAGCAGTGGCTGCTCAGCGATCCGCGGTGAGATCGGCCACAATCCGGATGCCGGTGGGTTGCTGTGTGGTGTCGGCGACCCACCGCATCGACTAGGCTGGCCCGAGACAATCGAATATCCGGCCGCTATGAGTCGTGGCGGGAGAAGCCCCGGATCCGGGGTGCCGAAGGAGCAACCTCCCCGGAATCTCTCAGGCACAGATACCGTTTCGACCAGGCCACTCTGGAAAGTCAGGCGTATGGAGCGCCTCACCTACGGTGCAAGTCGTGCATGCGGCGAAGCTCTCAGGTCCCATGACAGAGGGGGAGATCCGATAACCGGGCGAACGCCCGGCTGATCCGAGGACCTCCCATGAGCATCGATACCGCTTCTCTGCCCCGCGTGGCCTCTCTGCCCTGCGTGACTCCGCCCGTCACCCGCGCGGCGACCGCCGTGACCCCGATGACCGCTGTGACACCGATGACCGCCGTGGCACCGTCGCGGGCAGCGGTTCCCAGCTCCGCCACCCTCGCCGCCGCGGCCTCGGGTCGCCGCACCGCCCTTGCCGAATTGCTCACCTACACGCGGTATTTCGCCACCGCGTGCTGCCGTGCGGAGTTGGGCGCGAACGTCATCTCCGACCGCCTGGCCGACCAGGTGACGACCGCGATCCTCACCGGCTGGCCCACCGCCCGCACCGCGCGCCGAGACTTCCTCGAATTCGCGTACACCACGATCCGCCGCGCGGTCGGCCTGTGCCGCTACGAGCACTCCCGCCGCTCCCCCTTCACCCAGCTGTCCGACGGTCAGCGCGATCTTCTCACCCTCCGCGTGGCGGTCGGCCTGTCCGCCACCGAAACCGCTGTGGCCCTGGGCATCCCGGTCCTGAGTGTGCACCGGCACACCGCCCGCACCCTGGCCCTGCTGAAGCGACCGCCCTCCCGCCCGACCGATGTCCCGGCCTGACCGCCACGCGTTGCGTCGGTGTACCCCGCCCGGCGGTCGCCTGCTCGTCGACGAATTCCGGGGCCGCTAGCGGGTTTTGGTCGCGGAGGTGGTCGCCGGGGTGCTGGTCGGCACGTCGATCACTTCGGGGATCTGGCCGCCGCCGAGGAACGGCACCGACGACGTCGGCGAGGGCGGAGTCAAAGGGGCACTGCGGTGATCGCCGCAGGCGGCAACCGTTCCCGCCAGGAGTGCAATGGTCGCCACCGTGATCAGGTGCTTGCGCACGTATCAAACCTTCCGCATGGATTGATCGCAGCAGACCCACCCGCGACACCGTGGCGCATCGTGGTGCGCGTGCGGTGCGCTGCGTCGAACAGGACAGTCCGGCAACGAATCCGCACCGGCGGCAACCATTCTGCTACACCCACCGCCCCCAAACCCCACCGCGCCCCGACTTCGGCACACATGGTCCCCCACCCTGGCACACCTGGTGACCCCACCGATTAGTTTCCCCACCCCCACCCCTGCTATCTTCTTCACCGCACCCACCACGGTGCCCAGCGCCATTAGCTCAATTGGCAGAGCAGCTGACTCTTAATCAGCGGGTTCGGGGTTCGAGTCCCTGATGGCGCACCACAACAGGATGTTCTTGCCCTGAGCTCCCGTACTGCTCGTCTACCTCGAGCGTGGTGACATGCCTATCAGCACCGACGGCGCGAGCGAACCAAATGGTGCTGTATCCCCAGAGCGTTCCGAACTCCAGCACCCGCCGCGCACCTGTCATCTGACAAATCAGCGTCTGTTGGCGTTCAGCCTTCGGCGATTAGTAGGTCGGTCAGGTTGGACATGGAGGTTTGCATGCCTTGGCGGGTGGACGGTTGGACTATGCGGTGGAGGAGGTGGGCGAGAGGGGCGGGGGTGATTTGGTAGTGGACCGTGTAGGTCATTTCGGTTTCGGTGTCGAGCGGGCGGAATTCGAAGATGTTGGTCATTTTTCGTAGCGGTTCGAAACCGGTGCCGGTGTCGACGCGGCGGCGGAGGGGTTTTATTTCGTGGACGGTCCAGGTGGAGCGGGTGGTGAGGGGGCCCAGGGTGCGGTTGCGTTCGGAGTAGGTTTTGCCGAGTTCGGCGGGGCCGTGGTGGTCGGTTACCTCCAGGACAGCGGCGACCCATTCGGCGTAGCGGGCGGTGTTGGAGACCACTTCCCAGACGCGCTCGACGGGGGCGGGGATGAGGGCACGTTCGGAGATTTCGAAATGTGCTGGCATGGGCGGGCTTTCGTCAGAGTTGGGCGAGGACGGCGCGGGCGGTGTCGCGGCCGGAGCGGACCGCGCCGTCCATGAAGCCGTTCCAGTGGTCGGCGTGCTCGGCACCTGCCCAGTGCACGCGGCCGAAGGGGGTGTCTCGCCAGTCGCCGAGGGTCGACAGGACGCCGGGGCCGGGGACCGAGGTGGGGCCGCCGCGGGTCCATTCCTCTGTGGTCCAATCCATTTCGAAGTAGTCGAGGGGGCGCAGGGCGGTCTTGCCGACGACCTTCGCGAACTGGCGCAGGACCGCGCCACGGCGTTCGCGCGGCGGGCGGTGCGCCCAGGTGCGCCACTGCGGGCCGCCGACGAAACCCATCAGCACGCCCGGGCCACCGTCCGGCGGGGTGTTGTCGAACATGGAGCAGACGGGGGAATCGGCACGGAACACGCCCTGGCCGTTGAGTCCGTCCGCGCGCCAGAATGGTTCGGGGTACACCGCTTCGCATTTCATCAAGGTGCCGAAGGTCAGGCGGGAGAACAGGGCGTCCTGTTGCGGCGGCAGCAGCGGACGCCACACGATGCGAGCGGCGAGAGCGGGCGGTACGGCCACGATCACCCGGGCCGCGCGGTGGACGCCGGAGTCGG
This sequence comes from Nocardia sp. CDC153, assembly GCF_035818515.1. Lineage (NCBI taxonomy): Bacteria > Bacillati > Actinomycetota > Actinomycetes > Mycobacteriales > Nocardiaceae > Nocardia > Nocardia sp. CDC153. The sequence continues at coordinate 382,883 of NZ_JAYKYU010000005.1, read as the reverse complement.
CGGTCACGGTGACGCCGTGAGCATCCTGCTCGATCTGCCGCACCGGGGAGTCCAGCACCACCCGGCCGTCCAGCTGCTCGGCCAGGAGTTCCGAAATGCGCTGGGAGCCACCGATGAAGCGTGACTCCTGGGCACCGCCGGTGACGCCGATGCCGCGGTCGATGGTGCCGGGCGTGGTCTCGTTGCCGAAACCGGCGATGTACCACAGGCTGAACAGCAGCGAGGCGTCGGCGGCGGACCCGCCGTAGGCGGAGCCGAGGAAGACGTTCACCAGGTCCAGCGCGCCGTCGGTGAGTGTGGTTCCGCGCAGCCAGCTTTCGAAGGTCATGCCGTCCCATTTGCGGGCGTGATCCGCGCGCCAGGGCTTGTCGACCGGGATGGTGCGGGCCAGGCTGTTGATCCGATGCATGGCGACACCCAGATCCGGCAGCGCCAGCACGTCCGGCGGGATGTCCCCGGTGAAGCGGCGGGCGGAGTCACCGCGCACGTAGACGCTCGCGCCTTCGTTGTAGGCGGGGAAGGTTCGCACGTCGAGGTCGCGGGCCAGCCCGAGGATGTGATCCTGTGTGGGACCGACGAATTGGCCACCGGCCTCGACCACTCGCCCGTCGCCGAGGTCGTGGTTGACGGTTCGACCACCGACGCGCGAACGGGCCTCCAGCACAGTGACATTCAGCCCCGCGGCGACCAGGTCGCGGGCCGCGGACAGCCCCGCCAGGCCCGCACCCACCACGACGACGTCCGTCTTCTCGCTCATAGTGTGGGAGTCCCTTCCGCGTAGGCGTCGGCGGCGGTCAGATCGAAGTCCCCGTGATCGCTGCCCAGCCCCTGCGCCACGAGCGCGGCTGCGGCACAACCCAATACGGCGGCGGCGCGCAGATCGCGACCCAGGGCGATTCCGCGCAGGAATCCGGCCGAGAACGCGTCACCACACCCGGTCGTATCCACGACATCGGTGGCGAACGCGGGCACCGCGAACGTCTCGGTGGCGGTGACCACCAACGCACCCTGCGCACCGCGCGTCGCCACGACGCAGCCGACCCCGCGATCCACCAGGTCGCGGCAGCCCTGTTCGAGGGTGGCGGCACCGGTGCAGCCGAGCACCTGATCGTCATTGGGTAGCAGATAATCCAAGTGCGGCAGCGCCGGAGCGATCCAGGCCAGCACACCCGGATCACCGACGGCCAGCAAATCGGCCGACGTGACAACGCCTGCGGCGCGGGCCGGTTCGAGTATCTTCGCCGCCGCCTCCCCACCGATCAGCTCGGGTCCGCCCAGATGCAGGTGGGTGGCGCGGGCGATCTCGGCGTGCGGAGCGTCGTCCGGACCGTAGGTCAGATTGGCCCCGGGCACATGGAAGGCGGGCCGACTGCCGTCCGGTCGAATCGGCAGCACCGACGCCGAGGTCTGAACGTCGGTGCGCCGCAGCAGCAGTGAGGTGTCGATGCCGCGCGCACCGAGCATGGCGAGCAGCAGATCACCGATCGGGTCCGTCCCGATCGCGCCCGCGCAGCGCACGCTCGCACCGAGTTTCGCCAGCGTGAGCGCCGTCCCGCCGGCGGTTCCCGCGGGGCTGAACCGAATCTGCTCGACCAGGGTCGCGCCCTGCCCGTCCGGAATCTCCTGCACCGGGCGCACCTGCACGTCGAACACGTGCGCCCCCAGGCAGATGATCGATTGCTCCACTACGTGTCCTGTTCGTCCAAGCGATGGGTGGTGCCGTAGCCGCGGCGCAGCGCGGCCTCGATGACGGCCGCCTGCTGTTCCGTGCTGAGCGTGCGCACCGAGCCCGAAACCATTGCCTTGCGGTAGATCTCGCACACCCACTCCAGCAGCAGCGTGTTCTCCACCGCGTCGTCCAGGCTCGAGCCGAGGGCGACCGCACCGTGGTTGGCCATCAGCGCGGCGCGCCTGCCGTCCAGCGCGGCGAGCACGTGGGCGGCCAGCTCGGGGGTGCCGAAGGTGGCGAAGGGGGCCACTCGGATCACACCCCCGAGCAGGAGCTGTTGGTAATGCACACAAGGGATCTCGTCCACGACCAGCGACAGCGCGGTGGACTCGACGGCGTGGGTGTGCACCACCGCGGCGGCGTCGAACCGCGCGTACACGCCCAGATGCAGTTCCAGTTCCGAGGTGGGCGCGAACTCACCGGCGACCACCCGCCCGTCCGCATCGACGACGGTGACGTGCTCGGGTCCGGCCTGCGCGAGCCGGACTCCGGTCGCGGTCACGGCCATGTGATCACCCACCCGGAGACTCACATTGCCCGCCGTACCGATCAGCAATCCGGCCGCGGCCAACCTGCGCGCCGCCGCCGCCACGGCCGCGCGAGCTTCGTCGAATTCCCTGTGCGCCATGTGATTACTGCGGTGCGCTGATCTCGCCCGCCCCGTGCAGGGTGGCGTACGCCTGGCCGAGTGCGACCAGCCCCGCGGGCACGCCGACCACGACACCGCCGATGATCGGACCGATCGCCGCGCCGATTCCCAGCCCGGGGATGCAGCCGCCGATCATGCCCACGACGGCTCCGATCGCGCAGCCCGCGACCAGACCGACCACACCGCCGGCCATGCTGCCGATCGTCGCGCCGAGCATGAATTCGTTCCCGGCCTGGTTCAGCGCGTTGTTGATATCGGCTTGGGCGTCGACGGGCGTCGCGGACTGGATCGGCGAAATCGCGTCGGCCGCAGGCGAAACGGGAGCGGCGGGCGCGATCTGGACGGGGGCCGGATCCGAGACCGCGGGCGCGGCATTGGCCGTCGTGGCTTCCGCGCCGAGCGCGACCAAGGCCGCCGTGGCGACCGCCAGTGTCATCCGGGTACGTGCAGTGTTCCGCATGGTGGATCCTTCGTCTGTTCCGCGTCGCGTTCGCGACTGCGCAGAAATCTAGGACCGGGTGAACACCGTCACATCCCGCGGCCGCACGCTGACCGCGCCGGCCCCCACAATGGCCGGAAATCCCCCGTCAGCCCGCGAGCCGCCGCTCCGCGCTGGGCGGATGTCCGGTCCAGCGGATGTAGGCGCGCCGGAAATCGCGAATATCGCTGTAGCCGACCTCGCGCGCGACGACGGCGACCGGCAGGCTGGATTCCCGCAGCAGACGAATCGAGTGACGCTGTCGCACCCGGTCTCTGATGACGCTGAAACTCTGTTCGGCCAGCGCCAATTGGCGGCGCAGGGTGCGTTCGGAGACGTGGAGTTGACCGGCGACATCGGCCGCCGAGAGCGGATGCCGCAGATCCCGTTCCAGCACGGCTTCGACCGCGGCCACCACCTCGGGCTCCGTCCGGCCGCTGCCCAGCAGTCGGCGGCACGCGTCGACCGCCATCGCCCGGGTGGGTTCGTGGTGGGTCGAGAAGGCGATGTCGAGGGCCCGCGCGGGAAAGACGGCACGGTCGGCCCCGGCACCGAATACCACCCGGCAGCGCAGGAACCGCGAATATTCGGCGGCGTACGGCGGGGGCGGGTAGGTCAGTTCCACTCGCGAGGGCGACCAGTCCGCGCGAATCACCGTGCGCGCGAAGACCATCAGCGTGGACAGGGCTTCCTCGACGAGGAACCGGCGCAGCTCCGGCTCGGGTCGGCGCTCACGGAAACGCACCGCGACCTCGTCGTCGAGGTGCTCGAGATCCACATCCACGAGGCTGCCCGAGGCCAGATGCAGATCGAGCGCGACCGACACCGCGTCGCCGACCGTGGCGCACGAGCGCATGGCCACCCCGAGCATCCCCATCGACAGCAGCATGTCCCGGCCGCCCACCAATAGGCCGAGCGGTTTGCCTGGCAGGTCCCGCACCGCCCGGCGCAGCACCGCGGTCGCCTGGCGAAACGACACCTTGATCGGGTCGGCGGCCAGCAGCTGCGCGATATCGAGCCCGGTGCCGACGAACCACGCGCCGACCTCGACTCCTTCGCGGCGGCCGATCTCCACGACGCCGCTGAGCACGGTGGGCGGGATGATCGGCAGATCGATTCGATCGTTCATGCGGCCCGCTCCCCGGACCGCACCATCGCGGAGCTGGTCACGCGACCAATACTAGGGTCAGCGGTCGCCGTTCGTACCCGGTTCGTGCCGACACGGAATTCGCGGGAAGTTTGGACGACGCCGGGGAACTCAACTCGGCCCCCAGCTATAGATCCAGGAGCTTCCCCGCGTCGCGGCGACGACTCTAACGGCTCCGGCCCGGCCTCCGCCAACCATTTTCGACCTGCGGTTATCGCGCGAGAGCCAAGGCCAGGGACCCGACGGCGAAGGCGAAGTAAGCGCCCGGGAAGGCGATATTGGCGAACACGCGCTCGCGCACGTGGATCGCCAGGGCGAGGACGAAGAAGAGCACCAGCCCGATGGCGGCGGCAATACCGATGACGCGGAAACCGAGGATGCCCAGGAGCAGGCCGATCGCGCCCGCGCCCTTCAGGACACCGGCCGTGGGAATCCAGGACTCCGGAAAGCGGACGGCAGCCGAGTTGGCGCGCACGAAATCCGCGCGGGCCAGATCGGCGACGGCCATGCCGCCATTGATGGCGATGGTGATCGCGGTAATGACCAGGTAGGCGATGAACATTCGCTTCTCCAGACGGAATCGGGGGACGAATTCGAGCCTGGTACAACGCCGTTCACGCGTCCAATACCTGCATCTATAACCTGATGGCATGGATGTGGACACCCGGCTGCTGCGCTATTTCGCCGCGGTCGCGGAGGAGGGGAATCTCAGCCGCGCCGCCGAGCGGCTGTTCGTCTCACAGCCCGCGCTGACCAAACAGATCAAACAGCTGGAGAGTCTGCTCGGCGTGGCATTGTTCACGCGCTCCAAAGCCGGTATGGCACTGACCGAGCCGGGGCGGGCCCTGGCCGAGCGGGTGCCCGCGGTGCTGGGCAGCTGGGACGAGGCGCTGACCGAAACCAAGAGCGTGGCCAGCCGCGCGGCGCGAGTCCTGCGGGTCGGGTTCGTGGCCAGCGCCGCGAACGAGGCCACCCAGTTGATCATCGCCGAGTTCGGGCGGCGCAGGCCCGAGTGGCGGGTGGCGATGCGGCAGGCCCCGACCTGGTCGAATCAGACGGCCGGGTTGGTCGAGGGCGATGTGGATGTGGCGTTGCTGCGATTGCCGTTTCAGGGGCGGGGAGAGTTGCGCGTCGAATGGCTGTTGACCGAGCCGCGCTGCGTCGCGCTCCCCGCCGCACATCCCTTGGCGGCCCGCGAAGTGATCGAATTCCGCGAGCTCTGGGACGAGCCGTTCATCGCGGCACCACCGGAAACCGGTGCGTGGCGGGACTATTGGCTCGCGGCCGACGAACGCGACGGCCATCCGATACGCATCGGCGCGGTCGCCGACCGGCCCGACGACTGGCTGGTCGCCATCGCCAATGGCTACGGGGTCGCGCTCGCACCCGAATCCGCGGCGCGGTACTTCGCCCGGCCCGGCATCGTCTACCGCCCGGTCAACGGCGTCAGCCCGACCAGGGTCGGCGTCGCCTGGCGGCCCGCCCAGGACACCGACCCGGTCGTCCAGGATTTCGTCCGCAGTTGCCTCGAGTACCGCGAGGGCGGCCGGCCGGACTGATCGTCCCGGCGCGATGTCGCCTCCGCCTTGTCAGCCCGACCCGGTCATTCCGGCGTGTTCTTGGCCGGAATCCACCGAAAGCGGTTGTGCTGCCGCGCTGTATGGATCCCGGCCAAAAGCATGCCGGGATGACGGGGACGACATCACACCTTAGAGCCCGGAAGAGCCTGCGGCCGGAGGGTGCGCCGTCAGAGGGTGGCGATCATCTTCTGCGCGGTGGCCGCGTGGCCGTACTGGTTCGGATGGAATTGCGCGCCTTCGCCATTGTCGACCGAGGTGCCATTGACCCACCGGTCCGGGATCGCCTCGCAGACGTCGTGGCCGTTGTAGATCTCGTAGGTGCTGAAGTACTCGGTACCGGGCTGGGTGCGCAGCATGGTGTTCAGTCCGCCGATGACGGTGTCGCGGGCCCAGTCCACATCGCCGGGCAGCAGCGGCTGACGGCCCGCGCACAGGGCCGCGTTGTCGGGCAGGATGTGCGGGTAGCCGACCAGGACCACGCGGGCCTGCGGGGCGCGAGTCTTGATGTCGGAGATCAGTTTCGCCAGCTTGGCCGTGGTCTGCGAGAGCCGGGTCGGCATCGAGGCGTCGTATTTGTTCTTGCAGCCCAGCAGCAGTTCCGCGCTGCCGCTGGCGATTCCCGTCCCGAGATTCTGGAGTACCGCGCTGCCGGTCCCCGAGCCGGTGCCGATGGTTCCCGCCTTCACGCAGTCGGTGACGATATCGGTGAAGCCGATGTCGTTGCCGCCCACGCCCAGGGTGACCAGGGCGGTGTCGGAGGTGACCGCGGAGAGCTGGGTGCTGGTCACCGAATCGGTGGTCGCACCGCCGCAGGTGACGTCGGTGAGGGTGTACCCGCGGGCGGCCGCGAACAGGTGGGCGTAGTTGCGATCGGAGCGCGAGCAGGCCTGGTCGACAATGTTCGAGATCTTGACCCCCGCCGCGTACGAATCGCCCATGGCCACGTACTTCGGGCCGTCGGCGTGGGCGGGAGCGAGGCCGACCAGGGATCCGGCGGCCACGATCGCAATAGTGGACAGGCAATGCTTCAGTTTCACGATAGGGGTTCCTCGCGGTGGGGCTCTGACGAATAGCCACCGACGGTACGAGATGACCTTCCGACCAGTAGGTCGAATGATCAAATCGTTATCGCACGCGAGTGAACGTGTCGCTATTGGTCAGCACGGCATGCGCCCACGGCAGCGTGATCAGCTCCGGCGGTGCGCCCGGCCGCGGCGGCTTGACCGCCCGGTCCGAGACCACATGCCAGGCCGCGTGCAGATCGCCGTCGCGCAGCAGACCGGTGAACGAGCAGATGCTGGGGATGGATCCGGGTGCGACGAACGAGAACTGCGCGCACGGACCGGTGTGCAGGCCGATGATCGGCACCTCGTTGCCCGCGAAAGCACTGTCGCCCAGCGCGGTTTCGAAGGTGCCGGCCAGCTTGCCGCCGGTGTCGTCGGCAATGGTGAGGCGGGAGCCGTACTCGTTCCGCCACAAGCCCTTCCAGTCGATCGATGATGCGGTGTCCATGCCTCCCGCATACCCGTTTCGCCGGGTGATGTCGACCGTCCAGCTCAGCGCGGCACCGGAATGCCCCGGGCGGCGGCGAATTCGGCCATGTCGACCTGCCGCATCGCATTGGACAGGGCGGTGATGGTGCAGGTGCCCACCGGGCCGACACGGTCGTAGAGGGTGGTGGTGGCCACCGCGATACCGTTCGCGGCGATCCGGTTCTGCGCCACGATGCCGAGTTCGGGGCCTTCGGGCAGGCGCACGAGGGCGAGGGCGACATCGGTATTGATGTGGCCGACGCCCTGCGTGCCCCAGTTGCAGACCAGATTGGCCGTATCGCTGACGAAGGCCGCGCGCTCGAACGGCGTCACGGCCTGCCCGTCGACAATGGCCGGGACGTTGTTCCACGCCGACTTCCGGAATGGATTGACGCCCGAAGCGAAATCGTGGGTCCAGTCCCCCGCCCCGGACTTGAACAGCGGCGGCGCGCCGTGCGGTCCGTCGAGCCGCTGCTCCGGAATCGGAAGATCCTGGGCGTCGGGCTGCCACACCTCGCCCGGCGGTTCGTCGGCAATGGCCAGGAACAGCACCGTCGCCCGGGCCCGGACCTCGTCGCGCTGGACGATCGAGGCGTCGACGGCGCGAATCCGATTGCCGTCGCGGACGATCGCGCTGCGCAGTTCGATCGGCTCGTCGAGCACGGGCCGGAACAGGTCGGCGGTGAATCGAGCGGGGAGGAAACCGGGCCCGGGGCTGTGGGTTTCGAGCCGGTGAGCCAGCAGGCCACAGACGGCGGTCCCCGCCAATTGGCCTTGCGACCAGGCGCTGACGGCCATCGCGGTCGCGCGGTAGCGACCGTCCTCATGGGTGAAGAACGCCATGCTGCCTCCCCTGCCAGGATGATGATCTTCCTAGATTAGAACAAGTTGCAGAAATGGTCAGTTCACCCAGGGCGGGTTCACGACGGTGCCGTCGAGGAGCTCGCCGCTGAATCCGACGGGCGCGTTGACGAGCAGGATGGCCTGGGTCGCGGCCGGATTGTCCAGGCGGATGGTGGACCCGGCCGGGGCGAGGGCCGCGTCACCGGCGGCCAGCCGCGCGGCCTCGCCATCGATGGTCAGGGTAATCCCGCCCTCGAGCACGACGAAGGCCTCCTCCCGGTGGATGCGGTGCGCGACGCCCTCGGTGCCGGGCCCGATTTCGAGCCGCCACAGGCACAGGTCGACGCTGCCCACGCTGGGCCGGATCAGCGGGGTGAAACGGGAGCCGTGCATTTCGTGGGCCTGGGTGTCGGCGGCGTGGATTACTGGCATTGCCTTCTCCTTTGGTCAAGCAGGTTGACTATATGGTCAAGCTTGTTGACTTTTCTGTCAAGTGCCAAGATTCCTGGCATGCCCGGATACGCACAGGACCTGCCGCTGCTCCTCCTCGCGGCCGCCGCGGAGGTGACCGACGCCATCCACCAGGGCTGCGCGGCGGCGGGATTCACCGATATCCGACCCAGCCACGGATTCGCGTTCGTGCGCATGGCTCCCGCGGGCGCGACGGTCGTCGAGATCGCCGACCATCTGGGCGTGACCAAGCAGGCCGCCAGCCAGCTGGTCGAGGAACTGGTGAAAAAGGGCTACGCCCAACGCAATCCGCATCCGACCGATGCGCGGGCGAAGCTCATCACGCTGACCGAGCGCGGATGGGCGTGCACCCGCGCCGCCGATGCCGCGGCGGCGCGGTTCACCGAGCGCTGGGCGGCCACGCTCGGCGCGAAGGCGACCGTGGAGGTACGCAATGCGCTCGCGCGCGTCGTCACACCCGGGCGGGTGCGGCCGTCGTCCTGGTGAAATCGAGGGCGGCCCGGTCGATTACGGGAATCGGGCGAATCCGCCCATGGCTCAGCCGAGTTCGAGGGTGGTCACGCCGAAGACGCGCTCACGGGCATACGGGCGAACCGGTCCGGTGTACATCCGCGCGGTCTCGAAGCTGGGCCGCAGTCCGGCCTCCTCCATCAAGCGCACAGCCGCCTCGTTGTCGAGCGGAACATCCACCGCCAGTGGCATTCCCGCGGCGTGCGCGGCCAGTGCGGCGAGCAACTGACGGGCGTCGGCGGGGGTGTCGGCGAACAGCGGGCCGACGCGCAGCGACTCACGAGCCGGGCGCAGGGTGGCGTAGCCGGTCACCGTGCCGTCGACAATGCGCGCGAAGGTGCGGTGGCCCGGCTCGTTCAGCCAGGCGGTGAGGAAGTTCGGGCGATCCGCCGGATGGCAGGCCGAATCGTACGGGTGCAGGACGGCGAAATCCGCGGGCGCCAGCGCCGTGACCGAGTTGTCCGGTAGGGGCAAGCGCGGTACGCCGATGAATCGCGCACTGCCGTAGGCGAGTTCGAAGCCGCTGCGCCGATAGTTGTCCTGTTGATCCGGGACGCCGTCCAACCCGACGACCCGGTCCCCCGCGTGCTTCAACCCGGCTTCCCAAGTGGCCAGCCCGAATCCGCGCCCGCGCAGGTCGGGACGCACGAGATAGAAACCCAGGAAAGCGAATTCGTCACCGTAGTTGACCACCGACACCGCGGTGGCGGGCTCACCGTTCACCCGACCCAGGAAGAACCCGTCCGGATCCTGCGCGAAGAACGCGGTGAGATCCCGCGCGCCCGGATTCCAGCCCTCGGCGGCGGCCCAATCCACGACGGCGGCCCACTCCCCCGGCGTGGCGCGGGCAATGACGAGATCATCGATACGCACGGCATCCGGCATGCCACCAAGGTAGCCGCAAAACCTCTGCTACTCACGCAGATTCAGGCAGATGGGGTGGCCCTCGGGGTCGAGCACGATGCCCCACGGCAACTGGTTGTCCCAGTCCGGATTGAGGCCCGGCTGGAATTCGGGAATCGTCGCGCCCAGGGACACCGCGAGATCGGTGGCCTGGTCGATATCGGCGACATTCAGATCCAGGTGCACCCGCTTGGGCTGGGTCGGGTTGTCCGGCCACGGCGCGGGCGCGTGCCCCTCCACGAAACCGAAGCACAGCACCGACTTGCCATCGGTGATCAACGCGTACCCGTCCTCGGAGTGCATGATTCGCCAATCCAGCAGGGCGGCATAGAACTCGGCGAGCCGGCGCGGATCGGCGGAGTCGATGGTGACGCAGCTGAGCGCGATCGGCGCGGTCACGGCGGTGTCCTTTCAGCGGGCGGGAGCCCTTCGTCGGTGTAGCGGCCATCCAACTGCCCGGCAACCATAACCCGGCGCTCGGGTAGGGTCGGGCAAAGACATCGTCCACTACCTGCGGGGTTGGGAGATATGGCCGACTACGCGCACTCCGATCACGCCAGTCGCAGCCGCGAGGAGAAGGCCCGACGACTGGCCGCCTACGTCTGGGCGCGCGGGATCACCGGGGACGAATTGCTGGATATGCCCGACGCGCAACGGCGGAAGCTGGCGCGTGCGGCGCAGACCAATCCGCCCAGCACCGAGGAGACGTGGCAGGTGGTGGCCGGGCTGCTGGCGGAGAAGGACGCGTGGGCCGCGCGCAATCCGGGGCACGCCGCGGCGCGGCGGGAGTTCGCCGACGAAAAGATCCTCTGGGTGAAACCGCCGGTCAAACCGTGGGAATAGCGGTCCGCGCGAAGGCTTGACAGCAAGAAATGAACCGGGGTTCACTGCTTGAGTGTCCCCCGATTACGAGAACCACTCCGGAACGCGCCCGGCGGCCTGGCGCGATGATCTGACCGGTGGTGACGACTCGCTGTTCGCGGGCCGCCCCGAACCGGTGAACGAATACACCGGTCGCACGCTGACCTACGAGGTGACCGGGCGCATCGCCCGCATCACCTTCAATCGGCCCGAGCGCGGCAATGCGATCACCGCCGACACCCCGATCGAATTGGCGGCCGCGGTCGAGCGGGCGGATCTGGATCCGCGCGTGCACGTGATCGTGGTGAGCGGGCGCGGGAAGGGGTTCTGCGGCGGATACGACCTGTCGATCTTCGCCGAGAACAGCTTCGCTCCCGCCGAGGGCGCCCAGCCGACCGAGGGCACCGTGCTCGATCCGGTGGTGCAGGCGCGCAATCACAATCCCTGGGGCACTTGGGATCCCATGGTCGACTACGCCATGATGTCGCGCTTCAACCGCGGCTTCGCCAGCCTGCTGCACGCCAACAAGCCGACCGTCGCCAAGGTGCACGGATTCGCCATCGCGGGCGGCACCGATATCGCGCTGTTCGCCGATCAGATCGTCTGCGCCGAGGACGCCCGCTTCGGCTACCCGCCCACCCGCACCTGGGGGATTCCCGCCGCGGGCATGTGGGCGCACCGGGTCGGCGACCAGCGCGCCAAACGCATGCTGTTCACCGGCGACAGCCTCACCGGCAAGCAGGCGCTGGAGTGGGGCCTGGCCATCGAGGCCCCACCCGCCGACGAGCTCGACGCCCGCACCGAGGAACTGCTGGAACGCATTTCCCGCGTTCCGATCAACCAGCTGATCATGGCCAAACTGGCCCTCAACAGCGCCCTGCTCAACCAGGGCGTGCTCAACTCCGGCATGGTCAGCACCGTTTTCGACGGCATCTCCCGCCACACCCGCGAGGGCTACGCCTTCCAATTGCGCTCGGCCACCGCCGGTTTCCGTGAGGCCGTCCGCGAACGCGACGAGCCCTTCGGCGACTGGAAACGCGCGCAGTTCGAGCGCGAGAAGGACTGAGCCCGGTTCGATGCGGCGGTCGCTCAGCCGAGCCCTTCGATGTCCGTGCGTTCGACCTCGGCGACCACTCGCTCGGCCAGGGAGCGCATGGCCGCCGCCTCGGCCGGGGTCATGTCGTCGATGAAGAGGCGGCGGACCAGTTCGACGTGGTTGGGGGCGGCGGCCTCGAGGGCGTGGCGGCCCGCGTCGGTGAGGCGGACCTCGCGGCCGCGGGCGTCGTCGGCGGCCTGACAGCGGTCGACCAGACCGCGGGTGGCCATGCGGGACAGGTGCTTGGACAAGCGACTCTTGTCCCAGCAGATCTCGGCGCCGAGTTCCTTGGCGCGCAATTGGCCACCGGCGGCGGAGAGGGCGACCAGGACCTCGTAGTCGGAGAAGGACAGGCCGTCCTGGGCGAGACCGGCGGCGATCGCGGAGTCCAGCCGCTGCCGCATGCGGATATAGGACTGCCAGGTCGTCTGTTCCTCGTCGGTCAGCCAGCGCGTCATGGGCTCCATACTATCGACGGATAGTTGACACGGACACCATAAGAATGCACAGGAACCTCACGGCGAATCATCGCGGGCCTGGAACGACGTGCTGACGTACAGTACAAGCCGTTCGATTTGCGTAGTTCTGGCGGAAATCGTCAATGCGAGAGCGGCTTTCCGGGCAGGACGAATGAGACATATTCCGGCAGAAGAGGTTCCGGGCGTTCGGGGCAAATCCCCTAATTCACCTGGAGGGATAGCTCATCCGGTTGACAATGCAACGTTGCGCCAGAACACTCGACGCCGAGCCCGGACCGGTCACCGCGTCGCGATCGCCCGCGGCGGCGGTGGCAATCCGCGCCGAACCGGGCCAGTTACCACCCTATTGCGCCGACATTGAGGAATACATGAACGTTCGACGGCTTCTCGTCACCGCCAGCGTCGCGGGCCTGACGACCATCGCAGCCCAGTCCGCCGTCGCCCTTGCCGACGTCCCCACCGGGTCCTCGGGCACCGGCTCGTCCGCCATCGACACCGGCTCCGCCGCCACCGGTTCCGCGGGTCTGACCCAGACCGGCTCCGCGGGCGGTCCGGTCTACCAGAACTGCGACCAGGCCCGCGCCGCGGGCGTGGCTCCGCTCTTCCGCGGGCAGCCCGGCTACAGCCCCCACCTCGACCCCGACGGCACCGGAATGGCGTGCCCGACGGTCTGATTCGCCGCTGACGCGCCGAAGCAGTCGCCCCGAGAGTTGAAACAACTCTCGTAACTCTCAGGGGTAAACCCCTGAAACCCCGAATCGGGAGGGGTTGCGACTCTCGAACTCGCAGAGCAACCCCTGAAACCCCTGAACAAGAAAGCGGCCCCGGTCCGATTGGACCGGGGCCGCTCTCGCGTTCGGGCGTCGGCTAGCGGCGGACGATCTTGAGGACCACCAGGCCCACGATGAGGGCGCCCGCGCCGATGAGGCTGTACTTGATCTTGGGCTCGTTGAGCTTGGCCACGACGGACTGTTTGGCGTTGTCGGCCAGGCGCTGGGGGTCGGTGCGGACCGCGAGTTCGTCGAGGGTGCTCGCGAGCCGGTTGCGGGCCGCCTCGATCTCACGCTCGATCGCCTCGGTGTCTCTCGCCACGTCACACTCCTGTCTGGATAGCCGCGCTGGGCAGGCGGCGCTGTCGTCTCGGGGTCGGTCGCGCAGGCGCCTGAGCATCGGGGCGACGCGGAGGCGGGCGAGCCGACCTGCTCAGGAGTGTATCGCCAACACCGCCTCGAGCCCGTCGACTAGCGTGGCGGCATGACCGAGAATCACCGACTCAGTCCCGGCGACACCGCGCCCGCCTTCACCCTGCCCGACGCCGACGGCAAGGACGTCTCGCTGTCGGACTACCGCGGCCGCAAAGTGATCGTCTACTTCTACCCGGCGGCCAGCACTCCCGGCTGCACCAAGCAGGCCTGCGACTTCCGCGACAACCTGGCCGAACTCGAGGGCGCGGGCATCGAGGTGGTCGGTATCTCCCCCGACAAGCCCGCCAAGCTCGCCAAATTCCGCGACGCCGAAAAGCTGACCTTCCCGCTGCTGTCCGACCCGGACAAAGAAGTACTGAGCGCCTACGGTGCGTTCGGCGAGAAGACGATGTACGGCAAGAAGGTCACCGGCGTCATCCGCTCGACCTTCCTCGTCGACGAGAACGGCAAGATCGAGGTCGCCCAGTACAACGTCAAGGCCACCGGCCACGTCGCCAAACTCCGCCGCGACCTCTCGGTCTGAGCTTCTCCCAATGCATTGAGCCCCGGCCGGATTCGGCCGGGGCTCATGCGAAAGATGCGGGGAGCGACCGCTAGACCTTGGGCATCATTTGCGCGGCCCACTGGAGCATCATGCGCCAGTGGTTGTCCCACCAGGTGGAGAATTCCTGGGTGCCTAATGGGGGTGGGGCGAGTTCGCCGGGGAACAGGCCGGATTCGGTCGGGGCACCGACGGCGTGGGTGGGGGCCGGGATGATGGAGTCGGGGCTGGAGTTGACCTCCGGCTCGGGGGCGGCCTTGATCAGGGGCTTGGGGTGGGTGCCGAACTTGGTGCCGTCCGAGTGCGGGCCCCAATTGAGGGTGGCCGGGTCGATGGTCACCAGATCACTCGGCTGCGATTCGGGCGCAGGCTGATCGGAGTTCGGCGTGACCGCGTCGGTCGGGGTGACCATGCCCGGTGTGCCATCCATCGGGGCACCGGCCGAACCGGAATCCGGTGCGGGGGCCACGGCCTGATCACCGACCGGATGCGCGCCGCCATTGTGCGCGTCGGCCGAGACCCGGGAGTCGATGAGCATGGGCTGCGGCACCTTCTTGGAATCGCTGCCCGCGGCGTAGACGCCACCGGCCACCAGTCCGCCCGCCAGCACGCTGGCCGCCGCGAACAGCGCCGCGGTGCCGCGCGCCCGGCGAATCCGCTCGGCCGCCTCACCCGCGAACTCGGCCTCGGGCAATGCCGCCAAGGCCGCCCCGATCGCGGGCGCGATGGCCGCCACCCCGCACGGGATGACCGGCGCGCCGAAGCCCGACTCCAGCGCCGCCACCACCGCGGGTTCGGTTGCGGCCGAACCGATGAGCACCACCGCGTCCGGCTTCACCCCGGCCGCGTCGAACTGGTCCCAGGCGGCGGTGACCGCGGCCCGCATGGTCTCCTCGGTGGCCGCGCCGCCGCTGAGCGTCACCGCGGCGAGCACCCGGCTGCGGTCCGGCGAGATCAGCGAGAACGCCTGGAAGCCCGGCACCACCTCGCAGATGGCCAGATCCTCGAACTCGTCCACCCAGGTGATGGCACGCGCGACCGCGAGATGCGCGGACTTGGCCGACACCAGCGAGGCGTCGTGCCAGGGCCCGGCGGCCAGCCTGGTGACAATGGCCCGGCGCTCGGCGGCATCGCGGTAGGCGACGGCCGCGCCGAGGATCTCGCGATCCGCGCCGATCTTGTCGGCGATGTCCTCCATCGCCAACTCCACCGCGACGGCCAAGTCCGCCTTCGCATCCCCGCCGATCTCGACGACACGTTCGAGCACCACGCGCTCGTGCAGCTTGTCGCCGTCATCGGCCAACGCCACGGCGCGTACGGTGCCGCGCTCGGTGGAGACGCCGATGGTCACCGCGGAACGAGCAGAGGTAGAAGCAACCACAATCAGCCTTCCAACGTCGTCATGCCGACAATGTTTTCGATTCCCGCTATGTCGATTCCCACCCAGCAGATAGCCCGCTGCTGAGACGCAGCTGCGATGGGTCTTCGGCGCCGAAGGCGGCTCGGATGGGTAGGACGCGGTGACACACGAAGTACCGCAGCGTGTCATGCGCGTGTCGCTACCCGTAGGCTGTTGAGCGTGGAAGCACGCACGGGAACCAGGTCGACGCGACGACCGGACCCTGCGTTGGAGCTGCAGGACGATCCACAGGAGCTGATGCCCCGTCGCCGCCCGACGCAGGAACGATCAAAACGCAAGTTCGACGCCCTGTTGCAGGCCTCCCGGGAATTACTCGTCGAGGTCGGGTTCGAATCGTTCACCTGTGAAGAGGTCGCGGCCCGCGCCGAGGTGCCGATCGGCACGCTGTATCAGTTCTTCGCCAACAAGTACGTCATCGTCTGCGAGCTGAATCGTCAAGACCTGGTGGCGGTTTCGCAGGAGCTGTCCGATTTTCACGGCGAGATCCCGTCCATGGACTGGCTGCGGCACATGACGCAGCTGGTCGATCACCTGGCGGATCTGTGGATGACCGACCCGTCGCGGCGCGAGGTGTGGCTGGCCATGCAGTCCACGCCGTCCACCCGGGCGACCGGCGCGATCCACGAAAAGGAGTTCGCCGAGGCGGTTTCGCAGATGCTGCGCCCGCTCATGCCGCGCACCCCCCGCGGTCGGCGCTCGATGATGGCGCAGGTGCTGGTGCACGTCGTGTACTCGATGCTGAACTTCTCGGTGCAGGACGGGCTGGCCCATGAGGACGCCGTCGCCGAGCTCAAGCGCCTCATGGTGGCGTATCTGCTGATCGCGGAGAAGGAGTCGCGATCCGGCGGACAGCGCACGACGTTCGATCCTGACTAGATTCCGGCCAAATGCCCGCCGGAATGACGGGGTCAGTCGCGAATCAGGTCCGCTAGTTCGCCCGGATCCTCGAGTACGACCATGGCGGCCGCCGTGTCCCCATCGTGGGTGAGCGACAGGTGAACTCGCACCCGCGGCAGGAATTCCGCTGCCAGCCCGTGCAGTTTGATGCTGGGCCGTCCCCAGGCGTCGTTCACCACCTCGATGAGCGGGTACGGGTTGTCCCCGATCTGCGGGCTGCGGGCGAAGCGAGAGCTGGCCCACGCCTTGATGACCGCCTCCTTGGCCGCCCAGCGGGTGGCGTAGCTGCGGGCCGGATCGGTGCCCTTGCTCTGGCAGTAGCGCCGTTCTCCGGCGGTGAAACTCTCCCGGAGCATGGTGGTTCCGGTGCGTTCCATTTGTTCGGCGAACTCGGAGATGGTGACCAAGTCCAGGCCGATACCCAGGATCGTCACAGTGCGGGACTCCTAGATTCCTCGTGAGGTGCAGTCGAATTGGCTGCGAACTTACCAGCGGACCTACGGCACCGTAGCCGCCGCGCATGCCCTGTTTGTCGCCGACCTGGGACGCCTGTCGACGACATGGAACGGCGGGCCCGCGCCGCAGCTCTCGTGTTTGAAAGCCGAGGCGCGAGCCCGCCGTGTCTGACCTGCCGGGGGCTAATTACCAGCAGGCCCGTCTCTCACTGGCAGGCCGGTCCCTTCGGCACCGCCACGTACACCGCGTCGGAGCTCAGGCGAGCCGAAGGCGACAGCAGCACATCGGCTTCCAGCTGCCGCGACTTCTTGGCCGGGGTCCCGTCGCCGCCGAGGCGGCGGTCGGCGGGCCGCTCGTACAGCGGGGCCCCGCCGCACATGGCCTCGACGAAGCGCTGACGGCCCGCGAGCTGACGCTCTTGCGCCTTGCGCCGGTAGGCCTCGCGCTGCTCGGCGTCGGCGATGGCCTCGATGAACGCCTGCGGGTGCACGATGGCGACCAGGCCGGACACGTGCCCGAAGCCGAGCGAGGTGACCAGACCGGCCTTGAGCGGGAAGCGATCTCCCACCTGCAAGGCCTCGCGCAGCCACACCAGGTGCGGGTACTGGGCCATCTTCTCGTCCACGCAGTCGAGGCTGCGGTTGGGCGGGATGACGCCCTGCTCGAGCACCTGGCACAGGCCGATCATCTGGAACGCCGCCGCGCCGCCCTTCGCGTGACCGGTGAGGGTCTTCTGCGAAATCACGAACAGCGGAGCGCCTTCCGAGCGACCCAGCGAGGTGGCCAGCCGCTCGTGCAGCTCGGACTCGTTGGGATCGTTGGCGGCCGTGGAGGTGTCGTGCTTGGACACGATCGCGATCTCGTCCGCGCTCACGCCCAGCTTGCCGAGTTCCTTGGCCAGCTTGGACTCCGGGCCGCCGCGACCCGCGCCCAGCGCACCCAGGCCGGGGGCCGGGATGGAGGTGTGCACCCCGTCGGCGAAGGACTGCGCGAAAGCGACGACACCCAGCACCGGCAGACCCATCTCCAGGGCGACCGAGCCGCGGGCCAGCAGCACCGTGCCGCCACCCATCGATTCGACGAAGCCGCCGCGGCGACGGTCGTTGGCGCGGGAGAAGTAGCGGTCGCTGATGCCCTTGGCGGACATGGCCGCCGAGTCGGCGGTGGCGGACATGTCGCCGAAGCCCACGATGCCCTCGATGCCGAGATCGTCGTAGCCGCCGGCGACCACCAGGTCGGCCTTGCCCAGCTTGATCTTGTCCACGCCCTCCTCGACGGAGACCGCCGCGGTCGCGCAGGCCGCGACCGGGTGGATCATGCCGCCGTAGGAGCCGACGTAGCTCTGAACCACATGGGCGAGAGCGACGTTGGGCAGCGCCTCCTGCAGGATGTCGTTGGCGTGCGGCTCACCGAGCAGGTTGTCGATGTAGAGCGAGCGCATCGACGACATGCCGCCCATACCGGTGCCCTGGGTGTTGGCGACCATGGCCGGGTGCACCCAGCTCATGAGTTCGGCGGGGCTGAAGCCGGAGCTCAGGAACGCGTCCACGGTGCAGACGATGTTCCACAGCGCCACCCGGTCGATGGAGCTCGCCATATCGGCGGAGATGCCCCACTTGGTGGGATCCCAGCCGGTGGGGATCTGACCGCCGACGGTGCGTGAGAGCTTGGCCTTGCGCGGCACGCGAATCTCGGTGCCCGCCTTGCGCGTCACCTGCCAGTCGCCGGTGCCCTCGACCGGGGTGACGACCGTCTGCTCCGGGTTGGCGGCGTAGAAGGCGCGCGCCTCGGCCTCGCTGTTGACCACGAAGCTCAGGTCCTTGTCCAGGAACACCGAGGTCAAAAGCGGTGCGGCATTGTCGATCATGGCCCCGTCGTCGCCGTAGCGGCGCACGCCGCACCGCTGGACCACGGTGTCGTGGTAGCGCTCGGCGATCTCGGATTCGTCGACGTACTCACCGGATTCGGTGTCGTACCAGCCCGGCTTGGGATCGTTCTCCCAGGTGACCAGGCCGGTGGTCCAGGCCAGCTCCAGCACGCCCGCGGCGGAGAGCTGATCGGAGACCTCCATCTCGAAGCGGGTGCGCGCCGAGCCGTAGGGTCCGAGCTCGCCCGCGCCGACGATGACGACCATGTCGTCGAGATCGGCGGTGACCGAACCCCATTCGGGGGTCGGCAGCTTGGAGCTCAGGGTCGGCGGGGCGGGCAGCGCCGCAATGGTGTTGGCCGCGTCGGCGCCTTCCGACTCCTCGGCCGCCTTGGCCTCGGCCTGCTCGCGCGCCTCGCGGGCGAGTTCGGGCAGGTCCAGCTTGGCTCCGGCGAGACCGCCGGTGAGGTCGATCTGCTGCGGTCCGGCCGCGGTCACCACGCGGGCCCGCGAGCTGCACCACTTGAGCAGTTCGTCGGCCATCTGCAGCGTGGACCAGGTGTGCACGCCCGCCTTCTCGACGGCCTCGACCAGCGGGTCGTTGCCGCCCATGAGGCCGGTGCCGCGCACCCAGCCGATGAGCGCGTGCACCAGGGTGACCCGCTCGGCCCAGGACTTCTCCGCGCGCCACTTGGCGACGATGGCGTCCAGGGCGGCCTTGGACTCGCCGTAGGCGCCGTCCCCGCCGAACATGCCGCGGTTGGGCGAACCCGGCAGCACCACATGCAGTTTCGCGTCCACATCGTGGTCGGCGCCCAGCTTGGACAGCCCGCCGATGAGGCGCTCGACCGACCACAGCAGCACGCGCATCTCCATTTCGGCGCGGGCTCCGGCGTCGGCCAGGTCACCGGCCACGCGGGGCGCGGCGAAGGGCAGCAGCAGCGTCGGGGTCATCGCGTCCTTGACGAGAACCTTCGCGCCACCGGCATTGTCGACCTGCTCGTTGCCGACCCACTCGATGAGCGCGTCGATATCGGTGTAGGAGGCCATGTTCGCCGGGACCACCCACAGGGCGGCGCCGTGGCGGGCGTTGTCGCGGTAGAGCTGCTTGTAGAAGCCCAGGCGCTCGTCGTCCAGCTTGGAGGTGGTGACCACGACCGTGGCACCGCCCGCGAGCAGTCGGCCGGTGGCCGCCGCCGCGATGGAACCCTTGCTGGCGCCGGTGATCACGGCGATGTCGGAGGACCAGACGCCGGCCTCCGCGGTGGACACGGCGGCCTCGGCGATCGCGCCGTAGACACCGGCCAGCACCGAGCGGGCCTCCTTCATGGCCCGGTTGCGCCACCAGTTGGCCTGGGCCGCAACGGCTTCCCCGGCACCGTAGTAGCCGTCCACCTCGGGCTCGGCCGGGAGGGACCCGTCGTTGCCGAACCACAGGCGGGCGAGATCCTCACGGGCACTTGCCCACCGGTCGTCGATGAGCACGGCCTTCTTCGCGTCGAAGGCGGGCGCGACGAGTCGCGGCCAGTCCGAACCCAATTCGGCCGAGACGAGATCCACCAGGGTGTCGGTGGTGGCCTCCGGCGCGGACGCCTGCTCGACGTGGCCGAGCGACTCCAGGATCACCCGGGCCGCCTGGGCGAGCACGCCGTCGCGTCCGGTGATCTGCTCGGTGAACTCGCCGAGCGCGGCCGCGTCGACGGTCGCGCCACCGCCGCCGCCACCGGCGGAGGGCATGGAGACCGCGACCCCGCGGCGCGCGGCCACCGACTGCACGGCGGCGTCGATGGCGGCGTCCACGGACGCGGCGTCCGAAAGTCCGCCGGACACCAGGCCACCCAGGTCGCCACCGCGAACCGACTGGCCCTCGCGGGTGCCGAGGGAGACCTCGGCGGTGACGTGGCTGGCCCAGCCGTCGCCCAGACCCCAGACCTTCTTCACGCGCTCGCCGATGGCGGCGGGACGCTTGCCGGAGGGGCCGAAGACCTTGCGCAGGTGATCGCCGATGGAGTCGGACAGCACCGAGCCGAACGGCTTGTAGGTGCGGGCCAGGCGGTCGACGGTGTTGGACAGCGCGCCCATGTCCGCGTCCGCGGCACCGTCGATGGCGCCGAGCGAGAGCTCCGCGCCGAGGTCGACGAGCAGCTGGTTGCGGCGCGAGGAGACGCCGTCGCACAGGCCCTCGATGGTGTCCACCGGGCCGATCTGGTCCATGCGCAGCTTGGTCCACAGCGCGATGAGCACGCGGGTGGCGTCGGCGGCGGTGAAGGCGATGTCGTCCGGGGTGGGTCCGCCGGTCGGCGCGGCCACGGGGGCCGGGGCGGCAGCGGCCGGAGCCGGTGCGGCGGTGGCGGTCTCGGCGGCGGGAGCCTCCTCGGCCTCCTCCACCGGAGCCGGATCGGTGTCGGTCGAGTAGACGATGCCGCGCTCGCGCTCGATATTGAGAACCTCGACGACCGCATTGGAGAACTGCGGCAGCTTCAGCGTGTTCGAGGCCAGGTTCGCCACGGTCGGCGTTGCGGCCAAACCGATTTCGACGAACCGCTCGACACCCACGCCACCGTGCTCGACATCGGTGAACAGCAGGTCCTGGGTCTCGATCCAGCGCACCGGGCTGGCGAACTGCCAGGCCAGCAGCTCGACCAGCACCACGCGGCACAGCTCGACTTCCTTGGCGGCCCAGTCGTCCCAGTTGGCCAGCACCTCCGCCAGGGGCTCGGACGGCACCAGATCCGCGATCTCCTGGACGAATTCGCGCTCCAGGTTGAACGGCTTGGGCACCAGGTTCGGGATGTAGCGGCCGATGAGCAGCTCGGGCTTGAGGTCCTCGGGCAGCAGATCCAGCAGCTTGGCACGGAACTCGGGCACACCGGCGCGCAGCACGGTGGAGTGGAACGGCACGTCGATGCCCGGGATGAGCACGAACGCGCGCTTGCCGCCGGTCTCGGCGCGCAGCCGCTCGATCTCGGCTTCCAGTGCCTCGCAACCCTTCACGGTGCCCGCGATGGCGTACTGCGAGCCGCGCAGGTTCAGGTTGACGACCTCGAGGAACTCGCCGGCCTGCTCGCCGATGCCCTTGACCCAGTCGATGACCTCGTCGTCGGCGATGCCGATCTGCGAGGGGCGGATGGCGCACATGCGGTAGTCGCTGCGGCCCTGGGCATCCCGGGGCACCAGCTCGTGCATGGCCGAACCGCGCTGGAACACGACCTCGAGCACCGCGTTGAGCGGCAGCACGCCCGCGGCGGCGGCCAGCGCGTTGTACTCACCGACGGAATGCCCTGCGAGCATTGCCCCTTCGATGAAGGCACCGGCCTCGCGCAGCTCCGCGACCTGGGCCACGCCGAGAGTGGCCATGGCCACCTGGGTGAACTGGGTCAGGTGCAGCACGCCCTGCGGGTGGCGGTATTCCACGCCGCGCGCCTTGAGGTAGGTCGGGTTGTCGCGCACCACGGCCAGGATGGAGAAGCCCAGCGCCTCGCGGGTGTGCTTGTCGGCGGCGTCCCAGATCTCCTTGGCGGCCTTGGAGCGAGTGCGTGCCTCCAGGCCCATCCCCTTGGCCTGAATGCCCTGCCCCGGGAAGGCGTAGACGGTCTTCGGCGGCGCGATGCGGCCGGTGGCGGTCATCACCAGGTTGCCGTCGATGCGGCAGGAGACCTCGACGATCTCCGAACCGTGGTCCACCGCAACGCGTTCCACGCGCACGTCGACCGCGGAACCCAGCCGGACCATGCCCAGGAAGCGGGTGGTCCAGGCGGTGATGGTGCGCGGCGGCACCTTGTCGCCCGAGTCGATGGCCGAGACGGCGTGCTGCGCGGCGGCCGAGAGCCACATGCCGTGCACGATCGGGGAACCCAGACCGGCCAGCTTGGCGGCGTTCTCGGAGGTGTGGATCGGGTTGAAGTCACCCGAGACCTGCGCGAACGCGCCCATGGCGCGCGGGGCGACCAGGGCCACGTCGCGACGGCGGCGA
This sequence comes from Nocardia sp. CDC153, assembly GCF_035818515.1. Taxonomy (NCBI): domain Bacteria; kingdom Bacillati; phylum Actinomycetota; class Actinomycetes; order Mycobacteriales; family Nocardiaceae; genus Nocardia; species Nocardia sp. CDC153. Next base: position 360,246 of record NZ_JAYKYU010000005.1, on the reverse strand, counting down.
CGCGGGGTGTCGGTCGCGTCGGCCGAGAGCGAACCGGCGGCGCGCGGCGGGTCGGCCAGTTCGGCGGAGCCGGTGCGGCCGCGAATGGCGAAGCGCTCGGTCAGAGTGGCGACGGTCGGCATGGACATGCCGGTCTCGGGCTTGTCGAGCATGCCCGAGATGCGCACCCGCACCTCGACGACCCGGCCCAGATCGGTGTCGAGGGTCTCGACCGACTCGGCGCGGACCGCGAGCACGCTTGCGGCGGAAGGCAGTTCGCCGTTCAGCTCGATCTGGTGATCGAGGTGGACCAGGTCGAGCATGCCCTCGATGACGCTCTGCCCGGCGGCGGTGCGGGTCGCGCCGAGGACGGCGAACACGGCGGGCCAGCACGCGCCGACCAGCACGTCGGGCACGGTGCGGCCGATGGTGGACAGCGTGTCCGGCAGGCCGGATCCGGTGACACCGGCGTGGTCGGCGATCAGGTCCGGGCTCCACGCCACATTGACGCGAGCGACCTTGACGCCGTCGACATCCTTGACCTCGGGCAGCGACTGCCCGGCCGCGACCGACAGCAGCGCCGACATGGCGGCCTCGGCGTCGTCCTCCGTAATGACCGGCGCGCCACCGTTGTACACGGAGGCCGGGACGGTGATGCGGATCTTGACGGCATCCTTGCCCAGCAGCGGGACCGCCAATTCCACATAGGCGGAATCGGTTTCGGGTCCCTCGGTGGCCGACAGCGTGGCGCCGGTGCGCGGGTGCTTGGCGCCCTTGCCGTTCATCTCCCACTCGTCCAGGTTGCCCAGGCGGTGGATGGGGTTGACGGTGGTGCGTCCGGCCCACTGCACATCCGGTGCGGCCAAGACGATGTCGAGCAGGCCATTGGCGACCTCGGCGCGGCGGCGGCCGTCCACGGCGGCCGGGACGACGCCCGCGCGCACCAGGGCGAAGGCGGTGTTCTGCTCGAAGCGGTCGAGCAGTTCACCGACCGGCTCGTCCACGCGGGTGATGCCCGCGACGGCGACGGTGCCGGGGATGATGCACACCTGGTCGGCGCTGTAGCGCGGATCGTGGGCCTGCCACAGGGAATCCGAACGCCACCAGCGGCGCACGTCCTGGTCGACGACCGGGACGAAGTTGACCGGCTTGCCGGGGGTCTTGCACAGGCTCACGAAGAACGGGACGTCCGCGGGGTGCAGCACGGTCTCGGCCGCGGCCGGGTACTGCTCCTTCAGCGTGCAGATGGCCTGTACCGGAGCCTCGAAGGCGTCGTCGCTGGCGAAAAGCGTTGCGATCTCGCCGCGGTCGGCCGGGTTGAGGCGGGATTCGGTGCGGCGCACCATTTCCGCGAACCGGTCGCGCCAGGTGATGTCCAGCCACACCGAGCGGGTGGCGTCGGCGATGGCGTCGGAGAAGTCGGCGCCGCAGTCGAAGTCCTTGCGGCGGTCCAGGCCCACGGCCAGCTCGACGTAGCGCTCCAGCCACTCCAGGTAGGTCATGGTGGCGACGTCACCGAAGTAGGGCTTGGCGGTGACATTGAGGGCCTCGATGATCTCCGCGCGGCGCGCTGCCACGGCCTCGGCGTCACCGGCGACCTCGTCCAGCAGGCGGCCGGTGCGGGAGGCGGCGTTGTCGATCTCGTGGATGTCCGCGCCCAATTGCGAACGGCCGGAAGCCATTCCGCCCGAGGCGGTGCCCGCGCCGACCCAGTCGGGGGTGCCGGGGGTGTCGACCAGCAGCTGCTTGACCTCGGGGGCGGTGGTGGCCTCGAGGGTCGCCATGGCGGCGGTGCCGACCAGCACGCCGTCCAGCGGCATGGCCGGATAGCCGTGCTGGATCGACCATTCGCCGGTCAGGTACTCGGTGGCGCGCTCGGGCGTGCCGATGCCGCCGCCGACGCAGACGATCACATTGTCGCGCCCACGCAGCTCGGCGTAGGTCTCGAGCAGCAGGTCGTCGAGGTCCTCCCAGGAGTGGTGGCCACCGGCCTTGCCGCCCTCGATGTGCATGATGACCGGGTAGCCGGGGACCGAGTCGGCGATGCGCAGCACGGCGCGGATCTGCGCGACGGTGCCGGGCTTGAACGCCACGTGGGTGATGCCGACCTCGGTCAGCTCCTCGATGAGCCCCACGGCCTCTTCGAGTTCCGGGATACCGGCGGTGACGATGACACCGTCCAGCGGGGCGCCCGCGGTGCGGGCCTTCTGCACGAGGCGCTTGCCGCCCAGCTGCAGCTTCCACAGGTACGGGTCCAGGAACAGCGAGTTGAACTGCACCGCGCGACCGGGCTGCAGCAGGCTCTTCAGCTCCTCGACGCGGTCGGCGAAGATCTGCTCGGTGACCTGGCCGCCACCGGCCAGCTCGGCCCAGTGGCCCGCATTGGCCGCTGCCGCAACGATTTTCGCGTCGACCGTGGTGGGGGTCATGCCCGCCAACAGGATCGGGGAGCGGCCGGTCAGCTTGGTGAACGCCGTCTCGACCACGATGCGGCCGTTGGGCAGGCGAATCGGCTTGGGCGCGAACTCACTCCAGGCCGGGGCGACCTCGGGGGCCGCGCCGGGGGTGAACAGGCTGCGCTGGCCCGGGCGGGTGGAGGCGGCGAGCACGCCGACGCCGGTGCCCTTGAGCGAGCCGGAGGTGAGGCGGGACAGCAGATCACCGGGACCCAGGTCCAGAATCCACTGCACGCCTTCGGCGACGGTGTCGTCGACGATGGAGACCCAGTCGATCGGATCGACCAGGACTTCCTGGGTGAGGGCGGCGGCCAGCTCGGCGTCCAGACCGCACTGCTGGGCCCAGCCCTCGACCAGGTCGACGGTCTCGGCGAGCGCCGGGTGGTGGAAGGCCACCTCGACCGGGATGTCCTCGAAGACCGGGGCGAACACGGAACCGCCGCGCTTCTTGGCGTCGCGCTCGCGGGCCTGCTCGGCATTGATCTCGGCGGCACGCTGGCGCACGCGGTCCAGCTGGGCGACCGGGCCGCTCAGCACCGCGCGGCGGCGGCCGTTGCGAATGGAGAGGACGGCGGCCTTCTCGGGCGCGACCCCGGCCATGACCTCGTCGATGACGGCCTGCAGCGCCTCGGGATCGACATTGGAGACGGCGACCATCGGGGACTTCTCCCCCACCGGCAGCAGACCGCGACGGCGGGCGACCAGTCCGGCGGCGGCACCGATCAATTGGGCCACCGCGAGCAGTTCGGCATCGCGGTGCCCGTGCGCCTCGGCGGCGGTGGCGGCGATGCGGCCCTGCGAGTGACCGATGACGGCGGCGGGGGCGTGCGCGACGATGTCGAGGCCCTGCAGGCGCAGCGCGCGCAGCGCGGCGACCTGGGTCAGGAACACACCGGGCATCGAGACGGCGGCGGAGCGCAACACCTGCGCTGACGGCGCTCCCGACACCTCCCCCAGCTCCGGATCGGCGATCTCTTCTTCCAGCATCCACGCGATCGGATCGAAACCGACCGGACGGACTACGAGCAGCTGCGACGCGACCGGCTCCAGCTTGGCGGCCGCCTCGTTGACCAGTGCGGTGAGCTCCGGCTCGAGCGCCGAATCGCGCCCGATCTCCTCGAGTTCACTGAGCCACTGCGCGCCCTGTCCACCGAATGCGAGAGCGTACGGCGCGCCCCCCAGCAACCGGTCCAACAGTGACGACCTGACCCCACTCTCCCGTGACTTCCCCGCCGCCCTGGCCTTCGATCCGGTCCCGGTGCTCTCGTTGATCGTCAAGACAATCGACTTCCTTCTCCTGGCGGCCCCCATCAACAGGACTGGGCCGCGCTCACGGTGCGCAGGTATCCCCTCGGCCCGCAGGCCCTGGTAGACGCCGAGGATGGCACAAAATCATGAGGATCTCCTCATGTTTGGTTTCCGCCAGGGTCACTACCGGCCGGTATTTCCGTACGTCCGTACCAGAATGCCTCGAAACATGACTCTCCCTCATGTTTGAACCCGCTGGTGAGGTCAGTTACACCCGTGAAGGAAATATGAGGCCCCCTCACATTGCCGTTTATCAAATCGTTATAATCCCAGCTAGGGTTACCGACCAGTACGCCACACCTCCCCGGTGCTTCGCGATCCCCGTTAGACCCGGTAAAGTTTGGACGGTCGTACCATCAGCGCGAGTGGCGAAATTGGCATACGCGCCAGATTTAGGTTCTGGTGTCCTCGGACGTGCGGGTTCAAGTCCCGCCTCGCGCACAACACGATCGGCATCCGATCACCCGATTCCGACACCCTCGAATCCCCTGGTGTCGGTACTCGTTTCAGATCAGAGCAACCATCCGGCGACCCGAGCCGAGCAGCGGATCGGCGAGCAGATCGGGGTCGTGGGCGAGGATGCGTTGCTCGAGCGTCCGCAGTATGGGGCCGGGTTCGACGCCGATGTCGGCGACGAGCGCGGCACGGGCTCGGCGCAGGGCGGCCAGGGCGTCGGCCTGTCGACCGCATCGGTAGAGGCCGTGCGCCAAGAGTTCCCAGCGGCGCTCGCGGTAGGGCATGTCCACCACGGCCTCGTGGAGAGCCGCGACGGCGGTCGAGGTGTCGCCATCGGCCAGTCGCGCCGCCTGCCACTCTTCGACCGCGACGTCGCGCAGCTCGCACATGCGCGCACGGGTGCCGGACAATTCCACCGCGGCACCGAGGTCCTGCCACGGGTCCCCCCGCCACAGGGCGACCGCCTCCGCGAAAGCGGCTACGGCACTGCCGGTTTCCCCGTTGCCGAGGTGCCGCTCACCGCGGGCGACCAGATCGGCCAGCAGACCGTGGTCGGTCATCGCGACCGGCAGGGTGAACGCGTATCCGGATCTGCTGCGTTCGAGGTATCTCCTGCCGTCGGGGCCGAGCCCGGCCCGCAGTCGCCAGATGATCACGCGTAGCGCTTGAACGACATTGCCGCGGCGGCCATCACCCCACACCCGCTCGATCAATTCGTCGTCGGGGACGGCATTGCCGAGACCGGTGGACAGGACCGCCAGCACCCGCCGCGACAGCGGCCCGCCCAAGTCCGCGGCAGTCCCGTCGATCTCCACTTCGATCGGCCCCAGCACCCGGCACAGCACGGCCGGAGCCGTCCGCGCATTCGATCGCGGTCCGATCGCTCCTCGACGCACGCCGGGCGTCACGGCAATCGGGCAGCGGCTGCCCTGGCGAGGGAGGTGAGAGTGTCGTCGGAGATCGGGTGCTGGGAGTAGCCGGTGACACGGAAGACCGAGTCGCCGACCAGCACATCGATGATGGAGGCGGCGGTCTCGAGGATCGCGCCGTCACCCACGTCGACCTGCCGCTCGTTTTGCGCGAGCGGCTCGTGCCGGTGCATCGCGTTCGCGAATGCGGTGGCCAGGCTGGGGCTGAAGTAGGACAGGCTGAGGCCGGGGATACCGGTGGTGTCGCCGGGCAGATTCCAGTCGCACTTCTTCTGGCCGACGGCGCCGGTGCTCGGCGCCGCGGTGGCATCGGCGCCGAGGGCCTGGGCGATCTCGGCCGAAGTCAGCAGTGAGCAAGGGTCTTTGGTGAATCCCGTGGTGGCCTTCGCGGCCACGGTGGTGGCCTGTGCGGCCACCGAGGTTCCCGGCGTCGCGGACGAAGTCTCCCCGCCGCATCCGGTCAGCGTCAGCAACGTCAGCGTCGCGATCGATACGGTCGATGACACCGACGACATCCTGACATTCGGCATTTGTTCGCCCCTTCCTAACCGCGCTACACCGAAGGACGCTGCTGACCGTTGCAGCCAGGCGTTTCAAGGCCATTACAGGGGTAGCCCGCCAGCCAGGAAGCCCTGCCGAGCCCCACGCGCGGAAGCATCAGAACCGGCCGCCCACGAGTTCGCGGGTACCGGCGACCAGCAGGTGCGGGTCATGGGTGAGGATGCGGTGTTCCAGGTCGCGGAGGGCCGGCCCGGGCTCGATGCCGATCTCGCGGACGAACAGTTCCCGGGCTCGGCGTAGTTCGGTCAGGGCGTGTACCTGTCGTCCGCAGCGGTACAGCGCCAATGCCAGTAGTTCCCAACGGCGTTCGCGATAGGGTCCGGCGGCGAGCGCGGTGCGCAGCGCGGCCAGGGGCGCGATGGTGTCGCCGTCGGCGAGGCACGCCGCGATTCGTTCCTCGACCGCGGCGTCGTACAGGTCCAGCAGGCCCTGTCGCGCGGCCGTCATCTCGATCGAGTCGCCCAGGTCTGCCCACGGCTGTCCGTGCCATAGGTCCAGCGCCGCATCGAATGTCGCGACCGCCTCGGCCGCACGACCGAGACGCGACAGCGCGAGTCCCCGAGCGACGCGATCGCGGAAGAGTTCGATATCGGTCGCGCCCGCCTCGAGCACCAGGGTGTAGCCGAATTCGCTGCGCCGCAGTGGATTCCGGGCGTCACGGCCGAGCGCGGTGCGCAGCCGGCAGGCGACCACACGCAGCGTCTCGATCACGCGCCCCGGCGGCGCGTCCCAGATCTGTTGCACCAGTGCGCCATCGGAGACCTGGTGTCCGTCGGCGGCGAGCAGGGCGGTGAGCATGCGGCGCGGCACCGGTCCGCCGATATGCACCGCGGTGTCGCCGAGTTCGACCCGGGTCGGTCCCAATGCGCGGAAGAACAGTGTGGTTGAGCCCTCCATTGTCATGGTTCGATGGTCGGGATCCGCGCCCGGATTCGCGTCGGCGCGACTACTCAGTCTCGGTACTCATTCGCGGCGATCGACGACGAACCACGCCGCGATCTGTGCTCTGCCCGTGAATCCCAGCTTGACCAGAATGTGCTGGACGTGATTTTCGGCGGTGCGCTCGGCGATGTGCAGGGCCGCGGCGATCTGGCGATTGGTCAGCCCCCGCGAAACCAGTTCGGCGATCTCGCGTTCGCGTGGGGTCAATGGTCCCGGTGCGTGGTCGGCCAGCGACTCGGCCAGCTCCTGGCACCGCTCGTGCAGCGGCACCATGCCGAGCGCGGCCGCGGCAGCGGCGGTCGCGGCCGCCAGCGCCTGCGCCTGCTCCCGATCGCCCGCGCGCCCGCGCCGGGCCAGGACGCGGGCGAGTTCGAATTCGGCCTCGAGCGCGGCGGGCGGCAATCCGGCCGACCGATTCACCTCGATCGCCGCGCGCAGATGCCGGATCGCGGTGTCGAATCGGCCCTGGGTCGCCGCGGCGCGCCCCAGGGGTAGGTGCACACTGCCGCGCACGGCGGTGATGCCCGCGCCATTGCAGGCGAACAGTTCGGCGTGCGGCTCGAGCCTGCGATAGATCTCCGCCGCCATCTCGCGGTCGTCGAATTCCCTTGCCAGCTCGGCGGTATCGGCGAGCACCGCCAGCCGGACGAAGACCGGCAGCGAGTCGAAGGGCAGCAGGGTCCGGTAGAGCCGCTCGGCCTCGGCGCGGCGGCCGATGCCCAGCACCATGGCCGCGCCGAACGCGCGCAGCGGCGGGAACGCCGCGGCCGCGCCCGCGCAGTACTCGTCCGCGCGATCGCGGCCGCGCCCGGTCGGGACATCGGCGAGGGAGACGAAGCCCAACGAGGGGCTGACCGCGCCGATGTGCGACGCCGAGCGAGCCAGCGCCAGCGCCCGCTCCCCCAGCTCGCGCGCCTGCTCGAACCGTCCCCGCCCCAGCGCCAGGGCGGCGCTGCTGCGGGTCAGGTGCCAACGCGCCAACGGTGAGCGCAGCCGCTCGGCGCAGCGGCCGACGGCGATCAATTCGGCGTCCGCGTGATCGATGCGGCCCGACTGGACCAGTGCGTCGAAGCGCCAGAGGTGCCCCCAGAAGACGACGTAGTCGTCATCGTCCTCGCGTCCGAGGGCGATCATGCGGTCGCCGAGGGTCAGGCGCTCGGTCACGCCGTCGGGTCCGCCGCGGGTGATCTGCCTGGCCCGCAACGCCTCTCGCAGGGCGGTGCGATCGCCGGTTCGCTCGGCCATGGCCAGTGCCAGCGCCGACCGTGCCTCCGCCTCCTCGGGGGCACGGTAGGCGAGCTGGATCGCCCAGTGCGCGAGCAGGCGTGCCCGCAGCGGGCTGTCACCGTCCGGGAGGAGTTCGAAGGCCTCCTCGTACAGGGGTTTTCGCGGCTGGATCCAGTTGTCGGTGATGCCTTCGAGGGCCAGCGCCGCCTCGGCGATCCCGGCCCCGTCGTGGACGGCGCGCGCGAGTTCCGCTGCGGCCAGCACCGATTCGCGCGCGCCGTCGATATCGTTGCCGCGCGCCTGGGCCTTCGCCTTGCCGATCAGCATGCGGGACCGGTCGAGTTCGCCGAACCCGGCGTCGGCGGAGACCTCGGCCGCGCGCCCGTACAGTCGAGCCGCCTCCTCCCAGGCAAGCTGGGTCAGTGCGCGCTCGGCCGCCCGCTCGGCCCAGGTCGCGGCGGCGGCCGGGTCGCCCACGGGCAGGGCGGCGAGCAGGTGGAAGGCGATCTCCGCGACCCGGTCGGCCGCGTCGACGCGGTGGGCGAGGTATTCGGCCATGCGCCTGTGCAATTCGAGCCGCCGCGCGGTGGGCGTCTCCACCCGCGCGGTCTCGCGCACCAGGTCGTGTTCGAATTCGCCTGTGCTGGACAGGATCGCGGCGGCGGCGGCCTCGTCGAGCGCGGCCAGCACGGTCGGCATGGGATGGCCGCTGAGCGCGGCCAGTGCACCGGTGCCCGCACCCGAGCCGACCGTGGCCGCGGCGGTGACGATATCGCGGCAGGGCGGGGTGAGGCGATCGAGTCTGCTGCGCACCGCGTCGCGAATCCGTTCCGGCAGTGCGGCATTCACGTCGTCGGAGAGCACCCGGGCCAGCTCGGTGACGAAGAACGGGTTGCCGCGGGTCCGGCGGCACACGTCCGCGGCGGCACCGCCGGCGCCGAGCAACTCGGTCAGCAGGGTGTCGACCTCGGACTCGGTGAGTCCGCCGAGGCGCAGACCGGTCACACCCGGCTCGTCGGCGAGCGTCGACAGCGTTCTGCGCAGCGGTTCGTTGCCGACGACCTCGGTGTCGCGGTAGGTGGCGACGACCAGGATCGGCATCCGGGCGATGTCGCGCGCCAGATACGTGAGGTACGCCTGCGAGCCCGGGTCGAGCCACTGCACATCGTCGAGCACGATCACCAGCCCGGTGGGCGTCGCGGCCCGGCTCAGATAGTCGGTGACCGACTCGAACAGCGCGTATCGCTCCGCCGAAGAGGAACTCGGCGCGACGAGCAGCTGTTCGGCGCCGTCGTGCCAGGATTTCAGGATCTCGCGCAGTGGCCAGTAGGGCGGGCTGCCCTCGTCGTCGAGCCCGCGTCCGCGGACCGCACGTAGGCCCCGGCGCCGCGCCCGCTCGGCGAGCAGGTCCGCGAGCCGGGTCTTGCCCACACCGGGTTCGCCCGCGATCAGCACCATGCGGCCCGCGCCCGCGACGACGCTGTCCAGGGCTTCGACCAGGATGGCCAGCTCCCGAATCCGCCCGACGAAGGGTGTGGTGCTGTGCCCGAAGGCCGACGCGCTCTGCCGCGTGATGGTCGCCCTCCCTCGCCGGAGTCCCCGCGGCCGGGGACGTGTGGTCGGCGGCCGGGGACATTGAAACGTCACTGCAAGGCCATTCTCGCAAACTGACCGGAAACGCGTCGGCTCCGAGAATCCGGGCGGGCGCGCCCCGGCGGAGAGGAAGAGTGGGTCATGTCCGTTGCGGAGTCGGAAGTGGATGTCCTGATCGTCGGCGGCGGCCCGGTCGGGCTGACGGCCCGTGCCCTGCTGGAGCGCTGGGGGGTGCGGACGCTGCTGGTCGAGAAGCACCGCGCGCTGTCGCCGTTTCCGCGCTCGCGGCTGGTGAACGTGCGCACCATGGAGATTTTCCGCCAGCTCGGGCTGGCCGAGGCGGTGACGGCGGCCGCGTTCGCGCCCGAATTCGGGCGGGTGCGATTTCGAGATACGTTGCGCAGCGGTGATTTCGCGAGCGCGGCGATGATCGGGCTGAATGCCCCGATCCCGGACAGCCCGGTGCTGGGCGTGGTCAGCTCACAGGATCGACTCGAGCCGGTGCTGCTCGGCGCGGCCGACGCGCCGGTGGCCTTCGGCGTCGAGCTGATCGATCTGGCCGCGGAACCCGCGGGGGTGTGGACGGAGCTGGTCGACCATCGCCGGGGCACCCGGTCTCGGGTGCGCGCCCACTACGTGCTCGCCGCCGACGGCGCGAATTCCACTGTCCGACAACGGCTGGGCATCCCCGCCGCCGGTCCCGGCGCGATCGGAGACAGCACGACGGTGGTGTTCGACGCCGACCTGAACGAGTGGCGGGCCGAGCAGCCCGCGGGGGTCTACATGACCACGCGCGGCAGTTTCACCCCGCTGTATCCGGAGGGCGGCTGGGCCTGGATCGGGACCGTCGCCGAGGAACACGCCCCGGCCGACTGGCACGCGATCGTCGCCGCGGCCATCGGGCCCGGTCGCCCCGTCGAGGTCGATGTGCTGCGGGTGCAGCACTGGACGGTCAACGCCTTTGTCGCCGAGCGCTTTCACGACGGCCGCGTGCTGCTGGCCGGCGATGCCGCGCACGCGGTACCGCCCGCCGGCGGGCTCGGGATGAACGCGGGTATCGGCGATGTGCACAACCTGTGCTGGAAGCTGGCGGGCGTGCTGTCGGGGTGGGCGGATGCGAGTCTGTTGGAAACCTATGCGGTGGAACGGCTTCCGGTGGCGCATCGCACACTCGACCAGGCGGTGGCGAACTCCCGGCTGATGCGGCGGACCCAACAACTGCGCCAGGAGGTGTCGCCGCCTGCCGCGACCACCTCGCCGGAGATGGAATTGCCTTGGTCGGAGCAGTATTTCGCGCAGCTCGGCCTGGTGCTCGGTGTTGTCTACCGCTCGGCGGCGGTGCTGGCCCACGGCGAGTCCGACCCGCCGGAGCCCGGTACCGACTACCGGCCCACGCCCGAGCCGGGGCATCGCATGCCGCACCTGTGGCTGAGCGCGAATCGCTCCACCCTCGACGCGGTCGGTGAGCACTTCACCGTCTTCACCGCCGATCCGGCGCTGTGGCGACGACAGCGCGTCGGCTTCTGCCCGCTGCGCGTCGAAGCCCTCACCGGTGAGCAGGCCGAGCTGTTCCGCCTCGATCGCGAGGGTGCGCTGCTGGTCCGCCCCGACGATCATATCGCCGCGGTCTGGACCGAACGTCCATCCCGTCCCGACGCCCTCGGCGACGCGCTCGCGGCCATCGCCGGCACCGCGGAGGCCGAGCCGTCCCGTCGGAGCGGGTCACGGTAGTCGACGACGTCCAGCGCGGCGAAGGCCTTCTACGAGGGCTGCGCCCCCTTCGCGCAGCCCTCGCGGCGGGATCCCCGCCCCCTCGTGCGAGGCGGGGGCTGGAAAATCAGATCACGCGGAGATCACGGCGGTAAAGACGGCGAGGGCACGCTGGTCAGAGGTACCTCTGGCCGGTGGTTCATTGGAAATGCGGCGGGATACCCACTCCGACATGGGGTTCCGGTGGCCGGGGCACACTCTGATTCGGGTCGTCGCGCTCGCCGGAGAGTATTCTGCAGCCGTGAAAGCTGGCTACACCACAGTGGGGGAAGTCGAGGTCGAGCGGTTATTGGCTCCGAACCTCGCCGACTTCGTTCGAACCCATCGCACGGCTCCGCGATACCCGGATCATCCCCGCGGGTTGAGCCGTCCGGCGTTGGCCGGTCTGTGTGATGTCAGCGCGAGCTATATCGCGCAGATCGAGCAGCGCGAGAAGACCGCGCCGAGTCCCGAGGTGGTGGACGCGATCGCCCGCGCGCTGCGGCTGACGCCCGCCGAGCGGCAGCACATGCACAATCTCGCGGCGCCCAAGACTCCGGGACCGCGCACGCACACCCCGATGTCGGTCGCCCGGATGCGTGAACTGATCTCCGACGATCTGCGCGCGGCGGGCGACGGGTTGATCCCGCACCTGTCGGGATATGTCGACGAGCGCTGGAATGTGTTGTGGGCCAATGAGGCCTACGATCGCGCGTTTCCCCGGCTGTCGGACGTGGAGAACATTCTCGTCTGGTTCTTCCTGGTCCCGGAGTCGCGGCAGGTGATGATCGAATGGGAGGACGAGGCCAGGCTCACCGTGAACTGGTTCCGGTGGCACATGGGCAGGTACCAGAACCCGCAGTGGGCCCTGGACCTGCTCGATCGGCTCAGCTCGTGTGAGACCTTCCGGACGATGTATCTGGCCGAGCGCGTCGACTTCGAACGCCATCAACCCCTGATGCACCTGCGGGAGCCGGTGACCCGCGAGCCCTACAGCGTACGGGTCCGGATCACCGATGTGCCGAGTGTGGACGCGCCGTTTCAGTGGTTCATCGGCATGCGCGAATCCTTCAGCGGGCCGGCGAGTTCACCAGCCGACTGAGGAATCCGCCGATCGCGTCGTTGACCGGCTCGGGGTCGGTCCAGTTGGCGGCGTGGCCGCTGCCGGTGATCGTGGTCACCGGACCGGACCCGGGCAGTCCGGCGGCCAGGGCGGCGGACTTTTCGGCGGTGCTGGAGCCGTCGAATTCACCGCGCAGCACGAGGGCGGGACAGGTGATCTCGTCCAATCGGTCGAGCAGCGACTCTCGTTCGATCAGGCAGTTGGCGGCCTGGGTGATGGCCGAGCGGTCGCTGGCCGCCCATTTGGCGCGCCACGGCGCCTGGTCGGCCGCGGTGCCGCCGATCAGGTTCGGGGCCAGGCCGTCGGCCAGATTCGCCAGGGGCACTTCGGGATTGGTCCACGCGTCGAACAGTTGGCGGTACTCGGCCCGCTGCTCCTCGGGCGAGTCACCGGCCTCGGTGTCGAGCAGGATCAGTCCCTGCACGCGCTCGGGCGCGAGCAGGGCGGTGCGCAGAATCGTGTAGCCGCCCTGCGACATTCCGCCCAGGATGGCGCGATCCACGCCCGCCGCGTCCATGACGGCCAACAGGTCGCGCGCCGAATCCCAGTAGGTGAAGGGCCGATCCGGCTCGGCGACGGTGCCGCCGTGCCCGCGGGCGTCCCAGCACAGCACCCGGAACCCCGCGGCTTCCAGATATTCCACCTGCGGCGCGAACATCGACAGGTCCATGAAGAATCCATGACTCAACACGACGACCGAGCTGCTGTGGCCGCCGGAGTCGGTGTAGAAGACGCGAGCCCCATCGGTACTGACGTACGGCATTGCCGTAGCCTAACCGCGCCCTCGGCCCGCTGTCGCGGCCCGGGCACACTCTGTGCAGAGGTGGGTTCCCTCCGACAGCCTGGCGAAATCCGCGACAGCGCAGGTCAGCTCGGAAATACGTCAGCTCAGAAATACCAGGGGTAGGGCTTCCAATCCGGTTCGCGTTTCTCGAGGAACGCATCCCGGCCCTCGACCGCCTCATCGGTCATGTACGCCAGGCGCGTGGCCTCCCCAGCGAACAACTGCTGACCGACCAAACCATCGTCTTGGAGGTTGAACGCGTACTTCAACATCCGAATCGCCTGCGGCGACTTCCCCAAAATATCGGCCGTCCACTCCAACGCCACCTCCTCGAGCCGCTCGTGATCGACCACGGCGTTGACCGCGCCCATCTGATGCATCTCCTCGGCGGTATAGGGCCGACCCAGGAAGAAGATCTCACGCGCGAACTTCTGCCCCACCATCTTCGCCAAATACGCACTGCCATACCCGGCGTCGAAGCTGCCCACATCGGCATCGGTCTGCTTGAACCGCGCATGCTCCCGCGACGCCAGAGTCAGATCACAGGTCACATGCAAACTGTGCCCACCACCGGCCGCCCACCCATTCACCAACGCGATGACCACCTTGGGCATGAACCGGATCAACCGCTGCACCTCGAGAATGTGCAGACGACCCGCCCGCGCCACATCGACGGTGTCGGCGGTCTCACCGGAGGCGTACTGGTAGCCGCTGCGGCCGCGGATGCGTTGATCCCCACCCGAACAAAACGCCCACCCACCATCCTTCGGGCTGGGGCCGTTGCCGGTCAGCAGCACCGCACCGACATCGGAGGTCATGCGCGCATGATCGAGGGCCCGATACAGCTCGTCGACGGTGTGCGGGCGAAACGCATTACGCACCTCGGGGCGATCGAAGGCGATCCGCACCGTGCCCTGCTCGATGTGCCGGTGATACGTAATGTCGGTCAAATTCTCGAAACCCGGAACGGGCCGCCACAAACTCGCATTGAAGGTCACCGCCCCACCCTAGACAGGCGCGCCCGCCGCGAGATCCACGACCCCTCAGTGAACTCCGGTGGCTACTGACCGAAATACGTTGCGATACATCAACTCTCGTCGGGTTCCAGCCGATCCCATTCCGGATGGATCCAGTGCGGATGCTTGGCCGCGAGATGCTCGTCGATCGCTGCCTCGACCAGCTCCCGCCAGTCCGGATTGGTGTGGGTGGTGTTCTCGTCGCGGTACCACCGGCAACCCGGCGTCGGGCACCGGAATCGATAGGTGCCGAGGTTGTCGATGCGGCCACCCAGGCTCACGGGGCGCTTACGACTCGCACCAGTGTCAGGACGACCGCCGATAGCTGAAAGTTCGTCTCCCACTCCAGTACTCAATCACAGCCGGACCGGCAATCGGCACTTACGAACCGCGCGGTTCGTGTGCTGGGCCACGCGCGGAACGCTTTTCACTCGGGGGTGTCGACGCAGACGCGGGCCGGGGGCATGGCCTGGCCGGTTCGCTGCCGCATTGCTTCGAGCGGGAGGGGGACGCGGCTGGCGGCCAGGACCTGATTGCCGTTGTAGTCGGCGAAGACATCGCCGTCGAGCAGCGCCCGGTGCGGGAAGAGCGCGCGGATGGCGTCCAGGTTGTGGCGGGCGCCGACCAGGTTCAACAGGTAGACGCCCGCGGGTCGCAGGACGCGGGCGACCTCGGTGGTGAAGGCGGCACCGGTGATGCCCCGGGCCAGGCGCAGTCCCTCGTAAGCGTCGGCGATCACCAGGTCCGCGGAAGCCGGTGGGAGCGAGCCGATTTCGGTCAGGCCGTCGCCGAGGCGCAGTTCGAGGCCCGGGACCGATCGCAATCCCAGGTGCTCGTCCACGAATTCGGCCAAGGCCTCGTCCGCCTCGATGACCAGATGCCGGGAGCCGGGCCGCACCGCCGAGAGATAGCGCGGGAAGGTCGCGCCGCCACCGCCGACGTGCACAGCGTCCAACGGGGCGTCGGAAGGTTCCAGGGCGTCGACCACGTAGCCGAGGTAGCGGACGTATTCGAGTTCGAGGAAGGTCGGGTCGTCCAGGTCGACATAGGACTGGGCGATGCCATTGACGGTCAGCAGCCAACCGCCCGGCCGCTCGGCGTCGGCCCGCAACTCGGCGGTGCCGAACCGCACCCGACGGCTCGCGGGTACCTCCAGCCAGTTGCTCATTCGTCCATGATCGCAGGCCCGCGGGGACGCCCTGGCCACCGTGCCGGACGACGACTGATTGGACGACCGATTCACGGTGCCGACATGATGGCTAGCGTGAGCGGGTTACGCCGACGCGCTCAGCCCGCGCGAGATCCTCGGAGAGGGACAGTGAATACCCGCGACGCCCACGCCACCGCGACCGTCTTCCAGTCGTCGAAGCCGCGCACCCTGCTGCACGCATTCGGAGCCTTCCTCTTCGTGCAGTTCGGCGTGAAGCTGTTCGAGACCGGGGAGGCCAGTGCGATGGTGGTCGGCCTGCTCGCGGTGTGCTTCTTCCTGACCTACCTCGCCGTCACCGTGCTGCACCTGGTGCGCCGCTCGCCCGAATTGACCATCACCGCCACGGGCATCACCCACCACAGTCGCGGTTCACTCGAGTGGGCCGAGATCGACCGCATTCGCTTCCAGCAGATCGGCTGGCAGGGCTTCCTCGAGGTGCTGCTGCACGATCCGGACGCTTACCTGACGCGCGGGTCCCTCGTCAAAAGGGTATTGGGACAAGCCAACCGGGGTATCGGCCTGAGCCCCGTGACCATCTCGGCCCATACCGTCCCGGTCTCGCTGCAGGACCTCGCCGACGCCATGCGCCGCCACCATCCGAGCCTCGTCATCGAGTCGTAGCGGCTATCGTCCGGGCATGCGCGATTTCGGGGCCGGGCTCAGGTATCTCCTCGCGGGGCAACGGTGGATGAGTCGGCATCCGCGGCAGTACGCCTTCGGGGTGTTGCCGGGGCTCATCACCTTGGTGCTGTACGTCGGGGCAGTGCTGGCGATGGTGGTGTGGGGCGGGGAGCTGACCGACTCGCTCACCGCGTTCGCCGATGGCTGGCCGAGCCCGTGGCTGGGATTGTTCCGGGGGCTGTTCACCGTGGCCCTGATCGCGCTGGTGGTGTTGGTGGCGGTGCTGACATTCACGGCCGCCGCGCTATTGGTCGGGCAGCCCTTCTATGACGCGCTGTCCGAGCGGGTCGACCGCTCGGTCTCCCCGGACGGCACCGCACCCGAATCGGGATTGTCACTGCCCAGGGAATTGTGGATCGCCATCCGCGACGGGATCCGGATTCTGATCCGCGCCCTGCTGTGGGCGCTGCTGTTGTTCGTCCTCGGTTTCGTGCCCGTCGTGGGTCAGACCGTGGTGCCGGTGATCGCGATCTTCGTCACCGGCTTCTTCCTCGTCCAGGAGCTGACCTCGGTGGCGTTGCAGCGCCGCGGCGTGCAGCTGCGGGATCAGCTGGCGCTCTTGCGTTCTCGTCGCATGCTGGCGTGGGGTTTCGGCGTACCGCTGGCGGTCGCCTTCCTGATCCCGGTGGTGGCCGTCTTCCTCATGCCCGGCGCGATCGCGGGCGCGACGCTGCTGTCCCGGAATCTGTTGCGGGAACCGACCGTCGACGCGGTCACAGCGCGGCCGTGAGAGCGGCTCCCGGAATCGCGTCGAGCAGGCGGCGGGTGTAGTCGTCGGCCGGGTCGGTGAGTACTCGCTCGGCCGGACCCTGCTCCACCACCCGGCCCGCGCGCATCACGATGACGTCGTGGGCCAGGGCCCGGACCACGGCCAGATCGTGGGAGATGAACAGGTAGCTGACGCCCAGGCGGTCCTGGAGGTCGGAGAGCAGGGTCAGAATCTGCTTCTGCACCAGGACGTCCAGGGCCGAGACGGGTTCGTCGCAGACCACCAGGCGGGGTTCGATGGCCAGGGCGCGCGCGATGGCGACGCGCTGGCGCTGGCCGCCGGAGAGCTCGTGGGGGTGACGCTGCGCGAGGGCGGGCGGGAGGGCCACCTGGTCCAGCAGGTCGAGCACCCGGGCCCGGATGGTCGCGCGGTCACCGAAATCGAAGGCGCGCAGGGGTTCCGCGACAATGCGTTCGACGGTCCACATGGGATCCAGGGACGAGTACGGGTCCTGGAAGACCGGCTGCATGGCCCGGCGCGCGACCTGGAGCCGGGTGCCGCGCAGGCCCACCACCTCGGTGCCGTCGAGGCGGACGGTCCCGGAGGTGGGCGGCAGCAGGCCGAGCACCATGCGGGCCGTGGTGGTCTTGCCCGAGCCCGACTCGCCGACGATGGCGGTGGTGCGGCCGCGGGCGATGGTGAACGAGACATCGTCGACGACGCGCCGGGTGCCGCTCCCACGCACACGGTATTCCTTGCTCAGTCCCGAAACCTCCAGCACCACAGCGGGATCGGAGTCGGCCGCGGGCGGTGCACTGTCCTCGACCGCGGGCCGCTCGGTGGATCGCGGCGCGATGAGCGCGGGAGCCGCGGCCACCAGCCGACGGGTGTACTCCGCTTCGGGCTCGGCCAATATCTCGCGGGCAGGCCCCGATTCGACGATTTTCCCGTCGGACATGACCAGCACCCGGTCCGCCCGCTCGGCGGCCAACCCCAGATCGTGGGTCACCAGCAGCAGCGCGGTGCCCAGTTCGCGGGTGAGTTTGTCCAGATGGTCGAGGATCTGGCGCTGCACGGTCACGTCGAGCGCGGAGGTCGGCTCGTCGGCGATCAGCAGATCCGGTCGGCAGGACAGGCCGATGGCGATCAGGGCGCGCTGGCGCATGCCGCCGGAGAGTTCGTGCGGATACTGCCGGGCACAGCGCGCCGGTTCCGGCAGCCCCGCCTCGGCCAGGAGTTCGATGGCCCGCTCGCGTGCCGCACGCCGGCCGTAGAGCCCGTGTGCCAGTAGGGTTTCCGACACCTGCGTGCCGATCCGGGAGACCGGGTTCAGGTTGGACATCGGGTCCTGCGGCACCAGACCGATCTCCCGGCCACGCAAGCGCCGCATTCGCTTCTCGTCGGCGGCGCCGAGATCCTCACCGCGCCAACGAATGCTGCCGCCGGTGACCCGACCGGCCCCGGGCAGCAGGCCGATGATCGCCTGCGCGAGGGTCGATTTGCCGGATCCGGAGGCGCCGACGACCGCGAGCCGCTCCCCCGGCGCGAGGGTCACGTCCACCCCGTTCACCGCCGTCACGTCCCCGAAGGCCACCCGCAGATCGCTGATCTCCAACAGTGATTCGGTCATCGCGGCCTCCTCAGCGGCTCGTCTTCGGGTCGAGCGCATCGCGCAGGGCATCGCCGAAGAGGTTGAAGCCCAGGCAGATCAGCAACAGCATGAGGCCCGGGAAGATCCCCGGCCAGGGCGTGCGCAGCAGGGTCTGCTGGGCGTCGGAGAGCATGATGCCCAGGCTGGGCGCGGGCGGTGTGATGCCGAGCCCGAGGAACGACAGGATCGCCTCGCCGAGCACGGCGGTCGGCATGATCACGGTGGCCTGCACGATGATCGGGCCGAGGGCGTTGGGCAGGATGTGCTCCCGCAGAATGCGCGCGTGCCCGACATTCGCGGCGCGGGCGGCGAGCACGAAGTCGGTTTCCCGCAGCCGCAGGGTCTCCGCGCGCACGACGCGCATCATCACCGGCACCTGCGCCACACCGAGGGCGACGGCGGCCTGGGTCAGTCCGCCGCCGTAGATCGCGGTCAACCCGACGGCGATCATGATGAAGGGGAAGGCCAACAGCACATCCGCGACCCGCGACAGCACCAGGTCGAGCCAGCGCCAGTACCCGGCCAGCAGTCCCATCGGCACGCCGAAGGCCACGGCGCACGCCACCGCCAGCGCGCCCACCTCCAGCGAGGCGCGGGTGCCGTAGAGCACCCGGGACAGGATGTCGCGGCCCAGATCGTCGGTGCCCAAGGCGAATCCGACGGTGAACGGCCGCTGGAACGGTGTCACGAAATGCACCTCGGCGGGCCCGTAGGGAGCCAGCAGGGGCGCGAAGACACCGACCACGAGCACGATCAGCAGCAGTCCGCCGCCCACCTTGCCCAGCGGATTGCCCCACAGCCGTCGCAGCGCACGCCCGCGAATCGCGGTCTCCCCGACGGTCATTCGTTCTCCTGGACGGTCATTGCGCCCTTCCCGACACTCGCACGCGCGGGTCGATCAGCGTGTAGAGCACATCGACCAGCAGATTGATCACGATGTAGGACGCCGACACCACCAGCACGACCGCCTGGATCACCGGATAGTCGCGGGTGAACACCGAATCCACGGTCAGCTTCCCCATTCCCGGCAGACCGAAAACGCGTTCGGTGACCACCGCGCCCGCGATGAGCAGACCGAGCTGCAAACCGATCACCGTGGTCACCACGATCAGGCTGTTGCGCAAGGCATATCGGATGATCACCGCGCGCGGGCCGAGCCCCTTGGCCCGGGCCGTGCGCACGAAGTCGGCCGACAGCGTCTCCACCATCGACGACCGGGTCTGGCGCTGCACCACAGCGGCGTGGGTCACGCCCAGGACCAGCGCGGGCAGCGTGAGATACCAGAGCCCGCGCACCGGATTCTCTACCAGGGAAACGTATCCCGAGGCCGGGAACAACCCCATGCCGACCGACAGATACAGCACCCCGAGAATCCCCAGCCAGAACGTCGGCACCGACAACCCGACCAGTGAGAAGCCATTGACCACCCATTCCGGCCAGCGCCCCCGATACACCGCCGCGAGCACCCCGCCGATCACGCCCACCAGCACCGCGATCAGCATGGCGTACACCGCCAGCTGCACGGTGACCGGCAACGTGGTCGCGATCATGTGCCGCACCGGCGTTCCAGTTCGGATGGACCGACCGAAATCACCGGTCACGGCGTGCTCGGCGAATTCGAGGTACTGCACCGGCACCGACCGATCCAACCCGAGATCGGCGCGCACCGCGTCGACGGCGGCCTGGTCCGCACCCGGCCCCGCCATGGTGGTCGCCGGATCGCCCGGCAGCGCGCGCACCCCGGCGAACACGATCATCGACACCAGCACGAGCGTGACGGCGGACTGCCACAGGCGGTGGAACGCGTACTGCCACACGATGTTTCAGCCGTTCCGATCCGAGACGAAGGCGGCCTTGCCCAGGCGGACGGCACCGTCGGCGTACACCTCGATACCGGTCACCCGATCCGAGTGCGCCGTCAGATTCCGCAGCCGATACGTGTAGATGTACGGGTTGTCGCGCTGGATGAGCGTGACCGCCTGCTCGTAGAGCGCCCCGCGCCGCGCGGGGCTGGTGGTGTGCGCCGCCCACCCCAGCACGTCGTCCAGGGCGGCGGAACTGAATCCGGAGTAGTTGCCGCTGGATCCGGTGGTGAGGAAGCGCGCGATATTGCCGTCCGGATCCAACCGCCCCGACCAGCCCAGCAGCAGCGCCTCGTAGGTGCCGTTCTTCTGCGCCGCCAACAGGGCCGAGTACTCGGCGGGCACGAGCCGCAGATCGAAACCGCCGCGCGCCACCATGGCCTGCAGCTGCTGAGCGTAGTCGAGCTGATCGGAGACGTTCATCACCTGCATGGTGATCGGATACGGCGTCTGCACACCGGCCTCGGCGAGCAGCTTCTTCGCGCGATCCGGATCGAACTGCGGGCAGGAGGTGTCGGCCGAGGTCGCGTACGACGTGCGCGGCGCGATGGGCGTGCAGGCGGGTTCGTACCAGCCCTTGAATGCCTTGTCCACCAACGCTTGTCGGTCGATGCTCAACGACAGCGCCTGCCGCACCCGGGGGTCCTTGGCCAGCGGGGTGTCCAGGGGCTTGACCGGCTTACCGGCCCCGTCCTGGTTGCCGATATTGAGGTAGAAGCCCTGGAACCCGAACGATCCCGAGACCAGCAGGCGCAACCGCGGATCGGCCTTCAACGCGTCGGCGTCCTGGGGCGACATGGTGTCGGCGACCTGAATCGACCCGCTGCGCAGGGCATCCGCGCGTGCCTTGGCGTCGGGCATGATCCGGTAGGTGATGGTGTCGAAGTGCACGTTCTGCGCGTCGTAGTACAGCGGATCCCGTTCCACCACAATGGAACTGCCGGTCGCGCGCTCCCGGAACTTGAACGGCCCGGTGCACACCGGATGATCGCCGAAGTCCTTGCCCTCCTCCTTCAGCGCCGCCTCCGACATGATCATTCCGGCGCGGTCGGCGAGCGCCGCGGTGATCGGCGCGAACGGCGCGCTGTAGTGGATGACCACGGTCGAGGGGCCCTCGGCGTCGATCCCGGTGATCGGACCCATCTCGCCGGTGCGTTGCGATCCGGGCAGGCTCAGGTGCCGTTCCAGACTGGCCTCGACGGCGTCGGCGTTGAACGGCGTGCCGTCGGCGAACTTGACACCGGTGCGCAGCGGAATGGTGACGGTGAGCCCGTCGTCGGAGAACTTGGGCAGCGCCGTGGCCAACTGCGGCACCAGATTGCCGGAAGCGTCGTTGTCGTAGAGCTTTTCGCAGATGGTGCTCATGACATAGCGCATGTAGAGCGAGCTCGACGTGCTCGGATCGAGCCGGTCCGGGTCGTTGGACAGGCCCATCACCAGATCACCGCCCTCGCGCACCGGCTGCGTACCGACAGGCTGGCCGTAATCGTCTGCGTGCGTGGTGATCTGGACCGTGGTGTGGGCGTGGGAGCAGGAGGCCGCCGCGAGGGCGACCGCACCCACCGCGAGCGCCCGCAGCGCTCGGCGCGGAACTAGGCGAAAGCGCATGGCACTCAGCCCTTGTCCCCCAGGAACGCGGCCTTGGCCACGCGCACGACGCCGTCCGGGTACATCTCGACCCCGGTCACCGAGGTGGTGTGGGCGGTCAGGTACCGCTCACGGTAGGTGTAGAGGTACGGGCCGTCCTTCTGGATCTGCTTCACGACCTGCTCGTAGAGGTTCGCGCGCTTGGCGGTGTCGGCGGTGCGGGCCGCCTGCCCGAGCAGATCGTCGACGGCCGGTGCGCTGTATCCGCTGTAGTTGCCGCTGGATCCGGTGGTCATGAAGCGGGCGATATTGCCGTCCGGGTCGATCCGGCCGGACCAGCCCAGCAGCATGGCCTCGTAGTTGCCGCGCTTCTGCATGTCCAGCAGCGTGGAGTACTCGGTGGGCACGATCTCGATCTGGAAACCGCCCGCGGCGGCACTGTTCTGCAGGGCCTGGGCGTAGCGCAGCCGGTCCTGGGAGGTCTGGACCGCCAGCTTGATCGGGTACGGCGTCTGCACCCCGGCCTCGGCCAGCAGTTGCTTGGCCTTCGCCGGATCGTAGGCGGGGCAGTCGTTCACGGCCGCGGTGGCGTAGGTGGTCTGCGGCACGATCGGCGAGCAGGTGGCCTCGTACCACTTGTCGAAGACGGTATCGACCAGCGTGCCGCGATCGATGCTCAGCGACAGGGCTTCTCGCACGCGCGCGTCCTTGGCGAGCGGGGTGTCGATGGGTTTGACCGGCTTACCGGCCCCGTCCACATTCCCGAGATTCACATAGACGCCCATGAAACCCAGCGCACGGCTGCGCAGCAGGCGCAGTTTCGAATCGTCTTTCAGCGTGCCCGCGTCCTGCGGCGAAATATAGTCCGCGACTTGAATATCGCCCGACCGCAGATTGGCCGCGCGGATATTGGCGTCCACCATGATCCGATAAGTGATCTTGTTCAGATGCACGTGCTGCGCGTCGTAATACAGCGGGTCCCGTTCCACCTCGATTGAGGTCTGCGGCACGCGTTTCGAGAATTTGAACGGGCCCACGCACACCGGATTGTCGCCGAAATTGTCGCCCTCCGCGGCGAGCGCGGTCGGGGACATGATCATTCCGGCCCGGTCCGCCAGGGCGGAGGTCAGCGGGGTGAAGGGC
Source organism: Nocardia sp. CDC153 (assembly GCF_035818515.1). Taxonomy (NCBI): domain Bacteria; kingdom Bacillati; phylum Actinomycetota; class Actinomycetes; order Mycobacteriales; family Nocardiaceae; genus Nocardia; species Nocardia sp. CDC153. The sequence goes on along the minus strand of NZ_JAYKYU010000005.1, from coordinate 337,280 downwards.
TTCTGGAGGTGGACGACCACGGTCGAGGGCCCGCTGGCCTCGATGGACGCGATCGGCCCCATCTCGCTGGTGCGCTGCGAGGTCTTCAGGCTGAAGTGCCGCTGCAGGCTGGTCTGCACCGCTGCGGCGTCGAAGGCGGTGCCGTCGGCGAACTTCACGCCGGTGCGCACCGGAATCGTCGCCGTCAGGCCGTCTTCGGACACCGTGGGCAGCGCCGTGGCCAGCTGCGGGACCAGATTGCCGGAAGAGTCGTTGTCGTAGAGCTTTTCGCAGATCGAGTTCATCACGTAGCGGGTGTAGAACGAACTCGAGGTGGTGGGGTCGAGCCGGTCCGGCTCCGAGGACAAGCCCATGACGAGCTCACCGCCGTCGCGCACCTTCTGGGTGCCGACGGGCGTGCCGAAATCATCCGTGTGCGTCGCGGATCCGTCCGTCTTCTGCACCGAACCACAAGCGGCGAGAGCGGCAATACCGACGGCGACCACGGGAAACACCAACAGCCTGGACAGGCGAACGCGCATGTGCAACAACCTACTCGAACGTTTTAGAAACTTCGTCTGGGAACAGAGGATTCAGGTTTATCGCCCCGATGCGTAACCTTGCATTCCCCGTGGGTTCGCCCCGGCCGACAGCACACCGGTCTCGGGATCGCGTGCGACAGCGCACAATCGGCCCTCCGACCATGCGCCGCCCACCGCCACCCGGTGCCCGCGCCGCGTCAACTCCTCGATCACCTCGTCGCCGATCCGCGACTCCACCACCACCGCACCGGGATTCACGGTCCGCGGGTAGAACGAACCCGGGAAGCTCTCCTGGTGCCAGTTCGGCGCGTCGATCGCGCCCTGCAGATCCAGCCCGCCGCGCACCCGGTCGCGCAGCGCCACGGCCAGCAGGAAATGCGTGCTCCACTGATCCTGCTGATCGCCGCCGGGCGTGCCGAATGCCATGACGGCCCGGCCATCTCGCAGGGCCAGCGACGGGCTGAGCGTGGTGCGCGGGCGACGGCCCGGCGTCAGCGAGTTCGGCAGATCCGGTTCCAGCCACGCCATCTGCAGGCGGGTGCCGAGCGGGAAGCCGAGTTCGGGGACGACCGGATTCGATTGCAGCCAACCGCCGCTGGGCGTCGCGGCGACCATATTGCCCCAGCGGTCCACGATGTCGAGGTGGCAGGTGTCGCCCTTGGTGGCGCCATTGGAGCCGACGGTCGGCTCCCCCGCCCCGATCGGAACCGCCACCGCCGCGGCGGCATTCGAGGTCACGAACTCGGCCAGGCGCGGGGTCAGTCCGTCCGGGCTGCCCGGACGCAGCTCGGCCGATGCCGTGTCGCCGATCAGCTTTCGGCGTTCGGCGTTGTATTCGGGTGCCAGCAGCGCGTCCAGTGACACCCGCGGATTGTCGCCGTACCAGGCCTCACGGTCGGCCATGGCGAGCTTCGAGCCCTCGATGAGCACGTGGTAGTACTCGGGCGTGCCGTAGTCGGGAACGTCCTCGAGCAGCGCCAGCTGTTGCAGCAGCGCCGGGCCCTGGCTCCAGAGCCCGCACTTGGCGACGGTCCAGCCGTTCCAGGTGTAGGTGGCCGGATCCTCGTACGTGGCTTCGAAATTCGCGATATCCGCGCCGGTCAGGGTGCCCGCGTGCCGTTCGCCCGAGGTGTCCATGGCGGGCCGGGCGGCCGCGGCCGCCAGCGCCTCGGAGATGAAGCCCTCGCGCCACACCCGGCGGGCCGCGTCGATCTGCGTCTCGCGGCCGGGTCCGGCCGCCTCGGCCTCGGCGAGCACCCGCCGCCAGGTGGCGGCCAGCGCCGGATTGCGCAGCAGCGCACCGGGAGCCGGCGGCTTGCCGTCCTTCAGGTACAGCGCGGCCGAGGTGGTCCACTCGGTCGTGAACAGCTCCGCGACCTCCGCGACGGTGCGGCCGATGTTCTCCACCGCCGGAATCCCCTGCTCCGCATAGCCGATGGCGTAGGAGAGGACCTGTGCCAGCGATTTGGTGCCGTGGTCGCGCAGCAGCAGCATCCACGCGTCGAACGCGCCGGGCACCGCGGCGGCCAGCGGACCGGTGCCCGGCACCAGGTCCAGTCCCAGCCCCCGATAGTGCTCGATGCTCGCGCCCGCCGGCGCCGGACCCTGCCCGCACAGCACCCGGGCCGGTCCGTCGGCGGGCGCGAAGATGATCGGCACCTCGCCCGCCGGGCCATTGAGATGCGGCTCGGCCACGTGCAGCACGAACCCGGCGGCCACGGCGGCGTCGAAGGCGTTGCCGTCGGCCTCGAGCACCGCCATGGCGGCGGCGGAGGCCAGCCAGTGGGTGGAGGACACCATGCCGAAGGTGCCCTGCAGGGTGGGACGGGTGGTGAACAAGGGCCGGATCTCCTTCACGCCGCGACGTACAGGGTCAGCACCTGCTCGAGCAGGGCCACGAGGACGTTCTTCACCGATTCCCGGCTGCGCGCATCGCATTCCACCAGCGGGATGCCGGGCTCGAGCTCGAGCGCCTCGCGCACCTCGTCCAGATCGAAGTGCTGCTCGTGCTCGAAGCGGTTGACCACGACCACGAACGGCGTGCCGGTCTCCTCGAAGTAGTCGAGCACCGGAAAGCAGTCGTCGATCCGGCTGGTGTCCACCACGATCACCGCGCCGAGCGCGCCGTCGACCAGGTCGTCCCACAGGAACACGAACCGCTCCTGCCCGGGCGTGCCGAACAGGTAGAGGATGACCGACTGATCCAGGGTGATGCGACCGAAGTCGAGCGCCACCGTGGTCTGGGTCTTGTCCGCACGCCGCCCGGCATCGTCGACATTCATCCCGGCCTCGGTCATGGCGGCCTCGGTGACCAGCGGTTCGATCTCGGAGATCGCGCCGATGAAGGTCGTCTTGCCGACCCCGAATCCGCCGCTCACAACGACCTTCACCGAGGACGGCAGACTCGGTGGGCGCAACTCAGAGTGCCCGGACAAGATCCCTGATCCTCTCGATCGCGGCGATGGACAGTTCCGTGGATTCGCGCACGGTCACGTAGTTGGCGGCGGCGAGATCACTCACCACGACCTTGGCGACGCCGACCGGAACATGCAGTTCGGCGGCGATTTCGGCGATCGAGCGCGGCTGCTGGCACAGCCGCACGACCGTGCGCTGCTCGAGCTGCAGCGGCGCGGACAACGCCGACGGCGGTGCCTGCACCAGGGTTTCGATGCGCAGACCGTCGACCATCGGGGTGGTGCGACCGCCGGTGACAATGAAGGGGCGGACGAAATCGCGCCGGTTGGCGGCACTCTCGCCCGGGTCGTAGTCCCTCATCTGCGTAGACCCTCTCGCAATTCGGCGATCAGGGCCGGATCCAGCAGGGCGCCGGCGCGTTCGGCCAGCGCCGACATCTCGTAGCCGACCAGGCCCACATCGCAGCGGCCGTCGGCGATGACCCCGAGGCAGCTGCCGGTCCCCATGGCGGTGACCAGCAGGAAGCCCCGCTTCATCTCGATCATGATCAGCTTGAGGCCCTCGAAGGAATAACTGCGCGAGGCGCTGCGGGCAATGCCCGTCAGACCCGACACCATGGCCGCGAGGCGATCGGCCGCGGCGCGATCGAGGCCCTCGGACATGGCGATGAGCAGACCGTCCGAGGACACCGCGACCGCATCGCGCACCCCCGCGGTATTTCGAACGAAATTCGCCAGCATCCAGCTGAAGGCATGCGGCTCGGTGCTCGGCAGGACAGTCACCAGATCTCCTCTGCGGTCGGCACGGACGCGGCGGTCGACGCCGAATCGCCTGCGCGCGTATAGATATCGTTGGTTTGCGGGGTCGTCGCGCCCCGCTCGTGCCCGGCCCGGAAGGACGCCAGCATGCTGCGTGTCTCCGCCGGGGACCTATCGGTGTAGGGCACGGGGTCCGGCGCGTCCGCGGGCTCGGGCCGTGGGGCCGCGTGCCGCGCCGGCGACTGCTCGCCGCGAGACCGCTTGTTGCGCCTGGTCAAACCATTGCGCGTGGTGAGCGACCCGGGCTCGGATGGCTGCGGTGTCGCCTGCGGTTCCGGGGCGGACGGGTGGGCTGCGAAACCACCCGTCGGCTCGTAGTCACCGATCAGCGCCCTGAATTCGCCGGTCGTCATGGCGTATTCGCCGGTCGGTCTCGGGCGCTCCGTCGCTCTCGGACCCTCGGGCGGTCTCGGACCCTCGGGCGGATCGACGGGTGGACTCGCGCCGACGGGCATGGCCGCCGACTCGGTGGGTGCGGTCGGCTGCCACGTGGTCCGGTGCGGATCCGCGTGCCCGACAGGCCGATACGCGGGCTCCACGGGCGTGCGCGCGGGTGCGGCGGGCAGGGCTGTCGGATGCGCCGGCGCGGCGTGTCGGGCCGTCGGTGTCGTGGCGCGCGCGGCCTCGGAGTCCGCGCCCCACTTCGGTTCCACCGTCTCCGCCGGGAGCAGCGCCTGGACCGTGGTGCGGTGCTGATCCTGCTCGGTGGCAAGCAATTCCGGGGGCAGGGTGAGGCGGGCGACAATGCCGTTGACCGGAGACGCCTGCAGTTCCACGCTGATGCCCAGCCGCTGGGCCAGGCGACCGACCACGTAGTGGCCCAGGTAGCGGGTCGAGGCGACGATGAAGTCCTGTTCGCCGCGCAGCTTGGCATTGGACTGCGCCAGCTGCTCGGGCGACATGCCCACGCCATTGTCGAGCACCGCGAGCAGATAGCCCTGCGGCGACATCCGGCCGTAGACCTCGACCTCGAGATCCGGTGGCGAATAGGCCAATCCGTTCTCGATCAGCTCGGCCAGCATGTGCGACAGCTCGCTGGCCGCCGAGCCGACGATGAGCACGTCCTCGACCCGGCGCAGCACCACGCGCCGGTAGTCGTCGACCTCGGACATGCCCGCGCGAATCACGTCGATCAGGCCGATCGGCTCGCCAAGGCCGCGCGGGGTGCCCTCCCCGACCAGCACCAGCAGGCTTTCGGCATTGCGGCGCATGCGGGTGGCCAGATGGTCGAGCTCGAACAGATTGGCCAGACCCTGCGGGTCGAGTTCCTCGCGCTCGAACTCGCTGATCAGCGCGAGCTGGCGGCGGACCAGGTTCTGATTGCGCCGCGCCAGGTTGCCCATGGACTCGGTGGTATTGCGGCGCACCAGCGCCTGCTGCGAGGCGAGTTCGAAGGCGGTGGTCTGCACGCGGTCCAGAGCGCTTGCCACGGCGGCGATCTCGGTGCTGGCCCCCGGCGGGGTGCGCACCGGCTCCGGCGCGTCCGGCGGGGTGTCCTCCACATGCGACCAGGCGTCGATGACCTGCGGCAATCGCCGCGACGCCACATCGTCGGCCTCCCCGGCCAGGGCCGCCAAGGGCCGCACCAGATCTCGCACCGAGGTGAGCACCAGCGCGATCATGGCCACGGCGGCGATCGCGACACCGACCAGGAAGGCGATCAGGCGGGTCTGCGCGGTATTGCGCAGCGAATTGGCGCGGGCCTGAATGTCATTGCCGACGGCCTGCTGGACGGTGCGCTGCCCCTCGATCAGGCCGGTCATGCGCGACCACCAGTTCGCCGCGTCGACCGGGCGGACCAGCGGGCCGTCGCCCGACGCCAGCGCCACGCTCTCGGCCTGATCGGCCGCGACGGCATTGTCGCCGCGCATCGCCTCGTCCAGGTCGCCTTGGCGGTTCTTGCCGGCCAGCCGCGAGAACAGCTGCAGCGCATCCTGTTTGGCGGCGCGAATCTCCATGAACTGGCCGTATTCGCCGCCGGAGAAGCGGCCCGCGACGAAGACGCCGTTGAGGAAGCCGCGCTCCTTGTCGAACTGCTCCTTGGCCGCGCCCAGCGCGTAGAACGCCTGCAGGCCGCGCTGCAGATCCGGGTCGGAGGCCTGGTCCAGGCCCAGCGCCAGGCGGTTCAGCGAGGCCAGGGCGTCGTTGTAGAACTGGAGCACCACGGGTCGGCTGATCCGGTGGGTGTCGATCTGGGTCCTGGTGTTGGCCAGCAGGTTCAGCTGTCCCAGGGCGGCGCGCACCTGATCCGCGCCCGGGGCGTCGGAGTCGGCGGCGGTCTTGACGGCCGCCAGGGTCGCGTCGACGCTGGACCGCTGGGCCTTGAGCCGCTGCTGCTCGCCGGTGTCACCGCCGAGCAGGCCATTGCTGAGACCGAGCTCGCGTTGGATCTGGTCGGTGAGGTCCTGCACCCGCAGGGCCAATGTCACCGCCCGCGAGGTGTTCTCGGACTCGCTGTAATCCGCGAAGGCGCGATCGACGGTCGCGGCCAGCAGAATGACCACCAAAATCAAGGCGAAGGCCAGGATTCGAGACAGCTGTCCACGAATTGTCCGCGGCCGCAGGATCCCCCCAGAGATAAAGCCCCGTAGACCTGAACGCACTAACCGCAACTCCTCCGCATGATCGAGCCAAACTCTAGACCGAGCTCGCGGGGTCCACGCGGAATCTCGAATCCTATTGCCCGACAGTTTTTTCCATCCCACCGAGCGGGACCGCGGGAGAATGGTAGGACGACCGGGCCAACCGGGCAACCCTGCCATTGTGAGATGGCGCGCAGGTTAGCAACAGACGAACGGTCAGCGCAATGGAATCACGCTGAGGCTTATCGCCCGACAATGCCCGCCCGGGGCGCGGATTCGACCGACATCTTCCGCCAAGAGGAGACTCGCGGACAGTTCGGTCACGGTTGCCTGTGAGTTGCCTTAGGTGTTGCCCGAACTCGCGCCGCGCCCCGGCGGCCTCGGCACAATGTGCCCACCATGGGTTTCCGGCCAGCTCACCAGCCTGGAGGGCACGTGCGCGATACGAGCTCCGGTCCGCTCGCGGGGAGCGCTCGCTTCACGCGCGGCCGCTTTCTTTGCGGTGCACTGGGAATCGCGGTGGCCGGATGGGGATTGGCCGGTGGTTCGGCCGCCGATCCGGTCGCCATTTCCTCCGGTCCCGGTGTGGCGAAACCGAATTGGAGCAAGTTGGAGCGGCGCATCGCGGGGCGGGTGTGCTGTGTCGGCGACGCCGATTACCCGGCGGCGAAGCAGGTCTTCAACACCCGGTTCGACGGCGAAACACCCGCTGCCATAGTGCAAGTCGCGACCACCGCCGATGTGGCCGCGGCCATGGCGTTCGCGGCCGAATATCACCTCCCGGTCGCGGCGCGATCCGGCGGCCACTCCTACGCCGGGGTCTCGACGGCGACCGGTGCCATGATCATCGACGTGCGGCAGCTCACCGGGGTGAATGTCGATGGCGGACAGGCGATCGTGGGACCCGGTCATACGTTGTACGAGGTCTACCGGAACCTGGACGGCTTCGAGTTGACCATTCCGACCGGCATGTGCCCCGATGTCGGCATCTCCGGTCTGACCTTGGGCGGCGGCCTCGGCTTCGAATCCCGCGCGTACGGTCTCACCTGCGATCGGCTCGCCGCGGCCACCCTGGTCCTGCCCGACGGCACCGCCGTCGAGGTCTCGCCGACCTCGCGGCCCGATCTGTTCTGGGCGCTGCGCGGCGGCGGGCCGCTGTTCGGCATCGTCACCTCACTGACCTACGACACCATCCCGGCGACTCCCAAAGATGTTGTGCGACTGACATTTCCGGGAGATCAAGCCGCCCGGGTGATCGCCGGGTGGTCGCGCTGGCTGGCGTCCGCCGACCGGGAGCAGTGGGCCGACGTCAGTGTCGACGCCGACGGCAACGGCGCACTCGACTGCTGGATGCAGGTGGTTTGCCCGGCTGGAAACGGCGCTGCGGCCGCCGCCGCGTTGACCGACGCCATCGGCTCGGCCCCGCTGACCGTCGAGCGTTGCACCCTGAGTCATATGGACACCGTCACCCTGCTGGCGGGCGGCGGCTCCACCACGCCCCGGGCGAGTTTCACCAATGGCTCCGACGTGGTCGCCGACCTCACCTCCGACGCCATCGACCGCATTGTCGAGGCCCTCACCGCCTTCTCGCGGGCGGGCGGCACCGGCTGGGTCCAAATCAACCCCCTCGACGGCGCCATCCGCGACACCGCGCCCACCGCCAGCGCCTTCCCCTGGCGCGAGCATGCCGCCCTGGTCGAATGGGGCGCCTACCAACCGATCCCGCACGACACCGCCGCGGCCTGGGTCTGGGCCGCGCACAGCCTCGTCTCGCCCGTCTCGGCGGGCGCGTACGTGAACTACCTCGAACCCGGCGATCCCCTCACCCGCTATTACGCCCACAACTATCCGCGCCTGGCCGCCCTGCGCCGGACCATCGACCCCGACCACCGGATCCTCACGGTGCTGAAGCCTTGATTCCCGCGCGCCGCATGGCCGCCACATCGTCGCGGACGTGATAGTGCGGCATCGCCTTCCACCGCTCGTGGAATCGGGTCAGGGCCTCGCGGTCCAGATCCACACCCAGCCCTGGCGTTTCGGGGACGGTCACGGCCCCGTCGCGGAAGGTGAGGCGTTCGGTGAGGACGTCCTCGGACTGCCAGGGGTAGTGGGTGTCACAGGCGTAGCCGAGCTCCGCGACGGTGGCGGCGACGTGGGTCATGGCGGCCAGGCTGATGCCGAGGTGGGTATTGGAGTGCATGGACATGCCTTTGGCGTAGGCCCGGCAGACCGCGGCCAGGTCCCGGGTGGCCTGCAGGCCGCCCCAGTAGTGGTGATCGGACAGCACGATCTGGACGGCGTCGCGGTCGAAGGCGGGCTTCACCTCGTCCAGCGCGGTCACGACCATATTGGTGGCCAAGGGGATTCCGGTGCGTCGATGCAGCTCGGCCAGATCGTCGAGGGCGGTGGTGGGATCCTCGAGGTACTCGAGCAGATCGCCCAGTTGCTCGGCGACCCGCACCGAGGTCTCCAACGACCACGCCCCGTTCGGGTCCAGGCGCAGTGGCACGCCCGGGAATTCGGCGGCCAACGCCCGGACCGCGGCGATCTCCTCCTCGGGCGGCATGACCCCGCCCTTGAGCTTGAGCGAGCCGAAGCCGCCGTGGGCGAGGAACTTCCGGGCCTGACGCACCACACCGTCCGGGTCCAGCGCCGCACCCCAGTCGTCGGGCTCGGCCTCGGCGAGCGGATGCTCGGCCCACTTGTAGAACAGGTAGCCGGAATAGTCGACGGCGTCGCGCACCTTGCCGCCCAGCAAGGTGTGCACCGGGACACCCACATGCCGTCCCAAGGCGTCGAAGACGGCCACCTCGAAGGCGGACAGCACGCTCAGTCGCACTTTGTCGGTGGTGAGCGCGCCGCGCAGTCCGCTGGCCGCGGGTTCGGCGTCGAGCAGGGCGCTCGCGGATCGGCCGATGCCGGTGATGGTGTTGACCGCGCCGATCGACCTGCCGATCAGATCCCGGGACAGGTCCCGCGCCCGGTCGAGATACACCGTGTCGCCGTACGTTTCGCCCAGTCCCGTGACACCGCCGTCGGTCTCCACCTCCACGATCAGTCGGGGCGTATACGGCTGATGGACGCCGGACCGATTGAGCAGCGGCGGGTCGGCGATCAGGATCGGGGTCAGCCGAACCTCGGTGATGCGGGGGAATTCGATGCTCATCGATCGGTCTCCCGTCCGGCGACGCGGATGCCGTCCACGCGTCGCGGCAATGCCCACGGGTTGTCCTCGCGCAGCGCGGGCGGCAGCAGCGCGTCGGGGAACCCCTGCCAGGCGACCGGGCGCAGGAACCGCGCGATGGCGGCCGTGCCCATGGAGGTGAAACCCGGTGCGGTGGTGGCGGGATAGGGGCCACCGTGCTGTTGTGCCCAGGACAGGGTGATGCCGGTCGGCCAGCCGTTCCAGAGCAGACGGCCCGCCAGGCGGGTCAGCGTCGGGAGCAGCGTGCGCACCCGGTCGATCTCGGCGTCCTCGGCGTGCACGGTGGCGGTGAGGCCGGGTTCGAGGGCGTCCAGCACCGCCCGCAGTTCGGCCTCGCCGTCGTATTCGATGATCAGCGAGGTCGGCCCGAAGCATTCGCCGCCCAATTCCTCGGCGGCGCGGGTGAAGTCGGCGGCCGCCACCTTCAGCAGGGTGGGACGGAATGGATCGTCGCCCGGACCCGGCGCGGAAAGCACTGTGACGGCGGAGTTTTCGCGCAGTCGCCGCACGCCCGCGAGATAGCCGTCGGCAATGCGATCGTTGAGCATCGCCTGCGGCGAAACGGATTCCACGGACCCGCGCAGCACGGCGTCGAGACCGTGGCCCGCCGGGAGCAGCAGCAGCCCGGGCTTGGTGCAGAACTGTCCCGCGCCCAGGGTGAACGAGCCGACGAATCCCTCGGCGATCGCACGGCCCCGCTCGCGCACCGCGCCCGCGGTCACCAGGACCGGGTTCACGCTGCCCAACTCCCCGTAGAACGGAATGGGCCGGGGTCGCGCGTTGGCGATATCGAACAGCGCCCGCCCACCCGCCGCCGACCCGGTGAACGAGGCCGCTGCGAGGGCGGGATGCCGCAGCGCCGTCACCCCGGCCCGCACACCGGTGATCATGTCGAATGTTCCGGCCGGTGCACCGGCCCGCGCCAAGGCCTCGACCAGCACATCCCGAGTCCGCGCCGACAGTTCTGGATGCCCGGGATGCGCCTTCACCACGACCGGACAGCCCGCCGCCAGGGCCGCGGCGGTGTCGTGTCCGGCCACGCTGAGCGCGAAGGGGAAGTTGCCGGCGGCGAAGACCAGCACCGGCCCCATCGGCACCATGGCGCGCCGAATATCCGGTCGCGGGCCCATGGGCCAGTTCGGATCGGCGTGATCGAGGGCGGCGTCGAGGAATTCGCCGTCCTCGAGCACCCGGGCGAACAGCCGCAGCTGAAAGACGGTGCGCACCAGCTCCGAACGCAGGCGCGGCTGTGCGGGCAGCTGGGTTTCGCGCGCCGCCACCGGAATCAGGTCCTCGGCGGCCTTGTCCAGCGCATCGGCGGCGGTGTGCAGCCAGCTCGCCCGCTGCCCGGGCGTGGTGGCGGCCAGCGGTTGCGCGGCCGCCGCCGCGGCGGCGATGACGCGGTCGATCTCGCCGTCGGTTGTCTCGTCGATCATGGTGTCCTCCACCGGTTGTCAGAGTCGGATGCGATGGCGGTCGACGGTCCAGGCGCGGGCCTGCTCGCTGATCGTCACGCCCAGCCCGGGCCGCGCCGACAGGTGCATGCGCCCGTCCCGGATGTCGAGGCGCTCGTCGAAGAGCGGCTCGAGCCATTCGAAGTGCTCCACCCACGGCTCGCTCGGGTGGGCGGCCGCCAGGTGCACGTGCACCTCCATGGCGAAATGCGGTGCGAGCGTGAGATGTTCGCGCTCGGCCAGCGCCGCGATCTCCAGGAATCGGGTGATGCCGCCGACCCGGGGCGCGTCCGGCTGCACGATATCGACTCCGGCCCTGATCAGTTCGGCGTGCTCGGCCACGCTGGTGAGCATCTCGCCGGTCGCGATCGGGGTGTCGAAGTCGGCGGCCAGCCGGGCGTGACCGGTGTAATCGTGGGCGTCCAGGGGCTCTTCGATCCATTCCAGCCCCAGCGGCTCGAGGGCCCGGCACATCTGCCGCGCCGTGCTCCGATCCCACTGCTGATTGGCGTCCACCATGAGCGGTACGAGGTCACCGATCTTCTCGCGCACGGCGGCGACCCGCGCCAGATCGACGGCGTGGTCCGGATGCCCGACCTTGATCTTGATTCCGCCGAGGCCGTCGGCCAGTGATCGCGCCGCGCGCTCCAACACCTCCTCGATGGGCAGATGCAGGAAGCCGCCCGTGGTGTTGTAGCAACGCACCGAATCCCGGTACGCGCCCAGCAGTTTCGCCAGCGGCAGCCCGGCCCGCTTGGCCTTCAGATCCCAGAGCGCGATATCGAAGGCCGCGATCGCCTGGGCCGCGAGCCCGCCGCGCCCCACCGACGCCCCGGCCCACATGAGCTTGTTCCAGAGCCTGCCGATATCGCTGGGGTCCTCGCCCAGCAGTTCCGGGGCGAGTTCGCGGGCGTGCGCGAACAGGGCCGGTCCCCCGGCGCGTTTGGAGTAGCCCAGGCCGATGCCGGTCAGGCCCGCCTCGGTGCCGATCTCGGCGAATATCACCGCCACCTCGGTCATGGGTCGCTGACGGCCGGTCAGCACCTTGGCGTCGCTGATGCCGGTGGGCAATGGCACCACCACCGAGGAGATCTCGATCGCGGTGATGCGGTCCAGAATCGCGGTGTCGGTATTCGTGTGTTGCACGGTCGATCCCTCACACAATGGTCGTGACGAGCGAGATGAGTTCCGCCAGTTCGGATTCGGTCAGATCCGTCAGCGGCGGCCGGACCCGGCTGGAGGGTCGCCCCGCCGCCCGCAGGCCGGCCTTGACGATGGACACCGCGTATCCGGGCGCGCGATCGCGAATGTCCAGATACGGCAGCACGAACGAGCGCAGCCTGCGATACACCTCCTCGCGATCGTGCGCCCGCACGGCCTTGTAGAACGCCAGCGCGAACTCCGGCGCGAAATTGAAAATGGCCGAAGAGTATGTGGTGACGCCCATTTCGGTGTACGGCAGGGCGAAGGTCTCCGCGGTGGGCAGCCCGCCGATATAGGTGAGCCGGTCGCCCAGTCGCGCGTAGATGCGGGTCATCGTCTCGATATTGCCGACGCCGTCCTTGAAGCCCACGAGGTTCGGGCACCGCTCGGCCATGCGCGCCACGGTCACATCGTCGCAGGCGGCATTGGCGCGGCTGTAGAAGATCACGCCGAGCGAGGTGGCCGCGCACACCGCCGCCACATGCTCGACCAGCCCGTCCGGCCCGGCCTCGGTCAAATACGGCGGCAGCAGCAGAATCCCTTGCGCCCCGGCGGATTCCGCCGCCCGGGCCTGTTCCACCGCCACGGCGGTGCCCGCGGTGGCGGGCGCGATCACCGGCACCCGGCCCGCGGTCTCGGCCACCGCGGCCCGCAGCACCCGGTCGATCTCGGCCGAGGTCAGCGAGAAGCCCTCCCCGGTGCCGCCCGCCGCGAACAGTCCGGCCACGTCGTACTGGGCCAGCCAACCGATGTGCTCGCGATAGGCGGGCTCGTCGAAGGCGAGGTCGGCGTCGAAATGGGTGACGGGGAACGACAGCAGTCCCCGGCCCAGCACCGCGCCGAGTTCCTCGGCGGATATCGATGACATGGTTTTCCTCCTCGAATCAGGCGTCGTGCCAGGTCTCCAGCAGGTCGACGACGCGGCGCAGGGCCGGATTGGCCGGATGCCCGCGCCATACCGCGTACAGCTCGGCCCGTTCGCGCACACCCGTCAGCGCCAGGTAGCGCACGCCCTCGGGGTGCAGGTGGCTGGCCGTCTCGGGCACCAGGGCCACCCCGCGTCCCGCGGCCACCAGCGCGAGCATGGTGTGCACCTGGGTGACCCGATCGCCGACGTCGTGCGACACCCCCGACAGCACCCGCGCCATGAGTTCGGCGAAGTAGCGGGCCGGACCGGGCGCGTACACCAGCAACCGCTCACCCTCGAGCTGGTCGACGGCGACGGCCCGGTCGGGCAGCCGATGCCCCTGCGGGACGGCCAGCACCAGCGGATCCCGGTGCACGAGCACACCGTCGAATTCGGTGCGGTCGAAGGGCGGGCGGCACAGTCCGAGATCCAGTTTGCCGCTGGCCAATTCCTCGAATTGGCGCGCGCTCACGGCCTCGCCGAGCGAGAGCTCCACGGTCGGGAGCGCGTGCGAGATCCGATTGAGAAACGGTCCCAGGAAACCGAATCCGGCCGTGGCGGTGAACCCGATCCGCACGGTACCGGTGTGTCCGGCGGCCACCAGGCGCGCGGTGCCCGGGGCGGCGTCGGCGAGGGCCAGCAGCCGGCGGGCCTCGGCGAGGAACACCGCGCCCGCCGGGGTCAGCTCGACCTGCCGCTGCGTGCGGTCCAGCAGTTGCACGCCGACATCGCGTTCCAGTTTCTGGATCTGGCGGCTGAGCGGGGGCTGGGTCATGCGCAGGCGTTCGGCCGCCCGGCGGAAGCTGCCCTCCTCGGCGACCACGACGAAGCCGTGCACCTGTTCCAGGGACAACATGGCGGTGGCCCTCCTCGGTTCGCCCGATCGCCTCCCCTGGAGGCTAGGTGAGATCGGTGATACCGGTCCAACATCAATCGAGCATCGGGTGATGCTGAAGCGGTATCGATTTCGAGTTCACATATGTGAATTCCTTTGACTATAGGGAGGAATTCGCGATTGAGAACAGCCTCGAAGCGAACTAGCCTCGCACTCATTCCTATCGAAGGAGAGCCATGCCCCGCCCCGGCCGGACCGATCAGCCCGCCGCACCGGACTCGAACCGCGGACCCGAGACCGACGCGGCCGGGGTGAAATCCGCGCGCCGCACCATCACCCTGCTGGAGGTGTTCGCGGCCAATCGATCCTGGCTCTCGCTCGCCGAGATGCACGAGGCCACCGGCTTTCCCCGCTCCAGCCTGCACGCCCTGCTGCGCACCCTGCGCGATGCCGGATGGATCGACGCCGACGAGACCGGCACCCGCTTCCGGCTGGGCGTGCGCGCCCTCGTCTGCGGCACCGCCTACCTCGACCGCGATCCGGCCATGCCGCACGCGACCGCCCTGCTCGAAAGACTGCGTGACGACACCGGTTTCACCACGCACTACGCCCGGCTGGCCGGCACCGAGGTGGTCTATCTGGAGACCCGAGAGTCCCGCAGCTCGGCCCACCTGGTCTCGCGGGTGGGCCGCGCCCTGCCCGCGCACGCCACCGCCCTGGGCAAGGCACTGCTGGCCGAGCTGGCCGACGAGGAGCTGACCGGGCTGCTGCCGCCGCGCCTGGGCGCGCTCACCGCCCACACCGTCACCGACCGCGACCGGCTGCGCGCCGAGCTGGAGGTGGTCCGCACCCGCGGCTACGCCACCGAGCGCGAGGAGGGCACCGCCGGGGTGGCCTGCGTGGCCGCCGCCGTCCCCTACCGCATTCCGGCCACCGACGCGTTCAGCTGCTCCATGCCGCTGGACCGGGTGACCGAGGGCGAACAACACCGCATCGGGGCGCTGTTGGCGCAGGCCGCCGCCGAACTCGCGCGCACCCTGCGCCGCGCCGGTATCCGCTGATCCACGAGGAGTCCCACCATGTCCGATCAACGCGTTCTGCTGACCGGCGCGGCCGGTGTCGTCGGAAAACTCATGCGGCCCAGGCTCGCCCGCGCCGGGCGCGTGCTGCGACTGCTCGATGTCGCACCCCTGGAACCGGCGGCGCCCGGTGAGCGGGTCGAGCTCGTCACCGCGTCCGTCACCGATCCCGACGCCATGGCCGCCGCCTGCCACGGGGTCGACGCGATCGTCCACCTCGGCGGTCTCAGCCGCGAGGACAGCTGGGCACGGCTGCTCGAGATCAATATCGACGGCACCCATACCGTGCTGGAAGCCGCACGCGCGGCGGGGGTTTCGCGCGTGGTGCTGGCCTCGAGCAATCACGCCGTCGGCTTTCGCCGCATCGGCGAGGCGGGCCCGGACGGGCTGCCCGGCGACAGCAGTCCCCGGCCCGACACCTATTACGGTGTCAGCAAGGCCGCGATCGAGGCACTGGGGAGCCTGTACCACTCCCGCTTCGGCATGGACGTGACCTGCCTGCGGATCGGCAGCTGCTTCGAGCGCCCCGCCGACACCCGCCAACTCTCGCTCTGGCTCTCCCCCGACGACTGCGCCCGCCTGCTCGAATCCTGCTTGGCCACGGGCAAACCCGGCTACCGCATCGTCTGGGGTGTCTCGAACAACACCCGCTCGATCGTGTCGCTGCGCGAAGCACGGGAAATCGGCTACGAAAGCCGCGACGACGCCGAGGAATTCGCCGACGACGTGACCTCCGGCGACGTCGGCGAGTTCATCGGGGGCGCTTTCTGCACCACTCCGCTCGGTCTCGCCAATCCACTCTGATCTCACTTCGTCCGCTCGGCGTTCAGATATGTGAATGCATTGCGTGATACCGAATTTGAATCAGAATGCGTATTGCCTTCACCCTACGGGCATGTGACCCTGAGCACACTTGTTTGGCAGTGAAGGAAGCACCCTCATGCAGCAGTCGGCAACGGCGCTCGCCCGGCCGAGGCGAATCAGCGTTTCGTATCTCTACTTCTTCGGCGCGCTCGGCGGCATCCTGTTCGGATACGACCTCGGCGTCATCTCCGGGGTCCTGTTGTTCATCAAGCCGCTCTGGCACCTCGGCTCGGTCGCGCAGGGCGTGGTGGGCGGCTGCCTGGCGGCCGGGGCCATCCTCGGCGCGGCCTGCGCGGGCCGCATCACCGACCGCTGGGGTCGCCGCCGGTCGATCATGGTGGCGGCCGCGGTCTTCACCGTCGGCGTGCTCGGCTGTACCGTCGCACCGAGTTTCGGCGTGCTGGTGGTGGCCCGGTTCATTACCGGCATCGCGGTGGGCTGCTCGTCGGCGACGGTCCCGACCTATCTGTCCGAACTCGCGCCCACCCGGGTGCGCGGCGCGCTGTCCACCCTGAATCAGCTGATGATCGTGTCCGGCATCCTGATCGCCTACATCATCGACTGGGCGCTGTCGGGGGCGCAGAACTGGCGGCTCATGTTCGCGCTGGCGGCGGTCCCGGCGGTGATCCTGTTCTTCGGCCTGATCGGCATGCCGGAGACCCCGCGCTGGCTGGTCAAGGCCGGACGCGACGAACAGGCCCGCGTCGTGCTCGAGCAGACCCACCGCGAGGACGATATCGAGGCCGAACTCGACAGCATTCGCGAGGTGATCCGGCTCGACGCCGCCCAGCAGGGTCGATTCCGAGATCTGGTGGCGCCCTGGGCCAGACCGGCGCTCGTCGTGGCCCTCATCCTCGCCGTCGGCCAGCAGTTCGCGGGCACCAACGCGGTGAACCTGTACGCGCCCATCATGTTCAAGGATCTGGGACTCACGAGCTCGAACTCGCTGCTCGCCTCCATCATCATGGGCACGGTGAAGGTCATCTTCACGGCCTGGGTGTTCCTGGTGGTGGACAAGTGGGGCCGGAAACCGTTGCTGCTCATCGGCAATGTGCTCATGGCGCTGGCGCTGTTCCTGTTGGGCGCGGCCGTACTCGGCATGGACAAGGGCACCGGAACCGGCATTGTGGCGCTGGTCCTGCTAAATCTCTACTGGGTCGGTTACGAGCTCGGCTGGGGTGCGGTGGTCTGGGTCATGATGGCCGAGATCTTCCCGCTGCGGGTGCGCGGCGTGGGCATGGGCACCGCCAGCACCGTGCTGTGGGCGGCCACCTTCACCATCACCTTCCTGTTCCCGGTCATGAACGATCATCTGGGACTGGCGTATTCGGCCTGGATCTTCGCCGCGGTGAGCGTGGTGCTGTTCGTCCTGGTGCGCCGGTTCGTGCCGGAGACCAAGGGCCGCAGCCTGGAACAGATCGAACTGGACCTGCGGGCGCGGGTGCCGGGAGCCGCCGCGTGACCACCACGGTCTACGTGTCCAACGCCGGTAGTGCGGAGATCTCCGCACTCCGGCTCGACCCGGACGGCACCCTGCGACCGCCGCGGACGATCCCGGTCCGCGGCGCGGTCATGCCGCTGGCCGTCGCGCCCGGCGGTCACCGCCTGTACGCCTCGCTGCGCTCGGTGCCGTATTCCGTGGCTTGCTTCGACATCGATGCCGGGACAGGGGAATTGACGGAGCTGGCGACGGTGCCGCTGCCGGACAATATGGCCTATCTCTCGGTCGACCGCGGCGGTCGGTACCTGCTCGCGGCCTCCTACACCGGCAATGTCGTCTCGGTCAGCGCTCTGCGCGCCGATGGCCGCGCCGCCGAATCGGTTGCCGTGCAATCCACACCGCCGCACGCGCATTCGATCGTCGCCGATCCCACCAATCGGTTCGTCTTCGCGACGGCGCTCGGCGGCGATGTGATCCTGCGATACCGCTTCGACGCCGAGGGCGGCCTGCTCACCCCGGAGCCCGGCGCGTCCATCCGCACCAAACCCGGTGCGGGACCACGACATCTGCTGTTCCACCCGAGCGGGGGGTTCGCCTACGTCAGCAATGAACTCGACGGCACTGTCAGTGCCTTCGAATTCGATAACGACACCGGTGATCTCACCGCGATCGACACCTATACCGTCATTCCCCACGGCTACCCGGAGCCGTGGACCTCCGAACTGCGCTGCACACCCGACGGCCGCTATCTGTATGTCTCCGAACGTCGTTCGAGCACCCTCGCCGGATTCGCCATCGACTCCGACTCCGGCGCACTGCATCCCCTCGGCCACACCGCCACCGAAACCTGCCCGCGCGGCTTCGACATCGACCCGACCGGCCGCTACCTGGTGGCGGCCGGTCAGGAGTCCGACAGCCTCACCGTGCACGCCATCGCCCCGGGGACGGGGGCACTGACGACCCTCGCCCGTTATCCGGTGGGCCGCGACCCCAACTGGGTGCAGATCGTCAGCTCAACAGGCCGCGGGCATACCAGTCCCCGGCATCCCTGACCCCGGGCAGCGTGAAGAAGTACCCGCCGCCGAACGGCTGGACGTAGTCGGTCAAAGGCTCACCGGCCAAACGGGTTTGAATGGTCTCGAACTGGCGCTGGATGTCCTGCTGGAAGCAGGTGAAGATGTGACCCGCGGACATATTGCCATTGGGGTCGATGCCCAGGTCGTAGTTGTAGGAGCGGCGCAGCAACTGCTGGTTCGCGGTCTCGGGCGTGCGCGGGTTGGCCAGGCGGATATGGGCGTTGGCGGGGGTGACGGTGGCGTCCGGATCGGCGGCGTAGTTGGGAGTGTCGGTTTCCTTGTTGCCGTCCAGGGGCGCGCCGGATTCGCGGCGGCGGCCGAACATGTTCTCCTGCTCGGCGATCGAGACGCGGTCCCAGAATTCGACGAGCATGCGAATCAGCCGGACCACCTGGTAGGTGCCGCCCTTGGTCCACGCGGGCTCGTCGGCGCTGTCCACCCAGATCAGTTCCGAGGCCGAGGAACCGACCGGGTTCGCGGTGCCGTCCTTGAAGCCGAGCAGATTGCGACCGGTCCCCGACGGACGCGACGGCGAGTTGTAACCCTGGATCTTCCACCGCAATTGGAGTGCGCCCCGGGTGTGGCGGGTGATGTCGCGAATCGCGTGGTGCACGGTGTCGGGATTGTGCGCGCACAGCTGGATCAGCAGATCACCGTGCATCCAGGCCGGATCGGGTGAATCGTCGGGGAAGGTCCGCATGGGCGTGAGGTGGGCGGGCTTGCGGTCGGCCAACCCGAAGCGCTGATCGAACAGGCTCGCGCCGACCCCGGTGGTCACGGTGAGACCGTCGGCGGGAATGTCGGGCCCCAGCACCGCGCTGTCGGCGGGCGGCTCGCCCACACCCAGGTCCGGTGCCGGGCCGCCCGCGGTGAGCACCCGGGCGCGGCCGGTGAGCGTCTTCATGAGCTCGGTGAGCTCCGCGCGATTCGCGGCGGTCACATCGAAGGCCGCGAAGCAGGACGCGCTCTGCTTGTCGGCGGGCGCGGGCGTCAGGATGCCCGACTGATGCTCGCCGTGGAACGGGAAAACCGGTGCGGGCGTGGCGTGCCCGCCCGCGGCGGCGGCATCCACGCGCGCGCCCTCGACGAGGACGCCCGCGGTCAGGGCGGTTCCGGCGGCGCCCACGGCGGCACCGGAGAGGAAGCGGCGGCGGCTGACAGTCATCGGTATGGGTCCTTCGGGTCAGTTCGCTCGGGTTTCCAGCAGGCGCGGCACACGATCCAGCGATTCCAGCGCGCCGCCGATCGCGGCCAGCACGGCCTGCCGGGCGGCGTGCGGCGTCTGGGCGGGGGCACGCCAGCGGCCGTTGTCCTGGGTGGCGAGCAGGGCCGTGCGCAGCGTGTCGAGCTTGGCGGTCAGCTCGGGGCGCAGTTTCGGATCGCGGGTGTCGAGCAGCGCGCCGAGCTGATCCAGCACGGCGCGGGTGACCTCCACATCGGCCAGCGTCATCGGATACGCCGCGCCCGCGCCCTGATCGTCGAGCCCCGAAAGGTGGTCGCGCAGCGCGTCTTCCAGGATCTCGTGGGCGCGAATCGGCAGGGTGGTGGGATTGCCCGCGATATCGGTGCTGGTCAGGTTGTCCCCGATGGCGGCGATATCGGTGCCGAGCTTGTCGATCACCGGCAGCAGCTGCTCCGGCGACTGGCCATGCCAGAGGCCATATTCCAAGCGGTGCAAACCGGTGAAGCTCGGATCGTTCACGCCCTCCGGCAGGCCGCCGGGCAGTCCGTCCACGGCGGTCCCGGCATCGCCGAAGCTGTTGTAGGACGCCCCGACCCGCTCCCACTCCTGCTGCGCGAGCAGCCAATCGGCCTGCGCGGCCGGGATATTGCGCGCCCGCAGATCCCGCCCGACCGCGTCGACGGCCGCGGTGAGCCGGGGCAGCACCTGCCGCACATAGCTCTGGTAGGCGTCGTTGGGGCCGCGCAGATCGCTGGTGCGAATGGGTTTGAAGGCCTGGGGCGCGTCGGTCTGCGGGCCGGTGGCCTGCGCGCGCGGCGAAGACAGCGCGGGACTGCCCGACATCAGGCAGATGATGGTGTAGCTGCCCGGATTCAGGGTCGCGGTCAGCTCGGCGGTGGTGCCGGGACCGATATTCTCGATCTCACCGGCGATCGCGCCGTCGGCGTCGACCAGATCGATTTCGCCGGACTTGCCGGAGGAATTGTGGACCGAGACGGTCTGGGTGCCCGTCGTGGCCGAGGTCCATTCCGGCGCACAGTGATCGGCGGTCACGGTGACCTTCCGGGCGGCACCGGAATCGGCCGCGGGCAGCAGCGCGATGGCGGCGGCGGCCGCCAGCACGGGCACCAGCACCAGGGTCGCGCCGACCAGCACCGGGCGCGGACCGGCAATGCGCTCCCACCAATCCGGGTGATGCGGTTCGTCTTCCGAGGCCGCCTTCGCGGGTTCGGTCTTCGTGGCTTCGGTCGGCGCGGTGCGGCCCGCGCGGAGGAAGAGCGGAATCACGGTGGCCAGGTAGGCGATCCACGCGACGACCTGAAGCACCGTCATCTTGGGCGACAGATTGGTGACGCCGGTGATGATCGACACCCACCAAGAGTTCGGATCGATGTGCGCGGTCAGGTCGAACGCGATCCACCGCGCGCCGGGCAGCCAGCCCGCCTCCTGCAGATCGCCGAGACCGTAGGCGAGCACCCCGGCCGCGATCACGATGAGCAGCACGGCGGTTCGATTGAAGAAGACGCCGAGGTTCAACCGCACCGACTGCCGGAACAGCAACCAGCACAGCGCGAAGGCGATCAGCAGCCCGAGCGCCGCACCCACCAGCGGCGCGGCCGTGGATCCGGCCGCCTTGATGGCGGTCCACACGAACAGCGTGGTCTCGAGCCCCTCACGCCCGACCGCCAGGAAAGCCGTCACCGCGAGCACGCCCGCGCCGAGCCCGGCGGCCCGCGCCACCTCGCCCCGCAGCTGGCCCGACAGCGAGGCCCCGGTGCGCCGCATCCAGAAGATCATGGCGGTGACCAGGGCGACCGCCAGCACGCTCAGCACACCCGCGACCGCGGCCCGCGCCGAGCTGGTCAGCGCGGCCGTCGAATAGGTCAGCACGGCGGCGAAACTCCCCGCCACCGACACCGCCCCGAGCACGCCCAGCCACACCGGAGTCGTCGAGACCGGCCGCTCGGGTGTCGCCAGCCGCCGCACGGCGGCCAGCAGAATGGTCACCACCAGACCCGCCTCGAGTCCCTCCCGCAGGCAGATCAGTAGATTGGGCACAGCCTCGGCAACGCTCACGGGCCAAAGGTAAGCCATACCTATTTCATGGTCCAGTCCGGCCCGTCGAACTCTCGGTGACCTGTCAGCGCTGGTCCCGGGATCTCCGCGGTGTGAAAACCAGTAGCCGCATCGAGGCGTACATGAACAGGCCCTCGCCGAGTCCGCCCAGAATGCGAGCGAGTCGATAGTCCAGGCCC
Organism: Nocardia sp. CDC153; assembly: GCF_035818515.1. Lineage (NCBI taxonomy): Bacteria > Bacillati > Actinomycetota > Actinomycetes > Mycobacteriales > Nocardiaceae > Nocardia > Nocardia sp. CDC153. The sequence goes on along the minus strand of NZ_JAYKYU010000005.1, from coordinate 315,442 downwards.
AGCGCCGCGACCACACTGGTCACGCCCAGGATGAACACCAGATAGTTCACCGCGACCACCACGACATACACCGCGACCTGCGGCCCGACCGCGGCATGCGAGGCGAAGTTCAGCGTCCGGTTCAGCACGTAGCTCAGCGCGAACGCCGCGCAGTAGGCCACGGTCACCGCGAGCGGCAGGGCCGCCCCGAGCCACCCATGCAGGGCGGTGAGCACCAACAGATCCGTCGCGAAGGTGAACCCGCTCACCGCCAGATATCCCACGAAGGTCGGCGCGACGAATCGTCCGAGCCCGAACGGCAGCGCCGCGACCACCGCCTCGCACGCCCGGTGAAACCACCGGACGGCCCGGCCGGGTCGCGCAATCGTCTGCGCTGCCGCGCGATCAGCTGCCACCCGATCACCGTCGCATCGTCAGATGGCCCCCAGATGATCACCGAACCAACTCCAGACCGCGGCCGAATTTCCCCCCGTCGGATCGGTGGAGCTGGCGGTAGCGTCTCTCGCGCCGAGAGTGCTGGGAACAGGTGACCGATCGGAGAGCAAGTGATGAGGCCAAGATTCGCCGAAACGAATCGGCGGACCGTGCTGGGTTCGATGCTGGCGGCGGGCGCGGCCGGGGTGGCCGGGCTGCCGGAGGGCATGGCGGAGGCCCTGGCGGAACCTCGGCGCGCGGGCACGCTCGGGCAGATCGAGCACGTGGTGATTCTCATGCAGGAGAACCGGTCCTTCGATCACTACTTCGGAACCATGAGCGGGGTACGGGGTTTCGGGGACAAGCGGGCGGTGCGACTGCCCTCGGGCGGGTACGACCCGGTGCTGCAGCTGGCCATGGACACCGCGGCGGGTGCGGGTATCGGCACCGATCTGGCGAGCGGGTCGGCGGGGACCGGCAGCGCCAGCGGATCGGCGGACAGCGGGAGCGGCGGCGGGGCACGGGACGCGTTCCATCAGCCGGATGCCTTCAGCAGCACCGGATTTCTGCTGCCGTGGCATGTGGACACCACGCGGGTGGACGGCCAGGATCTCGGCGATCTGGCGCACGACTGGAACACCACGCATCTGGCGTGGGCCGACGGGGCCTACCACTCGTGGATCGCGTCGAAGTCCAAGATGACGATGGGCTACTTCACCGAGGCCGATATCCCGTTCCACCGCGCGCTGGCCGCGGCTTTCACCGTCTGCGACCACTACTTCTGCTCGATCCAGGGTCCGACGACACCGAATCGGCTGTTCCACTGGACCGGCACCATCGATCCGCGCGGGAGCCTGGGCGGGCCCGCGGTCAGCAATCCGCCCGACTATCGGCCCGTGTATCGCTGGACCACCTATCCCGAACGCCTACAGCAGGCGGGGATTTCGTGGCAGGTGTACGCCGACAATCACAGCGGCGGTGACTTCCTGGCCGACTTCGGTGACAATCCGCTGTGGCTGTTCCAGGCCTATCACGATGCCGCGAAATCGTCCGATCCGGCGATTCGGCAGCTGGCCGACCGCGCCAATGTGACCACCACGGGCATGACGCCCGCGCCCGCCGGAACCGACGGCACCAATGTGGATTACGTTCTGCAGCAGTTCATTTCCGACTGCGCCGCCAACAAGCTGCCCCAGGTGTCGTGGGTGGTCGCGCCCGCCGGGTACTCCGAGCATCCGGCCTTCCGTCCGGCCGACGGTGCCGCGTACCTGCAGCGGGTGCTGACGGCGTTGTGGGACAACCCGAGACTGTGGGAGTCCACCGTCCTGCTGGTCAACTACGACGAGAACGACGGCTTCTTCGATCACGTGGTGCCGCCCACCGCGCCGCCCGGCACCCCCGACGAGATGCTGGCCGCGCTGGAAATCACCGGCAGCGACTTGAATTCGGGGTCGGCGACACTGGGTCTGGGGTCGGGCTCGGGTTCCGGTTCGGCCGTCATGGACACCCTCATCGGCCGGGCGGGCGCGCTGCTGGGCGGTCAGGCCCCGATCGGGTTGGGGCCGCGGGTGCCGATGCTGGTGATCTCGCCGTGGAGCCGGGGCGGCTGGGTGAATTCCCAAGTGTTCGACCACACCTCGGTGCTGCAGTTCCTCGAGCAGTGGACCGGTGTGGCCGAGCCCAATATCTCCGCCTGGCGGCGGGCCGTGTGCGGCGATCTGACCAGCTGTTTCGATTTCGGCAAGCGCGACACCAGCATTCCGACCCTGCCCGACGCGAATGCCGAGCGGGCCCGGGCGGCCGGACAGAAGAATCTGCCCAAGGCGACCCCGCCGTCACCGGCCGGGCAGCAGATGCCGGTGCAGGACGGCGGGCGGGCCAAGGCGCGCGCACTGCCGTATCAGCCGGTCGCGTGGGTGGAGGCGGCCGCGGGCGGCGCGACGGTCCGCTTCGGCAATCAGGGCACGGTCGCCATGCCGTTCCAAACCTATGCTTACCACGATAATTCGGTGCGCCAGACGGTCGTGTATCCCGGCGGCACCGCGCAGGAGCGATTTCAGCTCGGCGGCGCGTACGACTTCGCGGTGCACACGCCCAACGGTTTTCTGGTCGAGGCGACGGGCGGGGCCGACACCGCGGGCATCGGCGCGACGGCGGCGGTGGGCGGCAGTCCCGATCGCCCCACTTTCGTTGTGACGGTATGCAATACCGGTTCGGCGGCGGTGACGATCGAGGTGGGCGGATCCAAGACGACCATCAATGCCGGAGCCACGCACGACTTCCCGGCACCGCTCGACGAGGGCTGGTACGACCTGACCCTCACCGTCTCCGGAAACTCCGGCTGGCGCAGGCACTTCGCCGGTCACCTGGAGAACGGCAGCCCCAGCAGCACCGGGTAGCCGATCAGGACCCGAAGGCGGCGGCATGCCATTCGGGTAGCGCGTCGGGGTTGGCGCGCAGGTATTTGAGGGACTGTTTCATGTAGACGCGGGGATTCGTGTCGAGGTGGTGTGCCCACGTCGGTTTCGAGTCCCCGCGCATGACCGTCCAGCAGGCCAGCGCGTACCCGTACATCGGCTGCGACAGGTACCCCAGGCGCTGCCAACCCCACCCGCGGTGGTTCTGCGAGAACTGGAACGCCGCATTGGCATTGAAGACCCCGAGACCCAGATACACGGTCGCCAGATCGGTGAGCTGTTCCCCGTCACGTCGCTCGGCGTCGATGCGCCGCTCCCCCAGCAGCCGCTCGTGTGCGAGTTCGTGGGCGACGGTCGCCACCAGGGTGACCGGTGACCGCATGCGGGACAGCTCGAGCGACACCACCGCGCGCCCGTGCTCGAGGCGATAGTGCCCCGCCTCGCCGTGGCTGGGCGCGTGCAGGAAGGCGGGCAGGTCCGGGGGAATCGCGTCGGTCGCCGAATCGAACTCCACCACAAAGCGATCCCGGCCCACCCCCATGTACCCGGCCACCCGCTCGACCACCGCCCGCACCTGGGATTCGGTTCCGCTGTAGGCCCCGGGAAAATAGTCGTCCGTCGGGAGGATCACCGGCGTGCGCAAGGTGCGCGGTCCGAATTGCGCCGCGCACCAGCGCAGCATCTCCTCGATCCAGATGCGTTCCAGCTCGTCCACCGGAGCGCGCGGACGAAAAAATCCCATGCCGCATTATGTCCGCCGCGCGAGGGATGCGCGCCCCGGAGAAATCGGTGGCACATAGTCACCCACCACGCTGCGCACCCACCAGGCGCGGGTCTCGCGCCATTCGTGGACGGTGGTGAAGCGGTACTCGTAGAGGCGGGCGCGCACGAAGCGGGGCGGCGCGTCCGGGAAGGGATTGCGGCCCAGCAGTCGCAGGGTGGCGCGGTCGTTGCGCAGCAGGCGCTCCAGGAAGGGACCGAACCAGGGCCGGGCGTAGGTCGGCGAATGGGCCGCGAACCACATCAGCCAGTCCAGGCGCAGATGGTAGGGGGCCCACTGGCGTGGAAGCCGTTGCGGGTCACCGGGTTTACCCTTGAACTCGTACTCGCGCCAGCGGGTGTGCGCGGTGAGCTCGGGGTCGGAGGTGCCCTCGACGACCACCTCGTAGCGGGTGCGGTCGATGCTGCCGAAGGCACCGAAGGTGTTGATGAGGTGAAAAGGGTTGTAGGACTGATTCATCCGCTGATGACTCGACAGCATATTGCGCACCGGTAGATAACTCAGCGCCACCGTGCCGCCCGCGAAGACGAACACCAGCACCGTGAACCAGAGCAGCGAGGCCGGAAACTCCGGTGCGTCGGGAATCGGAAGCATCTTCGCCACAGTCGAATTCGAGACCGCGGACCATGCCAGGACGATCGTCAACCAGTTCAGCCAGGCGAAATTGCCCGACAGCACCAGCCACAGCTGCGTGACGATCACGATCGCCGCCGCCACGCTCGCCACCGGCTGCGGGGCGAACAACCCGAACGGCACCACCAATTGCGCGAAGTGGTTGGCCGCCACCTCGATTCGATGCAGGGGCCGGGGCAGATGATGGAAGAACCAGCTCAGCGGCCCCGGCATGGGCTGGGTCTCGTGGTGGTAGAACAGGCAGGTCAGATCCCGCCAGCACCGATCGCCGCGCAGCTTGATCAGTCCGGCCCCGAACTCCACCCGGAACACCAGCCATCGCGCCAGCCACACCACCAGCACCGGCGGGGCCACCCGGTCATTGCCGAGGAAGACCGCCAGGAACCCGGCCTCGAGCAGCAGCGACTCCCAGCCGAACGAGTACCAGACCTGGCCGACATTGACGATCGACAGGTACAGCGCCCACACCAGCAGCCAGCCGCCCATGGCCGCCCACAGCGGCAGCAGATCCGCGACACCACCCGCCAGCGCGGCCGACACCAGCGCGCCGGACCACGCCACCGACGCGAAGAACCGGTCGGAGTAGTACAGGTGAAACAGGCTCGGGGACAACCGAAACGGCCGCCGCGCCAGATAGCTCGGCACCGGCGTCATACCGTGCTCCCCGAGGAGCGCCCTGAACTGCCGGGCCGCCGCGACGAACGCGATCACATAGATCGCGGCGACCCCGCGCTCGATCACCTGTCGGGCGAACCAGTACTCCGGTGCGATGAACCACTCCATCCCGCGCCTCCCGGGCCGGTCTGTGTCATCTCGACTCGGATACCCGTTTTTCGGGCCGGGTATGGGTACCGGTTCGGATCGATCAGATCGGAATGAACGCTCTGATGATGCCGACCACGTTCGCGACAATGCCGGTGACCGTGCCCGCGAGATTCAGCGCGGACGAACCGAGCGACAGGATTTCGGAACTCATCGGGGCCTCTTCCTAAGACAGCGTCGTGATAGGGAGGACTACCTGTGCGAAATCACTGCACAGCCTATGCGGTCGAGGGCGTGAGATCCGGGAGGCCGGGCCCAATGGGATCGTCCGGCGGGGTCGCGGCCAGGCCACGGCGTCAGCGCTCACCTGTGCCCACGGTGTCGACCCCGGCGGCCGTTGACTCCCCGCCCGCCAACGGCCGCGGGCGCAGCGGCGGGGCGGGCCGGACCCGCACACCCGTCTGCGGGATCGACAATCCCCCAGGCGAATCGTTCTGTCTGTCCGACATTCGACGGACAGCGGATCCGGGTCGGCGGATGCCATGCTGGTTCGAATGCGGTCCGGTACCGTGACCGGGTGCTGCGCGACCCCGACCCGACCCACGCCGCGGTCGCGCAGGAGGCCATGTGGCTGGCCATTCGATTCCGGCACGCGGCCTGCCTGCTGCTCACGGTCGTGCATCTGGCGAGCGGGGTCCCGGATCCGACGGCGGGCCGGGCGGTCACGATCGTGTTGGCGGTGTGGTCCGCCGGTCGACTGTGGGGACGACGGCTCGGGCCGTGGTGGACCGCGGCCGATATCGCGGTGGTGGCGACCTATCTGCTCGGGACGGTCAGCGTCGCGGCCTCGGGGATCGGGACCAAGGACCTCATCGATGTGAAGGTCGTTGCGGCGACGGTCATCTCGGTGGGCATCGCCGAACGGGTCCGGGTGTCGGCCGGGGTGGCCGTGCTGGTCCTGCTGCTGCTCTACTACGCCAATCGGCAGACGCCCGGCCTGACGCCGTGGAGTTTCCTCTCCGATCTGGCGGTCGCCTACCTGGTGGTGGAGTGGCTGCTGGCCGTGGGTGTGCGCCGGGTGGTACTGCGCGCGGCGACCGTGCACGACCGGACCGTGTCCGCGGCCGCCGACTCCCGGATCGCGAGCCGGGTGGCCGCGGCGCGGCGGCGCTACGAGCACGAGCAGTGGGCGGTCATGCACGACACCGCGGCGGCCACCCTGCTCATGGTCGGGCAGGGCGCGGCCGCGGATCCCGAACGGATCGCGCGGCAGGCCGCGCGGGACCTCGGCGTGCTGGAGTCGGGCATTCCGGTGCCGGGCGATGAATCCGAGGCCGACCTGTCGGAATCGCTGCGCGAGTTGGCCGCCGAGTGCGTGACACCGGTGACCCTGCGGGTCGACGGGCCGCTGCCGATCCCCCGCGGGCTGGCGTGGACGGTCACCGCCGCCGCCCGCGAGGCGCTCACGAATATCGATCGGCACGCGCGCGCCAACGGCGTCGTGGTCGAGGCCGGCCCGGGTCGTCTGGTCATCGCCGACGACGGCATCGGCTTCGACGGGACACCCGGGCAGGACCGCTACGGCATTCGGCACTCGATCGTCGAGCGGCTGCGGGAGGTGGGCGGCGACGCCGAGATCACCAGCGCACCCGGAAGCGGTACCGAGATCCGGCTCCGCTGGCCGGTCGCCGAAGTCGTTGCCGCCGAGGACGACTCGTTCGACGAGACGGAAGCCGCCGCCGGAATCGACCGGCTCGGCCGGAGTTTCGGGCACGGCATGGTGGGCATCGCGGTGGCCGACACCCTGCTCCAGTCCACCCTCACCACGGCGGCCGCGACCCCGCCGCCCGCGGTCGATGCGATGCTGGTCGCCGTCAATGTGGGATGCGCTCTGGCCGCGCTGATTCCGCGTCGCCGCGAGCCGGTCACGGTGGCGCTCATGGGTGTCGCCATCGCGGCCTCGCTGGTGCTCACCGCCTGGCTCCCGGTGGATGCCGTGCTGGCGGGGGCGAACTGGTCCATCGGCGCGTCCGGCTGGGCCGTTGTCGCACTCGGCTTTCGGCTGCCGCCGCGGCTGGCGCTCTCGGCCCTGACCGCGTGGTGGGTGCTGGTGTGCGCGGTGATCCTGGTGCGCGCCCCGAGCGCGGACAACCTCACCGTACTCGGGTACCACACGGCGGCCATCTTCTTCCTGCAGACCTTCACCGCGTGGTTCGCGGCCACCCTGGACCGGGCGGCCCGGCAGGCGGCGGCACTGCATCGGGAACGGTTGCGGCACCGCACCGCCGACGCCGTCGGGCGCATGCACGAACAGGAGTGCCTGCGCCGCTACCACGAACTGGTGGCCGACTTCACGCCGCTGCTGCGCGGCCTGGCCGACGGCACCCTGGACCCCGGCGATCCCGGTGTGCGGGCCGCGGCCCGGACCGAATACGCCCGGCTGCGACGGCTTTTCACCCAGCAGGACGGTGTCGGGCATCCGCTGCTCGCGGACCTGCGCACCGGCATCGACGCCGCCGAGCGCCGCGGGGTGGCGGTGTCGGTGGAGGCCACGCCGACCCATCGCGAGCTGCCCGACGCCGTGCGCGGTCACCTGGTGGCGGCCGCCCGGATCATGTTGGACGCCAGCCGTTCCCGCGCCCGCGTGGTGGTGACCGCCGACGCGTCCGGCTGCACCGTCAGCGCCCTGGGCGACTGCCCCGCCGAAACCCTCGACCGACTGTCCACCCTCACCGATTCGTCGGTGCACACCGAGGTGGTCACCGCGGGCGAATTGCTCTGGGCGCGACTGCATCACAGCTTCGACCTGGAGGGAGCCCGGTGATCCGCATCGCCATCGTCGACGACCATCCGCTGATTCGCGACGGCGTGCGCGGCTGGTGCGCGGCGGCGCAGCCGCACATCCTGGTGGCGGCCGATCACCCGGACCCCGCCGCCTTCCTGGCCGCCACCGGACCCGACCGCGGCGATCTGGACGCCATTGTCCTCGACCTCCAATTCGACCAGCGCGCACCGGATCTCACCGCCCTGGCCACCATCTGCGCGCGCGGGCACCGGGTGGTCGTCTACTCCCAGCACACCGAACCCCACCTGGTCCGCGACTGCCTGGACCTCGGCGCGGTCACCTACCTGTCCAAAACCGAAGGCCGCGAACACCTCATCGCCGCCCTGCACGCCGCCGCCGACGTCCGCCCCTACCTCAGCCCCACCATGGCCCGCGCCATGAGCACCGACGCCGACGACCGCCCCAAACTCTCCCACCGCGAACGCGAAGTCCTGCTGGCCTGGTTCCAAACCGAGTCCAAAGCCCTGGTCGCCCAACAGCTCTACATCACCGTCGGCACCGTCAACACCCACCTGGAGCGCATCCGCGCCAAATACGCCGCGGTAGGCCGCTCCGCCCCCACCAAGGCCGCCCTCGTAGCCCGCGCCATCCGCGACGGCTTGATCACCACCGACGAGCTCTAACCCCGGGCTCGCGCGTCGTCGATGGCGTTGGCACGGTCGATCTCGGCCATGTGCTCTTCCGCCCAGGTCCGCAGCGCGGCCAGCGGAACCTCCAGGGACAAGCCCAGTTCGGTGAGCCGGTAGTAAACGCGCGGCGGCACCGTCGGCTCCACGCGACGGGTGGCCAGGCCATCGCGGATCAGGCTGTGCAGGGTCACCGACAGCATCTTCTGGGAGACACCGGGCATGCGCCGCCGCAGTTCGGCGAACCGCACCTCGCCGGGGGCGGCCGCGGCGAGGACCTTGACCGCCATCGAGGTCCATTTCGTGCCGATGCGGTCGAGCAATTGCCTTGTCGGGCACTGGGAATCGAACAGATCACCGCGCTCGGTTGGCCTCGCCCGCGCCGATCGAGTAGTCACCTGGACCTCACCACCTGTCGCCAATGTGCCTTCTTGGCAGCACAAACGAGGTTACCTACCGTGCGGTGGTAACCAAAAGTGACCGCCAGGAGGCGCCATGACCCACGCCGCACCGATCGAGACGCGCCAGATCGAGACCAACGGCATCCACGCCAATGTCGCGATCTCCGGCACCGGACCCGCGCTCGTTCTGCTGCACGGCTTTCCCCACACCTGGCGGGTGTGGAGCAAGATCATCGGACCGCTGGCCGCGCGGTACCGTGTCATCGCCCCCGACCTGCGCGGATTCGGCGCCACCAGCCGCGCACCGGGCGGCTACGACGCCGCCACCATGGCCGCCGATATCGCCGGAATCCTCGATGCCCTGGGCGAATCCACCGCGGCCGTGGTCGGGATCGATGCCGGAACCCCGGTCGCGGCCCTGCTCGCCCTGCGGCACCCCGGCCGGGTGCGACAGCTGGTGGTCATGGAGGGACTACTGGGCACGCTCCCCGGTGCGGAGGACTTCCTCGCCGGGGGTCCGCCGTGGTGGTTCGGATTCCACGCCGTCCAGGACCTCGCCGAAACGGTTCTGCTCGGCCACGAGGCGCGGTATATCGAATGGTTTCTCAGCACCGGCACCCGCGGCCGGGGCGTGCCGCCGGACATCCGTGACGCGTTCGTCGATGCGTACACCGGACACGAGGCCCTGCGCTGCGCTTTCTCCTACTACCGCGCGCTGCCGACCACCGGCCACCAGATCGCCCGGGCCGCGGCAACCACTCGGCTCACCATGCCCACCTTGGCCATCGGCGCACACCCCGTCGGCAACGCGCTCGCCCGCCAACTGCGGCCCCTCGCCGAAAACCTCACCGCACACGTCATTCCCGACTGCGGCCACATCATCACGCTGGACCGCCCCTCGCAACTACTCGAACTCCTCGAACCCTTCCTCGCCGCGGCTCCCGCAGCACGCGGGGCACGGGCGGGAAGCTGATGCGATCGGTTCGGTGCACAGCCCAGCCATGTTGTAGACGATCGAAAGTCCTTCGTCTCATCACGAGGAGCCACGCAAGGCGACTGAAAGCTCTTCGGCCGAAAGCAAATTCCACTGCATGAATGCGACGGTATGGGTAGAGCTCGAAAGCCATAAAGCATCTCTTCACACAACCGGGAAGACCGATATCAACCGCTCAATCCGCCCACGAAAGTTGCTCAACCCCACGTCATAGCCCCGACAACCGCCATCGTCACCAGCCCGAGCCATGAAATGCCGTTTCGCACAATGGGATGCATATCTCAGCACGGAGAGTGGAGAAAGTTCTCGGTACGCTCGTGACCATGGGTGGGGACTTGCTTCTACTACTGACCGCCACATTCGGCCCGATGGCAGTACTCGGGTGGGCAGCCGCTCGAGCGAAGCGCCGCGGCCTCGGAGGTGCGTTCGTCGGGCCGTTCCAGGAGATGTTCGACCCCGGCGCGGCACGCGCACAGATTGTCATCGAACAGCGCGCCGAACTGCCCGATCCCTCGGACTCCGGCGACCCGGACAATGACGACAAGACGCCGAACACCGTGGTGTACAAGGGCATTCGCCTCCGCCTCCACCCCGGCAGGGCCCGTCGGCGCAACTAGCGAGACTATTTGCGGACCAGGTAGCGCAGATGCAGGACGCCGGGGTCCTCGAGTGCGCGGATCAGATCGAGTTCGATGTGCTCGGGCGGGAGTCCATCGAACAACCGTCGACCTTGGCCGAGCAGCACGGGCCGGAGCTGGATGTCGATCAGGTCCAGCACACCGGCTTTCAGGGCCTGTTGCCCGGTGTAGGCGCCGTGCATCATCACATCGCGGTCGCCCGCGGCCTTCTTCGCCTGCTCCACACACGAAGCGATGCCATCGGTGATGTATCGAACCCGCTCGTAGGGATTGTGCTCCGGCGGATGGTGCGTCGGCACGAAGATCGGCACCCCGTTGTGGTGATCGCCGCCCCAATACCCGGCGAAATCGCCTGTCCGCCTTCCGGTGATCACCGCACCGGAAGCCATGGCCTCGTCGAACACCAGCTGACTATGGGGGTACTTGGGCCGGAAGGCCATGGGCCCCTCCGCCCCAGGCTCGGCACCCCCACCGAGCCAATCCATCAGCCGCATCCCATTGGTGCCCGCCGGATTCTCGGCATTGTCATCCGGCCCGGTAATGAACCCGTCGAGTGACATGGCCATGGTCAGAAACACCTGAGACATTCCTCCACCCTCCCACCAGAATGCAATCGAGCAGACCTCTTCTCGAAGTTTGCCTGCTGAATTGCATGCTCGTCGAGGGTTCAGGCCGGGGGGAGGTCGGCGGAGGTGGCGAAGAGGGTGGCCAGGGTGGTGGCGACGTTGGCGGTGCGGTCGAAGGTGTGGCCTAGGTCGCGGGCGTGGCCGTCGAAGAGGTGCCAGGTGGAGGAGGTGAGGAGGCGGGCCAGGGTCTCCTGGTCGGGGTGGTCGGAAGTCGCCGGGGACGAGACGTATTGGGTCATCATGCCTTCGACCAGGCCTACTATGCCGTAGCTGAGGGGGCGGAAGGGGGTGATGTCGATGCCGAGAATGGCTGTCCAGGAGGCGAAGCGGTGCCAGAGGGTGTCGGCCACGCGCTGGCGGAAGGTGGTGAGGGTGTCGGGGGCGGGGTGGCCTGGGAGGGGGCCCGTTTGGGCGAAGCGGTAGAGGTTGGGGTGGTCGGCGGTCCAGGCGACAAGGGTGGACATGATGTCGAAGATGATGGCCTCGACGGTTTTCGACGGCTCGAGCACGAGGATTGCCTCCAGCTCGGTCAGGTAGCGGTCGAAGATGTATTCGCGGGCTCGGGCGTCGAGATCCTCGCGGTTCTGGAACTGCCGGTAGACGACCGAGCGGGCCAGGCCCGCGCGGTCGGCGATCTGCTGGGTGGAGATCTCCGCGCCGGGCGCGTTCTCCTCGATGAGGGCCAGCGCGGCCTCGAGGATGGCGGCGCGGCGGGTGGTGTTGTGCTCGTCCCAGCGTTGACCGCCCGAACGCCTACGGTGCGAGCGCAGATGCGGGGGCGGCTTCACGGGATTCGACTATACGGCGGTGTCGACGGGGCGGGCCCGCGGTAGGAAGCGGGCGCGCATGGGGAGCGGGCCGTCGGGGCCGCCGGTGAAGGAGATCTGGCGGCGGACACGCTCGGGGGAAACGGCGTCGAACTCCAGGTGCTGGGCGAAAGTGGCGACCACCAGGGCCGCCTCCATGCTGGCGAAGCCCGACGCGACGCACATGCGCTTGCCCGCCCCGAACGGTATGGCGGCCCGCTTCTGTTCGCGCGCAAGGTTTTCGGGAAGGAATCGGCTCGGATCGAACTCCTCGGGCCGCTCCCAGACCCGCCCGTGATGGTGCAGCGCGTGCAGGATGACCGCGACCGTGGTGCCCGGCTCGATGCGATACCCGCCGAGGTCGTCGTAACCCTTTGCGGTCCTCGCCAATCCGATGACGGGCGGCAGCAGTCGCATGGTCTCGGCGACCACGGCCTGCGTCCACGGCAGTCGTTCGAGATCCGCGGCCGTGGCGGGCCGGTCGCCGAGCACCGTGCGCACCTCCTGCCCCAGCCGCTCCCGAGCCTCCGGATGCTCGGAGAGCAGCTGCCACACCCAGCTCAAAGCCGTTGCGGTGGTCTCCATTCCGGCCCCGATGAAGGTCATGAGTTCGTCGTGGATCTCCTGATCGCTGTAGCGGTATCCGGTCTCGGGATCCTCGGCGTCCATCAGCAGGGCCAGCAGATTGTCCTTGCGCGCGATCCGCCCGCTGCGATGGTCGGCGATGAGCCCGTCCACCACGCGCTCGGCATGCCGCAGATCGCGCATGGCCCGCGGCTCGACGAGCCAGCCGCTGGCCCGCATGATGCGCAGGGGCAGACGGGAATTGGCGGCATCGCTGCGGCCGCGTCGCTGCAGAATCCAGGTGGAGATGTTGTGCATGGGATGGCTGAGGTTGGTCATGAACCCGCGCCCGAAGAACCGCAGCAGGCGCGCCAGCACCACCTCCGACATCGGTCCGGTGATATCGGTGCCGAACATGGTCCGCGACGTGACATCCAAAGTGAGCCGGTTCATTTCGGCACCGACATCGACGACGCCGTCATCCGCGCTCGAGGCGCGAATGCGCTCCACCGCGTCCCGGGCGGCCGCCACCATGACCGGCGCGAACCCGTCCACATTGCGCTTGGCGAAGATCGGCTGCACCAGTCGCCGATTGCGTTGCCACTGTTCCTCATCGAAGTCGGTGACCAACCCCCGCCCGAAGGCCACCGCGAGCATGTCGTACTCGGGACTCTTCGCGTAGTTGTTCTGATTGGTCACCAGCACGTGCCGCACCAGCTCCGGGCTGCGCACGATGACGAATCGCGCGAACGGCACCCGCGCCACGATCACGTCGTCGGCTCCCGGCAGCGCGGCCGCGTAGTCCAGAACCGTGTGATCGCGCACCCGCGGAATCACGCCGAGCGCCAGCCGCCAGGACTGCCACCAGCCGATGCGGGTGTCGTGCCAGCGCAGGAAGGTCGGGGCCCACTTGGGCGGATGCAATGTCGTCGAGGAATCGGTCATTTCGCGGCCCCTTGCCGTGCGAACATGAGACATGCTGTCTCATTCAAAGTAGTGAGACAGCATGCCCCAGTCAATGGCTGCCGCGGGCCGATACGGGCCGCGAGAGGTCAGTGCGTCCCGGCCGTGACCTCTGGTCGTTTACCCACATTCCAATGGTTGAACAGCAGGTTCAGCACGAAGACCACGATCACCGCCGAGGTGATCGGACTGCTGGCGATCATCTGGAAATCGGTCGGGAACTTCGTGTAGATGTTCGGCGCGACCGCCGGAAGCAGGGCCACCGACAGCGTGACCGCGATGATCAGCATGTTGTTGGTGCCCTCGAACTGGACCTTGTGCAGCACCCGCAGTCCCACCGCGGTCACCATGGCGAACATGACCGTGGCCGCGCCGCCGACCACCGGACCGGGCAGGGCCGCGACCACACTGCCGACCTTCGGCACCAGACCCAGGGCGACCAGCATGCCGCCGCAGGCCGCGACCACCCAGCGACTGCGCACTCCCGTCAAGCCCACCAGACCGACGTTCTCGGCGAAGGCGGTGTCGGGGAAGGAGTTCATGAAACCGGCCAGCACCGCGGACAATCCGTCGGCGGCCAGACCACGCGCCAGATCGGCGGGTTCCAGTTCCTTGTCGACCATCTCGGCGACGGCGACCATGTCCGCGGTGCTCTCCGTGAACGTGACGAGCATGACCACACACATGGAAATGATTGCGCCGATATGGAATTCGGGTGCGCCGAAGATGAACGGCTTGGAGATGCCGAACCAGGCGGCGGGCCCCACATTCGACATGTCGACCAGGTGCATGGGCACCGCGACCAGCGTGCCGATGGCCATGCTGATCAACACCGCCAGCTGACTGATCAGACCGCGGGCGAAGCGGTGGATGACCACGATCAGCAGAATCACCAGCCCGGCCAACCCGATGTGCGAGATCTGGCCGTAGTCGGCGGATTTCGGATCATCACCGGCGATCAGACCGGCGTCCGCGCCGATCAGCGACAACCCGATCACGCAGATCACGCAGCCGGACACCAGCGGCGGGAAGAACCGCACCACCTTGGCGAAGAACCGCGCGATGATCAGGCCGAACACGCCGGAGACCAGGATCGCGCCGTAGACCGTGGGCAGTCCGGCCTCGCCGCCGCCGAAGTCCTGCGCGATCAGGATCATGGGCGAGACCACGGTGAAGGTCGCACCCGCGACCACGGGCAGCCGGACACCGAGAATCCGGCCGATGCCCACGGCCTGAATGATGGTGACAATGCCCGAAACCAGCAGGTCGGCATTGACGAGCAGGCCAATCGTGTGGCCGGAGAGTTTCAGCGCCCCGCCGACCAGCAGCGGGACCGCGACCGCGCCCGCGTACATGATCGCGAGGTGCTGCAGGCCCAATAGCGCCAGCCGTGGCGGCTTGGGCACTTCGTCGACGGGATGCGGTGGTGGTGGAGTCGCGTCACCGAGATCGGGGTGGCGGGAGGGGCGCGAGAAGCGCAGGTGCATGAGAAGCCTCCTGAAACACGTGAGCGCGACGACCGTGATTCGCCTCGAAGGGGGAGGCTGGTCGCGACCACGACCCGAATAATGGCGCAGGAAATACCTGTCCCGCAGCAGATTGTTCGATTGTCCAGCCGTATCGGCGTGGCTCCCGGCCCTACTCGTATTTTCCTACAGAATCGCCCAGATGGCTCGAACCGCCCACGCGATCGGGGGTGCGCGGGCGAGCGAGCCGGGTCGGGCGGGTGCGACCGCGCAGGGTCACCGATTCACCCAGCCGCCAATGGATCTGCTCGCGCGTCGAGGCGGCGGCGATCGTGGCCGCGGAGGTCAGCACCCGCAGCTCGTCGTTCTTGGCCAGTTCGCACAGCCGGGCCGCCTCGTTGACGGCGTCGCCGATGACGGTGAATTCGTAGCGCCGATCCGAACCCACATTGCCCGCGATCACCTTTCCGGCGGCCACACCGATGCCCGCGTCGAATTCGGTGGCGGCGTACGCCAGCCGCCTGCGAATATTGCGCGCCGCGATCAGGGCGGCCCCGGCGGCGTCGGGATGTGTTGCGGGAGCGCCGAATACGGCCAGCGCGGCATCGCCCTCGAACTTGTTGATCAGACCGCCGCACCGCTCGACCTCGTCGACCACGATGGTGAAGAAGTCATTGAGGATGGCGACGATCTCGGCCGCCGGGCGGGTGGCGGTCATTGTGGTGGAGCCGATGATGTCGATGAACAGCGCGGCCGCCTCGCATTCGGTGCCGCCGAGTTCGGGGTCGCGGGTCAGGGCCACCGCGGCGACATCGTGCCCGACGTGGCGGCCGAACAGGTCGCGCATCTTCTCGCGCTCGCGCAGGCCGGAGAGCATGTGGTTGAAACCGCTTTGCAATTCACCCAATTCGGTGCCGTCGTACACGGTGACCTCCACCCGCAGGTCGCCGTCCTCGACTCGGCGCATGGCCGTGCGCACCGCCCGGATCGGCGCGACGGCCGAGGACAGCGTGAGCATCATGAGCAGCAGCCCGAACACCAGCGTCGCCCCGCCCAGCGCCAGCACCACCACCGCCAGCCGCTCACTGCTGGCGGGCCAGCCCGCCAGAATCAGCACCGCCACCGACATGAGGAGTGCCACTGGCACACCCGTGCCCAGCACCCACACCACCACCGTGCGGCCGAAGACGCCCAGTCCCCGCCGCGGGCGCGACGGCGCGGCCTCGAGCACCCGGGCGGTGATGGGACGCAGCGCGAACTCCGCGATCAGATAGCTGTTGGCGCACACCACGATCGCGCTGAACACGATGCCCAGCATCACCTTCGGCGCGAACGCCGCATCCACCCGGGCATACAGCGGCGTGATCACGACCAGACCGAACGACCACAGCAGCGCCTGCGACACCACCAGCTTCCGCGGTACCGACGCGGTGGCCGCCTGTTCGGCCGGGGTCGGCACCCGATCCGGTTCCCGTGCCCAGCGCAGTGTCCGCAAACCGAAGACGGTGCCCCAGCCCAGGCCCAATGCCAGTGCCGAGAGGCTGATCAGCGGCACGGCGATGAAGTTGAGCGCCACCATCTGCCGGGTCAGCAGCGGCGGACCCGGCAGCACGAAGGCGATCAGCGCGGTGGTCACGGCCATCCCGATCACATTGGCCACGACCAGCCCCACGGTCAGCAGAACCTGCACCCGGATATGCCGCATCCAGGCCTGTTCCTCGGCCGGTCCCAGCAGGCGCGATCCCCAGGGCGCGGGTGTGGGCGCGGCGGTCGTGACCTTGTCAGCGGCCATAGTCGCAGCGTAGGCGGTGTGCGATCGGAAGCCGGGACCGGCGCTCCGATGGCCGCGGGACCGCGGGGTCGGCTAATGCATGGCGGCGCGTTCCACGGCGTGGGTGCCCGCTCGGCGGCCCGAGTAGATGCAGTCGGCCAGGGACAGGCCGCTGACATAGCCGTTCGAGCAGATGCCGACGGCCGCCCGGCCCGCGGCGAACAGGCCCGGGATGGTGGTGTCGGATTCGGTGCGGACCGCGCCGGTCTCCTCGTCGATCACCAGGCCGCCGAGGGTCAGCATGGGCATGGGGTAGGTGAGGCGGGATTTGAACGAGATGTCCAGCAGCGCAAAGGGTCCCGAGTGCAGGGGGCGGCGCAGATCGTCCGGCTTGCCCATCGGGTCGGGGAGATTCTGCTCGATCGCGCGATTGTGCGCGTCCACGGTCTCGCGCAGGGCCGCCGGTTCGATGCCCGCGCGGGCCGCGACCTCCTCGACGCTGCGACCGGTCACACTGCCGAACTTCATCAGTCGCTCGGCCTGCATGCGCTGGAACCACACCGACTGTTTGCGCAGTTGACGGCGGGCCTCGGCGGCCAGTCCGGCGTCGACGAGCAGCCAGGCCCGGTGGCCGGGGCTGGCGGCAATGGCCTGACCCAGTGCCGCGCCGTAGCGGGATTCGTCGATCACGCGCTGCCCGTTCGCGTCGACGGCGATCGCGCCGAAGAAGGCGCTCGGCGGGGCGATGAACCGCCAGGTCGAGAGCACGTCCATGCGGCCGGTGGCCGCGCCCAGGGCCTGGGCCAGGGCGATACCGCTGCCGTCGTCACCGGCGGTGCCGAGCGGAAGTCCCTCGGCCCAAGGGTAGTTCGGCGCGTGCTCGGCGACCATGTCGCCGTTGGCGATGAAGCCGCCGGTGGTGAGGATGACGCCCGAGCGGGCCTGGATTCGGACCGGCACGCCGTAGCGGCGCTCGATGCGGGCGAGCAGTGCCTGCACGGCCTTACGCGAACCCTGATGGTACACACCGGGTTTCGAGGAAATGCGGGCCAGTGCGGCGAAGCGTCGCTGGACCGCGAGCGGCGCATTGCTGATCGTGGTCGCCTCGATGCCGGTCACCCGGCCGTCCTCGACGACAAGTCGTGTTGCCCTGGTGCCTGTTTGGACTTCGACGCCATGCTGTGCGGCCGAGGCGGCAAGTGGCCCGAACAGCTTCTTACCCGATACTCCCCGCCCGTGCGCACGATGTCCGCGCTGCCGCGGCTTCGCCAATTCCCGGAAACCGCCGGAGTTTTCGCTGCCCGAGTAATACAGGTAGTAATCATCGGTCGGGTACGAGGTCTTGAACGGGCACAGCGACGGCTGGAACGGAACGCCGTGCCGCGTCAGCCAATCGATCATGGCCGGTGATTCCTCGCAGAACCTGCGCAGCGTCGCCTCGCTCACCGTGTCGCCGACCTCCGCGCGCAGATACGCGAGCATGTTCTCGACATCGTCGTCGACCCCGGCCGCCCGCTGCACCCAGGTGCCGCCGCCCGCGTAGACGATCCCGCCCGACAGCGCGGTCGCCCCGCCGCCCAGGTAGCGATCGACCGCGAGTACCTCGGCCCCGGATTCCCGTGCCGCCAGCGCCGCGGCGACTCCCGCGCCGCCGTATCCGACCACCACGACATCGGCCGAAGAGTCCCAGGTTCGCACCGTTGCGACCGCCTTCCCGCGTGAAATACCGACCAGCACTGCCCGAATCACTGAACTATAACGTGTTCTAGTTCGGGATGTCTGCCCGCGTCGGGGCGTGCGGAAGACCGCGCGGCCGGTTACCGTCGGACGGGTGGCCAGCAAGTCAGCTGCTCCGGCGATCGAGGTGGCGGTCGGCGAGCACACGGTGCGTGTGTCCAATCCGGATCGGGTCTACTTCCCCGAGACCGGGGCGACCAAGCTCGATCTGGTGAACTACTACCTCAGCGTGGGCGACGGCATCGTCAACGCGCTGCGGGACCGACCGTGCATGCTGCACCGGTTCCCCAAGGGCCTGCCCGGCGGCAAGGTGCATCAGAAACGACTGCCCGGCGGTGCGCCGGACTGGATTCCCACCGTCGAGCTGTACTTCCCGCGCTACGGCCGCACCGCCGACGAACTCTGCGTGGAGAAGTTGGCCGACGTGATCTGGGCGGTCCAGATGTCGACGGTCGAATTCCACCCCTGGAACTCGCGCCGCTTCGACACCGAGCTGCCCGACGAATGGCGCATCGACCTCGATCCCATGCCGGACTGCCCCTGGTCGCGGGTGCAGCGCGTGGCCGAGGTGGCCCACGAGGTGCTCGAGGAACTGGGCGCGGTCGGCTGGCCGAAAACGTCCGGCGGCAAGGGATTACACATCTACGTCCGCATCGCCCCGGAATTCGGATTCCAAGACGTCCGCCGCGCCGCCCTCGCTTTCGCCCGCGAAGTCGAACGCCGCGCCCCCAAAGACGTCACCACCACCTGGTGGCGCAAGGACCGCGACCCGCACCAACTCTTCGTCGACTACAACCAGAACGCCCGCGACCACACCATCGCCGCCGCCTACTCCGTCCGCGGCATCCCCCAAGCCACCGTCTCCACCCCCATCGCGTGGACCGAAATCCCCGAAATCCACCCCACCGACTTCACCATCAAAACCGTCCCCACCCGCTACGCCGAACTGGGCGACCTCCACGCAGGCATAGACGAAGCAGTCTTCGACCTAACCCCCCTCCTCGAATGGGCCACCCGCGACAACCTCGAAGTCGACTTGGACGAAGAACCCTAACCCCTTCGACGAGCATGCAATTCAGCAGACAAACGCCGAGAAGAGACCTGCCCGATTGCATGCTCGTGGAATGACGCCGGGATGCACACGGGCCGGCGGCGTGGTGGGGTGGGGGTAGGAAGGGGATTTTCGGGGGCGATGTCAACGTTCAGCGGCGGTCGAAGCCGACGGAGGCATTCGCTGGGATTCGAGATACGTTGACGAAGGCCGACTTTCGGTTCGTGAATCTGGAGGGCCCGCTCTGTGGAGACGGGCCGGTGATACCGCACAAACCCAACTGGACGCATGCCGATCCGGCCATGGTGGAGGCATTGACGTGGGCGGGGATCGATGTCGTCTCCTGTGCGAACAATGTGACCTTCCCGGCCTGGGCGACGCTGGCGAGTCTGGAGGTGCTCGATCGGGCCGGGATCGCGCACTGCGGGGGCTCGCGACGAGAACAACACCGCGCAAGTTCTGTATGGCGCAACCGCTGTCGCCTTGCTCGAGGAACTGGCGGCCATCTCGGAATCACTCGGGACCGCGATCACTGTCGAGGGCGGGCGCGGCAGCCTCCGCTTTCCTGGCTAGGGGTTAGCCGCTGACGTGGGCGGTGTTGTCGAGCCAGTGGTTGGCGAGGGGGATGTTGCCGTGGATGGTGGTTTGCGGGGAGGTGAGGGGGATGCGGCGGGTGAGGGTTAGGAGGAGGGTTTCGGCGGGGGCGGTTACTGTCACGTCGGCGGGTTGGGTTGCCGTATGCCAGGTTGCGCCTTCGGGGTGGCGTTCGATGAGCCAGGTGGCTGTGTCGGCGGGGAGGTCGGTGGCTTGCCATTGGAGGGTTTGGCCGGTGCCGCGGAGGGCTTGGGCGGAGTCGGGGCGCTGCATCTCCCAGGTGGGGGAGGTGAGCATTCGGAAGTGGTTGGTGATGAGGGCGGCGGCGATGTCGGGGGCGATATCGGTCGGGTGGTTGGCGGCGTTGGTGGCGTCGAAGCCGTGGACGACGGCCTCGTTGAGCATGGTGGTCAGCCAGAAGCGGGTTCCGGAGCGACCGTCGGCGGCGGGGTTGAATACCGGTGCGTCGAGGGCGTCGTCGGAGCACGCGTTCGCGACGCGCTGCGCGGAACCCGTGAGCCACGCCTGCCATTCACCGGGATCGGTGGGGAGGACGGCCATCTGGGTGGGCAGCTGCGTAGGGTCGGCGATGCGGCGCTCGATGATCTCGGCGACCCAGTTCTGGGTCTGGCCAACGTGTTCGACCAGGTCGGTGATGGTCCACTTCGGGGCGGTCGGGACGGCGGCGTCCGGTCCGGCCGCGGCGGCCGCCTCGGCCAGCCGTCGGGTGTGGTCGACGATCGCCTGCCGGGTGCGGTCGGCGTTCAGTTCGATCATGGGAGTGTCCTTTCCGAAGGTGGTCGCGTTCGATAGGACGGGCCGCGCCGGTCGAACTCATCGGTGTCGGGAGAAAGTTGGGATCGGTAGGCGGCAGCGCGCGGATCTACTTGCCGCATGACATTTTCTCAATCTCCCATGAACCAGCCGCAGTCCGCCGGAGTCGACAAGAAGACCGGCGCGATCCTGTCCTACGCGTTGGGCTGGGTCACCGGCGTCATCTTCCTATTCGTCGGGAAGAACGACCCCGACGTGAAATTCCATGCCTCGCAGTCGATCGTCTTCTTCGGGGCGATCTCGGTGGTCAATATCGTGCTGAGCGTCGTCGGATCGCTGCTCGGGGCCGTGGGGATCATCTTCAGTCTCGCCGGGCTGGCCGTCTGGATCCTCGCGGTCGTCGTGTGGATCATGGCCATGGTTCAGGCGAACAAAACCGGTGGGGTGCGGGCGGAGCTTCCCCTGGTCGGCAAATTCGTTGCCCCGTACGCCGATCGGCTGGCCAACTCGGTCAACTAGGGGTGTTTCCGAAGATCAACGGCCCGAGGCCATCTCGGGCCGTTCACTCTGTGTCAGGGGCTGTTGGTGGGCGTAGCGCTGAGCCAGGGCGGCGCAGGTGAAGAGCTGGATTTGATGGAAGAGCATGAGGGGCAGCACGATCAGGCCGACGGGGTGGCCCGCGAACAGGACCGAGGCCATGGGTAGACCGGTGGCGAGACTCTTCTTGGAACCACAGAACGTCACCACGATCCCGTCTTCGCGGGAGAATCCCAGCAGTCGGCTGCCGAACGTGGTGGCGGACAGCACGATCGCCAGCAGGACAGCGCAGACCAGCGCGGTGGAGATGAGGGTGCGGGCGGAGAGGTTGTGCCAAATGCCCTGCACCACACCCGCACTGAAGGCCGCGTACACGACCAGGTAGACCGACCCGCGGTCGACGGTCTTGGTCGCCGCGGGGTGGGCGAGCAGCCAGCCCAGGTGCGGGCGCAGCAGTTGCCCGGCGCAGAACGGCAGCAGCAACTGCACGACGATGGCCAGGATCGCCGACGGCGAAACATGCACGCCCGCAGTGGTGTTCATGCACGCCATCACCAGCAGCGGAGTGGCGAACACGCCGATCAGATTCGACAGCGAGGCACTGACCACGGCACCCGCGACATTCCCGCGCGCCATCGAGGTGAACGCGATGGAGGACTGCACGGTCGAAGGCACCAGGCACAGGAACAAGACGCCGGTGTAGAGGTCGGGCGTGAGGACCGACGGCACCAGCACCCGCGACGCGAGCCCGAGCAGCGGGAACAGCACGAAGGTCGCACCGAGCACCGTCGCGTGCAGTCGCCAGTGCCGCAGTCCGGCCAGCGCCTCGCGCGGCTCCAGACGCGCACCGTAGAGCAGGAACAGCACCGCGATGGCGATCTTGGTAGCCCAGTCGAGCACCTCGGCCGCGCCCCCGCGAGCGGGCAGCACGGCGGCCAGCGCCACCGTGGCGAGGATGCCGAGCATGAACGAGTCGATCCGAAGTTTGGCCAGTAGCTGCACGTATTCGACGGTAGGGACGCCGACACCGATCGCGATAGTCGTTCGATCCGATATCTCCGAACGCGATACGTGATAATTACCCCGTGTTCGAACCCGAACTGCTACGCACCTTCCTGGCCGTCGAGCGGGCCGGAGGCTTCACCGCCGCGGGCCGACAGCTGGGTCTGCGCCAGTCCACCGTGAGCGGTCATATCGCCCGCCTCGAGCAGGCCGCCGGGCGCGAGCTGTTCCGCCGCGACACCCGCAATCTGGCCCTCACCGCGGACGGCGCGGCCATGATCGGCTTCGCCCGCACGATCCTCGACGCGCAGGCGCAGGCCGAGGCCTATTTCTCCGGCTCCACCCTCACCGGCCTGGTCCGTCTCGGCGCGTCCGACGATGTGATGGCCCACGAACTGCCCGACATCCTGGTCGAATTCCAGCGCTCGCACCCGGGCGTGGATCTGGAGCTCACCGTGGGCCTGAGCGAAAACCTCAAGTCCCGCATGGCCGCCGGTGAACTGGACCTGGTCTTCGGCAAGCGCCTGCCCGGCGAGCGACACGGCACGCTGCTGTGGCGGGACAAACTGATCTGGGCGGGCCGCAGCGCCACAACGGAATTCGACGACCCTGTGCCCTTGATCACCTATCCGAAGCCGAGCCTGACCAGGCAGCTGGCCCTGCGCGCCCTGAAACACGCGGGCCGCACCTGCCGGGTGACATGCGTCAGCGACAGCCTCCTCGGCCTGCGGGCCGCCGCGCTGGCGGGCCTCGGCGTCATCGTGCACGCCGCCGGTGTTCTGCCCGACGGACTGGTATCACTCACCGACCCCCGACTGCCCGAATTGGGCGATCTGGATTTCGTCCTCATGCACCGCCGCACCCGCCTGACCGACCCGGAACAGGCCCTCGCCGATGCCATCACGGCCAATACCCGCCGCCTATCACTCCAGACCACACGGTCGGGCGCGTGACGAAACCGCCCGCGACGCGTTGTAGGGTGCTGAGCGGGCAGGCTGAAGCCTTTCGTGTTCAGCGGTTTATGGAGCTCGACAGGGTGGTATCGCGCATCTGAGGTGGGTTGCTCTTGATCGGTGTAAGGACGAAAGACCGTACGGCCGTTGCTGATTCCCACACGGCCAGTGCTGATTCCCAGACGGCAAGAGCCGATTCCCGTGCGTCAGCGCCGATCCGGAGCCGGACGACGCTGTTCGTGCTGATCTTCGGCGCGGTGCTGTCGCTGGTACTGATCTTCATGACCGTGGATCCGTGGCTGGACCAGGTGGGATTCCTGGCGGGCGGCTTCGACGTCCACGTCTACCGCGACGGCGCGTGGAAGATCTACAACCACCACCCGCTCTATACCGAGACCACCCATCGCGACCTGTCCTACACCTACACGCCGTTCTCCACCCTGATCTTCCTGCCGCTGCTCGGGATACCGTTCGAAGCCGTCACCAATACCTGGCTGGCAGTGAACATTTGCGTGCTCTACGTGTGTGTTCTGTTGTGCTGGCGCGTCCTCGGCCACCGCCTCACCTGGCGGCTCGCGGGCATGAGCGCACTGCTGACGGCGACCTGCATGTTCCTGGAGCCGGTGCGCACGACGCTGTACTACGGGCAGATCAATCTGGTGCTGATGGCCTTGATCCTCTGGGATTTCTCCCGCCCGGAACGCGGTCGACTGCGCGGCATCGGTGTCGGACTGGCGAGCGGTATCAAACTGGTGCCCCTGTATTTCGTCGCGCAGTTCCTGGTGCTGCGGCAGTGGCGGGCCGCGCTGGTGGCCGCGTCGACCTTCGTGCTGACGATCGTGATCGCCTGGATCGCGCTGCCCGACGACTCCAAGCAGTACTGGACCAAGACGTTCTTCCAGTCCGACCGCATCGCCCCCGACGCCCAACCGGCCAATCAATCCATCCGCGGCGTGATCGCCCATCTCACGGGTCATCAAGTGCCGCAATGGCTGTGGCTGCTGCTCGCCGTGCCGGTGGCCGTGGGCGGCCTGCTGCTCGCCGCGGCGCTCTACAACCGCGGCGAGCGGCTGCTCACCGTGACGGTGGCGGGACTGACCTCGTGCGCGGTGTCACCGTTCTCGTGGAATCACCACTGGGTCTGGTTCCTGCCGCTGTTCGTCTACCTGGTCCAGCGTGCCGAGACCAACCCACGCTGGTGGTCGGCGGTGGGATTCCTCTACCTGGCCACCGGCGCGTGGTCCTACCACTGGAACGACACCTGGGTCGTGGTCGGCTGGTTCCTGTTCCCGCCGTCCTGGCCCATCGCGCAGATCCTGTTGAACTGCTACGTGATCGTGTACGCGGTCATCATCGGCTCTGTGATCTACCGGCTGCGCACCCGGCCCGCGCTCGATACTCAGTAGGGCATGGCCCGGTTCGCCTGCGCCCAGGCCTTTTCCGCGTCGGAGCCCGCGGCGGGCGGCCAGAAGCCCGCGATCATCCACTGGTCGCGCGGGGTGTCCTCGATGTGGAATTCCCAGTGCAGGCCGCGATCCCCGGTGTACGGGCGCAGCACGCCGTCGATGTACTCGGTCATCCGCTTGCGCCGTTCCGGATCGTCGAGATGCCGCGCCAGATGTTTGACGACCACGCGCACGGTGTCCGTGGCGGGCTTGCCGCTCACGAACATCGTGGACGCGGGCATCTCATGGAATTGCACGACCACGTAGAAGGCGGGCAGACCCACCCGGGTGTAGATCTCGGTGATCTCGGCGGCGAGGTCCTGCTTGTCCTGCTCGGTGTAGACCTCGGCGGGATGGTAGATGTGCCACAACGGCATTGAACTGTCCTGTTCTCTCGAGTGTGCCGGTCAGCGAATACGGATGGCGAGCTCTTCCACGGGCCCGGACAGCGCGGCCTTCACCCGCCGGGTCAGGTCGTCGACGAGCACCTCCGGCTCGCCCTTCCGCACCCCGTCGAGCACGGCCTCGGCAACCTGTGCGGGACTGATCTTTTCGGCGCTGACGCCCTTGACCATGTCGGTGTCCGCGAAGCCCAGATGCACGCCGACCACCTGCGTCCCCTGCCCCGCCAACTCCAGGCGCAGCGAATTGGTGAGCGACCAGAACGCCGCCTTGGACGCGCCGTAGGCCGCTCCCCCGGCGACCCAGGACAGCACCGAGTGGATATCCACCAGCGCCCCACCGCCATTCGCGGCCAGCACCGGCGCGAAGGCCTGCGCGATGCGCAGCGGGCCGAACACATTGGTCTCGAAGGTGGCTCGCACATCGTCGATATCGGCCGTCAGCAGCGGCGACGGATGCAGGACGCCCGCGTTGTTGATGAGGATCCCGACATCGGCGGCCCGCGCCGCGACCGCGGCAATGGATTCCGGATCGGTGACCTCCAGCGCCAGCGGCACCACCCGCGCATCCGCGCTCGGCACCGGATTGCGCGCGGTGGCGTACACCTTGCTCGCGCCGCGCCGCAGCAGTTCGTCCACGAATGCGAGCCCGAGCCCGCGCTGCCCACCGGTGACCAGGGCTACCGCGCCGTCGATCTCGGTCATGTCGATGCCTCCCATTTTAAGATTACGATCATCATCTATCGATTAGATTATGAGCATCATCTATCCTGGGTGGCAAGACCGGATCGCGAAGTCCGAGAGGAAGGGATCGCCATGCCACGAGCAACCCGAGCCCAGGCCGAATCGCACCGCCAGGAGGTGCTGGACGCGGCCGCGGCGCTGGTTCGCCGGCGCGGAATCAGCGGCGTGACGGTGCCCGAGGTGATGTCGGCCGCCGGACTCACCCACGGCGGTTTCTACCGACACTTCCGATCCAAGAACGACCTGGTCGCGCAGGCGTGCACCGCGGCCTGCGCCGAGAAGAACGAGGAGCGCGCCCGAATTCTCGCGGCCGCGCCCGATGTGGAGACGGCCCGGCGGACCTTCGTGCGGAACTACCTGTCGCCGATCCATCGGGACGCCCCGTCGCAGGGCTGCGGAATCGCCGCGCTCGCAGGCGATGTGGCGCGCACCGACACCGACGGCGCGCTGCGCGAGGCCTTTCTGACGGGCCTGCGCGAATTCGCCGATCAGCTCGATGAACTGGGCGAACGCCCCGAGAACGAGACCTCCGACGAGGCGCTGGTGGAGCTCGCGCTCATGACGGGCGCGCTGCTGCTCTCGCGTGCCAGCGCCGGAGACGAGCTGTCCGAACGCATTCTCGCGGCGGCCCGCGAACACCTGCTATCCAACCGACCGGTCGGCTAATCGGCCGCATCCGTTACGGAAGAGTTCCACAACCTATATCCGAATCGAGCCTGCGTTGGGAATCCCTCTGTCGCATACCTTTCGCGAGCGACAACCGAGGAGGACGCCATGAAAGAGCCGGTGTGCATCGATTGCTGGCGGCGTGAGAACCTCACGTTCGCTCAGCGTCTCGACCCCGCCTTCATCAAGCCGGGCCCGAAATACCGGTGCGCCATTCACCGCGAGATGTACGAGGCCGATGTCCCGGGTGCGGAGCGCGTCGATCGCGACGAGGCCGCGTAGTCGAACCGGACGGCAACGTCTCAGGGACTTTCCCGATGGCCGCGGGCGCGGATCTTCGACAGACTGGGGGCTGTGAATCGTCTATCACGCGAACAGGTCCGCAGCGATGAGGAGGGGGCGCGGTGACGACGCTCGCCCGGGGGGAGAATCGGCCGGCGCCCGCCGACCGAATGACGATCACCGTAACCTGTTCGGCCGCGGTCGATGTGTCGGCGCTGCTGCTGGGCGCGAACGGCCGGGTGCGCTCGGACGGCGACTTCGTGTTCTTCAATCAGCCGGTCGCGCCGGGCGTGGTGTATCGACACGGGCGCGGGGCCGGGGACATGGTCGACGTCCAGACCTCGGCGCTACCCGCCGACGTGGACAAGGTCGCGATAACCGCGAGCCTCGACGGCAGCGGCCCCGCGACCTTCGCCGCGGTGGGCTCGCTGGTCGCCACCATCGGATCCGATTCGGGCACACTGACTTTCCCCATGGATCGACTCAGCACCGAGGCGGCCGTCGTCTGCGTCGAGATCTACCGCCGCGGTGACGCCTGGAAAGTCCGCGCGGTAGGCCAGGGCTACGACAATGGATTGGCCGGTCTGGCAGCCGCTTTCGGCGTCAACATCGACGACGAACCCGACACCCCACCCCAACCCGCCGCGCCCACGCAGGCGAGTGCCCCGCCGCAATCATTCCCACCGCCCCAACCCACGCCGCCCCCGCCCTATCCGACATCGCGGACCGCCCCAACCGAGGCGTTGAACCCGAGCGGGCCCCCGCCCACCCAGGCATTCCCTCCGCCCCGGCCCCATGTCCCGGGCCAACCTTCCACCCCCGGCCAGCCTTTCGTGCCTGGTCAGCCTTACGCGCCAGCCCAGCCACCGGCCGCGGGCCAACCTCTCACTCCCGGTCAGCCGTTCACGCGGGGGCAGCCTGTCCCGTCGCAGCCGTATCCGCCCGCGGCCACCATGCCGAATATCCCCGCCCCACAAGGAGTTCCGTCCGTGCAGAGCGAGCTGTTCCAACCGATTCACGCCGAGGTCAGTGGGTTCGGTATTCAGAAGCAGGGCGGGAAGATGATTCGGGTCGCGGTGAATGGGGAGACGCTGGCGCGGGCCGGGTCGATGGTGGCCTATCAGGGGGATCTGCATTTCAAGGCGCTGGGGTCCGGTGGTATTGGGCGCGCCATTCAGCAGCGGCTCACCGGTGAGGGTGTGCCGCTCATGCAGGTGTCGGGGCGCGGGGATCTGTTCCTGGCCAATGCCGCCGCGGATGTGCACACCGTGGATCTGGACGGCACCGACGGGCTGACCATCAATGGCGCGAATGTGCTCGCCTTCGATTCGACGCTGACCTACAACATCCAGCGGGTGCAGGG
This sequence comes from Nocardia sp. CDC153, assembly GCF_035818515.1. Lineage (NCBI taxonomy): Bacteria > Bacillati > Actinomycetota > Actinomycetes > Mycobacteriales > Nocardiaceae > Nocardia > Nocardia sp. CDC153. The sequence goes on along the minus strand of NZ_JAYKYU010000005.1, from coordinate 287,186 downwards.
CGCGGCCGGTTACGCCAGCAACGCGGGCTTCTTCAACTGCGTCTTCACCGGTCGCGGCCGAATCGCCATCACCACGCACGGTTCGCCGGTGGTCCTCAATGTGGATCAGCCGACCTACGCCGATCCGCAGGCGGCGGTGGCGTGGTCGTCGAGCCTGCAGACCGGGATCAAGCGCAATGACTCCTTCGGGCTCGGCCGATTGATCGGCCGCAGCACCGGTGAGGGCCTGACCCTGTCCTTCTCCGGTCGCGGCTTCGTCATCGTGCAGCCCTCCGAACTGCCGCCGGGCGGTTTCATCGGCGGCACCGGCGGCGGTCAGGAGGCCGGGCAGTCCGGTGGATTCCTGGGCGGGATTCTCGGCTAGCGCTTGACCGCGGTCACGAATTGCACCGCGCCGGAGGACTTCCGGCCGGTGATCTCGCACCCCGCCGCCGCGAGAATGTCCGGCACCACGTGATAGGCGAGACTGCGTGCCCCGCCGATCTCGTAGACGCGCCGAAACAGCGGGTAGTCGACCACGTCCGGGTGGGCCAGCGCGGTCACCGCGATGCGCCCACCCGGCTTGGCGACCCGCGCGATCTCGACCAGCGCGCCCTCGGCGTCCGGGAAGAAGTGCAGGGCGAAGAAGCAGGCCACCGCGTCGAAGGTCTTGTCGACGAACGGCAGTCGCCCGGCGTCGCCGCGCACGAATCCGGTCGAGCCGACCGCATTGGTGCGGGCCGCCTCGGCCAGCATGGACGGTGAGGCGTCCAGCCCGATGGCCAGCCCCGTCGCACCGGCGGCCTGCCCGAAGGCGCGGGTGAACAGTCCCGGCCCGCAGCCCACATCCAGGACCAGCGCACCTTCCCGAATATCGAGCGAAGCGACCGCCCGCTCCTTCTCCTTGCGCACGCCGACGGCATTGCTGCCCATGGCGAGCCGGAAGAAGTTCCGCCAGATGGGTTCGTAGATGCGCGACACCAGCGGCACCCGCATGGCGGCCTGGCCAATGCCCTTGATGGGCGGCGTATCCGTCCCGAGCACATCGAGATAGCCGTCGACGGCGGTAGATTCGAGTTCGAGCAGTTCGGCGATGCGCTGCTGGGTAGCGATCATGGGGCCGACCTTACGCATCGATCGGGCACGGCGAAAGGATTGTCTGGGACAGAATTCCGATGCTAGGTTCGCTGTGCACGTCTCGTTTCGATGGAGGGGTTTTGCGCACTTTCACCCGCGTTCTCTTGATGCTGGTCACGCTCGTTTCCGCGCTCGCGCTGCTGCCCTCCCAGGCCATGGCGACCCCCGCCGATCCGGCGCTCGACGACACCACCTCCCAGCGCATCGACGAACTTCTGGCCCTGCGCAACTCGATTCAGGGCCCGCGCACCGAGGCCCTCGCGCAGCTCTCGAGCCGCTTTCTCGGCACCCCGTACGGCGCGAACATGCTCATCGGCTCGGCGAATCAGCCCGAACAGCTGGTCGTCGACCTCCGCCGCGTCGACTGCTTCACCTATCTCGACTATGTGGAGGCGTTGAGCCGCTCCACCGATCGCGCCCAGTTCATTCAGAACCTGATCGCCACGCGCTACGTCGACGGCCAGGTCGAATTCCTGAACCGCAAGCACTTCTTCACCGACTGGGCCTACCGCAATCGCGTGGCCGCCACCGACATCACGGGCACGCTGACCCGGGCCGCGGTGACGGTGCCCAAGCAGCTGAACGCGAAAGCCGGTAGCGGCAACTATCTCCCGGGCCTGCCGGTGGTGGACCGCGACATCACCTACATCCCCAGCGCGGCGGTGGACAACCAGGTCATCTCCCAGCTGCGCACCGGGGATTTCCTCGGCGCGTACACCGAGGAGGCCGGTCTCGACGTCTCCCACGTCGGCATCTTCATCAGCACGCCGAACGGCCCGATGTTCCGCAACGCGTCGTCGCTCGCCGCGAACGAGCAGGTCGTCGACACGCCGCTGACCCAGTACCTCACCACCATCCCGGGTCTGGTGGTCCTGCGCCCGAATTAGCACCCGACAACCCAAAGGCGGCACCCAGTGCGGGTGCCGCCTTTTGTGTTTCCCTTTTCTGTTGTCCGTCGTTCTATTCCGTTCAGACGGTGGCGTTTCCGACGGTGACGTTGCCGGTCGCGGTGTGCGCGTACACCTCGACCACGTTCTCCTGCGCCGAATCGACCGCACCCAGCTGGTTGCTCACGCCGCCGTTGGGGCTGTTGGCCTCGACCCGCGACGCGCTGCCCGGGTGGATGCCGATGCGCAGGTCGCCGACGGAGGTGTCCAGGCGCAGCACCCCGCGGACGGCGTCCTCGACGATGATGTCGCCCTTGGCGGCCTTGGCGGTCACCGCGGCGAAGGCCTGACCGATCACGATGTCGGCGGTCGCCACCTCCACCTCGATCGGACCGAAGGCACCGGCGGTGCGGAACTCGCCCACCGCGAGGCTGCCCTTCAGCCCGGAGCCGCTGGGCACCTGGACGGTCACCTGGACCGAGCCCTTGCCGCTGCCCGGTCCGAGCAGCCGTCGGCCCTTCGGCAGCGCCACACTCAGGACGCCCCCGGCGAACTCGACCTGCAGCTGCTCGGCGGCCTTCACGTCGGCCTTCTTGGCGGCGTCGGTCGGGCGGATGTCGACGACGGTGTCGTCGCGGTCGGAGGCGATCACGGTGACGGTGCCGAGGGCGACCTCGATGTCGGCGGCGATCGGGGCGGGGGTCTGGAAGACGGTCATTGCTGTACTCCTTTGTCGCTGCTGCGGTGTTCCGCTGCGTTGGTGATGTGAGTACTTTCGCCAGCCCGGCTGACACCGCCCTGACAGCGACCTGACACCCCCGCTGACACGAGGTTTGCCCTGGTCAACCCCTGCCCGAGCTCAGACTCGAGGCCTCGGAGACGACGACCGACACGACCCAGGCGAAGGCTTGACCGAGATTGGTCATCCAATCGCCGACATTGAACGAGCCCATGGTGTTCGACCCTTCGTGAGTGGTTCAGCGCCCGGCGTCCGGGCGGACTTCATCACCGGTGGCGGTCAGATCGCAGGTGTTGTCGCTGCCGAGATTGCCGCCGGTGGAAATGATCTGCGCGAACACCTTCTTGCAGTTCTGCTCCCCCACCCCCGAGGTGTTCGCGGCAATGGTGGAACCGCGCAGGATCAGCGTGCCGAGGGCCGGATCGAAGACGTCGGTGAGCTGGTAGGGCAGTGTGTCGAGATAGGCGGGCGCGATATTGATGCCGCCGCCGCCGTCGCTGGCCGAGTTCCCGGTGACGACGGAATCGATGAGCACCACCTGCCCGATGCCCCGAATATCGAGCCCGCCCCCGCGTCCCGCGAATCCGCCCGGCCGATACCACCGTCCGGGGTTGGTCACCCGGTTGTCGGTGATCGCGGTGCGGGTGAAGGTGCAGGTGTTGTCGCACCGCACGCCACCCGCCTCACCGGACGCGTTGCCGGTGACGATGCTGTCGGTCATCACCAGGTCGGCGATGGGGATATTGAAGATGCCGCCGCCGTAGTCGGCCGCATTGCCGGTCACGGTGACGTGGTCGAGCCGCAGCTTCCCGGAGTTCGCGATCCCGCCACCCCCGGTGTCGTACAAGGGGATTTCGTGCTCGGCCGCGTTCCCGCCGGTGACCGTCAACCCGCTGATCGAGACGTGCGCGGTGGTGACCAGCACCCGATCGCGATGCCCGCCGTCGAGGATCGTCTCCTGCTGTCCCGCGCCGACGATCGTGGTGTCGGCGGTGACATCCAGGTCCCCGGCGGTCGGATCCACCACCGGCCCTTCGGTATTCAGCGGATTCGGCGCGATGGTCAAGGTGTAGTGCCCCGGCGGCACCACGATCGTGCTCCCCGGCCGCACGTCCGCCGCCTGCACCGCCGCCCGCAGCGTGCACTCCCCCGCCCGCGTCCGGCAGTCGCCCGAGAGCGGATCCGCCGCCGCGCCATCGGCCGTGGTCGTGACGACGAATGTCGTCCCGGCCACCGAATCGGCCTCCGCCACAACGGCACCGGCCGCGATGAACCCGCTGCTCAACGCGGCGGTACCAAGGATTGCGAAACGCGATGCCCACATCGGCGTGCTCCCACGAGAGTGCGTGACTACACCGATCGTTCTAACAACCGCGGCACCGCCCGCGAAGCGAATTCACCCATCCCTTCCCAACTGCACAACTGCCTTGTCTCCCCGCACAATTCATTACCCTCGAACAAGAAAGCGGTGTGCCGAGGTCCGCCGCCCGAGCAGCGAGGGGGGACCATGCCCGACACCTCCGCGGTCGCGTTGGTGACCGGCAGTTCGCGTGGGCTGGGCGTGGCCATCGCACACCGGCTGGCCCGGGATGGTTTCGCGGTGGCGGTGAACGAACGGCACGACAGCGGCCAGGCGGCGGCGATCGCGGCGGCAATCCGCTCGGAAGGCGCTGCGGCGGAGGCTTTTCCGGCGGACGTCACGGATCCGAGGGAAGTGGCCGAGCTGGTCGCGGCGATCGAGGCGACCCTGGGTCCGATCGGCGTGCTGGTGGTCAACGCAACCGGCCCGCAGCCCAACGCGCCCCTGGCCGAGGTCGGCTGGGCCGATCACCTGGCCCAGCTCGACTTCTTCGTCAAGAGCCCGGTGTTATTGGGCCACGCCGTGATTCCGGGCATGCGGGAGCGCCGGTTCGGCCGGATCGTGCAGATCGACTCCGAGGTCGCGCTGCACTCCCCACCCGGCCGATCGGCCTATGCGACCGCCAAGAGCGCACAGATCGGACTCACCCGCAGCTGGGCCCGCGAGCTCGCGGCCGACGGGATCACGGTCAACGCGGTCGCTCCGGGATTCGTTCCGGTGGAACGACATTCCGACGTGCCGCACGCGGAGCGCGAGGCCTATCGGCTGTCGGTGCCGGTCGGGCGCATGGGGACGCCCGACGAGGTGGCACACGCGGTGAGCTTCCTGGCCTCCGAAGGAGCCGGTTTCATTACCGGGCAACGGATCATGGTCGATGGCGGTCGGCACCTGCTGCCGTGATCGGTGTTTCGTAGTCGGGCAGTTCGATGCCATTGAGGGCGCGGTCGATCAGCTCGAAATCCCACTCGGGTTCGGGGCTCGGCTCGGCGTCCGGATCGGGGACCTCGAGGCTGCGCGCGTGCAGACGGCCGATCTCCTGATTGGCCTCGACGAACGAGCGCATCCGATCCTCGTAGGCGGCGAAGGCGATCCCCGGATTCCAGTCGGCGGAGGCCAGCTCTCCGGCCAGCAGATACGCCCCGACCAGGGCAAGGCCGGTGCCCTGCCCGGACAGCGGCGACGAGCTGAACGCCGCGTCGCCCAGGAGCGCGACCCGTCCGCTCGACCAGCTGTCCATGATCACCTGGGCGACCTGGTCGAGATAGAAGTCCGGGGTGTCGTCCAGATGCTCGAGAATGCGCGGCGTCAGCCATCCCATATCGGACACGCGCTCGCGCAGCAGCCGCTTCTGCGCCTCGATATCGCGGTGGTCGATATCCAGATCCGCCGAGGCGAAGGAGAAGATGGCCATCGCCCGGGTGACATCCGGGATGGGCCGCAGAATGGCGGAGCGACCGGGCTCCTTGTACTCGATCATCCAGCGATCCAGCTCGAACTCGTTGGGCACGCTGTAGAAGGCCAGCACATGCCCGAGATGGCGCAGGAACTTCTCACGCGGCCCGAAGACCATCTCGCGCAACGACGAATGCAGGCCGTCGGCTCCGATCACCAGATCGAAGCGGCGCCGGTCGCCGCCCGCGAAGACCACATCGACGCCGTCCGCGTCCTGGGTGAGCTCGGCGATCCGGTCACCGAAGCGGTATTCGACGCGGTCGCGCGTGGCGTCGTAGAGCACCCGCGACAGGTCCCCGCGCAGGATCTCGATCTCCGAGACGTACCCGTCGCCGCCGTCGTCCTCGGCGCGGAAGGTCTCGAGCACCGTGCCGTCCGCGTCCACGGTGTTCGCGCCCGCGGTCTCGGTGCGGGCCGCGCGCACGGCCTCGTCGAGGCCCATGCGCGCAATGACCTCCTTGGTCACCCCGCGCGCGTCCACCGCCTGCCCGCCGGGTCGCAGCTCGGGGGCCCGTTCCACCACGGTCACCTCGGCTCCCCGTCGCACCAACCAGTGGGCCAGCGCGGGTCCCGCGATGCTCGCCCCGGCCACCAAGATCTTCGTACCGCTCACAGCGCCTCCCGCTTTCTTGTCGCGTCCAGGGGTATCGACGGGGTACCCGCGCGGAATTCATCGGTGCCGCCGTTAAACCAGACGGACTTCCACTCCCGCATCGCGTATGGGTGTGAGTGCGGCCGGGGCGGCATCGCGATCGATGACCAGGATGTCGATCGATTCGATCGGGCAGATGCGAGCCAGGGCGGTGTGGTCGAGCTTGTCGGCCGTGGCCACCGCGATGACCCGGCGCGCGCGGCGCACCATTTCGGCATTGATGCCCGCCTCGTCGAGATGGCGACACTGCGCCCCACCCTCGGCGGAGATCGCGCCGACACCGAGAATCAAAGTGTCCAACCGCAATTCGGCCAGGGCGAGCGCCGCCAGCGGCCCGTGCAGTTCATAGGACTCACGCCGGGCCATCCCGCCGAGACAGATGGTGCGCAGGTGCGGGCGCAGCACCAGCTCGGCGGCGATGTTCAACGCATTGGTGACGATGGTGAGCTCATGGTCGGCGGAGGTGGGCAGATCGGTGCGGCCCGCGATGGCACGGGCCACCGCCGTCGTCGTGGTGCCGCCGTTGAGCGCCACCACCTCGGCCGGATCCACCAGGGCCGCAACATGTTCGGCCACCCGATGCTTGGCGTCGTCGGCACCGCCGCGGTAGCGGGCGGGCAGGTCGTAGGCGACGGCCGTGGCCACGATGCCCCCGTGCGTGCGCGTCGCCAATTGCTGATCGGCCAGCGCGGTGAAGTCACGGCGCACCGTGGCGGCCGAGACGCCGAGCCGAGCCGACGCCTCCTCCACCGTGAGCCGCCCGGTCTCGGCGAGCAGTCCCAGCAGCCGACTCCACCGCTGGGAACGGTCGGTCGGAGCGGTCATTTGACGCTACCGGCGGTGAGACCGGCGACCAGGCGCTTCTCGATGAGCGCGAAGAGGATGACTACGGGCACGATGCCGACGGTAGAGATGGCGAAGACGTATTGCCAAGCCACGTCGTACTGGCCCACGAACTTGGTCAGCGCCACCGACAGCGGCTGATTCTCCGGCGTGGTGAGAATGACCAGGCTGGCGGCGAATTCGTTCCAGCAGGAGACGAAGGCGAAGACGGTGGCGGTGACGATGCCGGGCCACACCAGCGGCAGGCTCACCCGGGTCAGGATCTGCCAGCGATTGAGGCCGTCGAGTTGCGCGGCCTCCTCCACCTCGATCGGGATGCCCGCGAAGAAGCTGTGCAGGATCCACACCGCGAACGACAGATTGAACGCGCCGTTCACCAGGATCATGGCCAGCCAGGTGTCATTGATGCCGAGCGTGAAGAACTCGCGCAGCAGGCCGGTGACCAGCACGGTCGGCTGCAGCATCTGGGTGATGAGCACCAGTCCGAGGAACAGCCCCTTGCCCGGAAACCGCCGCCGCGCGGTGTAATACGCGGCCGGGATGGCGACGGCCAGCACCAGCAGCGTGCCGAACACCGAGATCACCACGGTGCTGATCAGATTGAACGGCAGCGGCGTCTCGGGGGTGTGCCACATGGTGGCGTAGTTGTCCGGACGCCACTGCTCGGGAATGTAGGTCGGTGGAATCCGCAGGATCTCCGATCGCGGCTTGAGCGAACCCAGCAGCATGATCAGGTACGGCAGCAGGAACAGGGCGGCGAGCACGACACCGACCGCCGTCAGTCCCCACCGCCGCCGGTGCCGCACCGTCGGGGTCCGCACCGCCGTCGAGGTCCGCTGCGCCGTCGGGGCCGTCATCGCGCCTCCTCGCCCGCGGGCCGGATCAGCTTCACGTAGATCGCGATGATCACCAGGATCAGCACGAAGTTCAGCACGCTCATGGCCGCGGCCGTGGCGACCTGCTGATTCTGCCGAATCAGCTTGAACGTCAAGGTCGTCGTGGTGTCCGCGGAGAACCCGGCGATGCTGCCGGTCAACACCTGCAGGATCGGCAGCGAGTTGAACGAGTTGATGATGTTGATGACCGTCGCCACCGCCATGGCCGGACGCAGTTGCGGCAGCGTCAAATACAGGTACCGCTGCCAGGAGCTGGCCCCGTCCACCTGCCCGGCCTCGTCGATATCCGAGGGAATCGATTGCAGCCCGGCCAGAATCGTGTACGTCGTGAACGGAATGGACACGAACACCGCCACCCCGATGGCCACCAGGAAGGCCGGTCCCGGCTGCTTGGTGAACCCGAATCCGCGGTCCAGCACCCCGAGATCGACCAGAAACCGGTTGGCTATGCCCACATTCGGATCCAGCATGTACTCGAAGATGGTGGTCGTCATCACCACCGAGGCCGCCCACGGCACCAGAATCGCCAGCCGCACCGCGGTCCGGCCCGGGAAGTCCTTGTTCAGGAATTGCGCCAGCGCCGCCGACAGCACCAGCGTGATCACCACGACCGCGACCACCCACACCACCGTGTGCATCAGGATCGAGGGCAGTTCCTCGATGGCGAAGAGCCTGCGGAAGTTGGCGAATCCCGCCGCGCCACGATCCTCGCCGTACGGGCTCAGGTCCCGGGTGGAGGTCCAGAACATGTACGCGGCCGGGAACCCGACCACCGCGGCGATCAGGATGAGCACGGGGCCGATCCACGGCAACGCCCGCAGTGTGGCCGAAGACCGATGCGGTGTGGCCGTGGATCGTGGGGAGGCGACGCCCCTCAACTCGCCGCCTGCTGAATCTTCTGCAGCACCGACGCGGGATCGCCGCCCTGCGTGATCGTGCCCATCTGCTGCGCGATCGCGCCCTGCGCGGCACCCCATTTCGGGTTGTTGCTGGGGTAGAACTTGGCCGTCGGCAGGGTGGCCGCGAACGCCTTGGTGACCGGATCGTCGGCCAGGGCCGCCGCGCCGGAGTTGGTGACGGCGATGAAGTGCTCACCGCTGACGAACTTGGAATAGACGGCGGCCGAATAGAAGTAGGAGAGGAACTTCTTGATGGCGGCCGACTTCTTGCCGTCCTTCTTGAAGGCCATCAGGTGGTCGGCCACACCCAGGGTCACCGGAGCACCGGTCTTGGTGGGCGTGGGCGCGGTGGCGTACTTCAGGCCCGGGTTCTTCTCGGCGATCTGGCTGATCGTCGGCGGCAGGCCCTCGATCATGCCGATCTTGCCCTGGATGAAGGTGTTGATGACGTCGAGCCGGTTGGTCGCACCCGGATTGGCCTCGGTGGCATTGGCGTCCGCGATGGCCTTCATGGCCTGCACACCTTCGAGGTTGGCGGGCGTGTCGATGGTGAGTTTGTCACCATCGGACCAGGTTCCGCCCGCGCCGAAGGTCCAGATCGAGGTCTCGGCCTGCGCCTCCTCGCTGCCCAGCGGCAGCCCGTAGCCGGAGACGCCGCCGAGGGCCTGGATCTTCTTAGCGTCGTCGGTGAGCTCGGCCCAGGTCTTGGGCGGAGCGGCGATTCCGGCCTTCGCGAACAGATCGGTGTTGTAGAACAGCGTGCGGGTGGAGGCGAAAAGCGGTAGCGCCCACTGGGTTCCGTTGATCGAGGCGTTCTTGGCGAAGCCCGGCTGAATGTCGCTGAGCACCGAGGCGTCCACGATGTCGCTGGCGGGGTACAGCTTTCCGTCGGTGGCGAAGGTCGAGTAGGCGTCGAGGTTGAGGATGTCGGGCGTGGTCGAATTGGCCTGCAGGTCGGTGCGCACCACGTCCTTGATCGAATCCCAGGACTCCATCGAGAGTTTGACCTTGATATCCGGATTCGCCTTCTGGAAGTCGGCGATGATGCCGTCCCAGCGCGCCTTGGTGCCGTCGCTGTAGGTGGGAGCGAGGAAGGTGAGCGAGTTGGGGTCGGAGTCGTCCGACTTACTACCGCCGAACCCGCAGGACGACACCGTCAGAACCAGGCCGGTGACCAGCGCAACCGAGGAAAGCGCGCCGCGCAGTGGACGTTTCACGACAAGGGCCTCTCAATCTGCACACCCCGCGACACGAATCGCGGATGATGTAGCGAACGATTCGTATTGTCTGAATCTAACGTGAAGACTGCTCGAATGTGATCGTTTGGACTGTAAAATTGACATGAACGATCACCGGGTCGATCCTGGGTGGGTGCCGCCCGATGCGAACCGAATCCCTTCCCCGGCGAATCGAATCTCCGCCCCCGCAACCCCTCCGGCCCCCGCGACCCACCTCGCGCCTGCAACCCATCTCGCCACAGAGGTGGCCACCCAGCCCGACGACTGGGCCCGCGCCGCCCGCGCCGCCGCCGCCCACCGGGACCTGCTGCCCGCCCCGGGCGAACGGGTGGCCGTGATCGGCTGCGGCACCTCGCTGTTCATGGCCCGGGCCTTCGCGGCGCTGCGCGAATCGGCGGGTCAGGGCCTGACCGACGCCTGGCCCGCGAGCGCGGTGCCGAGCGGACGCGAGTACGACCGATACCTGGTGATCTGCCGCTCCGGCACCACCACGGAGGTGCTGACCGCCATCTCCGCACTGCCCGAGGCGATTCCGCGCACGGTGATCAGTTCCAGCCCCGGCACACCCGCCCTGTCGCTGGCCGAACCGATCCTCATCGACGAGGTGGACGAGCGCTCGGTGGTCCAAACCCGGTTTGCCACCACGACGCTGGCCCTGCTGCGCTGGCACCTGGGCGAGGACCTGGGCCCCGTGATCGCACAGGCCCGCGACGCGCTCGCCGAGACCGATACCGAGGCGCTGGCGAATGTGCGGCAGGCCGAGCAGATCGCCTTCGTGGGAATGGGTTTCGCCGCCGCCCTGGCCGACGAGGCGGCGCTGAAGCTGCGCGAGTCCTGTCGCTCCTGGACCGACTCCTACCTGGCCACCGAGTACCGTCACGGCCCGATCAGCCTGGCCGGACCGGGCCGGGCGGTGTGGGCCCTCGGTCCGGTGATCCCGGGCCTGGTCGACGAGATCCTGCGCACCGGAGCACATTTCGAGCACCGCGCCCTCGATCCGCTGGCCGAGCTGGTGCGCGTGCACCGGCTGTGCCTGTTGCGGGCCGCCGACCTGGGATTGGATCCGGATCGCCCACGCAACCTGAGTCGATCGGTCATATTGGGCTGATGGGTGTCCCGTGTTAGCCGACGCAGCAACGGATCTGGTGCTCGCCGTGGATGTCGGCGGCGGCACCACGAAGGGCGAGATCACCGACGCCGACGGAATGGTGTTGTGCACGAGCACCATCGAGACACCGTACGGTGAATCCGCGTTCGACGCGATCGAAGCGTTGGGCCTCGAGTTGCTCGACGGACTCGCGGCGCGGCAGCGCGAGCGGGTGAGCCGGGCCGCGGTCATCCTGCCGGGGCTGGTCGACCCCGAACGGTCCATCGCGGTGTTCAGCGCCAATCTCGGTTGGCGGAATGTGAAGGTGGGCGATCGTTTCGCGACCCGCTGGGGCATGCCCGTCCTGATCGATCACGATGTGACGGTGGCGGGCTGGGCCGAATGGCGTTTCGGCGCGGGCCGCGGGACCGACGACGTGTGCGTCCTGATCATCGGGACCGGGATCAGCGGCACCCTGTCGGTGGGCGGCCGCCTGGTGCGCGCCTCGTCCGGTCAGACCGGTCTGGCTCAGGCCGGGGAGTACGGCCACATTCCGGTGCGGTATCGGGACGGATTGCCCTGTCCCTGCGGCAATGTCGGCTGCGTCGAGACCGTGGCCTCCGGACCTGCCATCGCACGCGCCTACGCCGCCCGGACGGGTCGCGAGATCCCCGGCGCGGAGGTGGTTTTCGCCGCGATGGACACCGACCCGCGGGCGCGCGCGGTCGTGGACGATGCCGTCGACGCGCTGGCCGCGGGCCTGCTCGGCGTCGTGCACGCCAGCTGCCCGGAATTGATCGTCCTGGGCGGGGGTCTGGCCCGCGCGGGCACGGTGCTCACCGAGGCCCTGCACGCGCGCCTGACCGAGCTGCTCCGGGTCGCCCCGGTGCCCCGGATCACGCTGGGCGAGTTCGGTATTCGCGCGGGTCTGATCGGCGCGGCCCACCTGGCCCGGGCGGGATCGCTGCTATGAACGGCAGACGCGGACTCGAACTCCGTGGCCGGGTGGTCACCCGGGCCGGTGTCCTGGACGACGCCGTGGTCACCGTCCAGGGTGAACGCGTCGCCGCGGTGCGCCCGGCGGCCGAATGGGCCACCACCCATCGCGAACTGCCGCCCGAGTACGTGGGCACGGTGATACCCGGGCTGGTGGACATTCACACCCACGGCGGATTCGGCCATCGATTCGACACCGAGGATCCCGCGGAGGCCCGCGCCGCCGCGGCCTTCCACCACCGGCACGGGTCCACCACCGTCCTCGCCAGCATCGTGACGGCCGCACCCGAGGCCATGGAGGCGCAGGCTCGAACGCTCAGCGCACTGGTCTCCGACGGCGTGATCGCGGGAATACACATCGAGGGACCGTTTCTTTCGCACATACGCTGTGGCGCACACGATCTCGACCATCTCACCGATCCCGACCCGGCGTTCGTCGACCGCCTGTTGCGGGCCGCCGACGGGCGGCTGCGGGTCATGACGCTGGCGCCCGAACGCGCGGGATTCGACATCGCGGCCAAACAGCTCGCCGACGCCGGGGTGGTGGTGGCTCTCGGCCACAGTGATGCGAGCTTCGCCCGCTTCCGCTCCGCGCTGGGCCCCGACGGTTGCGCCACCCTGGTCACCCACCTGGCCAATGGCATGCCGCCCCTGCACCATCGCGCGCCCGGACCGGTGGCGGCGGGTCTGGTGGCGGCGGCGCACCGGCATGCCTTCGTGGAACTCATCGGCGATGGCGTGCACGTCGATTCCGGTTTCGGCGCACTGGTTTTCGCCACCGCACCGGGTCGGGTCGCGCTGGTCACCGATGCCATGCAGGCGGCCGGAATGCCCGACGGCCGGTATCGGTTGGGCCCGCGGACCGTCACCGTCAGCGAGGGTGTGGCCCGCGCGCCCGGCGGCTCGCTCGCGGGCGGTACCTCCACCCTGCTGCAGGGCCTGCGCTGGGCGGTTCGAGAGTGCGGTGTGCCCTTGGCGGAGGCCGTCTCCGCCGTCACCGCCACCCCCGCCGAGGCGGCCGGACTGTCCGAGGTGGGCGACCTGCGCCCGGGTCTCTATGCCGACGCGGTCGTCCTCGACGAAGACCTCGAACCGCGCCGCGTGCTGCGCCGAGGGCGGTGGCTGGCGTGATCCTCACCGTGACCATGAATCCGGCCTACGACATGACCTATCGCCTGGAACGGCTCGAACGCGGTCGCGCCCATCGGGTGCTGTCGGTCGAGCAGCGGCTGGGCGGTAAGGGCATCAACGTCACCCGCGTTCTGCGTCAGCTCGGCAGCTCCACGTGCGCAACGGGATTCGCCGATCACACCTTCGCCGCCGCGGCCGCCGACGAATTCCCCGCCGACTTCGTTCCGGCCCTGCCCTGGGTGCGCCGGACGGTGGTCGTCAGCGAATCCCGCGACGGCACCGCCACCGGTCTCTGGGAGCCCGGTGCGTACATCCACGAACTGCACGCGGTGGACCGCCTCCGGGATCGAATCCAGTTCCTGCTCCCCGAACTTCGCGGATTGGTGATCTCGGGCTCGCTGCCGGGCGGGGTGGACGACAACGTCCCGGCCGACCTGGCGCGCATTGCCGTCGCGGCGGGTGTCCCCACCGTCTGCGATGTGGACGGCCCGGCCTTGAAGCTGGCCGCCGCCGTTGCGGGCATCGTGCTCATGCCCAATCAGGATGAGCTCGAACGGCTTACCGGCGTCGTCGCCGAGCGTCCCGAGGCCGTTCTGACCGCCACCCGCCCGCTGCTCGACGCGGGCGTGCGCGCCGTGATCGCCACCCGGGGCGCGGCGGGCATGGTGGCGGTGACCGCGACGGGAGCCTGGTCGGCGGAACTGCGAGAGCCCTTGGCGGGCAATCCGACCGGTGCGGGTGACGCCGCCACCGCCGCGGTTATCCGCGCCCTCGCCGCCGACCGCGAGCCGGATTGGCCCGCCGTGCTGACCGATGCCGTGGCGACCTCCGCGGCGGCCGTGGTCATCCCGGTGGCGGGCGAGATCGACCTGACCCTGCGCGACCGCCTCACCCCGACCGTCCGCGTCACCCCCGTGGACGCGCCAGCTTCGGAGCCGCATCAGTGACGCTGTGCCCTGTCCCCGACCTACTCGCCGCCGCCCGTCCCGGTGGCCTGGGTGCGTTCAATGTCATCGCCCTGGAACACGCCGAGTCCATAGTGGCGGCCGCCGAGTCGCGGAATCGTCCTGCGGTACTGCAGATTTCGGAGAACACCGTCCACTATCACGGGGGATTGCGGCCCTTGGCCCGCGCCTGCCTGCAACTGGCCGCCGACAGCCGGGCCCCGCTCGCGGTCCACCTGGACCACGCCACCTCCCACGAATTGATCACCGAGGCAATGGAACTCGGCATCACCTCGGTCATGTACGACGGCTCCGCCCTCGACTACGCCGCCAATGTCGAAGCCACCGCCGCCATTACCGCCCGGTGCCACGAACGCGGCGTCCACGTGGAGGCCGAGCTCGGCGCGATCGGCGGCAAGGACGGTGCGCACACCCCGGGGGTTCGCACCGATCCCGACGAGGCGGTGGCCTTCGTATCCGCCACCGGCGTCGACGCGCTCGCCGTGGCCGTCGGCTCCTCCCACGCCATGCACACCCGAGACGCCCGCCTCGACACCGACCTCATCGCCCGCCTGTCCGCGAAACTTCCCGTCCCGCTGGTCTTGCACGGCTCCTCGGGCGTGCCCGACTCCGGCCTGCAAGCGGCGGTCCGCCACGGCATGGCCAAGATCAATATCGCCACTCGACTGAATATCGCTCTGACCCAATCGGTCCGATCCGCGCTGGCCGACCGTCCCGAGCTCTCCGATCCCCGCCGCTATCTGGGTCCCGGACGCGATGCCGTCCGCCGCGAGGTCGAGCATTGCCTCGAGGTCCTCGCGCTGCGGTGATCGGAGAATCCGCACCGTGGATATCCCCCGCTCGGGGGATGGCGTGTCCCACGTCCGCGTGATGATCGCGGGTCCGGGTGGGCCTACGCTGCCGGTGCAAGCCCATTCCGGCGGAGGAGGACCAGTTGTTCGGCAGGCGCGGATTTCTGACGGGGGCGGCCGCGTCGGTCGGTGCCGCCGTGGCGGCCACGACGGCCGGACCGGCGGCCAGGGCACGCGCGGACGTGGACCCGTCGCGGCCGAACATTCTCGTCGTCATCGTCGACGAGATGCGCGCCCCGGTGTGGTTTCCGGATCAGCCGACTCTGGACCGGTTGCTATCCAATCTGGCCCGCATTCGCCACGGCAGCGTGTCCTTCGAACAGCACTACACCGCCGCCAACGACTGCACGGCCTCGCGCGGCGCGCTCGTCACCGGGCTCTACAGCCACCAGACCGGGTGCATGGTCGTCTCGGAATCCACACTGTCCCCGCGCTTTCCGACCTGGGGTTCGATGCTGCGCGAGCACGGGTACGAGACGACCTGGTGGGGCAAGTGGCATCTGGGCCACTACCCGGACCGCACCCCGGGCGCGTTGGAGGCCTACGGTTTCGCGGGCGGCACCTACCCGTCCCCGAACGGCGCTCCGGGCCAAGGGCTGCAATCGGATCCGAAGATCGTCGATGATTTCGTCGACTGGTTCGACCACGATTCCGGCGGCTCGCCCTGGTGCACCACGGTGTCGCTGGTGAATCCGCACGACATCCAGTACTGGCCGCGCTGGACGCGTCGCGATCAAGCCAACCTCGACATCCCGCAGTGGGTGGATCAGCTGCCGGGCAATTTCGAATCGCTGGAACAGCTTTCGGCCAAGCCGCGACTCCAGATGGCCTTGGTTCAGGCGTCGGTCATCGCCTTCGGGCTGGCACCGTACGGCACGCCGGAGGCCATGCGGGCGTGGATCGACATGCGCAATCTGTACCTGTGGCTGCAGCAGCAGGTCGACATCCAGATCGGCCGGGTGCTCGACACGCTGGACTCCCGACCGGATGTCGCGGCCAATACCGTCATCGTCTTCACCTCCGACCACGGCGATTACGCCGGTTCCCACGGTCTGCACGGCAAGGGCGGCGGCGCGTACGACGAGGCGGTGCGGGTGCCGCTGTACGTGCACGACCCGCGCGGGTACCTGAGCCCGACCGATTCCCTCAGCACCCGAACGCAACTCACCTCGAGCGTCGACCTCGCACCACTGCTGCTGACCATCGCCACCGGCGGCGCGGACTGGCGCGCGGAGGACCGTTACGAACATCTGCGGTCCCGACTGGATCTGGCCGCCCTGTGCCGCAACGGCTCCGCCGCCGGTCGGCCCTTCATCGCGCACACCACCGACGAGTCGACCATCGAAGAGGCGGCGATCCTGTTCGACCACAACGCGCCCGGGCACGTGGCCATGGTGCGCACGGCCGACGCCAAATTCGCCTCCTACTCCAAGTGGGTGGACGGCCGCATTCAGATCGACGCCGACGCCGAGCAGGAGTTCGAGCTCTACGACTACTCCACCGACAACGGCCGACTCGAGCTCGACAATCAGGCCGGGGCCGGAAACCCCTTGCGCGCCAGCATGGAACAGCTGCTGGCGCGCGCTCTCGATACCGAGATCCAACAGCCGCTGCCCGCCTACCTGAAGGACGCCCAGGAGCAGGGTTTCGACGACTATCTGCAATCGAGTCGCAGCATCGCCAGCCGCGCCGAGCGGCTGGGTGGATTCCTGGAGGACTTCCTCACGCCGCGCTGACCGTGCAAGATCAACTGTCATGAGCGATATCGCGCTGGTGACGGGCGGCAATCGTGGTCTCGGCCGGGAGGTCTGCAGGCAGTTGACGCAGCGCGGCCTCACGGTGCTGCTCACCGCCCGCTCCGAGGAGGCCGCCGAGGCCGCGGCGGAAGAGGTGGGCGCGCTGCCGCTGCGGCTGGACGTCACCAATCCGGCAAGCATCGAGGCGGCGGCCCGGGAGGTCGAACGCCGGCACGGCCGACTCGATGTCCTGATCAACAATGCCGCGATCACCTACGACACCTGGCAGCGCGCCGCGACCGCGGATCTGGCGGTGGTCCGCGAAGCCGCCGAGACCAATCTCTACGGCCCCTGGCGCATGGTCCAGGCCTTCCTGCCACTGCTCCGCAAGAGCGCGCATCCCCGCATCGTGAACGTCTCCAGCGAGGCCGCCTCCCTCACCGGCATGGGTGGCGGAACCCCCGCCTACAACACCACCAAGGTCGCCCTGAACGCGCTGACCCGCATGCTCGCCGCCGAACTGCGCCCCGACCGCATCCTGGTCAACTCCATCTGCCCCGGCTGGGTCGCCACCGACATGGGCGGCCCCGGCGGCCGCCCCGTCGCCGAGGGCGCGGCCGGAATCGTCTGGGCCGCAACGCTCCCCGACAACGGCCCCACCGGCGGCTTCTTCCGCGACGGCCACCCCCTCCCCTGGTAGCGAATCCCCCAGCAGTACAGGAGTTCCCATGAAGTACCTGGTCATCGGCGGCACCGGCCGCACCGGCGGCCACGCCGTCACCCAGCTGCGCGACCTCGGCCACGAAGTCGTCATCGGCACCCGCCGTCCCCGCGACGAACACAGCCGCGCGATCGACCTGGCGACGCCCCTCGATCCCCAGGTCTTCGCGGACATCGACGGCATCATCGTCTCGGTGGAGCCGCCGACCGACGATGCGGGGGCCGACGCCGTCATGCACCAGGGCGTAGCCCGCCTCGCCGAACTGGCTGCCGCCCAAAAGATTCCGGTCATCCTCGTCTCCCAGATCTACATCACCCGCGCCGACGAGCACCCCGACATGGCAGCCATCATCCGCGCCCGCGCCGCCGGCGAACAGGCCCTCCGCACCAGCGGCGCCCCCTACGCCATCGTCCGCCCCAGCTGGCTGACCAACGCCCCGGCCACCGGCGCCCGCCTCGAACAGGGCGACCACGGCGACGGCCGCATCAGCCGAGAAACGGTGGCCCAAGCCGCAGTAGCCGCCCTCCTCCACCCCGAATCCCACAACAAAACCTTCGAACTCTACGACGCCCCAACCCCCGTCGACTGGCCCTCCGCCTTCACCGCCCTAACCGCCGACTGACCGAAACCCCCAGCACCACGAGGAAAGGTGTCGCACCCCTACCGAGGCGGATTCCAGGCCTTGTGCACGAACTCCAAACGGTTGCCATCGAAGTCGGCAACCTGCAACGCCGTGTGCGTCCATACGCGGTGAGATCCGTCGGGGCGTAGGTGTAGTCCATTGCCTCGACGGATCGGGGGCCTTCGTCCCTATGACGGGTTTCGGTGCGGGGAAACCATGGAGGGATCGCAGTCGGAGGAAGGAGCTGACATGTCGACTGTCGAGACGTCCGATCTCATGCGTCATTTCTGGAAGGTCAAGCTGGGGGCCGGAATCGCGGCGTTGGTGCTGGGGGTGCTGGTCCTGGTGTGGCCCGGCATCTCGATTCTCGCCGCGGCCGTGCTGTTCGGAATCTACCTGGTGGCATCGGGTCTGGTGGAGATCACCTTCGCTTTCGGACTGTATGCCTCGGCGCCCTACCGGGTGCTGTTGTTCCTGACCGGAGCCCTGTCGATTGCCCTGGGGGTCTTGGCTTTTCGGCATTTCGGTGAGGGTTACGCGGTGTTGTTGCTCGCCATCTGGATCGCAGTCGGCTTCCTGTTTCGGGGCGTGGCCGAGACTGCGACGGCACTCAGTTTTTCCGAGTTGCCCGGCCAGGGTTGGCATGTCTTCTTCGGAGTCATGAGCATGATCGCCGGCGTGGTCGTCCTGGCGTGGCCGTTCGACTCGATCGTCGTCCTCACGGTCGTGACCGGCATCTGGCTGGTCGCACTGGGCGCCTTCGAGATCGCGTCGGCGTTCATGTCTCGCGCGGCTGTGAGCAGCGGGGAGCGGGCGGCCTCGAGAATTTTCGGTGACGGAGCGATTCCGTCCCATGGTTGACCGGTCGCCTGATGCGTTCTTGCTACGAAAAGGGTTGTGCCACTACGGCGTCGAGCAGTAGTCACCATCGCACCGAGCCGAGCAGCCGAGCCGATCATGAGGAGACCGCAGATGCGGAATATTCTGCGGCACAGCCACATACGGGAGCCGGGCTGCTCGGGGTGCGTGGTCGGCCGTTCGATCGGCGATCGCCCTTCTTCATCGGACTGACCGCTTCGGCGGGGGTCGCCGTCACCATCGGCGCGGTGCGACTGCTCGGAACGGTGTCCTCGGTGCGCGTATTGGTCGGCGCGGCAATGTTCTTCGCCCTCGGTCTCGAGCCCGCCGTGACGGCTCTGGTCCGCCGCAAGATTCCTCGATGGGCGGCTGTGACGCTGGTGATCGCCGCGGTTGTCGGTGTGCTGACCGCGTTGCTCGCGGCCGCGATTCCGCTCCTGATTCAGGAGACCCGCCAGTTCATCGATCAGGCACCGCATCTGCTCCAGCAGGCGCAGAGCCATTCCACTGCGCTCGGCAGGCTCAACGAGCGCTTTCATGTCCAACAGCGGATCACCACCGCACTCGACAGTCTGGGGGCACCGGCGGTCGGAACGGTTTTCCGCGCAGGCGAGACGGTGTTCGGGGTGGTGTCGGATGTGGGTATCGTCGGGGTGCTCACCGTCTACTTTCTCGCCGACCTGCCGCGGATCCGCACCACGATGTATCGGTTCGTACCGAAGTCGCGGCGGTCTCACGCGATCCGCATCGGTGACGAAATCACCGCCAAGATCGGCGATTACGTCCTGGGTAACGTGCTGACCTCACTTATCGCCGGAGCGGCGACGTTCGTCTGGTGCCTGGCGCTGCACGTCCCGTATGCGTTGCTGCTCGGCGCGTTCGTCGCGATCGTGGATCTGTTCCCCTACGGCTCCACGGTGGGCGGATTCGTCGTCGCCTTGGTGGCGCTGATCGTCTCGATACCGATCGCAATCGCCACGGTGGGGTTCTACGTCGTCTTCCGGTTGGCGGAGGACTACGTGCTGACACCGAAGATCATCGGCCGGGCCGTGCGCGTCCCGGGCGGGGTGACCGTGGTGGCCGTGCTCGTCGGCGCGGCCCTGCTCGGGGTGGTCGGCGCCCTGGTGGCAATCCCCGCCGCGGCCACGCTCCAACTGCTGGCCTCGGAACTGCTCTTCCCCACCCTCGACGACGCTTGAACACCAAGTGCCGCAGCCGTCGGCCGGTCAGCGTGGCGGCCCCGGCGAACGCACCCTCATGCCCGAGTTTCGGAAGTCGTTCATTGCTCGACGGCGGCGGGGTGGGGGGTTGTGTTGTCGGACCAGCTGATTCGATGGTCGAACATCCAGTTCAGTGAGCCGATGCCCTGTTTGGCCGCCCGCTTGAGGAAGAACGGGGTCACCAACCGGACGAAGACGCGGGCCAGGCCGTGCTGGGCCTTGTCACCGCTGGTCTCCGCGCCGTGAGCAACCACACGCTCGACGCGATCGCGGCGGCGGCGCTCGAATTCGGCCAGCGCCGAAGCGGTATCGGGCAGATCGCGCAGGCACAGGGCAAGGGTGACCGCGTCCTCGACCGCCATGGAGACGCCCTGGCCCGAGGACGAGGCGACCGCGTGCGCGGCATCGCCCACGATCACCATGGTGTCGTTGTGCCAGGTGGAGACCGACGGCATGTCGTACTGGTTGAAGCCGGGCACGAAGGTGGCGTCGGGGGTCGCCGCCACGATGCGGGCCGCGGGGCCACGGTCGGCCTCCAACAGAGTCACCAGTCGTTCGCGCCACTGCGCGGGTGTGGTCTCGGCGAGGGTCTGCTTCGAAAGTTCCTGCGCGCCGGGCATGTTGGCGAACCACCAGATCTCGCCGTCCGGGGCGACCAGGTAGCCGAAGAACGCCTTCTTGCCGAAGATCATGCCGTAGGCGCCGGGACGAACTCCGAGCTCTGCCCGCAGACCCGGATCGCTGACGAAGCCACCCAGCCCATAGATGCCCAGGTAGTGCGCCTTCGGCGCGTTCGGGTCGAGGATTTCGCGAGTGCGGGAATGGATCCCGTCCGCGCCGACGAGCAGATCCGCTTCGGCCCGGGTGCCATCGGCGAACATCGCGACCACACCGCCATCCGCCGTCTCCTGCGCATCGACCAGACGCTTGCCGAATTCGAAGCGGATCCCGCGGCGCACCGCTTCGGCATTGAGCGCCCGGTACAGATCGCGTCGCTTGACGCTGTGGGTCACGGTGCCGTCGGGCAGGGTGCCGCCGATCGGCATATCGGCGATGAGCTTGTCGCCGCTGGTATAGAACGACAGCGTGTCGGTGGCATGGCCGGTGTTCATGACGACGTGGTGGGCATCGATCTCGGCCAGCGCCGCGAGCCCGTTGACCGCGACCGTGAGGTAGGCGCCGATCTGCTCGGCGGCCGCGTCCCGGTACGCCTCGTAGACGACCGGCTCCCAACCCGCCTTCTGCAATGCCATGGCGGTGACGGGACCGGCGATGCCGCCGCCGATGATCAGTGCTTTCTTCATCGCTGTGCCTCTTCCTGAAGTACCTTGATCGTGCTGTATCTTGATTATCAAGACATATGTAGTTTGACGATCAAGAGGTTTGAATGTCAAGAGAAAATTTGGATGAGCTGCGCGCCCAGGTCGGACGGGAGTCCCAGGCGCTGCAGGCCGCCGTCGACGACGTCGATCGGGCCGCCGCCACCGCGCTCGGGGTCAACCGCACCGACCTGCGCTGCCTGGAAGTCCTGATCCGCGGCGAGTCCACCCCCGGCGCGCTGGCCGCCGAACTCGGCCTGACCAGCGGCAGCGTCACCACCATGCTCGACCGCCTGGCCAAGCTCGGCCACGTCACCCGCGAACCGGAACCCGGTGACCGCCGCAAGGTCCTGATCCGCATGACCCCGGAGACCAAGGCCGAGGCCTGGAAAATCTACGGCCCGATCGCCCAGGAAGGTGCCACCGAAATGGCCGCCTACACCGCCGACCAGCTCCACACCATCCTGGACTTCCTATCCCGAAGCCGCGCCCTACAACAGCGCCACCGCGAACGAATCTCAGCCCTCCCCAAGACAATTCGAGGCACAAACTCCTGACGGAGCACTCCGAATACCTGGCCACAACCCGAGACTATGTCCCGACCCGGACCTCTCACGGTGCCGGTTCACGCCACCTGGAAGTCATTCCATGCCAAGCGATCGCACAACGAGGAATGCGATTCAAAGCGGTCCGCCAAAGGAACTGAACTGGCGATTACCCAATGCTCGGCGGGACGGTTGATTGTCAGGTGTGGCAGTCGATGCAGGTGATCAGGGTGTCGTCCGGTAGGCGTGCGAATTGGTCGGTCACGAACGCTGTCCATTCTGTGGCCCGCTCGTCGCTGACATCGGCTCGCAGGCCGAGGTCGCCGCGTTCGTGCCAGAGGCCGTCGATGACGAGGTAGGCCGGATGCCAGGTTGTGCGCGCCAGGTACTGCTCTCGGGTGAAACCGTTGATGTACCTGTCCATCAACGAGTCTCGTCGCCCTTCGCGGAGTTCGGCTTGATAGTCGTCCCATTGTTGTCCGGCGCTCTGTTCGGCTCGATGTTCCATCGCATCGAAATCGATGTGGCGCTTGAGAGTTTGTGCTGCGCACAACCGTTCACCGGATGGTGCCTGTTCCCATAAGTCGGTCTGCTGAGGGTCGGGGGCTCCCATGTAAAACTCATCATCGGCGCGCACCGCCACGCCACCCTCGCGGATGATCAGGTGCTGCGACCAACGACCACCGACAGTCCAGTAGTCCCACCGGGCTTTCCAATTCTCGGTGGTCCAGAAATACCAGCCCTGCTCGTCCTGGCCCACTCCCTCGGAGGCCAGCGACTCCGCTTCCGCCCATCGCAGAACCGCGGCAATATCGTCCGGGTCCACATCGTCGACCGGATGCCTGCGCGCGTAGCTCTGATGACGTTCGAGCTCGTCGGCGGTCACATACTGGCGGTAGGGCGTGAGCCGCGTACGCGTGCTCCAAAACGCCAGCTGCCGCTGTACGTGAGGACCGACGACGATCGCCAGGAAGTGCACAAATCACCGACCCTTGGCGATCACCGGCGCGTTCTTCATCTGCATGATTCCGCCCATCCAGCGACCCTAACCCTGTGACCAGGCATATCGATTCAACGCAACGCTGAGCGGATGGAGCTTGACCAGGCGGAACACGCTACTCTGCCGAATATCGCGTTTGGGGGAATACTGCGCACGAACGAGACGAGGCGAGGGTTGGTGTGGGGTTTAGAAGTGTGGTGATCTCTGAGGATCTGCCGTTTGCGTTGCCGGCGTGGTTTGTCGAAGCCCATCCCGAGCTGCACTTTGGCAACGACAGGGGCGGATCGCCTGGCCTGCCGATCGCGAGTCGCAGTGAACGCAAGTTCTACGGCTCCAAGGACGATCGGCTCTTTCTCGACCTGCAGCGGGTATTGAACGAAACTCCGTCGTGGAAGCACAATGTCGAGCTGGTCCTGTTCCACGAGTGCGGTGGGATTACCAAGGTGCTGGTTACGCGCGACCGGATTCGCATGGCCGAACCCACGGGATGGTCCGAAGTCGACGAGATCGAACACTGGTACTGCGGCTGCTCATTCGATACTCAAATCGGGGCCGAGCGCCCCGAACCCGACGAGCCGTGACGGCCCCGGGATCGGAGATGGGTCGGGTGTTGGTTATTTCTGTAGGCGCACCGGGAGGGTTTTCAGGCCGTGGATGACGGCGTTGGGGTACCAGTGGAGGTGGGAATCATCCACGGCGAGTTCGAGGTTCGGGAAGCGTTGTAGGAGGGTTGCGAAGGCGATTTGGCCCTCGAGGCGGGCTAGCGGGGCGCCTACGCAGTAGTGGATGCCGTGGCCGAAGGCCAGGTGGGCGGGGCGGTCGGCCGAGGGGTTTAGGTTGTGGGGGTCGGTGAACTGGTGGGGGTCGCGGTTGGCGGCGGCCAGGGCTATCAGGACCATTTCGCCTGCGGGGATGACGGTGTCGCCGATGGTGATCGGTTCGGTGGTGAAGCGGAGGGTGGCCGTGTTCACTGGGCCGTCGTAGCGGAGGAATTCCTCGACGGCGGCGGGGATGAGGGTTGGGTCGGCGCAGAGGCGGTCGAGCCAGGGGCGGTCGCGGAGGAGGGCGAGGGTGCCGTTGCCGATCAGGTTGACCGTTGTTTCGTGGCCTGCGACGAGCAGTAGGAGGGCCGTGCCGATGAGTTCGCCCTCGTTCAGCCGAGCGTCCTCGTCGGTGACCAGCGCCGAGAGCATGTCCTCGCCCGGCTCGATCCGCTTGCGCTGCAGCATATTCCGCAGAAACGACACCATCTCGTCGTGCGCCCGCGCCCGATCGATGTCCGGGTCGAGGGTCCCGACCAACGCCTTGGTCCACTCGCGGAACCTGGAGCGGTCTTCGATATCCACATCGAGCAGATGGCAGATGACCGTCACCGGGAGCGGAACCGCGAAGGCCTGCAGCAGATCCACCTCGTCGTGCTCGGCCATGGCGTCGAGCAGCTCGTGCGCGGTGGATTCGATGACCGGGCGCAGGGCGGCCACCCGGCGCGCGGTGAACGCCTGGGAGACCGCCTTGCGCAGTCGGGTGTGGGTGGGCGGGTCGGCATTGAGCATGTGCCGCAGGCCATCGTGGGTGCGGGGGCGCTCCCACTTGCCGTCGTACTTGCGCTCGATCGCGGCCTCGAGACCGTCGATGTCCTTGCACAGCCGCGGATCCGCGAGCGCCGCCCGGGCCTCCTCGTAGCCGAGAATGAGCCAGCGGTCGACGCCGTCGCCGAAATGCACCCGGCGCACCGGACCTTCCTCGCGCCAATGCCGGTAGTACGCATGGGGATTGGCGAAGAAGCGATCGTCGAGCAGGTCGGTCACCCTTTCGACGGTACGGGAATCAGCGCCGGGCGGGTACGGGAATCGGTGCCGGTCGAGTACCCGATTTCAGCGCCGGGCGGCGGCGCGATCGCGAATGCGATTCAGCGTCAGCCGCCAGAAGGTGGTGGCCAGATCGACCGGAACCCGCGGCTTGGCGGCCCGCTTGGTCATGTCGAGCCGCGCCTTGCGCATGAGCTCGGGCGACGCCTTGTCCGGATGGCCGGTGTCGAAGGGCGGATGCGGATCGTATTCGATGCCCAGCTGGGTCATTTCGGCGAACTCCCGGCCCGCGATCTCCCCCACCAGCCACAGCCCGAGGTCGATCCCCGCGGAAACCCCTGCGGCGGTGACGATCTTGCCGCTGCGCACAATGCGATCGTGCGGCCGCGACTCCGCCCCGAACGCGGCCAGCGCGGGCTGGGCGGCCCAGTGCGTGGTGGCCGGATGCCCACGCAGAATATCGGCGGCGGCCAGGATCAGCGCGCCCGAGCACACCGAGGTGGTCCACTGCGTGCCGGGATGCACCTGCCGCAGCCACTCGATCAACTCCCCATTGGCCATGGCGTCGGTGGTGGACGCCTCGGACCCGCCCACCAGCACCAGATCCGGCGCGGGCGTCTCTGCGAAGGTGTGGGTCGCCCCCAGCGCCAGCACCCCGCTATCGGAGACGATGGGGCCGACTTCATTGGAGACGAACCGCAATTCGCTGTCGGGCAGCGACCGCAGCACCTCGTAGGGTCCGATCGCGTCCAACACGGTCATGCCCGGATAGAACACGATGGCGATCTGGAATGTCATGGGACAGTGCCCCTTTCAGAACTTCGTGAACCGGGCGCGGTATTCGCCCGGAGGTATTCCCAAATGCCGGTGGAAGATTCGATAGAGCGTCTCGGGACAGCCCAGCCCGACGGCCGTGGCCACCCGGTCCATCGGCTGATCGGTGGTCTCGAGCATGCGCCGCGCGGCGGCGATGCGGACCTGTTCGACATAGCGCGCGGGCGTGGTGCCGGTCTCGTGCGCGAAGACCCGGGAGAAGTGCCGGGTGCTCATCCCCACCTGCGCCGCCAGCGCGGGCAGCGACAGGTCGGACTCCAGGTTCTCCTCCATCCAGACCTGCAGCGCCTGAAGGGAATCGCGCTTGGGCGGATTGGCGGCCAGCGGCGCGCTGAACTGACTCTGCCCACCCGGCCGATGCAGATACACCACCATCCAGCGCGCCACCTCGCGCGCCAGATCCGGACCGTGATCGTCGGCCACGATGGCCAGGGCCAGATCGATGCCCGCGGTCACCCCGGCCGAGGTCCACATGGGCCCGTCACGCACATAGATCCGGTCGGGTTCGGTGGTCACGGCCGGGAACTGCTGGGCCAACAGCTCACCCCCGGCCCAGTGCGTGGTGGCCCGGCGGCCGTCGAGCAGTCCGGCCTTGGCCAACAGGAAGGTGCCCGAGCAGACCGAACTCACCCGGGTCGCGGCACCGGCCACGCGCCGCAGACCGTCCACCAACGCGGTGTCGTCGGCCGCGGCGAACACGCTCAGCCCGCCCACCACCAGCAGCGTGTCGACCGGTTCGTCCCAGCCGTCGAGCCCGTGGGTCGCGGTCACCTCGATCCCGCACGAGGACCGCACCGGCCCGGCCTGCGCCGCGGCCAACTCCACCCGATAGCCCGGGGTCGCGCCCAGCACGGCGGCACCGCTGAAAACATCCGCCGGACCGGCCAGATCCGTCAGTTGGAAGCCGTCGAAGACGACGATCAGCACCACCCGCATACCGTCCAGCCTGCTGCCCGGACCCCATGGCGTCAACGACACGACTCTTGCAGATTCGGCCATGGCGGCGGTGGCCGCACGGTTGCGCTGAGCGCACGCTTGATATGAATGCCGGGTGGCTCGACACCTTTTCCACTGCCCGCTGCGGTGGTCCGATATGGACGCCGACGGGCATGTGCACAATGCGGCGCACCTGCGCTACCTGGAGGAATCCCGGATCGACCTGTTCTGGACGCGGGGCTTCGGCGGGTCCAATGTGGTCGCGCAGATGGACATCGACTACCTGACACCGCTGCGCTATCGGACCGAGCCGGTGCGGGTGGAGACCTGGGTGACCAAGATCGGCACCTCGTCGTTCGCGCTGCGGCACGAGATCCGGGACGAGGATGTCGTCTACTCGACGGCCGTGTGCACCATGGTCGCCTTCGATCCGGAGACCCAGAGCTCGCGTCCCCTGCCCGAGGACCAGCGGGTCGTGTTGAAGGATCTGGAACCCTGATGCACACCTACGACATCCAGTTGCGCCGCACCGACATCGACGCGCAGCAGCACGTGAACAATGTGGTCTTCGCGCAGTTCCTGGACGAGGCCCGCTCGAATCTGCTCGATCGACACGAGTCCCCCGACGCCCCTTGGCACGTGGTGGTCGCCGGTCAGCGCCTGTCCTATCGAATGCCGCTGCTGTTCCGCGACGCGCCGGTGCGCGTCACCTCGACCGTGGAGCGCATCGGCACCACCTCGTTCACCCTCGCGCACGAGGTGCGTGATCATGAAAACCTGTATCTCGCCGCCACTTCCACCCTGGTCGCCATCGACGGCGGCGCGCCGCGCCCGCTCACCGATAGCGAACGCGAATATTTGATGACCTTGGCCGCCCCACGCGCTTAGAATTGATGTCATCGCCTGGTCAGCGTCGCAAGGGGTTACATCATGGCCAAGATGACCGTTGTCGAATTGCTCGACGTGTTCAAAGGTATGACGCTGCTGGAGCTTTCGGAGTTCCTCAAGGCGTTCGAAGAGGAGTTCGGCGTCACCGCCGCCGCGCCGGTGGCCGTCCAGGCTGCGGCCGACGCACCCGCGGTGGAGGCCGTAGAGGAACAGGACGAATTCGATCTGATCCTGGAATCCTTCGGGGACAAGAAGATTCAGGTCATCAAGGCCATGCGGGAGATCATCCCGGGCCTCGGCCTCAAGGAGGCCAAGGATCTGGTCGAGGCGGCGCCCAAGGCGGTCCTGGAGAAGGTCGACAAGGACGCCGCCGAGGCGGCCCGCATCAAGCTCGAGGCCGCCGGAGCCCGCGCCGCACTGCGGTGAGCACGCCCGCGAACGCGGTGGCGACCAACAGCATCGGCCACAGCAGTTCGTGGGAGAAGCCCATCCCGCCGAGCACCGCCACCGCGATCACCATGCCGGACTGGCGGCTGGTATTGAGCAACCCGGCGGCGGTCCCCGCGACCGACGCGGGGCTCAGATGCATGGCGGCGGCACTGAGGGAGGACGCGAGAATGCCTGCGGCATAACCGATCAACGCCGTCGGTGCCATGGCCGCGACCAGATTGCCGCCGACCGACCCGAACGCCGCGCCCAGCGCACCGACCAGGCCCAGGCTCGCCGCCGCCAGGATGGCGCGGTCGCGGCGGGCCGGGGTGATGGTCAAGGCGGTCACATTGCCGAGGAACCAGGCGATGGCGCACACCAGCAGCACATAGCCCGTGCGCTCGGCGCTCAGACCGTGCTTCTGCTGCAGGAACAGCGCGAGCACCAGCAGCGACCCGTAGGACGCGAACTGATAGCACCCCCCGGCCAGCGCCACCATGAGATAGGGCCGATTGCGGGAAAGCTCCGGCGGGACAGTCGGATTCGCCGATCCCAGCTCAATGCGCAGCAGTCCCGCGGCAGCGAGTACCGCGATCACGCCCGCCACGACCAGCCACCCCGCGGGCCAGGCCCCGTGCCGGCTCTCGATCAGCGTGGCCGCCACCGCGGTGAGCACCACGCACAGCAGCAGCTGCGACACCGGATTCACCCTGCGCCGCACCGCTTCCGGCGCGTCGGAGAACCGGTGCAGCATCCACAGCGCGCCCAGGCACACCGGCACATTGACCGCGAACATCCACCGCCAGCCCAGGTGCCCGGTGACCAATCCGCTCAGCACCGGCGAGGACGCGATGCCGACCCCGCCGACCACACCCCACGCCCCGATCATGCGGGCGCGGCGTTTCACGTCGGGAATGCCCTTGCCCAGAATCGCGAGGGTCATCGGCAGCGCGAAACTCGCCGCGGCGCCTTGCAGGACACGCGCGCCGATGAATTCCGGGCCGGTGGTCGCCACCGCGCACAGCGCCGACGCCACCAGGAACACCATGAGCGCGACCTTGTAGACGCGCGCCGCGCCGAAGCGATCACCGGCCGCCCCGGACACCATCAGGAAGACACAGAGCGGAATGGTGTAGCCGTCCAGGAACCACTGCCCGGCTCCCGCCGACGCGTGCAGTTCGCCGGTCACGGTCGGCAGGGCGACATTGACCGCCGACGCGTCGAACGCCACCAGGAAATTGCCGATGCTGACGGCGATCACACCGGCCAAACCCAGCTGGGTGGTCGTGGCGACGCCGTCCGTGGTTCGCAGTTCGGTCACTAGCGTGGTCCTTCCGATCTCCGGGCCGCCAACTCCCCCGGCAATTGCGAGGCGTAGATGGTCCGGTGAATGGGCGTGGGCACCCCGGCCGCGCGACCGAAGCGCAGCACCGCGCCATTCTGGTATTCCAGTTCCGACGGGCGTCCCGCCGCCAGATCGCGCTGCATGGAAGACGTGGTGTCGGAACTGAATCCGCGATAGACGCCCATCATCTGATCCACATCGGCCTCGGTCAGCGCGATGCCGCGCGCCCGGGCCACCGCCAGCACCTCCAGCATCGCCTCCCGCACCAGCTCCGCCGTGACGGGTTCGGCGCGGGTGACACCGACCGGCTGCCGCGCCAGCGCGCCCACCCCGCCATAGGACGCGATGAGCATGAGCTTGCGCCACAGCGTGGCCTGAATATCGGCCGACCGCGTCACGGCGATCCCCGCATCCGACAGCGCCGCCGCGACCCCGTCGAAGCGACCGCCCGCGGGCTCGAATTCCGGTGCCAGCGCCCCGATTTCGACCGTGGCGTGGGCACCCAGGCAGCGCACCGCCCACGGCCCGACCCGCTGCGCGATCACCACGCACGTGCAGCCGAGAATCGCTGCCGCGCCGAGGGTTTCGGCCAGATCCGTGCCGGCCTCCACACCGTTCTGCACCGGCAGCACCACGGTGCCGGGCCCCACCAGCGGCGCGATGGCCTTGCCGGCCTCGGCCACCTGCCACGCCTTGACGGCCACCACGACCAGATCGGCGGCCTCGGCGTCCACCGGCACGTCCGCGACCGCCCGCACCCCGGGCACCGAGATCGTCTGCGCCCCAACCTCGAGCACCAGCGGCTCGGCCGCGGCCGCGACGGTGTCCGCCCGGCCGACGACCGTGACCCGATGCCCGGCGCGGGCGAGCATGGCCGCGAAGTACAGCCCCATCCCGCCCGCGCCGAAGACCGTGACGTTCATCAGGCCACTGCGGCTTCGACGCTGATTTCCGGCTCGTCGGTACGCGAGTCCTGCGCGTCGCTCAGGCGCGGGGAGAATTCTCGATCTCGTAGAGCTTCCAGAGCGAAGTGCTGAACTTCGTCCAGCCGGACCATATCCCGGTAAAAGTCCTCGATATTGTCGACCAGTTCATCGAATTCCCTCTGCTTCCGCTCGAAGAGCTCATCCATGTGCGCCGCCAGTCGGCGGTACACGTCGTTGACGTAGTCGTCGTCGGCCAGCACCCGCGGATCCATGCCCCGCTCGGCGAGGATCTGGCGAATGTAGGTGGGGAACAGGCCGATTCGGTTCAAGAAGTAGTCCACCGGCCGGGCCACGCCCAGATAGTCGGGGACGTTGACGATGCCCGCGTTCTCATTGCGCACCAGGAAGCCGCTGACCGGGCGGTACGGGCTGGGCGCGGTCATGAAGACCACCTCCGACAGCCGCGCCGCCTCGCTGAGCTTCTCGATGTCGAGCGCACCGTCGGTGACGGAGATGTTGTTGTCCGCGAAGGTGGCCGCGATGGATTCGATCTCGGCCAGCCCGGCCCGGTTGCCGACACCGGCCACACCGCCCTCGACCATCTGGAAGCCGTGGAACACCGAGGTCAGCGAGTTCGCGGTGCCGAGCCCGCGGTCATTGTGGCCGTGCAGGTAGAAGGTGAAATCCGGATTGTCGTGCACCAGGTTCGCCGCCAGCACCGCCGTCGCGTCGGGCACCAGCGTGCCGACCGAGTCGTTGATGCGGATCAGCGAAATGCCCTGCTGGCGACAGCGATCGATCTGCCGGTTCAGGTGTTCGTACTTGTCCTCGTCGACGGTGATCGAGAACGCGTTGAGCAGGCTCGAGCGCAGCTTGCGCACGCCGATCGAGTGCAGCCGCTCCACGACCCGCTCGAAAAGCCGCTTGTCGGAATCGATCTCGATCATCCCGATGCTGACGTAGATCTCGCTCAGGTACTCCGGCGGCAGTTCCTTGGCCAGCTGCTCGGTGAGCGGCTCCCAGGTCTTGAGGGTCAGATTGAACGAGAACTGCGCGGCCTCGGGAATCCGGCCCACGAGGAATTTGTCGTCCAGTACCGACCGCACGAAGGCCGGTTCGGTGATTCCCGAGCCCACATCGATATCGGTGACACCGGCATTGGTGACCGCCTCGATCAGCGCCAGTTTGCCCTTGTCGCCCGCACCGTAGGGGGCGCGCTCACAGCCTTCGCGAATCGTCTCGTCCGAGATCGCCTTGATGGAAAAGTTCTGGTACCGCGGCTGATGGCCGACGGGGAAGGTGAGCACAGGTGTCTCCTCGTGATTATCAGCGGATATGGCTTCCGAAAGTCAGTGCGCTACGGCTTTTTCCGCGCCCGCGCCGGTGAGGGCCCGCACCTCCATTTCGGCGTATTTGTCGTCGGCGCGCTCACCGGAGAGCAGCGCGCCGAGCGCGCCCAGCAGGAACGAGGCCGGAATGGACACCAGACCGGGGTTCTGCAGGGGGAACCAATCGAAGCTCGCGTGCGGGAACATGGCCTTGGCATTGCCGGAGACGGCGGGCGAGAAGATGATCAGCGCCACCGCGATACCGCCGCCGCCGTAAATGCTCCAGAGCGCACCGCGGGTATTGAAGCGCTTCCAATACAGCGAGTAGAGGATCGTCGGCAGATTCGCCGAGGCCGCCACCGCGAACGCCAAGGCCACCAGGAAGGCCACGTTCTGGTTCTTGGCGAGAATGCCGCCCACGATGGCGATCACGCCGATCACGACCGAGGTGGTTCGGGCGACCCGGACCTCCGCGTCCTTGTCCTCGATCCGGTCCTTCTTGATGACATTGGCGTAGATGTCATGGGCGAACGAGGCCGAGGCGGTAATGGTCAATCCCGCCACCACCGCGAGAATCGTGGCGAAGGCGACCGCCGAGACGATCCCCAGCAGCACCGGCCCGCCCAATTCCTGGGCCAGCAGCGGCGCGGCCGCGTTCTCCTTGCCGGGCGCGGCATTGATCTTGGCCGGGCCCACCAGCGCGCCCGCGCCGTAACCGATGACGAGAATGAACAGGTAGCAGGACCCGATCAGCGCGATGGCCCAGACCACCGATTTGCGGGCCTCCTTGGACGTCGGCACGGTGTAGAAGCGCATCAACACGTGCGGCATACCGGCGGTGCCCAGCACCAGGGCCAGACCCAGCGAGAGGAAGTCGAGCTTGGAAGTGCCGCTGACGCCGTACTTTCCGCCCGGTGCGAGCAGGCTCTCCCCCTTGGACCCGGGATGGTCCACCGCGCCCTGCAGCAGCCGCGAGAAGTCGAACCCGTACTTGCCGAGCACCCAGGCGGCCATGCCGAAGGCGGCGGCGATGAGCAGCACCGCCTTGATGATCTGCACCCAGGTGGTGCCCTTCATGCCGCCGACCAGGACGTAGAGGATCATCACCACGCCGACCACGGAAATCACCGCGGCCTGCCCGGCTTCGCCGGAAATGCCGAGCAGCAGCGAGACCAGAATGCCCGCGCCCGCCATTTGCGCGAGCAGGTAGAACAGGCTCACGGTAATGGTCGAGGTGGCCGCGGCGGCCCGGATCGGACGCTGGCGCATGCGGAACGCCAGCACATCGCCCATCGTGAATTTGCCGGTATTGCGCAACAATTCGGCCACCAACAAGAGCGCGACCAACCAGGCGACGAGGAAACCGATGGAATACAGGAACCCGTCGTAGCCGTAGATGGCGATCGAACCGGTGATGCCCAGGAAGGTCGCGGCCGAGAGGTAGTCACCCGCGATGGCCGTGCCGTTCTGACGGCCGGTGAATGCCTGCCCGCCGGTGTAATAGTCCGAGGCGGTGCGGGATCCGCGCCCGACGCGGAACACCACGACCAGCGTGACCGCGACGAACAGGACGAAGATGCCGATATTGAGCGACGCGTTGCCACCCGGGAGTCCGGAACTCACCACCGACCCCCTTCGACACCGTCACGAATCCGGTCGGCGAGCGGGTCCAAATGGTGGTGGGCGTAGCGCACGTACAGCCCGGTGACCGCGAAGGTCGAAACGAACTGCAGCAACCCGAAAACCAATCCCACGGTGATATTGCCGAACACCTTGGTCGCCATGAATCCGTGCGCGTAGTCGCCTAGCACGACA
This sequence comes from Nocardia sp. CDC153, assembly GCF_035818515.1. NCBI lineage: Bacteria > Bacillati > Actinomycetota > Actinomycetes > Mycobacteriales > Nocardiaceae > Nocardia > Nocardia sp. CDC153. Next base: position 253,744 of record NZ_JAYKYU010000005.1, on the reverse strand, counting down.
TAGAGCAGATACCAGCCTAGGAACAGCGCGGTGACCGGAAATACGAAGCCGCGCAGGCTCCGTCGCAGCAAAGTGAATTCGGGGCTGGTGTGCACACGGGTCCATTCCTCGGCTTCCGTGCGCTCCCGGTCGGTGCGCGTCACGCGGCCCTCCCTGGTGAAGCGATGTCGGTTGATATCACTCACGCTAGGGAGATCTCGGGGCCGCTCCCAGGGCTGACGGACGAACCGTCAGCGGGTGCGACGAGCGGTCCGGGACCGACCGTTCGACCGCGACGAACGGTCGTCGGAGTCCTCGTCGACGTGCAACCGCAGCATGGCCGCCAGCGCCCACTCCGGCGGACGGCCCAGTAGCGACACCCCGATCATGGTCAGGAACGCGAGCGGAACCGATGCCAGCGCGGGCTGCGCGGCCAGCACGGCCGGCCAGCCCCGCAGCGAGTGCACCAGTACCGTGACCGCGATGGCCGTCGAGGAGACCAACAGCCCCACCAGCATCCCGGCCAGCGCACCCCGCGCCGTCAGCCGCGGCCACCAGATGCCCAGCACCAGCAGCGGCGAAAAGGTCGACGCCGCAACGGCGAAGGCCCACATCACCAGGAGTCCGGCATCCAGGCGGGCGGCGGGTAGGGCGAGCAGCATGACCGCGCACGCCGAGCCCACCACCGTCAGGCGGAGCCGTCCGAGGCCGCCGGGGCCCAGATCGTGCGAGATGGCGCCGGAGAGCGCCAGCAGCAGGCCGAGCGAGCTGGTCATGATGGCGGCGAACGTGCCCGCGGTGAGCAGACCGGCGAAAAGGTGCCCCGGCCAACCGGTATCGACCTGCGTCGGCAGCGCGACCACCACGGTGTCGGTGTAGCCGGACAGGTACAACTGCGGCACCAGCGCACCGCCGAGCACGCCGTAGATCCCGGGGAACAAATAGAAGGTCCCGATGAGGGGAATGGTCAGGGCCGCGGTGCGGCGCGCGGCCCGGCCGTCCGGGCTGGTGTGGAAGCGCATCACCATGTGCGGCAGGCCCATGGTGCCGAGCATGGTGGCGAACAGCACCGACAGCGTGCCCAGCAGCGGGTAGCCGTTGTTGCCGACGTCGAAGAGCGGGCGCCGCCAGCTGGGACTGCCGGGGACGTCGAGTCCGGTCAGGTGCGGGGTCGGCGCACCGGCCGCGAAGGTGACGACCTGTCCGGCGCGATAGTGCACACCGTCGGCGGACACGTCGTCGCGGAAGACGACCTTGGTATCGCGCGGAAAATGCGTGAACTCCACCGGGTGCAGGGCATGGGTCCGGACCGCCGCGCCGACGCTGACCACCAGCCAGATCGCGGGGACCGCGAAAAACACCGTCTTGAGCACGAATTGGAAGGCCTGCACGTAGGTCGCGGCCCGCATGCCGCCCAGCGCCAGCGTGCCGCTCACGGCCACGGCCGCCAGCGCGACGCCGACCCAGTACGGCGTTCCGCTCACCACGCTCAGCACCAGACCCGACGCCCGGAACTGGGGCACCAAATACAGCGTGCTGATCACCAACACCACCACCGCCGACAGTTGGCGCAGCAGTGCTGATCCCAGCCGCGCCTCGGCGAAATCCGGTACCGTCATGGCACCCGAGCGCCGGATCGGCGCCGCCACCAACACCAGCATGGTGACGTATCCGGCCGCGAATCCCACCAGGTACCACAGTGATCCGACGCCGTCCTTGACCACCAGCCCGGCCGCCCCGACGAACGACCCCGCCGACAGGTACTCCCCCGCCACCGCCGCCGAATTCAGCCAGGGCGAGGTGCGGCGCGAGGCCACCAGAAAATCCGAGGTGGTGCGCATGGCCGCGACCCCGCGCAACCCGACCGCGAGTGTCGCGATCATGACCGCCGCGGCTGCTGTCAATCCGACCATCAGCCATCCCGATCGGCATGGCCGCCGCTGTGCTCCCCCGTGTGCCTGTACTCCCCTGTACCCCTGTGTTCCCCGGCCCCCCGGGTGGTTTCGACCGCCTCCGCCCGGCGCAGGTGCCAACCGCCGAGCATCGAGAAGGCCGGATACGGCAGCAGCCACAGCATCACCCACGACACCGGGACATCGGCCACCCGCACCTCGTCCAGCGCGGGAAATACGGTGATCGCCACGGGAATTCCGATCAGCAGCAAGGCCAGCAACCCGAGCACCGGAATCGCGCGTCGGCGTTGGGCGCGGTAATTGCGCAGGGCCCGTTCGGGATCGGCGACCGTCGGCGACACCGGGCGGCGGACTCGGCGGCGGCCGAGGTCCTGAGCCAGCCGGGTCTGCGGGCTCATCACGACGGCTCGGCGGACGGCCATCAGCGGCGCTGCGCTTCGGTATGTCGCGCCGAGTTCAGCAGGCGCTGACGCAATTCGCGAACGTGACGGCGGCTGACCGGCACATCACCCAGGTCGGTGTGCGCCTGCAGGCCGTGCACCGAGTCGGTGCGCAGTTCCCGGATGGCGTCCAGGGCGACCAGGAATCCGCGGTGCACGCGGAGGAAACCGGCTGGCTCCCAATACTCTTCGAGGCGGGACATGGGCATGCGGACCAGGTGCGCGCCGGAGGCGGTGTGGAGTTTCACGTAATCGCCCTGGGCCTCGACGAATTTCACCTCGCTGCGCCGGATGTAGCGGGTGCGGCCGCCGCTGTCCACGGGCAGCGCCGACATCGCGTCGGTCAGGTCCGGCGACACCGCCGTGGCCGGGTCGTGCGGCAGCATGCGCAACACCTTGCCGAGCGCGGCCGAAACCCGTTCCGCGCGCACCGGTTTGAGCAGGTAGTCCACCGCGCCGATGCCGAACGCGGTCACCGCGTGCCGGTCGTGGGCGGTGACGAAGACGATGACCGGCGGCTCGCTCAGCTTGGCCAGCAGTCCCGCCAGCTCGAGCCCGTTGAGTCCCGGCATCGAGATGTCCAGGAACACCGCGTCGAAATGCTCGTTCTGAATACGCTTGAGGGCGGCCAGGGCATCGCCCGCGGTGACCACCTCCGCGATCTCGGGCGCATTCCCCAGCACGCGAGTGAGATCGGCCAGCGCGGACGGCACATCGTCGACGGCCAGCACCCGCAGTCGGCGTTCGGCGTTTCTCATGACGGCCTCACTCCCGGCTGCGACAGCGGCACCCGGACCACCACCCGGGTCCCGGCGTCGCGCTCGGTCTCCACCACCAACCCGTACCAGGGTCCGTAGGCGGTCCGCAGCCGTCGATCCGCATTGCTCAATCCCACGCGGTTGCTGGCCTTTCCGGCCAGGATCTGCTCGACCTGGGCGGGAGCCATGCCCACACCGTCGTCCTCGATGCTGATCATGCAGTCGCCGTTGCGGGCCTCGCCGTGCACCGAGACGGTGCCGCCGCCCCCGAGCGGCTCGAGGCCGTGCCGAATCGCGTTCTCCACCAACGGCTGCAGCACGAGATAGGGCAGCGGGACGGCCAGGACATCGGGCACCACCCGGATCTGCACCTGCAACCGGTCGCCCATCACCGCCCGCTGCAACACCAGATAGGTCTCGATCGCCTCGAATTCGTCTGCCACCGTGGTGTATTCACCGTGCCGTCCGAGGCTGTAGCGAGCGTAGTCGGCGAAGTCGAGCAACAGCTCCCGCGACAGCTCCGGATCCGATCGCACCGAGGAGGCGATCACCGTCAGCGCGTTGTAGACGAAGTGCGGCGACATTTCCGCCCGCAGTGCGCGCAATTCCGAGCGCGCGGCCTCTTGCTCGGAGAGCTCCAACCGCCCGCGCTCGAGGGCGTTCTCCACCAGCCACGCGGCCTCGCGCACGGCCTTGGCCGCGCCGACACCGTCCACGACGAGCACTCCGGCCACGTCGTGATCGACGACCAGCGGACGCGCCGCCAGCTCCCCGTGGGTGGCCGATTTCCCGCGGTTCAGCACGGACCCGACCAGCTCCAGCGCCGCCGCCGCGTCGGTCGGCGGCCCCGACCATTCGATGGCTCCCTCGGGTCCGGCCAGGCCCACCGCGCGCACCCGGAGCAGCCATCGCAATCGCCGTGCCGCCGCCCGGCCGCCGGGACCGCGCAGTCCCTCCCCCAGATGCGCGGAAACCTGCCGTGCGACACCCAGGGCCGTGATCGGATCGGCGCGCACTTCCCGCCGCAGCCACGTTGGCACAGTCAACAACCCCCTGCCGCATGAATTTCCGCAAAGAGGAGGTAAATATCCACTAAACGGAACCTTCTCCAGAAAGCATAATCCGCTGCGCCCCTTCGGTCCACCGCAAGGCAGACACCGAAGTTGCTGCGACCCAACATGTTTGGTTACACATAAAAATTACGGTGAATCCATCTCGCCGAACGTGCGCGATGCGAGAATGAGAGAGTCCGTTGCTGTTTCAGTCACGAATCCTCGCCCATCCCAGCATGATTCGCCAACCACGCCGCGTTCACGCTGATGTGCACATCCTCCAATTCCAGTGGCCCGTCCTCGCCGCACACCCGAATGGAGACGGGGCGCCCCGCGGCGTCCGCGATGCGGAGCGGGCCGGGACCGGCCCGCAGCCATTTGTCGCCCCACTGCATGAGGACGACGGCGACGGGCAGCAGGTCTCGACCCATGTCGGTGAGCAGGTACTCGTGACGGGTGCGGCGACCGGGTTCGCGATAGGGCACCTTCTCGAATATCCCCGCGGCGGTCAGCTTTCGGAGCTGCGTGGCGACCGCGGCCTCGGCGACATCGACGCGCGCGGAGAAGCCCTCGAAACGGGTCGTCCCGTAATAGGCCTCGCGCAGGATCAGCATGGCCGAGCGGGTGCCGACGACTTCGAGCGCCTTCTCGATCGAGCAGTGCCTGGGCTTCCAGGAGCTGAGATCGGCCAGTGGGCCTTCCATGACGGCTGCCATGACACCGAGATTAATCCCCTTGGCTTGACCTGACTAGAGTCAGCTTCTAGCGTGGCCTCATGTCGCTGCGGAAGAACGCCGTTCACCCCGGATGGGACGATCCACTCGTCCAGACCCTCCGGGTGCTGACCGAACAGGCCGGTGGCTTGATGGTGTTCGCGGGTGTCGCGAACGGCCGGGTCCCCGCCAGCCTGGTCAATGCCGGGCTGGTCGAGCATCCGGTCTCGGGCGCTCCGACGCTGGCGCACGTGGCCTACCGCGATTCGCGGCGGGTGGCCCGGCTCGCGGTGACTCCGCAGGCCTCGCTGACCGTGCACGACGGGCGTCGGTGGCTGACCGCGGAAGGCCACGCGGACTTGATCTTCGGACCCTGGCACGAGGTCGGCCCGGATCACGCGCTGCGACTCGACGCCGCACGGTATGCCGAACTGCTGCGCGAGATCTTCCGCCGGGCCGGTGGCGGCGAGCACCCCGACTGGCCCGAATACGATGCCGCCATGCGCCGCGAACAGCGCGTCGCGGTCCTCGTCGACCTGCGACGCCTGTACGGAATCCATTGGGACTGAGCACCTTCGGCGTGCCGCCCGCGCCGCCGGTTCAGGCGCTCAGATTGCCGAAGCGCTGTCCATGCCAGACCAGCGGACGCCCCGATCCGGTGTGCGCGGCGACTATCTCGCCGATGACGACCACGTGGTCGCCGTAGCGCCGGGCGTCCGACAGCAGACATACCGACCAGGCCAGCGCCCGGTCCAGGACCGGCACCCCGGCGATATAGCGATGGTCGTGCCCGGCGAAGCGCCGACCGGTGGGCGAGGCGAAGTCCTCGGCCACCGCGCGCTGGTCCTCGGTGAGCAGCTGCACGGCGAAACTGCGATTGCGCTCTATCGCACGCAATGTCGTCGATTGCGCCGCGAGGCAGACCAGCAGCAGCGGCGGGCGCAACGACACCGAGGTGACCGCCGAGACCGTCAGCCCGACCGGCCCGGCCGCGCCCAGCGCCGAGACCACCGAGACACCGGCGGTGAGCTTGCGGAACAGTCGCCTGGAGCGTTCGGGCTCCAAGCTCAACCGGTCCGGGAATTCGTCCAGGGTCACGCCCGCGGGCGCACCGCCCTCGCTTCGCGTGCTGTAGCGCTCGCCTCGCGTGCTGTTGTTCGGCATCGTCGGACCACTCCTCAGTGTCGGATCAGTTCGGATGTTTGTGCGGGACAACGCTGTCGAGCGACCGCGCCAGCCGAGTACGCCGGATCGCCAGCGAATCGCGCACATAGTTCACCGCCCGCCACGGGGCGCGATCGCCCTGGCGCGGAAACTCCGCGACCGAGCGCTGGATGTATCCGGAGGACAGCTCCAGGAAGGGACGCTCACCCAGCGGCCCATCCAGCTTCGGCGCCACCGGCACACCGCCATTGCGCTCGATATGGCGCAGGACCCGGCACACCACCCGCGCATTGAGATCGGCGCGCAATGTCCACGCCGCGTTCGCGTATCCGATCCCGGCCGCGAAGTTCGGCACCCCGGTGACCATCGCGCCCTGCCACAGGAATTCCTCGGCCATCTTGACGGTGCGCCCGTCCACCCGGAATTCGATGCCGCCGAAGACCGTCATCTGCAGTCCGGTCGCGGTGACGACGATGTCGGCGTCGAGCACCCGGCCCGACCGCAACCGCACGCCACGGGGCTCGAAGGAATCGATGCGATCGGTCACCACCGAGGCGGCCCCGCGCCGGATGGCGGTGAACAGGTCGGAGTCGACGACCGCGCACAAACGCTGATCCCACGGCGCGTAGGTGGGCGTGAAATGTTCGGCCACCGCGCGCCGATCCCGCAGGGCGAGCAGCACCAGGGCCCGCAGCACCGTCCCGGCGGCCCGGGGGTACGCGCGACAGAACCAGTAAAGACCGCCCGTCATCGCGATGTTCTTCGCTCGAATCAGATGGTGCGCCAACCGTCTCGGCAGACCCGCCCGCAGCAGATCCGCCACGATGTCGCGCCGCGGCACCGGGAAGATCCAGGTCGGCGAGCGCTGCAGCATGGTCACGTGCGCGGCCTCGCCCGCCAGCGCGGGGGTCAGGGTGATGGCGGTGGCGCCGCTGCCGATGATCACCACCCGCTGGCCCGAACAGTCCAGCTCCTCGGGCCAGAACTGGGGATGCACCACGGTGCCGGTGAACGATTCGAGACCGTCGAACTCCGGGGTGTAGCCGCGGTCGTAGTCGTAGTAGCCCGCGCAGGCGTAGAGGAATCCGCAGGTCATGGTGCGCCGCACCGTCTCCCCGGTGCCGAGCGTCTGCTCCAGGGTCAGCGTCCACCGCGCGGTGTCCGAATTCCAGTACGCCGCCACGACTTTGGTGTGATAGCGGATCTTGCGGTCGATGCCCGATTCCGTGGCGGCCTCCGCCACGTAGTCGAGGATGGCCCGCCCGTCGGCGATGGAATCCGGCCCCCGCCACGGCTTGAACGGATAGCTGAGGGTGAAGATGTCGGAGTCCGAGCGCACGCCCGGATACCGGAACAGGTTCCAGGTCCCGCCGAGTGTGGCGCGGGCCTCCAGGATGACGAAGGTCTTGTGCGGGAACTCCGCTCGCAGCCGCCGGGCCGCCCCGATACCGGAGAGCCCCGCGCCCACGATCACCACATCGTGATGTTCGTCGACGGTCATGGTCGCTCCCGCTTCGACACGGCAACACTCTTCGACACGGCATTGAACGGATTGGTGACCGCCAGGATCCGCTGATAACGCGCGCCGCCGATGCGCTGCACCAGATCCAGCGCCCGCGCCTCCCAACCGACCAGCACCCGCGCCTTGCCGCGCGCCACCCCCGCGACGATGACCCGGGCCGCCATCTCCGGCGAATGAAATGCCATGCGCCGGTCGAAGATCGAGGACACGCTGTCCGGATCGAGCCCCGCGGCGGTGGTGGCGTTGCGGGCCACCGCGGTCTTGATGCCGCCGGGATGCACACAGGTCACCCGCACGGGCAAGCGCTCGGCGAGCATCTCCTGGCGCAATGCCTCGGTGAACCCGCGCACCGCGAATTTCGCGGAGTTGTAGGCACTCTGACCGCCCAGCGACAGCAGTCCGAACAGACTCGAGATGTTCACGACGTGGCCGTCACCGGATGCGATGAGGTGCGGCAGAAAGGCTTTCGTGCCGTACACGACGCCCCAGTAGTCGACGTTCATCACCCGCTCGATGTCCTCGAGCTCCGAATCCAGCACGCTGCCGAAATAGGCGATCCCGGCATTGTTGTAGATCTGGTGCACCACACCGAATTCCGCGGCCACGGTGTCGGCGTAGCGCAGCACCGCGTCGCGATCGGTGACGTCGAGGGCATCGGCGCGGACCTCGACGCCACGGAACCGGAGCCGCTCGGCGGTCTCGGTCAGGCCGTCCTTGTCGATGTCGGACAGGGCCAGCCGCGCGCCGTGCCCGGCCAACCGGTCGGCCAGCGCCCGCCCGATGCCGGAACCGGCGCCGGTGATGACAATGGTCTTGTCCGCGAATACGTTCTCGCTCACGGTGTCACCGCTTTCGGGTCGCGCCGCCGCAGGGCCACCACGCGGGCGCCCTTGGCGGGAACTGTCAGGATGTTGCGGGCCTTCGGCTTCTCCGCCGCGGCCTCGGCGGGGCGAAGGTCATAGGTGGAGAGCATTTCTCGCAGCAGGACGGTCATCTCCATGGCCGCGAACCCGGCCCCCGGGCAGCGGCGCGCGCCGCCACCGAAGGGGATCCAGGTGTTGGCCGGCGGTTGCTCACCCAGAAACCGTTCCGGCCGGAACTCGCTGGGCTCGGGGTGATACCCGGGATCGGCGTGCACGATGCCGATGGCGGGCAGGACGGTGATGCCCGCGGGCAGCCGATAGCCGCCGAGTTCGACCGGCGCGGTGAGCTGGCGGGCGACATCCTGGATGACCGGCTTGATGCGCAGGGCCTCCTTGCCGACCGCCCCGAGATACTCGTCGTCGCCGGCGTCGGCCGCCCGTTGCGCGGCGGCCAGCTGATCCGGGCGGCGCACCAATTCGTGCAGCGTCCACGCCAATCCGACCGCGGTCGTGTCGTGTCCGGCCAACAGCAGCGAGATCAGCTGATCGCGCAACTCGGCATCGCTGAGCCCGCCGTCGGGGTCGGCCACGGCCGCTTGCACCAGCCGCGACAGCACATCGGTGCGCTCGTGCAGGTCCGCGGCCACACGGCGTTCGGCGATCTCGGCGTAGACGATCTCGTCGAACTTGCGCTGGTGTCGCCAGTGCGTGCGCCACGGCCGCACCCGCGCCAGCTTCGGATAGTGCAGGCCCATCAGGGTGATCGGGTCGATCTCGGTGATGTGCAGGATCGCGGGGCGCAGTTGCGCGAGCCGATCCGGGGCGGTGACGCCGAGGACGACGGTCAGGATGACCTCGAGCATGAGATCCTGCAGTCGGTTCAGCGCGGCGAAGGGGCGGCCCTCCGGCCAACTCGCCACCTGCGCGCGGACCAGCTCGGTCACACCGTCGCGGTATCCGTTCAGCGCCCGCGCGCCGAACGCGGGCGTGAGCAGTCGCCGGACCCGCTTGTGCTCGTCCTCGTCGGTGACCAGCACGGCGTGCGGACCCATGACCGGCCGCATGATGGCATTGCCGTCACCGGCGTGATAGATCGCGGGGCTGCCCGCGAACACGGTCTTGATGTCCTCCGGGGAGCCGAGCACCACCATATTCCGGTAGGGCGCGGTCGGTTTGATCAGGAAGGTGCTGCCGTAGCGTCGGGTGAAGATCGGGTAGATCCGATGCCGGGCCAGGGTGAACAGCAGCGTCTGCACCACGGCGGGCAACTTCGGCCCCGGCGGCAATGTCGTGGTATCGCTGCCTTTTTCGATGTCCGAGATGGTCATAGTGCTTCCTCTCCGAGCAGGGGCGCGAGGTGCTGGGCGCGCAGGTTTTCCTCGGCGGTCACCTCGGAGCGGGCCATGGCGCGGCGCAGGATCGGCGGGGCCATGATCGAGGTCACGACGGCGACCAGGATGAGCACCGTGTAGGCCTCGGTGCCGAGCACTCCCAGCCGCAGGCCCACGGTGGCGACGATCACCTCGACCACGCCGCGCGCGTTCATTCCGGCTCCCACCGCGAGGGATTCGAAACGGTTGAGGCCGCTCCACGCGCCGCCGAGGAAGGCCCCGGCGAACTTGCCGACAATGGCGACCGCCAGAATTCCGACCCCCGCGAGCAGTACCGGCGGCCGGCCGATCGCCGAGAGATCCATGCGCAGTCCGGCCGTCGCGAAGTACAGCGGTGCCAGCACCGACATGACCACCGAGTTCAAGGGCGCGAGCGCCGCGGGCCGCAGGTCGCTGGACCCGATGACCATGCCGATGACGAAGGCGCCCAGAATCGCCTCCAGCCCCATGGCCTGGGTCGCCGCCGCGCCCGCGACGAGCAGCACCACGACCGTGCCCGACGTCGCCGCCGGGTCCGCGCTGGCCTCGGCCCGGTGCAGCACCCGGCGCACCGCCACCCGGCCCACCGTGACCGCGAAAAGCGCGACCCCGCACAGGTATCCGATCGGCGGCAGCACAGTGCCGACGCCGAGCGTTCCGGCCGTCGCCAGCGCCGAGACCAGCGACAGCAGGAACCAGGCGACGATGTCGTCGAGCATGGCGGCACCGAGGATGAGCTGACCGATATTGCGGTGGGTCAGCCGCAGCTCCATGAGCACCTTGGCGATCACCGGGATGGCGGTCACCGCGACCGCCACCCCGAGGAACAGGGCGAAGACGATCGGGCGGGTGGTGTCCGGGCGCGTGGGCGTCGGCAACACCAGGCCGATCCCGATGCCCAGCGCGAGCGGAATCACCAGGCCCGTGAGGCTGATCCGGGCCGCAGCGCCGGCCCGGGCCCGTAATCGCTTGACGTCCAACTGCATTCCGGCCAGACCGACCAGCAGCACCACGCCGATCTGCCCGACCGCGTCCAGCAGATGGATCTGGGCGACCTCGGGTGGGAACAGCCACCCCCATGCGCCCGGCGCGAGATGGGCCAGCACCGAGGGACCGAGCAGCAGCCCGGCCAGCAGTTCACCGGCCAAGGCGGGCAGCCCGATCCGCAGCGCCAGCGCACCCAGCAGCCGCGCGGCGACCAGCAGCACGGCGACCTCGGCGAAGAACACCAGCAGAGCGTGCGCGGGCAGCGGCGCGAAGGAGCCGAGTGCGACCGTCATCGTGCGCGCCTGTCCAGCCCACCGACCTTGCGCCAGTCGCGATTTCGGTAGGTCAGCATGTCGCGCGCCACCTGGGTGCCCAATCCCGCACCGCGGGCCACCTCGCTCAGATACAGCTTCGCGGCCTCCTTCGAGACCCCGGTGAATCCGTTGGTGAAATACGTGCCGCGCACATGGGCCGGGCTGGCGAACTTGCCCCACAACAGCACGCGCGTCATGCCCAGCAGGGTGAACGCCCCGGTGGGGAGCCGGTTGTCGGGATCGAGTGCGCGCCAACCGGTCCAGCGCGGCGAGGGCACCAGGCCGCTGTCGCGCAGTGCCACGTGAATCCGGTGACCGGCCTCGGCGGCGTCGATGTCCTTGTCCCGGTAGGACTGCATGGCCGCGCACGCCGTCTCGAACAGCGTGGCGAACTGCGGGTTGTCGACCGCCTGCAGACCCCGGTAGGGCGCCTGTTCCAACCGGTCGAAAGCCCTTTTGTCCTTGGTCTTCTCGTAGTCGAAGACGGTCTGCATCTGGGAGTTCGCGCCGTACATGGTGGCCACGCACCACACCCGATGCCAGGCGTTCCAGAGATCGAAGTTGTCCCAGGAGGTGTAGGAGTAGGAGACCAGATTGTCGTAGTAGGCGAACGACTTCTTGGTCCAGGTCTGCACGTATTCGAAACGCTCGGTGGCGAAGTCGTCCTCGCGCACCGCGTCGATGAGCCGGTGGCCGAGCGCGTTGAGGATCATCATGGTGACGGCCAGGCCGCTCGAGAACAGCGGATCGATGAAGTCCGAGGCGTGCGGCAGCAGACACCACCGGTCGCCGACGATCTGCTTGGACGCGAACTGACTCTGGTTCGAGGAGGTGTAGGGCCGCACCGCGCGGGCCTTGCGCATCTGGGCGCGGAAGGTGGGGAACCGATTGACGTGCGCCCAGAACTCGTCCTCCGGCGACTCGCCGTCTCGCCTGGGGTACTGATCCAAATCCAGATTGATTCCGACACTGCACAATTGGCTGGTCGTGCCGATGTGATTGTCGAACGGGATGACCCAGGCCCAGCCGCCCTTGAACAGGTGATGCAGGGTGCCCTGGGAAAAGGGGCTCGGCATCAGATGTTCCTTGCGGGAGGGAATCACATCGTCGAAGGGCTCCACCCCCACGAAGTGGTTGAAGATGGTGCGCGAGCGGGTCTGGTACGGCGCGGGCTGGATGCGCAGGTCGAACTGCTCACCGAGCAGGCTGCGCATGCCGCCCGCGTCGACCACGTACTTCGCCCGGTACTCACCGGAACTCGCGGTGCGCACGGTCGCGCCGTCGGAGTCGAAATCCACGCCGGTCACCGGGGTGTACTGCAGGCCGGTGGCACCGTAGGACACCGCCACCTGGAACAGGTAGGCGTCGATGTCCTGGCGGAAGAAGTGGGAGTCCGGCCCGATCGGGGGGCTCCACGTCGGGTGCTGGGTGCACTCCTCGGCCCGGAACGGCTCACCCTCGCGGTGATAGGCGAAACCGAAGTTCCGTTTCACCCCGGAGGACGCGCTGACCTTGCGGCGCAGCGTGTGATGCCCGGCCAGGTACCCGATTTCGGGAACGTCGTAGCGGCGCGCGAGCACCCGCAGGCCGACGATGGTCTCCGGAATGGTGGATTCACCGATCGCGAACCGGGGATGACCCCCGGCCTCGATGAGGCCCACCCGCACCCCGTGCCGGGCCAGGATCGCGGCCAGGGTGGTGCCGCCGATACCACCGCCGATGATCATCACATCGAAAGAGCGGCTGCCGTTTCCGACATCGGACTTACTGATTTCGAGCATCGCCTTCAGCTTTCGTTCACGAGGGAGAGGGGGGTCACCCGCACCGGTCGGGTGCGGGGTACGAAATCGGCGATCAGACCGGCCAGGGCCGCGGGCTGATCCTCGGGTACCAGGGCATGCGAATCGGCGACCCATTCCAGCCGGGCGTCGAAGAAGTCGTCGGCCAGGCGTTCGGCGTGCGCGGGCGGGAAGAGCCGATCCCGCGCCGCCCACGCGATGAGCACGGGTTCGGTGAACTCGCGCAGCCGTTTCGACGCCGCGAGCACCTCGCCCGGATCCAGGCTGCGCAGCGCACGGCGCAGGTCGGCGTAGATCTCGTCGTCGATCAGGGCGGGCAGCACCCAGGAATCGGAGGTCGCGGCCTCCACCGGGCGACGCGCGAGCCAGCCCTGGGCGAAGGGCAGCCGCCGCAGCGCGCGAATGCGCAAGGGCCCCAGCACGAGTTCGCGGGCGAACGGGACGTGCGAGATCACCGACATGACCGGCCGGTACCTGCGCGGCGGGGCATTGTCGTAGGCCCCGCCGGAGGTCAACACCAGCCGGCCCACCAGATCGGGCCGGGACAGCGCCAGCAGTTGGGCCAGCGGCGTACCGCCGTCGCTGCCGACCAGCGTCACGCCGGCGAGATTCAACTGCTCGAGCGCTTCGGCCACCAATGCGGCCAGCCCGGCGAAGGACAGGTCGGCATTCGGCATCGGGATGGCGTGCGCTCCCCAGGGCAGGTCCAGGGCGATGCAGCGGAAGCGCCCGGACAGACCGCCTATCACCTTGCGCCAGACATTGGCGTTCATCAGGGGGCCGTGCAGGAAGACCAGCGGCTCACCGTCGCCGACCTCGAAATAGGCCAGCCGACCGCTGGACAGCGAAAGCTCCCGTTGCACACCGAGATTGCGGTGACGCCACCGGGCGCGATGGTCATCGGACATGTGCGACTCCAGGTTCGGTGGTTTCGGTGGATTCGGTGGATTCTGCGGTTTCGGTGGTGAGGATGAAGTGCGAGACCAGCGCCGCCACGCGTTCGGGCTGGTCCTCCGGCGAGAGGGTGTAGGAGTCCCGGATCCACTCCAGGCGCGCATTGGGGAAGTCCCGGGCGAGCCGGTGCGCATTGGCGGGCGGACAGAATCGGTCTTCCCGCGACCACGCGATCAGCACCGGACGGTGGAAGTCCGCGAAGCGCAGGGCCGCCGCGAGGGTGTGCCGCGACTGCAGCCCGACCAGCACGCGGGCGAGGTCCCGGCGCACCCCGCGGTCTGTGATCGACGGCAGCACATAGGAATCCGAGACGACCGGATCCAGGGCGCGACGGGTGAGCCACCCCTGCGCGATCGGCAGTCCGCGCAGGGCGCGAATGCGCAAGGGTGCCAGGATCGGCAAAAGAGCGCCGGGGATCGCCGCCGCCAGTCTCAGGTAATCGAATGCCGGGGGCGGCAGGTGTTCGTATGCGTCACTGGAGGTGAGCGCGAGCCGGCCGATCAGATCCGGACGCTCGGCCACCACCACCTGGGCCACCGCTCCCCCGGTGTCATTGGCCAGCAGGGTCGCTCCGGCCAGTCCCAGCGTCTCGAGGGATTCGATGACGAGCTGTGCGATGCCGGGGACCGACAGATCCACCTGCGGGAGGGCGTGATCGTGCGATCCGAACGGCAGATCCAGGGTGACGACCCGGAACTGGCGGGCCAGCAGCGGCACCACCCGCCGCCACAGGTTGGCGTTCACCATCGCGCCGTGCACCAGTACGATCGGTTCGCCCGCGCCGCGTTCGAAGTAGCGCACCGCGCCGGACGCGATCGGGACGGTCCCGGGCGCACCCAGCTCTTCGTGTCGCCAGCCTGGTTCATATCGGTTGCGGGACATCACATCTCACTTCGCTTGCTTGCGACCGAACTGGCGGTACAGGGAGGCCTGGGCATCGCCGATGACGCCGGTGACGGTATTGCCGGAGCGGCTCATCGCCTTCGCCATGGACACCGCCGCGGGCAGGCCCATCAGGCGGCGGGGGTTGTATTCGTGGCGCAGCATGAGCGTGAGGTTGTCGCGGCGGCGCGGTGAGGCGCTGATGTACCGGAACAGTTCGAGGTCAACGGAATTCGTCGCCAACCCGAGCCCGATGGACCGGGAGAAGTAGTACATCGGGCGCGCCTCGGCATCGCGTTCGCGCCACCAGCGCGCGGTGGCCCGGTCGATGGTGCGCGGGCTGCCCCATTCCGGGAGCAGCCGCCGGGTCAGGGCGCGCGCCTGTCGCAGCGCATCCGAGATCCCTTGCCCGGTAATGACATCCTTGAAATGCCCGGAGTCGCCGACCAGCACCCAGCCCGGGCCCGCCGCCTCCCGGAAGTAGCCGTTCATCCGGCGCACCTGGCGGACCTCGCCCACCTGCTGCGCACCGTCCATCAGGCCGCGCAGCGTGGGGATGATGCGCTGGGCGCACTCCTCGAAAACCTGCCGGTCGCGGTAGTCGCGGGGATCGTCGCGGGTGGGCTGGGCGACTACCAGGGTGATGCCGTCGTCGCAGGGCACCATGAAGAAGATCTCGCGGCCGTCGCGGACCAGCTGGAATTCCGGTGGTACGGGAAGGTTTCGATAGTAGCGCCAGATGGCGTCGCGGTCGTTGGTGGTGACGGCGTATTTGTTCGAGCCCACCAGCTTCGCGACCGTGGAGTTGCGGCCGTCGGCCCCGACCACCAGCGGCGCGGAGATGTGCAGCCGCTCGCCGTCCGGTCCGGTGGCCACCACGCCGCCGACCCGACCGTTGCGCTCCTCGAGCAGCCGGTTGACCGTCACCCCGGTGCGGACCCGCACCCCGACCGCTTCCACTCGACGGCGCAGCATTTCATCGAGTCCGGTGCGGCGCACGCACATTCGTGGCCATTGTGGGTGATACACCGACAGATCCACGCCGTCCATGACGGTGCGGGTCGCGTGCAGGGGCGGGGCCCCGAGTTCGTGCAGCTGTTGCAGCACGCCCAGCTCGTCCCACAGCCGCAGGTCCTGTAGATAGTGGGTGGACAGCACATCGGTCTCGCGCTCGCCGCGATCCAGCAGCGCGACCCGCTTGCCCGCCTCGGCGAACCGAATGGCCAAGGCGCATCCGGCGATTCGCGCGCCGACAATGACGATGTCGGCGGTCTCCTTCGTAATGGTCGGCTCGTTGGTAATAGTCGACTCGGTCATGAGTGGACAACCTCCTTCGACGAAGTCCTCGGTGCGGGCGCGGCGGCGGGCGTCACCGGCACCGCATCGCGCATGTCCTGCCGGTCGGCGATGTCGAGTGCGCGCAGGTAGGCACGGGTACCGGCCTCGAGCGCGCGCTTGGGCAGCGCAAACCCGCGCGGCTGCGTCCACGGCAGCTCGGAATCGGTACGGCCGCTGAGGAATCCGCCGAACCGCCAGGCGGAGTCGACCGCCAGGGACAAGCCGTGGCCGCACCACGCGCCCGCGTGGTAGACCCCCGGTTTGCCGGGCACGGGACTGACCACCGGCAGCCGGTCCTGGGTGCTCGCCGCCCGGGCCGTCCAGCGCGCTACCACCGGGATGTCATGCAGCACAGGGAATCTGGCGGTCATCTCGCGAAGCAGTCGCTGATGCACGGCGTCGGCGCTGCGCGCGTCGTGCACCGGATCACCGGTCGGGACGATGACCGGGCCGCCGCCGAAAACCAGCCGCCGGTCGGCGGTCATCCGGTAGTAGTTGAAATAGTTGCGCTGGTCGATGATTCCGCCGCGCCCATTCCAGCCCAGTCCGGCCATCTGGTCGTCGGTCAGCGGTGCGGTGGCCAGCACGTGTGCCCGGATCGGCACCACCGAATGCGGAAACGGGTTCAGGTCGCGGGCATAGCCGTCGACGGCCAGCAGCACCCGATCGGCGGTGATGTCGGCTGCGGTGGTGGTCAGCCTGGTGGTCTGCCCGCGCGCCGGAATCAGTTCCAGCACCCGGCTGTACTCGTGCACCTGCACCCCGAGCTCGCGCACGGTGTCGGCCAGACCCACCAGCAATCGGTAGGGGTCCACCAAAAGCACGTTGTCGTAGGAGAATCCGGCGAGGAAGCCCGGCCCGGCGCGCTCGGTCAGCTCCTCCGGGTCCAGCCAGCCGATGCCGCGGCCGAGCTGCTCGAGGTGACTCAGATGCACCGCCATCCGGTCGCGCTGACGCGGGGTGAGGGCAGCGAGGGTGTGCGGTTCGGGCCGGGCGTCGCACTCGATGGCCGCCGCGCGAATCAGCTCGGCCAACAGCTCGACCCCGTGCTGCGAGGCGTCGAACGCGGCCCGCGCCAAGGTATCCCCGTATTTCTTGCGGAGCACCGGAATCGCCATCTTCAGACCTGGACCGACGATGCCGGTGCTCGCGCCGGTCGCACCGGCGCCGATGCGGCCCGCCTCCAGCACGGTGATCTTCAGATCGGGCCGGGCGAGGGCGGCGTAGTAGGCCGTGGCCAAGCCCGCGAGCCCGCCGCCGACAATGACCAGATCGGCACGGGTCGAGCCGCGCAGGGCCGGTCCGGTCGGCACGTAATCGGACAGCTGAACCCAGATGGGTGCGGTGTCCAGGCACCTGGTTGCGTCAACCATGATTGTTTCCTTCAGAGCGAATTGGTCGCCCGGGCCAGACACCAGATGTCTCGCAAGCGAATGCGGCCGGGGAATGCGATGTATTCGGGCGTCACCAGTTGCGGACGCCACTTGAGTTTGAAAGCCAGTTGAGTCTTGGCGGGATACAGCGCCGCGCCGCGCTCGCCGATGAGCGCGAGCGCCCGGGCCAACAGCCGGGACGCGCCGGGCAGGTCGTAGCTCGGTTCCAGTCCGACGAACGGCGTCAGGCCCAGATGCAGCCACCCCGCGCCCTCGTCCTTGAAGGTCTGCGCCGCTTCGGCGAAGACGTGTTCGATCACGCCCGGCGGCGCGTCGGGGGCGCGGCGGGTCAGGTCGTAGAGCCACCCCGCCCGGTCGCCGAAGACCGGCGAATAGGAGATGTAGGCCACGACCCGGCCGCCCGCCTCGGCGACGAACAACCGGCGCTGACCCTGGACCGCGCCACCGCGCTCCCCGATCATCAACCGCAGTTCCTTGACGTGGCGGCCCTTGTTCCGCAGCCAGGCGGCGTCGATGCCGTCCAGCTGCGCGGCGAAGTCCGGATCGGCCAGCCGCCCCGATGCGGCCTCGGAGACGGTGACGCCCTCGCGTCGCGAGCGGGTGATCATATTGCGCGTCTTGACGAATTTCTGGCCGCGCAGCCCGAACACCGTCAAATCGATGCTGTAGGAACACCCGAACTGATTCACCACCCAGTGATCCGCGACGGCGCGTTCGGCGTCGCCGCGGCCCAATTGCACGGCGATGACCCGCTTTCCGGCGTCCCCGGCCGCGGCGGCGAAGGCGTGATCGAGCGCGGCCCGATCGGCCTCGGCGGCACAGGCCCCGGTGAACTGCACCCAGTACCGGCGGCCCGCGGGCCGATAGGTGATCAGGCCCCGACGCTCGGGCACCGTGAAATAGCGGTTGCCCTCGTTGAGCGCCAGGAAGACCGAGGAGCTCTGCCCCAGATCGCGCACGACGTCGAGCACGTCACGTTGGCCGAGCACGTCCCGGGGGCCGGGCGCGTGCCCCTGCGTGACCGTCATGATCTGACCATCGGCGCGACTTGGCGGATCTCGCCGAACAGGCCCGCCAGGATGAGCGCGATATTGTCGCTCAGCGCGGCTTCGGCGACCGGATCGAGCAGCTCGGCGAGCGAGGGGATCCCGAGGTCGAAACGCGCGTCGAAGACCACCTCCGAACCCGCTTGCGCCGGGCGCACCCGCCAGGCACCGTCGAAGATCTCGAAATCCCCTTCCAATTGCCGGAATTCGATCTCGCCGGCCTCGCGATCGAGCACATCGTGCTCGGTCCAGCGCAGCAGACCCTTGCGGAACTTGACCGTCCAGCTCGAGACGACCCCGACACCCTCGCCGGGCTGGATCTCGACGGCCACCACCGCGTCGGTGAGGTTCGGATAGCTCTCGAAGTCGCTGATGCGATCGAAGGCGGCGACCGGATCGATGCCCGGACAGACGAAGGACAGAGTGACAGTGCGCATGATGATTCCTCGCTACGACGCCGACCGCGACAGGGTCTGTGCCAATGCCTCGGCGAATACCGTTGTGAACAAATCCAATTCGTCCGCCGACAGCACCGCGGGCGGCGTGAGCCGCAGGACGGTCGGGGAATTGAGCGAATGATTGACCAGCACACCGCGATCCACCAGGTTCAGGTAGAGATCGCCGACCAGTCCCGGCTCCGGGAATTCGATGCCGATCAGCAGGCCCCGGCCCCGCACCTCGATCGGACCGGACCCGGGGTGGCTCGAAACGATCTCGCGCACCGCGTCGATCAGCCGTTCACCCAGCCCGGCGGCTCGGGAGACGATGTTCTCCGCGCGCAGGGCACGGATCGCCGCGGACGCCGCCGCGCACGCGATCGGCGAGGCCGCGAAGGTCGACGAGTGCAGGTAGGGGTCCTTGGCGAAGGGCGCGTAGAGCTGCGCGGTGGTGACCACCGCGCCGATCGGGACCACCCCGCCGGACAGGCCCTTGCCGACCAGCATGATGTCGGGGGTGACGCCCTCATCGTCGACACCCCACCAGCTGCCCAGCCGACCCAGTCCGGTCTGGATCTCGTCGACGATCAGCAGCACATCGTGCCGACGGCACGAATCCGCCGCGGCGGCAAGGTAACCCGCCGGAGGCACGATCACCCCGCCCTCGCCCTGCACCGGTTCGACAATGAACACACCGCGCCCCGCCACCGCCGCCAGCGCCGTGTCGAGCGCGTCGGCATCCCCGTACGGCACCACCGTCACGTCCGGCAGCAGCGGCTCGAACGGCTCCTGGAAGACCCGCCGCGCCGTCACGCTCAAGGCCCCGAGCGTCTTGCCGTGGAACCCGTTGTGCGTGGTGACGAGCGCGGATTTGCCGTGTGCGCGAGCCAGTTTCAGCGCCGCCTCGGTGGCCTCGGCGCCGGAGTTGACGAAGTGCACCAGGTCCAGTCCGGCGGGTGCCACCGCGGCCAGATCCGCCGCGGCGTGAATCGCGACCGGTTCGAAGAACACCCGGGTGGACATCGGATGCTCGTCGATCTGCCGGTGCACCGCCGCCGTCACGACCGGGTGCCGGTGTCCGAGCAGATACACCCCGTGCCCGCCGAAATTGAGGAAGCGCCGCCCGTCGTGCACGGTGACCCACGCACCCTGCGAGGCGATCTCCTGCATTCCGCCCAGTAGACGTCCGAGCGCGGCGCGCCCGACGCCCGAATGCGCCCGGCACAGCGCCTCGGTCTCGTCCAGACGCGACCGAATATCGAATTCGCCCGCCCACGTGTCGTTCTCGAGGGCGGTCATGCGACCCGCACCTTGCCGTCGGCCGGGGCGAGCCCCTTGACCCGGGCCCAGTAGTACATCGAGTTGTAGGCGGCCCGATGCAGCGCGTCTTTTTCGATCTGCTTGCCGAATCCCAACTCCGGCAGGGAATTCGGCAGCGGCTCGGCGCTCTGGAACAGCCAGGAGAACTCGAGCAGGTCGCGGAACTTCGCCGCCAGCTTGGGCGGCAGCGAATCCTCGAGCAGCGGAATGATCAAACGGTCCACGGCCTCGGTCGGGATGAGGCGCGGCTCCTTGGTCGCCAGCCCCAGCTCGGCGGCCAGGCCCATGCACAGGTCCATGATGTCGCGGGCGTTGAGGGACTGATCGCCCGCGGTGAGCCAGAATTCGCCGGTCTCGACGCCCTCGCGGAGCAGTTTGCCGATGACCGCCGCCACGAGATCCTGTGGCACGAAATCGATCAACGCGTCCGCGGGCATGGGGATCATCGGCGCGGCCCCGCGCACGATCGCGCCCAATACCGCATGGATGCCCTGGAATTGGGACATCCGGCCGTCCACCGAATCACCGGTAATGATCGAGGGTCGCAGAATCACGCTGGCGGCCGGATGCGACCGCACCAGCTCCTCGGCCTCGATCTTGGAGTGCACGTAGGCGGCGGCTCCCGGCGAATGCCCGTTCGCCGCTGGCGGATTCGCCACGAATGCGGTGCTGAGGAAATACAGCGGTACCGAGGCCTGCTCGGCCAGCCGCAACAGCGCGGTCGGTCCGCCCAGATTGACCTCGCGGATCCGGGCCGGGTCCTCCTTCCAACTGGTGGCCGCCGCCGCGTGGACGATCGCGTCCACCCGACGCACCAGCACCGCGTAGTCGTCGGCGGACATCCCCAGCCGCGGCTCGTCGAACGATCCGCCGAATTCGCTGACCCGGACATCGGCGACCGGGGTGCGATGGCGCATGCACACGATGTCGAAATCCGGTGCCAGTTCATCGATCAGGGCCCGGCCGACGACTCCGGCCGCGCCGGTGAGCAGAATGGTCTTCTTACGCCACGTCATCTCTGTGGTCATCGCTTGTCCTTCAGACGATCTCGAGCGGGCTACCGGCGAAATACCGGGTGAGCGGTCCGGCCATCCGCCCCCGGGACGGCGGGTGGAAGCCGAGGCCGTGGACGGCCGCGGACAGGTATCCGATGTCGTTCGCGGTCATGAACCGCAAGCCGCCGAGCAGCTCGACCGCCTTGGGAACCACGGCGGCAATGGCGTCCTGGACCGCGTAGCGCACCAGGAGCGTGTCGACCAGCAGCCGCGAATCGGTGACCGAGTCCGGCACCTGGCGGGCGATGTTCTCGATACCGGCGGCCGCCCCTTCCAGCCGTGAGATCAGCTGCAGCCGTTCGGTTTCGGATACCTGATCGACATCCACCAACTGCTCGACCAGGGCACTGGCCGCACCGAGGTAGGAGGCCGACATGAGCAGTTCGAACCAGACGAACCCCGCGGTCTGGATGCTGTCGAGACGACCCTCGTCGGTGACCTCGGTGAGCACCACCAGCGCCTCGGGCACCAAGACGTTGTCGATGCGCACCTGATCGCTCTCGGCGCCCGCGAGCGCGAAACTGGACCAGAACGGCGAGACCGTGACCCCGGGGTCCTTGGCCGGGATCAGCGCCACGGCGAGCCGGTCGCCACTGCCGTCGGGCGCGGGCAGGCGCAGGCTGGCGGTGAGCAGATCCATCGACCGGGCCAGGCTGCACGGACGCTTGAGCCCGCTGACCCGCACGCCCTCGGGAACCACGGTGGCGTCCATGGTCGGCGCCAGAATGCGGCCGTCCGGTCGGCCCTCCGCGAAGCCCGACGCCACCAGCATGTCGTTGGCGGCGACGGCCTCGAGCAGCAGCCATTCCTTGCCGCCGTTCGCGGCCAGCAGCACCAGGCTCGAGACCGAGAAGTGGTGCATGGTGGAAGCGACCGCCAGCGAGGGTGACCGGGCGCCCAGCGCGCGCTGGACGCGGACCGCGTCGAGGGCGCTCGCCCCCTTGCCCTTGAATTCGACCGGAATGACCAGGCCGACTCCCCCGGCCTGTCTCAGCAATTCGATGCCGGGCGATCCGGGGCTTTCCAGGTCGTCGAGTAGAATATCGGCCAAGGCCTTGTCGAGGCCGGGGAAGAACTGTTCCAGGGCCATTCGTTCGCGCTGCAGAAAAGACATGTCATGAGCTCTCAGAAATTCGCCAGCGAACTGGACGAGCTGGGCGCGGAATCGACGCGGCGGTAGGCGCGCTCGAAACCCTCGAACTGCGGGAGTTTCACCGGCTCGAACGAGATGCCGAAGGGCTTCATGGTATTCCCGAAAAGCGCGCGATCGCCGAACAAGTGAATAGGTAGGGCAAGCAGTGCCCATTCGGGACCGAAGATCAGCGACCATATCGCGGCAATCGCTCCCGAGGTCAGGAGGCTGTGCATCACGTTGTAGGCGACGTAATAGCCCTTGGGGATTCGATGGTCCGAACTACGCCGATAGGCGATGGCACCCGGGATGTACCCGATGAGATCAATGACCAGAAATAGTCCGATGAATACCGCCCAGTTGATCTGGCCGATATGGATGATAGCAACGACAACTGCGGTGACCAACCCGAGAAACCACTCGGCACGAGCGAGCGTATGGGTGGCCTTGGTCTCGAATCGGTTCACATTGTCCATAGCGAAGAGAATCAGCCGATTCGCGCCGAACGTCAAGCGACCACAAAGACGATTCAAAACAGGCATGGGAATGCGAATTTGTCAAAAACTCAAATTTCGCGGCGGGCTGCAAACGCATATGAAAAAACGGCTACCCACCGGCGTTCAGCGAGTGAACGCGCCGGTGGGCAGCCGGTGAATCAGTGGAACTCGGTATATCTACTTGTCGGCGCTGCGCGCGGGCGCGATGCCGAACGCGGTGAAGGTGCTCAGCAACCCGACCGCGGCAATGGCCCACCAGCCCCAGCGGAACGAGTCGAGCGCATCGGAATTCGTCGCGGCGGTCAAGGTGCCGAGGATCGCGACCAGCATGACGACGCCGAAGACGTAGCCCAGCTGACGGCTGGTGTTGACGATGGCGCTACCCGTCGACACCTGGGCGGGCGGCAGGTCCACGGTGGCCTTGGCCAACAGATTGGGCAGTGTGAAGCCGACGCCGATACCGACGATGAGCCAGCCCGGCAGCAGTTGCGTCGCGTAGTGCACCTGTTCGCGCGCACTCACCGCCATTACCACCGCGCCCAGGCCGACGAGCACGTTGCCGATCGCGACGACCCAGGCCACCGACAGGTAGCGGCCGACCCGCTGGCTCACCGCGGCGAAGAACGGAACCATCAGCGGCCCGGGCGCCACCGCCAAGCCGGTGATCAGGGTGTCGTAGTGCGCGCCGGTCTCCAGTCGAAAGATCACGCTGGGCAGCACCGCGCCGAAGGCCGTGCAGAACAGGATGGTCGTCACGTTCGCCCAGAAGAAGGACCGCACCTTCAGCAGGGTCGGATCGATGATCGGTGCGGGATGCCGCAGGACGCGCACGACGACCGTCGCGAACGCGATCGCCGCCACCACGAACGAGACCACGGTCGCGGTCCCGCTCCACCCCCATTCCTGGCCCTTCACCAACGCCAGTGACAGCGCACCGAGGGCGAGGGCGAGAACGGCAGCGCCGAGGATGTCCGGAATCTTGGACTGCACCGGGCCTTTCGTCTCGGGCAGCAGGAGGACGACACCGATCAGGGCCAGCACGCCGATCGGAACATTGATCAGGAACACCCACTGCCACGACGCCTTCACCAGCGCTCCGCCGACCACCGGCCCGACGGCGGCGGCCAGCGAGGTCGAGGTGGCCCAGATCTTCACCGCCCCGGCCCGCCGTTCCACCGGCAGCGCGGTAAGCAGCAGCCCGAGGCTGGTCGGCAGCAGGGCCGCCGCGCCCGCGGCCTGCAGGACCCGGAATGCGATGAGCCACCAGAGGTTCGGTGCCAGCGCGCAGGCCAGGCTGGCCCCCGCGAACACCGAGAGCCCGACGATGAATCCGGCCTTGCGGCCGTAGCGGTCGGCCAGTCGCCCGGCCGGAATGAGCAGGGCCGCGAACACGATCGTGTACCCGTTCAGGATCCAGCTGAGGTTCGAGAGCGAGGATCTGGCAAAGGCTTCACCGATGGACCGGAAGGCGACATTGACGACGAAGACATCGAGCATGGCCATGAAGGCGGCCGAACACAGCGTGAGCAGGATCAGCGTCGAGCGGTCCCGTTCCCGTTGTTCGGGCACTGGCACGGATGTGGCGGTCTGCCTTGGTTCAGAGAGGGTCATACCAAAAGAATACGGTCGCTCGTATGTATTAACAACCGCGGGAATGAACTACGCGCGCAATCGATTCCGCGGAACCAGCAGGCCCTCCACCGAACGCCGGATCCAGTCGCCGACACCCTCGTGC
The DNA here is from genome assembly GCF_035818515.1 of Nocardia sp. CDC153. Taxonomy (NCBI): domain Bacteria; kingdom Bacillati; phylum Actinomycetota; class Actinomycetes; order Mycobacteriales; family Nocardiaceae; genus Nocardia; species Nocardia sp. CDC153. Next base: position 229,080 of record NZ_JAYKYU010000005.1, on the reverse strand, counting down.
CCGAGACGGAATTCCGTATTCGCCGCGCGCAGCACGGCATCGATCTGAAAGGCCACGAGATCGCGGTCCAGTTCGGCGATTTCGCCCTGCGCGACGGCCCGGCCGAGTTCGGTCGACAGCAGGTCGATCCAGGCCCGCTGGGTGCGGACGAGCGCGTCACGCACGGGGCCGGGCCTGCTGTCGAACTCGGCGAGATTGGCGGCCTGGAAACAGCCGCCCGCGAAGAGGGGCTTTTCGGCATAGCCGATCCAGCGCTCGACCAAGGCCCGAACGCGCTGCACCCCTCGGGGTTTCGCGAGTGCGGGCCGGGTGACGAAGTCGTTGAACAACATTCGGGCATGGTCGACGGTCGCCAGCTGCAGGCTTTCCTTGGACCCGAACAGGGTCTGAAGCCCGGCCTTGCTCGAACCGGACTCGGCGGCCAGACGCCCGAAACTCAGGCCCTCGAGGCTCTCGAGCGACGCGATGTCGACCGCCTTGTCGAGCGCGATTCGCCGCGTCCGCGCCCCGCGCAGGAGTCGTTTGTCCGTCATCGCGACGGCAGCCGATAGGCCAGCTCTTTCACCATCAAGGTCGCCAGGACCGCCTGTCCGCCACTGGCGACGTGAATCTTGTCCTCGCTCACCAGGTTCGCCCGCTCGTTGATCGGGTGGTCCCACGAGTCGACGAGCGCGGCGTCGAATTCACCGGCGAGCTTGCGCGTGATGTCGTTGAGCCGGGCGACCCGATCGGTCCAGTCCGGGAACACGGGGATGACGAACCGGCGGACCAGGGTGAACACCGTCAGTTGCGCGCCCGTACCGGCCGCCCACACCCACATCTCACGCAACCCGGCCTCGATCTGGTCCCAATCGGGGTTGCGCCGCACGATGTCGTTCGCGCCGCTGTTCACATGCAGCAGATCGGGTTTGAAGTCCTCGATCAACTGCCGCTGCTCGGCGAGCGCCTGCGCGGTGGTGGCACCGACTTTGGAGGTATTGAGGTAGGCCAGGTCCGGGTAGACCATGCGCAGCACCCGCTCCACCCGGCCGACCCAGCCCAGGTGCTCATAGCCCGGGGTCGGGCCGCAGACACCCGCCGACAGGCTGTCCCCGAACGACGCGAACCGCCGCCACGGTGCGTCGTGCAGCAGCGCGGCGGCGAGTTGCGGGGCGAGAACGTCCGGATCCGTCTCTTCGGTCAAAGGCTGTTCAGTAACGGTCATAAAAAAAGAATACGGTCGATCGTATCTTCTAGCAATGCCGCGGTTCTCGGGTCAGGTCGCCACCTGCTCACCGGCCGCGGCGATCGAGGTCCGGATGATGTCGGCGATGACGTCGGGGTTTTCGAGCATCGGGACGTGACCGAGGTCGCGCAGCACGATCGGTGGTCCGGCCTGCGGCAGCCGATCGACATAGAGCCGCGAATAGTGCCGCGGCGGGAGGATGCGGTCGCGCTCGCAGAGCACCACCTGGACCGGCGTGGCGATCTTCTCGATCTCGCGCATGCCGCCGCGCCGCAGATCCGACCACACGATCGCCAGGTAGCCCAGGCTGTGCATGCTGGCGTAGACGTAGTTCTGGGCGTCCACCGTCTCGACCGCATCGGGGCGCACGCTGACGATTCGCAGCAACAGGTTGCGTATCAAGGGAATTCGCGCGGGCAGGCCGCCGACCAGCCCGCGCAGCGCGACCAGCGGGGCGAGCGCGAAGAACTTCGACGCGACCGCGAAATGCGGCACGGAATGGTGCCGCCACGCCCCGGCGGCGGCGATCACGACGACACTGCGGGCACGACCGCGTTTCGCCAATTCCAGTGCGACCCAACCGCCCAGAGAATTGCCGACGATGTGGCAGGTCGGCCAACCGGCCTCGTCGAGCATCCGCTCGACGCCGTCGACCAGGCCCCGCAGCGTCCGTTCGGATCGGGGCAGCGGTGGCCCGCCCCAGTGCCCGGGCATGGTCACCGCGAGCAGTTCGTGATCGTCGGCCAGCCGGTCGATCACCCGCCGCCAGTTGTGGTGGGACATCATCAAGCCGTGCAGCAGCAGCACCGGCTCGCCACGGCCGGTGCGGATCAGTGCGGGTGGTTGCATTCGCATGGTTAATCTCCTATCCCGCCTTGGTGTTTCGATCGTCGAGCGGCTCCGGCTCCGCCAGCACGTGCAGCACGTCCACGAGGCCGGGATCCTGATCGAGCCGCTCGGCCAGGGCGCTCCACTCCCACGCGTTCTGCCGGGCCAACTTCGCGACGAGCAGCACGCTGTGCGGCGGGATCGACTCGATCAGGGCCTCGAAGTCGCGCGCGGCGGCCATCGGCGCGGACAGGGAGCGCAGCAGCACCCGGCCGTTCTCGCTGAAGCGCAGCGCCGGATCCCGGCGCAATCGTTCGAAAGCCGCTGCGGGCGAATCGGATCCATTGCGCCGCGACGACTTGGTCGCAACCACGCGACGCCGTGCGAGCCGGGCCTCCCCGCCCCGCTCGCGGCGTCCCGGCGCGGGATCCTCGCCGCGGCGAACCCGCGCTCGAACATCGCGAACCGTCCCCTCGGACAATCCGGATGCCACCGCCACCGACGCGACCGACGCCTCCGGGTCGTTGCGGAACAGTTCGGCCGCCGCGGTTCTGGCCTCGGCGCTGCTCACCGGGTGCCGCCGACCGTCGCGTCCCACGCGCGGCAGCAACTGTGACTTTTCCTCAGTTGCGGTTCGGCGGATCGCGCCGACCGTCTTGTTCGACAGCCCGGTGGCGGCGGCGATCAATCGATCCGACCAGTCCGGATGCGAGGCGAGCAGGCCCAGCACGGCGCTCTTGCGTTCGGCCAGTGTCAGTGCCATCCCGTGTGCGACATTGGCGCGCACCGCCATCGCGAACAGGTCGTCGACCTCCCCGTCGAAGAGCCTGGCCGCGATCGTGTCCGCGCCCCGGGCGCGGGCGGCCGTCACCCGGTGCATGCCATCGACCACCTGCATGGTCGGCCGGTGAACCAGGATCGGCGGCAGCTCGGTCGCCACCTGGGCGAGCAACCGCGCATGCTCGGCGTTGACACCGCCCAGCCGCGGCGATCGCGACGCCCGTAGCGCCGCCACCGGAATCTGTTCAACCGGAAGCCGATTCGACAGCGAGTCCCATTGCAGGATCAGCGTTGCGAGCGAATTGCCCTGTGCCTCGGCAATATTGCCCATGACGGCTCACCGGTCCAGCCGCATCGCGCGGGCTCGGTCAGTGGGCAGGAGAGCGAGGTAGGTCGGAGGGAAGTTGTCGTGGATCATCGAGCACCCCCGTGCGATCTAGAAAAGCCACGTCCGCCAGCGCGCGGACGAAACCCATCCGAGCCGCGTCAGCGAGGCCGGACGAGATATTCGGAAACGGTGTGTTTTCAAGCTAGGGGGAGAGCGGGACGCGCGGCATCGCGACCGACCAACCGCCGATGCGTGCGACGAACGGTCGGCGAGCGGTCGCTTACCGTCGATGAGCGGTCGGCGTACCGGGTCGGCGTCGACAGCCCTCGACGGCGGTGGCGCTCGGGCTCATCCCGGCCGCTCGGGCTTATTCCTGCCGCTCGGGATCAGCCCTGCGCGCCGCGCTTGCGCGCGGCCATCTCCAGATACGCGCCGAGTTCGGACTCCAGCACCTTGTCGAGGGCCTGATCGAGGCTGTCCCGCACCGCCCGGACGCCGAGATCGCGCAGATGCGTGAGCATTTCGGCGGTGGCCGCGACCTCCGCGTCGGAATCCGGGAGCCACCCGGGACCGTGCTGGTCGACAATGTGGTCCTTGGCGGCGACCACCATCAGCCGCGCGATGTCCTCGAGCCGGTCGACGATGGCGGCGTGCAGGTCGATGATGCCCGGCAGGCGGAAACCGTAGGAGCTCAGGGACGCGAAGGTTTCGAGCAGATCGGGGCGGGTGAGCTCGGCGGTGTCACCGTGCAGCCGGACCAGGCCGAGTTCCTCCAGGCGGGCGAGCTGATCGCGATCGACCGGGTGGTCCTCGGTCTCGCCGAAGAAGGTGTCGATGAGTTCGCGCGGAATCTCCACGGGCGCTTCGGATTTACCCCAGGTGGCGGTGACCGCGCTCTGCAAGCCCAGGATCTCGGTGAGGTCCTTGCCGGTCTCCCAGCTGGTGATGAAATCCGCGATGTGCGCGATGGTGAAACCGCGCTGCAGCAGCGCGTCGATGATGCGCAACCGCGCCAGATGCGTCTCGTCGTAGATCAGGGCCCGCCCGCTGCGCCGGGTCGGCGTGGGGAGCAGGCCCTTCTCCTGATACGCCCGCACATTGCGGGTGGTGGTCCCGGCGGCCTGGGCGAGATCGTCGATGCGGTACTCCGCCATCCGTATCGCACCCGTCCTTTCCGCCGACCACCCGAATCATCGATCGGCCACGACATTAGCGCAGGTCGTAGTCCGCCAGGTGCACCGCGGCCAGCTGGCGGGCGTACTGGGTGCCGAAACCGGGGTACATGGTGGCGTTGAAGCCGTCCTCGGTCAGATACCAGCTGCGGCAGCCGGAGTTCCAGGTGGTGGCCGTCAACCGGCGCTGCAGGCGACGGTTGTAGCGGTCCTGCCGATCCCGTCGGGGCTCCAGGGTGCGCGCGGTGCCGTCCAGCACGATCTTGATGGCGTCGGTCAGATAGTCGATCTGCGCCTCCATGTAGACCAGCGCCGAATTGTGGCCGGGACCGGAGTTCGGCCCGAAGGTGAGGAACAGATTCGGGTATCCGGCCACCGTGACGCTCTTGAACGCGTATGCGCCCCCGCGCCATTCGTCGGCGAGCACCCGGCCGTCGCGACCGGTCACCGGAATCGGCGTGCCCTGTTTGGACACCTCGAACCCGGTGGCGAAGACAATGCAGTCGAAGCGGTGCTCGATGCCCTCTGCGGTGCGGATGCCCCGCGGCGAGATCTCGGCGATGGGCCAGGTGATCAGCTTGCAGTTCTCGCGCTGCAGCGCCGGGTAGTAGTCGCTGCTCATCAGCAGGCGCTTGCAGCCCGCCCGGAAATCCGGGGTGAGCTGGCGGCGCAGCCACGGATCACGCACCTGGGCCCGCAGATGCGCGAGCGCGACCTGTTCCACGACCCGGGTCAGCGGCGTATTCCACACCACGCCCAGCGCCACCGACTCGTGTCCCCAGAACCAGGCTTCCCGCGCCAAGGTCTGGGTGAGCGGCACGCGGCGGTACACCTGTTTGGTGAGGCCGGTGGTGCGCCGATTCACCCGGGGCAGCACCCAGCCGGGCGTGCGCTGGAAGACCTTCACCGAGGCGGCCTGTTTCACCAGTTCCGGAATGATCTGCACGGCGCTGGCCCCGGTGCCGACCACCGCCACCTTCTTGCCGGTGAAGTCGTAGTCGTGATCCCAACGCGCGCTGTGGATCTTGTGGCCCTCATAGGTGTCGAGCCCCTTGATATCCGGGAATCCGGCATTGGCCAGCGGACCCGAGGCCAGAATCACCGTGCGCGCCAGCACATCCGGACGACCCTCGGCGAACGAGACGGTCCAGAGTCCGGCCTCCTCGTCGAAGGCAAGCCCGGACACGTTGTGCCCGAAGTGGATGAACGGCCGGATGCCGAACTGCTCGACCATGGAGTCGATGTATCCGAGGATTTCCCTACTGCCCGAATAGGTGTGGGACCAGTCCGGGTTCGGCGCGAAGCTGTAGGAGTACAGCCGCGACGGAATATCGCAGGCCGCACCGGGATAGGTGTTGTCGCGCCAGGTGCCACCCACCCGTTCCCCGCGCTCGAAGATCGCGAAATCGCCGATGCCCTTCTGGCGCAGCCTGATCGCCGCACCGATGCCCGCGAAGCCCGCTCCGATGATCGCCACGTCCAGTGGCGTGCTCCCCGCGCTCACGCGACCGGCTCGTAGGTGAGTTCCTTGGACCAGGTCGGCTGCGCGGGCAGCAGGCGCTCGGGAATGGCCCCGGTCAGCTTGACCAGGCCGTCCGCGAGCAGGTGATACGGGTGGTCGCGGTTGATGACCCAGCCCGCGTGCATCTTCACGATCCGGTACATGGGCACCCGGTTGGCGATCGGATTGCGCTCCCCCACCTGCTTGAACCGGGCCATGGCGGCGTAGAGCTTCTCCTCGTTCACGCCCATCTCGACAATGTTGTCGCGCATCTTGTTCAGCAGCGGCACGTAGCTGAGCACCCCGATCATGAGCGACGGCTTGACCCAGCCGCCCACCAGATCGATGGCCAGCTTGCGCGCGCTGGCGTGGCCGAGCAGCTCCATGACCGCGTAATCGGTGGCCAGATGCCGGGATTCGTCATTGTTGATCCGCTTGAAGACCTCCTGCGCGACCGGGTCGGAGATCTCGTCGGTGACGAACTTGATCAGCGCGCCGTCCAGGGCCACCTCGAGCATGGGAATGACGGTGCCCAGGAACGACAGCGACATGCCGTCGGAATGCTTGTCCAGGAAGTCGATGACCAGCTTGACATTGATATTGGGTTCGGGGATCTCGTCGCCGTCGAGCATGCCCCAGCGCCGCATGAGCGCCAGTTCGGCATTGGCGTGCCGCTGTTCCTCGGCGTGGAAGTAGCGGTAGATCTCGGCCAGCGTCGCCGTCGGGGCCTTCTTGGCCATGGCAGCGAACCCGCGGGCGCCGACATTCTCGATCCACATGAGATCGGCCATGAACGGCTTCAGCTTGGCGTGCAGCGCGGGGTCGATGAGCTCGGCTCCCGGTGCGTCCCAGTCGATATCGGCCAGGGCCCACTGCTTGGACTTGATCTTGGCCAGCATGTTGTCGAAATCGAAGGCTTGATTCTTGGCGGACATGTCAGACTCCCGTCTGCTGGATGGTCTGCTGCGGCGTCGTCGAGTCCTCCTGCGGCAGGACACGATTCAGGACGCCGAGGGCTTGGGTGTAGAGGGCCGGGAAGTGCCGCTTGAGATGCCAGACCACCCGGGCGTCCAGCTGCGGCACCACGTACAGCGCGCCGCGGTCGTGGGCATCGAGGGTGGTGCGGGCGATCCGCTCGGGCGAGAATCCGGACAGGCGCATGAGCCCGGTCGCCAGCCGCGCGGATCCGGCGGTGATCCGCCCGTCCGCCACCACATTCGTCTTCACGAAGGTGGGGCACAGCGCGGTGACGGCCACCCCGCTGCCCGACAGCTCGGCGGCCATGGTCTCCGACAGCGAGACGACCGCGGCCTTGGACACGTTGTAGGCGGCCATCCCGGGCGCGGCGGCGAATCCGGCCGCCGAGGCGACATTGATGATCCCGCCGCGTCCGGCCGCGCGCAGTCGGGGTGCGAAGATCTCGCAGCCGTACACCACGCCCCACAGATTGATCCCCAGCGCCCATTCCCAGTCGCCGAATCCGATATCGCCCACCGGTTTACCGCCGATGCCGACACCGGCGTTGTTGATCACCAACGTCGGCGTGCCCCGGAAGATCAGCTCCGCGTGCAGGGCGAGGCTCTCGATGTCCTCGCGGCGCGACACATCGCAGAAGATCGCATGCGCGGTCCGCCCGTAGGTCTGCTCGATCAGCCGCACGGTCTCGTCGGCGCGGTCCTTGTCGATGTCCGCGCACACGACTTCCCCACCGCGCGCGGCGAGTTCGAGCGCGAAAGCCCGCCCGATCCCGCTGCCCGCGCCGGTCACCACCGCCTTGGCGTCGTGGGTGCGGCGCTTGCCGCCCAGCGCGAACGCCAGCTCGTCGATCGGCCACATATCAGCTCACCTGCTCTCGAACCGGCGGGTTCGACCGCGCCAGTGTGGAAGTCACGAATGCCGCGGTCTGTCGCAGCGCGGCGGCCGCCTCGGGGACCAGCAGCGGCAGCGCCTGGAACACATGGATCCGGCCCGGCCACAGCTGCAGTTCGCACGGCACGCCCGCCGCCGCGGCCATTTCCCGCAGCTGCCGCGCGTCGTCGGCGAGCATCTCCCCCGCGCTGGCCTGCACGAACAGCGGCGGCAGCGCCGCGCCCGCCGGAATCCGCAGCCGCAGTCGCGGCGAATCCTCCGGTTCCGCGGCGGTATACAGCGCGATCATGCGCCGCCCCACCCACGCCGGGGCCATGGGGTCGGGCAGCACTCGATCCCGCCGCTCGGCCAGTGTCAGCGTCGGATCCATCAGCGGCGAGAACATGAAGGCGCCGGCGGGCTGCGCCACCCCGGCAATCTCGTTCTGCAGCAAGAGATCCAGCGTCAGATGGCACCCCGCCGAATCACCGCCGATCACCAAATCCTGTGGCCGGTAACCGTGTTCGAGCAACCACCGATACCCGGCCGCCGCGTCCTGGGCCGCAGCCGGAAACGGATGCTCCGGCGCGAGCCGGTAATCCACCACGAACACCGGCAACCCGGTGAGTTTCGACAGTCGCGAGGCGAGCCCCCGATGCGTCCGCGCCGAGCACACCACGTACCCGCTGCCATGGAGGTAATAGATCGCCCGATTCGAATGGCGAACCCCCGCCGCGCGCACCCACTCGCCGCGCACCCCGCCCGAGCGGACCGGCATGACCGCGGTCCCCGGCAGGGTCGGCCCGAAGGCCGCCATGATTCCGGCGATGAGTCCGCGCCCGGCCTCGATCCCGATTCGATTGTTCGGCAACAACCCGTTGACCTGCCGCAATCCCACCACCGACGCCGCGGCCGCGAGCCGGGTCCGCGCCGTGGGTCGGGTGGGAACCGCCGCCGAGGGGAAGGTCGCCGTTGACCTTGTACTCATACCCCAAAGCATCGCCGCCGAATGTTACAGTTGTCAATGGCACATTCATAACAACCTAGGAAATGCTCGGGTGATGACCCGGCAGCAGGCTCGCCACCTGGTACTTTTCGGCCATGACGGTCGATTGGGTGTCGACGGATGGCGAGGCGGGGAGTGCGCGGACCAAGCCGCTGGCCTGGTTGCGGGCTCCGGTGGAACCGGCCGCGGACAACGGGTTCTTCGGGCCCGGATCGGTGACGTGGAAGGTGTGGGGGTACCCGACCTCGCTGTCGGTGGGGTTTCAGCGGGCGGTGGTGATCGAGGAGCTGGATCCATTCCTGGTGGCCTCGGTGCAGCACACGGGAAAGGTGTACAGCCAGGCCAGGACTCGCTACGACCACACCCTGGCCTACTTCGCGACGGTCATGTTCGGCGATACCCAGACCGCGACCAAGGCCGCTTCGGTGCTGATGAAGATCCACGCCAAGACGGGCGTGGGGACCGAGCCGGTCTCCGGATTGCCCTATGACGCAAACGATCCGGACTCACAGCTGTGGATCCACCTGACGGCGTGGCATTCGATTCTCTATGTCTACGAGCAGTTCGGGCCGGGGCCGCTCTCGGATGCCGAGGAGCACCAGTTCTGGAACGAGTGCGCGATCGCGGCGCAGTTGCAGACCTGCGATCCGAACAAGGTGCCGCGCACCCGGGAGGGGATTCGCGCCTACTTCGAGGACATTCGGCCGCGATTGGCCGCCAGCGAGGTCACCCAGCAGATGATGGATCACCTGCTCAATGCCCGGGTGATGTATCCTCCGCTGCTGGGCAAGCTCGGGCCCTTCGCCTGGATCGCGAACAAATTCCTGCGCACCGCGACCATCGCGACGCTGCCGCACTGGCAGCGCGACCTGGCCGCCATTCGCCAGTCGCCGCTGGCCGATCTGGCGGTGCGGCTGCTGGCCAAGCCGGTCTTCTGGGTGCTGTCCAAGAGCGGGCGGCTCCAATTGAGCCTGCTGGCTTGGCTTTCGCCGATGACGGCTCCGGTGGCCGCGCCGTTCCTGCGCAAGATCCCGGCCCGGGAGCCGCGCACCATGACCCCGGCCGAGGCCTTCGCGCACTGGAACGTCCAGACCCCGGCCGAGCTGTACTCCCAACTGCATCGGCAGGCGGAGTAGCACTGAACGCGAAAAGCCGACTGCCCCCGAATGATTCGGGGGCAGTCGGCTTTCGTTTCGGCCGTTCTCCGGAACTCAGCGGTTGCCGTGCGCGCCGAGGGAGGCGCTGAAGACGGCGACCGGGGTGCGCGAGGCGCGCAGGTTGGCGCGTTCCGACACGGTCAGCGCGGACCGGGAACGACGCTCGCCGAGTACCGACAGTACGGTCAACGGGTTACGGGAGAAGTTGATGAAAGCCATGACAGCCCTCCTTCAGGAGTCAGGCCGGCCACCGCGTGAGAGAACTACAGCTCCGCACCGGTAGGCCGGGAAGTACGAGGGTGGTGAATCGGTCTCGGACACGGACTGTCGCCGTGATTCATTAGTCCCTCACCTCCTCTTACTAGCCATGACACCGATTACGGTCCTCGCCGGGTCGCGAGGCACAGAACGGCCATTATTACCGATACTCGACCGTCCAGTCAAGTTCCGTTCATCTTCCGTTCACCTTCATCGGTATATCCCCCGCCCCCTCCTGGCCGGTCAGGACATCCGCGCGAACAGCCAGAGAGCTGCGGGGATCGCGAGAGGCGGTACCAATATCGCCAGCGCGACTACGAGACCGGCAAGCCCACTGTCCTCAGCTTCTGTCCGAGTTCGATCGGCCACCGGGGATGAGCCGGTCCCGCCCGCACGCCCGCGCACCGACACGATGACCAGCGCCACGATGAACACCACGCCCGCGCACGCCAGCCAGACCACCCATGCGCTGACCACATAGAACACCACCCACACGATCGCCACAGCTGCACTATCCGAGCGGTAACCGACATCACGAACTTCTGGGCCGCCCAGGGCGGCTGGCTATATCCCCCATCGAATTCAGCATCGGTCATCGTCGGCGCTCAGGGCAGCTGGGGCAGCGACGACCGCGTCCTGGACTGGACCTTCGGAACCACCCAGCAATGCTGAACCCGCGCAACCACCACGCCAAATTGAGTGCGTCTTGTGAGGGCGAGTGTTGGCTGCATCGTGCGCGGTGGTGTCACTCGACGGTGCCGGGGCCGAGATGGCGAGCGAACCAGTCGGTGATCTGGGTGACGGCAGGGTCGATGGCCTCGGGGACGTCGTAGAAGGACAGGTGCGGGGTGTCTGGGCGCAGGTGCAGCTTGTCGGCGGTGGGCACAACCGCGAAATGCCGCTTCGCCTGATCGGGCAGCGCGCAGTTGTCGCCGTGGATCAGCAAGAACGGCTTGGTCAAACGGGCAGCGGCGCTGAGACTTTCATAGCTGAGCAGCGCGGCATCGCTCAGTACCGCGTGCCGGTTGTCCCACAGGCCGCGATCGGCCCAGGGCTGATACCACGACCATGGCGCCAGCCCGGGCATGCCGACGTCGAGGCTGGTCGAATGCACGGCGGTCACATAGCGCACCTCGCCGGTGGCCTCGTACTTCGCCAGCGCCTCACGTCCGCGAGCGAGTCGGTCGGCCACGGCTTGTGGGCCGCCGAGCCACATCGCGTCGGCCTGGGGATTACGGAAGTGCGGCGTCACGGCCGCGACCGCCCGGATCAGCGGATCATCGGCGGCCGCGTGCACGGCGGTATTGCCGCCGAAGCAGACCCCGAGCACGGCAATCCGCTCGGCATCGACCTCGTCGCGAGCGGCCAGGAAGCCCACCGCGGCCCGCAGATCGGCCAGCTTGCCCATCGGATCTTCCACACAACGCGGCTCAGCACCACTCTCACCCCGAGAGCGCGGATCGAAGACCAACGCGGTGAATCCATTGGCGGCCAATCGCCGCGCGTACTGCACCGGGGCCTGTTCCTTAACGAAGGTCATGGGCCCGATGATCGCGACCGCCGGTGACCGCCCATTGGCGAACCCAGCCTCATACAGCCGCCCCACCACAGTCTCTCCGCCACTCGCGAAGCTCACCCGCTCCCCATCCTCCACACCAACGACATCGTTCGAACCCTCGAACACCTGAAACCTCCTGCCCTGACCCGAAATAGGAACTGCCATGTCACGATCCCCAACACCGCTGTCAAAGCACTGGCAACCCGGCAGCCCACCACGCCCCACATCCGACACTCACCAATCCAGGATGTTCGGCCAACCTCGGACCGACACCGCCACTTGATCTTCCGGCCCCACGCGCTGGCCGGTTCGGCCAGCGCGCCTCGCGGCCTGAGCGCGAGGCGCCGCATGGCGCTGCGCGAGTTGATCATGGGCCTAAACATGCACTAAGGCAGCAAAATTGGCGGGAACCTGCCCTCCGACAGCGATTTGTGCACGAATAGGCCCATCGCACCGAACTCGGCAATACGGTCAGTCGATGGGGCGAGATGATCTCGGTGCGTTGATCTTCGGCTGCGCCGCATCGACGCCTGCCAAGATCTTGGCGCAAGACACGGTGGGGGGTCGTCGTGGCTCCATCGGCCTACATGGACGGCACCGTGCTCGTCGAGCAGCCAGCCGGGGCGGGCTGGCCTGCCATGCGGTCGTCGATCCAGCGCAGGGCTGCGGGCGTTCCGGTGACCGCGAGGCTGACGTGGTCGCTCAATTGGTCTCGCATGTAGGTGATTTGCGCGCCCGCCGCGCACCACTGTGCCACCGCCTGATCGCTCACCGCGATGTCGACGATTTCGTCGTGCACGGCGTGATAGTGGAGCATCGGTGCGGTGGGTACTACCGGGCCGAAGTCGAGATCGGCGAACAAGGGCTGTACTTCCTCGAGCAGTTGCGAGAAGGGGATCGTCAGGTAGTCGTCCATGCGTAGGAATGGATGCTGGCCCACGTTCGGCGTCGCACATTTGCTGTCACCCGCGGCCATCAGGGCCTGCCCGGCGGGCGTCAGATACTTGTCGAAAACGGCGGCCAGACGCGGATCGGCGCGCATCATGCCGGGCAGGATCGCCGGCATGAAACCGGAGAACGGACCGGAGTCCAGCACCTTCAGATAGCTGCCGAAGTCCGTTCGCCAACCACCGAGGACGGCCCCGGTCAGGCGTAGTTCGGGCGCGTAGATCGGTTGCATCTGCGCAGCCGAACTGGTGCCGAGCGACCCGCCGGAGTAGCCCATCGCGGCGACCGGAGTATCGGTGCCGGGCAGGCCGAGTGGCTCGAAACGCTCGGCCGCGCGCACTCCGTCGAGGGTGAGGTAGCCCGGCTGTCTCGCGGCGATCAGCGTCCCCTTCGGCCCCTCCCAGTCGGGGATGGAAATCGCGTGACCCGTCGATAGCATCTGCTCGATCGATATGAGATCCAGGCTGGAGTCGTACTTGTTCTCGACCGGCGCTCCCTGCCGCAGCACGAACGAGGGAGCGCACTGTGGAGCCGAGGCATCTTCGGCGGCCTGATAGGAGATCAGACCTTTGACCTGACCGTTTCGCGGGCGCAGCACCGTCGTCACGGTCGCCATGGGGTTCCCGTCGACATCGGTCGTTCGATACAGCAGCTGCCAGGCGTCGGCGTCCTGCGCCTGCGGCCCCATCGAGGCCACCTCGACAGGTCGCGAATTCAGAATGGTGCCCGGAGCCTGCGAGACCCACCCGGCGGGCGGGGTATAGAACGGGTCGCTCTGCGGAGTCAGCACCGGATCGGCACTGCCGACCGCCATCGGTGTTCCGGCCAAGCACAACACGGCCGAAGCCGCGATCAGGGCCGAGCGCAGCTGGCTGCGCTTGATCGCCGAACTCGTTGCGCCACAGCTGGATACGGCAATATCTACCACGTGACTTCCCCTCCCCGGAGGGGGCGACTCCCTAGGCCCCCAAGATGGCAGTCACGGTACCTCCTCAAACTGGAACAGGTGTCAGAAACGGCGGCAAAGATCGCTCGGCTGGTGTCCTATTCGAACCATATGGCGTCCCCGGGCTTACGCCGATACCCGCAGGCCGACTGCGTTGGCGAGGCGGCGATGGGAGTTGAGGCGGGCGGTGCGGTCGTAGGTGCTGGTGTGGACGAGGAATTCGTCCGCCCCTGTGCGGCGGATCAGCCGGTCCAGGTCGGCGAGGACCTGGGGTTCGGTGCCGTGGATGTGGCCGCGCAGCGCGTTGTCGAACAGGTCGCGCTGCCGGTCGGTCATGGGTTCGTGGTCGATGACCTCGGGTGGTAGGAGGGCGGGGAATTCGCCGCGGGTGCGGGACCAGGCCGCCGACCAGGCCTCGGGCAGCAGCAGGCGATGGGCCTGCTCGGTGGTGTCGGCGATGACGACCGAACCGGAGAGGACGATGTAGGGTTCCGCGCCGCCGGGGCCGGGTCGGAACTCGGTGCGGTACCGCTCGATGGCCTCGACCATGGCGTCCTCACCGGAGACCGCCGCGATGACCAGCGGCAGGCCGAAGCGCGCGGCGCGCTCGGCACCCGAGCCGGTGGCGAGGAGGAAGGCGGGCACGCGCAGGCCTTCGGCGGGCCAGGCGTGGACGCCTTGGCGTCCGCCCGTGAAATAGGCCAGTAGTTCGGTCAGTTGGGCGTCGAAGTCGTCGGCGTCGCGCTTGTCGTGGCCGAGGGCGCGGCGGACGCCGTCGGTGAAGCCGACCGAGCGGCCCAGGCCCATGTCGATGCGGCTGGGGTAGAGGGATTCCAGGACGCCGAATTGTTCGGCCACGATCAGGGGCTGGTGGTTGGGCAGCATGACGCCGCCGGTGCCGACTCGGATGCGGGAGGTGGCGGCGGCGATGGCGGCCGCGAGCACGGTGGGGGCGGAACCGGCCACGCCCGGGACGCTGTGGTGTTCGGAGACCCAGAAGCGGTGGTACCCCCATTCCTCGGCCAGGCGGGCGAATTCGACGGTCTCGCGCAGGGCCTCCGAATGCGACTGGTCCTGGCGGACCCGAGAGCGGTCCAGGATCGAGAAGCGAATCGAACGCCAGGCCGGGGTCGTGTCCATTGCCACCATGCCCAGTGCAAACCCGAACGGCCGGGTTTGATTCCGGGCGTGCGGCTCAGCTCACAGGTGGGAGGAAGCCGACCTCGACGTAGTAGTCGAAGTAGCGAGCCAGCGTCGGGCAGTCGACGCCCGGGCACGGGGAGCTCGGATCGCTCGGTGCCACGCCGGTCACCTCGGCGGAATAGTTGATGCTCAGGGCGGCCGCCCGGACCAGCAGTTCGTCGGCTCCCGACCGTTCGGCCGAGGTCAACAGGGTGGTGGCGAACTCCATCGGGTCGGTGAGGTCGAGGTGGTAACCGCGGCGCAGGATTTCGTCCCGGATGGCTTTCAGGGAGACGGTGCGTCCGGGCAGCAGGGTGACCACGCGCTCGCGCGCGGGCGCGGCGACGACCGTGGCGGCCACCTGGTCGACGGGCAGCATGGCGACCTCGCCGTCGGGCAAATCGGGGGCCACGCCCAGCACCAGCATGGCGCGCAGCATGGTCCACCAGGCGTCGTCGGTCCCGGCCGCGCCCGTGCGGGAATCGCCCGTGATCAGCCCGGGACGGTAGATGTGGACGGGCAGGCCGCGGTCGGCGGCGGTCCGAACCAGTTGTTCGGCAACCCATTTCGTGAGGACGTAGCCGGGGAGCCCGTCCGGCGGGCCGTCGGGGACCGAGGCGGTCGAGATGTAGTGGACCGGGGCGAGCGGGCCGGTGGTGGCCAGCCGCAGCACCTCGCGGGTGCCCTCGACATTGGCCGGGCGCATGCGGGCGTAGGGCTCGAGGTGATTCACGTGCGCGCCATTGTGATAGATCGCGTCGATGCGCTCGGCGAGTTCGGCGAACCGCTCGGAGGTCAGGCCCAGCCGCGGCCGGGCCAGATCGCCCGGGACCGCGACGATGCGGTCCGCGTAGCCGGAGAGGTCGACGCGGAAGCTAGCGGCGGCATCGGAAATGCGCTGCCGGGCATGGGGTTCGTCGGTGGCGCGCGTCAGGCAGTAGACGGTGGACGAGGTGCGCTCGAGGAGTTCGCGCAGGAGGAAGACACCGAGGAACCCCGTCGCGCCGGTGAGCAGGACGGCCTCGGGTGTGCCGGAGTCACGCTGCTCTCGACCAGCGGCGGTGATGTCCGCATCCAGCACCGCATCGGCCAGCGGATCGGGTCCGCTCTCGGAGGCAGCCCGGTCCGCCCGGAGCGCGGCGGCCAATTCGCGCACGCGCGGATGGTCGAACAGCGGACGCAACGGCACCGCGATGGCCAGTCGATCGGCCAGTGCGGCCCGAACTCGAATGGCGGACAGCGAGTTTCCGCCCAGGGCGAAGAAGTCGTCGTCGCGGCCGACCCGGTCGATGCCCAGCTCCGCGCCGAACACCTCGGCGACGATCCGCTCGTCCGCCGTCTCCGGAGCCCGGTATTCCCGCACCGGCAGTTCGGGATCGGGCAGTGCGGCCCGGTTCAGCTTGCCCGTGGACCCGAGCGGGAAGGCGTCGAGCACGGTGAGATGGCTGGGAACCATGTAGCCCGGCAACCGCTTTCGCGCCGTGTCCAGCACCTCGGTGAGATCCGGTGCGACACCGCCGACGCCGCGCAGATACCCCACCAGCCGCTCGCTCCGAATGGCCACGACCGCCTCGGCGACGCCCGGATGCGCGCGCAGCGCGGCCTCCACCTCACCGGGTTCGATGCGCTGGCCGCGCAGCTTGAGCTGGAAGTCGGTGCGGCCCAGGTATTCCAGGCCGCCGTCGCGGGTGCGCCGGACCAGGTCGCCGGTGCGGTACATGCGCGCACCGGCCGGGCCGAAGGGGTCGGCGACGAAGCGATCCGCCGTCCGGTCCGCCTGGCCGAGGTAGCCGCGGGCCAGTTGCGTGCCCGCGACGTACAGTTCGCCGGGTGTGCCCGCCGGGACCGGATGCAGGCGGGCGTCGAGTACGTAGGCGCGCGAATTCCAGTGTGGCGCACCGATGGACACCGGCCGGTCGCCGAGATCGGTCACGTCGGTGCCGGTAATGGAAATGGTCGCCTCGGTCGGTCCGTACAGGTTGTGCAGTCGGGCCGGACTCGCGGCGGTGAACCGCGCGATCAGCTCGGCGGGCAGGGCCTCGCCGCCCACCCACACGACCCGCAGGCCGGACAACGCTTGGGCGGGTGCGTGTTCCAGCAGTGCGCGCAGCAGAGAGGGCACCGTCAGGAAGCACGTCACCCGCTGGCGGTCGATGAGGTCGGCCAGGTACTCCGGGTCGGTGCGACCGGTGGCCGTGGGGATGGCCAGGTGCGCGCCCACGGCCAGCGGTGCGGTGTAGCCGATCAGGGAGGCGTCGAAGGTGGTGGGCACCAACTGGAGATAGGTATCGGCCGCGGTCAGTTGGTATTCGGTGCTGAGGAAGGCGATGTGATTGGCCATGGCCGCGTGCGAGACGCCGACGCCCTTGGGACGGCCGGTGGAACCGGACGTGAAGATCACGTAGGCGAGATCCTGTTCACGCAGCGGGCGCAACCGGTCGGCATCGGTGACGGGCAGCGGCGAGAAGCTCGACAGGTCTTCGGAATTCAGCATGTCCGCACCGATCACGCACACGGGCGCGACGGTCGCCACCAGGTCCGCCACCCGCTCGGCGGGCTGGCTCGGATCGATCGGGACGTAGGCACCGCCCGCCTGCACGATGGCGTAGAGCGCGACCACCAGATCCGCACCGGGTGGCAGGGCCGTGCCGACCGTCGTACCGGGACCGACTCCGGCCGCGATCAGCTTGCGCGCCAGCCGATTCGACCGATCCGAGAGTTCGCGATACGTCAGCGTAATGCCGTCATCGGTCACCGCCACGGCATCCGGCGTGCGGCGCACCCGCTCTCGGAAGGCCGAAAAGAAGAAGCGATGCGGCACAGCGACATTCGAGCCCGCACTCGGGAAGCTCGCCACCTCCGCGGCGTCGGTCAGCGGCAGATCACCGACGGCAATGTCCGGGTCGACGGCGACGGCCGCCAGCAGGGCGCTCAACCGCCGCCCGAACGCATCGATGGTGGACTCGTCGAACAGATCGGTGGCATACCGCCACGAACAGTTCAGTCCCGCAGCGCCTTCCGCGTCCCGCCGGGGCACCACGGTGAGCTGGAGATCCATGGGCGACACGGATTCCCCGAGGTCGATGGCGTCGACGGTGAGACCGGGCAGCCGCAGCTGTCGCTCACCGAATTCCTGAAAGGACAGAGCGACCTGGAACAGCGGATGATGCGCCTGGGTACGGGGCGGGTCCAGCTCGGCCACCAGCCGCTCGAAGGGCACCTCGGCATGGGCGAAGGCCGCCAGATCGGTGTCGCGGACCCGCGCGAGCAGGTCGGTGAAGCGCTCGGCGGCCTCGACGCGGGTGCGCAGCACCAGCGTGTTGACGAACATGCCGATGAGATCGTCCAGTTCGGGTTCACCGCGGCCCGCCACCGGAGCGCCGACGGCAATGTCCTCGGTCGCCGCCAGCCGAGCCAGCAGGACGGCCAGTCCCGCGTGCACCACCATGAACAGCGAGACGCCCTGTGCGCGAGCCAGTTCCTCCAGCCCCCGGTGCACGGCGGCGTCCACCGGGAAGTGCCGGGCCGCACCGCGCTGCGACGCCACGGGCGGTCGCGGGCGGTCGGTAGGCAGTTCCAACAGCGGCGGCAGCCCGGTCAATGCTGTCCGCCAGTGCCGCAACTGGGTCGCGAGCAGGGAATCGGATTTGCTTGCCGAACCGAGCAATTCGCGCTGCCAGACCGCGTAGTCGGCGTATTGCACCGGCAGCGGCGACCACTGCGGCGCGGCGCCTCGAGTGCGGGCGGCGTAGGCGGTCATGAGGTCGCGGGTCAACGGGAGCATCGAGAAACCGTCGGCGGCCAAGTGGTGGATCACGACGGCCAACACGAAGTCGTGCTCGGCGAGGCGGTACAGGCGCAACCGCAGCGGCACCTCGGCGGTCACGTCGAATCCCTTGCCCGCCAAGGCGATCAGCTCCGAACGCAGGCCGGATTCCGGCAGCTCCACGGGCGTCAGATCCACCGGGACCTCGTCGACGGGCCGGATGTCCTGATACCCGTGTCCCGCGCTCTCGGGAAAGACCGTGCGCAAAACCTCGTGCCGCTCGAGCAGATCACGCACAGCAAGCCCGAACGCGGTCACGTCGAGATCGCCCGAAAGCCGCAGCGCGAAGGGAATGTTGTAGGCGGGCGAGCGGGGATCCAGGCGCGCCAGGAACCACATGCGCTGCTGCGCCAGTGACAGCGGCGGCCGCGTCGCGGTGTGCGGCCGGGGCCGCAGCGGCACCCGATCCTCGGTGCCGAGCCCATCGACGGCCGCCGCCAGCGCGGCCACGGTCGAATGCTCGAAGATCAGCCGGACCGGCACCCGCGCGGCCCGGCCCACCCCGAGCCGTCCCGCCAATCGCGTTGCCAGCAGCGAGTTTCCGCCGAGCTCGAAGAAGTCGTCGATCGCCCCGACCGGGCCGACGCCCAGCAGTTCGGAGAAGGCCGCGGCGACCGTGCGCTCGGTATCGGTCAGGGCGCGCCGAGCGGCGTGGGTGGTCAGGACGGGTTCGGGCAACGCGTCGTAATCGAGCTTGCCCACGGTCGTCAGCGGAATGCGATCTATGACGACCACGGCCGCCGGGACCGCGTGGCGCGGGAGCTGTTGGCGCACATACTCTCTCAACGAGTCCGGATCCGGTTCGGCATTCGCGGCGGGCACCACGTACGACACCGGCGCGGTCGCCCCGCTGGGCAGGCGGCGCAGCAGAGTCTTCGCGTGACAGACCGATTCGTGCGCCGACAGCACCGAATCGATCTCGCCGAGCTCCACTCGGAAGCCCCGGATCTGCACCTGCGCGTCACTGCGGCCCAGATACTCCAGTGTCGGCCGGCCATCGCCGCCCACGATCCACCGCACCACATCGCCGGTGCGATACAGCCGCTCCCCCGTGCCGTCCGGATGGGCGACGAAGCGGGCCGCGGTCAACCCCGGCCGCCGGTGGTAGCCGCGCGCCAAACCCGGTCCGGCCAGGTACAACTCACCGGCGACCGCGGTCGGCACCGGCCGCAGCCGGGCATCGAGGACCAGGGCCGACACCCCTGGAATCGGTCCGCCGATGGCGACGGTGTCCGCCGGGGTGAGCGCCTCGCTGATGGTCGCGGCCACCGTGGTCTCGGTGGGCCCGTACAGATTGAAGAAGGAGCGTCCCGGCGACCAGCGGGCTACCAGATCGGGCGGGCATTCCTCGCCGCCCGCGACCACCACAGCGAGATCGGGCAGGTCGGTGGCCTCGATGCCCGCCAGGGCGGCCGGGGTGATGAAGGCGTGCGTGACCCGCTCGGCGCGCAGCAGTTCGGCGAGTTCGTCGCCGCCGAAGCAGTCGGCCGGTGCGATGACCATGGTCGCCGCCGACCCGACGGCCAGCAGCAGCTCCAGCACTGCCGCGTCGAAGCTCGGGGAGGCGAAGTGCAGGGTGCGGGATTCGGTCGTGATGCCGAAGCGGCGAGTTTGCTCCCGGCAGAGTCCGGCCAGTCCGGTGTGGGTGACAGCCACGCCCTTGGGCAGCCCGGTCGAGCCGGAGGTGTAGATCACATACGCGATGTCCGTGCCGTGCAGGCGGCGGGTGCGTTCGGTGAAGTGCAGCGGTTCGGCCGAGGCGTCGGCCAGTGCCTCGGCGCAGGCCGACGAGTCGAGTTCGAGCCAGTCGAGCCCGTCGCCGAGTCGCTCGCGGGTAGCCGAGAGGGTCAGACCGTGGGCCGCGCCGGAGTCGGCGAGCATGTGGGCGACGCGGTCGGCCGGATAGTTGGGGTCGACCGGCACGAAGGCCGCGCCCGACTTGGCGACCGCCCACACCGCGATCACGGATTCGACCGAGCGCCGCAGCGCCAACACCACCCGGTCACCGGGCCCGAGGCCGCGGGCGATGAGCACCCGGGCCAGGCGCGTGGAGCGTTCGTCGAGTTCGGCATAGGTCAGCGAGCGCGCGCCCGCGCACACCGCGGTACCGGTCGGATCAGTCTCCGCCGCGGCGGCCAGCAGGCGGGGCAGCGTGCATACCCGCGGGCGGCCACGCGGCGTCGGAGCCCGGCGTGCCGCAAGAACGTCGGCCCTCACCGGTTCCTACTTTCAGCCTCGATTCGCCTTCCCACACGAGCGCATGATTACCGCGTCCGGCCGGGGTAGGCAAGCGGTGAGAAGAATGAGCGAGGCCCAGGCTACCAGCGCGAATGTCGAGCAAATCGGGCAACCGATGCGGCGGACCGAAACGGTCAAGCCGACAGGACACCGAGGTCGCGACGGCCGGAGCCGACCACCGCCACCGGGTCGGCGTCCAATACCCGGTGCAGGAGTTCGTGATAGATATCGCGGAAATCGACCGTGGCCTTCAGGTCCCCATTGTCGAGGTCGGTGAGGCTGGGCTCGTCGCCGTGGAAGCCGCCCGCGACACCCGCGCCCGCGAGCAGCACCGGTCCGGCGGTGCCGTGGTCGGTGCCCTGCGAGGCATTGGCGGCCACCCGGCGGCCGAACTCGCTGTAGGCCAGCAGCACCACATCGCGGCCGCGCGGATGGGTGGACAGGTCCTTCAGGAAGCCGGTCACGGCCGCGTCGAGGCGGCCCAGCAGTTGCTCTTGGGTGTGGCGTTCGTCGGCGTGGGTGTCGAAGCCGCCCAGGCTCACCGAGTAGACGCGGGTGGGGACACCGGCCTTGATGCACTGGGAGACCAGATCCAGCTGGGCGACGAGGGCGTCGGCGGCTTGCCCCTTCGCCTGCTTCAGTGCCGAGAAGGTTTGGCGGACAGTCTGTTCGGCCTGATAGCCGGTGCAGACCCGGCCGCGCGCCGGACTGTCGTCCGGATCGTTCGCGGCCAGGCCGGACAGGGTCGCGGCCAGGTCGGCCGACAGCGGCGCCGAGGACGGATCCAACGCCGCCGCCGTGTGTTTCGCGCCCATGGCCAGCTGCGGCAGGACCGGGCCGATATTCACCGCGCGGACCGGGTCGTCTCCGGTGGCGTCGAGCCAGCGCCCGATCCAGCCGGTCGGCACCGGCTCGTCGGGTGAGGCGGTCTGCCAGATGTCCATGGAGCGGAAGTGGCTGTGGTCGGGCCGCGGATAGCCGACGCCGCGCACGATGGCCAGTTGACGGTTCTGCCACAGGCCGGACAGACCCTTCAAGGCCGGGTTGAGGCCGAGCCGATCATCGAGATGCAGGACCTCCTCGGGCCGATAGGCCAATTCCGGCCGGGCATCGTGATATGCGTTGTCCGCGTAGGGAATCACGGTGCTGATCCCGTCATTGCCGCCATACAGGGTGAGCACCACCAGGATTCCCGACCCGGCGGCCAGTGGCGTCGTCGTCGCCCGCTGGTGCAGTTCGTCCCAGGTGATGGCGGACGCGCCGACCACACCGAGCGCGCCCAGGACCCCGGTGCCGACCAGGAACTGTCTGCGACTGACTTGCGGCATGGTGAACGACCTTCAGCTGGTGAGGTATTCGGGAGTGTTGATGGCCAGGGCGGCGAGCCGGGGCGGCTGGTCGACGACGGTGTTCAGCACCTTCGCGCTGCGGTCCGACCACGATCCGAGGCCGAGCAGGTAGGCGGTGGCGTCCAAGCGGTTCGACCGGCCCGCCTGGGAGATCGCCGACAGATCCGCCCTCTTCACCAGATCCGTTGCCGCCGTGAGCCTTATCTGCGCGGCGGCACTCGACATCCAGCCCTGACCGCGCGGCCAGCCGCCGACATTGGGCGGATAGAACGGCAGCTGACCGAGCTTGCGCAGAGTCCCGGCGAGTGCGCGCGCGGCGGCGTCGTCGGTGAGCGGCACCCGCAGGGCGCGCACGGCACCGATCAGCCATTCGACCGGGCCGTGCACGACGGTGTCTCGGGCGGAGGTGAATTCGGCGTCGGTGAGGATCGCGGTGGTCAGCGCCGAAAGATCCCGACCCGGACCGTAGGCGGCGGTGAGCCGGTCCAGCGCGGCATCGGAGGGCGGATCGTCGGAGGCGAGCGACCGCCACAGGCTCGCGGCCACGAAGCGCGCGGACTCGGGGCGTGCCAGCACGGCGTCGCAGAAACCCTTGGCGTCGAGCGGACCCGTCACTCCCAGTACGGTTTTGGCGCCGTCGTCGTGACGTTTCGCCTCGAAGGCGGCCACCCCGCCGGTGATCGTCCACCCCGTCAACGCCCGCGCGCCCTCGCGCACATCGGTTTCGGTGTAGCCGTTGCCGTGCCCGAGCGCGAACAGCTCCATGAATTCGCGAGACAGGTTCTCATTGGGCGCTTTCGCGGTATTGGCCACGCCGTCGAGCCAGCGCAGCATGGCCGGATCGGTGAGCATGGCGTAGGCGAGGGTGGCGAAATCCCCGACCCCGTGCGTTCGCAGGGTCTGATTCTGCGCCGCCATCTCCGCGGCATCGCGCACCTTGGTGGCCGAGGTCGCGAAGTGGTTGTGCCACACCAGCGTCAGCTTCTCGCGGACCGGCACCCGGACCGCGGCCATGCGGCGCAGCCACCACCAGGTCAGCGTGTCGAGCTGCCCGGTGAGCTGGGCTTGATACTGCTTGCGGGCGTCGGCCGTCGCGCCCTTGCCGAGCGGGGCGGGTGGCGTGAACCGCGGCAGCGGAGTGGCCCGCGCCCCCGGATCGCCCTCCGGGTCGGCGGTCAAAGCGTCACGGAGGTACCCCGCCACGTCCGTGACCGCGTCGACCTCGGCACCGGTCGTCCCGAATCCGGAGCGCCGCAGGACCCGCGCGGTCCGCATCCATTCCGGCGACATGCCCATGACCCGAGTATCGATCGAGCGGGCGTCCCGCCGGGAGTGCGGCTCAGGGAGCTTCAGTCAATCTTCAGGCCGAGCGGGACGCGCACAGGATTCGCACCGGGGCGCGCCCGAGCGAAAGGTCGGGAATCGGTGCCTCGAGGTATTCCGCGAGCAGCCCGGACAGCCGCCACTGCTCGACCGCGTCGAAGCCGAGTGAGCGCAACAGCTCCTCGAACTCGGCCGGTTCGAGGTAACTCAGGAAGGGTTCGTTCAGGGCCGCGATTCGTTCGGCGCGCTCGCGCACGGCCTCGCGTTCCTCGTCGGTGGTGCCGGGGCCGAGGTAATCGGCGACCATCCACACCGGTGGCGTCTGGTCGGCGATGTATCGGAGCGTCTCCACAATGGCCTCGCGGGTCAGGTACATGACCACGCCCAGCCACACGAACACCGCCGGTTCGTCGCGCCGGAATCCGGCGGCGGCCAGACCGGCCGCCAGGGTGTCGGTCTCGAAATCCACGGGCGCGTAGGTGACCGATTCGGGAATCTCGATGCCGGAGTCCGCGAGCATCTCGTGCTTCCACCGCTGCGTATCCGGATGATCGACCTCGAATACCCGGACGTCCGGATACGGATTGCGGTAGCCGAAGGTGTCCAGGCCCGCGCCCAGGATCACCACCTGGCGGGTCCCGGCCGCGACGGCCTTGCCGACGACCTCCTCCGCGAGGCGGGCCCGGGCGGCCAGGAAGTACCGGCGCGCCCGCCGACGCGGATCGTTCCCACCCGGTTTGTCGAGGCGCTCGGTCTCGAACTCCCGCATCCGATCGGCCGTCAGTCCGATGATCCGCGCGGCCAGCGGGTCGGTGAAGACCCGCGGCTCGCCCGAAAGCTGGTGATACGCACGCGCATACGCCGTGGCCAAGGCGGTTCGGCTGGCTCGACCCGTTTCCATGTCGGACAGCCTAATTCGGGTACGGTCGGGGCGTGATCAAGGCGTTGTTGTTCGACGTCCAGGGGACGGCGACCGATTTCCACTCGACCATTCGGGGCGCGGCGCAATCCATTGCCGGGCCGTACGCGCCGGGACACGACTGGTCCGCGTTCGTGAACGAGTGGCGCGCGGCCTATTTCGAGGCGACCTCGCGGCGTCCGGAGCAAGGGCCTTGGGTGAGCGTGGCCACGGTGTACCGCGAGACCCTCGATCCGCTGCTGGACGACAAGGGAATCGCGATGGGCGCGGCCGAACGGGACGAGCTCGCCCGGGCCTGGGCCCGGCTCGAACCCTGGCCCGACACCGTCGCGGGGTTGACGCGGTTGCGCAAGCACTACACCCTCGCCACCCTGTCGAACGCGGATGTCAGTGCGGTAGTGGAGATTTCCCGCCGTGCCGACCTGCCGTGGCACGCCATCTTCGCCGCCGAGATGGTCGGGGTGTTCAAACCCGATCCGCGGACCTACCACCTCGCGGCCCGCTACCTGGGTCTCGAGCCCGCCGAGATCATGATGGTCGCCAGTCACAAATACGACATTCGGGCGGCCGGGCGGTTGGGATTCCACACCGCGTTCGTGGCCCGGCCGCTCGAATACGGGGACCCGGCGCTCGGCGATGCCGAGTTTTCCGACGAGTTCGATATCAATGCCGTGGATTTCCTGGATCTGGCCGATCAGCTCGGCTCCTGAGCGACCTCGAGGCTCCTACAGTGGCAGGGGGACGTTTCGATACGGGAGGGTCGGCCTTGTCCACAACGCTAGTCAAGGGTCAGAACGGGGCATTGAACGCCGCGGAGGTGGTGGTCTCGGTCAAGGTCGCGGCGACCGCCGACCTCTCGGCGCTCTTGGTGACCGAGCACGGAAAGGTGCGCACGGACGCGGATTTCGTGTTCTACAACCAGCCCTCGGGTCCGGGGGTGCGGCTGCGCAACGGCGTGTCCGGGCAGCCCGCCGATCTGGTGGTGTCGCTGGCCCAGGTGCCCGCGGACATCGCGCAGATTCGGGCGGTGATCACCCTGGACCAGGCGGGCGCGACCTTCGGGCGGATCGCCCCGCCGATCGCGGTGGTGGCCGATCCGGGCGGAAATCCCCTGTACGAGTACCGGATCGAGGATCTGCAGAGCGAATCGATCGTGATCGCGGTCGAGCTGTACCGCCGGTTCGGCGGCTGGAAGGTCCGCGCGGTCGGCCAGGGCTACGCGGGCGGATTCGCGGCACTGGTCACCGATCACGGCGTCACGGTCGAGGATGCGCCACGCCCCACCCGGAATCACACTCCTCCCCCACCGCCGCCCACACCCTCGGCGTACCCGCCGCCGCTCGAGCCGACCCAGGCGGCACCGACCCCACCCTCGCCGTATCCCCCTGCGCCACCGCCGAATTCGGCCTACGCACCGCCACCGGCCCCGCCACGGCCCGCCGAGGGCGAGCTGTCGCGCGGCCGCCCGGTCAATCTGTCCAAGGGGCAGCGCGTCACCCTCCGCAAGGAGGGCGGGGTGGCGCTGACCCGGATTCGTATGGGCCTGGGCTGGGATCCGGCCAAGCGCGGCGGGTTGTTCGGGCAGCGCAGCGTCAATATCGATCTGGACGCCTGGGTGGCCATGTTCGCCGACCGGCATCTGGTGGACGTCGCCTACTACGGTCAGCTGACCTCGAAGGACGGTTCCATCCGGCATTCGGGGGACAATCTCACCGGCGAGGGCGGGGTGGGGGACGACGAGCAGATCGCGGTGGATCTGAGTCGCGTTCCGCAGCACGTCAATACGCTGCTGTTCATTGTCACCTCGTATCAGGGGCAGACCTTCGAGCAGGTCAGCAATGCCTACTGCCGCCTGGTGGACGACACCACGCAGGCGGAGCTGGCGCGCTACGCGCTCGCGGGCGGCATGCCGTTCACGGCCATCGCCATGGCGAAGGTGTTCCGCTCCGGCGGGGAGTGGCGGCTGGAGGCCATCGGCGAGGGCTTCCAGGCCAAGCATCCGGGCGAGGCGGTGCCGCAGTTGGGCCGTTTCATCACGCCGGTCTGAGCCCGTGCACCGGGCCGGACCTCAGAGGAACTTGCCGACCTGCGCGGCCGCCTCGACGGGGTGTCCGGCCTGGATCCCATGGCCGAGGGCCTGCACCTTCCACACCCCGTCCTCGCGATGAACCTTGGCCACCACCATGCCGGTGTGCGGGCCGCCCGCGCTCAGGTTGGATCGGGTGAGCTCGGTGCTGGTGGTGCCGTCGATCAAGCGCCAGAAGGCGTTTCGCACCCGTTCGAAGGTGTGACCCGCGTAGGAGGTGATGACGAACACGATGGCGGTGACATGCGGTCCGACACGGGTCAGATCGACGGTGATCACCTCGTCGTCGCCTTTGCCCTCGCCGGTGAGGTTGTCACCCGAATGCCGGATGGCACCGTCCTTGGTGACCAGTTGCCCGTAGTACGCGGCGTCGACGAGATCGTTCCCGGCGTACACCAGCGCCGAGGCGTCCAGATCGATCTCCACCGGGCGCGAACCCCACTTGTGCTGCACGTGAACGGGATCCCAGCCCAGCGCCATCTTCACGAAGGTGAGGTCGGTGCCCGAACGCCGCAGCGCCACCGTGTCGCCGGATTTCAGCACCGGCGCGATGACCGGTGCGGTCGGGCGCGGCGGCTGCTGCGAATTGGCGACGGCCACCCCGTGATCGGCGATCAGGGCCGCGAACCCGCGCGGATGCGCGAAGCCGACCGCGCGGGCGTACCAGCCGTCGGCGCCGCGATCCAGGTCCACCGCGGCGACCGTGGTCTCATTGCCCAGACCCTCGATCACGTACTCGTACAGCGGGTTTCCCCGGTCGTCGGCGATGGCGATGTGAGGCGGCGGGAAATTGCCGAACCGTTTGTCGGGATCGTCGAGGGTGGCCACGATGCGAATGTGGGCCACCCCCTGCGGCACCGAGTTCAGACTCACGGCAATGGCGTTCTGCCCGGGTACCAATTGCACACCGGCCCCGGCGGGTTGGTTGTAGAAGATCAGATCGGTGTCGCCGCGCACGGTCCCGTGATCGGTGAGCAGCAGCGCGGCGAGGTCGATGCCCGCGCTGAAGTGCACCGTCACGGTGACGTCCGCGACGCCGAGTTCCCCGGTCTGCCCCTGCGTGAGAAGTGCGGCCACGCTCCCACTTTATGGGAATGGCCGATCACCCGGCGGCAACGAAGCCATATCGCTTGCCGCGGGGCGCAGGACGTAATTCATTTCCGGGCCTTTGCGTCCGAGTCTGGTCTTGGTGACGAAGGTGCCGCCGAACGCCTCGTAGAACGGGAGATTGGCGTCCTTGCAGATGCCGCCGACCGTCGCGCCGACCTCGTCGGCCTCCGCGACGGCCCATTCGGCCAGGGCCATGCCCACACCGGCGGCCTGCCATTCGGGGGCGCAGGCCAGATAGACCAGCGTGGTGTGGGGTTGCGGGGGCGACACCCGCGCGATGGCGGCATCGACGTGCATGCCGCGGCGCGTCGCGGCGCCCATGGCCCGCAGCAGCAGCGGACCCGAAATCATCTCCCGCCACAGCGAATTGCGGTAGTACGGCGGATACCACAGCAGCGCGGCCACGATCTTGCCGTCGACGGTGGCCACGGCCGCGCCGTCGACGGGCAGGAATCGGTATTTGATCATGAGCCGCACCATGTCGGGGGCGCGTCGGTGCCGCACCGCCGGTTTCGGGAAGACGTATTCCTCGACCGGGTCGTCCTCGTCGAAGGCCCGGGCGACGACCTGGACGATGTCCTCGATATCGGCCTTGGTGGCGCGGCGAATGACCGGGGTGGCGGAGCGGGCGGCCATGGCGCGCAATCGGGTCGCGATCCGGGATTTCTCCGGATCGTCCCAATCTCCGCTCGCCAGAACGGCTTCCAGTTCGTCGAACACCGTGTCGATCGAGCGGGCCGGGACGTCCTCGGCCCGGCCGTCGGCGAGTTGTTCGTGGAGGTGGTCGGCGAGCGCGGTCGCGGTGGGGTGTTGGAAGGCGACCGCGGGCGGCAGCGACAGGCCGGTGGCGGTTTGCAGGCGGTTGCGCAGTTCGACCGCGCCCAGGGAGTCGAAGCCCTGGTCGGTGAAGGGGCGCTCGGGGTCGATCGCGGCGGGACCGTCGTGGCCGAGGACGGCCGCGACATGGCGAATAACGATGTCCAGCACCGTGTGCCGGTCCCGCAGATCCGCGTGCCGCTCCGGCGGAAGCGCGGGTGCCTCGGCCCGTGCCGACGCCGGGGGTCGGGTCCCGCGTGGGCGACGGTCGGTGTGCGGTACCAGGTCTCGCAGCACCGCGGGCAGCAGTCCGCTGTCGGCCTGTGCCCGCAGTTCGGCGGGGTCCACCGCGGCGATCACCGCGTGCGAGATGTCCCGTTCGAGCGCCGCGCGCCACCCCGCGAAGGCCTGTTCATCGGGCATGGCGGTGAAACCGCCGCGACCCAGCCGAGCCACATCGGAGGCGTCGAGGCCGCCGGTCATGCCGCTGGTGCGCGCCCACAGCCCCCAGGCCACCGACTGACCGGACAGCCCGCGTGCCCTGCGGTGCGCGACCAGGGCGTCGAGGAAGGTGTTCGCGGCCGCGTAGTTGGCCTGGCCGGGCGCGCCGATCGTGCCCGACACGGACGAAAAGACCACGAACGCCGCCAGATTCAGCTCCGCGGTCGCCTCGTGCAGATGCCAGGCCGCATCGACCTTGGGTGCCAGGACGGCGTCCACCCGCCCGGCGGTGAGCGAACCGATGGTGCCGTCGTCGAGCACGCCCGCGGCGTGGATGACACCCGTCAGCGGCCGCTGCGCCGAGATGTCGGCCAGCAGCTCGGCCACCGCGCCGGAATCGGTGACGTCGCAGGCGATCACGCGCGCCTGCGCACCGAGCTGCTCGAGTTCGGCGACCAGCGCCGCCGCGCCCTCCGCGTTCGGGCCGCTGCGGCTGACCAGTACCACCGAGGGCACGGCGTACTCGACGACCAGGTGCCGGGCCACGGCCGCCCCCAAACCGCCTGTGCCGCCGGTGATCAGGACCGTGCCATCGCCGAAGGCGGCGGTGGCATCGGCCTGGGCGGTCGGTGTGGCGGGCCGGACGAGCCGGGCGGTGTGCGCGATCCCGTCGCGCACGACCAGCTGGGGTTCGTCCCCGGCCGCGATACCGGCCGCCAGCCGCTCGTCGATGCGAGTGTCGCTGTCCACCAGGACGATTCGGCCCGGGTCCTCCGACTGCGCCGACCGTATCAGCCCCCACACCGCGGCACCGGCCAGGTCGGTGCGGTCCACACCGGGCAGTGCGACCGCGCCGCGGGTGGCGACCACCAGGGTGCGCGCGGCGAACCGCTCCTCGGACAGCCACGCCTGCACCACCTCGAGCATGCGCGCGACCTCGGCGTGGGTCTCGGCCACCACGTCGATATCGGTCCGGTCGCTCCACCCGGTCCCGGCCTCGACCACCACCACCGGTGGTACCGGTGCGTCCGGGACCAGCCGGTCCCACCAACCGACGCTCGAATCCGCCGCGCGGTATTCGCCGAGGTCGGCCGGTGACCACACCGGTTCGAACACCGCATCGGCGGTGCCGTTCGCCGCGGCGAGTTGCCCGACCGGCATGGGTCGGCTCGTCACCGTGCCCGACAGCACCGGCTGTCCCTTCTCGTCGGTCACCCGCAGCGCGGCCGATGCCCCGTCGACGGTCAGATGCGCGCGCAGTGCCGACGCTTCGGACGTGTACAGCGACACCGACTCCCAGGAGAACGGCAGCACCACGTGACCCGCCGGGATCTCGACCGCCCCGGCCAGCAGTCCGGCCTGAATGACCGCGTCCAGCAGGGCCGGATGAATCCCGAATCCCGCACTGTGCACGCCGGTTTCGGGGTCCGGGGCGATATCGGCGAACACCTCGTGGCCACGCCGCCACAGCGCCCGGACGTTCCGGAAGGCCGGGCCCATGGTGTAGTCGGGTGTCAGGACGGTGTGCGCGAGGTCGACCTCGGCCGCCGCGGTGGGCGGCCATACCTCCGATTCGGGTGTGGGCGTATCGGTTCGGTCGGTCAGCAGACCGCGGGCGTGTAGGACCCACTGTCCGTCATGGTCGTGTTCGCCCCGGGAGTAGATCGAGATCGGCCGATGCGGGGTGGCGGGTCCGACCACGATCTGGACGCGCACGCCGCCCGCGGCCGGAAAGACCAGCGGCGCTTGCAGTGTCAGTTCCTCGATGACCGGCGAGCCGGTCTCGGCACCGGCGCGCAGGGCCAGCTCCACGAACCCGGTTCCGGGCAATATCGTGGCCTCCCGGATGGCGTGGTCGGACAGCCAGGGCTGTGTCAGCTCCGAGAGCAGCCCGGTCAGCACGACACCGCCGTCGGCCATCGGCAGGGTCGCGTCCAGCATGGGGTGGTCGACCACGTCCAGGCCCGCCGCTTCGATACCGGCGAGGCCGAGAGAGAGCGGGAGCCAGTAGCGGCGACGCTGGAAAGCGTAGGTGGGCAACGACACCGGAGAAACCGAGCGGGCCGCGTACAGCACCCGCCAGTCGACCTCGACGCCGTTGGTGTACACGCCCGCCAGGAAGTTCAGGAACTGCTCGGTCTCCCCGCGCCCGCGCCGCGCCCCGGCGGCCAGCAGCGATTGCGCCGCGATATCGGCCGACAGGCACTGCTGGGTCATGGCGGTCAGCACGGCGTCCGGCCCGATCTCGAGGAATCGCCGCGCGCCGTATTCCACCAAAGCGTCAATGCCACGGGCGAATTGAACGGTCCCGCGAATGTGCGCGACCCAGTAGTCGGCCGCCAGCACCTCATCGCCCGCGATCCGGCCGGAGAGGTTCGACACCAGCGCGGTGTGCGGCCGGTGATAGGTCACTTCCCGTGCGACAGCGGCGAATTCGTCGAGCATCGGGTCCATGCGATGCGAATGGGAGGCGATCGAGATTCGCAGCCGGGAGGTCTCGCGCCCACGGTCGGCGAACCATCGTTCGACCGCCGCCACCGCGTCCTCGTCGCCGGAAACCACCAGGGAGCCGGGCGCGTTCACCGCGCCGATGGAGACGCGGCCGGCGTGCTCGGCGAGCGCCTCGGCCACCTCGTGCTCGTCGGCCGCTACGGCCAGCATCGCCCCGCCGTCGGGCAGCCGCCCCATGAGGCGACCGCGCGCCTCGACCAGTCGGCACGCGTCCGGCAGCGACCACACCCCGGCGAGGTACGCGGCGGCCAGCTCACCGGTCGAATGTCCCACCAGGACATCGGGTGTCACGCCGAACGATTCCAGCAGCCGGCACAGGGCGACCTCGTAGGCGAACAGCGCGGGTGTGCTGAACTCGATCCGGTGCAGCACGCTGGTGTCGGCGTCGGTGGAACCGTCCTCGCCCCACCGACCGGTGAACATCAGACGCTTCAGCGAGCCGCCCAGCAGTGGATCGAAGTGCTCGCAGACTTCGTCCAGCGTGGCGGCGAACACCGCGAACGCCTCGTACAGCTCGCGTCCCATGCCGACCCGCTGCGCGCCACCGCCGGTGCACAGGAACGCGGCCTTGCGTGAAACAGCGCGCCCGGCAACCGCATTGGCGGCGTCGGTGGCTTCGGCCAGCGCCGCGAGTCCGGCCAGCAGCGCGTCCCGGTCCTCGCCCACCACCGCGCCCCGCCAGTCCAGGCGGGCGCGGGTGGTCAGCAGCGAGTAGCCGATGTCGTCGACGGTCAGGTCGGGGTTCGCGATCACCCAGTGCCGCAGTCGGTCCGCCTGAGCCCGCAGGCCCGCTTCGGTTTTCGCCGAGATCAGCCACGGCGTGAAGCCGGGTGCCACCGGCGCGGCGGGCGCGGAGTCGGCCGTCTCCGCCGGAGCCGCCGCGGCGGGCGCTTCCTCCAGGATCACATGGGCATTGGTGCCGCTGGCCCCGAAGGACGACACACCGGCGCGCCGCACCCGCTCGCCGGCGGGCCACGGTTCGGGGGCCGTGAGCAGTCGCACCGTGCCCGCCGACCAGTCCACCTCCGGCGTCGGCGCGTCGACATGCAGTGTCGCGGGCAGCATTTCGTGCCGCAGCGCCTGCACCATCTTGATGACGCCCCCGACCCCGGCGGCGGCGGAGGTGTGTCCGACATTCGATTTGAGCGAACCGATGCGCAGTGGATCGCCGCTGCGATCGCGGCCGTAGGCGGCGATCAATGCCTGCGCCTCGATCGGGTCGCCGAGCGAGGTGCCGGTGCCGTGCGCCTCGACCGCGTCGATATCGGCCGGGGCCAGACCGGCATTGGCGAGGGCCGCCGCGATCACCTTCTCCTGTGAGGGGCCGTTCGGCGCGGTCAGCCGGTTGCTCGCGCCGTCCTGGTTGATCGCGCTGCCGCGAATGACCGCGAGGATCCGGCGGCCGTGGCGGCGGGCGTCCGACAGTCGCTCGACCACGAGCATGCCCAGGCCCTCGGAGAATCCGGTCCCGTTCGCCACCGCCGCGAAGGCCTTGCAGCGGGCGTCGGGCGAGAGCGCGCGCTGGCGGGCGAAGGCGATCAGCAGGGCGGGATCGGACATGACGGTGACGCCGCCGACCAGCGCGAGGGAGGTCTCGCCCTGGCGCAGGGCCTGACCGGCGAGGTGCAGGGCGACCAGGGACGACGAGCAGGCGGTGTCCACCGACAGCGCCGGACCCTTGAATCCGAAGGTGAAGGCGACGCGCCCGGCGAGAATGCTGGCCGAAACACCCGGGTAGGCCTGACCTTCCGCCTCGGGGGTCAGGCCCGGCGATCCGATGCGCGGACCGTAGTCCTGGTGGATGACGCCCGCGTACACCCCGGTGTCGCCGCCGCGCAGCGTGGCCGGATCGATGCCCGCGTCCTCGAGGGCCTCCCAGGTGGCCTCGAGGTACAGCCGCTGCTGTGGATCCATGGCCTCGGCCACGCTGGGCGGGATGCCGAAGAAGCCCGCGTCGAATTCGCCTGCCTCGTATAGGAATCCGCCCTCGCGGGTGTAGACGGTCCCGGGCGCGTCGGGGTCGTCGTCGAACAGCCGCTCGAGGTCCCAGCCGCGGTCGGCCGGGAAGGGGCCGACCGCGTCGGTGCCGGAGGACACCAGCTCCCACAGCCGCGCGGGAGTGTCGGCGCCGCCGGGGTACCGGCAGCTCATGCCGATGATCGCGAGCGGCTCCCCGGCCCGGTCCTCCAGCTGCTGGATGCGCTTGTTGGCGGTGCGGAGATCTCCGGTGACCTTCCGCAGGTACCGGCTGAGGCGTTCCTCGTTGCTGGTGCTCGGATTGCTCATGCGGGGCCAAACTCCTCGTCGATCAGGTTCAGAAGTTCTTCGTCGGAATGGGATTCGAGGTCGTCGTAGCCACTGCCCGACCAGGTGTCGCCCAGATGCGCGCGCAGCCGCTCGGCAATGCCGCGCAGGGCCGCGACGGTCGCGTCGGCGTTGTCGTCGGCGGCGATGATCCGCTCGACCATGGCCTCGAGGCGCTCGATCTCGCCCGACGCCGCCGCGGCGGGTGGCGCGGGTTGCGCCACGACGGCCCGCTCCAGCAGGTAGCCCGCGATGTCGCCCGCGGTGGGGTAGTCGAAGACCAGGGTCGAGGGCAGCGACAGCCCCGTCACCCGGGCCAGCCGGTTGCGGAACTCCACTCCGCCGAGGGAATCGAAGCCCAGCTCGTCGAAACCTTGATCGGGCCGGATATCGTCCGCCGACGCGTAGCCCAGGACCGCGGCCACGTGTTCGCGCACCAGGTCCAGGACGACCCGGTGGCGCTTCGGTTCCGCCACGCCTTGCAGCAGATCGCCCAGCGAGGGTTCGACTGTCGCGGTGGCGGCCGGTCGGGCGGGGGTGCGCACGAACCCGCGCAGCACCGCCGGGACCGGACCACTGTGCGCGGCCAGGCGCAGTTTGCCGGTGTCCAGGTGAACCGGTGCGACCACCGGTTCCGCCGTGGTCAGCGCTTCGTCGAACAGTCGCAGGCCCTCGGCGCGGTCCAAGGGGATCAGACCCATGCGGTCCAAGCGGCCGAGGGCGTGACGGTCCAGGGCACCGGTCATGCCGAGATCGGGCTGCCACGGACCCCAGGCGAGTGCGAGCGCGGGTAGCCCCGCGGCGCGCCGTCGCAGGGCGAGGGCGTCCAGGAAACCGTTCGCGGCAGCGTAATTCGCCTGTCCCGGCGATCCGATCAGGCCGGCGATCGAGGAGAACAGCACGAACGCGGACAGATTCAGGTCGCGGGTGAGCTCGTCCAGATGCCGGGCCGCCTCGGCCTTGGGCGCGAACACCCGGTCGATCTGCCGATCGGTGAGCGTGTGGAACGTGCCGTCGTCGAGTACGCCCGCGGCGTGCAGGACTCCGGTGAGGGGGTACTGCGCGGGGATGTCCGCCAGCAGGTTCCGCACGGCGTCGCGATCGCCGACGTCGCAGGCCGCGACGTGAACCTCCGCACCCAGGATCGTGAGGTCCGCCACGAGTTCCGTTGCGCCATCGGCCTGTTCGCCCCGTCGGGACACCAGCAGGAGCCGTCGCACCCCGTGCGCAGTGATCAGGTGCCTGGCGAGCAGCGCACCCAGTCCGCCGGTGCCGCCGGTGATCAGGACCGTTCCGGTACCGAACGAAACACGCTCGCCGACAGTGGATGTCACCGGCTCCAGGCGCGGTGTCAGGACGCGGTCGCCCCGCACCGCCAGCTGCGGCTCCCCGGTGGCGAGTGCGGTTCGGATCGTCTCGGCCGAAAGGTGCTGTGCGTCAGCGGCGTCGAGTAGCGCGATGCGGTCGGGGTACTCGGTTTGGGCGCTGCGAATCAGACCCCAGACCGCGGCCGAGGCGGGATCCGGCGTCTCCTCCGCCACGACGGCCGCACGGGCGGTCACCACGACGAGCCGCGATCGCGCCCAGCGGTCCTCGGCCAGCCAGCCGTTCACCGTGCGCAGGGCGGTTTTCACCCGGTCGCTCGCCGACTCCGTCGAATCGAGCTGTGCTTGTGCCGATTCGGCCCATACGACGACATCGGGAACGGCCGGAGCCGCGGCGAGCGCGGCGAGATTCGCGTACCTCTCCACGATTCCGGGCACCTGCGCGGTTCCGAGGACGGCCACACTCCCGGTGGGGATGTGGCCACCGGACTGCTCGATCGCCGTCCAGCGCAGCCCGTACCGGGCCGCGCGCCCGCCCGCCCGTGCGGCATCGAACCGCTCGACGTCGTAGGAGCGCATGACGACTTCGTCGACGGAGACCACGGGATTGCCGTCCTGGTCCACGGCCACGACGCTGATGGTCTCGGCACCGCGCTGAACAGCCATCACCCGCAGCGAGGTGACCCGGTGCGTGGCGTGCAGTCGCGTCGCACCCCAGCGGAACAGCAGTTTGCCCTCGGCGGCATTGCCCTCCCCCGTCCAGATCAGGCAGACGAGTCCGGCGTGCAGCGCCATATCGAACAGCGCCGGATGCAGCTGGAATCCCTCCGCGCGGACGTCCGGGTTCAGCGTGACCTCGGAGAAGATGGTGTCGCCCCGTCGCCACGCGCCGTGCAGGCCCAGGAACGAGGCACCGTATTCCAAGCCCGCGACTCGGGCGACCTGCGCCGGAATCCATTCGGGTGCCACCGATTCCGCGTCGACGGGCGGCCAGGGCTCGCCGCGCAGCCGGTCCATGAGGTCGTCGGCGATCGGTTCCGAACCGCTCAGGACACCGCTGGCATTGCGCGTCCAGTCGCCGTCGGCGGCGGTGCGGTAGTGGAAGGTGAACGATCTGCGTCCCGCCGAATCCGGTTCCCGCACCAGCACTTGCAACTCGACCTCGCCGTCCGCGGGCGGGAGGATCGGGGCTTCGAGGGTGAGCTCCGCTACGCCGTCGCAGCCGATGCGCGCACCCGCTACCAGCAGCATCTCCATGAGCGCGGCGCTGGGGACGAGCACCACACCGTAGGTGGTGTGGTCCGCGATCCAGGGGTGGGTGCGCAGCGACAGCCGCCCCGTGAACAGCCACTCGTCGCGGTCCGCCACGCGCACCACGCCGGTGAGCAACTCGTGGTCCTCGGTCTTGCGCGGCTCTGAGACGCTCGGCTCCAGCCAGAACCGCCGATGTTCGAAGGCGTAGGTGGGCAGGGCGATTCGCGGTGTCGGCCGGTCGGCGAACAGCCCAGTCCAGTCGACGGCCGATCCCGCGACGTGCGCCTGACCCAGCATGGTCAGGAACTGTTCGACCTCGTCGTGGTCCCGGCGGGCGGCCGCCGCGACCACCGATCGAGCCTCGATGTCCTCGGGCAGGCTCTGCCGCGTCATCGCCGAGAGCACCGCGTCGGGTCCGATCTCGAGGAATCGGCGCACCCCCGACGCCACCAGCCTCTCGACACCCGGTGCGAAACGCACCGTGGCGCGCACCTGGGACGCCCAGTACCCGGGCTCGAGGATCTCCGCACCGGCGGTCTCGCCGGAAACATTGGATACCAGGGGAATTCGCGGTTCCGCGTAGGTCACCCCGGCCGCGACGGTTCCGAACTCCGCCAGCATCGGCTCCATTCGATGGGAATGGAACGCATGGGATACGCGCAGCCGATTCGTCTTGCGGCCCAGCTGGGTGAAGTGCCGGTCGATTTCCGCCACGGCCGTCTCGTCGCCCGAGATCACCACGGCGGCAGGCGCGTTCACCGCCGCGATCGAGATCCGCGCGCCGAATTCGGCTATCGCCGTGGCGACTTCGGTTTCGCTGGCGGAGATCGCGAGCATCGCCCCGCCCTCCGGCAGCGCCTCCATCAGCCGCCCGCGCGCCGCGACCAGTGCGCACGCGTCCTCCAATGACCACACCCCGGCCACATGGGCCGCCGCCAGTTCGCCGATCGAGTGGCCCAGCACCATATCCGGGACGAGGCCGAACGACTCCACGAGGCGGTACAGCGCCACTTCGAACGCGAACAGGGCGGGCTGGGTCAGTCGTGTTCGATCCAGCATCCCGGTGTCGTCACCGACTCCCCGGTCGTCGACCAGGTGTCCGGTGAACATCACCTCCTTCAAGGAGCATTCGAGCAGCGGATCCAAGCGCGCGCACACCTCGTCCAGCGCCGCGGCGAAGACCGGGAAGGCCGCGGCGAGTCCCGCGCCCATACCGACCCGCTGCGCGCCCTGACCGGTGAACAGGAAGGCCGTCTTCCCGCCGCCGACGGTGCCGGAAACCACTCCGGCAGTGGCAGATTCGTCGACGAGCCGGGCCAGTCGCGCGAGCAGTTCGTCGCGGTCGCGGCCCAGGATCACCGCCCGCGACCGGTGCTGGGACCTGGTCGTGGCGAGCGCGTGCGCCACGGCGGCCGGGTCGGTGTCGGGGTGGTCGATCAGCCAGTCCCGCAGTTTCGCGGCCTGCGCTCGCAGAGCCGTCGGGGTTTTGGCCGACAGCAGCCACGGCAGCATCGGGGCGGGGCGGTCACCGCGCGCGGGCTCGACGGCCGCCGGACGGGCGGGCGCTTCCTCGAGGATGGCGTGGGCGTTGGTGCCGCTCACACCGAACGACGACACCCCCGCTCGCCGCACCCGGCCACCGCTCGGCCACGGCTGGGCCTCGGTCAGCAACCGCACCGCGCCCGCGGACCAGTCCACGTGCGGGCTCGGCTCGTCGGCATGCAGTGTCCTGGGCAGGGTTTCGTGGCGCAGCGCCTGCACCATCTTGATGACACCGCCCACGCCCGCCGCGGCGACCGTGTGGCCGATATTCGATTTGATCGATCCGATCCGCAGCGGCTGCGCCCGGTCCTGTCCGTAGGCCGCGATGAGCGCCTGGGCCTCGATCGGATCACCCAGTGTCGTGCCGGTGCCGTGTGCCTCCACCGCGTCGATATCCCGCGGGGCCAGACCGGCATTCGCCAGGGCCGCCGCGATCACCCGCTCCTGCGAGGGACCGTTGGGTGCGGTCAATCCATTGCTGGCCCCGTCCTGGTTCACCGCGGTTCCGCGCACGAGAGCGAGCACGTTGTGGCCCAGGCGTTTCGCGTCGGAGAGGCGTTCGAGCACCAGCACACCGACGCCCTCGGCGAAGGCCACGCCGTCGGCCGCCGCCGAGAAGGCCTTGCAGCGCCCGTCGGGCGAAAGTCCGCGCTGCCGTGCGAAATCCACGTACAGGTAGGGACTCGCCGCGACCGTCACGCCGCTGGCCAACGCCAGCGAACTCTCGCCTTGGCGCAGGGCCTGGCAGGCCAGGTGCAGCGAGACCAGCGACGACGAACAGGCAGTGTCCACGGTGACCGCCGGGCCCTCCAGACCGAGCACGTAGGCCACGCGCCCGGACATCACCGAACTTGTGGTGCCGGTGAGCCGGTACCCCTCCAGGTCGCCGCCCACCCGGTCGACATAGCCCGAATAGCCCGCGCCGACGTAGACTCCGGTGTCGCTGCCGCGCAAGGCATCCGGGTCGATGCCCGCGTCCTCGAGCGCTTCCCAGGACACCTCGAGCAGCAGCCGCTGCTGGGGATCCATGGCGGCGGCCTCGCGCGGGCTGATGCCGAAGAAGGCCGGGTCGAAATCGCCCGCGTCGTAGAGGAATCCGCCACGGCGGGTGTAGACGGTTCCGGGCTTGTCCGGGTCCGCGTCGAACAGCCGCTCGAGATCCCAGCCGCGATCGGTGGGGAAGTCGCCGGTGGCGTCGGTTCCGGAGGCCACGAGATCCCAGAGCTGTTCGGGTGTTCGGACGCCGCCGGGGAACCGGCAGCCCATGCCCACGATGGCGATCGGCTCGTCGGCCCGGAGGCGGCGGGCCACCGGTTTGGCGGGTTCGCTCACGGTCGGCTCGATGCTGGCTCGCACCAGTTTCGCGACCGCCGCCGGGGTCGGGTGATCGAAGACCAGCGTCGAGGGCAGCCGCAGGCCGGTGGCCTTGCCGAGTCGGTTGCGGAATTCGACGCCGCCGAGGGAATCGAAGCCGATCTCGTCGAATCGCTGGTCGGCACGGATATCGGCGGCCGAGTCATGGCCCAGCACCGCGGCCGCCTGGGTGAGCACGAGCTCGAGCACCAGCTCGCCGCGTCGCGCGGGTGGCGCGTCCGCCAGTTGCGCGGCCAGTGAATTCGCGGCGGCCGCCGGTTGCGTCGGGCGGGGTGCACGGCGCACGAATCCGCGCAGGACGGCCGGAACGGCGTCGACGTCGGACTCACGCCGCAGGGCGCTCGCATCGAAGTCGATGGGAGCCAGACGCGCGTCCGAATGGGTGAGCGCCGCATCGAAAAGCTCGATGCCCCGGGCGTTCTCGACCGCGCTCAGGCCCCAGCGCTGCCATCGGGCGAGCGCGGCGCGGTCCATTCCGGCGGTCATGCCGCCGCTCTGGTTCCAGGGCCCCCACGCCAGCGCGGTGGCGGCCAGCCCGGCGGACCGACGCCGCTGCGCCAGGGCATCCAGGAAGCCGTTGGCCGCGGCGTAGTTGCCCTGCCCCGCCGCACCCAGCACGGTCGCGATCGACGAGAACAGCACGAACGCGGTGAGATTCAGCTCGCGGGTCAGCTCGTGCAGATGCCACGCGCCGTCGACCTTCGGAGTCAGCACCCGGTCCACCTGGTCCGTGGTCAGCGATTCGACGGTGCCGTCATCCAGGATTCCCGCGGCGTGCACGACGGCGGTGAGCGGATTGTCGGGAGTGATGCTCGCCAGCAGCTTCACCACCGCATCGCGGTCGGCGATATCGCAGGCGACGACCCGGACCGTGGCCCCGGCCCGCGTCAGTTCGGCGACCAGGTCGTCGACGCCGGGGGCGGCCGATCCACGGCGTGAGGTCAGAACCAGCTGGCGCACACCGTGTGCGGTGACGAGATGGCGGGCGAACAAGGCTCCCAGTCCGCCGGTGCCGCCGGTGATCAGGACGGTACCGGCGCCGAACGACGGCCGGGCTTCCCGCTCCGAAGTCGAGGAAGCACGCGCCAATCGGGGTACCAGCAGTTCTCCGCCGCGGATGGCGACCTGGGGCTCACCCGAATTGACCGCCGCCGCAATATCTTCCGAATCCGCGGGCCGGGTCGGATCCTCGTCTAGGAGTATGACGCGGTCCGGATGCTCCGATTGCGCGCTGCGCAGCAATCCCCACACCGCCGCGGCGGCCGGATCGGGAGCTTCATCGGATACGCCGACGGCACCGGTCGTCACCACGACCAATCGCCCGTCGGCCGGACGGTCCTCGGCGAGCAGCGCTCGCACCGCCGCCAGCGCACCGTGCACCTGTGCGCGCACCGAATCCGGACTGCCGACATCGGCTCCCGGAACAGTGGCGGCGATCGGCCGCCACACCGTCGTATGCCCGGACACCTCCGGCAATCGGTCCACGCCCGCAGTCGATTTCGCGAGCGGCTCCCAGTCCACCCGGTACAGGCTCGCCGCGTCGCCGACGAGGCTGCCG
The DNA here is from genome assembly GCF_035818515.1 of Nocardia sp. CDC153. Taxonomy (NCBI): domain Bacteria; kingdom Bacillati; phylum Actinomycetota; class Actinomycetes; order Mycobacteriales; family Nocardiaceae; genus Nocardia; species Nocardia sp. CDC153. The sequence continues at coordinate 188,367 of NZ_JAYKYU010000005.1, read as the reverse complement.
CGGAACTCCTTCACGTCGTAGGACCGCATGACCACCGCGTCGACCGACACGATCGGAGTGCCCTGCGGATCGATGGCCGCGACGGAGATGGTGTCCGGTCCGGTCGCGGTCGCCATGACCCGCAGCGCGGTCACCTCGCTCGGCCACCGGCCGCCCGATCGATGGAAGCGAGCACCACCCCAGCGGAACAGCAGTTTGCCGGAATCGGTGTCGGAATCACCGTCACGCCAGAGCAATTCGGCGAATCCGGCGTGCATGACCAGGTCCAGCAGGGCCGGGTGCAGATCGTGGCGTCCCGGCTCGGCGGCCGCCTCGGTGTTCAGCTCGAGCTCGGAGAACACGGTGTCGTCGCGTCGCCAGACGGCGCGCACACCGAGGAAGGCCGGGCCGTATTCGAGTCCGGCGAGCTTCGCGATCCGCTCGGGAAGTGTTGCGCCGTCGATGCTTTCGGCCTCGACCGGTGGCCACGCCTCCTCGCGCAGTCGCTCCGACAGCTCCGACCGGCCCTCCGGCTCGGCCCCGAAGACACCGGTGGCATTGTGAATCCAGTCCGCCTCGGCGGAGGTGCGGAAGTAGAACTCGAACGGCCGACGCCCGGATTCGTCCGCCGCCTGCACCAGCACCTGCAGTTCGATCTCGTCGTCGGCCCTCGGCAGGATCGGCGCTTGCAGGGTGAGCTCTTCGACCGCACCGCAACCGATTCGGCGGCCCGCGACGAGGAGGAATTCGATGAAGGTCGCGCTCGGCACCACCACGACGCCGTAGGTCATGTGATCGGCGATCCACGGATGCGTGCGCAGGGAGAATCGGCCGGTCAGCAACCATTCGTCGGAGCCCGCCAAACCGACCACACCGGTGAGGATCGGGTGGTCCGTCGGCGTGTGCGACGCTTCGCCCGCACCCGAGAGCCAGTAGCGGCGATGCTGGAAGGCGTAGGTGGGCAGGGGAATTCGACGCGTCGCGCGATCGGCGAACCACGGCCGCCAGTCCACCCGCGCGCCCGCGACATGCGCCTGCGCCAGGGCCGTCGCGAACTGTTCGGCCTCGGCGGCCGACCGCCGGGCCGTCGCCGTCACCGACGACACCGCGTCGATCTCGGGGTGCCGGGCGAGGCAGTCACGGGTCAGGGCGGCGAGCACCGCATCGGGGCCCACCTCGACGAAGTGCCGCGCGCCCGCCGCGACGAGCGCGTCCACGCCCGGCGCGAACCGCACGCAGCCGCGGAGTTGACGCACCCAGTACTCCGGGTCGGTCACCGCGTTCCCGGCGAGCTCGCCGGACACGTTCGACACGATCGGCACCCGCGGCGCGCGGTACTCGACCCGGGCGGCCACGGCGCGGAACTCGGCCAGCATCGGATCCATGCGTGCCGAATGGAAGGCATGGCTGACCCGCAGCCTCTTGGTCTCGAGACCCTCGGCGGCGGCGAGCCGCTCGATCTCCTCGACGGCCTCGGCATCGCCGGACAGAACCGTCGCGACCGGACCGTTGACCGCCGCGATCGAGACGCGGTCGGCGAAACCGGCAACCAGGTCGGCGGCGCGGCCTTCCCCGACCGCCACCGCGAGCATCGCGCCGCCGACGGGCAGCGCGCCCATCAGCCGACCCCGGGCCGCGACCAGCGCGCACGCGTCGGCGAGCGACCACACGTCGGCCACATAGGCCGCGACCAGCTCGCCGATGGAATGCCCGATCAGCAGATCCGTTGTGACACCGAAGGATTCGAGCAACCGGAACAGCGCGACCTCGAACGCGAACAAGGCCGGTTGCGTGAATTCGGTCCGGTCCAGCGCACCGTCGCCGTCGGCGAACATCAGCGCCTTCAGCGAGCGACCCAGCAAGGGATCGAAATGCGCGCAGATCTCGTCCAATGCGGTCGCGAACACTGGGAACGCCTCGTACAGGCCCGCGCCCATGCCCACCCGTTGCGCGCCCTGACCCGTGAACAGGAACGCCGTTCGACCGGAACGGGCAGTGCCGTCGATGGTTTCGTACGCACCCGAGGCCAGATCGGCCAGCGCGGCGAGCAGTTGGTCCCGGTCCCGTCCCAGGGCCACACCGCGCCGCTCCAACTGCGCCCGCGATGTCGCCGACGAGTACGCCACCTCCCAGAGGTCGGCGGCGGGGTCGTCGATCAGCCGCTGCCGCAGTCGATTCGCCTGGGCACGCAGAGCTTCCTCGGATTTGGCCGACACCGGCAAGGGAACGATCTCGGCCGCGATGGGTTCGGCCGCCGGTACCGGCTCGCTCTCGGCCGGGGCGGGCGCTTCCTCGAGAATGAGGTGGGCATTCGTGCCGCTGGCTCCGAACGACGAGACCCCGGCGCGCCGAATCCGCTCCCCCACCGGCCACGGCTCGCTGTCCTGCAGCAGCCGCACCGTTCCGGCCGACCAGTCCACATGCGGGGTGGGTTCGTCCACGTGCAATGTCTTCGGCAGCATGCCGTATCGCATGGCCTGCACCATTTTGATCACGCCGCCGACACCCGCCGCGGCCGAGGTGTGACCGATATTCGACTTCAGCGATCCCACCCGCAGCGGTTCGCCTTCCCGCTGCTTGCCGTACGCGCCGATCAAGGCCGACGCCTCGATCGGGTCCCCGAGCATGGTGCCCGTGCCGTGCGCCTCCACGGCGTCGATATCCGACGGGGTCAGACCGGCATTCGCCAAGGCAGCCGCGATGACCCGTTCCTGCGACGGGCCGTTGGGGGCGGTCAGGCCATTGCTCGCGCCGTCCTGATTGACGGCGCTGCCGCGGATCACGGCCAGCACCGTGTGCCCGAGCCGCTGGGCGTCCGACAGCCGTTCCAGGACGAGTACGCCGAGGCCCTCGGAGAAGCCGGTGCCGTCGGCGGCCGCCGCGAACGCCTTGCAGCGCGCGTCGGGAGAGAGCGCCCGCTGTCGCGCGAACGCGATCAGCAGGGACGGATCCGACATGACGGTCACGCCACCGGCCAGCGCCAGCGACGTATCGCCCTGCCGCAGCGCCTGGCACGCCAGGTGCAGGGCGACCAGTGACGACGAGCAGGCGGTGTCGACGGAGATGGCCGGGCCCTGGAAACCGAAGGTGTAGGCGATGCGGCCGGACAGCACCGCATTCGAAACACCCAGGTAGGCATGGCCTTCGGTCTCGGCGGTGATGTTCGGTCCGCCGATGCGGGGGCCGTAGTTCTGGTGGATCACCCCGGCGAACACACCGGTGTCGCCGCCGCGCAGCGATAGCGGGTCGATTCCCGCGTCCTCCAACGCTTCCCAGGATGCCTCCAGCATCAGACGCTGCTGGGGATCCATGGCGGCGGCCTCGCGCGGGCCGATTCCGAAGAAGGCCGCGTCGAAATCGCCTACGGCGTCGAGGAATCCGCCGTCGCGGGTGTAGATGCCGCCCGGCGCATCGGGATCCGGGTTGAACAGCCGGTCGAGATCCCATCCGCGATCGGCCGGATATCCGCCGATGGCGTCCACACCATCGGCCGTCACCCGCCACAGATCCTCGGCGGAACGCACACCGCCGGGGTACCGGCACGCCATGCCGACGATCGCGATCGGTTCGCGCGACCGGTCGGTGAGCGCGCGCAGCTGTTGTTTGGTCTCGTAGAGCTCGGTCGCGGCCTTCTTCAGATACCGGCGTAGCTCGTCATTGTCGGCCATCGGTAGAACTCCAGATTCAGCTGATTTGGTCGATGAAGTCGAATAGCTCGCGGTCGTCCGCGCCGTCGAGGTCGGAGCCGTCGGAGCGGCCGCCGGTCCCGGTTCCCTCGAGTTCGCGCAGCAACGCGGTCAATCGGCTTGCTATCTCGGACCGGTCGGCGGCCGACAGCTCGGCCGCGGCGAGGCCGCGGGCCAGCGAATCGACCTCGGCGGCAAGGCGTTCGGCGGGGTCTTCGACCGGAACGAGCTCGTGGCGGAGGTGTTCGGCCAGGGCCTCGGGGGTCGGGTGGTCGAACATGGCGGTGGCCGACAATTGCACCCCGACAGCCGATTTCAGGCGGTTACGGAATTCCATCACCCCTAGTGAGTCGAATCCGATATCGCTGAACGGTTTGTCCGGCGGGGTCGAGTCCGCACCGGGGTGGCCGAGCACCGCCGCGGCCTGGGTACGGATGACATCCAGAATCACGCGCTCCTGTTCGGCGACCGGAAGATCGACCAATCGCTCTGCCAAAGACATCGAGACCTTGCCGGGCTCGTTCACGGCTGTCGGCGCGGCGACCACGGGACGGCCCACGGGCCGTACGACGTCACGCATGACCGCACGCACCTCACCGACGTCACCGCGATCGAGCCGGATCGCCACGAACTCCGACCCGCCACCCGCGAGCGCGGCATCGAACAGCTTCATGCCGTGCGCCGCGTCCACCGGCGACAGACCTTCGCGGCGCAGGCGGGCGAGATCGGTCGCGGTGAGTGCGCTTGTCATTCCGCCGCTTTGGTCCCAAGGTCCCCAGACCACCGAGGTGGCGGGGAGGCCGCTGCGGTGCCGGTGCTGCGCCAGGGCGTCGAGGAAGGCATTGGCGGCGGCGTAGTTCGCCTGGCCCGGATTGCCGATGACGCCCGCGATCGAGGAGTACAGCACGAAGGCCGACAGGTCCAGGTGCTCGGTCGCCTCGTGCAGGTTCCAGGCCGCGTCCACCTTGGGGCGCAGCACCTTCGCGAACTGTTCCGGGGTCATGGTGGTGAACAGGCCGTCGGCGAGCACGCCCGCCGCGTGGACGACGGCGGTCAGCGGGTGCTCCGGCGGGATCGCCGCCAGCGTCGCGTCCAGGGCGGTCCGGTCGGCGGCATCACAGGCGACCACGTCCACGCGTGCGCCGAGTGCGCTGAGCTCGGCGGCGAGTTCGGCCGCGCCCGGCGCGTCCGGGCCCCGCCTGCTCGCCAGGACCAGGCTGCGCACGCCGTGCTCGGTGACGAGGTGCCGGGCGGTGACCGCGCCCAATCCGCCGGTCCCGCCGGTGATGAGAACGGTTCCCTCGCGGCGCAATGGCATCGGCACGGTGAGGACGTTCTTGCCGATGTGTCGCGCCTGGCTCAGGTACCGGTAGGCGTCCGGGGCCTGCCGCAGGTCCCAGGCGAGAGCCGGATCGGGCGTCAGGGCTCCGGACTCGAACAGCTCGACCAGGTCGGTCAGTATCTCGTGCAGCCGATCCGGACCGGCCTCCATGAGCATGAAACTGCGGTAGTCCACGCCGGGATGGCGGGCCGCCACCTCGGCCGGATCACGCCGGTCGATCATGCCCATCTCGACGAACCGGCCACCGCGCGGCAGCAGCCGCAGCGAGGCGTCCACGAATTCGCCCGCCAGCGAGTCCAAGACGATGTCCGCACCGCGGCCATCGGTCTCGTCCAGGAACTTCTGCTCGAAATCCAAGGTGCGCGAATTGCCGATGACGGCATCGTCGAACCCCAACTCCCGCAGCATATTCCACTTCGGCTCACTCGCCGTGACCAGCATCCGCAAACCCAGATGCCGCGCGAGCTGCACCGCCGCGAGCCCGACACCACCGGTCGCCGCATGCAGCAGCAGCGTCTCACCGGGCTGTGCGGCAGCCAGATCCACCAGGCCGTAGTACGCGGTCGCGTAGACGATCGGAACCGCCGCCGCCCGAGTGAACGACCACCCGTCCGGCATCGGCGCGAGCAGTCGCCGATCGACCACCGCCATCGACCCCACACCCGGAATCAGCCCGAAAACCCGGTCACCAGGCGCGAATTCGGTCACATCCGAGGCAACCTCGAGCACGACACCGGCCCCCTCCCCGCCGGGCCGCCCCGCCTTGTCGGGGTAGGTGCCCAACGCCATCAGCACATCCCGGAAGTTGAGCCCAACCGCCCGCACACTCACCCGAACCCGCCCCGGCGCGAGCGGTTCCAACGCGTCCGGACGCTCACCGAAGGCGAAATTGTCCGCACTCAGAGTGCCCTTGCCGCGCAGGAGCAGCTCCCAGGCCGGGGCATGGCGCGATATGGCGTCGAGAGTGCCCGAATCTTGGTGGTGCAGACGCGGCGCGTATGCGGTCGAAAGCCGAATGGCCTGCTGGGGTTCGTCATTCGACGCCAAGGCCAAGCCCACGGCGGCACGATAGTCCGACCATTCGTCGACATCGACAAGCAGAATCCGACCGGGGTTCTCACTCTGCGCGGTCCGCAGCAAACCCCAACCCGCTGCGGTGGACAGGTCTACCAGCTCGTGCGGATGCACCGCGACCGCCCGTTTGGTCACCACGACAATGCGCCGGTCCTGCGAAAGCAGCCGCTGAACCCGCGCGGCCAGTCCGGTGATCGAATCCCGTACGCCCGATGGCAGGTCGTCGTTCGATCGCCGCTCATCGAGCCGCAATACGGTCAGGACCTGTCCTGCGATCGTCACCTCCTCACCGTCCGGGCCGGGGCTCCAGGTCGCCTGGGGGTCAGGACCGACCGCCGTGAGTGCCACCCAGTTCACCTCGTAGCCAAGGCCTTCGGCGTGCCGCTGGGCCGTGCCGAGGGTCGCGGTGGACATGCTGCGCAGCGTCAGGGTTTCGATCTCCGCGACCGTCGTGCCCGTCGGATCAGCGAGGGTTACGGCGATCGGCGCGTTGTCCTTGCCATCACCGGCCCTGGCGACACGGACTCGTAGGGCGGTCGCTCCTGTCGTGTACAGGGTGAGGTTCTCCCACGAGAACGGGACGGCGATCTGGTCGGGCTCGGTGTCGGGGGCGAGGCCGCCGAGCAGGATCGCGTGCAGGGCGGCGTCCAGAAGTGCCGGGTGCACACCGAATCCTGTGCCGTCCGAGCCCGCGGACTCGGGCAGGGTGATCTCCGCGAACACCTCGCTGTCGCGCTTCCAGAGGGCGGTCAGCCCGCGGAAGGCCGGTCCGTACTCGTAGCCGCGCTCGGCCAACTCTGTATAGGCGTCGTCGATCTCGATGGCCGTGACACCGGGTGGCGGCCAACTCACGAGGTCGGATGCGGTCACGGGCGCGGTCACCACGGCGGTGACCGTCGCGACAGCGTGGCGAATCCACTGAGCCGCATCGTCATTCGAGCGCGAGTACAGCGATACCGCCCGTGCGCCGGTGTCGTCGGGTCCGCTCGCCACGACGCGCAGGTCGACGGCCTCGGTGTCCGGCAGCGGCAGCGGCGCTTCGATCACCAATTCCGCTAGGCGCGGGCAGTCGACCACGGCTCCCACGTGTAGGGCCAGGTCCGCGAGGGCCGCGCCGGGCAGCAGTACCACTCCGGCCACGGCATGATCGGCCAGCCAGGGGTGCGCGGCCCGCGACAGGCGGCCGGTGAACACCACGTCCTCGGACTCCGGCATCCGTACCATCGCGCTCAGCAGCGGATGTCCGGCATCGTCCAGGCCGGCCTGCGCCAGGCCGGGCGTTGGCGTTGCGGAAGGCCGCGCCCAGTAGCGCCGATGCTGGAACGCGTAGGTGGGCAGGGCAATCCGATGTGTCGCGCGGCCCGCGTAGAGCGGGGTCCAGTTCACTTCCACACCGGCGACGGCGGCCCGGGCGAGCGCGGACACGAACTGTGCCGCCTCGTCACCCGACCTTCGAGCCGTCGCGATCACCGTCGATTTGGCTTCCACAGCCCGGTTTTCGGCCAGGCATTGCCCGGTCATGGCCGCCAGCACCGCATTCGGGCCGACCTCCACGAACCGCCGCGCACCCGCCTGGACCAGAGCCTCGATCCCCGGTGCGAAGCGGACGCAGTCCCGCACCTGCCGAACCCAATACTCGGGATCGGTCATCTCGGCCGCGACCAGGTCCGCCGAAAGGTTCGACACGATCGGCAGCAGTGGTTCTCGGTACGTCAATCCGGCTGCGACAGAGCGGAACTCGTCGAGCATCGGTTCCATCAAGACTGAATGGAAGGCGTGGCTGACCCGGAGCCGGGAGGTTTTCACGCCTTCTCCGGCGAGCCGGGCATCGATGTCATCGATCGCCGACTCAGTACCGGACAGCACCACCGACGAGGGGCCATTGATCGCCGCGAGTGACACCTGGCCGCTGTATTCGGCGAGCAGGGCTGTGGCCCGGGGTTCCGGCACCGCGACCGCGAGCATCGCACCGCCCTCCGGCAGTGCGCCCATCAATCGGCCGCGTGCCGCGACGAGAGCACACGCGTCCTCTAGGGACCACACGCCCGCCAGGTATGCCGCGGTCAGCTCTCCGATCGAATGGCCGATCAGCAGATCCGGTGTGACACCGAAGGATTCGAGCAACCGGAACAATGCGACCTCGAAGGCGAACAATGCCGGTTGCGTGAATTCGGTTCGATCCAGCACGCCCTCGGTGTCGGCGAACATCAAGTCCTTCAAGGGCCGACCCAACAGCGGGTCGAGCTCGGCGCAGACCTCGTCGAGCGCGGTCGCGAACGCCGGGAATGCCTGGTACAGGCCGGAACCCATGCCCATCCGCTGCGCGCCCTGGCCCGTGAACAGGAACGCGGTCTTCCCGCTACCGGCCGTGCCCTCGATCGTGCCCGGCGCTCCCGCCGCCAGCTCGGCCAATCCCGCGAGCAGCTCGTCGCGATCCCGGCCGACGGCCACCGCCCGCCGGTCCAGTGCGGCCCGCGACTCCACCAAAGTCCGTGCCACCGACCAGATGTCGGCCTCCGGGCGCTCGGCCAGCCAGTCCCGCAGCCGCGATGCCTGCGCCCGCAGGCTCTCCTCCGACTTGGCCGAGACGATCCACGGCACCACGGTGGTGCCGGAATCCACAGCGCCCGTGGCGTTCTCGCGTGTCGCGAGCGCCGGTGCCTCCTCGAGGATCACGTGCGCGTTGGTGCCGCTGATTCCGAACGACGACACCCCGGCCCGCCGGACCCGCTCGCCCGCCGCCCACGTCCGGGATTCGGTCAGCACCCGGACCGCTCCGGTCGACCAATCCACGTGCGGCGACAACTCATCCGCGTGCAGGGTCTTGGGCAGTAGCTCGTGCCGCAGCGCCTGCACCATCTTGATCACGCCGCCGACGCCCGCCGCCGCCTGCGCATGACCGATATTCGATTTCAAGGAGCCGAGCAGCAGCGGCTCGCCCGCCCGGTCCTGCCCGTAGGTGGCGAGCAGGGCCTGCGCCTCGATCGGATCGCCGAGAGTCGTTCCGGTGCCGTGTGCTTCGACGGCGTCCACATCGCGCGGGCGCACCCCGGCGTTGGCCAGCGCCGCGGCGATGACCCGCTGCTGCGCGGGGCCGTTCGGCGCGGTGAGGCCATTGCTCGCGCCGTCCTGATTGATCGCGCTGCCGCGCACCACCGCCAGCACCTCGTGGCCCAGGCGGCGGGCGTCGGACAGGCGCTCGACCACCAGCACCGCCGCGCCCTCGGACCAGGCGACGCCGTCGGCGGCGGCTGAGAAAGATTTGCAGCGGCCGTCGCGGGCCAACCCGCGCTGGCGCGAGAACTCCTGGAACACCATGGGTGTCGCCATCACGGTCGCACCGCCGACCAGGGCCAGCGAGCTCTCGCCCTGGCGCAGCGCCTGGCAGGCCAGGTGCAGCGCCACCAGGGAGGACGAGCAGGCGGTGTCCACGGTCATGGCGGGACCCTCCAGGCCCAGCGCGTAGGCGACCCGCCCGGACGCCACACTGCCCAGGCCGCCGGTGAGGCGATACCCCTCGACCTCCGGACCGGCCTGGCCCGCGACAGTCTCGTAGTCCTGATACATAACGCCCGTGTAGACGCCGGTGTCGGTGCCGCGCACCGAGGTCGGGTCGATACCCGCGGATTCGAGGGCCTCCCAGGACACTTCGAGCAGCAGCCGCTGCTGCGGATCCATCGCCGACGCCTCACGCGGACCGATTCCGAAGAACGCCGGATCGAAATCGCCCGCGTTGTAGAGGAATCCACCGCGACGGGTGTAGACGGTCCCGGGCGCGTCCGGGTCCGGGTCGAACAGCCGCTCGAGATCCCAGCCGCGATCGGCGGGGAATTCGCCGGTCCCGTCGATGCCGGAGGCGACGAGATCCCAGAGCGCGTCCGGTGATTCGACGCCGCCGGGGAATCGGCAGGCCATGCCCACGATCGCGATGGGCTCGTCGGCCCGGACGCGACGCGATACCCGCACCGTGGCCGGATCGGCCTGCGCGCCCTCGATGGTGGAGTGCAGCAGGGCGGCGACCGCGGCGGCCGTGGGATGGTCGAAGACCAGGGTGGACGGGAGCCGCACGCCGGTGGCCTTGGCCAGCCGGTTGCGGAATTCGACGCCGCCGAGCGAGTCGAATCCCAGTGCGTCGAAACGCTCGCCGGGGTCGATGTCGTCGGCGGAATCGTGGCCGAGGACGGCCGCCGCGTGCTCCCGCACCAGGGTCAGCACGACCTCGGCGCGCTGTGCCTCGGGGACTCGACTCAGGCGCGCCGCGAGCGAACTCGCGGCGGCCGCGGGCCGTTCGGTGACGCGCGGCAGGAACCCACGCAGCACGGCGGGCGCGGTGCCGTCGCTGGCCTCGCGCCGCAGGTGGGCCGGGTCGAACCGGATCGCGGTCAGGTGCGCGGCGGCGGTGCCGACGGCCGCGTCGAACAGCCGCAGGCCCTCGTCGTTCGCCAGCGGCTGCAGTCCGAGCCGTTCCCAGCGTGCGAGCGCACTGCGGTCCAGGCTTTCGGTCATGCCGCCGGAGGAGTTCCAGGGACCCCAGGCCACCGACAGCGCGGGCAGCCCGGCGGCGCGGCGGCGGTGCGCGAGCGCGTCGAGGACCGCGTTGGCCGCCGCGTAATTGCCCTGTCCCGCCGAGCCGATCGTGGCGGCCACCGAGGAGAACAGCACGAAGGCCGACAGGTCACGGTCGCGAGTGAGTTCGTGCAGATGCCAGGCGGCCTCCGTCTTCGGGACGAACACGCGCCGCAGCTGCGCGGCGGTCAGGCCCGCGAGGGTGCCGTCGTCGAGCACGCCCGCCGCGTGGATGACCGCGGTCAGCGGGTGCTGCGCCGGTATCGAATCCAGCAGGGAGGCCAGTGCCGCGCGGTCGGCCACATCGCAGGCCGCGACGCGGGCGGTGGCCCCGGCAGCCGACAGTTCGGACACCAGTTCGGTTGCACCAGCGGTGGTTTCGCCGCGTCGGGACACCAGCAGCAGGTGGCGGACACCGTGCGCGGTGACCAGATGGCGGGCCAGCAGCGCACCGAGGCCGCCGGTGCCGCCGGTGATCAGGACGGTGCCGCCGCCGAAGGACGGCGTCGACTCGGAGTTCCGGTCCGCCCCGGCGCGAACCAGGCGCGGGACGAGCACTGTCCCGGCGCGCACCGCGGCCTGCGGTTCTCCCGTCGCGAGTACGGCACCGAGCGGCAGCGAATCATGCGGGGACGCGAGGGCCGACGGGTCGACGTCGACGAGTACGAAGCGGCCGGGGTATTCCGATTGCGCGGTGCGTATCAGGCCCCAAATGGCCGAGGCGGCGAGATCCGGTGTCTCACCCGGTATTCCGGCACCGTTGGCGGTCACCACGACCAGGCGGGTGTCGGCCAGCCGCTCGTCGGCCAGCCAAGCCTGCACCGTCGCCAGCACCCTTTCCAGGTGGCCACGCACCTCCGCCAGGTCCTCGCTGGCGGCACCGCAGTCCGGTCGCCAGACCATGAATTCCGGGATCTGCTGCACAGCAGCGAATTCCGAACCGAGGACGGCCATCCGGTCCGGCGAGACGTCCGGTGTCGTCGCCGCCACGGGCGTCCAGTGCGTCTCGTACAGGTCCGCGGTCCGCACTCCCAGAGCGCCACGCAGCTGCTTCACGTCATACGGCCGCATGACCACCGCATCGACCGATACCACGGGCCGTCCCGAATCATCCACGGCGGCAGCGGAAATCGTCTCCGCACCGGTCGCCGTGGCGATGACGCGCAGCGTTGCCGGAGTGGTGAGCGGCCGGTGCAACCGCACTCCCGCCCAGCGGAACAGCAGGCGGCCGGTGTCCGGATCGCTGTCCTGATCACGCCAGAGCAGCTCGGCCAGCCCGGTGTGCAATACCTGGTCGAGCAGGGCCGGATGGATATCGAACCGCTCCGCGCCGGGTGCGGCGGCCGGATCCAGGGCGATCTCGGAGAACACGGTGTCACCGCGTCGCCAGGCGGCGGCGGCACCGGTGAACGCCGGGCCGTACTCGAGTCCGGAGACGGTGGCTATCCGCTCGGGAATCCCTGTGGGGTCGAGGTTTTCGGCGTCGGCGGGCGGCCACGGCTCGTCCAGCAGTCGGTCGAGCAGCGTATCCCCGTCGTCCTGCGAAGGGGCGAGTACGCCGCTGGCATTGCGCACCCACTCCTTGGTGCCCGCCACACGGAAGTGGAAGGCGAACTGTCGTCGCCCGGACCGGTCCGGCTCCTCGACCGACACTTGGAGTTCGACCTCGCCGTCCGGCGTCGGCGGCACCGGGGCCTCCAGCGTCAACTCCTCGAGGACGCCGCACCCGATCCGGTCGCCCGCCACAAGCAGGAATTCGGCGAGGGCCGCGCTCGGCAGCACCACGCGGCCGTAGGTCGTGTGATCGGCGATCCACGGGTCGGTGGCCAGCGAGAAGCGGCCGGTGCACACGAACCGGTCCGCACCGGCCACCGGCACCACCGCGGTGAGCAGCGGGTGGCCGAGAGGCTCGGCGCTGGTCTCCTCGCGCGGCGGCAGCCAGAAGCGCTGATGCTGGAAGGCATACGTGGGCAATGGGATTCGGCGAGCAACCCGAGGGAGCAGGGGTGTCCAATCCACGCGCGCACCCGAGGCATGCGCGTGTGCCAGCAGCGTCAGGAACTGCCGCGGCTCATCGTGATCCCGGCGAGCCGCCGCTGCCACTACCGACGCCGCATCCTCCGGAAGGGTCTGCCGGGTCATGGCCGCCAGGACCGCGTCGGGGCCGACCTCCAGGAATCGCCGCACGCCCGAGGCCGCCAACGTCTCGATTCCCGGCGCGAACCGCACGGCGGCCCGCACCTGCCGAACCCAGTACGCGGCGTCCAGCAGCTCGTCTCCGGCGAGACGGCCGGTCACATTCGACACAATCGGCAAGTGCGGCCGGTGGTAGGTCAACTCCCTTGCCACGGACTCGAATTCGGCCAGCATCGGCTCCATCCGATGCGAGTGGAAGGCATGGCTGACGCGCAGTCGCGTCGTCTTCACGCCGCGCTCGGCGAATCGGATCTCCAGCTCGCCGATCGCGTCCTCGTCGCCCGAAACCACCAGCGCCGCCGGCGCGTTGACCGCCGCGATCGACACCCGGCCCGGATACCGGTCGACCGCGTCGGTCACGTCGGCTTCGGTGGCGGCGATGGCCAGCATCGCACCGCCCTCGGGCAACGCACCCATGAGGCGTCCACGCGCCGCCACCAACCGGCACGCCTCCTCGAGCGACCACAGACCCGCGACATACGCGGCGGCGACCTCACCGATCGAATGCCCTATCACCGCATCCGGGGTGAGGCCGAACGACTCCAGCAGGCGATACAGCGCGACTTCGAAGGCGAACAGGGCGGGCTGGGTGAATTCGGTCCGATCCAGCAGCGCCGCCTCGGAACCACCGCTGAACATCAGCTCTCGCAGCGAATACCCCGAGGCCGAATCGAACTGGGCGCACACCGAATCCAACGCGTCCGCGAACACCGGGAAGGCCTCGTACAGGCCCGCGCCCATCCCGACCCGCTGGGCACCCTGGCCCGTGAACAGAAACGCCGTCCGCCCCGAACCGGCCGTGCCCGTGACGACACCGGCATCGCTCCCCGATTTCGCGAGATCGGCCAACTGCCGCAACAGCTCGTCGCGATCGCGGCCGAGAATCACACTCCGCGAGTCCAAATGCGCCCGCGTCGTCGCCAGCGCGTGCGCCGCCGCCGCGATATCGATCTCCGGCCGTTCCGACAGCCACGCGTGCAGTCGGGCCGCCTGGGCGCGCAGACCCGCTTCGCCCTTGCCCGACACCAACAGTGGGATCGCCGGGACGGTGCTGTCGTCGGTGTCCACGACGGCCGGTGCCGGTGCGGCCGGGGCCTCTTCGAGAATCACATGGGCATTGGTGCCGCTGATTCCGAACGATGACACGCCCGCCCGTCGTACGCGTTCACCGGCGGTCCACGGTTCGGCCTCGGTCAGCAGACGCACCGCGCCCGCGGCCCAATCCACGTGCGGTGAGGGCGTTTCGGCGTGCAGTGTGCGCGGCAACCGTTCGTGCCGCAGCGCCTGCACCATCTTGATCACCCCGGCGACCCCGGCGGCGGCCACGGCATGCCCGATATTCGACTTCACCGATCCGATCCGCAGCGGCTCCCGGTCGCCGCGTTCCTGTCCATAGGCCGCGATGAGGGCCTGCGCCTCGATCGGATCGCCCAGGGCCGTACCGGTTCCATGGGCTTCCACGGCATCCACGTCGCGCGCGGCGAGGCCCGCATTGGCCAGGGCCTGCGCGATCACCCGCTCCTGCGACGGACCGTTCGGCGCGGTCAGGCCATTGCTCGCGCCGTCCTGGTTCACCGCGCTACCACGAATGACAGCGAGGATCTGGTGGCCGCGTAGGCGTGCCTCCGAAAGTCGCTCCAGGACGAGCACACCCGAGCCCTCGGACCAGGCCACACCGTCGGCGGCGGCCGAGAAGGGTTTGCAGCGGCCGTCCGGGGACAGGCCGCGCTGGCGGGCGAAGTCCACGTACAGGTACGGGCTGGCCGCGACGGTCACGCCACCGGCGAGCACCAGCGAGCTGTCGCCCTGGCGCAGCGCCTGGCACGCCAGGTGCAGGGCCACCAGCGACGACGAGCAGGCCGTGTCCACCGTGACCGCGGGGCCTTCCAGGCCGAATACGTAGGCGACACGGCCCGAGATGACGCTGTGCGAGGTGCCGGTCAGCCGGAAACCCTCCAGCTCACCGGTGACCCGGCGCGAATAGCCCGAGGAGCAGGCACCGGCGAAGACACCGGTGTCGCTGCCCCGCAGGGTCGTCGGGTCGATGCCCGCGTCTTCCAGGGCCTCCCAGGCAGTTTCGAGGAACAACCGCTGCTGCGGGTCCATCGCGGAGGCCTCGCGCGGACTAATGCCGAAGAAGCCGGGATCGAAATCGCCTGCGTTGCCGAGGAATCCGCCGTGTCGGGTGTAGACCGTTCCCGGCTTGTCGGGATCCGGGTCGAACAGTCGGTCCAGGTCCCATCCGCGATCGGTGGGGAATTCACCGATGACGTCCCGTCCCGCGGCCACCAGGTCCCACAGCTCCTCGGCCGAGCCCACGCCGCCGGGGAACCGGGCACCGATGCCGACAATGGCGATGGGCTCGTCCGCGCCCGAGCGCCTGGTCTCGCGCCGCCCGCGTTCGTCCACCCCGGTCGCACGCGCCTTCAGCAGCGCCGCAACGGCATTCGGCGTCGGATGATCGAAGACCAGGGATGCGGGCAGCTGCACACCGGTGGCACGGATCAGTCGGTTCCGCAGCTCCACGCCGCTGACCGAATCGATACCGAACTCGGTGAAGGGCAGGTCGGGGTCGATCGATCGGGCCGTCTCGGTACCCAGGACGGCGGCGGTGTGCTCGCGGACGATGTCGAGAACGACTGTGTCGCGCTGGAATTCGGGAGTCGCCAGCAGCGTGCGCGCCAGCGGACCGTCCTCCCGTACCCCGGTGTCCGCGAACGCGTCCTCCGGCAGCTGTACCGATGACCCACCGCGGACCAGCGCGTCCGGATCCATGGGGAACCCGGCACAGTGGCCCTGCGCCAATGCCGCCAGCAGCCGTCGCGGGCCGCCCTCGTCGCGTCGCAGCGTGCCGACGACCGCGACCTCCTCGCCCGCCCCGGCCGACTCGGCGGTCGCGGCGATGTCCATCGTGAGCACCGGGTGGGTGCTGATCTCGAGGAATCCGGTGATGCCGTCGGCGATCAGCGCCGTCACGGCCTCGGCGAACCGAATCGGTTCCCGCTCCGCGCGATACCAGTAGTCGGCGTCCAGTTCGGCCGTGTCCAGCCGCTCGGCCAGGACCGTGGACAGGAACGGCACCGACCCGGAGCGCGGACGAATCGACGCCAGCTCCGCGCGCAGCCGCTCACGAATCCCCTCGACCGCGGGCGAGTGCGACGCGTAGTCGATCGCCACCCGGCGCGCCCGCACATCCTCGCGGGCGCGGTCGGCGAGGAACTCCTCGAGCGCCGACACCTCCCCGGACACCACGCAGTGCGCCGGGCCGTTCACCGCCGCCAGCCACAGCCGATCCGGGTACGCCGCAAGACGTTCCCGCACCGACTCGGCATCCAGTCCGACAGAGGCCATGCCGCCGTGCCCCGCCAGTTCCTCGGCCAGCGCCCGCGACCGCAGCGCCACCACCCGTGCCGCGTCGGACAGCGACAGTCCACCGGCCACGTAGGCGGCGGCGATCTCGCCGTGCGAATGCCCGATCACCATGTCCGGCTCCACACCGGCGGCCCGCCACCGCCCGGCCAGCGCGACCATCACCGCGAACAGCGCGGGCTGCACCACGTCCACGCGGTCCGGCGCTGGCGCGTCGACGTCGCCGCGCAGCACCGCCGTGAGCGACCAGTCCACGTACGGTGCCAGCGCGGCCTCGCATTCCGCGATCGACGCCGCGAAGGCCTCGTCCGCGTCCAGCAGTTCGCGGGCCATCCCCTGCCACTGGGCACCGTTTCCCGGGAAAACGAACGCCACCCGCCGCGGCTCGGCCCGCTCGACGGCGGGCTCGATCGCCACCGCGGGCGCGGTCGGATCGGCCAAGGCGGCCAGACCGGCCAACAGTTCCGCCCGGTCCTGCCCGACTATGCGTGCCCGCCACGGCATTCCGGCCGACGCGACGATCAATGACCGCGCCACGTCGACCACATCCAGTTCCGGATGCCGCAGCAGCCACTCGCGCAGCCGGGCCGCCCGCGCGCCAATGTCACTCGCGCTGCGCGCCGACACCACCCACGGAACACCACCCGGCGTTCCGAAGGGCATGCCACCGGTCGCGATGTCGGTCACTGGACTCCTCGCTGAAAATGATCGAAGTTCGGTACCCCCCTGGGACATACGGCCGCGTATCACACCGCGGCCGCGTGCTCCGGTATCTGTTCCGCCGC
The DNA here is from genome assembly GCF_035818515.1 of Nocardia sp. CDC153. Classification (NCBI taxonomy): domain Bacteria; kingdom Bacillati; phylum Actinomycetota; class Actinomycetes; order Mycobacteriales; family Nocardiaceae; genus Nocardia; species Nocardia sp. CDC153. The sequence goes on along the minus strand of NZ_JAYKYU010000005.1, from coordinate 171,370 downwards.
GGCAATGGTCTCCGCCAGCAGGTCGGCGGTCGAGATGAGCTGTTGCTCGGTGTGTTCGGAGGTGACGAAGAACCGGAGCCGCTCCTTGCCGACCGGTACCGCCGGTGCGGAGATCGCACCCGCGTAGACCCCGCGCTGCAGCAGCGTCGCCGAGACGAATCCGGCGCGCATCTCACCGGGCACGATCACCGGGCAGATCGGGGTGCCCTCGGAGACGCCGAGATCGATGCCGCGCTCCCGCAACGCCGTGTTGAACAGCCTGGTGTTGTCCCACAGCCGGGCGACCCGCTCGGGTTCGTCGACGAGCACCTCGAGCCCGGCCAGCGCGGCCGAAATCGTCGACGGCGCGGGGCCGCCGGTGAGCATTGCGACCCCCGGGGCGCTCGCCTTCATCGCCCGGATGAGGTCCGCGTCGGCCGCGATGAAACCGCCGCAGCTGCCCAGCGCCTTCGACAGCGTGCCCATCCAGATGTCGACATCCGAGCCCGCCATGCTTAGATGCTCGCGCATGCCGAAGCCGTGCGCGCCGAACACACCGAACGAATGCGCCTCGTCGACCATGACCGCGCAGTCGTATTCCCGTGCGATGGCGGCCAATTCGTCGACGCGGCCCACCGTGCCGTCCATGCTGTAGTGGCCCTCGATCACCACCAGCGCCCGGTCGAAGCCGGAGCGCGACATGCGCAGCACCGAGCGCAGTGACTCGGGATCGTTGTGCCGGAAGTTGATTCGGCGGCATCCGGCCCACTGGGTTCCGGAGACGACGCTGCCGTGGATGAGCGCGTCGCAGATCGCCACGTCGCGCTCGCCCAGCAGGAATCCGATGACGCCCGCATTGGTCAGGTAGCCGCTCGTGGTCACCATCGCGTCGCCGACCTGGTAGATGTCGGCCAGCCGCCGCTCCAGCTCGCCGTAGAGCGGAATCTCCCCCGCCACAATGCGACTGGCCGCGGCCGAGGCGCCGTACTGGTCGAGTCCGCGCTTGGCGCCCTCGACCACCCGGGGATGGTTGGCCAGCCCCAGGTAGTTGTAGGCGCTGAAGTTCACCAGCTCGCTGTCCGCCGCGCGGATCACCGTGTCGTTGGGGCTTTTCCGCGGCAGGAACAGCGGGTTGGCCATGCCGGACTGCTCGGTAATGGCGTCGATGGCCGCCCACTTCCGCACGGCGGCGGCCACTTCCGGGTGGTCGGCGAACTGACGACCGGGGCCGCGTCGCACCTTGGGGGCCGATGTGGGGGCCACCGATGCGGGGGCCACCGGGGCGGCGGCGCGCTGCGCCGTACTCGCACCCGACGGCGTTGCCGCGGTGCCCGCCAACAGTTTCCGGGCCAGATCCCGCGCCGACTCGCTCATGCGATCACCCCGGCCTGCTGGGCTCCGGCCGCGGAGGTGCCCGCGACGAAGTACTCGGCCACCTGCGCGCCCGCCTGTTCGAGGGTGAACGTGCGCCCCAGTTTCAGCGCCGTCAGATCCACCCCGAGTGCTCGGGTCACCAAGGCGCTGAACTCGACCGCCATCAGCGAGTCGAGGCCGAGCTCCGGCACCGGCACGGTCAGATCGATCGAATCCGCGGCGACACCCATCACCACCGCCATCTGCTCGGCGAGCATGTGCGCGACCACGTCCCTGCGCTTGCCCTCGTCGAGCTCGCGCAGCGCCGAAACCAGCTGCGAGGCGGCCGAATCGTCCTCGGCCGAGGCAGCGACCTGCTCCATCATCCGGCCGGTCCGCGCGAAATGCGGGCCACCGGCGACCACCTTGCCCCAGTCGATGGGGATGATCGCGGCGTGGTGGTGCAGGCCGAGTGTCAGTGCGGCCTCCAGGAATTCGGTGCCCTCGTCCATGTCGACGGTGTCGAACCCGGTGGCGATCAGGTAGTGCGCCAGGTTCTCGTCGGCCTCGGCCATGCCGCCGCCGGACATGTGGCCCCAGCCGACGGACAGCGCGTTCCCGCCGCCGCGGACGATCCGGTCGGCCTCGGCGTTCAGGGCGATGTTCGCCGCGGTGTAGGAGTACTGGCCGATGCCGCCGAAGATCGCGCTGCCCGAGGAGAACAGCACGAACATGTCGAGTTCGGCTCCGGCGCTGTCGATTCCGTGCACCAGCGCGCGCACGCCGTCGATCTTCGGGCCGTACACCGAGGCCAGGCTGTCGCGGTCCATCACGGCAATCCGCTTGTCGTCCACGATGCCCGCGGTGTGGAACACGCCCTTCAAGGGGTGCTCCGGGCTGTGCGCGCGACCGACGACCTCGGCCATCGCGGCCGCGTCGGTGACATCGACCCGTTCGGTGACGACCTCGACGCCCATCTCCGCCCAGGCCGCCAACTGTCGCCGGGCCGATTCGGTGCGAGCGCCGCCGCGGCCCAGCAGGGTCAGATGCGTCGCACCCTTGCCGACCAGCCAGCGGCCGATGGCCAGGCCGAAGCCGCCGAAGCCACCGGTGATCAGGTACCGCGCCGCGGGGTCGACGGTGACCTCCGGAATCCGCGGACGCACCAGCGGCGCTTCGCTTTCCAGGCTCAACACGATGCGGCCGAGCTGGCTCGAGCGGGCGACGTCCTCGAATGCCCGTGCCACGTCATTGGTTTCGTACAGCTCGTAGGGCAGTCGCCGGTAGGTGCCCGCGTCCAGCTTGGCATTGACCCGCTGTCCCAGCTCCACGGTCTCCTTGCGCCGCTTGGCCAGCATCCGGTCCAGATCGAAGGAGTGGTAGGAGACGTTCTTGTCGAAGTGCCGCATGTCGAGCATGCCGCCGGTGTAGATGTCGGCCTTGCCGATCTCCACGATGCGCCCGAATTCGGCCACGGCCTTGAAGTTGTGCCGCAGGATCTCGCCGGGTGCGGTGCTGATCACCACGTCCGCGCCGCGTCCGTCGGTGAGGGCGAGCACGTCGTCGGCGAAGTTCAGCGACCGCGAGTCGAGCACGTGATCCGCGCCCTGGGCGAGCACGTACGCGCGCCGCTCGTCGGTGCTGGCGGTGCCGATCACCATGGCGCCGTGGCGCTTCGCGATCTGCACCGCGGCCGCGCCGACACCGCCCGCCGCGCCGTGCACCAGCACGGTCTCGCCCGGCTCCAGCCGGGCCAGCTCCAGCAGCGAGTGCTCGGAGGTGGAGAAGGCGGTATTGCTGCTGCAGTGGCCGGGCTCGGTGTCGGCGGCGACCGGGAACAGCAGATCGCGGGAGGTGGTGTGGAAGCGGCTCATCAGGCCCTTCGACACCAGCAGCACCGGGTCGCCGACGGCGATATCGGTGACACCCGCGCCGACCCGGACGACCGTGCCCATGCCCTCCATACCCGGCACCGTGTCGAAGAACGTTCCGGCCAGGTCGCGTTCGCCGAGCACGCCGAGCACCTTGAGCGGGTCCTTGTAGTTGAGGCCGATGGCCCGCATCCGCACCTCGACCTCGCCGGCCTCCGGGGCGCGGCGATCGCAGCGACGCCAGCCGAGCCGGGACAGCACCCGCGACTTGGGAACCTCCAGGGCGAAGTTCGCCTCCGGATCGGTCAGCGGGGTCGCCTGGTCCAGCGCCTCGATCCGGCCGGGCAGCGAGGACTCGACCACGGTCACCCAGCGCAGGCCATTGCGCAGGAACACCTCGTCGGAATTGTCGTAGGTGAACGCGCCCGGAATGGCCAGCTCGGCCGCGAGATCGGCGTCGGTGACCTCGGATTCGACATCGACGAGCCGCCAACGCAGCCGCAGCTGCTCATTGAGCAGCACCCGGCGCGCACCCGCCAGCGCGGCATGGCTCGGGTTGGGCGCGGCATCGCCGTCGGGATGCGCGAAGGCCTGTTCGGTGAGCAGGGTGACGTGGATCGACCCGTCGCCGGTCATCGGGGTCTCCGCGCCGCGCTCGTCCAGCCACGCGTTCAGGAACTCCTCCGCGGCGACCGCCAGCCTGCGTAGCGTCCACAGATTGTCCAGGTCGGAGAACTCCGAACCGGCCACGAAGACCACATGCAGACGCTCGATGCCGTCCAGCCGGGCGGCGGCCCAAAGCCGTTCGCGCAGTAGTTCTTCCAGGTCGGTGCGCGCCGGGTCGCCGACCGCGAGCACCTCCGCGCGGGCGGCGGTGCGGGCCACTTGCGCGGCGCGCTCCCCGGCCTCGGACCCGAGCTCGACCACCAGCGTGAACGCGGTTTCGGCGGCGGGCAGTTCCGCGACGTCGACCGGATCCCGCAGCTCCCAGCGGTCTTCGTAGAAGAAGTCCGACATGCGTTGCAGCGCACCGAGTCCGGGTGCGATCGAGCCGAAACGCATGCCGACGATCCGCAGCACGACATTGTGCTCGGCATCGAGCAGGTCGATATCGGCGGTGGGCGCCGCGGCATCGGAGGTCTCGAGGCGCGCCACCACCGTCACCTTCTCGGGCACGGCCGCGAACGCCCGCACCCCGGCGACACCGACCGGCACCATGGCGCCGTCGCCCGAGCTACCGGTGCCCGCCAGCAGCGCGGCAATACTCTGCAGCGCGGCGTCCACGACGCAGGGGTGCGCGAAATGGCCGGTGTCGCGGGCGATTCCGCCGTCCAGGGTCGACACGACCGTGGTGCCGGAGACCCGCACCGAGGTCGCGCGTCGGAACGCGGGCCCGTACTGCAGGCCCCGGGCCGCCAGGCCGGTGTAGAACTCGGCCGGGTCGACCTCGAGCATCTCCTCGATATCGGGCACCTCGACCTTCGTCGGCTCGAACACGCCGGTGATCAAGCGGCCGGTGGCGTGCACGGTCCAGACCGTGCCCGCCGCGCCCCGCGACCGAATGGTGAACCGGTCGGTGGACTCCTCCACGCGCAGTTCGACGATCGGGGCCTCGCCCTCGTCGATGACCAGCGGCGCGACGAAGTCCACATCCTCCACGGCCGCGCGGGTGGAATCCGTGCGCAGGGCCACCGCGCTCAGCGCGGCATCCAAATACGCTGCGCCGGGCAGGATTCGAGCGCCACCGACCACGTGATCGTCCAGCCACGGCAGCGCGGCGACGCTCAGCTGCTTCGTCCAGACCGTCGAGGGGTTGTCCAGATCCGGATCCCCGAGCATGGGGTAGGCACCCGGGGTGCCCTGGCGGCGCTGCTGGAACTCACGAATCTCATTGCGCAGGTGGGTGCGCTGCCACGGGTAGCGCGGCAGGCCGATGTGCGGGGTGACCGGGGTCCCGGCGAACAGGGCGTCGATGTCCAGCACGCCCGCGGTGTAGAGCCCGGCGATGGTCTGCCGCACGCTGTCCGCGTCGGCCTGCTTGCGGTTGAGCGTGGCGACGGTGGTGCCGGTCTCGCCCGCGCCCAGCAGGATCTCGCGAATGTTCGCGCCCAGCACGGGATGCGGGCCGACCTCGAGGAACACCCGGCTGCCCGCCCCGACCAGCCCGGTGATGGCGTCGGCGAAGCGGACCGGCCTGCGGACGTTCGCGCACCAGTATTCGGCGTCCCAGTCCGCGACGGTGACCGGTGCGCCGGTGACCGTCGAATACAGCGGAATGTTCGGCTTCGACACGACGAGATCGGCGAGCACCGTCCGCAATTCGTCGAGAATCGGGTCCATCAGATAGCTGTGGTAGGGCACCTCGACGCGTAGTCGCTTGGCGAAAACGCCTTGCTCGGTGAGGCTTTCGGCGATCCGGTCGAGTCGCTCCTCGGCACCGGCCAGCGTCACCGCGGTGGGGCTGTTGATCGCGGCGACATCGATGCTGTCGTCGCCCTCGATCAGCTCCCGGGCGGCCGTCTCGGACAGTCCGACCGCGAGCATGCCGCCGGAACCGGCGGTGGTGGCCTGCAGGCGCGCCCGGTGGTAGCTCACCAGCAATGCGTCACGCAGGGAGAGCATTCCGGTGACGTAGGCCGCGGACACCTCGCCCACGCTGTGGCCGACCACGGCGGCGGGCCGCACGCCCAGCTCGCGGAGCAGAGCGAACAGGGCGACCTGCACCAGGAAGTTGGCGGGCTGCGCGACGGCGGTATCGGTGACGCGCGACTGCTCCTCGGGCCGCAGCAGCTCCTCAACGATGGACCAGCCGGAGATCTCCCGGAACACCGCGTCGACGCGGGCCGCCTCGTCGGCGAAAGTGCCTGCGGTCTGGAGCAATTCGCGCCCCATGGCCCACCACTGCGGGCCCATTCCGGTGAACACGAAGACCGGCTCGGCGACCTTGCCGCCGACCACCTTGGTCGCCCCACGCCCGGACCCGGTCGCGAATTCCACCAGGGCACTGACCAATTCGGTGTCGTCACCGAAGGTCACCGCGGTACGGATCGGGTGATGCGCGCGGCGCGTCCACGCTGCCTCGGCCAGATGGCCCGGATCGGCCCCGTCGGCGATCAACTCGGCGAAGCGCCGGGCCAGGTCGCGGGTGGCCGGCTCGGAGCGCGCCGAGATCGGCAGCACGCCGAAGTGCTTCGGCTCGTGCTCGACATCGGGGGCCGTGTACTCCTGCAGGATCGCGTGCGCGTTGGTGCCGCCGTAGCCGAATCCGTTGACCGCCACCGTCATTCGTTCGACCTCGGGGCCGACGGGCTGCAGGTCCAGCTGCAGCTTGATGCCGAGCTCGTCGAACGGGATATCGGGATTGGGCGTCTCCAGCCAGCCCTGCGGGGCGATGGTCCGATGCGAGATGGCGAGCGCGGATTTGATGACGCTCGCGATGCCGGACGCCGCCTCGGTGTGTCCGAGCTGCGCCTTGACCGAGCCGACGCCGACCGGGGAGGTCCGGCCCGGGACCGCGCCGTAGGCCCGGCCGATCGCCCGCAACTCCAGGGGATCACCGACCGGGGTGCCGGTGCCGTGCGCCTCGACGTAGGTGACCTCGTGCGGCTCGATGCCCGCCCGGCGGGTCACCGCCTTGGCCAATTCCTCCTGCATATCGGCATTGGGCACGGTGATCGCGGTGGTGCGCCCGTCCTGGTTCGACCCGGTCGCCTTGATCACGGCGTAGACCCGGTCGCCGTCGCGTTCGGCGTCGGCCAGCTTCTTCAGCACCACCATGCCCGCGCCCTCGCCGCGGCCGTAGCCGTCGGCCGAGACGTCGAACGGCTTGCTGCGGCCGTCGGCGGCCAGGAAGCCGCCCTTGCACATGGAGACGAACGGTTCCGGCTGCAGCAGCATGGTGACGCCGCCCGCCATGGCGACCTCGCAGTCGCCGTTCTCGATCGCCTGGCAGGCCAGATGCAGGGCGACCAGCGAGGACGAGCACGCGGTGTCGACGGTGATCGCGGGCCCGATCAGGTTGAGCACGTAGGCGATTCGATTCGACAGCATGGTGTAGGACGCGCCGACGGCGGTGTGCATGTCCACGTGCGGCAGGGCGTCGCCCGACACCGAGACGGCCAGCTGGTCCAGGGTGAACGCGCCGACGAACACACCGATCCGCGCGCCCGCGACCCGGCCCGCCACACCGGCGTCGTCGAGGGCCTCCCAGGCCACCTCGAGCACGACCCGCTGCTGCGGGTCCATGGAGGTCGCCTCACGGGGCGAGATACCGAAGAAGTCGGGGTCGAATTCCCAAGGGTCGCCGGTCAGGAAGGCCGCGCGCTTGGTGTACATGCGGCCCGGGGTCCGCTTGTCGGGGTCGTAGTAACGCCGGTAGTCCCATCGTTCGGCCGGGATGTCCACGACACCGTCGCGCTTGTCGGCGACGAAGTCCCAGAAGGATTCCGGTGAATCGATCCCACCCGCATAGCGGCAGCCAATACCGACAATGGCAATGTCAGACAAAGAGTCTCCTCGGTAAACTCGAATCCCCCCGAGAAGTGATATGCGGGAATAGACCCCGCGAGTGGGCTATGGCGCGGCGCCCCGCTCCGCTTCGCGCGCAACAACCTTCATTACCGGTATCTCACCGATATCACGCCGTATCACACGGCAAACGACCATCGAGGCCGGTTGATCCACGCCCGTCCCTTACCCTGCCCTGTCCGCCCTACGGCCGGACCGTCTTTCGCACCGGTGGCGGACCTTACCCGGATCCACTACCGGCCAGTAGATTACTTGACAGTACACAAGGACGCCCGTCCAGTCTTGTGGAATATTGCATTCGGCAAGCCATTGATTTGCGACCTCGCATCGCCTATGGTGTCGCACTCGACAACCGTTGTGGCCCAGCACGATTGGCTGAGACAGCTTCGATTCGGCTGCGCGGCAGCGGGCTTCGCGCGTCCCGAATAAAAGGGAATTCAATAGACATAAATACCGCCGGAGCCATTTGGTCCCCGGCGGTATCGGATGCTATGCGGCGAGCGCTTCTTCATCGCCGCGGAATAGAGCGGGCGAATTACTTTCGACGCAACGCGAACACCGCCCACAGCAGCAGGCCCAACAGCGCCGCGGCGACACCGATTCCGCAGACCAGGGTCCAGCCGCCCGTTTGATACGCCACCCCCGCGGTCACCGAACCGGCCACGCCGCCGAGGAAATACGTGACCATGTAGGCGGTGGTCAGGCGGCTGCGCGCGGCCGGGTCCAGGGCGTAGATGGCGCTCTGATTGCTCAGATGCGAGCCCTGGATACCGAAGTCGAAGACCAGCAGCGCGGCGATCAGCGCCACCACATTGTGGCCGCCCCACGCCACCAGCGCCCAACTGGCCAGCAGCACGAGCCAGGTCAGGGTGGTGACCCGGCGCAGGTGCCCCCGGTCGGCCATCCGGCCCACCACGGGTGCGCCCAGCGCGCCGAGCACACCGGCCAGCCCGAACAGGCCGATGGCGAATTCCGAATAGTGGTAGGAACTTCCGTGCGCGCCCGCCAGCAGGAAGGCGATGGCGGTCCAGACCAGCGAGAAGCTGGCCATGACCAGGAAGCCCAGCGCCATGCGCTGGCGCAGCACCGAATGCCTGCGGATCAGGGTCAGGATCGAGGTCAGCACCTGCCGGTAGCTCTCCCCCGACGCGGCACGCGGCGTGGCGGGAGCGAGCAGATACACGCTGATCGCCATCACCACCTGCAGACCCGCCGCCACCAGCAGCACCGACCGCCAGCCACCCAGCTGGGCGACCGCACCGGCGAGCACGCGGGACAACAGGATTCCCAGCAGCAGCCCGCTCATGACGGTGCCGACCACCTGCCCGCGGCGCTCCGGGTGCGCCAGCGCCGAGGCCCACGGCACCACGACCTGCGCCGCCGAGGCCGTCACGCCGGTGGCGATGACACCCGCGAACAGCACCGGAAAGTTCGGTGCGAACGCCGAAACCACCAGGGCCACAACCGAAGCCACCAGCAGGGCCGGGACCATGCGATGGCGGCGCAGGAAATCACCCAGCGGCACCAGGAAGGCCAGGCCGCTCAGATAGCCGATCTGCGCGGCGCTCACCAGCAGCGCGGCGGTGGCCGTCGAGATGCGCAGGTCCCCCGCGACCTCGTGGAGCAGGGGTTGCAGATAGTAGTTTCCGGCCGCCGAGGAACCCGCGGTCACGGCGAAGACGAGAACGGTGGTGCGGCCGAGCGCGAACTCCGCCGAGGTCGAATGCTCCGAGCGTGCTGTCGTGGACTGCGAGCGGTCGGTCGTCGAAAGTGTCACCACTCGATGATCTGCCCGGCGAGAGATCTAGAAAAGCGATGCTTTTCGATAGCGCCATCTACAGAATAGATGGCACTGGGTAGGCTTCCAGCCATGGAGATGCGGCAGATCGAATGTTTCCTCGCCTGCTGCGAGCAGGGCTCGTTCACCGCCGCGGCCCGCGAGCTGAACCTGGTGCAGTCGGCCGTCTCCACCAGCGTGGCGAAGCTCGAACACGAGGTCGGCGTGCGTCTTTTCGACCGCACACCCCGCACCCTCGAACTCACCGAGGCCGGGCGGGCCATGGTCGTGCCCGCCCGCGCCCTGTTGCGGGCCCGCCGCGACATCGTCGATGCCATCGACGCCGCGCGCGGGGAGATCCGCGGCGAGGTGGTCGTGGGCAATCTCATGAACGTCCACAATTTCGACCTCGCGGGCATCATCGCCGATCTGCACCAGCGCTTTCCGGGCGTGACCCTGCGAATGCGCCAGAGCATCTCCGGCATGGCGGGCAATCTGGCGGGCCTGCGCGACAATTCGCTCGAGCTGGCCCTGCTCGCGGGCAGAACCGACCAATTCCCCGGCATCACAACCCATCTCATCGCCGAGGAATCACTCGTGCTGTGCACCGCGCCGGATCACCCGCTGGCCGGACGCCCCTTCCGTGCTGCCGACCTCGCGGGCGTCCGCTTCATCGACTACCCGCCCGGTTGGGGCATCCGTTCCATTGCCGACGACCTCTTCCCCGACCGTGATCCGGTCATCGAGGTCGCCGACCAGGCCTTCGCGGTAGAGCTGGCAGCCAAGAACTTCGGCGTAGCCCTCATCCCTCTATCCGTCGCCCGCCTCTTCCCAGACCTCCCCCACTCCAACCTGACGCCCCACCCTTTGCCCTGGAAACTGTGCGTCGGCCACGCCTCCGACCGCACCCCTTCCAATGCGGCCCGCACCGTCATCGACGCCCTCACCGCCCACCGCGGCAAGCGGCACTGACGAAGCTCGCACCGTCGAGCCGGGTGGAGGCGTTCGGCTCAGGACTGAGCGATTCGGGGTGGGCCGGTGACCGTCAGGGGTGGGAGATCCCCTGTGTACCGCTCGATTTCGACCAGGCAGAGTTGGCCGGTGCAGCCCTGGCTGAGGCGGGAGGTGCCGCGGTCCTTGGTGACGGCGTTCGGGTTGCCGTGGTGGCAGAAGCTCGGGTCGGCCGGGTTGGGGTCGTACCAGGCACCGGTGGAGAGTTGGGCCACGCCCTGGCGGACCGAGTCGCTGATCTCCAGGCCCGCGAGGCAGCTGCCGCGGTCGTTGAAGAGGCGGACGATGTCCCCGGTGCTCAGGCCGCGGGCGGCGGCGTCCTCGGGGTGGAGGCGGACCGGTTCGCGGCCTTGGATTTTGGTGGACTGGCTGTGCGAGCCGATATCCAGCTGGCTGTGCAGCTTGGTTCGGGGCTGGTTGGCCACCAGCTGGATCGGGAAGCGTGCGGCCGTCGGACCGCCCAGCCATTCCTCTGGTTCCAGCCAGACCGGGTGTCCGGGGCAATCGTCGTAGCCGAAGCCCGCGATGGTCTCGGAGAAGATCTCGATCCGCCCGCTCGGGGTGCCCAGCGGGTGGGCCGCCGGGTCGGCGCGGAAGTCCGCGAACGCGACGTGCTCTTCCGCCTCGAGCGGCAGGTTCATGGGCTCCCCGGCCCAGAACGCGTCGTAGTCGGGCAGGTCGTAGCCGCGCTCGCCCAGCCGGTCGCGCCATTCGTCGTAGAGGTGGCGCAGCCACTCTCCGGCGGTGCGGCCCTCGGTGAATTCCTTACCGACGCCCAGTCTTTCGGCCAGTTCGGAGAACATCCAGTAGTCGTCGCGGGCCTGGGCGTGCGGTGCGGTCAGGGCGGGCATCGGGAAGAAGAACCGGTCGCCCTCGCCGGAACCGTAGTCGTCGCGTTCGATGGTCATGGTCGAGGGCAACACGATATCGGCGTGCCGGGCCGTGGCCGACCAGAACGGATCGTGCACCACCACGGTGTCCGGACGGCCGAAGGCGGTGCGCAGCCGGGCCAGGTTCTGGTGGTGGTGGAACGGATTGCCGCCCGCCCAATACACCAGGCGGATATGCGGATACGTGCGATGCTCGCCGTTGTATTCATAGGGCGCACCGGGCTCGAGCAGCATGTCCGCGATGCGCGCGACCGGAATGAAGTCGTCGACCCCATTGCGACCCTGCGGCAGTTTGGGCGGTGACGTAACCCGCACGGCCAGACCGACATTCGCGGCCGATCCGTATCCGTGCCCGAATCCTCCACCGGGCAGCCCGATCTGACCGAGCATGGCCGCGAGCACCACGCCGAGCCACAGGGGCTGCTCACCGTACTGGGCCCGCTGCAACGACCAGCTGACCGAGATGAGGGTGCGGGTGCCCGCCATCTCCCGGGCCAGCGACCGAATCCGTTCCGCCGCAATGCCGGTGATCGCCTGCGCCCATTCCGGGTCCTTGACAATGCCGTCCTCGCCGCCGCGCAGGTAATTCGCGAAACGTTCGTATCCAACGGTGTATTTGTCCAGGAAGGCGTGATCCGCCAAGCCCTCGGCATCCAGCACCTGCGCCAAGGCCAACATCAACGCGGCATCGCTGCCCGGCCGCGGCGCGATCCACTCGGCCTGCGCCCCGGCCGGAATGTCGTCTCGCAGTGGGCTGATGGTGACGAACCGGCACCCGTTCTGTCGCGCCGTCTCGATCCACCCGCGGCCATTGTGCCGGGACACCCCGCCCGGCGACACCGCCGAATTCTTCGGCGACAGCCCGCCGAACGCGACCACCAGCTTGGACTCCCGGGCCAGTACCGACTTGGTGGTGGCCCGCGCCATGATGGTGCCCATATCGGCGAGAATGTGCGGCAGCAGCACCGTCGAGGCGCCCAGGCTGTAGCTGTTGCGATGCGCGACGTAGCCGCCCAAGGTGTTCAAGAAGCGGTGAACTTGACTCTGCGCGTGATGAAATCGCCCCGCGCTGGCCCAGCCGTAGGAGCCGCCGTACACCGACGAGGCCCCGAATTCCCGGTACACCCTGGACAATTCACCGGCCAGCAGATCCAGCGCCCGCTCCCACGACACCGGCACGAACTCGTCCGCACCGCGCTCGGCGGGCCCGGGGCCGTTCTCCAGCCAGCCCTTTCGCACATACGGCTGGTCGATGCGGGCCGGATGATGTTGCGCCGAAGCGACATTCTCGATCAGCGGGGTGGGTTCCGGGTCTTCGCGCCAGGGGCGCACGGCGGTCAACCGATCGCCGTCGCTGCTCGCCTCGAAGACGCCCCAGTGAGTGAGATGCGTGGCCATGTGACCAACGTACTCCCGGGCGATGACATGATGACCTTGCGCATTTGGTAACCGTGAGTACGCTCATTTTTGAGTCCACTCATTTCCGATGCAGGGTTGGAGGTGTAGACATGGCCGTCAAGGCCAAGTCTGTGCACGTCAGCCGCAGAGAACAGAAGACGAGCGACAAACGGTCGCGTATCTTCCAGGCTGCCGCCGCAATGTTTGCCGAACACGGTTTCGAGGGCACCACAACGCAGCAGATCTCCGATCGCGCGGAAATCGCCGCGGGGACGCTGTTCCGCTACGCCGCCACCAAAGGCGAACTGCTGCTCATGGTCTACAACGAGGAGCTGCGCACCGCGCTGGCGGATGGCGCGGCCGCGGCCCGAACTCGGACCGACACCGTCGAGGCCGTTTTCGAGATGGTCCATCCGCTGCTGCGGGCGGCCGAGCGACGGCCCGAGAACACCATCGTCTATCAACGGGAGCTGCTGTTCGGCTCGCCCGCCGACACGTACCGCTCCGAAGGGCTCGCACTGGTGGCGCGACTGGAATCGATGATCGCCGAACGGCTCGTCGCCGACGCGCGCGACGGTGGCATCGATTCGGAGCGCCTGGCCGAGCGCGCCCGCCTGGCCGGGCGCAGCATTTTCGCGGTCCTGCACCTGGCCTTGGTGCAGCCGTCCACCGGGGCTCATCCCGGACACGACGCCCTGGCCGACCTGCGCGCGCAGATCGCCCAGATCATCGCTGGATACCTCAACCCCTAGGGAGGCAATGACCATGACCATCGACATCCGCAAGGTCACCGTGCTCGGAACCGGCGTGCTCGGTTCCCAGATCGCATTCCAGACCGCGTTCCGCGGATTCGACGTCACCGCCTACGACATCTCCGACGACGCGCTCACCGCCGCGCGCGGCCGCTTCGACAAGCTGGCCGCCGTCTACCGCGAGCAGGTGCCGGGCGGCGCGGACGGCAAGGCCGAGACCACCGCGGCGGGCATCGCGCTGACTTCCGATCTGGCGCAGGCGGTTCGGGACGCGGACCTGGTGATCGAGGCGGTGCCGGAGGTGCTTTCCATCAAGCAGGAGACCTACGAGAAGCTGGGCAAGCTCGCGCCCGAGCGCACCATCTTCGCCAGCAACTCCTCCACCCTGTTGCCCAGTGCCATGAAGGATTTCACCGGTCGCCCGGACCGATTCCTGGCGCTGCACTTCGCGAATCAGGTGTGGCACTTCAATACCGCCGAGATCATGGGCACCACGGACACCGATCCGGCCGTGTATCAGGCGGTGGTGGACTTCGCCTCGGCCATCGGCATGGTGCCGATCGAATTGCACAAGGAGAAGGCCGGTTACGTCCTCAACTCGCTGCTGGTGCCGCTGCTGGACGCGGCCATGAACCTGGCCGAGGGCGGGTACGCGAGCCCGGAGGACGTGGACAAGACCTGGACCATCGGCACCGGCGCACCGGCCGGACCGTTCCGGATTCTCGACATCATCGGGCTCACCACGCCCTACAACATCATGGTCAACGGCGATGAGACCTCGCAGCGAATCGCCAAGTGGCTCAAGGACAACTACATCGACAAGGGCAAACTCGGCATCGCCACCGGCGAAGGCTTCTACAAGTACCAGTAGGACAGGAGATCTCATGTACTACAGCAGTGGAAATTACGAAGCGTTCGCCCGGCCACGCAAGCCCGCGGGGGTGGACGGCAAGACGGCGTGGTTCGTCGGGGCCGGTCTCGCCTCGCTCTCCGGTGCGGCCTTCCTGATCCGCGACGGTCAGATGCCGGGTGACAAGATCACCATCCTGGAGGAGCTGAAACTCCCCGGCGGTGCGCTGGACGGCATCAAGGAACCCGAGAAGGGCTTCGTCATTCGCGGCGGGCGCGAGATGGAGAACCACTTCGAATGCCTGTGGGACCTGTTCCGGTCGATCCCGTCGATCGAGGTCGAGGGCAGCGTGCTCGACGAGTTCTACTGGCTCAACAAGGACGACCCGAACTTCTCGCTGGAGCGCGCCACCGTCAAACGCGGTCAGAGCGCCCAGACCAAGGACCTCTTCACGCTGAACGACAAGGCGCAGAAAGATATCACCAAGATCTTTCTGGCCACTCGCGAGGAAATGGAGGGCAAGCGCATCAACGAGGTGTTCTCGAAGGACTTCTTCGAGAGCAACTTCTGGATGTACTGGCGCACCATGTTCGCCTTCGAGGACTGGCATTCGGCGCTGGAGATGAAGCTGTACCTACACCGCTTCATCCACCACATCGGCGGCCTACCGGACTTCTCGGCGCTGAAGTTCACCAAGTACAACCAGTACGAGTCGCTGGTGCTGCCGCTGTACCGTTGGCTGCTGGACCAGGGCGTGACCTTCAAGTTCGACACCACGGTCACCGACGTCGACTTCGAAATCACCGCGAATCGCAAGCAGGCCACCAGGATTCACTGGATCTCCGAGGGCGTCGAGGGCGGCGTCGAGCTGGGACCGAACGACCTGGTCCTCATGACCATCGGCTCGCTCACCGAGAACTCCGACGAGGGCGATCACCACACCCCGGCCAAGCTCGACGAGGGCCCGGCACCCGCGTGGGACCTATGGCGTCGAATCGCCGCCAAGGACAAGGCATTCGGCAATCCGGACGTGTTCGGCAGCCACATTCCCGAGACCAAGTGGGAGTCGGCCACCGTCACCACGCTGGATCAGCGTATTCCGGAATACATTCAGAAGATCTGCAAGCGAGATCCCTTCAGCGGCAAGGTCGTCACCGGCGGCATCGTCACCGTCAAGGACTCGTCCTGGCTCATGAGCTGGACGGTCAACCGCCAGCCGCACTTCAAGCAGCAGCCGAAGGACCAGATCGTGGTCTGGGTCTACTCCCTGTTCGTCGACAAGCCCGGCGACTACGTGAAGAAGACCATGCAGGAGTGCACGGGCGAGGAGATCACCCAGGAGTGGCTGTACCACCTCGGCGTTCCCGAATCCGACATCCCGGAGCTGGCCGCCAATGCCGCCAAGTGCGTGCCGGTCATGATGCCCTACGTCACCGCCTTCTTCATGCCCCGCAAGGCCGGTGACCGCCCGCAGGTGGTGCCCGAGGGCGCGGTCAACTTCGCCTTCATCGGCCAGTTCGCCGAGACCAGCCGCGACTGCATCTTCACCACCGAATACTCGGTCCGCACCGGCATGGAAGCCGCCTACCAGCTGCTCGACATCGAACGCGGCGTACCCGAGGTCTTCAACTCCACCTACGACGTGCGCACCCTGCTGACCGCCATGACCCGCCTGCGCGACGGCGACCCCATCGACCTGCCGGGGCCGGAACTGCTGTGGCGCGGGCTCGCGAAACGGCTCGGCAACAACGAGATCGGCGAGCTGCTCACCCAGTACGGCGTCATCGGAAAGTAGGCGCCGACCACCGCGGCCCGGTCCCCAGGGATCGGGCCGCTCGTTCATTCCCGCGTACCGAGCTCCGCGTCGAAACCCTGCTCCACGCGGGTCAGGAAATCCACGATGAGGCCGAGCTCCTCGATCGAGTAGCCGGACAGCGCCCGACGCCAGGTACCGAGCAGCGCGCCGTAGAGCGGCGCGATATCGGCACGGGCTCGGTCATCGTTCAAGTGGACCAACACTTTCCGCCGGTCCGAGTCGTCGCGCACCCGGCGCACGAAATCGGCCTTCTCTAGCCGGTCGATGAGCCCGGTCATGGAGGCGGTGGTGAGCCCGGTGAGCTTCGCCAGTTCCGCCGAGGTGCGCGGTCCCGCCTGCAACAGCTGCAGCACCTGCATATCGCTGGCGTTGATCCCCAGCCGTGCGGCGGCCCGCTGGTTCATGCGCATGCTCCGCTCGGCCGTGCTGCCGAGCCCGGCCAGCGCGCTATTGATCAAATCCACCTTGCGCGTTGACATCTCGAGAACCTCTCGCCATCCTTATTACTAGGTTTCCTAGTGTTCTAGGCTTCCGTATATTCAGGATACTTAATCAAAGGACCGTGCGAGCCATGTCGCGATCATTGCTGCCCACCCTCGTAATCCTCACCGCCACGGTCGCCCTGGCCGCCGCACCCGCTGCCGCGGGCCCGGACTCGACCGCCGCCTACCTCGGCCGCTGGAACTACGACTTCCCCGATCACTCAAGCATGCTCAACTACGCCACCGAGAATGTGCCGGGCAGCCCGGACAGCCCGCAGATCGGCGACATCGTCTTCACCTCGGCCGCGCCCGGCCGGGTGACCGGTCGCACCGATGTGGGCTGCACCTGGGAATTCAAGGCCACCTCCGACGGCCTGACCCTCGACCCGGCCAACCAGACCTGCCACAACCCCACCTTCGGCTACACCTACACCACCACCGCCTGGACGGTACGGGTGAGCGGCGAGAAGGAGACCGAATCCATCACCGCGCTGAGCCATCACCAGGACGCCGACTACACCTTCACCCTGCAGCACGGCGCGCGCACCCGGGTCCACGAGGACGATCCGGACGCCGCGAAGGCCTTCGAAGGCCACTGGGTCGCCAACGCCCCGCAGCAGGGAACCACCACCATCACAAGGAATTACGGCAACCGCCTCCTCGCCCGCACCGACGACGGCTGCACCTGGACCCTGGTCGCCCGCGGCGACACCGCCAAAATCGACCCACCGGCCCAAACCTGCACCCAGGGCGATTCCGCTGTGACCCTGCGCTTCTGGACGATCGCCGTCTCGGCCGATCACCAGATCTCGACCATGGTCGGCACCGACGCCAAGGGCGGCCCCTTGATGGTCGGCGCGGAATCCACCCGACAATGACCGCCCGACTCAGCGCGCCTCCGGATCCAACGCCAACACCGACCGCCCACCGTCCACGGGAACCGTTGCGCCATTGACGAATCCGGCATCCCCGGACAACAGGAACTCGACCGCGGCGGCAACCTCATCGCCCGTCGCGACCCGCCCCATCGGATGCAGCACCGCCATCTGCTCCTCGACCGCCGCCGCCTCCGCCGGATCCAACGACCCCAAATACTCGACATAACGCTCGGTCGCCACCGACCCCGGCGCAACGGCATTGACCCGAATCCCCCGCGGCCCATACTCCACCGCCAAGGCCCGCGTCAGCCCCTCGATGGCCGCCTTGGCCGTGCTGTAGGGCAGCGCCCCCGGCACCGCCCGAACCGCCTGATGCGAACTGATATTCACAATCGACCCCCCGCTCCCCGCCGCCAGAAACCGCCGCACCGCCGCCCCACTGCCGACGAGCACAGGACGCAGATTCGCATCGATCAGATCCAGCACCTCACCAGCCCCACTCCGATCGAGCGAAGCATCCCGAAAGACCGCCGCATTGTTCACCCACCCACTCAAATCCCCCAGCCGCTGCGCACAATCCGCCGCCTCCTCGGCAACCTCCTCCACCCCTGCATCCCCCGCCACAAACCTCACCCCGTTCAACCCCCACCCCAATCCCCCAACGTCCCTCTCCACCACCACAACCGCATGCCCCCGCCCCACCATCCGCTCCACAATGGCCCGCCCAATCCCCCGCCCACCCCCGGTAACCACATACGAAAGCCCCATACCCCGATGCTAGCCACCAACTCCCACCACCCCGCCCTAGAACGGTTCTTCCTCCGGCCTCCTACCCATGAGCCGGAGCAGGCGATCTTGTGGGGCTACAGCGGAACCGGAGGTGTCGGCCGCTGCGGCGCGGCTCCACCCCCAGCGCGTCCGCATCCCGCAGACGAATGAATTCCGCCGCAGTCCCACCCTGCACCAGCGCCTTGTAATTGAGATTTCCCCGAGTCACGTGATTGACCAGCTGCCGCACAGTCCATTCCGCACACGGAGTCGGCCCACCCCACTGTTCGACCCGGACCTCACGCAACCTCGCCTCGAAGACGACAGCGGTCATGAGACGGAGATCAGCTTGCCGGTCATGTCGTAGTCCGCGAGTTTCTCGTCATGGACCGGGTCGGAGCCATACACCGTCACCTCGATGAGGAAAGCCGGAGGGTTGGTGCGTCTTCCGATGACGTAGTCCCAGACGTGGCCGTCTCGTACGGCGGTGTCACGCAAGGCCTTAGGTTCGATTGTCAGCAGTGTGTCGAGGGATATCTCGCTGCTGGTGAAGGTTCCGACCCCGCGCTGTTCCCGCAATTCGGCGGGGTTGGGGACGGTTTGCTCGAGTTCTGCCTGGGCGGTGGCTTGGGTGTAGTGGTACTTGATGATCGAGTCGCGGTTGGTTGGATCGACGGCTTCGATACTCATGCTGGTGCCGTCGTTCGCGATGTCCAGCCGGGTCCATTCGGGGTTGGGGCCGAGCTTCTGATTGATCGCGGCGAAGGCGGTGGTCAGTGATTCGGCGGTCCACTTGATGGTGGACGCGGGGGTCGTCGTGGCGGTCGTGGGGGTTGATCGTGTCGGGGTGGAGCAGGCCGTTCCGGTTCCCAGAATCACGGTCGCGGCCAGGAGCAGGATGGCAGTGAGGCGGACGGGGCTGGATGTGGTCATTGCCGGACTATGGAGGCGCGGACTAACGAAAAACTTGTAGTCGACCAAAGAGGAAAAGATTAAAGAGAGAAAAGATAAAAGATGCCTGGAGGAGGGAGAGAGGGTGGCCGAGCTTGCGAGGCCCTCTCACCTACCAGCCCACACCGGGAAAGACCCGCAGCTTCCAGCCGCCTCACCTACGGGCACCTCACTTACGTTCCAGCCCGCTCACCGTGCGGCCGTTCATCGTTTCTGTGGAATTGTCAAAGAGCTTGAAGCCGTGCAGCTGTCGAACGATTCGGGTCTGTGTTTGTTGGGTTGTCTCGAGAGGTGATGCGTGCAGTCCGTGGGCTGGGAGGTGAGGTGGCGGCTCCCGACTCGGCGTCAGCCCCAGTGCGGTAGGGCAGGCGAGGTGACCACGCTTCCTCGTTGTTTTGCGCACGCCAGCCGCGCATAGGCAGCCGGGCAGCAAGCAACCCGAGAGGCCCCACCCTGCCTCGGCGTTAACACTGTTGAATTTGACGCAAGCGTTCTTCGCGGGTGCGCGCCAACGCACGCACCAACTGCTCAGGAGCATGGTGGATTTCATTCACCCGAGGTGTACCGGTGGGGTCGATGTGTGGTGGTGCGATCCACCCGATCCGCCCCGGGGTATCCGACTCCGGGCCCAAGACCACGGTCTTCCAGCCACCGGGCCCGTCGTGGACCAGGGCGTGGCAGGAATCGCAAGCCAGGGTGAGGTTTTCGATGTCGGTGGCCCCGCCCTTGGACCATTCGGTCACATGATGGACCGCAGCCATGGTGGCCGGGGCCGTGCATCCGGGTCGGCTGCAGCCCTTCTCGGCCGCGATCAACGCCATCCGCTGATCGGGTGAGGCGAGGCGGTTCTTCTTGGCGCGCCCCAAATGCAGGGGGCGACCGGAGTGGTCGAAGAGGGCCAGGAAGGGGATGGCCTGCTCGGCCAGCCGCAACGCCTCGGGGATGGAGATGGTGCCACCGGAGGCGGTGGTGGTGACCCCAGCAGCGGCCTCGAGCTCGGCGACGGTCATGGTGAAGATCGTCGACACCGGCAGCCCCCGGTGGTGACCGAACTGAGCCGGACCCAGATCCGGACGCAGCAGCGCCAACAACGCGTCGTGGGTGCGCTGCGCGGTCGAACGGCGATCGCGTTGCGCGGCAGCCTCCACGTCTTCCGGGTTGAGCTGCTCGTCGGCGACCCACGGGCTCTGCGGGTCGTCGGGGTTGCACATGCCCGGGCGCGCGGCCTTGGCCAGGTAGGGGTCGAGCACCGCGCTCAGCGCGGGGGTGATCAGCCCGGAGATCGGACGCATCCCATCGGCACGCTGCGCGCCGAGGCTGACCCCACGCATCCGCGCGCGGTCCTCGTCGCTGCTGCGCTTGCCATCCGGGTCGAGGTAGGCCAACAGGTGTTCGCCCGCCTTCGGGAGCGCGTCGGGGCCGGTCTGCACGGCCAAGTGCACCAGCTGGCTTTCGGCGATGGCGCGGTCGTCGGCGTTCACGCTCCCGGGGATGCGACCCATGATCTTCACGATCGCGCGCACGTGCGCGTCGGAGATGAACCCGCACTCCTGCGCCGAGGCCGTCCACGCCAACTGCGCGGGCCGCTCCCCACCACTCGGGTCAGTCTTCGCGGCCAGCACCTGCACCGCGTTCGCCCGCGCGAGCGCTTCCCCACGCCCCAAATGCAGGGTCTCGGCCAGAAACCGCGACAACTTGCCCACCCCAGCCTTCTGCGGCAACGACCGAATCTCGGCCTCGGCAGCCAACTTCCGGGCCACCGCCTCCAACTGCCGCCGCGCCTCCTCGACCTCCCGCATCGTGGACACGACCTCGTCATCGGTACACGGCATCAACGACTGGTAAATGAGGTCATCGGCAGCCTCACGCAACGCGGCAGTCGCCGCGAGCGCATCAGCGTGAACCAACTCCCCACATTTCATAACTCCTATTCTAGCAACGCAATTCGAAACAGTACATGTGAATTCTATTGTGACTAAAGAAAATTCAACAATACCGACCATTCTCAATAGCAATATCCCCGCCGCCCCGAGAGCCACCGCAACCTAGCCCAAAGCGACTCAAACCGAGCCATCTTCAGCCGAATTCGGAAGACCTCACAGCCTCAAGCAACGTTTGCTTTCGAACTGCCCAATGACGTCGAGGCATCCTCCTGGTGACGATGCTGTTTGTGAGAATCTCAGTGGGCTGGGGGACGCTGGCCGTGGCGGCGGGAACCGTTGGTGCCCTGATGTCGCCGATGACTCCGCACGCACACGCGGTCGCGCCGGTCAGCGCCGCCACCGATCGGCAAGAGCAAGTGCTGGACAATCGCGATGGCGTCATCGTCTCGCAGGTCAGCTTCCTGCTCCCGCTGCCACCGAATGCCCCCGCGCATCCACCCGAGTGCGACCGCGCCGGGTTCCTCCGCTATCGCGCCGCCGACGGCCCGACCGATTCCGCCGACGCCGACTCGGTGGTCGTACAACAGCAGGGATTCAACGGCGGCGCAATGAATTCCGACAGCGTCGCCGCGAACACGGTCCGCTCCGCCGCTCAGCTGGGGCGCAAGGTGGAGTTCTGGGCCATGGCGCGCCGCAGCAGCTGCCTGGACGAGACCACCGGATTCGACTACGCGCTGAAGACCGGCAACTACCTCGACGCGGTCGACTACTACTTCAACGGTAGGCCGATCGACGGCCGAGTTTTCCCGGGCTTCAGGAACTCTCAGGACCTGCCGCTCCTCGATTCCATGGGTCTCGAACGAGTGCTGCGCGATCAATACGAGATAATGCTCCACGAAATCCCGGATCAGCTTGTGCGGCAACGCAAGTACGTGTGCACCGGCATCTCCATGGGCGGTCTCGTAACCGGTTTCTTCGCGGATTGGGATTTCGGTAACGGCGACCCGGACGCCGCTGGCTACAGCCAGTGTGCCGCGTTCGTGGCGCAGGACTCCATGGTCTCCTCGGACCCGGTCGCGATTCAGAACACACCCTTCCTGCACGACCTCACCAATGCCCTCATCTCCCCGGTCAACGACGTCCTGAAGGCGACCCAGAACATCGGCCTACTGCCGCGCATTCTCGGGTCGACACCGGTCATCGGCACCAAGGCCTTCCTGATCTACCGTCTGGCCGGACTCGCCGCGTATCTGGATCCCGACGGGGAAAGCCAACTGCTGGCGCATCTTCCGCACGACTTCGAGATCGATTCGACGCTGAACTTCCTGTTCGCCCCGACCTGGGCCGACTTCGCCACCAATGGCGCGGACGGCACCGGGACCCTGCGCGATTACCGCTTCACCAATACCGCCCTCCTGGGCGAGCTCTTGGACAACAACTCCTGCAACTTCGAACTTCTCCAGCAGGGCATGGGCGTGCTCGACGGTGGGCCGGTGCAGCCCAAAAGTTTCCCGAATCCCGGCGACGCGACTCAGATTCCACTGCTCGGCAACTACCTGCGACTCACGGCCGGCCCGCAGCAACGTTTTGCACCATCCGACCGGTCGGTGCTCTACACCTGGCGGAACTACGACAACGTCCAAGGCGTGCCCTACACCGCCCCCGGACACGAGGTGGCCGATATCCGTGACGTCGCACGGCAACTGGGCGCCGGCGGCCCCTACGCCTACTGGGAGACCTACTTCCCCCTGCGCGTCGTGCTCGATATCGCCGCGGGCTACGGCGGCGCCCGCACCGGCGACATGGGCAACCTGCGCTACCACGGCATGGAACGCACCAAGCCGAACCTGGTCCTGTGGGCCGGTGACAGCGTCGTCCAGTTCGGCCCCGGCCTGCTGTTCCCGGTCCCGCAAACCGCGACCGTGCAGACCCTTCCGGGCTACAACCACATCGACACCATCGGCGCGGCCGCGGTCCAGAACAACGGACTGAGCGACTACAGCGGGCGTTATCTGGCGGAGTTCCTGAGATCGCTCGGATAACCTGCGGTACAGGTACATTCGAGATGTGACGCTCGGTAAGGGGGAGCCGCGGTCAGGCCTGGGACGCGTGCAGCCCGCCGCGGATGGCCCCGCCTTGGCCGCCCGGCTGCGGGCGGCGGTCTTCGACGCGCATGCCGAGGCGGTGCGCGCCGCCGTCGACCCCTCAGATCCATCGATCAACCGCGATCTGATCGAGCTGCTCGCCCTGCAGCGGCGAATCACCGTCCTGGCCGATCAACTCGCCGCCGACGCGGTGGCCGCCGCGCCGCGTCGCGAGGACGATTGGGCATGGATGCATCGATCGCAGAGGAAAGGCAATTCGATGAGTGTCAGTTTGGCCAAGGGCGGCAATGTCTCACTGTCCAAGCAAGCGCCGAATTTGACGAAGGTGGCCGTCGCCCTGGGCTGGGACGTGCGCAGCACCACCGGAGCCGATTTCGATCTGGACGCCAGTGCCATGGCCTGCGGCCCCAATCGGCGCGTCGTCTCCGACAAGCATTTCGTCTTCTACAACAACCTGCGCTCGCCCGAGGGCACCATCGAGCACACCGGTGACAATCTCACCGGCGAGGGTGAGGGCGACGACGAGGTGATCAATGTGGATCTGGCGGCCATGCCGCCGACCATCACCAATATCTTCTTCCCCGTCTCGATCTACGAGGCCGAGACGCGGCGGCAGGCCTTCGGGCAGGTGCGCAATGCCTATATCCGGGTGGTCGACGCCGCCACCGGCACCGAGCTGACCCGCTTCGATCTCACCGAGGACGCCTCGACCGAGACCGCCATGGTGTTCGGCGAGCTGTACCGGCATGGGAACGAGTGGAAGTTCCGCGCCATCGGGCAGGGGTACGCGTCCGGATTGGCCGGTATCGCAAGGGATTACGGCGTCAACGTCTGAGGTTCACGGCGATACACGGGGGTGCTCAGGTACTTCAAGCCCGAATCCACCAGCACGGTGACCACCCGCGCCCGCGCGCCCAGCCGCAGCCCGACCCGAATGGCCGCCAACACATTCGCGCCGGAGGAGGTGCCCGCGCACAGCCCCTCCCGGGCCAGGCGGCGCGCCATCTGCTCGGCATCCGCGGTGGAGACGGCGACCGTCTCGTCGACCAGGCTCGGATCCCACAGCGGCGGTAGGTAGCCGATCCCGATGCCCTCGATGCGATGCGCACCGGGCGCGCCACCCGAGAGCACGGCCGATTCGGCGGGCTCGACCGCGACCACGTGCAGTCGCCGCTGCTTGTGATAGCGCAGCAGGGAGGCCGCGCCCCGCAGCGAGGCCGCCGTGCCGACCGACTGCACGAACGCGTCCAGCCGACCCTCGGTCTGCGCCCAGATCTCCTGTCCCAGGGCGTGATAGCCGGTAATGCTGTCGGTATTGCGCAGCTGATCCGGCCAGAAGGTGTCCGGCTCCCGGCTCAGCCGCTCGGCGGTCTCGACCATGGCCGTGAACAGACGCTCGGTGAACATCCCGTCCGGGCTCGGGACCAGGGTGAGCTCCGCGCCGTATGCGGCCATCTGCGTGAGCTTTTCGGCGCTGAACGCCGCCGAACTGACAATCCGCAGCCGATACCCCTTCGCGGCGCACACCAGCGCCAGCGCGGCACCCGTACTGCCACCGGTGTATTCGACCACCGTGCCACCGGGTTTCAGCCGCCCGTCGCGTTCGGCCACGCCGATCACGGCCTGTGCCATGCGATCCTTCATGCTGCCGGTCGGATTCTGGCCCTCCACCTTCACCAGGATCTCCGCGCAACCCGGTGGCACCACCCGGTTCAGGCGCACCAGCGGAGTATTGCCGATCGCCGCCAACGCGTTCTCGCCGATGAACATGATCCGCACCGACCCTTCTCGCCCCCCACTGGCTCAGGGTCGATTGTCCGGCAGCGGAACCGATTCAGTAGCCGAACCGCTGTGCTTCCGCGATTCGAACCGGCAGCGGCTCGGGCCGTTTCGCGGAGCGATTGTCGCCGCTGGACAGGCCGCGCAGGCGGCGCAGCACCCACGGCCCCAAGGCCACGGCCGCCCACTGCAATTCGGCCGCCATCGTGCGGAACACGCCGTACTCGGGCAGGGCGGGCACGATCGGACGGGTCCACGCGTCGTCCGCGCCGGGCAGGCGCAGCGCGTGGGCCATGGCGTCGGCGATGCGCTGATGGCCGAGCGGGCTGGCGTGCAGGCGATCCGAACTCCACAGGCGCGGGTCGGCGGCCACGGCGTAATGGCCGGTTTCGGCCACGATCACGCCGTGGCGGCGGGCCGCCGCGCGCAGGCGGTCATTGAGGATCGCGATCCGGCCGCGAATGGGCCGCACCAATCGAATGTTCTGCGCGATATCGGGAAAGGTGAGCGTCGCGACGACCGCGCCGGTGCGGGCGAAGGCCGCGAACATGGCCTCGACGTGTCCGGCGATCTCGTCCGGATCGAAATTCGGCCGCAGCAGATCGTTCATGCCCGCCAGCACGGTGACCAGATCCGGCCGCAGCGCCAGCCCCACCTCGAGTTGGTCGGCGCGGATCTGGTGGGCCAGCTTGCCGCGCACCGCCAGATTGGCGTAGCGCAGTTCGGGATTGGTGACGGCGAGTCGCTCGGCCAGCCGGTCCGCCCATCCCCGCAGGCCGGTCAGGTCGTCGCCGTCGCCGACGCCCTCGGTCTGCGAGTCGCCCACGGCGACATAGCGGGTGAAGCTGCCATCGGTCATGGCGGATCGGCCTTTCGGGTGACTTTGGTGGATCATCCCAGGAAATCGGCGCGGGTTCGTGCCGGGCTGCGTCAATTCATGAGCCCGCCGCGTCAATTCACGAGCCCGCCGCCTGCCGTTCGATTTGCGCCACGGCCTCGGCCTGGATCCGGTCGAACTGCGCGGCCATCGCCTCGGCCAGCGCCTGCGCGCCCGAGAGCGGGCGGACCATGACGGTGAATTCGTCGATCTTGCCGTCGGCGTCGAGGTGGATGAAATCGCAGCCGGTGATGCGCTTGCCATTGACGGTCGTCTCGAAGACCAGCGCATGGTCGACGGCATCGTCCGCGCCGATCTCCTTGAGGTAGTGGAAGTCCTCGTACACCCGCATGACACCGCGCAGGATGGCGGCGGTGATGGCCTTGCCCGGGTAGGGCTTGAAGGCGACCGGGCTGGTGAACACCACATTGTCGGCCAACAGAGCCTCGATGGCGGCTTCGTCGCGAGCCTCCACGGCCTTGCGGAACGGGTGCATGATGCCTCGATTCTCATAGTCAACTCATTGCATATCCGCTCCGTACGGTAGCGCGATCATCTGGCGCGCGTCCAGAGGATCGATACTCAATAAATTGAGTACGCATTGCAGGGTCAATAGACTGGTTCGGTGCGACATAGGCAGGCCGATGGTTCGATGGACCTGGCGCAGCTGCGGACGTTCTTGGCCGTGTACCGAGCCGGTTCGATCACCGCGGCGGCCGGTCAGGTCGGACTCTCGCAACCGACCGTGACCACCCAGCTCCAAGCCCTCGAACGCCACCTGGGCCGACCCCTGTTCGAGCGACTCCCGCGCGGCGTCGCCCCTACCGCCGCCGCCCACGACCTCGCCGCCCGGGTCGCCGCACCCCTGGACGCCCTCGAATCGGTCACCGGCAACGGCACCCTCGACAGCCCGCCCGTCGTGGAACCACCCGTGCTCCTCGGCGGCCCCACCGAACTCCTGGCGACGCTGGTCCTTCCGGCCCTCGCGCCGCTGATCGCCGACGGTATCCGGCTCACGGTGACCACCGGCCTGGCCGATGACCTCCTCGCCGACCTCCGGGTCGGCAAACTCGACCTGGCCCTGTCCACGGTCCGCCCCCGCGGCCGCACCGTCCTCGCCGACGCCCTGGCCGACGAGGAGTTCATCCTGGTCGGCGCGCCCGACATGGCCGCCCGCGCCGACCCGAACCGCCTGCGCGCCAACGACTTCACCGCCACCCCGCTGGTCGCCTACGCCCCCGACCTCCCCATCGTCCGCCGCTACTGGCGGCACGTCTTCGACACCCGCCTGGAGGCCGAACCCGCCCTGGTCATCCCCGACCTACGCGCCGTCCTCGCCGCGGTCGTCGCCGGCGCGGGCATCTCGGTCCTCCCCAGCTACCTGTGCACCCGCGAATTGTCCTCGGGCGCAATCGAACCCCTGCACACCCCCGCCGACGCCCCCATCAACACCATCTTCCTGGCCCGCCGAGTAGGTGGCCCACCCCGCCCTCACGTCGACCGCATCCGCACCCACCTCCGCGAAACCGCCCGCCACTGGCAAACCTGCGTGGATTGACTTGGTGAAGCACAAGACCTAGCGCGAGAGCGTCGACCAAAAGGCGCAGCGGTGGTCTGTGGTGAAGTTGTCGGCCAATTGGCTTCCGGTGGGGCGGAAGGACAGGTAGGTGGGGTTGGTTGGGGAGTACAGCGGGATGGGTTGTAGGGCTGCGGGATCCGGGGTGTTGGTGGTGATGAAGCGGGACCAGTAGTGGAGCATTTCGGATTGGAGGCGTTGTTGGTCGGGGGTCATGACGCCGTGGAGGAGCCAGCCGAATTGGGCCAGGTCGAACAGGGACGGGAGTTCGGCGGCGTGGTAGGCACCCATCGGGAAGGTGGTGGGCGGGGAGACGGGGGCGGGATCGTCGAATTGGTAGGCGTAGGTGGGGTTTTGGCGGCTGAAGTCGGCTACCTGGTCGATCAGGTTGCAGACGACCTTGTCGGTCCAGGAGCGAGACAGGGCCACCGCGGGTTGGGGGTAGTCGGAGAGGGGGTATTCCTGGGTGATTCGGGCCGTCTGGGATTGGTCGAGGTTCAGTTGGGTGGCCAGGACGGTGGGGTAGTCGGCGGCGGATAGGCGGGGGCCTAGGGGGTTGCCGTATTTCATCCAGACCCAGAGGGCCATTTCGTCGTGGTTGGAGCCGATGAAGGTTGGGATGTGGGTCATGCGGCCAGATTTCAGTTTTGCTATCGGGTCCTCGGGGAGGAAATTGTTGCCGTACACCACGTTCGCGGTGGCGGGTGCGTGGTCGATCAGGACGTTGGGTGGGAGGCCACGCAGGCACGCGGCCGAATCGGGTCCGGCGCAACCGACTTCGGCGGCCCAGGCATCACCCTCGGCCTCGGCGTCCACGAGTGACTGGCTCGTGCACGGGCCGCTCTGCAGGATCGCCGCCTGGAAAAGTCCGGTCGAGCCGGGCGCGGCCATGTGCGCGCAGATCGAAATGCCGCCCGCTGATTCACCATCCACCGTGACGCGGTTCGGGTCGCCGCCGAAGGCCGCGATATTGCGCTGGACCCAGCGCAGGGCGGCCTGTTGATCCATCAGGCCGTAGTCGCCGGCACCCGTGCCGTCGTCCAGGGCCGAGGCGGCCAGGAAGCCCAACGCGCCGAGGCGGTAGTTG
Organism: Nocardia sp. CDC153; assembly: GCF_035818515.1. Classification (NCBI taxonomy): domain Bacteria; kingdom Bacillati; phylum Actinomycetota; class Actinomycetes; order Mycobacteriales; family Nocardiaceae; genus Nocardia; species Nocardia sp. CDC153. Next base: position 142,760 of record NZ_JAYKYU010000005.1, on the reverse strand, counting down.
ATGGTGACGACGATGGCGTCGCCGTCGGACTGGGAGACCAAAGGCGCTGCGCCGTACATGCTTCCGGAGCCGATCTGGAGGCTGCCGCCGTGGATCCACACCATGACCGGGAGGGCGCGGCCGTCGGCGGGCAGGGTGCGCGGGGTCCAGACATTGAGGTAGAGGCAGTCCTCGTTGGTGGAGCGCAGGCCGCCGAGGCCGGTGTCCTGCGGGCAGTTCGAGCCCGCGTCGCGGGCCTCCCGGATCCCGGGCCAGGGCGCGACGGGGGCGGGTGGCCGCCAACGCAGGGCACCGACCGGCGGTGCGGCATAGGGGATTCCGTTGAACAGCCGGTAGTTCTGGGCGACCACGCCGTGCAGTCCGCCGCTGTCGACGGTGACCACGTCCGGGGCCGTCACCCCGGCGCGCACCGGACCGCCCACCAGGAACAGCGAAACCAGCAGGGCGAGCACGAAAACCGCTCCGGCCCCTCGACCCACCCACTCCGGATTGCGCACGATCACCCGAGCCTCCTGGGGCCAGCAGAGTTTCGCGTAGGGATTCGATACTAAGTCGACCGGTCCGGCCGTGAACCCGGACTCTCACGCAATCCGTGCCGATTCTTCCGCGCGTCTGCGCTGTGCCGGGCCCGCGCGCACGGCATGATCGTTGCGCGATCGGGGGGTCGTCTACAGCCGTGACCACAGGAAAGGGGTTTGTTCGTGAAGACCGTGTACCTCCGCCGCATGACCCTGGCCGCCCTCGCGTGTGCCGTGACCGGCGCCCTGGCCGCACCGGCCAGCGCCGACGCGGCACCGCAGCGGATCACGCTGGACTACTCCAAGGGCCGGTGCGGCCAGACCACGCTCATGGCCCACTCGTTCACGCCCACCACCCTGGAGATCACCACCTCCAACAATTTCACCGACGACGCCAAGATCGATATGAACGGCGCGCGCACCCCACTGCCGGACACCTATGCCGCGCAGACCACCAAGATCGACCTCGGCACCCCGATGCCGGGTGCCATCCCGTTCAAGGTGTCGGGCTCGGAGTGGCCGGGCAGCGCCGGAACCGGTTGCGAGGGTTGGATCATCGTCGCCTGATCGGCCGCGGGGTTCGAACCCCGACGACAATGTCCGAGCCCCCGGCGAATGCGCCGGGGGCTCGGACATTTCGTAGACCTACTTGCCGTGCGTGCGCAGCTGGTAGAGCCCCTCGGTCTCGGCGACCACCACACCGTTGGCATCGGTGACGACGGCCTTCAAGGTGTAATCCGCCTTGCCCTTGGCCTCCGCCTCCTCGGCGATGCGCGCGATCTCCGCCGCGGACAGCGAGGTCTCGGCGCGCACGTCGGTGGCGGCGGGCTTGCGGAAGTAGATGTGCAGGTCCTTCACCAGCGGGAAGTACTTGCTCATATCGAAGCTGGAAATCGCGAGCGCGCCGCCGAGCACCTCGGCGACGGTGAACAGCACACCGGCGTACATGACGCCGAAGTGATTGCCATTGCCCTCGATCGGCACGCTGGTGGCCGCGAAGCCCGGACGCACCTCCTCGGCCCGCACACCCATCTTGTGCGCGACCGGAATCGTGAATTCCAATCCTCCGTTCACGACCTCGTTCAGCGGCGGGGCGTCGTTCGCCATGCGGACCTCCTCGTCCAGAGAGCACTACTGACGTGCTGCCAACAAGAGAATCATGGTTGGTGAGAGGGTTGTGGCGCAACTCCCTCATCAAGATCGTGAACCCGGACACATCCGGGCAACTCGGCCCGCGATCAAACTAGTATGCAAGTCGTGTCCAAGACGTATTCGGCCGCCGAGCGCGCCTATCGCGAGATCAAGGAACGCATCCTCAGCGGCAGTCTGCCGGGCGGGGAGCTGGTCAGCGAGAACGAAATGGCCGGTGAGCTCGGCACCTCCCGCACGCCGGTGCGCGAGGCGTTCCTGCGACTGGAGACCGAGGGCTGGATGCGGCTGTACCCCAAGCGCGGCGCGCTGGTGGTGCCGGTGCCCTCGCACGAGGCCGAGCATGTGATCCACGCCCGCTACATCGTGGAGACCGGGGCCGTGGACGCGCTCACCCGGGTCGCGCGGGCGGGCCTGATCCCACGGCTGCGCGAATCCCTGGCCCGCCAGCGCGAACTCGCCGACGCCGGGAATCTCGAGGAATTCGCCATCGTGGACGCCGATTTCCACCGTGAGTACGTGGTGGCCGCCGACAACCCGCTGCTCACCGGCTTCTACGACTCCCTGCGCGAGCGGCAGCGGCGCATGAACAGCGTTGCGCTGCACCGGGGCGACACCAATCCCGACCGAATCATCGCCCAGCACACCCGAATCACGAACCTGATCGAAGCCGCCGACGCCGCCGGTTTCTCCGAAACCCTCGCCGAACATCTGACCCAGGTGCACGGCGTGACCCTGAGAGGACTGTGATGGCGACGCTGACATCGGTCGACACCCCGGCCAGAAGTCTCGGCACCCACCCCGGGGCCTGGCTGGGCGTCTCCGCGGCCATCTTCGCGATCGCCTGGGGCGGAAACGAATTCACTCCCCTATTGGTCATGTACAAGCGCGACGGTCTATCCGTCGCTACCGTCGACCTGCTGCTGTTCGAGTACGTTCTCGGCATCATTCCCGCGCTGCTCATCGGCGGCCCGCTCTCCGACCGCTACGGTCGCCGCCGTTTGATGCGCCCCGCGCCGCTCGTCGCGGCCGCGGGTTCGGCCTTTCTGGCCTTCGGATCCGATTCCGTGCCAATGCTTTCCCTCGGCCGCGTGCTGTGCGGCATCGCGCTGGGATTGGCCATGGCCGTGGGCAGCAGTTGGCTCAAGGAGCTTTCGCAGCCGCCGTTCACCGGCGCGGCCGTGTCCGGTGCGGGCGCGCGCCGCTCGGCCATGAGCCTCACCGGCGGCTTCGGCATCGGCGCGGGCGTGGCCGGAGTGCTGGCCCAGTGGGCCCCGTGGCCCGATACCCTCGCCTACCTGATCAATGTCGCGCTGTGCCTGCTGGCCGCGAGCTGGCTGTACCGCGCGCCGGAAACCACCGCACCGCACGGGAATCCGGGTCGGCTGCGCGACGACCTGAAGGTCCCCGCCGCCGCGCATCACCGCTTCCGCACCGTGGCGCTGCCGGTGTGCCTGTGGCTGTTCACCTGTTCGGCCGCGGCCTACGCCATCATGCCGACCCTCATGATGCCCAAGGTCCACAACGCACCGATCGCGTTCTCGGCCCTCGTCACGGTCATCACGCTGGGCTGCGGCTTCGCCATCCAGTCGGTGGCGCGGCGCATCGACCGCCCCGGTTCACTGCGGCTGCCGATGCTGGCGCTGACCCTGGTCATCACCGGAATGGTGTTGGCCGCGGCCGCTTCCGCGACGCTGACCATGTGGCTGACGGTGCTGACGGCCATCGCCCTGGGCATGGGCTTCGGCAGCGGTCTCGTCGCCGGTCTGCTCGAAATCGAGCGCATGGCCGGTCCGGCGGATCTGGCGGGCCTGACCGCGGTCTTCTACGCGGTCAGCTATCTGGGCTTCGGCGTCCCGGCCGTAATGGCGGTCTGCCACGATTCGACCGGCGTCGGATACCCGGCCATGTTCGGTGTCCTGGCCGCCGCCTGTGTGGCCTGCCTGGCGATCGTCAGCCGCGCCCGCGCGGCCTGAGCCGCCACCGAGAGGCCTGGGACTCAAACGATTCGGCCGCCTGCCGTCGCGATCACGACGGCAGGCGGCCGAATTCTCGCTACCGCGATCAGCTTTCGATGGGCAGACCCGCTTCGGTCCAATCCTGAATGCCGTCACGGTATTTGCGGACATTGGTGTAGCCCAGCCGCTCCAACTTGGTGGCCACGTTCTGGCTGTTGGGGCACGCGGCATTGGAGCAGTAGGTGACGATGGCCGCGTCGCGGTCCGGGAGCAGGCGCGGGGCTTCGGTTTCCACGTCGGCCTCGACCAGCGCGAGCGCGCCGGGGAGGTGGGCCTTGGCGTAGTACTCGCCGCCAAGGGCGTCGAGCACGATCACCGATCCGGCCTCGATCTCCTTGGCGAGTTCGTCGCGGGTGATGAGTGCGGTCATGGGTTTTCCTTTCCGAGCACGAAAATGTGTGCGTGCGCACGCTACTACTTACGTGCGGGCGCACGCAACTGGTTATGATGGGCCGGTGCCCGCACCTCGATCCCATCCGGCCGTCCACGCCTGGGCCGCACTGCTCCAGGTCCACGCCAAACTCGTGCCCGAACTCGACACCGAATTGCGCCGCACCACCGGGCTGCCGCTGAGCTGGTACGACGTCCTGCTGGAACTCGATGGGCCGCACCGGCTGCGCATGAGCGACCTGGGGGAACGCGTGGTGCTCAGCCGCACTCGCGTCAGCCGCCTGGTGACCGAGATGGAGTCACAGGGTTTGGTGCGGCGTGAATCCAATCCCGACGACGGCCGATCCGCCTTCGTGAGCATTACCGATGCGGGACGCCGGCGCTTCCGCGAGGCCGCCCCGCACTATCTGGATGGGATAGAACGGCGCTTCGGGGGCAGACTGGACCCGGCCGAACTCGAGACCGTGGCCGCGGCACTGCGCAAGGTGCTCGGCCCGACCGAGGTGACCACACCGGATTCGAACAGAGGAGACTTCTAGTGCGTTTCGGCATCTTCATCCCGCAGGGCTGGCGGCTCGATCTCGTCGGGATCGACCCCGCCGCGCAATGGGGCGTGATGCGAGACCTGGCCCGGCGCGCCGACTCCAGCGACGCCTGGGAATCGCTGTGGGTCTACGACCACTTCCACACCGTGCCGGTGCCGACCGAGGAGGCCACCCACGAGGCCTGGTCGCTCATGTCCGCGCTGGCCGCGAGCACCTCGCGGATCCGGCTGGGCCAGATGTGCACCGCCATGAGCTACCGCGATCCGGCCTACCTGGCCAAGGTGGCCGCCACGGTGGATCTCATCTCGGGCGGCCGCGTGGAGATGGGCATCGGCGGCGGCTGGTACGAGCACGAGTGGCGCGCCTACGGCTACGGATTCCCGTCCGCCGGTACCCGATTGGGCCGTCTCGACGAAGGCGTGCAGATCTTCAAGCAGGCGTGGACCACCGGCAAGGCCACCCTGGACGGCAAGCACTACCAGGTCGACGGCGCGATCGTGCGCCCGCTTCCCTTGCAGGAGGGTGGGATTCCGATCTGGATCGCGGGCGGCGGCGAGAAGGTGACGCTGCGCATCGCGGCGAAGTACGCGCAGTACACCAACTTCGCGGGCGACCCGGAGACCTTCACCCAGAAGTCGGAGCTGCTGCGCGCCCACTGTGCCGAGGTGGGAACCGATTTCGACGCCATCACCCGCAGCTCGAACTTCAATACGGTCGTCGGGTCGACCGAGGCCGAGGTGCAGGAGCGGCTGTCCGCGCTGGAGGCCCGCCTGACGCCGTTCGTCGGCGCGGAGGGCGCGGCGCAACACGTCAAGGATCTGTTCCGCAACTCCCCCGCCGTCGGCACCCCCGAGCAGATCGTCGAACGGCTCTCGGAGGTCAAGGCTTTGGGTCTCGGATACTCGATCCACTACTTCCCCGAGACCGCCTACGACACCTCCGGCGCGGAACTGTTCGAGCGCGAGGTCATCCCCGCCCTGCGCTGATCACCCCCTACGGATCCACGAAAACCGCCCGCTGACACCGATTCGGAGGTCAGCGGGCGGAATGCGGTTGTCACCAGCCCAGATCGGTGAAGAACTGGTAGCCGGTGGGCTAGCGCGGCACCGCGACCGGGTCGGTGCAGCTGGCGAGGGCGTCGACCAGCGAGCAGGGGTGTGGATCGCGAGTCGGTCGATAGTCGGCGGGGACACCGCCGTCGCGGGTGATCGCAGTGTAGGCGGGCACCGCGTCGGTGGGGCGGCGGGTGAGGGTCGGATCGGTCAGGACGTCCACCGTGTAGAGGCCGAAACGCGGTGTGTAGGAACCCCATTCGAAATTGTCGGTGAGGCTCCAGTAGTTGTAGCCGATCACGTTCATGCCGTCGGCCTTGGCGCGCTGCAGCCAGTAGACGGTGTCGCGCAGGTCGTCCGCGCGGGTGTAGCCGTCGGCGCGCGGCTGGCCGTTCTCGGTGGGCATGCCGTTCTCGACGATGTAGAGCGGCTTGCCGGGGAACTTCTCGGCGTAGTGGCTCAGCGCGTAGTAGATGCCCTCGGGCTGCAGCGGACGCTTCCACATCTGGGCGATCTCCGCCTGGGAGCCCAGGGTGTCGGGGGAAAGCCCGTAGTAGTAGTCGATGCCGATGTAGTCGAGCTTCGCGGCGATCTTGTCGATCATCGGCCCGTTCACGGCCTCCTCGGACCCGGGCATGTAGGCGACATTGCTGGTGACCATCGCACCGGGCTGCCGGGTGTGGATGTAGTCGTAGATAGCATTGTGGGCCTGGGCGATTCGGTCCCGCATGGCGTCGATCTCGGTGACGGGCAGGCGTCCGGCGGTGGCTTCGAGGATCGGGTAGGCCAATGGCTCGTTGAACGTCACCCACAGCGGGTCCGCGTCCGCGTAGCGGTCGACGACCGCCCGGGCGTTGGTCAGCCAGTCCGCCACGATGCCGGGATTTCCCCAGCCGCCGCGGTCGACCTCCCAGCCCGGGTAGACCCAGTGGTCCAGGGTGATCATCGGCCGCATGCCCGCGGCCCGGATCGCACCGATCACGCTGTCGTAGAAGCGAAGTCCGTCCTCATCCCACACGCCCGGCCGCGGCTGCACCCGCGCCCACTCGACGCTGATGCGATACACCTTCACACCCAATTGCTTCGCCAGCTGGATGTCCGAGCGGTACCGGTCGTAGAAGTCGATCGAATCACGGTACGGGTCCGCGGTTTTCCCGGACGCGGCATACCGCGACCAATTGCTGTCCGGCGCATGCCCTTCGGACTGGAATCCCGAGGCCGCCACACCCCAGAGGAAGTCCGCCCCCAGCGGCGCGACCCGAGCGGGCGGTTCGGGCCGAGCCAAGGCCGGGGCAGCGGTCACGGTCAAGGCGGCGGTCACGCTCAGGGCCGCGGAGGCGGCCAGGCTCAGGTTGCGGCGGCGGAATCCCATAGTGAAAACCGTACAGTGCTCGGTTTTGGCGAACAAGAAACTCTCAGAGTCCGCTTAGACTTGCCCGATGGCGAAACGCGGACCCTATGGGAAAGGCATCGAGCGGCGGGAGCGAATTCTCGAGGCCGCGCTGCACACGATCGCCGAGCGCGGGTTTCTGGCGACCTCGGTGGCCGAGTTGGCCGAGGCGGTCGGGCTGAGCCAGAGTGGGCTGCTGCACTACTTCGGGTCCAAGGAGGAGCTGTTCGTCGCGGTGCTGCGCAAGCGGGACGAGATCAGCATGATCGAGTTCGGCGAGCCCGGCCCCGAGGTGCTGATCCGGGTCGTGCGCCGAAACACCCAGGTGCCGGGACTGATCGAGCTGTTCACCCATATGCAGGCCGCGGCCGCCGACCCGCAGCACCCCGCCCACGATTACATGCGTGAGCACTACGAGCGCGGCGTCGCCGGATTCACCGAACTGCTGCGGGGCATGCAGAAGACCGGCGCGGTGCCCGCCGACGTCGATCCCGAGGTGATGGCCACCGCCTTCATGGCGCTGTCGGACGGGCTCCAATCCCGGTGGCTCATCGATCCTTCCCTCGATATGGAGTACTACCTGCAACGGTGCTGGACCCAGTTCACCGGACAGCAGTTCCCCGGCACCTAGCCGATCCAGGCCGCGATGGCGAGGAAGACGCAGATCAGCACGAACAGGATCCCCATGAGCGGCGCGATGAACTTCACGTAGCGGTCGTAGCGCACCTTGGCCAGCGCGATACCACCGGTGACGACGGCCGTGGTCGGGGTGACCAGGTTCGCCCAGCCGGACGCCGACTGCCAGCCCGTCACCACCAAAGACCGTGGCACATGGGCGAAGTCGGCCAGCGGGGCCATGATCGGCATGGCCAGGGTGGCGTGCCCCGAGGTGGACGGGATGAGGAAGGCCAGCGGCACGTTCACCAGGAACACCGCCACCGCGAAGACCGCCGAAGACGTCCCGGACACCACGCCTTCCAGCGCGTGCAGCACCGTGCTGGTGATCTGGGTGTTGTTCATGATGACGGTGACGCCGCGCGCCAGCACGATGACGAAGCCCGCGCCGACGAAGTCGCTGAAGCCCTTGCCGACGTTCTCCGACATCTTGCCCTCACCCAGCCCACCGGCCAGGCCCACCACCACCGCGGCCACCAGGAACAGCGCCGCCAATTCCGGGAAGCTCCAACCCAATTCCCACCCGAACGGCTGCGCGCCCTGCCCGTTGACGACCGTGCCCCACGGAATCACCGAGAAGATCATGAAGGCGAAGGTGAGACCGACCAGCCACAGCACCGCCACCTGCCGCCCGGTCATCGGATCCGGTTCGTGTTCATCGGCTTTCACGTCACGATCCCCGGGCTGCCAACCCGATATCGACTTGTCCGGATCGGCCTTGACCCGCCGCGCGTAGTGCACCACGTAGGCGACGGTGACCGCGGTCAACACCACCAGCATGGCCAGCCGCAGCACGATGCCGTCACCGAGCGCGACACCGGCCGCCGAGGAGGCGGTGCCGGTGGCGAAGGGGTTCACCGTCGAGCACAGCACGCCGATGCCCGCGCCCGCGATGATCGCCCCGACGGCGGTCATGCGGTCGTAGCCCAGGGCCAGCGTCAAGGGAACCAACAGGGCGTAGAAGCCCAGCGTCTCCTCGGCGAACCCCTCGACCGTACCGGCCACGGCGAAGACCACCATGATGCCGACGATCAGCAGATACGAACGATTGCGCAGCTTGAACGCCAGCCGGCCGATGCCCGAATCCAGTGCGCCGGTGGCGAACGCGACGGTGATGAACGCGCCCACCGCCAGCACGAACAGGAACACCGCGGCCGCACCGTAGAGCGAGCCGACCGCGTCGGGGGCGACCTGACCCTTGTCGTCCTGAATGCCGTAGAGGCCGTTGACCGGAGCCAGGAACAGATCCCGCAGCCGTTCGGTGAAGCCCTTGGCATCGGTGAGCCGGTGATACGAGCCCGCGACGGGGTGACCCTTGTCGTCGGTGTCGTAGGCCCCCGGCGGAATCACGAAGGCCGCCAGCCAGACCACGAGCGTGACGCCCGCCAGAATCGTGTAGGTGGACGGGAACGTCCACTTCCGCTCGTGCTCAGCGGGTTTCGGCTCCGTCTCGGTCGTCACGGTGTCGCTCACCTGCGCATCCTGTCCGCGAAGAGTTGGAAGAACTCGGCCTCGGCGAGCGCCACATTCCGCAGTTCGCTCACCAGCACACGCTCGTTGAAGCCGTGCATATTGCACTTGGAGTCCTCGACGCCGAGCATGAGCACCTCGGAGTTCGGATTGGCCGCGGCCATGGTGTTGGTGAGCGGAATCGACCCGCCCATGGCCGAGTCCACGGCGTCCACTCCCCACGCCTTCTTCATGGCCTCACCCATGGCCGCATACGCGGGACCGTTTGTGCGCGCGGCGAATCCGGCCCCGACGTCCCCGCCGGTCACCTCGAGCTCGATCCCGAACGGCTTGACCTTCTTCAGGTGTTCGATCACCGCGCGCTGCCCCTCGGCCGGATCCTGCTCCGGGTGCACGCGCACGTTCAGATAGGCCTTCGCGTACGGAACCACCGCGGACGCGGCGGTTTTCGTGGGCGGTGCGTCCAATCCGATGACGGTGATGGCGGGCCCGTACCAGATCCGCTCCCCGATCGGCCCGGTCCCGAGCAGCGGCATCCCCGGCGCCATCCCGGTCACCTCGGCGAATTCCTTGTCGGTGTAGTTCGCACCCGCCCACTTGTCGCGTCGCAATCCCGGCACCGCGACATTCCCGTCGGGGTCGTGCAGCGTGGACAGCGCATTGACCAACGCCAACAACGCATCCGGCGCGGCACCTCCGAACTGCCCCGAGTGCACCGGCGCGGCCAGCGTGCGCACCTCGACGAACACGTCCGCGACACCGCGCAGGGCGGTCACCAGCGTCGGCTGCCCGGCGCGAATATTGCCCGCATCGCAGATGAGCAGGGCATCGGCCTGAAACAGCTCCGGCCGCTGGGCCGGATAGTCGTCGAAGACCGACCCGTACTCCTCCTGCCCCTCGATCACCACGGTGATTCCCACCGGCGGCTTCCCGCCGAAGGCCCGCAGCGCCCCGATGTGCGCCACCACATTGGCCTTGCAGTCCGCGGCTCCCCGCCCGTAGATCGCCCCGTCCTGCCGGGTGGGCGTGAAAGGCGGTGTGTGCCACAGACTTTCGTCCCCCGAGGGCTGCACGTCGTAATGCCCGTACAACAGCACGGTCGGCGCGCCCTCCGGAGCCGGGATCCGCCCGTACACCACCGGCGAGGTGTCGGGCAGATCCAAGACCTGAATCTCCCCCACCCCGGATTTCCGCAACTCCTCCGCAACCAGATCGTGCGCCCGCTGCACGTTCTCCTTCGGATACCCCGGAAACGCGATGGACGGTATGGCGACCAACTCTTCGAGCAGTCCCGTCAGCTCGGGCATCAACCCGTCGACGGTGCCACTCAGATCCCGACGCTGCTCCATCCCGCTATCGAACCATTACCTCCAGCGAATTCAGCGAATCTGCAGCGAGTTTCATCCGACGGAAATGGCGGCCAACAGCAGAATGGCGGCGCAGGCGGCGGCACCGTAGGCCACGCTCGCGACATGCGGATGGCTGGCCGGGAAGTTGGATCGGTGGGTGACCGTGATGTTCTCGGGCAGCGTGACCGTGTCGTTGGCCCGGGTGCGCACGCAGTTGCCGCCCGCCTTGGCCGTCAGGTCGACCACCACCGCGCCCGGGGGCAACGCGTCCAGACCCCGCTGATCCAACAGCACCGGTGCCCGGGCTCCGCGCTGACCGGCCGCGCAGATCACCAGATTGGGCCGCACATCCGCGATGTGCTCGGCGAGCGCGGCCGGGTCCGGGTCGAGGAGGAATTCGGTCGCGCCGCGCGCGTACGCGTCGTCCTTCTGCTCGACCCGGCTGCCGACGGCGGTGGGCGGCTGGTCGCCGCACGCGGCCGCGGCCGCGAGGGCGGCCAGGCCGGCCGTGCCGCAGCCGAGTACCAGGGCGCGCACCGGGGCGGCGGGGTCCGCCGCCCGTAGCCGTTCCCGCCCTTCGCGATACGCGATCCCACCGGCGATGCGACTCATGGCCGACAGCGGATCGGGGTGCGCCGCCCGCGAGCCCGACGGTATGCGCTCGAAGGCCACCGACTCCACGCCGCGCTCGCTCAGCGTGCGGATCCGATCCTGACGAGCGATCGGGTCCTGGAAGCCGAGCAGCAGCTGGCCCGGCCGCATGGGCATCGAATCGAGATCGTAGGCGGGCGGTTTCACCCACATCACCAGATCCGCGGTGTCGAACACCGCCGCCGGGCCCGCGACGACCGACGCACCCGCCGCCGCGTAGGCCGCGTCGGTGAAATCGGCCCGCCACCCGGCGCCCTGCTCCACCACGACCTGCAGGCCCTGGCCGACCAAACGGGCGACGTCGTCGGGCGTGGCCGCGACCCGCCGTTCGTCGGCGACGGTTTCACGCAGCACCCCCACGGTCACCACCCGGCTCTCGCGGGCGGGAATCCCGAGCTCCAGCAGCGCCCCGGCGTAGGTGAGGCCGGAATCGATCCGCTCGAGCAGCCGCTCGATCCGATCGAAGAGCTCGGCGAGCAGTCCCGGACTCACCTCGCCGGTGCCACGGCGGGGCGTGCTCACATTGAGCCGGACGCCCATGCGCCGGGAACCGGTGCGGTCCAAGGCGACACAGTCGACACCCGCGGCCATGAGCAGCAGATCCTCGAGATCCGCGCTGGAGCGCACACCGGCCGCCGCCATGACGGCCTCGTCGAATTCCACCGTCACGAACATGCCGTCGCGACTGCCCAGCGGGCGGACCAGCTCGCGGCCGAATCGCGCGTTGATGTCGGCCAGCAGCCGATGCGCGGCATCCACCTGCGCGCGCAGCAGTTTCCGGTTGTCGGCCAGGTACTCGGCGCGGGTGCGCTCGATCGTGGCCCGGGCCAGGTGGGTTGTCTCACGCTGGAACGACACCCGCAGCCGACCCCTGATCTCGTCCAGCCACTCGCGGTCGCCGCAGCACACGGCTCCGATCTTGCAGGGGCCGAACGCGTTGTAGGCCTTGGAGTTACCGGTGATCGACAGGACGCGATCGTAGAGCCGAACCGGACCGTCGGCGGTGGGCACGGTGATGGCGGCGATCGGGGTGTGGCCCTCGACCAGCAGATCGAACGACATATCGCAGATGACGGGGACATCGGCCGCGAGCAGCACCCGCCCGATCTCGACGAGTTCTTCGACGGTGTAGTCCGCGACCACCGGGTTGCCGGGCAGCGTCAGCAGCACACCGCACAGGTTCCCCTGCCGCGCATGCTCTTCCAGGGTGCGCGCCAGCGCGACCGGATCGATCCGAAAGCCCTGGTCGGCGGTGACCGGGCTGGTCACCAACCGCAGTCCGAACTTGGTGATGTGCCCGGCCACGCTCTTGTAGTAGCCCTCCGGACACACCAGCACCCCGCCCGGCCGGGCGATGGTGGCGATGGCCTCCTCCAACAGCACCGTGCTCGAATACGGACAGACCAGGACGTCGTCGGGATCCACCCGGAGACCGGGCATTCCGGCCACCGGTGCGGAGATGCGCTGGAACAGCTGCTCGGCCGCGAGCTGCCGCAGGATCATCGGCTGGCGCTTGTTGTAGAGCGACACGTCGCGATAGTCGCCGGAGTTCGCGCCGCCGATGACCGACGTGTGCCCGGACATCACCTCCGACCAGGCGGAATTCAGTGCCGCGGCGGCACTCTCGTCCATGGCCAGGCCCGTCTCACCGTGGTAGGCGTCGATGATGCCGCGGTAGGTGCGCGCGTCGCGGCCGGGAAAGAGGCTCTCGGGGGAGAGAAAGCCGCGCGCGAGCTTCTTGCGCTCGTCGGAGCGATCGGCGACCTCGACGGGGTCGAGCGCGGTTGTGCGCTCGTTCACCCGCGATCACCTTCGACGGGCAACTCCTGGTCGTTCCACGCGGCGTGCAGGGCGGAGAAGAATCGGTCGCGGCAATCGTCCTGATCCAGGCGTTCGAATCGGGTCAGCCCCGTCTGTTTCACGAGATCGTTGACCACGAGGGCCATTCCGACGCTCCTGAGGTCGTAGAGTTGGTTGAACTTGCGGTGTGCGGTCTGCACGTCGTGCCGCAGCGAGGAGAAGCGGCTGGAGTCGCGCTCGCGGCGGCGGAAATCATAGTCACCCGTCAAGACGTAGCCGTCGTCGACGATGAGCATGCTCTGGGCGTTCGGGGCGAAGGCACGGTTCACCAGGATGGTCTCGATGTTCGCGCGCACCTGCTGCCAGAGTTTGGTCTCGTAGGGCACCACGTTCTCGATGTCGTCGAGCACGTAAACACGTTGCACCGACACACCGGATCGCGCCTTCGCCAGGATCGCCCGGTGGTACTCGGCGCCGACGTCGCCGCCGATGGCGCCCAGATCGGCGGTGTGGATCGCGCAGATCTTGTCTTCCGCGCGGTCGAGCACCGTGAGCCAGTCGGTGACCGTATTCCATTCCCGGACAACGACACTCCCCGACGGGATCTGCGTCAGCACCTCTTCGGCCTGGGCCAGCTGCCGCTCGGCGATCTCCCGCAGCGGCGCGAGCTGCGCGGGCGTGGCCTCGAGCGCGACCAGGCTCTGCGCGAGCGTCAGCACCCGCGCGGCGATGGTCGGCTCCTGGTTCAGCAGGATGTCGAAACGGATGCGCATATCGCTGTTGTTCGACTCGGCGTCGGTCTCGTCGCCGACGCCGGGCAGACGCTCACCCAATACCGCGCTCAGCTTCTCGCGCTGGGCGCGCGGGGGTACGCGCTTACCGTTCTCGATCTGTTGAATCAGGCTGCGCGAGCACCCGACCCGCACGGCGAGCGCCTCCTGGGTGAGATTGCGTTGGCGGCGGAGTCGCTTGACGGTGGTGCCGATGTGCTCGCCGTCCGAGGCCGAGCGAGACATGCTCGTCTCCCATCATGTTCTGCATTTACTCAGACGTGTCATGCGATGCCCATCGTAAGCACGGTGTGTCATTTTCGCCATCGCAGGTCTTGCAGAACCGAGCGAAATCTTTTACAAGGCAGGCTAAACGGACCAATGGGGCGTAGCTGGCGAGCGTGCGAGCGAACCGGCCGGATATTTCGAGGCTTTCCCGAGGTGATCCGACCGCCAAACCGCTTGATATCTGCGATATTCCGCACAGAAGTCACCTTCTACGCTTATTTCTTGGCTTCAAATGCCACTTAGTGTCTTTAGTGAGCAAATCTTCTGGCTATGTGCCATCGATGCTCTCCAGTATCGTTGGTGCTACAACCACATTTGAGGAGGTGCCCGACCACATGGCCCTCGAATTCACGCCCTGGACGATCCGTAGCGACAAGACGCCCGAGATGGCGGTTCGCACAACCCTTTCCATGGACAGCTGGGTGGTCACCTGGCTTCCGAACCGGATGCTCTCGCTGGAGCTCGCCCGTATCGCCATGGAGCTCGATGAAGTCCTGAGTGATCCCGCGCCCGCGGATGCCGAGGAAGCGCTCGAGATGGCCGGGCTCATGGCCGAGCGGCTGGGGTTGACACCGCGTGAAGTTGTTGTGCTGCTGTGGGATCGGTACGCCGAACCACGGTTCGAGATCCTGGGAGGAGATCTCAATGACAACCGATGCCGTCGACCGATGTCCACGCTGCGGCTGGACCGATGAGCCGGGCGTCCGCGCGTGCCGGGGGTGCGGGCGGACGCCGTATCGGGTGGCGGCGGTACTGCCGCTGCCGACCTCCGGATATCGGCGGGCGAGCCTGATCGGCACGATCAGCTCGACGCCGAAACCCCTGGAAATGCCCGCGCTGCAACCCTTCTGGTTTATCGGAACGGCGGCGGCGCTGGTCGGGGAGGGAATGCTGCCGCTTTCGCGGGCGGCGATGGCGGTGACGGCGGGAGGGGTGGCCGTCACCGCCTTGATCGTGCACACGATGGCCCGGGTATCACGAACGGCCGGATTCCTCGCACCGATCCGGATGCATCGGGGAATCCGGGTGCTGCTCACCGATGATGCTGGGGCGCAGTGGATTCTGCATTTCCTGCCGCTGTTCGGAACCGACCTGGATCCGGGCGACCCGGCGTTCGCGGAGGGACACCGGCACCGCGACGGGGAGTTTCGGGCGCTCATGGTCACCAATATCCGCACGGGCCAGCGACATTTCAGCAGGTGGGCCGTGGCCTCGGTGCTGGCGGTGACGTCGGTGATCCTGTCGGGATTGGTCCTGGGCACCGCCCCGGGCTGAGCGGTCAGGACCGGGTCGCGGCGGGCAACGGCGGAACGGCGGACGGGTCGGAAAGGATTGCGCGGCGGGCGAAGCCGAGCGCACCGACCACAATGCCGTCCGCGCCGAGGGCCGACGGGGTGATGCGGAGATCCAGACCCGGGGCCAGCGCCCGACGACCGGTGAGGCGGGCGTCGACGACCGGGGCCAGCCAGGGAAACCAGTCGGCCAAGAGGCCGCCGAGGACCACTTCGTCGGCATCGAGGAGGGCGGTGATCGACAGGATCGCCGCGCTCAGGGCTTGGGCGGCGGTGTCGATCGCCGCGGTGGCACGGGCATCACCCGCCGCCAGCAACGTCAGCAGGCTGGCCTGTGCCGCCTGTAATCCCTTGTCATGCAACAGATCCGCAAGGCCAGCAGTGGCGAAGACCGCTTCGGGTCCCGCGTAGCAGACCAGGCAGCCGCGCGCGCCGCACACGCAATCGGGACCATCCATCGCGACCGGCACATGGCCCGGCTCGCCCGCGATGCCGTGGCTGCCGGTGTGAATGCGGCCATCCAGCACGACACCGCCGCCGATCCCGGTACCCGCCTCGATCAGCACGAGACCACGCGAATCCCGTTTCAGGGCATGGAATTCCGCCAGGGCCGCGGCATTCGCGTCATTGACCACGTCGACGGCCACAGCCGAATCGGGCAACCGATCGGTAATGAGCTCCCGCAGACCAACCGGCCGCATCCACCCGAAATCCGGTGCCACCACCACGGTTTGCGCCGCATCGTCACGAACCGGACCGGCCATCGCCACGACAACGCGGGCCAGGACCGGACCGCGCCCGAGATCATCCGCCGCCGTATCCCCGATCCGGGTCACGACGGCGGCGACGAGGTCGGCCATGTCCTCCGGCGCGCCCGGGGCGAGTTCATGGGGAACCGTCTCGCGCCCGACCACCGCACCCGCTAGGTCGCAGACCGCGACCCGGAGTTGCTCCGAGGTGATTTGTATGGCCGCGACCACCGCGCGCTCGGGAGCCAGGCGCAGGGGTCGGCCGGGGCGGCCGCGGGTGCCCGAGCGCAGGGCATCGTCCTCGCGCAGCAGGCCGCGGTCGGTGAGATCGGCGACCAGGGCGGTCACCGAGCCGTGCGCCAGGCCGGTGGCGGCGGCCACCTCGGTGCGCGCGCAGGGACCGTGGTCGGCGATGTGACGCAGGACCAGGCCGAGGTTGCGGCGGCGGATGGCGGCCGAATCGGTGGGTGGGAGTGCGGGGTCCACGGCGTTGAGATTATGGTGTCCAGTAATTATTTCAAGCATTGACTTAAATGATGATCAGAGGGTGGCATGGGTGCGCAACAGCTCGGGCGGCGGACACTACTGCTGGGAGCGGGGGTGTTGGCCCTGACCGCGGCGTGCTCGAGCGGGAAATCCGGGTCCGGCGAGAGCCGCGCGGAGACCGTCACCACGGCATACGGACCGGTGCGCGGCGAGCGCCGCGCCACCGGGGTCGCCTTCCTCGGCGTGCCCTTCGCGCAGCCGCCGGTGGGTGAGCTGCGCTTCGCCGCACCCAAGCCACCGATCCCCTGGGTCGAGACCCGCGACTGCACCAGGTACGGCCCGACCGCGCAGATCAAACAGCTCGCCGAGGTCACCGCGATCCCGGAACCGTCCATCCCCGGCGATGACATCCTCACCGTGAACGTCTTCACCCCGAAGCCGGAGCAGACCGCGAAACTGCCCGTCCTGGTGTGGATTCACGGCGGCGGCTTCGTGGCGGGCAGCCCGGCCAGCCCCTGGTACGACGGCGCGGCCTTCAATCGCGACGGCGTGGTGCTGGTGTCGGTCGGCTACCGGCTGGGCCTCGAGGGCTTCCTGCATCTCGACGACGCCCCGGACAATCGCGGCGTGCTGGACTGGATCGCGGCGCTGTCCTGGGTCCGCGACAATATTTCCGCGTTCGGCGGCGACCCGGCCAAGGTGACGATCGCCGGGCAGTCGGCGGGCGGCGGCGCGGTGTGGGCGCTGATGAACACGCCGTCGGCGAAAGGCCTGTTCCGCGCGGGCATTTCGGAGTCCGGCGCGGTGCAGCAGCCCAACGATCGCGCCACCGCACTGGCCGTGTCCGAGCTGTTCACCAAGCGAAACGGCGTGCCCGCCACCGCCGCCGCGCTGCGGAACCTGAGCAAGGTACAGCTGCAGGACATGGAGGACAAGCTGCGCGCGCCCGGCGCGGACGGCACGCCCGCCACCCTGTTGGGTCTGGCCCCCTTCGCCGACGGCACCCTGATTCCGGCCGCCAGCGCGGATGTCCTGAAATCCGGTGCGGACCAGGATATTCCGCTCATGATCGGTTTCACCGCGCACGAGTTCAATGCCGCGTCCCTGAGCGGTGAGCAGCCGGAGGTCACCGATGCCACGCTGCCGACGGCGCTGGGCGCGCTCGGTTTCGCACCGACCAGCACCGCGGGCTTCCGCGCCGCCTATCCGGGCCTGAACGCGAATCAGCTTGCGGGACAGGCCCAGAGCGACGCGGTCATCCGCATGCCGTCCTACCGGGTGGCCGAGATGCGGGCCGGGCGCGATCAGCCCACCTGGCTCTACGAGTTCACCTGGACCTCGAATGCGCCCAAGTTCCAAGGACAGTCGTTCCACTGCCTGGACGTCCCGTTCGCCTTCGACGCGCTGGGGGCGCAGGGCGTGACCGCGGTGGCGGGTGACAATCCGCCGCAGGCGCTGGCCGATGCCGTGCATCGGGCGTGGGTGGCCTTCGTCAGCGACACCGACCCGGGCCCGGCCTGGCCCCGATACACTCTCGTCCGGCGCGAGACCATGATCTGGTCGGCGACACCGCACGTCCAGTCCGATCCGTTCGCGACCCAGCGTCCGATCTGGCTGTCCTGATCTTGGGGCTACCGTGTAGTTACGAGTCGTAGTGGCACGCGTCGAATCGGATGGGTGGTTGGGCAATGCAGGTGAACCGCTGGATCGCACCCGCCGCGGTGGTCGTGGCCTGCGGTTTGTCCGCCGTCCCGGCCGCGCAGGCCGATCCCGGCGACACCCAGGCCGCCCTCGGCGGCGGCTCGGGAATTGTGCTGGGCCGGTCCACCAAATGCAGTCTGACCGCGATCGGCTACGACGCGGCGGGACGGCTGGTCGGATTCACCGCCGGACACTGCGCCGAGGCCGGGACACCGGTGCGTGGGGAACAGTTCCCCGATGCCGGGGTGGTCGGCGTGGTGCGCGAGTCCGACGCCCAACTCGATTACGCCGTCATCGAATTCGATCCGAGCCTGGTCACCCCGCTGCGCACGGTCAATGGCGGCAGCATTGCCGGGCTCGCGTCCGCGCCGCCCGCCTGGAGCATTGTCTGCCAGAACGGCCGGACCACCGGCTACGCCTGCGGCGTCGTCTGGGCCTCGAGCCCGGTCGGTTTCATGGAGCAGGCGTGTTCCAGCTACGGCGACTCCGGCGCTCCCGTCACCGTCGGCGACCAGCTCGTCGGCATGGTCTCCGCACCGCTCATCAGCGACACCCGGGTGCTGCGCTTCAGCTGCACCGACCCCAACAATCCGATTCACACCCCGGTCATCGCCGTCGCCTTCGACACGGTCCGCCAGGCCGTCGACGCGACCAAGGGCGTGGGCGCGGGCTTCCAGCCGATCTAGTCTCAGCCGACGAGCGCGTCGAGCGCCCGGTCGATATCGTCCTCGGTGTTGTACAGGTGGCAGGCCAGTCGCAGCCGACCGGCCCGCATCGCACCCACGATGCCCGCGGCGCGCACCCGTTCCAGGGCCGCCTCCCCCACCTCGAGCGACACCACGGCCGAATTGCCCTCGGGC
Organism: Nocardia sp. CDC153; assembly: GCF_035818515.1. NCBI lineage: Bacteria > Bacillati > Actinomycetota > Actinomycetes > Mycobacteriales > Nocardiaceae > Nocardia > Nocardia sp. CDC153. The sequence goes on along the minus strand of NZ_JAYKYU010000005.1, from coordinate 123,607 downwards.
AGACCGAGTCCCTTGCGCAGCCGATCGGCGAGGGCGACATCGTGGCGGTGAATGGTTTCGACGCCGACCTGTTCGAGCAGTTCGAGGCTGCGCCGCTGGCCGATCCACGCGGGCCACACCGGTCCGACATCGAAGCGCCGCGCGTCCTGCGCCAGGCGCAGCGGGCCGTCGTAGCAGGTCTCCCACGGGTTGTATCCGGCGTACCAGCCCGCCGCGACGGGCGTCAGATCGTCCAGTGCCGCAGGGGTTCCCGCCAGGAAGGCGGTGCCCTTCGGACCGAGCAGCCACTTGTATCCGACGCTCACGATCCAGTCGGCCCCGGTGTCGTGCACCGGCAGCCAGCCCGCCGCCTGGCTCAGGTCGAAGAGCACGCGCGCGCCGTGCGCCCGGGCCGCGGCCACGGTCGCCGCCACATCCAGCACCGAGCCGTCGGCGGACTGCACCACGGCCGCGGCGACCACATCGTCGCCCGGGCGAATCGCCTCGGGTAGCTCCGCCAGCGGCACCACCCGCACGTTCAGATCGGTGCGCACCAGGAAAGGCCAGAGCACGGAATTGAATTCGTGCTCGGGCACCAGCACGTTCGCGCCCGGTCGCAGGCTCTGCGCCACCAGCCCGACCAGCTGCGACACCTGCGAGCCCGCCGCCACCTGCTCGGCCCGGAATCCGGTGAGCCGCCCGAACGCGGCCCGGCACTCGTCGATGATCGAGTCCACCCCGGGGATGTCGAACTCCCCGCGCATGCGCTGCTGTTCGGCCTCGGTCACCGCGGCCACCACCGAGGTCGGCAGCAGCCCGTAACTGGCCGAGTTCAAGTAGGTGGTGGTGGGCGCGAACTCGGCTCGCACGACGGAGGTGAACGCGGGCGACGTGGTGGTCATCCTTCCATCCTGCGACCGCGCCCGACCCGCGCCAAGATCCAACGGTCAGTCACTGGCCCGATCTCGGCCCGGCCGTGCCGGATCGGAGGTGATCGCCTTGATCAATCCGTTCTCGGTGAACTCGACGGCCAGCCGATGCCCGGCGGGCAGCTCACCGATGATGGCCTCCTGCGACATCTGCAACATGCTCGGGCCGTAGTGGGTCAGCAGTCCGCGCACGATGAGCGCGTGGTCGGCGGGGAAGACCTGGGCGGCCGTCATGAGCAGCCGGGGCGCGGCGATCGGGTCGTACTCGTCGGCCGGGAGCCGCGGATCGTCCAGGTGGACATAGGTGCTGCCCTTGCCGCCGTTGATGCCGACGGAGTTGACGCCGTTGCCGCCCAGCAGGGATCCGGCCGCGATGGCCATGATGGTCGCTGCCTGCTTGGGATCCGGGAAATTGGACATGTCCAGCCGACCGCAGATGAACTCCGGGATGCCTTGCTGCGCACCGTACTCCCGGATCTTCGCCACCGCCGCGAGTGCCGGGGCGGCGGGGTCGAAATGGGAGTTGTCCCAGGACCACAGCCAGCTCTGGTCCAGGTTGGAGAAGCTGCCGAGGAAAGTCACTCCGCCGTAGGTGTTCTCACCGACCTTGAAGGTCCGCGCGTCGAGGTCGTAGTGCACGTAGTCGTCGCCGAGGAAGTCGTTGAGCAGATCCTGTCGGTGGATGGCGGCGGCCGCGCCCCAGCCGCCGAAGGACTCGAACTCGGGGCTGAAAACCCGTGGCCCGTCCGCGAATTCGGACCAGTACCGGGCCTGCGCCAGCGCGCCCCGCCGCCCGTAGTGATCGGCCAGCGCGTGCCCCGCCTTCGGGTGCCCGAACCCGGCGGCCCGCCGCCACGCGTCCAGCATGCCCTCGACATCGCCCCGATCGCCGCGCACGAAGCCGAGATTGAAGGCGGCACCGGCGTTTCCGCGCTCGGCGGCCCGCGCGTACCAGAGTTCGGCGGCGTCCTGATCGCCGCGCCCGCCATCGTCGTAGATGCGCCCGAGATTGAACGCGGCCTTGTCCTGCCCGGCCGCCCAGGCCCGCCGGTAGAGCTCCATGGCCTCGTCCCGCTCGCCCCGGCCCTCCAGAATATTGGCCAGATTGAGCAGTGATCCGGTGCCGCCCAGCTCGACACCGCGCCGGTACCACCGCTCGGCGGCGGCCAGATCGCCCGCGGCCTCGTCGACGTAACCGAGCTCGAAAAGGCATTCGGGATCACCCGATTCGGCACCGCGCCGCCACCACCGAAGGGCCTCGTCGCGGTCGCCGCGCCGCAGCAGCAGATCGGCCAGATCGTTGGCGGCCCCGGCATGTCCGGCGTCGAACGCCCGCCGCAGCAGCTGTTCGGCGTCCGCGAGATCTCCCGCCCGCACGGCCGCCAGACCGCGGTCCCGCAGCTCGACCGACTCGACCGGATAACTCATGTGTTTCTCCCCTCCACGCGAAGTACCGACCGTACACAGGGCACGGTCGGCTTCGCGAGGGGGAATTCGTTCAGGCCGAGCGGGACTCGGCCGGAGCCGGAGCCGCCTTGTCGGTGGCGCGACGGAACCGCAGGATGCCGTCTTCCAAGGGCGCCTTGCGCAGCATGGCGCGGTCGCGGAAGTAGTTGTTGATGACCAACCACGGTCCGCGCGCGCCCTGGCGCGGCATGACGCCGTCGCCGCGCTGGATGTAGCCGGAGGTCAGCGCACCGCCCATGAGCGAGGCCTCGGACTTGTCGGCGTCCTCGGGGATCGCGACGACTTCGCGATACCCGTTGTCGCGCATGTGATTCAACAGGCGGCAGAAGTACTCGGCGGCCAGGTCGGCCTTCAGCGTCCAGGAGGCGTTGGTGTAGCCGAGGACCACCATCATGTTCGGGACCGTGCCCAGCAGTGCGCCCTTGTAGGCCACCAGGTCTCGGGTGGCCAGGGTTTCGCCGTCGACCTCGAGGGTCGCGCCGCCGAGCATCTGCACACTCAAACCCGTTGCGCTGACAATGATGTCGGCCTCGATCTCCGCGCCCGAGGACACCCGGATGCCCTTCTCGGTGAAGGTCTCGATGGTGTCGGTGACGATGGACGCCTCACCCTTGCGCAGCACCCGGAACAGATCGCCGTTGGGAACCACGCACAGCCGCTGATCCCACGGGTTGTAGCTCGGCGTGAAGTGCCGCATGTCGATGTTCGGACCGACCTGCGCGCGCACGGCGGCCAGCATGAGCTTGGCCGAGAGCTTCGGATTGGTCCGGGACAGTTGGTAACTCGCGCGCTGCAGCGCGATATTGCGCGCCCGGCCCGCCTTGTAGGCGATGGCCGCGGGCACCTTCGCGAACTTGAAGCCGACCGCGACCGGATCGTCGGCGGGCAGCGCGGCGATATAGGTGGGCGAACGCTGCAGCATGGTGACGTGCGCGGCATCGGCGCTCATGGCCGGGATCAGGGTGATGGCCGTTGCGCCACTGCCGATCACGACCACACGCTTGCCGCGGTAGTCGAGATCCTCGGGCCAGTGCTGGGGGTGCACGATCCGCCCGCGGAAGTTCTCCTCGCCCGGGAATGCGGGCCGGTACCCGTTGTCGTAGTCGTAGTAGCCGGTGCAGCCGACGAGGAAATCGCTGGTGTAGGTCTCCGTCTTGCCGGTGCGCTCGTCGAGCACCTCGACACTCCAGACGCCCTCGTCGCTGGACCAGGCGGCCTTGGTGACCTTGCGGCCGAAGCGGATGTGATCGGTGACGCCGTACTCGCGCGCGGTGTCCTCGATGTACTGGCGGATGTGCGGTCCGTCGGCCAGCACCTTGGTGCCGTGCCAGGGCCGGAAGCCGTAGCCGAAGGTGTACATGTCCGAGTCGGAGCGAATGCCGGGGTATTTGAACAGGTCCCAGGTGCCGCCGATGGCGGTCCGGCGCTCCAGGATCAGGTAGCTGCGCCCGGTCTTCTCCCTGGTCAGGTGGCAGGCCATGCCGATACCGGACAGGCCCGCGCCGATGATCAGTACGTCGACATGCCGCGTCATCGCTGTTCTCGCTTCTGGTCACGCCCGGACACCGGCGTCCGGGCGCACCGAGTATTACATGTTATTTCTAGTTACGTCTACTGACCTGCCGCGACCGAGGACCAAGGTCCCTACGCCGCGCGGACCTGGCCGGGACGGTCCGGTTCGGAGCGGTAGCGGGTGGTGTGGCCGTCGATGCCGAGGACCTTCCACACCTGCCTCGAGACGGGGTTCATCAGGCCGATCTTCTTGGCGAGTGCGCGGACATCGCCGAAGAAGCCCGCGAAAGCCTCCTTGGACTCCGGGGAACCGAAGAAGACGTCCTTGCGAACTTCGCGCGGGATGTCGAACTCCTTGAAGAAGGCCCGGGGCGGAATCACGATGGCCCGCCCGCCGATCCACATGACGATCGGGAAGGCCAGCGACAGGACGAACTTGTTGAGCGGGTTCGCCTGCGGCACATGGTGTTCGAGGAACTCGTGGGCGAAGGAGATGTGCCGCGCCTCCTCGGCGATGTGAATCGCCATGACGCCGCGCATGATCGGATGCACCTCCTCCCCGGCCCGCAGAATCGCCTTCTGCACGTGGTCGATCGGCTCCTCGCCGGAGAGCACCGCGATGAAGAACAGATTCGGGAAGAGCGACGCCAGCGGCGGCACGATGTAGGTGAGCTGCTTGAGGATCGGCCCCATGCCGGGCACGTCGATCCCGATGCGGTTCACCATCTCCTGGAACATGAGGGTGTGGTTGCACTCCTCGATGACCTCGTGGGTGCAGTACCGGAACTCCGGCGAGCCATTGCGCAGCTTGAAGGTGTGCTGCACCATGCCGCCGATGAGCAGGGTCTCGAATTGCAGGCCCACCTTGGCGATATTGGCCTGCCGCCACAGCCCGATGGCGATCTTGCGCGCCTCCGATTGCGCCTGATACCAGGGGTGACGGGCGAACATGTCACCGGAGACCGGCAGAATCCAGCGCCGGTCGTTCGGCGTGACCGCGAAATCCGGGTTGTCCCAATCGATATCGGTGAAAGGATCGAAGTGCTTGTCGACCGAGCCCTGCGACAGCAGCAGGAGTTTCTCGGCATACTGCCGTGCGAATTCGACCGTGGCGTCGGTCTTCACGGGTGCTGACGTCATTGTCAGAGCCTCTCGGGGAGTGACCTAAGTAACTGTATCCCATGGTTACACCTACACTGGCAGGTCGTCAACAAGAGATCAGCCGCCATGGCACCCGGCGTCGCCGCAGTGACTGCGCGTGCACATAGGCTGGGCGCATGCTCGACACCCTCATCCTCGGCCTGCTGGCCCTGCGTCCGCTGTCCGGCTACGACCTGGGCAAATGGATGGACGGTCCCGGACGGTTCGTCGGCTATCGAGTGACGCTGCCGCAGGTGTACCGGACCCTGGGCAAGCTGGTCGACCGCGGACTCGTGGAATTCGAGGTCGAGGCCCGCGAGGGCAAGCCGGACGCCAAGGTCTACCGGCTCACCGCCGAGGGTCGGCGGACCCTGCTGGACTGGGCCCGCTCCCCCTACGAACCCGCGCCCCGGCCCATGGATCCCGACTTCATGATGCGATTCCTGCTGGCCGGAGCGCTCGGCCGCGAGTTCGCCGTCGAGGTCCTGCGCACCGAACTCGACTACCGCCGCGCGCAGGTGCGCTCGCCCACCCGAATCGATGAGCTGACCGGTGCGCTCGCACCTATCGACGACATCGACCCCGGCTGGGCCGGGCAGGTGATGCGGGCGGCCCACGACCAAGGCCGCGCGTCGACCGCCGCCTATATCGGCTGGCTCGAGGTGACCCTCGCCGACTTCGAGAACCGCCCGGAGAGCTGACTTCTCACCGGCGACGCAGCAGGGCCTGCGAGTAGGCGGGCAGGTCGAGCACATCGGAAACCGTTGCGCCGGTTTCGGAGACGGTGTCGCCCGCGACGAACGCCGGGGCGGCGGTCGGGGCGGCGGCCAGGATCCGCACCTCCTGCGCACCGACGAGGCTGGGCGGCAGCGTTATTCGCAGAGATCGGTCCGAGGTGTTGATCAGAATCGCCCGGATGCCCGCGGCCGAGGACAGTTCCGCGCCGGTGAAGGCGTCGGCGACACCGATATACGGCGGCAGCAGCAGCCCGGCGGGCGACTCGACGCCGGGATCCAAGCGCAGCGAGCGCACCGTCGTCGCCTCGTCCAGGCAGTGGTAGATCGGAGTCAGCGCGATGTTCAGCGCGGTCCGGCCGAAGAGCGCGGAACCACCCGAGCCGTCGGAGATGAGTGCGTGCACAGCCTGATTCGTGGTCCCGCCGCCGCCGGTGGTCGTGCTCGGCGCACCATTGAGCGCACAGTGCACGACCGCCATGCCCGCGCGCGGATCGAGCAGTGCGCGCAGCGTGAACGAGGCGACGCTCAAGCCCACGGCCCAGGTCTGTCGGACCGCGGGCAGGCGGTCCAGCGGCGGGGTCGCCTCCTTGCCCATCTGGTTGTATTCGGTGAACCACGCCTGCAGCCCGGTCGGCATGTCGCGCAGCATGGTGTCGGCGACGTGGGTCCAGTTCACGGTGCCACCGACCGCGGTCGAAGCGATATCGGCCGCGACCGGGTCCACTATCCAGTACGGATGAAAGGTCACCGCGTCGGCGTCGCGAAGCGTCTCGTACAGGCCGTGATTCCAGTCGGCATAGCGTTGCCCCCCGAAAGCCCCGGTGATGCCCGGGGAGTTGTCGGCGGCCGCCACACCGATCCGCGCCCCAGGGAATTCACCGTGGATGGCGGATATCCAGTCGTTCATGGCTCGCGCGTAATCGGAGCCGGTGGGATAGACGGCCGAGTACGCCCGCATCGGCACCCACAGCTCATTGCCCAGTTCGACATATCGGATCGGCATGCCCAGCCGCCGGGCCGCGCGCAGCATGTCGAGCTGATCGTCGAGCGTCGAGGTGACCACATTGAGGTCGAAAAGCGGTGTGGCGCCGGTCCGCCGGACGATATCGGCCCAGTCCGGCAGGGTGATCGGCGGCCGTCCCGCATTGCGGCCGGCGAAACCGCCGCCGTCCTGTTCGTCGAAAAGTCCGGTGCGCCAGTCGATCCACTGCGAGGTGGTGCCGCCCTGCACGCGAATCAGGCCCGGGCCGACGGCCGCCAGCGCGTCCTGGAACGCGGGATCGTGCCATTGCCGGGCATTCTCCGCGGAGATGATGCGCGCGCCGTTGACACCGAAGAAGTCCCGATCGGCGGTGCGCGAAAGTTGTTCGGGGGCGAGCCGATATGTCCGCCCCGCCGGGGCGGCCGACGCGGGCGAGGCGAGGCGGGCCGACCCGGCCAGGGCGGCACCGCCCAGGATTCCGCGCCCGAAGGCGCGGCGGCCGATGCCCGCGCCGACCCAGGATGAATTCGATTCCCGCACGGCGTGGCTACTTTCGGTTGTCGTTGGCCACGCAGCGGACCGTCGGATGCCGCGCGGGATCGAGGGCGTGCAGGACCAGGTCGACGGTTCGGGGGTCGGTGGTTCCGGCCAGGTGACCGGTGTGATCCTCGGGGCAGCCGTCCTGCACCAGGAGGTTGGTGACACCGGGCGCGTCGATGAACGCCGTGGTGTACGGCGTGACGATCTCGTCGTAGGCGGTGGCGGTCATGACGTAGCGGACGCCGGGCGCGACCGTCGGACCGCTGTCGAGTCGAGTCAGATACGGCGAGCCGGCGAGCATGTCGGCCATCGCCGGTGACAGGAACGGAAGTCCCTGCGGCAGGGACGAACCGGCGGGCAGGCGCAGGCCCGCGACACTCGTGCCGTGCTGGGGACCGCTCACCGCGACGACGGTGCGGATGGGGTTCACGTCGCGATCGGCGAATCGCAGGCTGACCGCCCGAGCGATCAGCGCCCCCTGTGATTTGCCCACCAGATCGAGGGTTTTCGCCCGGTTCACCGCGAGGATCCGGTCGACCGCGGCGGCGAAGTAGTCGACCGAGGTCGACAGCGACTCGTCGGAGTCGTAGTCGAGGCCGTAGACACAGCGACCGTCCTCGAGCAGGCCCTGACGCACCGGACCGAGACTCTGCTCCACGTCGGCATGGGTGCCGTGAACGAGCAGGACCGGGGCGTCGGCACGGGCGGTCGCGGGACAGGCGGTGACGGTGTCGAGCGGGGTGCTACCCGTAGGTTCCGCGGTGGCTGCGCCCGCCGTCGAGCCCATGATGGCGAGCGCGGCCACAACGCCTGCGAGTGTGCGCACAAGGTCCTCCTGAATGGGATTGCACGCACATATCTACCAGCACCACGCATGGGCTGCCAACTATGGCTAGCAAATTTTCAATATGTGCACAGACACTTATTGCCAAAAGCGTGGACGGAGTCCCCAGGCCTCGAACTCATCGGTGACGTAGTCGCGCAGGGCCTCCCGGGTCGGAAAGCGATCCGGGTCGGCACCGGTGATGGCCAGGGTGACGATGTCGCCGTCGCTGGACCAGGACAGGTTCAGGCCGATCTCGACGCGGCGGAACAGCTCGGGGTCGCCCGTGCAGACCACCGGGCGCATGAGCACCGAGCGGGCGCGCACACCGGCGATGGTCGCCACGCCCTGACCGGTCTCGCCGAGATTGGTGCACAGGCATTCCGGGGCCTTGGCGGTCCGGGAGAAGTAGCCGAGGACGAAGCGGGGCAGCATCTGCTGAATCGGCTGCAGGTGTTGCAGGGCCGGGGTGGTCGCCGGGTCGGCGTAGGCGTGGGCGGCCTGCTTGATGGCGGTGCGCACCTGGCGCAGATCGGTGAGTTCGCCCTTGCGGTAGGGCACCGCGATGGGCAGGCCCGTCGTGGCATTGCCGCGCGGGTCGTCCACGCCGCGCATGGAGTGCGGGATGTCGACGCGCACCGCGGAGCCGTCGAGAATGCGGCCGCTGCGGCCCAGAATGCCCACCGCCACACCGACCATGAGGCCGTTGGCGGTGCCGTCGTGGGCCTTGGCGACGGAATTCCATTCGGCCGCATCGACTTCCACCACCAGGTCGGCGGCGGAGTAGCGGTCGGGCAGCGGCAGTCGGGGCTCGGCCGGGCGGGGACTGCGTTCGGGCTCCTGGACATTGCGGGCGGCGAAGGCGGCGCGCAGGCTCAGCGCCGCCGCCCGCAGTTGGCCGAGGCCGTCGGCGATGTGGGACCGGAGCAGGCCGCTCGCGGGGAGCGCGCCCACCAGACGTCCGGAACTCGTTGTGATGTCGGGGGTCTCACGCTTGTCGAGCCGCTCCAGCGCGTCACCCACCGCGTACAGCACGGCCCCGCCGTCCGCGCCCACGTGCGAGGTCACCAGCGACAGCAGGGTGCCGCCGGAGGTCGTGGGCGCGGCCGACAATCGCCAGAGTCGGCCGCTGACCGGATCGAACGACACGGCGCTCTGCGCGAAGAACCAATCCAGAACCTCGGTGTCGGGCACCGGCTCGTCCTGGAGCGCCAGCGGTTCGGCGGTGGTGGCGTTGACCCACCAGGGCCGGGCGAAGGGCACCGAGGTCGTCATCACCCGGCGCGAGAGGAAGCCGTGTGCGAGATGGGCGTGGAAACGGTTCAGCACCACCGGGTCCAGGCGCTCGTCGAAGCGCCAGGCCAGCTGGTTGACCAGGGCGGTGCCGTAGAGGTCGTGCAGTTTCAGGAACAGATCGTCGTCGGCGGTGAGCCGGTTGAGGACGGTGGTCATGGCGGTCTCCGGATCGATGAGCACGGGGCAGCGAGATCAACGGGCACGCAGGGTGCGAACGGTCAAGGGCGCGAACACGATCGCGACGGCCAACGCGGCCCCCACCGACCAGGCGAAGTCGGAGCCGACCGAACCCGATTCGGCCAGCTCGCGCACGGCCGCGACCAGATGCGAGACGGGGTTGTAGTCGGAGACGTGGCGCAGCCAGGCGGGCATGGCCGCCACCGGGACCAGGGCATTGGAGGCGAAGCTGACGAAGGTCAGCACCAGCATCGACATGCCCTGTACGGCAGCGGGTTTGGCCACGGTGACGCCGATGAAGGCGAACAGCCAGCTCATGGCGGTGGTGGCGAACACCACCAGCGCCGCGCCCAGGATCAATCCGAACGGGTGCTCGGGCCGGTAGCCCATGCCGAAGCCGACCAGCAGCACCATGAGCGCCGCGATCACATAGCGGGTGGCACCGGCCACCAGTCCCCCGGCCACCGGCGCGAAGCGGGCGATGGGCATGGAGACGAAGCGGTCGAACACGCCGGAGCGAATGTCCTCGGAGAGTTGGACTCCCATGGCGACCGAGGAGGTCAGCACGATCTGCACCAGGACGCCGGGGATGAGCGTGGGCAGGTAGGCGTCCAGGCTGCCCGCGATGGCCTTGCCGAACACGCTGCCGAACAGCAGCGGCCCGACAATGGGCAGCAGGACGGCGTCGTAGAGCAGCTGCGGGCTGTGCCGGAAGGTCAGCATGCCGCGCTGGGCCATGAACAGCGACTGCGCCAGGCCCGCGCGCAGGCCGACGTGGGTGATGCGCGGGGCGCGCGCGATGCGGGCGGTCGGGTGCACGAGCACCGGGTTGGCGACGGTCATGCGCTCGCCCTTTCTGCCGGAAGCGGGGTGCGGGCCGGGCGCTGGGTCAGCGCCAGGAACACCGAATTCAGGTCGGGGCGCTCGACCCCGAAGCCGCGCAGGCGAATTCCGCTGTCGCGGCAGGCGGTCACGACGTCGGCCGCGGTGCCGATATCGGAGAGCGGCACCGTCAGGGTGGCCGGATTGTCACCGTGCAGGGGTGTCGTGCCGGTGAGCCGTTCGACGGCGGCGTCCGCCAGCGGGCGCTGCTCGGGATCGGCGAGATCGATGCGCAGCATCTCCTCGCCGATGGAGGACTTCAGCTCACCCGCCGTACCCTCCGCCACCACGGTCCCGTGATCGATGACGGCGATGCGGTCGGCGAGAGCGTCGGCCTCCTCGAGGTATTGGGTGGTGAGCAGAATCGTCGCGCCGCGCCCGACCAGCCCGCGCACCACGCCCCACATGCGTTCCCGGGTGTGGGGATCCAGGCCGGTGGTCGGCTCGTCCAGAAAGATCAAGGGCGGCACCGTGATCAGCGTCGCCGCCAGATCCAGCCGTCGCCGCATGCCGCCGGAGAACGAGGACACCCGCCGCTGCGCGGCACCGGTCAGCTCGAATTCCTCCAGCAGTTCGGCGGCGCGATCCTGGGCGGCGCGGCGGGTCAGGCCGAGCAGCCGCCCGAACAGCCGTAGGTTCTCCCACGCGGTCAGGTTCTCGTCCACGGCCGCGTACTGCCCGGTGAGCCCGATCATGGACCGCACCGCGGTGGCCTGCTCGACCACGTCGTACTCGAAAACCGTTGCGGTGCCGCGGGACGGGCGCAGCAGTGTGGACAGCATCCGCACCGTGGTGGTCTTGCCCGCGCCGTTCGGCCCGAGCAGCGCGAACACCGTCCCGGCCGCGACCCGCAGGTCCACCGCCTCGACGGCGTTCATGGACCCGAAACTCTTACCCAGCCCCCGGGTTTCGATGGCGATCTCCGTGCTCATCGCACACCTCCGATCGTGCTCGGAAGCTCGCGAACACCGGTGTCCGGAGCAATGGATTCTCTGTTGGCGGATTCTCCGGTGGCGGAGAAGGATTCGATGACATCGGCGGCCCGCGCGACGCCGTCGTCGCGGAAGCCCGCGCCGTAGGCCGCCGCCCAGGCCACCACTTCGGGCGCGGTCGCCCGAATCAGCGAGCGCTCCAGCCGATTCGCGGTCAGGCCCGCGAACGGGACGGTCACGCCCAGCCCGAGTTGCTCGAGCTGTCTGCCCCAGTAGGGCTGATCGGCCTGCACCGAGCAGATCACCGACGGGACACCGGCGCGCAACGCGGCGGCGGTGGTGCCCGCGCCGCCGTGGTGCACGGCCGCCGTGCACAGCGGCAGCACCGCGCCGTGGTCGACCTGATCGACGACGGCCAGATCCAGACCGATGCGCGGCCGGAACATGGGGCCCACCAACAACAGTCGCCGTCCGAGCCGTCGGCACACCTCCCGTGCCATCGACTCGGTCGCGATCGGGTCGGCGACCGGCATGGACCCGAACCCGGCATATACCGGAGCCGGACCCTCGGTCAGCCACGCGGCCAGCTCGGGGTCGAGTTCGCCGCCCGCGGCGGGTACCGGGAATCCGGTGAAAGGTTCGTCGCGCAACTCGTCCACGAGTCCCGGGAACAGATCCGGGTCGTATGCCTGAACGGCGGTGTAGGACACCAACGGCACGTCGGTGTCGTGCGGCCCGGACCCGTTGGCCCGCCGGAAGGCCGTGATCTCGCTGGCCAGTGCCCAGGCGCGGGCCTTGGTCAGGGCGTGCCAGCCCAGCCGGTGCAACTCGCCGGGCAATCGGGACGCGAGGCCCGCCGGAACCACCGGCACCACCCGGTTGGGCCGGATCGGAAAGAAATGCAGCGCCGCGAGCGGGATGGCGTGGTGGCGGGCGACTTCGGCGGCGACCTCCTCACACGCCATCCCGGTGACGAGGACGCCCTTGTCCCGCGCCAGCCCGAGGTCCCCGGCGAGCGCGAGCAGATCGCCCGCCGCCGTACCGAATCCGCGCCGCTGCAGATCCAGCACGGCTTGCACGCGCCGAACCGGATTCAGCCCGCGAAACCGTTCGTCGTCCCGCTGGGCCCGCAGCAGCTCGCCGCTGTCCAGCCCGAACGGCACCGCCGAAACCCCGTGCCGCGCGGCGAATTCCACGAGATTCGGCGATACCGCCACGGTCACTTCGTGCCCGCGCCGCGCGAGCTCGCGCCCGAGCAGCACGCCGGGTTGAGCGTCGCCGCGACTACCCGCGAACGCCAGCAGGGCCCGCATGGTCTACACCCGGGCGGGGGCTAGGGGCGCTGAGCCGGGATCGACCGCGGTGTCGCCCTCGCCGCGCAACACCTGCGTGGCACTCGGGATGGCGGGTCCGATACCGACCTTCGGCTGCGGTGCGTGCGCGAATTCCAGCATGGCTCTGGTGAATTCGGCCAGGAAGCGGTCCATCTCCACCGCCGGGAAGGAGGCGGGGAAGCGGGTGGACAGGCGCAGGCCGTCGGCGGCGCGGACGATCCAGAAGAACACCTCGTCGCCGGAGTAGGACTCGGCGCGCAGGGTGTGCCCGCGCAGCGATTCCACCAGCTCGTAGTCGGGCAGCACCCGAATATCGAGGAAGGAGACGCCGAAACGGGGACGGTCGGTGCAGCCGAGCAGTTCCAGCACCCGGGTCCAGGTGGCGTCATTGGCAACCTTGGAGCGGCGCAGGGTGGTCCGGGTGGTCTCCAGGGCGCTGTCCACATCCAGGTCTGGGGCGAGAGTGATGTCGATGGGGACGACATTCACGAACCAGCCCATGGATTCGAGCCAGCGCAGATCGGGGCGGGTGGCGATGGGCATGATGGCGCGCAGGGAGATGTAGCCGAAGGTGCGGCGGTAGGCGATGGCGAGCGCGGTGAACACCGCGACCGACAGCCGGTGGCCGCGCTCGGTGACCGCCTGCTCCACGCGCTCGAGATCGGTGAGCGACAAGAGCTTTCGCGACACGCTCTCCTGCGGCCGGTGCGATACCGCCGTGCTGGAGGCGGTGATGGCGGGCTCGAAGCGCGGCAGCATGCCGCCCGAGCCGTCCAGGAAACGCCGCCAGTAGCGCACCGGCTCGCACTCGGGGGTGAGCGCGGCCGCCATGCTGCGCTCCCACTGCGCGAAGTCGGCCGAACTGCCGAAGGTCGGGGATTCGCGGACCGGTTCGCCCTGGGCCACAGCGGCATACAGCGCGCGCAGTTCCAGAATGACGATGGCCTGCGAGTAGGCGTCCATGACCGAGTGGTCGGCGGCGACCAGCACGGTGAAGTCGGCGGTCTCGGCGTGCTCCACGGTGGCCAGCAGGCAGTGCGGCCAGCGCAGCGGCGACAACCGCAATTCCAGTGCGTCGGTGAGGTATTCGTTGATGTGCCGGGATTCGGTGACATCGGGCACCGGTTCGGCGGCGACGGTGACATCGGCGGCCGCGCAGATCAGCCGCTCCGGTTCGGTGTCTCGGTACGAGGCGAGCTCGGTGTCCCCGCACGACGCCAGCGTGGTGCGCAAACCCTCGTGGCGGGCGTGCCACAGTCGCACCGTCTCGCTCCAGTGCGCGGCGTCGAAGGGCGCGTCCATTTCGAAAATGGTTCCGATCCAACGGCCTCGGCCCGGACGCGGATCGGTGGCGTCGGTATCGCGGCAGTGCCGGACATGGACGCTGGTGAAAGGTCGCTCGTCGGTGACCCAGGCGGCCCCGGCGGCCAGTTCGGCCCGCCAGAGCGTGAGTGCGCCGGGGCGCACCGCGAATTCGGACAGGTGGGTGTAGTCCATGACCGTCTCCCTCATCTGAATCCGCTCGGACAGTGACCGTTAGAAATCCGTTAATAAATCAGGCTAAGCAGAACACTTCCACCTGAAACGATCAATTTCTGTCCGGCGAATTGAAAGCTACTGCTACTTACCGGAGGATCCAGCGCCCGCGGCGGCGCTGCCCGTACCCAATGCCTGTGCGGCCGTGCCACCGGCCTGCGCCGAACCGCTGGCCGCGCCGCTGCCCGTGCCGAGCACCGAGAGCAGCGTGCCCGGTCCGGGGAAGAGCCCGGCCACACTGCCCGCCGCGGCGCTGCCGGTGCCCAGTGCCCCGACCAGTCCGGCGGCGGTCGAACTGCCGGTTCCGGCCGCGGCGCTACCGGTTCCGAGCTGCGGCAAGATCGACTGTTGGGGTGCGGGATCGGGCGCCTGGACTCCCGTGCCGGTGGCGGCGGAGGGAGCGCCGTCCACCGGCACGGCGGCAGCCAGGGCAGGCACGAGAAGGGGCACCGCGATGCCCGCGAGAATGACGGCCGCACCGGCCAATCGAGATTCGCTCATGGCCTGTATTCCTTTCAACCTTCATCAGGACGAGCGCCGACGGGCGGCGGCTCGGTGGTCGCAGATCGAATGTGCGGCGGCGACGCTGCCGAGAATGGCACCCGACGGGAATTTCTCCTTCGTCCGTCGGTGGGTCGAAATCGACCTGCGCACCAAGAAAAACACCAACATTCCAACCGCGCAACCCATAGAACTGCAAACAATTGGTTAACGAGCTGTTCCGATATCCTTCCACTGTGCTTCAGACCACTGGGGAGGAGAAATTGGCCTCCACTTCACTTTCTCCGAAGCCGCCGGCGGCTCGAGATCGAAATCGAGTTGCTCGCCGCCGCCCCGTTTCTGAGATCCTGAGCTGGTGAACCCAGGGGAAATCACCGTCGAGTTCGCGCCCGAGCTGCGCGTTTTCGTCGGGCAGCGGGACGGCGCGCACATCCGCATCGACGGCACCTCGACGCTCGGGCACGTGGTCGAGTCGCTGGGCGTCCCGCTCACCGAGGTGGGTGGACTGTCGGTGAACGGCGAAGCGGTTGCGGCCGGGCACATTCCCGCCGGCGGCGAGCAGGTCGCGGTGGCGGCCGTGACGCGCCCGCAGCCGAGCGCGGAGCCACTGCGCTTCCTGCTCGACATACATCTGGGCACCCTGGCCCGGCGCATGCGCCTGCTGGGAATCGATGCGGCGTACGAGAATCCCGATATCGGCGACGCCGCCCTCGCGGCCCGCTCCGCGGCCGAATCCCGGGTCCTGCTCTCGCGCGACCGCGGCCTGCTACGGCGTCGGGAAATCTATTCCGGCGCTTATGTTTACAGCCACCATCCGGCCGAGCAGCTGGACGACATCCTCTCCCGCTTCGCACCCCGGCTGGATCCGTGGACCCGCTGCACCTCCTGCAACGGGGTCCTGCGCGCCGCCGAGCGCGAGGCCGTCCGCGCGCACCTGCCGGGCAATACCGGCCGCAGCTACGACTCCTTCGCCCAGTGCGTCGACTGCGGCCAGACCTATTGGAAGGGCGCCCACCACGCGCGGCTGGACGCCATCGTGGCGGACGCCTTGGCGAAATTCGCCTGAGTAGCCCGGGACGGGGCGGTCAGCGGGCGCGGGCGGCCGCGGCCGCCGCGTCCAGGCGGGTGCCGAGCGCCTTGACCTGGTCGCGCAGCGTCTCGATCTCCTCCACCGGAACACCCACCAGATCCAGCACGGTTTGGATCATGTGCTGCGCACCCTGCTGAAGCTCACGACTGGCCTCGGTGGCGTGCAGGACGACCGCGCGGCCGTCGGTGGCGCTGCGCACGCTCTCGACCAGGCCGCGCGACTGTAGTCGCTGGACCAGGGGCGAGAGGGTGCCGTAGTCGAGGTGGACCTGTTCGCCCAGGTCCTTCATGGTGATGCCGGGACGCTCCCACAGGGCCAGCAGCACCAGGTACTGCGGGTAGGTGAGATTCATATCGTCCAGGAACGGCCGGTAGGCAGCGGTCATGGACCGAGACGTGGAGTACAGCGCGAAGCACAGCTGAGCATTGAGCGAGAGCAGTGCGTAATCGATCTCCTCGTCCGCTCCGGCCCGGTGCCCTTCGGGTGCGGAAGGCGGATGTTCGTGCATTACTGCACTGTACTGCGGACCGTGGCGAGCACGGCGTCGGTGGCCGAACGATCGCCAACCGTAATGCGAATCCCGGTGGGATAGGTCTTGACGTGGATGTCCGCGCCCGCGAGCGCGGTTGCCACCGCTTCGGCGTCGGGGGCGGGCAGGGTGAGGTAGGAGAAGTTGGCGTAGCTGTCGGGGACGCACAGGCCGAGCTCGCGCAGTCCCGTGGTGAGCCGGTCCCGGTGCTCGGCCAAGACCGCTATGCGGGCCTGGATCTCGGCCTCGGCCTCGTAGCAGGCGCGCACGGCGACCTCGGCGAGCGCGGTCATACCGAACGGCAGCTGCCAGCGGGCGACGCGGTCGATGAGCTCCTCGTCACCGATGGCGTAGCCGACCCGCAGTGCCGCGAGCCCGTACGCCTTCGAAAAGGTGCGCAGCACAAGCAGATTCGCGTGCTTGTCCAAGAGCGCGAAGACGTCGACCCGGTCGGCCTCGGCCACGAAATCCACATACGCCTCGTCCAGGACGACCGTGACCGAGGCGGGGACGTCCCGCAGGAAAGATTCGAATTCCGCTGGCGGAACCAGGGTTCCGGTGGGATTGTGCGGGCTGCACACCACCACCAGCCGGGTCCGATCGGTCACCGCCGCGGCCAGGGCCGCCAGGTCTTGGCGGCCGGTTCCGGTGAGCGGCACCGGGATCGGCCGTCCGCCCGCCATGGTGGTGAGAATGGGGAAGCCGTCGAAGGTCGGCGTCGCCATCACGACTTCGGCTCCGCCGGAACCGAATTCCTGGACGATGTGCATGATCACGCCGGTCGCGCCCGCACCCACCACGATGCGCTCGGGCCCGCAGCCGAGCCGCTGTGCGATCAGCCGGGGCAGGCGCCGCGGCAGGAACTCCGGATAGCGGTTGGCCGAGGCCAGCGCGCGACTGAGCGCCTCGCGCACCGAGGGCGGCGGTCCGAAGGGAATCTCGTTGAGCTGCAACCGGTGTCCGGCCGTGACGAGCGAGGTCATCGCGCGCGCCCCGCTCAGCGCCCGCCCCACCGGACCGCGGCGGCCCCGGCAAAATCGCCCGCGTGCGCGAAGCCCGCGAACATCACCAGCGCACCGGCCGGCACCCGGCCCTCGTCCACGGCCCGGTCGAAGGTGACGGGAATGCCCGCGCCGAACAGGTTTCCGCAGTCGTCGAAGGTGTCGGGATGGCGTTCGGGCGGCAGTTGCAGCGCGTCGCGCCAGTTCCGCAGGAAGGCGCGGTTGGGCTGGTTGGTGACCAGCAGATCCAGTTCGGGCGAGGTCACGCCGATGCGCTTGCACACCGCCTCGGCGACCTCGGGCACCAGCCGATTGCCGCGCTGCAGCACCTTGGCGATCTTGGATTCGGTGAATCCCACGTGCATCTCACCGGCCCCGGCCTCCCAGTAGCGGCGCGGCGGGTCGGCGATGACCGTCATCTGCCCGGCGAACTCCGGCAGGTGCCGGGTCTCGATATCGAGGATCGGCGAAGCACCGGACTTCACCAGCAATCCCGCGCCCGCGCCGTCGCCGGGAATGGCGGCCTGCGCCTTGCCGCGCACCTGCTCCTGGGTGAAGATCTGGCCCGCGGCGTTCTGCACGGTCACCACGAGCGCGGAGCGGGCGTCGGTGGACAGCAGGATCTGGCGGGCCAGCTTCATGCCGTACACGAACGACGCGCAGCCGCCATTGTGCAGATCGATCAGCCACTCCGGCGAGATGCCCAGGCGCGCGGCCACTTCGCCGCCATTGCCGACAATGGCGATCTCGGGCAGCTGGGTGTGGACGATGAGAACGTCGATGTCGCGCAACACGTTCCGGCCCTGGCGCTCCAGGATGGGGGCGACCGCGCGTTCGGCCATATCGGCGGGCTTCTCACCGGGCGCGATATGGCGGCGGAACTTGGGCGCCTTGAACATGAGGTTCGAGGTGACCTCGTCCGGGTCGGCGTATTGCGCGAAATAGTCCGCGGCGACGATGTTCTCGGGAAGGTACCCGGCGACGTCGATCAGGCTGACGGTATCGGTGCTCATGCTCAGTTCATCCATTCCGGCTTGATCGACTCACCGTTGGCGTGGCGGTGTTCGCAGATGGCCTTGAGATTGCGCAGTTCCAGCAGGTGTCCGGCGGCGAAGAGGTGCCAGAAGTCGCCCACCCACACCGGGCGGCCCTCGGGCGCGGTCTCGGGGTAGCCGTTCTCCTCGTAGAACGGGTGGTGGCAATTGGTCCAGGTGACAACGCAACCCGGCTTGTTCAGCACCAGTTGCGCGTCGACCACGCGCATGAGGTAGATCATCCACAGGTGGTCGGCCTGGTCCCAGGCGCAGTGGTAGTCCACGGTGCGCGCCTCGGGATTGGCGACGGTGCGGGTGTAGATGCGGGTGTGCGAGCCGATGCGGTCGTCGGAGACCCAGATCTCCGGATTCTCGGTGCGGGCGAAACCCCGCATACTGTAGGTCCATTCGCACAGGCTGCGGGTGTCGGCGAGGTAGTCGTACACCTCGTCCGGCGGCGCGTCGATGTATTCGGTGACGGTGCAGTACTGGCCGTAGATCTCGTCGTGCGGGTAGACGGCGCGGGTCATGTCCAGCACCAGCGGCATGCCCTCCTTGAGCGGCATGGTCTCGATGCGATACACGCCGGGCACATCCAGGTCCGGAACCTCGATCGGCTCGTCCTGCACGGTGGTCTCGGTCATGGGCGGGGCTCCTTCAGAAACGGTGCGAACGGGGGGATCTCGTCGGGGTCACACTGCAGTTCGATGAATGCGGGCCCGGGTATTGCCCGCGCCTTCTCGAGGGCGTTCTCGAAGTCGGTCAGGGTGCGCGCGGTCCAGGCGGGCAGGTCCGGGAACATGGCGGCCACCCCGGCCCCGATCTCCGCCGCGCGGAACCGGTTGAAGCTGTAGTCACCGGAGTAATAGACCTGTTCCCGCGTCACACACATGGCATGGGCGTTGTTGTTGAAGACGACGAAGGTGACCGGCACCTGATACTCGACGGCCGTGTGCACCTCGTGCCCGTGCATGAAATACGCACCGTCCCCGGCGATCACGACGGTCCGCCGCCCCCGCCCGAGCGCACACCCGATCCCCGCGCCGAACGAGTACCCCATCCCGCCCATCCCGAGCGCGATGAGGAATCGGCCGTCCTCGGGCACACGCAGATGGTGGACCGCCGCGGCACCGGTGTTCCCGGCGTCGACGACGACATCGGTTCCGGGTGCCAGCGCGGCTTCGAGAGCCGCCACCGCGGCCCGATACCGCACGCCGGGTCCGGACGCCCGCGGCACCGGCAGTTCGGGCATGTCGGTTGGATATGACTGGGTACCAGCGGGATTCATCGCTCGGGACAGCGTCACCAGCTCACGCAGTGTCGCGGCCAGCGCACCCCGCGCCTCGGCGTGCACCGGCACGAAGGGCGGCTCCGCTCCGAGGTGAAGCACCCGAGGGCATGCCGCCAGCGCGGCGTCCAGGCCCGCCCGTGCCGTCATCGACAGCGGTGTGCCGATGATCAGGCACAGCGCCGCTCCGGCCACGAGTTCGGGCGCGTGGGGGTGCCCCATGACACCGACGACGCCCGCGAACCGTGGATCGCGATTCGGGAAGGCGTCCTTGGCGTCCGGGGTGAGCAGGACCGACGCGTCCAGCTCCCTTGCCAGCACGGCCAATTCGGGACGGACATCGGCGGCCGCGACCTCGGGGCCCGCGATGATCACCCTCCGGCCCGCCGCCGGGACTCCGGCCAGCAGGGCGGTGAATTCGGTCGGCAGGGCGGTGAATTCGGTCGGCAGCACAGCGTCGGCGACCGGCTGCCGGTCGGTGGTGGGCTCGGTGCGATCCGGAATCACCGCCTCGGCGGCTTGAATGTTCTTGGGCAGCAGCAATACCGCCGGACCACCGCTCAGCGCCGCGGCGATCGCCCGATCGAGTTCAGCGGTAATATCCTGCGGCCGAGTGACTTTCGCACAGTGGACAGATACCGCGCCGAAGATGCGTTCGGCGTCGAGGCGGCCCGGGAGTCCACTGGTGTCCTGGAAGGCCCCGTGCCCCTCGAACACCGTGGGCGGTTGGCCGACCAGGGCCAGCACCGGGGTCCGGGAGTCGAAGGATTCGGTCAGGGCCGCAAGGAGATTCATGGCTCCGCCGCCCGAAGTGGCGGCCACGACGCCCAGTCCGGCGGTGGCGCGGGCGTAACCGTCCGCCATGGTGGCCGCGCCGAACTCGTGTTTGGCGACTATGCCGGTCAACGTCGGGTGCCGCTGGACGGCATCGTAGAGGTCTTCGATATTCGCGCCGCCCACGCCGAAGAGATGGTCGGCGTGCGCCGCGATGCGGTCGACGATGAGGTCGGTCACGGTTCGTCTGTCGGACTCCTTCTGGGACACGTTCCCCCGTTCCACACTGACTTGTCCGCGATACATCGCACACAAGGTATCCAGGTGGAGCGCTGTCGATCAATGTGTCTCAGGTCACACGCTAGTCCGAAAAGCGCTGTTAGCCATGGCAATTAGCCATGCAAATACCCCGGCCTAGGGGCCGGTACATCTAGATCAACGAACGACGGGCTGCCGCGGTTCACCACGAGAACTCGATCGGCGCGTCGATTTCGCGAAAACCGCACGCGCGAGACTCAGACAGCGGACATCGCCATTGAGGGTCAGACCGAGGCGGTTGGGGACGTAGGCGAAGGAGAGACCGGTGTGCGGGTCGGCGAAGCCGAGCGAGCCGCCCATGCCCGGGGTCCCGTAGGCGCGGTGGTCCGGTGAGCCGAACGGGAAAGTGGGACAGGACTTTCGGAAGCCGAGATGAAAGCGGGTGGTGGTGCGCAGCACGGCGTCGGGGGCGGGCACCGGACCGGCGTCGGCGAGGCGGGTGCGGACCGCCTCGGCGATCGGGAGCTCGCCGGACAGGCCCGCGGCGTAGATGCGGGCCAGCCCGCGCGCCGAACCGACACCATTGCTGCCGGGCAGTTCCACCGACATGATCTCCGGGCGCACGAAATCCTCGGGCATGCCCAGCTCCGGAACCGCCAGCGCGCGGAAGAGCTGACCCCGCCGCAGCAGTGCCGGAATCGCCTGATTCCAGGGCAGGTTCCGCTCGTATCGCAGGTCGAGTCCGGTGGTGCGGGTCAGGTGCGCGATGCGATCGCCGCCGAGGTCGGCGTCCAGCCCGAGGGTGAAATCCACACCCAACGGGCCGGAGATCTCCTCGGCGAGGAAGCGCCGAATGCCACGTCCGGCCGGATCGGCGCGGCGCACCAGCTCATTGATGAACAGTCCGATGCTGACCGGGTGGTAGCCCTGCCGGGTGCCCGGCGTCCACGCGGGTCGCTGGGCCGCCAGCACCCCCGCGACCCGGTCCAGATCCCGCAGATCCGCCAGGGTCATTCGGGTACCGCGCAGCACGTGCAGGCCGACCTGATGATCGATGAGCTGGCGGACGGTCACCTCGCCCTTGCCGCGCGCGGCGAACTCCGGCCAGTAGCGCGCCACCGGTTGGTCGTAGTCCAGCTGCCCGCGCGTCACCAGCATGGCGAGGATCAGTGCCGCAACACCCTTGGTGGCGGAGAAGACCGGGGCGATGGTGTCGCGCTCCCACGGCAGCCGCCGCACCGGATCGCGCCAACCACCCCAGAGATCGACCACGGGCGTGTCCCCGTCGAAGACCGCGACCGCCGCACCGATCTCGCCGCGATGGTCGAAATTGCGCCGGAAGGCGTCGGCCACCCGGCCGTATCCCTCGGCGACGTATCCGTGCGTCAGCGTCCCAGTCATCGAGGCGAGCCTAACGAAACGAGCCCTCTTCAGCTCCACCCCGGACCCGGAATGGGACATAGCCCACCGCATGGCCCGTCGGTATCCGGCAATTCGGCCGTATCCTCGGGCATGGGTCAGTGTGGCACCCAGCCACTCCTCCCGCGTCTGAAAGGGCTTGGATGCCACGCACCACCCGCATCACCATCGTGCTGCTGTTCGCGGCCTGGGTCGTGGACTACATCGATCGGACCGTGATCAATTTCGCGCTGCCGTCGATCGGTCACGACCTCGGGCTCGACCATACGCAACAGGGTCTGCTGGTGTCGGTGTTCTTCATCTCCTACGCGTTGATCCAGATTCCCGGTGGTTTGCTGGCGGACCGTTACGGGGCCTTGACGGTCGGGATCGTGGGATTGACGGCGTGGTCGGTCTTCACCGGATTGACCGCCATCGCTTGGTCTTTCGCGGTGCTGCTGGGCATTCGGTTCCTGTTCGGCTTGGTGCAGGGCGTTTTTCCGGCCGCCGCCATCAAGGCGCTGGCCGAACGCAGTCGGCCCGAACAGCGTACGACCGCCGCGGGGTGGACGAACTCCTCCAATGCGGCGGGGCTGCTGCTGGCCGCGGTGATCGCGGGGATCTTGCTGCCCACCGTCGGCTGGCGGGTGATGTTCGCGGTGATCTCAGTGCTCGGGGTGGCGGTCATCCTGGCGTGGCGGCGGTGGATGCCGGAACCGCTGGTGCAGGACGAGATTCCGGTGGCGAACATCGGGACGAAGGCCGAACGCCGGGCCGTGCTGCGCTCCCCCGCGCTGTTGGGGTTCGCGGTCATCTTCTTCGGCTACGACGTGCTGGTGTGGGGTGTCACCGCGTGGACGCCGACCTTCCTGCACGAGAAGCTCTCGGTGTCCCAGGGCGGCATCGCCTTCGCGGCGGTGCCGACCACGCTGGCCGCGGCGGCGGGCGTGGTGATCGGGGCCCGGATCTCGGATCGGATCGGCGGGCGTCCGCGCGTCATCGTGGGGCCCGCCATGGCATTCACCGCGGCCATGCTGTTCGTCCTGCCGCGGATGGCGTCGCTGCCGATGTTCGTGCTGGTGGGTACCGTGATGAGCCTGGTGGCCGGGATGGCGTACATGCCCGCGTTCGCGGTGCCGCTGCGGTCGCTGCCCAGCGCCTATATCGGCGTCGCCACGGGGGCCATCATTTTCGGCGGGCAAGTGGCGGGAGTGCTCAGCCCGCTGATGTTCGGCGTGATCACCGATCATCTGTCGTACACAACGGCTTTCGAAGCCATGGCCGTCGGACCACTGCTGGCGTTGCTGGCGGCGGCCGCGGTTCCGCAAACCGCCGAGGCGTTCCGGGCGAGTATCGCCCGACGCGGTTCGGCGACCGTTCCCTCGGAGGAGAGTCTCACATGACCGAGCATTGGCAGCAGGTGTACCGGCAGTTGCACGCCCATCCGGAGCTGTCGGGCCAGGAGCACGCGACGGCGAGCCTGGCGGCGGCCGAACTGCGCGCCATGCCCGGGTGGGAGGTGACCGAGAACGTCGGCGGCACCGGCGTTGTCGGCGTGCTGCGCAACGGCCCGGGGCCGGTGGTGTGGCTGCGCGCGGATATGGACGCGCTGCCGGTCCAGGAGGAGACCGGACTGGAGTACGCGTCCACCGTGCCCGGCGTCATGCACGCCTGCGGTCACGACATCCATGTGACCGCGCTGCTCGGGGTCTGCGCCGAATTGGCCGCCCAGCCGCTGCCGGGTACGGTCGTCGCGCTCTTCCAGCCCGCCGAGGAGACCGGTTCGGGGGCGCAGGGGATGATCAATGACGGTCTGCTGGACCGGTTTCCGCATCCGGGGATCGTGCTCGGCCAGCATGTGAGCCCGCTGCCCGCCGGAATCATCCTGAGCAAGCCCGGCACCCTCATGGCCGCCTCCGATTCGATCCGCGTCACCTTCCTGGGCAAGGGCGGGCACGCCTCCCAGCCGCACACCGCCATCGATCCGCTGCTCATGGCGGCCTCGCTGGTGGTGCGGCTGCAATCGCTGGCCGCCCGCCAAACCGCTACCGCCGCAACGCCCGTGCTCACCGCCGGGGCCCTGCACGCGGGCACCCGGCCGAACATCATCGCCGACACCTCCGAGGTGCTGCTCAGCCTGCGCACCTTCACCGACGGCTCGCGCAATCGCATGATCGAGGGCATCGCGCGCATGGCCGAGGCCGAGGCCGCCGCGGCGGGCGCGCCCCAGGATCCGAAAGTCGAGTTCTACGACCACTTCCCGGTCACCGAGAACACCCCGGGCGACACCGAGCGCGTGCTCGCCGCCCTGACCGACGCGGGTCTGCCCGTCATGCCGATGGACAATCCCGTAACCGGCAGTGAGGATTTCGGCGCGTTCGGTACGGCCGCCAAGGCCCCCTCGGTGTTCTGGCACATCGGCGGCATCGACCCGGCCCGCTTCACCGAGGAAGACCAGCTCCACATGCTCACCGAAGGCGCTCTCCCCGAACGCTTCCCCTCCAACCACTCCCCCCACTTCGCCCCCGACCCGGTCCAGGCGCTCCCCGCCGCCATCACGACAATGCTCACCGCCGCCCGCGCCGAGCTCACCCGACCTACCATGACGGAATGAGCGAATCCGGTCGGTGGGAAGTCAAGGACTCCGCCCTGCACGCGCGGCGGGCGAGTTCCTTCGGCGCGGAAGCCGCAGCCTACGACGAACACCGCCCGGACTATCCGTTGGCTGGCGTGCGGTGGGCCTTGGAGCCGCTGGGCGACACCGATGTTCGGGCCCTGGATCTCGCCGCGGGCACGGGCAAACTCACCGGGGTGCTGCTCGCCGCGGGGGCTCACGTCACCGCGGTCGAACCCGATGCGGCCATGCGCGCCATCCTCCAGGGCCACTACCCCGATGTGACGGCACTCCCGGGGACCGCCGAATCGATTCCCCTCCCCTCGAATTCCGTCGACGCGATCCTCGTCGGCCAAGCCCTGCACTGGTTCAACCTCCCCCAGGCCTTCCCCGAAATGGCCCGCGTCCTCCGCCCCGGCGGCATCCTCGCCGCCTTCTGGAACGAACCCGACATGACGGTCGACTGGGTAGCCGAACTGCACCGCCTCACCCGCTCCAACGCCTCCTTCCCCCCTGCCACCCAGAACGGCCTCCCCACCCACCCCCTCTTCACCCCCTTCGACCAATCCGCCTTCCCCCACACCCACCGCCGCACCGCCGCCACCCTCACCGCCACCATCGGCACCCACTCCCACACCCTCGTCCTCCCACCCGAAGCCCGCACCACCCTCCTCACCCGCCTCTCCACCTACCTCCACACCAACCCCGCAACCGCCACCGGCGAATTCGACATGCCCCTGCGCACCACCGTGATTCGCGCCATCGTCAGGGACGAGTCACTGGTCGAAGGCGATGTGGAGGGTGGGCGAATCGGGGAGGGTTTGGCAGGCGAGGGTCAGGCCTTGGGCTAGTTCTTCGGGGATGAGGGATTCGTTGTGGAGCATGTGGGTGCGGCCGTGTTTGACGGTGCAGACGCAGGTGGCGCAGGCGGATTCGCGGCAGACGTAGGGGGCGTCTATGCCGTGGTCGAGGAGGACGTCGAGGAGTTTTTTGGTTTTGGGCCAGGGGAGGGTGTGGGTTTGGCCGTCGATGTCCACGCGCACGGTGGAGATGTCGGAGGTGGGAGTGGTTGCGGGTTCGGTGGCGACAGGGGTGTGGTGTTCGAAGGGGTTGTCGGTCAGCGAGCGGTATTGCTCCTGATGGATGGATCGGTCCGGGATTCGTAGTTGGCCGAGGCCTTGCTTGACCGTGGTGGCGAAACCTGTTGGGCCGCATAGGTAGACATCGTGGCGACGGTAAGGACGCGCGAGGGTGGCGATGGCGCGGGCGGTGGGGAGGCCGCGCTCGGATTCGAGCCAGTGCAGGAGAGTCATGCGCCGGGGGTGGCGGCGGGCCAGCTGGTCCAGTTGGCTCGCGAAGATGGTCGAGGGGCGGTCTCGGTTCGCGTAGAGGAGGGCGATATCGCTTCGGCCCAGGGTGAGGGCGGATTTGAGGATCGACATGATGGGGGTGATGCCGCTGCCTGCCGCGCACAGGAGGAGGTCGCGGTTCCAGGCGCGGGGGGTGAAGTTTCCGGCGGGCTCGAGGACCGTGAGGAGGTCGCCCGCGGAGATGTTGTCGCACAACCAGTTCGAGGCGTAGCCGCCGGGGGTGCGTTTGATGGTGACGGCGGGGCGGTCGTCGCAGTGGGGGCTGCTGGACAGGGAGTAGCAGCGGGCCACGGAAACCGTGCGTTCGCTGGGGATTCGGAGGGTCAGGTATTGGCCCGGCGCGTAGGTGAAGCGGTGGGTCAGGTCGGTGGGGATATCGAAGATCAGCGAGACCGCGTCGGCGGTCTCGCTGATGACTTCGCGCACCTTCAGGTCGTGGGCGCGGGCATTCACCGGGGGCCTCCTCCCCTGCCCACGACAAGCTCGCCGAGCGACTGGATGCGCTCCATCGACAGTGGTTGCGTCATGCGGCGATTCACGCCGGGAGCCAGGCGGAGCATGAAGTAGCCGAGCCAAGCCTCGGCCCGGACGGGCACCACCGCCAGGTCGTAGCGCACGGCCCGAACCACGGCCCGCGCCACCAGATCCGGACTCAGGGGTGAAAACGGCAACCGCTCCGCCAGCTCCTGGATCTGGGTGGTGATCTGCTTGCCCCGCTCCACCAACACCGGATCGACACCGACCGCGATCGCGTGCCGGGCGATATTCGTATTGATCACACCGGGGCAGATCGCGCTCACCCCAACGCCTTTGGGCGCGAGCTCCAGGCGCAGACACTCGGTGAGCATCTTCACCCCCGCCTTGGACACCGAGTACGCGGACATGACCGGGGTCGGCGTGAACGCCGCCGCGGAGGCGATATTCACGATGTGGCCGCGCCTGCCCTCGTCGATCATGAGACGGCCGAAGACGCGACAGCCGTACACCACCCCGAGCAGATTCACACTCAACTGGCGGTCCCAGTCCTCGGGTTCGAGGTCCAGGAACGCGCCGCTGACCAGGACTCCGGCATTGTTCACCAGCACATCCGGGACCCCGTGATCGGCGTGCACGTCGCGGGCGAAAGCCGCCCAGGCGTGCGGATCGGTGACGTCGAGTTGCATGGCGACCGCGCGCTGCCCCTTGGACTGGATGACCGCGACCGTGGACAGCGCCGCGTCCTTGTCGATATCGGAGACGATGACCCGCGCCCCCATGCGCGCGAACCGCAATGCCGTGGCCCGCCCGATCCCGCTGCCCGCACCGGTGACGACCACCAGTCGCGGATCGATGGAGTTGAGCTTCACAACGCCTCCTCGGAGAGCACGGCCGACTCCGACGCGATCGGCGCGCCGACGGTGTAGCGGTACACGTCGAGATCGAAATGGCGGTTCTGCCAATACATCTCGCCGTGCGTGGACGGACGGAACGGCGAATCGCCGTGATTGTCGATGTAATAGGTGTTGGAACCCGCGCAGACCGGGGTGAACAGGAAGTTCTTCTCCTGCCGTCGCAGGCAACGCCGGAAGTACTCGTCGTGCGCCTCCTGGCGGATCTCCACCTCGGTCGTCCCGCGCGCCTTCGATTCCGCGATGACCCGCGCCAAATGCGCCGCGGTGGCCTCGATCATCCAGATGTAGGAGCCGAGCACGAATCCGTATGGACCGGTGATGGTGAACGAGTTCGGGAAGCCGGGCACCGAAACACCCTGGTAGGACTGGTATCGGTGCTCGTCCCAGAACTTCTCGAGATCCTTGCCGCCGCGCCCGCGGACCGGGAAGGGCGGTACCGAGCCCTTGTCCCACAGCTTGAACCCGGTCGCGCAGATGAGCACGTCGATCTCATGCTCGGTGCCGTCGGCGGTGAGCACACCGTGCTCGGTGATCCGCGTGATGGAGTCGGTGACCAGGCTGACATCGGAGCGGTTGAATGTCCTCAGATAGTCGTTCGACATGGAGGGCCGTTTGCAGCCCAATCCATAACGCGGCGTGAGCTTCTCCCGCAGCTCGGGATCGGTCACCTGCGCCCGCATCCAGCGGCGAATCGGGGCTTCGGCCAGACGGCGACCGGCGGCGGTGAGCCAGGCCGGTCCCACCACCATGCCGCTCATGGCCATCTCGGTGCCGATATTGCCGACGAGACGCAACGCCGAGCGAATCCTGCTGTTGCCCAGTATCTGTCGCCCCAACCACCCGATCTCGGCATCGTTCTTGGGGAAGACCCAGATCGGCGTCCGCTGGAAGACGGTCAGATGCTCGACCTCGTCCACGATCGCCGGAATCAATTGCAGCGCCGTCGCTCCCGTCCCGATCACCGCGACCCGCTTGCCGGACAGCGACACATCGTGATCCCACAGCGCGGTATGCATCAGGGTCCCGCCGAAGTCGTTCAACCCCTCGATATCCGGCATCTTGGGCCGTTCCAGCCCGCCCACCGCCAGCACCGCGTAGCGCGCCGTGAGTTGCTCGCCGCCGTCGGTGCGCAACCGCCACAGGCTGTTCCGATCGTCGAACTCGGCCGCCACGACGGTGGTGTTCAGCCGCAGCTTGTCCCGCAGCCCGTACTTGTCGACCATGCCCTCGGCGTAGTCGCGCAACTCCGTGCCGGGCGCGAAGACCCGCGACCAGTCGCCGCGCTGCTCGTAGGAGAAGCTGTAGATGAACGACGGGATGTCCACCGCCACCCCGGGATAGGTATTGGCATGCCAGGTGCCGCCCACCCGATCCCACTTGTCCACGATCACGAAGTCGTGAATCCCTTTGCGCTGCAGTGCTATCCCGGTGCCGATGCCTCCGAACCCGGCCCCGACCACGATCACCTCGTGATCGGGGCGGGCCTCGGCGGGCACACCACTGCCACCGTTTCTCCCCATTGCTCGCAACCCTTCCGGCTCAGCCGATGCGATCCAGCAGTTCGCCGTCCGCGCCGAACAGCTCGCGGCGCCACCGCTCCAGCAGCTCGGTGGTGTCGATATCGTCGGGATGGAAGCCCGGCCGCAGATACGGCCGCATCTCCTTCATGAGCCCCTTCACGATCGGCCCGCGATACAGCCGAATCGACTGCCGCGCCACCTTCAGGGGCCGCCAGCTGCGCGGATCGCTGAGGATCGAGGCGAGCACGCCCAGCGAGACACCGGGAATGGTCACGTAGTACATGGCCGCCATGACCCCGATGCGCACCAGCTCGGGACCGCCGTGGGCGCGATACACGTCGAAGGCCACCGACTTGTGCTCGAGCTCCTCGAAAGCGTGCCAGTTCAACAGGTTCCACACCTCCGCGTCGCCCGGAATCGCCTGGATCTCGGGCGTGCCCAGCACCCGCTTGGCCAGCGTCGCCGTGTAGTGCTCGGCCGCCGCGGTGAACGCCAGGTGCACCGCACGCGGCACCAGGTTCTCCACCCGGATCAGCGCCTTCTCCCGCAGCGCGTCGTGCCCGAAGGTGAAGACCCGCACGATCGGAAAGCCATTCGCGATGAGCTGCTCGTTCAGCCGCCGATGCTGCTGCCCGTGCACCGCCTCCTGGCCGATGAAGCCCGCCACCCGCTTCTTCAGCACCGGATCGGTGATCTCGTCGGAGTATTTGCGCACCGACCGGATGAACGACTCCTCGCCGGGCGGAAAAGCGCCGGACAGCAGGGCGATCAGATGGGTGAGGGGAATGTCGCCCTGGACGAAGTGATGCGCCATGGGTTCGGGCTCGCCGAATCGGAATCGCATGCGCCGCACCTTCGGATAGGGCATGGGGGACGTGGTTTCCTGCCGACCGATCGCCATTGGTCGGTCCTTTCTCGAATGGAGTTGTGGTTACTTCAGGTGATCTACGAGCTGTCCGTCTTTCCCGAAAAGCTCCTGCTGCCAACGGGAGAGCAGCGCCGAGGTGTCGATGTCGTCGGGGTGGAAGCCCGGGCGCAGATACTTGGCCAACTCCGGCATGAGGCCGCGGAACACCGGACCGGTGAACAGCCGATACGCCTCGCGCGCGACCCGCACCGGTTGCCGACGCGCGTTCTCGTCACCCGCGACAGCCAGCGCCAGCGCCACATAGGTCAGCGGCAGCGTCAGCGAATACATGGCGAGCATGACCCCGATGCGGGTGCGCTCAGTGCCGCCGATCGCACGGAACACGTCGAACGCCACCGACTTGTGCTCGAGTTCTTCCAGCGCATGCCAATTCAGCAGGTTCCACACCTCGGGATCGCCGGGAATGTTCTGGATCTCGTCGCTGGACAGCACCCGCTGCGCCAGCACGGCGGTGTAGTGCTCGGCCGCCGCGGTCATGGCCAGATGCACCTCGGGTGAGAGCCGCTGCTCGAGCCACCGGGCGCGTTCCTTGGCCTTGTCGGTGTCCAGCCATTGAATGGGATAGCCGAGCTCCACGAGCTTTTCATTGAGTTTGCGGTGTTCCTGGCCGTGCATGGCCTCCTGGCCGACAAAGCCGGTGACCCGCTTCTTGAGCGTCGGATCGGTGACGCGGTCGGCCACCCGCCGGACCGAGCGGATGAAGGATTCCTCGCCCGCCGGGAAGCCGCCGGACATACCGGCCACGAAATGGCTGTAGACCATGTCGTTTTCGACGAAGTACTTGTCGTGCGAGTCGGCGCGATCGAATCGGAACCTGATGCGACGGGCCTTCGGATAGGCCTGCGCCGGAAGGGTATTCGCCATCTGGACCATCCTTGGTGCAACACAAAGTACCTAGTACCGTGTGTTCGATGTAGACCCCAGTGTAGAATTGTCCCAGACAGCACACAAGGGGTTGCGTGCCCACGAATCGAATTACAATCTGCCGCATGGCCTCCCACCCGCGCCGCGACCGTCCGGCCGAGCCGAAGGGTGATGCCCGCTACGACCGCTGGCACACGCACCGCGCCTCGGTCCGCGCCGAACTCATCGAGGCCACCATTCGCGCCATCGACACCCACGGCCCCGATCTGTCCATCGACGATGTGGTGAAAACCGCTGGTATACCGCGTCCCAAGCTGTATCGCTTCTTCGGCGACAAGGTCGAATTGCTGGCCGCGGTGAGCGGTCGGGTGCAGGAGCTCATCGTCGACCGCGTCACCCCGCACCTGGACCCGAACCGGCCGCTGCGCGAGGGCCTGCGCACCGCCCTGTCCGCCTATATCGACCTGGTGGCCGAGCGCCCCAACCTGTTTCGCTTCATTGTCAGCTCACACGTGGTCGCGGCCTTCGGCGCGGCCCGTTTGATCGAGGACGGCCGCCCACTGTCCGATACGGTCGCGGACTTCTTCTCCGGCGTGCTGCGCCTGCGCGGCGCGAACGGCGACCACACCCAGTTCGCCGTCGACGCCATGCTCGGCGCGATCGGACTCGGCGTCCTGCGCTGGCTCAACGAACCCGTCATCACCGCCAGGGAGCTCACCGAGGAGCTCACCGCCTTCGCCTGGGGCGCGCTCTCGGCCACCGCCGAGGCCCGCGGCCTCACCCTCGATCCCGCCGCCCCGCTCGTGCCGGTCCACGAACTCAGCGAATAGCCCTCAGCCAGCTGCCATTTCGCGCTGGACCGTGGTGGTGATCTCGGCGGCGGTCAGGATCATGGCCACCAGGAAGTCGATGAGTTGCGCGCGGTCGATATCGAGTTCGCCGCGCAGCCATTCGATGAGGATCTCCAGCCCGCCGTGCGCGACCGTGCGCGCGGCGAGTTCGGCGTGCACACCGGTGACGGCGGCATCGCCGAGCAGTTCCCGGCCCTGATCGAGCATGACCTGGGCGACCACGCCGACGAGATCCGTTCTGCGCTGCCGCAATTCGTCGGTGGTCTGCATATCGATGGCCAGCCTGCGCCGGGCGGGATGGTCGGCGATGGCGGCGACACCGGCCTCGACCACGGCCCGCAGCCGGATCCGCGCGTCGGCGGGCGCGGTGACGATGACACCCATGACGGCCGCGACGACCTCGGCCAACTCCTCCCCCACCAGCTCGTACAGCAACCGATCGGTATGCCCGTACGCCTCGTAGAAATAGCGATCGTTCAGCCCCGCACGGGCGCACAGTGCGCGCACCTTGAGCCCCCCGATGCCCTCTTCGGCAATGACCTCGAGCGCCGCCGCCCGCAGCTGTTCGCGCCGCTGGGCCCGGCGCTCGTCCGCGCTGCGCCCGGCGTACCGACCAGCGGGTCCAGCGTCCCGACCACGGGTTCCGTCCACGGTGCCGCCTCATCTCTTGCCATGCCGAACAGTTTGGTGAAGACTATCACCAAACGTTCTGGTGACAGTCTTCACCAGATGCACACGAGGAGCTGCCCGATGACGCGCACGCGACCGATGACCATTCCGGCCCGACACCCCGACGAACCGGCCACGGTGCCGGTGCTGGGTCCGGTGGCCAGGCTGCTGGGGATCCAGCCCCCGAACGATGCCGAGTGGGCGGCCATGGGCGAAGCCCTCACCGTCGGGGATCGCCCCATGGACGAACTGGTGGAGTGGATGTACACCGCCGGGATGGGAACGGTGCGGCCGCTGTTCGATCGGGCCCTCGAGCACGGCATCGACAGCATTCCAGACGCGCCGGAACCCTTGCGGGCCTTCTTCACCCAGGTGGAGCACCCGCCCGCCTGGGTGGACTGGAAGCGAATCGCACTGGGGGAGCGCATCTTCCAGGCCGCCGGTCTCGATGGCATCTACCTCGCGCGCGATGTCCCGTTTCTCGGCGGGTTCGTGGCCTCCGGCATCAACCGCACGCTGCTGCTCACCAATACCGGCAAGAGCGGCGCGACCGGCGGCGGGCAGCGCTTCGCCGAAACCATGAAGTGGGCGCTGGACGTCATCTCGGACGGCGGAATGCGGCCCGGCGGAGTGGGTTTCCGCTCCACCCTGCACGTCCGGCTGATCCACACCTTCGTGCGCCGCCATGTCGCGAACCTGCCCGAGTGGCGCGCCGAGGAGTGGGGCGTGCCGGTCAATCAGACGGACATGGCGGTCACCATGCTGGGCGCTCTCTACGCACCGGCACTCACCAGCATCATGATGGGCAATGTCTTCACGCCGCGGGAACTCGACGCCATCGTGCATCTCACCCGCTACGTCGGCTGGGTCATGGGCATCGAGGAGCGCTACCTGCCCACCGGCTTCCTCGACGCCACCAAACAGCTCTACCACTACCTGTCCGTCCTCACCGCCCCGGACGAGACCAGCGCGCGGCTGGCCCGCCCCATGGCCGAGGACCCGCTGACCTGGTACTACCCGCATCTCCCCGGATTGCGCCGCAGAATCGCCTGGGCTCAGCATCTTTCGATCAGCACGGCCTTCCTCGGCCGCGGGAGCATGCGCCAGCTCGGCCTGCCCGCCTACATGCCGCCCTGGTACCCGCTGGCCAAATTCCCGGTCAACGTGGCCCGTTCGGGCCTGGGCATCCTGGTCCCGGGGTGGCGCACCCGGCAGGCCCGCGCGGGCCTGCGCGCCCAGCACGCCTTCATGACGACCCTGATCGGCCCGAAGGACGAGGGGGCCATCGGCGGCTCCGTGAACTACATAGGCCACGCGGCCTGAGGTGCTCGGCTTTCGGCCTTCCGGACCTAGGTGCCCACCGGTTCGGTGTGGGAGTCGTTGATGCCCACGATGGGTAGGCGCAGCGCGGCCGGGGCGGTGGGTGGGACGACCGGGCTGCGGGGTGCGATCGGCGCGATGCGCTGATAGGTGGCTCCCAGATCCGGGCGGGGATCGGGCTCACCCTTGTTGGGCCACAGTGAGATCGCGCGTTCGGCCTGGGCGGTGATGGTCAGCGACGGGTTCACGCCGAGGTTGGCCGAGATGGTGGAGCCGTCGATGACGTGCAGGCCGGGGTGGCCGTAGAGGCGGTGGTAGGGGTCGACGACGCCGTGCTCGGGGCTGTCGCCGATCACGCACCCGCCGATGAAATGACCGGTCATGGGGACGTTGAAGATGCTGCTGGAGGTGGCGGCGGTGGGCACGCCGTCGATCTTGTCGGCAATGCGGCGGGCGACCTCGTGACCGGCGAGGATCCAGTCCGGATTGGGTTGGCCCTCACCTTGTTTCGTGGTCATGCGGCGGCCGAGCAGGCCGCGCTTGGTGTAGGTCGTGATCGAGTTGTCCACCGATTGCATGACCAGCAGGCCGATGGTCTGTTCGGACCAGTGGCGCGGATTGTGGATGCGCAGCAGGTCGCGGCGGTTGCGGGCGAGTTCGCGCAGCCAGCCGCGCCAGCGCGGGCCGTCGCCGCTGACCATGGCGGTGGTCATCGGCGACATGGCGTTGCTGCCCTTGCCGTAGCGCACCGGCTCGATGTGGGTGTCCTGGTCGGGGTGAATGGACGAGGTGATGGCCACGCCCTTGGTGTAGTCGCTGTCGCGCTCGCGGCTGCGCACCGCCAGCAGCTCTTCGGAATTCGTCCGCGACAGGTAGCCCAGACGCGACGAGATGTGCGGCAGCGAGCCGCGGTCCCGCAAGCGGTGCAGCAGTTTCTGGGTGCCGAGTGCGGCCGCCGCGAAAATCACCTGCTCCGCGGTGAATTCGTGGCACTGTCGGCGCACCAGGCATCCGGTGCGAGTCGTCGTCACCGCGTAGCCGCCGCCCGACAGGGGCCGCACATCGGTGACCGTGGTCAGCGGATGCACGGTGGCACCGGCCTTTTCGGCCAGATACAGGTAGTTCTTGACCAGAGTGTTCTTGGCATTGTGGCGGCAGCCGGTCATGCATTCGCCGCAGTGGGTGCAGGTGCGCCGGTCCGGTCCCGCCCCGCCGAAGAACGGGTCCGGCACATCCTCGCCCGGCCGTCGGCCCGGACCACCGAAAAACACCCCGACCGGTGTGCGCCGGTAGGTGTCGGCGATGCCCATATCCTCGGCGACCTCGAGCAGGACGCGGTCGGTCGGCGTGGTCCCGGGATTGGTCGTCACGCCCAGCATGCGTTTGGCCTGGTCGTAGTGCGGGGCCAGTTCCGCCTTCCAGTCGGTGATGTGCCCCCACTGGCGGTCGGCGTAGAACTTGTCCGGCGGCTCGTACAGGGTATTGGCGTAGACCAGGGAGCCGCCGCCGACGCCCGCGCCCGCCATGATGAAGGTGTCCTTCAGCAGCGTCAGCCGCTGAATCCCGAAGCAGCCCAGGGCCGGTGCCCACAGGTACCGCCGCACCCGCCACGACGTCTCGGCGAACTCGTCGTCCTCGAAGCGCCGCCCCGCCTCCAGCACGCCGACGCGGTAGCCCTTCTCGGTCAACCGCAACGCGCTCACACTGCCACCGAAGCCCGAGCCGATGACGAGGACGTCATAGTCGAATCGCATTGTCACTCCTCGCGTTTGTTTCGACGCTACGACCTGGGGTTATTCGGTCATGACAGAGTGGCGGCCAGAAAATCCGTATTTTCGGCCAGAATCAGCGCGATTCCAACGGTGTCCGAAAACCTCCGGAGACCCGATAGTGCAGACCTGCTGTACTGCGTGTGCTTACCTGGAGGCCCTGGTGAACAGTCCCAATCCCGCGCCGGAGAGATCCGGCCGACCGTCGTGGCCCGACACCCTCGGGCGTCTGGGCGCGGACTGGTGGTCGGTGATCGTGGCCGGCGTGGTGGTCGTGCTCGCCGTGTTCGACGTCCTGCCGAAGATTCCGTGGTGACGCCGTGAGTGATGTCGCCGCTACCCCGAAGTTGACCAAGACCGTCGAAACCGGTTCCGACACCGAGGCTTTCGACGCGCCGAGCGGGCCGCTGACGCTCACCCGCCTGCTGAGCTACCTCCCCGGCATCGCGCTGCTGATCGCGGTCGGCGTACTGGGCAAGTACGCCGAGATCTGGTGGTTGAAGCTGGCCAAGCACGAGCACTGGACCGTCCCCGATATCGAATATGTGCTGTGGGCCATCCTGATCGGGCTGCTCATCACCAATACCGTTGGCCTGCATCCGATCTTCAAGCCCGGGATCGGAACCTACGAGTTCTGGCTCAAGATCGGCATCATCGCCCTGGGCGCGCGCTTCGTGCTCGGCGATGTGGCCAAGCTGGGCGGGACGAGCTTCCTGCAGATCCTGGTCGACATGACCGTGTCGGGGGCGATCATCCTGCTGGTGGCCCGCAAGCTCGGGCTCTCGGGCAAGCTCGGATCGCTGCTGGCCATCGGCACCGCGATCTGTGGCGTGTCGGCGATCATCGCGGGCAAGGGCGCGATCCGGGCCCGCAATTCCGATGTCTCCTATGCCATCGCGGCCATTCTGGCGCTCGGCGCGGTGGCGCTGTTCGCGCTGCCGCCGCTGGGTCACGCCATCGGGCTCAGCGATCACGAGTTCGGGCTGTGGGCGGGTCTGGCCGTGGACAATACCGCCGAGACCACCGCCACCGGCTACCTGTTCTCCGACGAGGCGGGCAAGATCGCGGTGCTGGTCAAGTCGACCCGCAACGCGCTGATCGGATTCGTGGTGCTGGGCTTCGCGGCCTACTGGGCCGCGCGCGGCGAGGCCGACGCCATCGCGCCGGGCGTGCGCGCCAAGGCGGCGTTCGTGTGGGCGAAGTTCCCGAAGTTCGTGCTGGGCTTCCTGGCCGTGTCGGCGCTGGCGACCGTGCACTGGCTGAACAAGGCCCAGGTCGCCAATCTCGGCGCGGTGTCCCGCTGGGCGTTCCTGCTGACCTTCGCGGGCGTCGGACTGAACACCAATATCCGCGAATTGGCGCGGACCGGGTGGCGGCCGCTCGTGGTGGCCGTGGTCGGGCTGGTGTCGGTGGCGGTGGTCTCGCTGCTGCTGGTGCTGCTCACCTCCCGCGTCCTGCACTGGGGCGTCGGGAGCTGAGTACCCACTGACAATCCGAAAGCCGGGAGCCCTTGCGGGTTCCCGGCTTTCGCGTCTCACGCCCCGCGCCGCAGGGGCATCGCCACCGAGTCGGCGAAGCGCTCGGCCAGGAACCGCATGCCCGGGCCCGCGAAAGCCAGTGCGCCGCCGATGTGTTCGCGGTTCTTCATGGTGTGCATGGTGACGTCCGCGCCCAGCGCCTTCCACTCCTCGGCCAGCCGCACCGCCTGCGGGTAGGGAATGATCTGCTCGCTGGTGCCACCGGCCACCAGAACCGGTGCGGCGGGCGCGATTCCGCCCAAACGGTTCTCCAGCAGCCGGGCCTTCACCTCGGGCACCTCGAACGGCGGGCGGTGGGTGTAGGTCGAGACCTTGGTGGGCACGATCATGCCCGCGCCGATGCCGATCACGGCCGCGACCCCGGCGTGGGTGCGCCGCGCCAGGGCGGCGAGCACCCGGCCGGTCACGTTGAGATGTTGCAGCACATTCAGTTCCGGATAGGCGGCCTCGATGCCGAGCACGCCGTAGAACAGCAGCACCGCGTACGGGGTGTCGTCCAGGAACTTCACCATGTCGACCAGATCGGCGGGCGCCGAGCCCACCGCCCCGCCGACCAGCGGCAGATCCGGCGCGTAGGTGGGTTGCAACTGCAGCGCCCAGCCCGCGGCATTGCCGCCCTCGGAGTAGCCGTAGATGCCCAGCGGCCCATCGGGATCCAGCTCCGCCTCCGGCAGGCGGCGCGCGGCGCGCATGCTATCCAGCACGGCGGGCCCGAGGGCGCGGCCCATGACGTACGGGTGCAGGCCCGGGCTGCCGAGTCCCGGATAGTCCGCGATGGCCAGCGCCCAGCCGCGCCGCAGGGCCGTGCGCAGGAAGACCGATTCGTACTCGATGCCCAGGCGCAGCTGCCAGGACGCGGCGGCCACCGTATTGGCCATGCCCTGGGTGCCGACCGCGTAGCCGACCAGCGGCCGCGATCCGGGCCCGCGCCACGGGGTGTCCGGCACCAGGACGGTGCCGGTGACCTGCGTCGGGTCGCCCTTGGCGGTGGTCGTGGCGTAGCTGATGCGCCAGGCGCGAGCGGGCAGTCGCAGACCGGGCAGCATGCGCGCGGTCATGGGTTCGGCGGCCAGCAGCCGGCCGGGTCCGAACGCACCGGCATGTCCGGCACCGACCGCCGCCTCGTCGAAGCGGTTGGTGTTCGCAGTCATCATTGCCTGCCCTTCTCGCACAAACTCGCGTTATGCAGTTGTCGCACAACCGGATCCGGGCGTTACAGCTGTCCCGGACAGTCTGGTTGCATGAAACCATACCCAGAATGGGACAAATTGACACCTGCTGTCACAGGTACTCCCACTCGCTGGGACGGCCCCTATGAGTGACAACGACCACTCCCCCGCGAAATACTCCCGCCCGCAGTCACGTTGCCGCACTCGTGACCATTCCCCGCATCCTGCTGATCTCGGGCAGCACCCGCGCCGCCTCGACGAACTCCGCCGCCTTGCGCACCATCGCCGCCGACGCCGGTCCCGACCTCGAGGTCAGCCAGTACGAGGGACTGACCGACCTGCCGCAGTTCATCCCCGGCCAAGATCCCGAACCGCCCGCGGTCCAGGATCTGCACCGCCGGCTCGGCGCGGTCGACGCGGTGCTGTTCTGCACCCCCGAATACGCGGGCATGATCCCGGGCAGCCTCAAGAACCTCCTGGAATGGACCATCGGCAACGCGGATCTGAGCGACAAGCCGGTGGCCTACGTGAATGTCGCCTACGAGGGCCGCGGCGAGGCCGCGGTCGCCACCCTGCGCACGGTGGTGGGCTATGCCGGGGCCGAGATCGTGGAGGCCGCGTGCGGGCGGATCACGGTGGTGCAGAACGATATCGGACCCGACGGTCTGGTCGGCAATGCGGAGGCCCGTGCCCGGCTCAATGCCGCCGCCCGCGCCCTCGCCGATCATGTCCGCCGCCCCGCCGCGCCCCTCACCTCGGTCAAGCTCGATAATCGAGGATGATCGAGCTTTGCAGCTAGTCGAGCACTGCTTTGCAGCTAGTCGAGCACTGCTTTGCAGCTAGTCGAGCACTGAAGGCAGAACACCCCTCCGGACACAGGAGTGTGCGGGCCATGGACGTGGGAATCTTCGGAGCCGGACACTTCGGCTTGAGCCTGGCGGGCCTCTTCGACCGCGCCGGGCACACCGTGCACATCGCCAGTCGCCACCTCGACGAGCTCGCGGACACCGTCGCCGAGCGCGGGTTGCGCCACACCTACGCCGGGGACATCGATCTGGTGGCCGGATCCTCGACCATTCTCATCGGCGCGGTGCAGTGGCTCCAGCTCGAGACCCTGGCCAAGGAACTCCCGGAACTGGACGGCAAGATCTGGATCGATCCGGCCAATCCGTATGTCCGCGAGGCCGACGGCAGCGTCACCCTGCTGTCCACCGACGGACGACCCACCAGCGCCGTCGTCGCGGATCTGGTGCCGAAGGCGCAGCTGGTCAAGGCCTTCAACGCCTTCACCACCCCGATGTACCGCTCCGGACCGCTGACCTCGCTGGGCCGCATCGTGGCCCCGATCGCTGGCGATCACCCCGCCGCGCTCTGCCGGGTGGCCGAGCTGATCAAGACCACCGGCTTCGTGCCGATCATCGTGGGCAATATCGAGGACAGCGTGGTGCTGGAACCCCGTGGGGCACTGCGCGCCCTCTCCATTCCGCTGATCGCGCCCTGACATTCTCCCCTGATCGCGCCCTGACATTCACACCCTCCGACGACGAACGGGCCGGTCGTAGTGACCGGCCCGTTCGTCGTCATGGCGTGAGCGCCTACTCCACCTCGTCCGGGAACGCCTGCTGGCGGTGGCCGCCGCGCAGGGTGCCCGACAGGTAGGCCGCCTTGCAGGCCCGGCGCGCGATCTTGCCGCTGGAGGTGCGCGGAATCGAACCGGCCGGAACCAGCAGCAGATCCCGCACCGTCACCCCGTGGCGCTTGGCGATGGCCGCGCGCACGGTCTCGGTGATCGGCTCCGGATCGAGTTTGGCCGCGCCCGTACCGCGTTCGGCCACGATGACCAACTGCTCGGCGGCATCGGCCGAATCGGCGCCAGTGGCGGCGACGATATCGGTCGGGAGCTGATCGCCCGAGACCGAGAACGCCGCGACGAATCCCGGGCGCAGGGCGGTCGAGGACTCCTGGGCGGAGTACTCGAGATCCTGCGGATAGTGATTGCGGCCGTCCACGATCACCAGATCCTTGACGCGGCCGGTGATGAACAGCTCGCCGTCGTAGTACGCGCCGAAATCACCGGTGCGCATCCAATTCGCGTCCGGCTCGGTACCTTCCGCACGGCTCTCGGGCTGCCGGGAGGTGAGCTTGGCGTGGAAGGTCGCCTCGGTCTCCTCCGGACGGCCCCAGTATCCGCGGCCGATATTCGCCCCGTGCAGCCAGATCTCGCCGACCTCGCCCTCCGGCTTCTCCGCGCCGGTCTCCGGATCCACGATCACCGCCCACTGCGACAACGCCACATAGCCGCAGGACACCTGGGCCACCGCGTTGTCCGCGTGCTCGTCGACCGGGACCATGCTCCCGGCATTGAGGCGATCGCGGTCCACCCAAACGGTGCGGGCCTCGTCCTCGCGCTTGGTGGCGGAGACGAACAGCGTCGCCTCGGCCATGCCGTAGCAGGGCTTGATGGCGGTCTTGGGCAGACCGTAGGGGGCGAAGGCCTCGTTGAACTTTCGCATCGAGGTCACCGACACCGGCTCGCTGCCATTGATCAGACCGATGACATTGGACAGGTCCAATTCCTCACCGGGCTTGGGCAATCCGCGCGCGGCCGCGTGCTCGTAGGCGAAATTCGGTGCGGCGGCGAAGATCTCGGCGCCGTCCTCCTGGGCCGCCAACTCCTTGATCCAGCGGCTGGGCCGCCGCACGAAGGCGCTGGGGCTCATGATGGTGATGTACTTGCCGCCGATGGTCGGCAGGATGACCGTGAGCAGGCCCATGTCGTGGAACAGCGGCAGCCAGGTGACGCCGCGGGCCTTCTCGGTGATGCCGATGGCGTCGATCATCTGCAGCAGGTTGGTAGCGACCGCTCGGTGCGTAATCTCCACGCCCGCCGGGGTCCTGGTCGATCCGGAGGTGTACTGCAGGTAGGCCACATCGTCCATCTGGAGCACCGGCCGAACCCAACTCTCGCCCACGCCGTCCGGAATCGCCTCGACCGCGATGATGCGCGGACGCTGCGGCGCGGGCAGGTGTTTGAACAGCTCGCGCACCCCGGCCGCGGCCGAACCGACGGTCAGGATCGCGGAGGGTTTGCAGTCGTCCAGCACGGCGTGCAGCCGGTCGGTGTGGCCCTGCTCGTCCGGATCGAACAGCGGCACGGCGATATTGCCCGCGTACACCGCGGCGTACATGGCCACGATGTAGTCGAGCCCCTGCGGCGCCAGGATTGCCACCCGATCGCCCGGCTGCGTCACCTGCTGCAGCCGGGCGGCCACGGCGCGCAGCCGGACACCGAAGCGGTTCCACGAGATGTCGTGGTACTCGCCGTCGCGTTCGCGCGAATAGTCGATATAGCGATAGGCGAGCTCGTCCCCGTTGACCGCCGCGTGCCTGTCGACCAGGTCGACCATGGTCTGGTTGTCCGGGATCCTGATGTTTCCGTGCTCGTCCAGAACGTCTTCGAAGGTTCCGCCGATCATTCCCTATCCTTCTTCAACTCACAGTCCGAGAGACTGTGCAGTGACACCGAACAAAGATCGACACCGAAAGCCCGAATGTAGCTGGGGGCTGGGGAACTCTAGCAGGTGCCGGAATCCCGCGTCACTCGTTACGGGCGCCGAAGCGGTTGTCAGTAGCGGCCAAAAGCAATGGCCACGTTGTGCCCGCCGAAGCCGAAGGAGTCGTTCAGGGCGTAGTCGTACTGACCGGTTCGTGCTTGGCCCTTGACCACATCCAGGTCGATCTCCGGGTCCTGATTCTCCAAATTCAGTGTGGGCGGGATGATTCCGTCCCGCACGCTGAGCACGGTCAGGACCGACTCCAGCGCACCGACCGCGCCGATGGAGTGTCCGAGTGCGGACTTCGGCGCGTACACCGCGGCATGGTTGCCGACGGCTTGCTTGATGGCGTTCGCCTCCGCCGTGTCGCCGATCGGCGTAGCGGTGGCGTGCGCATTGATATGCGTGACATCGGATTTCGACAGACCGGCGTACTCCATGGCGCGGGTCATGGCCCGGGCCGCGCCGGTGCCCTCGGGATCGGGGGCCACCAGGTGGAAGCCGTCGGAGGTGATGCCCGCGCCCATGATGCGCGCGTGGATGGTCGCGCCGCGGGCCTTGGCGTGCTCCTCGGTCTCGATGGTCATGAGCGCCCCGGCCTCGCCGAACACGAAACCGTCGCGGTCCATGTCGAAGGGGCGTGACGCGCCCTTGGGGTCGTCGTTGCGGGTGCTCATGGCGCGCATCATGGAGAAGCCCGCGATCGGCAGCGCCTGGATGGAACCCTCGACGCCACCGGTGACCACCATGTCCGCATCGCCCATGACGACCATGCGCCAGGCATTGGCAATGGCCTCCGCACCGGACGAACAGGCCGAAACAGGCGTCGACACACCGGCCCTCGCGCCCAACTCGACACTCACGCAGGCCGCCGCGCCATTGGGCATGATGGCCTGCACGGCCATTGGCGGCACCTTGCGATAGCCGCCGTTGACCAGCTTGTCGCGCGCGGACATCAGAACTTCCGCGCCACCCAGGCCGGTGCCGATGGAGACGCCGAGGCGATCCTTGTCCACCTCCGGATTTCCGGCATTGGCCCACACTTCGCGACCGAGCACCACGGCCATCTGCTCGACATAGGACCAGCGGCGGGCCTCGGCCCGGGTGAGCAGGTCGGTGGGGCACACCTTGAGGTGGCCGCCGATGCGTACCGGGAGGCCGAAATCGTCGAGGAAACTGTCCTCGAGGACGTCGATTCCGCTCTCCCCGTTGAGTAGTCCCTTCCACGTCGAGTCGACGTCTCCCGCGATCGAGGTGGTCGCCGCGAGCGAGGTGACAACGACACTGGGGAACTTCCGGCGGTTGGGCGTCTGCATGTTCACTCTCCGTAGCAATGCTTCGGCGAACCAGGATTCGATCCGCGTGGGCTGTCAAGGACTGGTGTGCAACTAGCGAGCGGGCCCGGCCAGGAACGCATCGGCGGGGTATGAAGCCAATCATCGGCGAACTGGGCTAGATTATCCGAGGCGGAGCCGACCAGTCT
The DNA here is from genome assembly GCF_035818515.1 of Nocardia sp. CDC153. Lineage (NCBI taxonomy): Bacteria > Bacillati > Actinomycetota > Actinomycetes > Mycobacteriales > Nocardiaceae > Nocardia > Nocardia sp. CDC153. The sequence continues at coordinate 80,428 of NZ_JAYKYU010000005.1, read as the reverse complement.
CATTAAGCGACACGCGGGCGTCCCTTTTCAATCCCCGGGAGCCCCTCGCCGCGACTGGGCCCGCCGATCTTCAACATTCTGTTCTCCACCATCATTCTCGCAGCGCTGAGCCATTTCGAGGGAGGGCACACGATCGTGGCCAGGAGTCTCACGCAGTTGGAGCTGCTCATGGAGCTGGAACCGATTGCCGAGCAGAATGTGAATCGCCATCTATCGATGGCCAAGGACTGGAACCCGCACGACTACGTGCCGTGGGATCTCGGTCGCAACTTCGCAGCTATGGATGGCGTGGATTGGGAGCCGGAACAGTCCCAGCTCAGCGAGGTCGCCAAGGCGGCCATGATCACCAATCTGCTGACCGAGGACAATCTGCCCAGCTATCACCGGGAAATCGCCGAGAACTTCTCTCAGGACGGCGCCTGGGGCACCTGGGTGGGCCGCTGGACGGCCGAGGAGAACCGCCACGGCATCGTGATTCGCGACTATCTGGTGGTGACCCGCGGCGTCGATCCGGTGGCCCTGGAGCAGGCCCGGATGGTGCACATGACCAACGGGTACAGCCCCGCGAACCTGATCCGCAAGCACGGCGAGGGCACATACATTCGCGCCGATGCCGGATTTCTGCATTCTGTGGCTTATGTGACTTTCCAGGAATTGGCGACTCGCGTTTCACATCGCAATACCGGCAAAGTGTGCAATGACGCCATAGCGGACCGTATGTTGCAGCGCATCGCCGCGGACGAGAACCTGCACATGATCTTCTATCGGAATATGTGCGGCGCGGCTCTGGATCTCGCACCCGATCAGACCATCGACGCCATCACCAATATCGTCAAGAATTTCCAGATGCCCGGCATGGGAATGCCCAACTTCCGCCGCAATGGCGTGCTCATGGCCAAGCACGGCGTCTACGACCTCCGCCAGCATCTGGAGGAGGTGCTGCTGCCCAACCTCAAGAAGTGGAACATCTTCGAGCGCACCGACTTCGGACCCGAGGGCGACCGCCGCCGCAATGAGCTGGGCGAGTTCCTCGACAAGCTCCGCAAGGACGTGGTCCGCTTCGAGGAGCAGCGCGACCGGTCGCTGGCGCGCGAAGCCGCACGGGCCGAACGGGATTCCGTCCTGATCGGGTGAATGCCCCGGTGGCGCAGGGCGGTGGGGTCGACAATGCCCCTCCCCCTGCGCCACTCAGCGTTCCAGGGCCCGGCGGGCGAGCAGCGCGGCGGCCACGAAGACCAGGGCGGAGACGCTCAGCGGCAGGGCGATCGCGCCGGGGGTGAGGATCATCAGCGAGCCCACGACGGCCACGCCCAGGGCCGAGCCCAGTTGGCGGGCGGCATTGAAGGCGGCGCCGGCCAGTCCGCCGTTCTCCGGACCGGCCGCCGAGACGGTGGCGTGGGTGGCGGCGGGCATGGTGTAGGCCATGCCGAAACCGGTGAGCAGCAATGGGATCGCCAGCACGGCGAAGGGGGTGTGGGGACCGACGCAGGCCAGGCCGAGCAGGCCCGCCGCACCCACCGACAGTCCCGTCACGATGACCCGGCGCGAGCCGTACCGGGCGGCGTGACGGCCGCCCAGGGCGGAGGCCACGATGCCGATCGCCGCCTCGGGCAGTAGCGCGAAACCGGTGGCGGTGGGCGAATAGTGGAGATTCCGCTGGAGGAACAGGCTGATCACGAAGAGCTGCCCGTAGAAGCCGAAGTTCTGTGCCAGGCCGATGAGCGTGCCGGTGGTGAAGGTGCGGGAGCGCCGGAGTCCGCTGGGCAGCAACCCCTTTCCGGTCCGCGCCGCGTAGGAACCCAGCAGCACACCCGCGATCGCGGCCACGACGGCGACGGCGAGCACACCCGCGCGCACGGGCTTGGCACCCGCGAGAATCGCGGCCGCCGTGACTCCGGCCATGGCGATGACCGCCGACAAGTGGCCGAGCAGCGGAATCGGCTGCGCCACACCGGGTGCCGACGGTGCGGTCCGATGCAGCACCACCGCGGTGACCGCGCAGATGGGCGCATTGATGGCGAAAATGGCGGGCCAACCGAAGTTTTCGGACAGCACACCGCCGAGCACCGGACCGCAACTGGCGGCGGTCGATCCGATGGCGCCCCACACCCCGGTGGCACGCGCTCGATCCGCCTCGTCCGGATACGTGTACCGAATCAAGGCCAGCGAGGCCGGAATCAACAGCGCCGCACCGATTCCCTGTGCGATCCGCGCCGCCACCAGTACCCCCACGTCGGGGGCGGCCGCGCACGCCACCGAGGCCAATCCGAAGAACGCCAGCCCCACCTGGAACGACCGCCGCGCCCCGAACCGGTCGGCCAGCCCGCCACCCAGCATGAGCAGCGCCGCGACGGTGACGGTGTACCCGTCCACCACCCACTCCAGCCCCGTGACGGTGGTGTGCAAACCCACCGCCATTCGGTCCAAGGCGACCGCGACAATGGTCGTATCCAAAATGACCAGCGCGAACCCCGCGGAGATCGCGACCAGCGCCAGCCTTCCGTTCTGTGTCCGAGCCGATTCCAATGTTCGGGTCATAACCCCACCCTGCATCGAAATCACTTCGGTCCGAACCGAACCATGCCGCCCGCGCGTCGGTCAGGCGACCCGCAGCGCGGCCGTGTCGAGGCCGATCGTTCGGTGCAGCGACTCTCGACCGGCGGGGGTGAATGTCAGCGCGCGCGGCGTGTTTCCGGGTGCGCACCAGCGTTTTTCGCGCATCCGCCGGAGCAGCAGCGCACCCAGGCCACCGGCGAGGTGGTAGCGGCGCTCCGACCAGTCCAGGCAGACGCGGACCGGCGGTCGGCGTCCGAACTGCCGCAGATCCGAGGCGACGATGTCCAATTCGTCGAGCAGCGGGTGGGAGCGGTCCGCGGCCGACCATTGGCCGTCGATGATGTTCAGCATCGCCGCGTCGCACAGGGCGTCGAACACCGCCACGCCGACGGCCCCCGCCAGGTGGTCATAACAGGATCGGGCGATCTTCAAGTCCCGGTTGGCTCGCGCCCCGCGCAGTGATTTCACCGGCCGCACGGGCGAGATCAACGCCATCGCCTCGATCGCCTGGACCACCTCCGGCAGGTCGATGCGGTAGTAGCGGTGCCTGCCCACCCGTTCCACCGCCAACCACCCCTGCTCGACCATCTTCCCCAGATGCTCGCTGGCGGTCGCCGCGGTCACCCCCGCGGCCCGCGCCAGCTCCCCCGCGGGCTGGGCGCGTCCGTCGGCCAGCACGGTCAGCATGCGCGCCCGGGCCGGATCCGCCAGCAGCCGCGCGGCCCCGGAGATGTCCACATCGCCGTCTCTGATCGGTTCCATGTCTCCAGTCTCCCGCCGCCACACTTCGGCCCCGGCCGAACCTTTCGGGCCGCGGCCAGAACCGGGTCGGTCAGAACAGGGTCATGGGGTCGGTGGGGATGGGGTCGGGCAGGGGCTCGAGGTCGGGGAGGTGGGTGCGAACCTCGGCGTGGAAGCGGCGGGCCAGGGCGCGCGAGGCCGCGTTGTCGGGTGTGTGGATGAACACCGTCGGCGAGCGGCCCTCGCGCAGCCAGCGGACGGTGGTGTCGATCCAGGGCTGCCACCCGGCCACGGTGGCGGCCTGATCGTCGCGGCCGTGGTAGCGGACGATGGGGTACCGGGTGAGCGCGCGGGTGCGGCGGGGGTTGTTGGGCTTCTTGGAACGCGCCTCGAACTCGGCCGGACTCGCGGCCGGTTTCGCGAACAGCACCGTGGTGTCGAACGGAATCCATTCCGCGCCGGCGGCTTCCAGCACGGATTCGAGTTGCGCGGTGGCGCGGGGGTTCTCGAAGAACACCGGGTGGCGGACCTCGACGCCGCAGCGGTAGTGGGTCGGCAGTCCGTCGAGGAGGTCGGCGAGGGCGGGCAGGTTGGTGAACGAGGCCGGGAGTTGCACCCACAGCGAGTGCAGGCGGCGACCGAGCGGTTCGATGGCGTCGAGGAAGGCGGTCATCTCGTCGTCGACGCCGGTCAGGCGGCGGTCGTGGGTGATGGTGCGGGGCAGTTTGATCACGAAGCGGAAGTCGGGATCGGTTTGGCGGGCCCAGGATTCGACGGTGCGCCGCTGCGGGGTCGCGTAGAAGGTGGTGTTGCCCTCCACCGCATTGCACCAGGACGAATAGGTGCGCAGGCGTTCGGCCGGGGGTAGCGGCCGATCCTGCCAGTCCGGGTGTGTCCACATAGCGCAACCGACGTAGAGCCGCATACCTGCCACGTTAGGTCAAGGACTTCTTGGGCCGCAGCCAACCGAAGGTGAGCTCGACCGCCCTGGTCCAGTTGTCGTACTCGGCGGCCCGCAGCGCCGGATCCATGCGCGGCAGCCACTGCGCCGCGACGCGCCAATTGTGGCGCAGGCCTTCGAGATCGGGCCAATACCCGACCGCCAGCCCCGCCGCGTACGCCGCGCCCAGCGACACCGTCTCGGCCACGATCGGCCGCATGACCGGGATGTCGAGCACATCGGCGATGCTCTGCATGAGCAGGTTGTCCGAGGTCATGCCGCCCGCCACCCGCAGCGCCCCGGCCCGCAGTCCGGAGTCGGCGTTCATGGCCTCGACCACGTCGCGGGTCTGCCACGCGGTCGCCTCGAGCACCGCGCGGGCGATGTGCCCCTTGGTGATATACGAGGTGAGCCCGATCAGCAGCCCGCGCGCGTCACTGCGCCAGTGCGGCGCGTACAGCCCCGAGAAGGCGGGCACCAGATAGCAGCCGCCATTGTCTTCCACTGTGCCCGCGAGGGTTTCGATCTCCGGCGCGCTCGCGATCAGCCCGATGTTGTCCCGCAGCCACTGCACCAGCGAGCCCGTCACCGCGATCGGCCCCTCCAGCGCGTACACCGGCTCCGGCCCGATCTGATAGCCGATGGTGGTCAGCAGCCCGTGCTTGGACCGCACCAGCTCGCGCCCGGTGTTCATGAGCAGGAATCCGCCGGTGCCGTAGGTGCATTCGATCTCGCCGGGCGCGAAACACGTCTGCCCGAACAGGGCGGCGTGCTGGTCGCCCAGCGCCGCCGCGATGCGCACCCCCCGCAGCACCCGCCGCGCGACCCCGAACTCACCGGTCGACGGCTGGATCCGCGGCAGCATCGCCTTGGGAATCCCGAAGAACCGCAACAGTTCGTCGTCCCACTCGAGCGTGGACAGATTCATCAGCAGCGTGCGTCCCGCGTTGGTCACATCGGTGACGTGCACCCCGTGATCCGCGCCCCCGGTGAGATTCCAGATCAGCCAGGTCTCCATGGTCCCGAACAGCACCTCGCCGCGTTCGGCCCGCTCCCGCAGCCCCGGCGTGCGATCCAGCAGCCAGCGCAGCCGCGGCGCGGCGAAGTAGGTGGCCAGCGGCAGCCCGCACAGCTCCCGAATCCGTTCCGCCCCATCGGATTCGCGCATCTGCTCGACGAGTTCCTCGGTGCGCACGTCCTGCCAGACGATGGCCCGGCCGATCGGCGTCCCGGTGCTCGCGTCCCACACCACCGTGGTCTCGCGCTGATTGGCGATGCCCACCGCCGCGACCTGTTCGAGCGTGATCCCCGAATCCCGCAGTGCCGCAGGCACGATGCGCTCGACATTGCGCCAGATCTCGAGCGCGTCCTGCTCCATCCACCCCGGGCGCGGGTAGTGCTGCTTGTGCTCGCGCTGCGCCACCCCGGTCAGCCGGGCCCGCTGATCGAAGAGGATGGCCCGGGTCGAGGTGGTGCCCTGATCGATGGCGAGCACGAACTTCTGCGTCACTGTGAACCTCCGAGATCCCGCGATACCGCGGCCGCCGCGTCGCGCACTTGGGCGATCGGCGCGGGCCGGAAACGCAACTGCCCGTCGCAGAGCCGGTCGACCGGCCCGGTGATGCCGATGGCACCCACCACCAAACCACCGCGCGAGCGAATCGGCGCGGCGACACTCGCCTCGCCGGAACGGTATTCACCGATATCCCCGGCCCAGCCGGTGCGCCGCACCTCGGAAACGGCCCGCCGCAACGCGATCGGATCGGTGATGGTGCGATGGGTGAGCGCGGGCAGCCCGCCGTCGCGCACGCTGTCGGCCAGCTCACCGTCGTAGGCCAGCAGCACCTTGCCCAGTGCCGTTGCGTGCGGCGGCAATTCCTCGCCCACGGCGAGTTCCTGTTCGGTGTTGTCGGGTCGGAAGACGTGATGGATCACCACCACTCCCCCGTCCACGGGCGCGGCGATCCGCACCGACTCCCCGCTGCGCGCGGCCAGCGCGTCGGCCCGATTGATGGCCCGCGACCGCAACTCGTTGGCGTCCAGGTGTCCGGCCCCGAGATCCTGCAGCGCCGGACTCAACTGGTACTTGCCGCTCACCACGTCCTGATCCACGAACCCCACGCCCTGCAGCGTCCGCAGGATGCCGTGTGCGGTCGGCTTGGCCAGCCCCAGCGCCGCGGCGATCTCCCCCACCCCCATGCGCCCGGATCCGCGCGCGAGCAGCCGCAGGATGGCCGCGGCGCGCTCGATCGACTGAATCGGACCCGGCATGCTCGTAACCTATCAGCAAACCGTTCGGCATTGTCGAACGCGTCGCCTGTCCCATTGACGTTCCACTTCGTAGCGTGGACGTCGGGCCCGGCCGAACCCGCGCCCACCTGGGAAAACGAACTCAACGACGAGTTTTCGGAAGGGACCGCGATGACGCAGTACGTCGGAGCCATCGATCAAGGCACGACCTCCACGCGATTCATGGTGTTCGACCATGGCGGCAATGTGGTTGCCCGCCATCAACTCGAGCACGAGCAGATTCTTCCCCAGGCAGGGTGGGTCGAGCACAACCCGGCGGAGATCTGGGAACGCACCCGCACCGTCATCAAGAGCGCCCTGGCGGGCGCCCGCCTCACCGCCGCCGATCTGGCCGCGGTCGGCGTCACCAATCAGCGTGAGACCACCATCGTGTGGGACCGCCGCACCGGCGTCCCGTACTACAACGCCATCGTCTGGCAGGACACCCGCACCGACCGCATCGTCGCCGAGATCGAGAAGGCGGGCAAGGGCGATCTCATTCGCCAGCGGGCCGGTCTGCCGCCCGCGCCGTACTTCTCCGGCGGCAAGCTCAAGTGGATCCTCGACAATGTCCCCGGCGTCCGGGAAGACGCCGAGAACGGCCACGCGCTCTTCGGCACCCCCGACACCTGGCTGATCTGGAATCTCACCGGCGGCGTCCACGGCGGCGTGCACATCACCGATCCGACCAATGCCTCGCGCACCATGCTCATGGATCTCGAAACCCTGGACTGGGACGACGAATTGCTCGCCCTGTTCGGGGTGCCGCGGGCCATGCTGCCGCGCATCGCGCCGTCCTCGAATCCCGAGGGCTTCGGCACCACCAATCCGGACGGTCCCTTCCGCGGCGCGGTCAAGGTCGCGGGTGTGCTCGGCGACCAGCAGGCCGCCACGGTCGGCCAGGTCTGCTTCCAGCCCGGCGAGGCCAAGAACACCTACGGCACCGGCAACTTCCTGATGCTCAACACCGGTCCGGAGATCGTGCACTCCAAGCACGGCCTGCTGACCACGGTCGCCTACCAGTTCGGCGACGACAAGCCGGTGTACGCGCTCGAGGGCTCGATCGCGGTCACCGGCTCGGCCGTGCAGTGGCTGCGCGATCAGCTCGGCATCATCTCCGGCGCGGAGCGGGTCGAGGCCCTGGCCCGTCAGGTCGACGACAATGGCGGGGTCTACTTCGTGCCCGCCTTCTCCGGCCTGTTCGCCCCGTACTGGCGCGCCGACGCCCGCGGCGTGATCGTCGGCCTGTCCCGCTACAGCAACAATGCCCACATCGCCCGGGCCACACTGGAATCCATCTGCTACCAGACCCGCGACGTGGTCGAGGCCATGCAGCAGGACTCCGGCGTCAAGCTCGACACCCTGCGCGTGGACGGCGGTGTCACCGCCAATGAACTGGCCATGCAGATCCAGGCCGACTTCCTCGGCGTCCCGGTCTCGCGCCCGGTGGTCGCGGAGACCACCGCGCTCGGCGCGGCCTACGCCGCCGGTCTGGCGGTCGGATTCTGGTCCAGCACCGACGAACTCGTCGCCAACTGGCACGAGGACAAGAACTGGCAGCCGACCATGAGCGAGCAGGCGCGCCAAAAGGGTTACGCGCGTTGGCTCAAGGCCGTCTCGCGCACGCTCGACTGGGTCGATCTCGACGATGACGACGACCAGAAGCGCTGAGCCCCACCAGACTTCACATCACCGATAACAAGGAGTTGTCTCGTGTCCGCACAACTGGATCCCGCCTACCGCGCCCGGGCGATTGATTCGCTCGGCGACACCGAAATCGATGTGCTCGTGATCGGTGGTGGAGTGACCGGAGCGGGTGCCGCCCTGGACGCCGCCTCGCGCGGCCTGTCCGTCACCCTGGTCGAGGCGCGCGACTTCGCGGCCGGTACCTCGAGCCGCTCCTCCAAGCTCATCCACGGTGGCCTGCGCTACCTCGAGCAGTACGACTTCGCCCTGGTCCGTGAGGCTTTGAAGGAGCGCGGGCTGCTGCTGAACAAGCTGGCCCCGCACCTGGTGCACCCGGTCTCGTTCCTGTTCCCGCTGCAGAAGCACTACGAGCGCTTCTACATCGGCGCGGGCATCGCCCTCTACGACACCATGGGCGGCGCGCGCTCGGTCCCCATGCACCGGCACCTGAGCCGTTCCAAGGCACTGGAATTGGCCCCGGCGTTGGCCGAGGACTCCATGACCGGCGCGATCCGCTACTACGACGCGCAGGTCGACGACGCCCGCCACACCATGATGATCGCCCGCACCGCCGCCCAGCACGGCGCGACCGTGCTGACCCGCACCAAGGTCACCGGCCTGCTGCGCGACGGCGAGAAGGTCGTGGGCGCGAAGGTCGTGGATCTGGAAACCGGTCTGGAGCACAGCATCCGGGCCAAGACCGTGATCTCGGCGACCGGCGTGTGGACCGACGACATGATCAAGATGACCGGCGTGGACTTCCCGTTCCACGTGCGCATGTCCAAGGGCGTGCACATCATGGTGCCGCGCGAGAAGCTGGACATGGGCACCGGCATCGCCATGAAGACCGAGAAGTCCGTGCTGTTCGTGATCCCGTGGGCCGAGCACTGGATCATCGGCACCACCGACACCGACTGGTCGCTGGACAAGAACCACCCGACCGCCACCGCCGGGGATGTGCAGTACATCCTCGACCACGTCAATTCGCTGCTGCGCGAACCGCTCACCCGCGCCGACATCGTCGGCACCTACGCGGGCCTGCGGCCGCTCATGACCGGCGCGTCCAAGGAGACCTCGAAGCTGTCGCGCGAGCACGCGGTGGCCGAGCCCGCCCCGGGCCTGTTCGTCATCGCGGGCGGCAAGTACACCACCTACCGCGTGATGGCCGCCGATGTGGTCGACGCCGCCGCCGAGCGCCTGGGCAGCGATGTCGCGCCGTCGGTGACCGCCAACCTGCCCATCCTGGGCGCGGTCGGCTACCAGGACATGCTGGACTCGATCGCCGATGTGGCCGCGCGGGCCGAACTGCCGGTCGAGACCGTGGAACACCTGCTGGGCCGCTACGGCTCGCTGGCCGAGGACATCTTCGCCCTCATCGCCGCGGTTCCCGAACTGCGCGAGCCGATCTCGGGCGCGGAGGACTACCTGGCCGCCGAGGCCGTCTACGCCGCCACCCACGAGGGCGCGCTGCACCTGGACGACCTGCTGACCCGCCGCACCCGCATCTCCATCGAGGTCGCCGACCGCGGCCTGAAGGCGGCCCCGGAGATCGCCCGTCTCATCGCCCCGCACCTGGGCTGGACCGATGAGCGCACCAACGAGGAGATCAACCGCTACTTCGACCGCGTGCACGCCGAGCTGGCCGCGAACGAGGAGAAGGACGACGAGGCGGCCAATGCGGCGCGCCTGGTCGCCACCGCCTGATATTTCGATAACACGCTGTAGCGCCGTACGAGGCATTTCGTACGGCGCTACAGCCGTATCTCGAGCGCTGAATTCCGCTGCGCCGGAATTATTTCCGGACTTGTGTTCGTCGTGCTTTTACCTCTAGCGTGTTTCTAAAGGTTTGCTGAGCGAAAGACCGTAGAGTCTGGTTCAGAGTGGCATCGGACGCCGAACGGAAGGCGGATCAATGGGCTTCAGCTCTATTTTTGTCAGTGAGGCGCTAGGCACCGGAGTACTGATACTCCTGGGTGCCGGTGTAGTTGCCAATGTGGTGCTGGCCAAGTCGAAAGGCTTCGACGGCGGCTGGCTTCTCATTACCTTCGGTTGGGGTCTCGGTGTTTTCGGCGGCGTGTATGTCGCCTACAAGACCGGCGGCCATCTGAATCCCGCGGTCACCATCGGCAATCTGTTTTCCGGCGCGAAGGAATACGCGCCCGGTATCGAGGTGAATTTCACCAATACCGTTGCCTACCTGTCGGGTCAGCTGGTCGGCGCGTTCCTCGGCGCGTGCGCCGCCTACGTGGTCTACAAGAAGCACTTCGACGAGGAGCCCGACGAGGGCAAGAAGCTGGGCGTGTTCTCCACCGGCCCGGCCATCCGCTCCTACACCTGGAACTTCCTCACCGAGGTCATCGCCACCTTCGTGCTGGTCTTCGTGATCCTCGCCTTCGGCAAGACCCCCAGCGGCCTGGGCCCGCTGGCCGCGGCCCTGCTGGTGGTCGGCATCGGCGCGTCCCTGGGCGGCCCGACCGGCTACGCCATCAACCCGGCCCGCGATCTCGGGCCCCGCATCGCCTACGCCCTGCTTCCCACCCGCCGCGCGGCAGGCGTTCTACCCGAACGCATTCCGGCCGACGTGACCGCGGGCGGCGCGGCCCAGCGCGTGATCGAGGAGAATCCGGGCGACCCGGTCTCCTCCACCGAGAAGAACGCCGACTGGTCCTACGCCTGGGTCCCGGTCCTGGGTCCCCTCGTCGGCGGCGCGCTCGCGGGCCTCGTCGCCCAGTGGTACATGTAGCGGTACAGGTAGCGGAGCTCAGACTCCGAGGCTGTTCAGATCGCCGGGGGCCGCGCCGAGACTGAAGAAGTGTTCCGGCGCGACCTCGACGAAAATCGCTCGGCCGGTGGCGATCACGGTATCGCCATCGGTCAACGTGGTGTCTATGAAGAGCTTTCGACCCTCGCGGGCGGCGAGCATCGCGGTCACCACGTAGTCGCGATGCAGGCGGGCGGGGGCGCGGAAGGTGACGTCGAGCTTGACCGTGACGGCGGGCTGGCGCAGGGGGACCAGGATCGCACCGCAGGCGTCGTCCAGCGCCGCGGCCACAATGCCGCCGTGCGCCACGCCGGGCGCGCCCTGATGCCGCTCGTCGAGGGTGAACGTGCCGCGCACGATGTCCCCGCGACGTTCGAAGGCGATGCACGGCGAGGCCGGATTCGCGGGCCCGCAACCGAAGCACCCGGGATGATGCGGCGGGAACGGCCCGTCGGCGACGAGGTCGCCCAGCGGCAGCGGCGCGGCGTCGCGATCATGATCCATGGGTAAAAATTAATACAGATTCAAAAAAGTGCGAAGTATGTACCAAATATTGGGAAGCGAATTCCAACTCATGGGCATGGTGAGAGAATTCCCCGGTCAGATCGCGACGCTTTCCCGAGGAAGTCATGAACCGCATCGCACGCTCCGTGGCCGTCGTCTCCGGCGTCCTGGCGGCCATTGCCGCCGGGACCACGGCCTGTGGATCGAGCAACGATCATTCCACCCCCACCACGTCACCGGCCGCCCGCACGGTTCGATCCGGCATTCCGGATTCTGCCAAGAAGTTCGACATCACCAGCCCGGATCTCACCGACGGGCAGGCCATGTCCCAGGCCCAGTGGGCGAATTCGAACGGCTGCACCGGCGGCAATCAAGCCCCGAGAGTGCGGTGGTCCGGCGCTCCGGCCGACGCGAAGAGCTTCGCGGTCACCATGTTCGACGTGGACGCGCCCACCGGCAGCGGTCTGTGGCACTGGCTGACCTGGGACATACCGGCGACGGCCACCGATCTGACCGCCGCCGCGAACGCCGTCGCCGGGACGAACGACCTCGGGATGTCCGGTTACCTGGGGCCGTGTCCGCCGACCGGTGACGGGTTGCACCACTACTGGATCACGGTGCTGGCCTTGGACACTCCCGCCCTGGGCCTTCCGGCCAATACTCCACCGGCGCTCGCCGCGTTCGCGCTCAATCGCCGCACCATCGGCTTCGCCCGCATGACGGTGACGGCGCAGCAGTAAGGCACCCTCAGCCCTTCCCCGGGGAAGCCTTTCCACTCCCGGTCTTGGCGCTGTCATTCTTGCGGCCACTACCATTGGCGGACTTCGGTTTTCCGCCCTTGCCGACGGTCGCGATCGACTCCTCGGTGAGCTTGGCGTCGGTCTTCTTCCCGCCGGTGTGATGGACCGCCTCGATCGTCAGTCCGTTGTCGTCGGCGTCGATGCGGACCGTGTCGCCGGGTGCCAGCGCGCCCTCCAGGAGTTTCTTCGACAGCGCGTTGTCCAACTGCTTCTGCACCGTGCGGCGCAGCGGACGGGCGCCGAACTCGGGCTGATATCCGTTGTCCGCCAACCAATCCATGGCCTTGTCCGACACGTCCAGCCCGATGTCCTGGGCGTGCAGGCGGCGGCGCGTGCCGTCGAGCACCAGGTCGACGATGTTCCGCAGCTGCGACTTGTCGAGGCGGTGGAAGATGATCTGCTCGTCGAGGCGGTTGAGGAACTCGGGGCGGAATTGCTTGCGCAGCCGCTCCTCCAGTTGCGGCTCGATCGAAGCCAGGTCGCCGTCCTTCGCGGACAGGATGAGATCGGAACCGATATTGCTGGTGAGGATCACGATGGTGTTCTTGAAATCGACCGTGCGGCCCTTGGAGTCGGTGACGCGGCCGTCGTCGAGCAGTTGCAACAGCACATTGAACACATCCGGGTGCGCCTTCTCGACCTCGTCGAACAGGATCACCGAATACGGTTGGCGGCGCACCTTGTCGGTGAGCTGGGCGGCATCGTCGTAGCCGACGTATCCGGGCGGCGCGCCGACCAGCCGCGACACCGTGTGCTTCTCCTGGAACTCGCTCATATCGAAGCGAATGAGCCGGTCCTCGTCACCGAAGACGGTCTGCGCCAACGCCTTCGCGAGCTCGGTCTTACCGACCCCGGTCGGGCCGAGGAACAGGAACGACCCGACGGGCCGATTCGGATCCTTGAGCCCCGCGCGGGCCCGGCGCACCGCCTCGGCCACCGCGACAATGGCCTCCTCCTGGCCGACCACGCGCCGATGCAGATCCTGTTCCAGCTTCAGCAGTTTCGCGCGTTCCTCGGTGGTGAGGTCGGCGACCGGAATGCCGGTCTGGCGCGAGATCACCTCGGCGATATCGGTGATCTCGACCGTCGGAATCGAGGTGCGGTCCACCTCGTCGGCGGTCTTCTTCTCGGTCTTGGCGATCTCGGCCTTGATCTTGTTCGCCTTCTCGTAATCCTCGGCGGCGACCGCGGCGTCCTTCTCCCGATTCAGGTGCGCGAGCTTGTCTTCCAGCTCGCGGACCTTGGGGTCGGGGGTGCGTTCGCGCAGCCGCACGCGCGCACCGGCCTGGTCGACCAGATCGATGGCCTTGTCCGGCATGAAGCGGTCGGTGATGTAGCGGTCGGACAACTCCGCCGCGGCGATCAGGGCCTCGTCCAGATAGCGCACCTGATGGTGTTCCTCGTAGACGTCCGAGAGTCCGCGCAGGATCTCGATGGTGTCGGCCACCGACGGCTCGGACACCATGACCGGTTGGAAGCGCCGCTCGAGCGCCGCGTCCTTCTCGATGTACTTGCGGTACTCGTCGATGGTGGTCGCGCCGATGGCGTGCAGCTCACCGCGGGCCAGGGCGGGCTTGAGCATATTGCCCGCGTCCATGGAGCCCTCGCCACCGCCGCCCGCGCCCACGATGGTGTGCAGTTCGTCGATGAAGATCACCAATTCGTCGGAGTGCGCGCGGACTTCGTCGAGCACCTTGGTGAGCCGCTCCTCGAATTCGCCGCGGTACTTGCTGCCCGCGACCATGGAACTCACGTCCAGGGCGATGACGCGGCGGTCGGCCAGCGTCTCGGGGACATCGCCATTGACGATGCGCTGGGCCAAGCCCTCCACGATGGCGGTCTTGCCCACGCCCGGGTCGCCGATGAGGACGGGATTGTTCTTGCGGCGGCGGGAGAGGATCTCGACGGTCTGCTCGATCTCCTCGGCCCGCCCGACCACCGGATCCACCTTGCCCGCACGGGCTTCGGCGGTGAGGTCGCGGCCGTATTCGTCGAGGGTCGGGGTGTCCGAGGGCTCCTTGGCCGTGGTGGCGGCGGGCATCTTCGCACCGGACAGTGCCTGGGCGGCCGGACTGTCCGGCAGGCTCGCGATACCGAGCAGCAGGTGTTCCGGGCCGATGTAGCTGCTGCCCGCCTCGGCGGCACTGCGCTGCGCGTTGCGCAGGGCCAGCTTGGCGGCCGGACTCAGGGCCAGGGCGTGGTCACCGCCGTGCGCGCCGACGCCGCTGCCGGTAGCCGCCTGCATCTGCTTGCGCAGTTGCTCAGGGTCACGGCCAATTTCGGCGATGATGCTCCGCGCGGGTTCGATGGCGGCGGCCGCCCAGAGCAGGTGTTCGGGGGTGATCTCCGTGCTGCCCCAGTCGTGCGCGGCCCGGCGGGCGTCGGCGACCACCTGTTTGGCGCTCTCGCTCAGCAAACGACTCAGGTCGATGCGTTGCACCGGGGGTTGGCGGGACATTCCGGATCCGAAGAAACGGCTGAAGATGTCGTCGAAGGAGTCGAAGGAACCCATCGAACTGGGCCAACCCTGCGTCATGGTCACCTCACGGTTCGGGCGACGGCTCGCTTCGACTCGGATTGGAAACAAGTCTGCCGACGCGTCAACTAACGGATGGCGAACTCCGGTTCCACAGTAGTAGCCTCGGCGCGGACGGCAAGCGGCCGTGATGACTTTGTTCCGATCGAACGGAGTCCCCATGAGTGCCCTGTACGACGAGCTCGACACCCGCGCGACCGCGGTGTCCCCGCAGGTGGTGCGGTGGCGACACCACCTGCACCAGCATCCGGAGTTGTCCAACCGCGAGGTCCACACCGCGGCGCTGATCACCGATCATCTGAAGTCGTTGAGCCTGGACGAGGTTCGCACCGGCATCGCCGGACACGGCGTGGTCGGGGTGCTGCGCGGGGGGCTACCGGGCGACCGGGTGATCGCGCTGCGCGCCGATACCGACGCGCTGCCGGTGCCGGATCTGTGCGGGGTGCCCTTCGCCTCGCACGTGGTCGACAAGACCTATCCCGGCGGGCCGTTCCCGGTGTCGCACGCCTGCGGGCACGACTGTCACACCGCGATGCTCATGGGCGCGGCCACCGTCCTGGCCGGAGTCCGCGAAAAGCTGCCCGGCACGGTGCTTTTCGTCTTCCAGCCCGCCGAGGAAGGGCCGCCGGTGGAGGAGAAGGGCGGCGCGAGCGAGATGCTCGCACAGGGTGCGCTCGACGATCCCGCGCCCACCATGGCGTTCGGATTCCACGTGACGCCATATCCCAAGGGCTACATCGGATATCGGGTCGGCAATCAGTTCGGGGCCTCGTGCCTGGTCCAGATCACCATCACCGGACAGCAGGTGCACGGGTCCACCCCGTGGATGGGCATCGACCCCATGCCCGCGGCCGGCGCCATCCTCACCGGGGTCGGCCAGCTCTACCGGCAGATCAGCGCCTTCGACCCGGTCACGGTGAGCATCGGGCACGTGGAGGATGTCGGGCGGTTCAATATCATCGGCCAGACCGTGACGCTGTGGGGCACCATTCGCTGCTCGATCGAGAGCGATATGGCCGAGGTGCAGACGCGGCTGCGGACCCTGGCGACCAATACCGCGGCGGCCTACAACTGTTCCGCGACAGTCGAATTCCTCCAGGACGTGCCCGCGGTGCACAATCAGCAGGCCTGGATGGACGCCGCGCTGCCCACCTTCCGGCGGGTGGTCGGCGACGACCGGGTGGTCCCGACCCCACCCACGCTCGGATACGACGATGTCTCCGAGTTCGTCAACAGGTACGGCGGGTTGTACGTGACGCTGGGGGTGCAGGACGCGCAGCTCGGCGCGGAGGGCCTACCGGTTCCGGTGCCTGGCGGACGCGGGATGTTCATGAACCACAATCCGCACTTCTACGCCGATGACGACACGCTGGTGACCGGGGTGCGACTGCACGCGCAGGTGGCCTACGACCATCTCACGGGTGCGCTGGTACCGAAATAGGTTGTCCGACAGCGATATTGTCCACGAGCGCCGGTCAGCGCCCGGCCACGACGGGCAGGAACGGCGCGTAGTCGCGGACGTGCCCCTCGGTCCAGTCCCACAGGGACACGGGATCGACGGGGACGCCGCGCTGCAACACCAGCCGCCAGCCGTCGGACTGTTTTTCCCAGATATCGCCGTCGCGGTCGACGTACATGCCGGTGCGCTGGGGCTCGACACCCGGCTCACCCATTCCCCGGGGGAATTCCACACGCTTCACCACACCAACCATCCCCTCGTCTCGCTTGCTTCCAGTCAGAAGTATTCTCCCCGCCTCTTGCGATTCACTTCTGGTCGGGTTGTGTGACGCATTCCTACTGTTAGCATTACAAACAATTTTCCGTACCACACGGTCTACTTCATGGACCGGGCCGCCCGTAACTATCCGACAACTATTCCGCAACCTTTTGGCATCTCCAGGTTTTTGCGGGATAGTGCTCTTCTTGCAGCGAACGTCCAGTTCGCTTCCGGGCGCAGGAGGACACCGATGGCAGGCGCGGAGCTGAGAGTGCTCGGCCCGCTGCAGCTGTCCGTCGACGGTCACGACATCCCGCTCGGGACACCCATCCAACGCGCGGTGCTGGGACGGCTCATTGTCGCCCATGGCCAGGTCGTGAGCACCGAGCGGCTGAGCTACGACCTCTGGGCCGGGCATCCGCCGCCCAAGGCGGCGGCGGTGCTGCAGGTCCACGTGCACAATCTGCGGCGGCTGTTCGAACCGCACCGCCCGCGCCGCGCGCCCTCCCGGTTCATCGTGTCCGAATCGTCCGGATATGCATTGAAGATTCCCGAAGACGCCGTCGACGCATGGCATTTCGAACAGCAGTTGCGGACCTATCAGGAACTGGTCAGCAATCCGGACATTCACACCGATGCGGTGGAACGCAATGCTCTTCTGGAGGCCGCCCTGGCGCTCTGGCACGGCCCCGCCCTGGAGGCCTTCGCCGAGGCGGACTGGGCCATCGCGGAGGCCGATCGCCTCACCGACCTCTATCTCACCGCCGTGGAACTGAATGCCCGCGCCGAACTCGAACTGGGTCGCTCCGGTGAGGTCGTGCGGGAACTGCGCCAACTCTTCGAGGATCATCCGGGGCGCGAGGAAATAGTCCGGCTGCTGGCCCTCGCGCAATATCAACTGGGCCAACAATTGCAGGCCCTCACCACCATTCGCCGCTCGCGGGACTTCCTCGCCATGCAATTCGGTGTCGACCCCTCCCCCGCCCTGCGCGACCTCGAGATCGCCATCCTCAACCACTCCGCCACCCTCGGCTCCACGGCCGCGACACCGCCCACGACCCCGGCCGATATCTCGGTGACGACCGCGGCCCGGCCGGAATCGGTCGCGGCGCGGGAACACGGACCGGCCGCCGACGCCGGGGGCGGGCAGTCCCAGTGCGCCACAGGCTATGTCACCGAACTATCCGAGTTGCTGCGCACCGCGGAGGCCGCGCGCGGCGGGCGGCTGCGGCTCGCCTGGGTATCCGGCGAGGCCGGAATCGGCAAGACCGTGCTGGCCGAAGCGGTCCTGTCCGCTCTGGCGAACGCGAATTGGCTGGTCGCGACCGGCACCTGTCCCGAAATCGACGGTGCGCCAACGGCTTGGGCCTGGACGGAAATACTCACCGCGCTGGAATCCGCCACCGGCGCGGCCGCGACCACGTCGGCGGCGCGACCCCGCAGCCCGGCCTTCGTGACCACGGCGGGACCGATCCGATCGGAGTCGCCCCCGCCCCGCGGCGACGAAGAGACGTTCACGCTGGCCCGGGTGATCGCCGAGAAGTGCCGCGCGGCAACGACTTCGGGTCCGGTGGCGCTGCTGCTCGAGGATGTGCAGCGAGCCGATCCGGCGACCCTGCAGGTCCTGCGGCAGGTCGCCAGCTGGTTGCGAGACGAGCCGGTGTTCGTGCTGGTGAGCTTGCGCCGATCCGAGGCGGGCCGGGGCGCGCACGATTCGGTCGCGGCGCTGGCACAGTACACGGGCACGTGGGTGGACCTCACCGGGCTGGATGCGGAGGGGACGAGACAGGTCGCCCGGGCCGCGGGGGCCGATGAGCTCGACGACGAGCAGGTGGCGCTGCTGCGTCGGCGGACCGGCGGTAATCCGCTGTTCGTGCGAGAGGTGGCGAAATCGCTGGCCGGACAGGGGGATTCGGATGATGTGCCGGATTCGATACGGGAGTTGATCGAGGTCCGGGTCGAGAAGTTGCCGCCGGGCGTCGCCGAGGTGCTGCGGCACGTGTCGGTCTGGGGCGAGGGGGCCGACCTGGCCATCCTGAGCGCCTCGACCGGACTGGCGGAGGATGTCGTGATCGATCTGGTGGCGGCGGCCGAGCGGGCCGGACTGGTGCAGTCGCGCAGCGGCGGGAGTGTTCGGTTCGAGCACGGCATGATCCGGGACGCGGTCTACGCGGGCATTCCCGCCCTGCGGCGCGGGCGGATGCACTGGGCGGCATTGGAACTGCTGGAAGCGCGTGCGGACGCGTTCGCGGCGCTGGCCCGGGATCCGGAGGTGCTGGCGCGTCACGCCAGTGCGGGCGCGACGGCCGAAACGGCCTCGCGGGCCATCGAATACGTGGAGCGGGCGGCAGAGCAGCGGTACCGGCGGGGCATGCGCAGCGCGAGTGTGCGACTGCTGCGGTCGGCCGTGGAACTGCACCGGCTGGCCCGCCACGATGCCGACCACGCGTCCGAGGCCGATCGAATCGCCCTACTGCGCACGCGCTGTGCCCTGGTGACCGCGCTGGCCTACGACAATCGACATCGGGAGGCGCGGGCCGAGCGGGACCGGGCCCTCACCCTGGCCGAGCAGCTCGGCGATCCGAATCTGGTGGTGCGGGCGTTGACCTGCTGGCGCGCGCCGGTGATCTGGGCGATCCGGGATTGGAGCACGCCCGATCAGCACATGCGCCGGGCCCTGGCCCGCGCCCTGGCGCGACACGGCGTGCCGCGGGCGGCCCTGGTCCTGCTGGAGACCGGTACGGCACCACCCGGATCGGCGTCCGACGACGCGGAAGCCTTTGTCGGCCATCGTGATTCGTCCGACGCGGCGAGCGGCGAGCTGGTGTTGCTGCTGGTGGCCTCGACCTTCGAGACCGGTCTGGTGGAGTACCCGGCCGGGCATCGGCTGGCAACCTGGGCGCTGGCGATCGCGCGGCGGACCGGGGATCCCGAATTGCTGTGCGCGGCGATCAATGCCGTGACGTATCTGGCCTTCGACTACGGTCCGGAGTTCGCGCGGCTGGTCACCGAGCTGGAGGAGGTGGCGGCCGCGGCGGGGCTGGCCGAATATCGGGCGCTCGCACAGTATCTGGGCTATCGGGCCGCGGTGGCGCGGACCGACCTGCGGGAGGCGGGGCGGCGGGTGAGCGCCGCGGTGGAGTTCGCCGACGAGGGGCAGCTGCGGCCACTACTGGATATGGTCGGCTGTTTCGCCGCGACCATGGAGCTGCTGCGCGGGGACGTGGACACCGCCGAGCAGCTGTATCGGCGGTTCGCCACCCACGCCCGGCAATCGGGGATGCTCAACCACGCCGAGGCGGAGTTGTTCTGCGCGCTCTCGATCGGCTGGGCGCGCGGGGATCTGAGCGGACTGCTGGATCGACTCGCGAATGCCTATGCGGCACTGCCCGCGTCGGCGGCCCCGGCGTACACGCTCGCCCTGCTCCAGGCGGGGCAGCACGAGCGGGCTCGCGTCGTCTACGAGAACTCGGATCCGATTGCGGCGGGTTTCTATCCGGTTCTCATGTCCGCATTGCGGGCGGTTGCCGCCATCGAGTTCAGCGACATTCCAGCAATTCATCGACTGTACGAATACCTGGCTCCGCACGCCGGGACCCTCATCGGACTCGAAAGCGGAATGACGCAGTTCGGCCCGATGGACGCCATCCTGGCCCGACTGGCCGCGGCCCTGGGCGACACCGAGCGTGCCGCAGCGCATCGCGACCATGCCGAACGGCAACTCGAAAGGATTCGCTCGGAACTTCCCGATCGCGATGCCGCACTACCGCGCGAATCCGGATCGGGCCATTGGTCGGATATGTCGCTTCGCGCGGAACCGATGACCGCGGGCCATCGGTTCCCAGCTAATTTCCGCGGCCTCGATTAGCGCTGGTTAATTCTTGGCACGCTGGTAGGCGTCGACGATCTCGGCCGGGATACGACCACGCGAGGAAACCTGGTGTCCCTGGGCGCGAGCCCATTCCCGGATCGCGGTGCTCTCTTCCCGGTCCACGGCCGGACGGGTGCGACCACCGGCCGCGGTCTTGCGCTTGGAACGACCCACCTTGCGCGCCTTGTCGGTCCAGGGCTCGAGGGACTCCCGCAGCTTACCGGCGTTCTTGTTCGACAGGTCGATCTCGTAGTCGTTCCCGTCGATCGAGAAAAAGACGGTTTCGTCGGCCTTCGATTCGCCGTCGTAGTCGTCAACCAGAGTTACGGTGACTTTCTTCGCCATGGACTGCCCTTCCACGTGTGAGGTGCCGCTATTCGCCGAAATGCTAATGCCGCGGGATGCAGGATTCAAACCAGGCGCGAATCGAATTAGGCGGCACCAGACTTTCTTGCTATTACCGCAGAGACCGGACAGTCTTCAGCACACCCGGAATGCGGCCAAGCGCCAGCCGGAACGACCGCGGACAATGCGGGCGGCGAGCGCGAAATGCCGCGCGCCGCGATCGTATGCCGCGCAAACTTCGGCAGCGCCGGGGTCGGCCATGATCACATCCACCCTGGTGAGCGTCGCGCTCCCGAGTCCGCGTCCGGGCAGGGTCCGCGCACCGGCCAAGGTGCGCGCCGCCGCCACCACCGCGGGGTCGGCCACCACGGCCAACTGCGCCGGCGGGCGGCGGCCGTCCAGCACCTCCAGTGCCAAACGCACCACCTTCCCCGCGAATTGCCTTGCCGCAGTGTTGTACTCATCACTGTCTCGAGTTTTCACAGCGTGCGAAGACCGCAAAACCCGTTGCAGGCCGACCGAACCCGAACGGGAGACCGCTTTCGCCGGGGACCGGAGGCTGTCCACCCGATTCCGACACCGGAATGGGCCCGACTGCGCCGCCCGATCGATCAGGGGCCGCGGGCACGGCCGCACCGGCGGCTCGAATCGCGGTGCGGGCAGCAGAAACCCACCCTCGGACATCACAAACCCCTCCCCTCGACACCACAAGCATGCCGGGATGACGAGGGGAACGAGGGCGAGAAACGAACTTCGCACCCTCGCCGATCACCTCGGTCCGTGGCCGCTCACACCCGTTGCAGGGCCTTTGCTCCGGCCACCGTCCGCAGCGTCTTGCTCAGGTCCGTGCGCAGGGTGGTGGCGGTGTCGAGGAGGTAGTTCTGGCGGACCGACCACGGGTGTTTGTCGCCCTGGCGCGGGAAGTCGCCGATCGAGCGCTGAATGTAGCCGGAGGCGAGGTCCAGCAGCGGGCGTTCCCGCAGGGCCCGTTCGGGTTGCGGGACGACCGCGGTGTAGCCGTTGCGATCCATGTAGGCGAGGACCTTGCAGACCAGCCGGGAGGTGAGGTCGGCACGCAGGGTCCAGGAGGCATTGGTGTAGCCGATGCAGACCGCGAAGTTCGGCACGCCGGTCAGCATGGTGCCCTGCCAGACGAACTGCTCGGACAGCTTCACCGGCTCGCCGTCCACCACTAGATCTATGCCGCCGAAGGCGAGCAGTTGCAGGCCGGTGGCGGTGACCACGACGTCGGCCTCGATCACCCGACCGGACTGCAGCCGAATGCCCTCGGGCACAAAGGTTTCGATGTGATCGGTGACCACCTCGGCCGCGCCCTTGCGCATGGCCTTGAAGAAGTCGGCATTGGGCACCGCGCACAGTCGCTGATCCCACGGGTTGTAGTCCGGGGTGAAGTGCTCGGCGACCAGGTTCTCGTCCTTCAGGATTCGCGTGGTGAGCCCCGTGAGCAGTTTGCGCGCGGCCTCGGGGCGACGTCGGCAGTACTGGTAGAAGCCGATATTGAACAGGATGTTCTTGGTGCGGATGATGCGGTGCGCCAGATCCGGCGGCAGCAGTTCGCGAATCCGGTCGGCCACCTTGTCGCGGCCGGGGACCGCGGAGATCCAGGTGGGGCTGCGCTGCAGCATGGTCACCAGCTCGGCCTGTTCGGCCATGGCCGGGACCAGGGTGACCGCGGTCGCGCCGCTGCCGATGACCACCACCCGCTTGCCCGCGTAATCCAGGTCCGCGGGCCAGAATTGGGGGTGCACGACGGTGCCGGTGAAGTCGGCCAGACCCGGGAATTCGGGCTCGTGGCCGTGGTCGTAGTTGTAGTAGCCGGAGCAGGAGTAGAGGAAGCCGCAGGTCAGGGTGTCGCGCTCGACCCCGTCGGCGGTGGTGCGCTCCACCGTCAGCGTCCAGCGCGATTCGGCGCTGTCCCACTGGGCGGCAAGGACTTTGGTGCCGAAGCGGATGTGCCGGTCGATGCCGTTCTCGCTCGCCGTCTCCGCGATGTAGCGCAGGATGGACGGCCCGTCGGCAATGGATTTGGCGTCGCGCCAGGGCTTGAACGGGTAGCCGAGGGTGAACATGTCGCTGTCGGAGCGAATGCCCGGGTAGCGGAACAGGTCCCAGGTGCCGCCGAGCGCCGCACGCGCCTCGAGAATGGCATAACTGCGGCCGGGCTGCTCGGTCTGCAGGCGATACGCCGCGCCGATGCCGGAGAGCCCGGCTCCGACGATGACGACGTCGAGGTGTTCGGCGGGGAGAGCGTTCATGACCTCCAGTCTGTTGCGCCCACTATTCGGTTTCTTGACTCTGCGCGACAAGTATTTGATTCTGGACGACATGTCGGTGATCAGATCCGCGGGACTGCGGGGATTCCGCGCGACCGTGGCCGAACTCGGCGGGGACGCCGAGGAGCTCACGGCCGCCTGCGGGCTGCCGGTCGCCGCCCTCGACACCGACGATCTGCTGGTCCCCGATCAGGCGGTGGCCGCGGTGCTCGAGCTCGCCGCGCATCGGCTCGGCTGCCCGGATCTGGGGCTGCGCATGGCCCGGCGGCAGGAGTTGGACATGCTCGGCCCGCTGGCCCTCGCGATTCGCAACTCACCCACCCTGTCGGAGGTGCTGGAGTGCACCTCGCGGTATCTGTTCGTGCACGCCCGCTCGCTCAGTCTGACCATGGCACCGGACCCGTACCGCGATCGCGGCGTGATCGCGCTGCACTACGGTGTCGCCGCGCCCGGCCAGCCGACTCCCGTGCAGGGCACCGATCTGGGATTGGCCTTCGTGCACAGGACGATTCAGCGTCTGGCCGAGGATCGCTACGGCCTGCGGTCGGTGGAGCTGCCCTACCGTCCGGCGGCCCCGATCCAGGCCTACGAGGAATTCTTCGGCGCGCCAGTGCGAATCGAGCGTTCGGCCGCGCTGCTGCGGGTGCCGAGCAGCCTGGCCAATCGTCCGCTTTCCGGCGGCGACGAGAATCTGCACCGGCTCGCCATGGCCTTTCTCGCCGAGCAGTCCGGCGACGCGGCCGCGACCCTCACCCCGCGCGTGCGCACCACGCTGCAGAAGCTGCTCGGCACCGCCGCACCCGAAATCGATGCCGTCGCACGACTGCTCACCCTGCACCCGCGCACCCTGCAGCGTCGCCTGGCCGCCGAGGGCACCACCTTCGCCGCCATTCTCGACGAGGTGCGCCGCGGCGAGGCCCGCCGCTATCTGACCACCACCGATATGCCGATGAGCCAGGTCGCCTCGCTCATCGGCCTGTCCGAGCAGTCGGTATTCACCCGCTGCTGCCAACGCTGGTGGGGCACTACGCCAACCGCGGTGCGGCGGGGCCGAACGGGCTGAATCGGTCCGGCACGAACCGAAATGACGCGCCCACCGATCAGAAGCACGCGAGTTTCGCTGGGCCCTTTGGCAAATCACGCACGGCGAGTCATCCGCGACGCGCAATTGTTTTGCGGGTTTTCCGCGTGTCGATCATGGTGAAGTCGCGGCCGGACCCGCAGGATGTGCTGATGATCGCCGAATGCCCGTCCTGCGCTTGGCCCTCGCCCACGGCCGTGTCCTCCCATCGCAGCGTGCAGTATCTGCGCTGCGTGTGCGGGCAGTGGCTGATCAGCGTGCACGGGAAGGTGGTCGGCGCGGCGGGGGGCACCACGTTCAGCGGGAACAATCCCCTCGCCGAGATCGCCGGTATCCGGGATTAATTCGCGCCCACGAAGATTCGGGCCGAGGCGATGCGCAGCCCCTCGGCGAAGTCGAGTTCGGCGATGCCGCGGCCCTGCCGGGTCTCCACCGTCGCCGTGACCGTGCGGCCCGCGGCGATCGCCTTGGACCAGCGCAGACCCTTGACGCGAGTGGCGAAGTCCGCCAGCGACATCGCACCGTCGGTGGCCCATTCCAGGCGCGGCACCGAGACCAGCGCCGACTGGGCGTCGGCGGTGTCGGCGCGCCCCAGCGCGTCCAGCAGTCGACCCGCCGCCTGCTTGCCCGGCTTGCCCACACCGCGCAGGCCGGACAGGAAGCCGATCGCGCCGCCGACACCTTGATTGCCGAGCAGCTGCGGCCCCAGCTTCGCCCCGGCCAGCAGGCCCTGGGCGCCGGAACCCAGCAGCTGGCCGATCATGCCCGCAAGCTCCCAATGTGCGCGCAGGGCACGAATTTTCAGCGCGCCGTCGACCTCTTCCAGGTCGTAGCGCAGATGCATGGGCACGTGCAGGGTGACGCCGGTGGACATGGTGGTGGCGATGGTCAGATCGCGGAAGACCGTGGCGCCGCACACCACGTCGTGGGCGACGTCGAAGGCGATGTCGTTGGGCGCGATGAAGGTGTCGTAGAAGCGCTCGATGGCCGCGCGCCCGAGGTGCGGGCGCGAGCCGACCGGATCCTCCACGCTGCCGTTCTCGGCGAACAGGCCCACCCAGGCGGCCTTGTCGTGCGCGCCGACCGCCGCCGGTGAGGCTTCGACGGTCGCCAGTAGTTCGGCGGCGGTGGGATTCGCGGGCACGGTGTCCTCCAGGTGGTGAGCAAGCGCGCGCGATGATACCGAACCCCCGCGATTCCCGAGGCGGGTCGGCACGATTCGCGCGCGAGCTCACCTTCTCATCGAATGACCGTCAGGCGCGGCAGCAGCCGTTCGGCGAAATCGGTTGTGTAGGCGACGGGATCGCCGTCGGGCATGAAGTCCAGCTGCGTAATGCCCAGGGCGGCGAGCTGTTCGGCATCGCGCAGCACCTGATCGGGATCGTCGAGCGCGGGCGCGACGTACACTGCGGTCTTGCGGATGGCGTCGTAGTCGCGCTGCTCGTTCTCGCAGTGCGCGCGCAGCACCTCGAGCTTGCCGGCCACGTCCTCGACCGAGCTGGCGAACAGGTTGCACGCGTCGGCGTAGCGGGCCACCAACAGCAGCGTCTTCTTCTCACCGCCGCCACCGATGCGGATCGGCGGATGCGGGCGGGTCAAAGGCGCGGGCACACAGACGGTTTCGGCCAGCTGGTAGTACTCGCCCTTGTAGGGACCGTTGTCGGGCCCCCACATCTGCAGACAGATCTGCAGCGTCTCCTCCAGCCGCTCGAAGCGCTCGGCCATCGGCACCACCGGCACCCCGAGACCGCGCTGCTCACGCTCGTACCAGGACGCGCCGATGCCGAGTTCGGCCCGGCCGCCGGACAGGACGTCCAGGGTGGTGACGATCTTGGCCAGCAGACCCGGATACCGGTACATCACACCGGTCACCAGCAGCCCCAACCGCATGCGCTCGGTCAGCGCCGCGATGTAGCCGAGGGTGGTGTAGCCCTCCAGCATGGGCTCGTCGTGCGTGCCGCGATGCTCCATCTGGAAGTAGTGGTCCATGACCGAGAACTCCGCGAATCCGGCCTGTTCGGCAATGCGGGCGGTGTGCGCCAGCGTGGACGCGATGCGCTCGGGTTCGGCGGGCGTCGAGTAATTCCAGTAGTGCAGGCCCAGTTCCATGGTTTCAGTCTGCCCGATCGGTCCTGCCCGGGTTGGCCGGTTTACCGCTAGTGCACCGGGATTACTGCTTGGGCAGCGGCAGGTCGACGCCGCCGACGTCGGTGACCTTCCAGTCGCTCTTGGGGTCGACATTGACCGTGTAGTACACGGTGGTGAGGACGCCGTCGGGGTTCTGGGCGTTGGTGGAGTTGACGTTCAGATAGACATTGACCTTGTAGACGCCGTTGTCGCGGTTGATGACCTGCGAGCTCAGCAGGGTGGGGCTCGAGGTCCACTTCAGCGGAACCAGGATCTCCTGCAGCTTCGAGGAGGTGGCGTCGAACTTGTTGGCCAGGGCCGGGGTGGTGTTGGCCTTCAGCCGCGCGGTCCAGGCATTGAAGTCGGCGTAGTTGAGATTGGCCGCGCCCAGCGCGTAGTCGGAGGCGACCTGCTCGGCGTGCTTGTCGTCGGCGGCCCGGGCCGCGGCGTCGTTCACCTCGCCGCGCGCGGACTGCCACAGCACGGTGACCCACACCAGTGCGCCGATCAGCAGCACCGCCGCGGCCGCGGTCACGAGGGTCGACAGCTTGACCGACACGGTCTTGGAGACACCGGGGGTCTCCGGCTCGACCGGCTGCTTCGGTTCGGTGTCCTGAGACATGGGTTTCTCCTTGCTGGTACTGCTATTTCACGTCGACCCGCACACGCACGGCACCGTCACCGGTGGAGGCGAGCGCCTGCGAGATCAAGCTGCTGATATTGATCTGCGGCCCGGCCGTGCGGGCCGCGTCGGCGAGCGGCTGCAACTGGGGCGCGAGGGTCTTCAATTCGGGTCCGGCCTGCTGCAACCAGTCGGTCAGCTTGACCAAGAAGGGTGCCAGCCCGTTGCCTTCGACATAGGCCTGGGGGCCGGGGGCACGGTCCACCAGTCTACCGACGGCATTGATGAGCTCCTCGAGCGACTGCTCGAACTGCACGAAGGCCGGTGCGGCCGCCGCGGTGGCGTCACCCATGCCCGCGATATTCGAGGCCGCCACCTGGAAGCTGTTGAGTAGCTGAGCGATCTTCGGTTCGCGGCTCATGATCGCCTGGGCCAGCAGATCCCCGGCCCGGGTCAGGTTCGGCATGGCCGAATCGGTGTCGTGGAAGGCCGTTCCCAGGGTGCTGGCCAGCGAGGCCGCCACCTTCGGATCGAGCTGGTTCATGACCTTGTTGACCAGCCGCGACACCTCGGGCACCGACAGCGGCGACTTGACCGCGGCGGTGTCGAGACGCTGACCGTCGGTCAGGTACGGCCCGCCGGCCGCCTTGGGCCGGAATTCCACGAACGGCTCGCCCAGCGCGGACAGCTGCTCGATGGTGATATCGCTGTTGGTGGGCAGTCTGCGATCGCCGTCGATGCGGAAGCCCACCTCGACGCCGCGCGCGGTGGAGTCCACCGAGGTGACCTTGCCGACCTTCATGCCGGTCAGCAGAATCGGCGAACCCACGCTCAGGCCACCGGAATTCGGCATCACCATGGAGGCATGGGTGTAGTGCGCGAACGGATCCGCCCGCACCACGCCGAAGGTCAGATAGCTCGCGCCCACCACGGTCACCACCGCGATGCCGCCCAGCGATGCCAGCGAACCCCACTTCATCGCACCGCCCCAATCTCTTTCATCGAACGGCGCCGATCATGCGCAGTCCGGCCAGAATGTTGGCGACCTGGTCGTCGCGGGACACCGAATCCGCCTTGACCCCGGTGATGTTCACCTTCGGCCCGTTCTCCACGAACGGAATCAGCTTGTCCCGCACCAGCGAAACCAGCGCCGACAGATTCGACGGCTGCGACAGGTCCAGTGGCTTGCCCGAAAGCGCCAGCGGCGCGAAGGCTTGCGTGACCGGGTCCAGCGCGCCCGCCAGCGGAGCCAGCCACACCAGTGACTGACCGAGCTGGCCGAGCACCGCGAAGAGCTGGGTCACGCCCTCGATGGAATGGGCGACGCCGGTCAGCGTGTCCACCGACTGCTGGCTGAGCTCGGAATCCAGGAAGTCCGCGCGGTCGTGCAGCACCTGGGCGTTCACGCCGAGGCCGTTGAGCAGCTTGTCGACCTGGTCCAGGTTCGCGGCCAGATCGACCGCGTTGCCCGCCGCGTTCTGCGCGATTCGCTTGGTCTCGTTGGGATCTCGCGGCAGCACGGCATTGAACCGGTTGATGATGTCCTGCAGCTGGTTGATCGCGCCGCCCTGGGTGAAGGCGGCCAGCGCGGCCATGGTGTCCTCGAGCTGCACCGGCGGGCGCGTGTGCTCCTGCCCGATGGTGCCGCCGTCGGTCAGCAGCGCACCGAATCCGTCCGGCGGGGTGGTGAGGGCCAGGTGGATGTCACCGAGCACCGTGTTCTGCCGCAGTTCGGCAACCGTGGCGGTCGGCAGCTGCACCTTGGACGAAATATCCGCGTCCACAACGACATAGCCGCCGCGACCGTTCGAATGCGCCGAATCCACCACGCGCACCCCGCTCACCGAGCCGACCTGCGCGCCATTGGCGATGACCTTCGCCTTGGCGGGCAGATTCAGCACATTGGCGAACTCGATGTGAATCCGATAGGTCGGCCCGGACATCGTGGTCCCGGGCACCGGCACCGACGACGGATCGAAGGCGCAGCCGCCGACGCCCGCCAAGAGCCCGGCCACCAGAACCGCGGCCCCAGCCCGCTTCGCGACACCCTTGGGCATGCGGAATTCACCGGTATCGATCGAGATGTCCCAGCGTCCGATTCTCATCGCGCACCTGCCATTCCGAGCACCAGCGGCACCAGCGGGACATTGATCAGGCCGTTGGCGGCGTCGGTGCAGGCACCCGGGGACGCCGCGTTGAGGGCGGCGCAGACCTGGTCGGCCTGCGGGGCCGGCAGGGCCGCGCGGGGAGAGCCGTAGGTGATGCCGTTGGACATGAGGTGCTGGGCGGCGTTGGTCAGCACCGGAAGCTTGCGCATGATGTCCGAGAGCGAGCCGATATTGGCGCGCAGCAGGCGGACCAGCGGGAGCGTGTCGTCCAGGGCCTTCATGATCGGGTCGCCCGCGATGGTGACCAGGTCGTTGAGCATGGGCAGCAGCTCACCGAGCCGGTCGACGAGTTGCGCACCGGGACCGATCAATTCGGTGGTGGCATTGTTCAACGCCGGGCCCAGACGCAGCAGCATGGACCGCAGATCACCCCAGTGGTCCTCGACCTTCTGACCGACCGAGGCGAAGGCGTCGAAGATGCCCGCCAGGTGCCCGATGTCCGCATCCGGTTGCGACAGTGCCGAACCCAGCTTCTTGACGATCTCGTTGATCTGCGGACCCGCGCCCTGGGTGCCCGCGTCGAGCGCGGACAGGCCGTGCGCCAACGCATCCGGGGCCTGCGCCTGCTGCAGCTGCGACGAGAGGTCGGCCAGCGCGGTCAGCGTCTCGGTAATGCTCTTGGGCGTCAGGGTTTTCGTGATGCACTGCGCGGAATCCCAGTGTCGCAGGTCCTTGCCGCTATTGAGCACCGCCAGATTGCGGTCGGCCACAATGGAATCGGAGACGGTGGTGGCCTCGGCGTCCGCGTACACCGGATACTGGGCGTCCACGGAGAACTTGACCTTCACCTTGGTGCCGTCGGCGTCGATGGAATCGACCGTGCCGACCGGGATTCCGCGCATGGTCACCTTGTTCCCGGCGTACAGGCCGACCGCATCGGGCATGATCGCGCAGTAGGACACGGTCTTCTTCATCGGGTCGAACCACACCAGGTAGCCGACGACGGCCAGCACCGCGATCAACACCGCGCCGGCGACCGACATGAACGCCTGCGATCCGAGCATCCGCTTGAACATCAGCAGTCCTTCCCGGGCACCGGAATGCACACCTGCGGCAGGGTCACGGTCTGCTGCGACTGGTCGACCGTGACGCCGCCGTCGGGAATCACCAGGTCCGACAGTTTCTTCCGCAGATCCTGCGCGGCTGTCAGGGTCGGGGCGAACTTCTGTCCGAGCTGTTCGAGCTGGCTGATGGCATCGGTGATCCCGGGTTTCAGATCCGCCCAGGTCGGCTCCGCACCACCCAGCCGCCCGAGCACATCGCTGAGCAGCCGGATCGCCTCGGCCATTTCGGCGTGCTTGTCGTCGAGCACGGTGACCAGCAGGTTGGCATTGTCCATGAGCCGACCCAGATCGCTCTTCGCGCCGTCGTACATGCGCACGTACTCATCGGCCACGGCCACGGCGTTGGACACCTGGGTACGCTGCTTGTCCAGCGCGTCCACATAGGTGCTGACGGTCTGCAGCGTAGTGCGCAGGCTGTCGGGCGCGCCGTCGATCGAGGTGCCCAGCGCCGCGAGGTTCCTGTTGAGGGTCGAGCCGTCGATCTTGGCCAGCGGCGTGGCCGCGTCCTGGAAGGTCTGCACCAGGCTGTAGGGCAGACGCACCCGGTCCGCCGGAATCGGCGTGGAGCCCAGCGGTTTCGAGCCCGCCGGGAACACCGCCACGTAGTGGCCGCCGACAATGGTCAGCATGCGAATGTCGAGGGAGGTCTGATCGCCCAGGAACACATCGGATTTCACCGTGAAGCGCATGACGACCTTGTCCGGCTTCAGTTCCAGGGACTTGACCTCGCCGACCGAGATTCCGGCGATGCGCACATCGTCGCCCGCCTTCACCGACTGCGCCTCGGACAGCTCCGCGGTGTAGGTGTGCTTGCCGAAGGGGACCACGTACAGCGCACCGGCGGCCGCCAGACCGAGCACCACCACGATCGCGCCCACAATGCCCTTGCGCAGGTGGCGCTTCTGCTTGGTCGCGTCGTCGACGACCCGATCGTCGCGGGTGAGGAACGCGGGCATTCTCATCCGTTGCATATCGCCACCTGCTGTCCCGAGATCAGCACCCGGACCACCGCGGGCACATCGGCGGTTCCCTTGCTGCACACCGGCTTCCAGCCGTTGGGGCTCGACACGTCGGCCGCGCCCAGCACCGCGGGCAGGCGGCCGAACGTATCCACCGCTTCCTTGGCGTCCGGGAAGATCTTGCGAATCAAAGCGTCCACATCGGAGCCGGAATTGATCCCCAGGGCGTTCATCAGATTGTCGATGGGCCGCAGCACCGACGGCGCGGTCATGGCGAATTGCGCCAGACCCCCGATGTTCTGCTGCAGCGCCTCGAAAATGTCGGTCAGCTGTTTCAGCAGCGGCACCAGGTAGTGCACCCGGCCGCCGAGCCGATCCGACAGATCCGACATGTTCCGGATCAGCGTCCCGATCACCTGCTGGCGATTGTCCACGTACGACGCCAGTTTCCCGATCGCGTCCATGGCCGGTCCGACACCGCTGCCGTCACCCTCGATCAGGGCCACCATGCTGGCGCTGAACTGGTTGATGGCCTCGGGAGAAATGGTCTGCAGCACCGGCTTCAGGCCATTGAACAGCTGCGTCACATCGAAGGACGGCACGGTGTGGTCCTCGCCGACCCGCGCGCCCGCCGCGAGCCGGATGCCCGGCTGGGGCTGCTGCTGCAGATCGATGTACCGCTGCCCGGTCAGGTTCTGGTAGCGGATGGCCAGCTTGGAGTTGTCGTAGAGCGGCGCATCGGTCTTGACGCTCAACCGAACTCGCGCCTTCGCGCCCTCCAGGTCGATGCTCTCGACCTTGCCGACCTGCACGCCGTACATGCGCACGTCGTCGCCGACCTTGAGGCCATTGGCATCGGTGAAGATCGCGTCGTGGGACTCGGTCTTGCCGGACACCGGCCGCTGAATCGCGGTGAGCACCAACATCAGCACCACGCCGATCACACCCGCGAACAGCGCGAGCCGCCACGCTGCGGCCTTGACGGTCATCGCGCACCCCCCAGCAGCGGGACCGCGATGGCCGGAACGCCCTTCAGATCGACCTCCACATTCAGCACCGGCCCCTGCCCGTTGTCCGGCATTGCCGCGCGCAGCCGTTCCAGCAGCAGCTTCAGCTCGGCCCCGGACTGCTGCGGCCGCGGCACCATCTGCGCGAGCGCGGTCAGCACCGGCACCAGCATGTCGGTGGTTCCGGAGAGCTGATTTCCGGCCTGGGAGAAGGTGTTCGCCAGAATCGGCAGCAGTTGACCGGTGACCGTCGCCACGCCCTTGTCGTAGGCGGCGCGATCGCTCTGCAGGCGCTGCATGCCGCGCAGCAGATCCACCACCTGCACGGTCGCGCCAGCGAACTGCCCACCGCCGTCGAAGGCCGGGCCGAGGTTGCCGAACAGCTCCGACATCGGCATCTTCTGGTTGTCGGCAATGGTGCGCTGCGCGGTGATCAGGGCCTGCGCGAGCGGGGTGAACGCCTGGGTGTCGGCCGCGGCCTGCGCGATCACCGACGCCATCTGCGGGGTCAGCACCGAACCGCCCACCTGCGAGGCGCTGCGCAGGATCGAGCCCATGGTGGCGTCGTAGACCTGCGCCGCGCGGCGGCCGGTGAAGTCCAGCACCGAGCCGTCGCGCAGCGGCGAACCGCCCGCGCCCCTGCGCAATTCGATCTCGCTGATGCCGAACAGGTTGGCGGGCGCGTAATCGACCTGCAGGCTGTCGTCGATGCCGAACAGCTTCCTGTCGTTCAAGCGCAGCGAAATCTGCTGCGTCCCATGCTGGTCCGGTGCGATGTCGGTGACCTTGCCGACCACCACGCCGTCCACGCGCACCTCGGTGCCGACCAGCACGCCGTCACCGATCTGCTCGGTGCGCAGCGAAATCGCCAGTCCGGCTTCGGTTTGCTGCGACCGGTACAGTCCCCAGCCCGCCACCACGGCGACCACCAGTCCGAGCGCGATCGCGCCGACCGTCAGCGCGCGCTTGCGATCGACGGCCACACCGGGCATTCCGTAATTCGGCATTTCCCTACCCCGTGAACGTAATCGCCGAGTTGAAGCCCCACAGGGACAGCGACAGCACCATGTCCATGGCGATGATCGCCACCGACGACGCCCGCACCGCCTTGCCGGAGGCGATACCCACGCCTTCCGGGCCGCCGGTGGCGAAAAAGCCGTAGTAGCAGTGGATCAGGATGACGACCACCGCGAAGATGGCCACCTTCACCACCGCCGCGATCACGTCGAATCCGGACACGAATTGGAAGAAGTAGTGGTCGTACACACCGGCCGAGGCCCCGTGCACCATGGTGATCAGCCCGCGGCAGGCCGCGTAGGACAGGATCAGCGCGATCAGGAAGGTCGGGACGATGGCGACCGCACCGGCCAGCACGCGGGTGGTCACCACGAAGGGAACCGAACGCAGGCCCAAGGACTCGATCGCGTCGATCTCCTCGGAGATGCGCATGGACCCGATCTCGGCGGTCATGCGGCAGCCCGCCTGCGCGGCGAAGCCGATGGCCGCGGCGATCGGGGCCAGCTCACGGGTGGTGGCGTAGGCCGACACCAGACCCGACACCGGGCCCATGCCCAGCATGTCGAGCGTGGTGAACGATTCCACCGCCACCGACGCGCCCATCACCAGACCCAGCACGATCATCATCGGCACGGTCCCGCCGCCCACGATGACCGAGCCGCGACCCCACGTCATATCGGAGATGGCCCGCATGGTCTCGCTGCGATACCGCTTCAGCGTCAACGGAATCGACGAGAGCACCTGCCAGACGAAGGCCAGGATGAAACCCAGCCCCTCGACCCGGCGCAGCAGCAGACCGCGACGCCGGTAGAACCGCGCCGCCCAGCCCAATCCCTTGGGCACATAGGTGGCCGACATCAGGCCAACCTCGTGGGCAGGAACATGTCGGTGATCTGGGTGGCGACCAGGTTCACGGTCACGATCGACACCACCGACAACACCACCGCCGCGTTCACGGCGTCGGCGACGCCGCGCGGCCCGCCCTTGGCCTCGAGCCCGCGCTGGCAGGCGATGATCACCACGAGGAAGCCGAAGATCACCGCCTTCAGCAGCGACACCCACACGTCGGCGGTGGTGGTGAAGGATCCGAAGGTCGACCAGTAGGAGCCCGGGGTCACGCCCTGCCCGCCGATGGCGACGCCGTAGCCCGCGAGCACGCCCACGAAGATGATGAGCACATTCAGCAGCGGCGCGACGAAGACCATGGCGACCAGGCGCGGAATCACCAGGCGGTGAATCGGGCTGATGCCCATGGTGTTCAGCGCGTCGATCTCCTCGCGAATGGTGCGCGCGCCCAGATCCGCCGCCAGTGCCGCGGCGCCCGCGCCGCCGAGCAGGAAGCCGGTGGCCAGCGGCGCGCCCTGCTTGATGACGCCCAGGCCGCCGGTCGCGCCCAGCAGCGAATCCGCGCCGAGCGTGTGAATCAGGTTGCCCACCTGCACCGAGACGATGACACCGAATGGAATGGCGATGAGCACGGCCGGAATCGCGGTCACGGTAATGAGCCGCCAGGCCTGGAGAATGGCCTCTTTCCACTGGAATTGGCGGCGGGCGATATCGGTGAAGGTGCCGATCACCGCTTCCTCGGCGATCCCGACCGCGCGCCCGAAGGTCCGCAGCGACGAAACGGTCGTGCTGGAGAAGTTGTCACGGACGATGCGCGCGGCGGATCGACTCTGGACGGCCCGGGTCAACGCGGGACCACTTCATCAGGACGCCGGAATCGACGCGGGGTGACGAGCTTCAAAATTTCTTCTCCGTGATCGGCAACACTGCCTGCCATCAAAGCTAATGGTTACGACGGGTTACAACAAATCGGTTCGAAGTGTGATCGGAGCCTCTAAGTTACCGTCTGGTACACCCATCATCATTACCAGTCAGCGAGAGAAATGGCCATGCGACCTGCTGTTCTGGAACGCGTTATTAGAGCAACCAGACATTGAAGTGATCTTCAGCACCGTCCGAGCGAACATCTCCCGAACCCCTGTCGAGCGTCTCGGCCATACCAAACCAAGAATGGAGTGATCTGCCAGCAACTCCTCTTTCACACCGAACCCACGCCGAACCCGCGCGCAATGCGGACGCGACGTGTTCACTGTGGCTGTGGACAAGACGGTGTCGGCGGTCCTGCACACGATCGAGACCGGCGACTGGGCGGAATTCGCGAAACTGGTGCACCCCTATGTGCATTGGACCGAGGACGGGCTCACCACCCGCGGCCGGGTTCAGGTCATGGCATTGCTGGCCCGCCACGACGCGACCAAACCCGCGACCTCCTACGAACTACGCGACGGTCAGGTCTACCGCTGGAATTCCTGACCGCTAGGGACTCACCGCCAGAAAAACGAAGGCCGAGAACAACACCAGGTGCACACAGCCCTGGAGCAGCGTCGCGCGGCCGGGCACCACGGTCAGCGCGCCGACCACCACGGTCAGGGCCAACAGCACCATCTGCGTCGCGCCCAGGCCGAGCATGAGCGGACCCTCGATCCAGATCGAGGCCAGCGCGATGGCCGGAATGGTGAGACCGATGCTGGCCATGGCCGAACCGAGCGCGAGATTCAACGAGATCTGCATGCGCTCGCGGCGCGCGGCGCGCACGGCCGCGATGGTCTCCGGCAGCAGCACCAGCAGCGCGATCACCACACCGACCGCCGACTGCGGCAGACCGGCCGACGCGATGCCGGACTCGATATTGGGCGAGACCACCTTCGCCAGGCCGACCACCCCGACCAGGGCAACCAGCAGCAAACCCAAGCTCAGCAGGGCCTGCTGCTTGGTGGGCGGCTCGTCGTGCTCGCCCTCGTTTTCGGCCAACGCGTCCTCGACGGGCAGGAAGTCATCCGGATGCCGGATGGTCTGCACCATGACGAACACGCCGTAGAGCACCAGCGAGGCCACCGCCGCGAAGATCAACTGCGAGGCCGAGAAGACCGGGCCGGGTTCGCTCGTGGTGAAGGTGGGCAGCACCAGACTCAGCGTCGCGAGGGTGGCGACCGTGGCCAGCGCCGCGCCCGTGCCCTCGGCATTGAAGACCGCGACCCGCCGCCGCAGCGCGCCCACCAGCAGAGACAGGCCGACAATGCCGTTGCACGTGATCATCACGGCGGCGAAGACGGTATCGCGGGCGAGCGAGGCGGCCTTCTCGCCGCTGGAGACCATGAGCGTCACGATCAGCCCGACCTCGATGATGGTCACCGCCACGGCCAGAATGAGCGAGCCGAACGGCTCGCCCACCCGATGCGCCACCGTCTCCGCGTGATGCACCGCCGAGAGCACCGCGCCGATCAGCCACACCGCCACCAGCCCCGCCACCGCCGGGTTCAACTCCCGGCCCCAGGAGGCCGCCAGCACGGCGGCCGCCGCGAGCGGCAGGATGACCGACCAGTACCGACTGCAGAAACGCACCATGATCCCCATCGTTCCAGCAAATGATCCGCATTCCTCGCAAATGGGAGCCAAGCCTCCCCCGCTCCCGCTCCCGCATGACCGCCCGCCGGTGAATTAGGCTGCCCACGTGGACGACAAATCGGCAGGCGAGACCACCGATGCGGTGCAACCGCATCCGCACGAACCGCACGACGAGAGCCTCGCGTCCAAACTCAACTGGCTGCGCGCGGGCGTGCTCGGCGCGAACGACGGCATCGTCTCCACCGCGGGCCTGGTGGTCGGCGTCGCCGCGGCCTCCACCGACACCAACGCCATCCTCACCGCGGGCATCGCGGGCCTGGCCGCGGGCGCGATCTCCATGGCCGTGGGCGAGTACGTCTCGGTCAGCACCCAGCGCGACACCGAACGCGCGCTGCTGTCCAAGGAGAAGCGGGAGCTGGCCGAGGAGCCGGAATTCGAACTGGCCGAGCTCACCCAGATCTATCAGGCCAAGGGACTGACGGCGGAAACCGCCCGCCAGGTGGCCGAGGAACTCACCGCCCACGACGCCTTCGCCGCCCACGCCGAGGCCGAATTGGGTTTGAACCCACACGATCTCACCAACCCGTGGCACGCCGCGCTGTCCTCGGCGGTGTCGTTCACGCTGGGCGCGATCCTGCCGATCCTGGCCATCCTGCTGCCCCCGACCCAGTGGCGCATTCCCGTCTGTTTCGCGGCGGTGCTGGTGGCACTGGCCATTACGGGATCGGTGAGTTCCCGTCTCGGCGGCGCGAATCCGCGCCGCGCGGTACTTCGGGTGGTCATCGGCGGCGCGCTCGCCATGGCGGTCACCTACGGGATCGGCCAGCTCGCGGGGGTTTCCGGAATCTAGCCCGCCGCCGGGGCCGAATCATCCTGCGGCGCGGGCTGATCCGGCATCGGCAGATCCGGGACCGGGATGTCCGGGTTCACCACGACCGGCAGTTCGACCGCGTGCGGTGCGGCGGGCACCAGCGGCGGGGCCGGTGCCGGCGGGTTCGGCGCGGCCGGAACCTGCGCCGCGGGAGCGAGGTTCGGCGGCCGCTGGGCCGGGGCGTCGTGGCGCGGGCGCACCACGTTCACGATGGAGGTGTCGGCGATCGGGCGGTCGCCGGAGCCGGTGAACCACATGCCCGCGCCGACACCGGCCGTCATGAGCGCCGCGGCCAGGACCACCAGGCCCAGGCGGCGCGGGTCGATATCGCCCGCATCGCGATCGTCGTCATCGCGCCGGATCTCGTCGGCGGTGCCGAGCATGGCGGTCCTCCTTCGGATTCCGGCCCGACCTCACGGTCCGGGCGGCGGCGGGGGCGGGGGCGGCAGCAGGAACGGCAGGATCGGGGCCAGGATGTCGGGCAGTGCCGGCGGGGCGGGCGGGGCCGGCGCCGGCGGGGCCGCGGCCGACTCGGGGGTCACCGCCGCCGGGGCGGGCGGGGCCACGTATTGGTCGGTTTGCGGTGCGGGCCCGGGCATCTGCACGGGCGGGGCGGCGGGTGGCGGGGGCGCGGGGGCGGGCTTCGGCGGCTGGGAGTTGACCGGCTGGGTGGTGCTCGTATGCGGGGTGCCGGTCCGGTCGGTGCCGCCCGGATTGTTCAGGCCCTCGCGCAGAGCGCCGCCGATCAGCGCGACCACCACCCCCATGGCGAGGGCGAGCAGGACGACGAGCACCCTGGGTGACATCTCCCCCGCGGCGGTCAGTCCGGGGGTGCCCTCGGAGCGCGGGGCGGCGGGGTGCTCCCGCACCGCGTGGGGCCTGGCCCGCACCACAGCGGGGTTCTCGCGTACCGCACCCACCGTCACCCGGGAACTCCTTCGAGTCGAAGCGCACGCCCACCGATCCGAAAAGCATCTCCTTCAGGGGACCGTATACCGATTTGCCAGCCGACTGAACGGGCTACACGGTAAGGAAATAGTTCCAGGTGGATATCTATTCGAACCGATTGCCAATAAGTAGC
The DNA here is from genome assembly GCF_035818515.1 of Nocardia sp. CDC153. Taxonomy (NCBI): domain Bacteria; kingdom Bacillati; phylum Actinomycetota; class Actinomycetes; order Mycobacteriales; family Nocardiaceae; genus Nocardia; species Nocardia sp. CDC153. Next base: position 41,980 of record NZ_JAYKYU010000005.1, on the reverse strand, counting down.
TCTACTCGAGTCGCGCCGGTCACGGGAGGGTGATCACCACCTTGCCGAACGGGTCGCCGGTCTCGAAGTAGCGGTAGGCGTCCACCGCCCGCTCGAACGGATACACCCGGTCGAGCACCGGGCGCATGCCGTGCTCGGCGATGGTGCGATTCATGAACTCGAAGTCCGCGCGGCTGCCCACCGCGATGCGGCGCAGGCCCACGTACTTGCCGCCCAGCGGGTCGGCGGGCTCGGACCCCTGCTCGGCCGGGAACGCGCCGATCAGCACGACCTCGCCGTTGTAGGCGGTGGCCGCAAGGGATTTCGGCAGGGTCAGGCGGCCTACGCCCTCCACCACCCGCTGCACGCCGAGGCCGTCGGTGAGATCCAGCACCGCCTGCTCCCAGGCCGGGGTCTGCTGGCGGTTCACCACCTCGTCCGCGCCGAGCTTTCGGATCCGATCGGCCTTCTCGGGCGAGGAGGTGATCGAGATGACCCTCGCGCCCAGCATTTTCGCGTGCTGGATGGCGAACAGCCCGACCGGGCCGGTGCCGACGGTCAGCACGGTGTCGGCGGGGCCGACCGGCAGCGGCTTGGTCAGGGCCGCCCACGCCACCAGGCCCGCGCAGGTGAGGGCGGCGGCCTCCGCGTCGGTGAGATGCGCGGGCACGTGCACGACCGAGTCCTCGTCGAGCAGGACGTAGGTCGCGAGCCAGCCGTCGTGATTGGCGCCGTATTGCTCATGGCTCAGGGCGTGGGACTGGGGTCCGTCGTTCCAGGCGACGAAGTAGGTGCCCGTGACGCGATCGCCGAGGGCCGCCCGGGTCACCGCCGCGCCCGTCGCGATGACCTCGCCGACACCGTCCGACAGCGGCACCACGCCCGATCGGGCGGTGACGGGGTAGGTGCCCTCCATCAGCATGATGTCGCGCCGGTTGAGGGAGGCGGCGTGCACTCGCACCACGACCTGATGCGGTCCGGGAACCGGCATCTGCTGCACCCGGGTGCTCAGGCCCTCGAATCCGCGCAGCGGATCCAGCTGGTAGGCAACACCATTCGCGTTCTGCTTCTGTCCTTCGCTCATGGCAACGAGTCTGGGCAGTGCGGCCGACCTTCGCGATTCCCTCCGGGGAATGACGGGAATGGGCGAGCGGCCGGTCGTGTCATACCCTCCAGGGAATCGCGCGGACGGCGGGTCCATCCGCACAGTGGAGGTATGACGACCATGGCCGTGGCACCCCCGACCATCCAGCCAACCCCGTTCGCGCAGCAATTACGCGGCTGGCGGACGCGGCGGCGGCTGAGCCAACTCGACCTCGCCATTGCCGCGGAGACGAGTCAGCGGTATCTCAGCTTCCTGGAGCAGGGGCGCTCACATCCGGGGCGGACCATGGTGGTCCGGCTGGCGGAGGTGCTCGAGCTGTCGCTGCGGGAACGCAACGCCCTGCTGCTGACGGCCGGATACGCACCGATATTCCCCGAATCTGCCTTGGACGCACCGGAACTCGACGCGGTGCGGCACGCGCTGGACACTATTCTGCAGGGGCATCTGCCCTACCCCGCGGTGGTGACGCGGCCGTTCGGGGTGCTGGTGGCCGCCAATCCCGCCTTCGCGTTGCTGACCGAGGGCTGTGCACCCGAACTGTTGGAACCGCCGATCAATGTGTTGCGGCTCGCGCTGCACCCCGACGGGCTGGGTCGGCGAGTGCTGAACATGCCGGAGTGGGGTCGTCACGTCACCGACAGCCTGCGCAATCGGGCGGGCCGCAGCCCCGATCCGGACCTCGACGCGCTCATCGCCGAGCTGGAAGGCTATCTGCCGCCGGTGGATCCGGGTCCCGGCCATCTGGGCTTCGCGGTGCCGCTGCGGCTGCGGTCGGATACCGGTGAGCTGCGGCTGATCACCACCGTGACCTCCTTCGCGACGGCCACCGACATCACCCTGTCGGAACTGCATCTGGAGGCGTTCCTGCCCGCCGATCGGGCCACCTCGGACCACCTGCGCGAAAGGTTCGCGACCGCTTAGAGATTCAGCGGGCCCCGCAGGTCGACGGTGTCGTCCGGGGCGTCCGGCCAGCGGGCGGCGATGTGGCCGTCCGGGCGGACGAGCAGCGCACCGTGCGGGCCGATGCCGTAGATGTCGGTATACCGCTGCGGCAGTTGCTCAAAGCGCAGGGGAAGTGTTGTGGCGGTGCGCTTTTCCCACTCCACCGGATCCGGGCCGAAAAGCGTGAACCATTCGCCGATCGCGTCCAGGGCAGAACGCCCGGACCCGAGCGGGCAATGCGGCATGCGGCCGCCCGGGCGACCGGTGGGGAGGTAGACGGCGTCGCTGTCGGGTGGCGCGGTGCTGCCGTCGGATCGAATGGCCTCGGACTCGTACGCGACACCGAGCACCAGCCCCATCTGATTGAAATACCGTTCGGACCACGGCAATTCGATCTCGGTGCGCGCCGTCGTATAACCGAGTTCCCGCGCTTCGCGACGCGCGAGCTGCGCCCGGCGGACCCGCTCGGCGTTCGCGACGGCCTGCCGCAGGGTGCGATGGGCGACCGGAAGTCGTTCCGTCTCATAGGTTCCCAGCAGGCTCGGCGCGGCCCATCCGCGCAGCACCCCCGCCAGCTTCCAGCACAGGTTGTGCACATCGGCGACCCCCGCGTTCATGCCGAGGCCGCCGAGAATCGGCACCGCGTGCGCGGCATCGCCCGCCAGGAAGGCCGACCCGCGCCGAAGATGTTCGGCGACAAAGGCGTTCATCACCCAGTGCTGCACGCGCAGGACCTCGACGTGCGCGTCGATCGCCGGACCCAGGGCCCGGGTGACCAGCGCCGCGTAGTCGATGTCCGGATCGTGCGGGATGGGACCGAACCAGGCCCAGCCGCCCTCGGGATACAGCGGCGTGAACGTGCCGCGCGCGGTGAAGTAGACACCGGCGGGCTGATCGGCGGACCACCGACGCAGGTCGGCGTCGAAGACCACGGTCGCGACGTCCCCGACGGATCCGGGGCCGGTGGTGCCGATTCCGAGCAGTTGCCGCACGGTGGAATTCGCGCCGTCGGCGGCGAGCACATAACGGGCCCGGACCACCGATTCGGTTCCGCTCCCGTGATCGGCGAGCCGCGCCGCCACGCCCTCGGACTCCTCGCTCAGATCGACGAGTTCGACCTCGAACCGCATCGGGGTGTCCGCGGCGTCGAGCAGCGTCGGCTCCAGCCGATCCTGGGAGGTGACCACACCGATCTCCGGGCTCTCGGGTATCGGCGCGTGCACGCCGACCATCGCCTCGGTGCCGAAGTCGGCGTCGCCGAGCGTTTCCCGGAAGCGCACCCGCCCGAACTCCGGGCCGAAGGCCCGGCCGCGGATCGTGTCGGCAATGCCGAGCTGCCGGAAGATCTCCATCGAGCGCACGTTCACCAGCCGCGACCTCGGAAATGGCGACAGCTCGCGATGACGCTCGACCAGCAGGGTCCGCACACCCCAGCGTTCCAAGAGCGCGCGAGCGGTGAGTCCAACGGGACCGCCCCCGACGATCAGTACCTCTACCCCCGCGTCCGTCACGCTTCCGAGTGTGCGGCGGGCAGGCGAAAACCGTCAATGACGGTGCGTTACAGCGAACTTACATCAATGCTTGCGGCCGAATACTCGTGGACGTATATTCGTAGACGAGTAAGGGGGTGCCGAATGGCCCGCAAGCGCAAGGTCGCCAATCTGATGGGTTTGGCGGTGCTCTCCGCCGTGGTGACGCAGCCCATGCACCGGTACGAGATCGCTGCCAGGTTGCGGATGTGGGGCAAGGACACCGACATGAACGTCAAATGGGGTTCGCTCTACACGGTCGTGGACAACCTCACCAAGCACGGCTTCCTGGAAATCGCGGGCAGCGAGCGCGACGGCGCGCGGCCGGAGCGGACCATCTACCGGATCACCGAGGCCGGACGGGCCGAACTCACCGACTGGACAAGGGAACTCATCTCCGAGCCGGAGCCCGAGCAGAGCCGGTTCGTGGCGGGCCTGTCCGTGCTGTCGGTGCTGCCGCCCGACGAGGTCATCGACCTGCTCGGCCAGCGAATCAGCAAGCTGGACAGGACCATTGCCGAAGCCCGCGCCCAATTGGCCGCTCTGGAAGGCACAGTGCCGCGCCTTTTCCTGGTCGAAGAAGACTATGAGCTGACCATGCTGGGCGCGGAGGCCGATTGGGCTCGCGCCCTGCGCGATTCACTCGCCGACGGCAGCTTCCCGGATGTGGAGGGCTGGCGGTCCTGGCATCGCGACGGGGCCATGCCCGCGGAGATCATCGAACTCGCGGAAGGGGGTGCGCCCACACCGCACACCGAGCAGGGCTGATCGCCCACCGATCAGAACGGACCGGGCCCCGACGGGGTGCTGCAACACCACCGCCGAAGCCCGGGATCACACCGTCTCGAACCGCGTCCGTGCAGGCGAACCCGGCACCGAGTTTGGCAACTACAGGATAACTGGGTTCTCCACACGCGCGTCGGTTCGGGGTTTATCGAAGTCTTCGAACACTTCTCGGGAGAGAACCATGTCTGTCAACTCCGCAATCGTCATCGGCGGCGGCATCTCCGGTCCCGTGACCGCCACCGCACTTCATATGGCCGGTATCGACGTCACCGTCTTCGAGGCCTATCCGGGTCCCGCCTACGGCATCGGCGCGAACCTGGCGCTCGCGCCCAATGGCGTGGCCGCACTGGAGATCGTAGGGGCCGCCGACGCGGTGCGCGCCCTGGCGGTCCCGGCCAGCAAATCGTCGATGTCGGTGAACGGCAAGCGCATCGACCTGCCGGGGCTCGAGAATATCGAGCCGCTGCGGATCATCGACCGCGCCGACCTGCATCAGGCCCTGCACGACACCGCCGTGGCCAAGGGCGTGCGGTTCGAGTACAACAAGCGACTGGTCGAGGTGGAGGAGCACGCCGGCGGCGTGACCGCGATCTTCGCCGACGGCAACAGCGCCACCGCCGATGTGCTCATCGGGGCGGACGGGATCCGATCCACCGTGCGGACGCTGGTGGACCCCAAGGCACCCGGCCCGACCTACCTGCACATGCTCGGTTTCGGCGCCTATGTCGACTGCGATCTCGACCTGGAGCCCGAGCGCATGACCTTCGCGTTCGGGAAGCGGGCCTACTACCTGTACTGGCCCATGCCGGACGGCCGGGTGGCGTGGGGCGCGAATCTGCCCAGCGAGCGGTACTACTCGTTGACCGAGGCCCGCACCGTACCCGCCGAGCAGTGGCTGCGCGCCCTGCGCGATATCTACGCCGGAGAAGATCCGGGCGAACAGCTCGCCCGGGCCACCACGCCCGAGCAACTGTCCGTGATCGGGGCGCTGCAGATCATGCCGCCGGTGCCGCACTGGTACCGGAACCGGCTGGTGCTCACCGGCGATGCCATTCACGCGCCCAGCAATACCTCCGGGCAGGGCGCGTCGCTGGCCATCGAAAGCGGTATCGAGCTGGCCCGCTGCCTGCGCGATATCGACGATCCGGCAAGGGCTTTCGCCACCTACGAGGCGCTGCGCCGCCCCCGGGTGGAGGGTGTCGCGGCCCGGGTCGCCCGCATGAACCAGACCAAGGCGGCCGGGCCCATCGCCCGCAAGGCCATGCAGCTCATGATGCCGTTGATGTTCAAGCGGATGGATCCGGAGAAGGCGTTCGGCCACGAGCAGCGCTTCCGGATCGATTGGGACGCCACGGTCAGACCGGCGACCGTGAACGCGTGATCGCGAAGTAGATTGCGGCACAGCGCCCGTCGTGAAGAACTCACGACGGGCGCGGTGTTGTCCTCACCGGCCGACCGGAAGGGCGTCGGGGCGGTCGGCCTCATCGAGGAGTTTGGTGGCGATATTGTCGAGGGCCTGCTCGAGCAGCTCCCGATCGCGCGGGTCGGAGGAATCCCAGTCGGTGAGTTGGGAGCTGAGCCAACGCTTCCACGCACCGCGCACCCGGTCGACCTCCTGCGCGCCCTTGTCGGTGAGGCTGAGTTCCTCGCCGTCGCGGCTCAGCAGGCCCTCGCGCACCGCCTTGTCGTAGACCGGTCCGATCAATTCCGCCGGGATCCAATGGGTTCGGGCGATATCGGCGAGGGTGGCGCTGCCGCGCAGATGGTTGTACATGCGCACCTGCCCCAGCGCCCACGCCTCGTCGCGCCCCAATGAACTACCCGCCGCCGCGAGGATTTCCGGATCGGGCACGGCATTGTCACGCGACTTGCGCAGTACCCGGGCAATGGCCCGCTCCAACTGCACCAGGCGATCGGCGGAGTCCGGCATGGAGAACTGCTCACCCACATCGGTGGCCTCGGCGCGGGCGCTGTCGCGCAGTGCGACCTGTTTCAGGAAGAACGCCACCACGAACCCGAGCAGCGCCACCGGGACCACCCAGCGGAAGACGAAGTCGATGGAGTCGGCGTAGGCGTGCACGATCGGCGCGGCCTGCGCCTTCGGCAGCTCCCGCAGTGCCGCCGGATTCTGTGCCACCTCCGGCGGCACCCGCGATTCCATCAGTGCCGCTTGCAGATTGGGCCGCAGCTGATTCGAGTAGAGGGTGCCGAACACGGTGGTGCCGAACGCGCTGCCGATGGTCCGGAAGAAGGTGACGCCGGAGGTCGCCGTGCCCAGATCCGAGTAGGGAACGCTGTTCTGGACGGCGATGGTGAGCACCTGCATGGCCAGACCGACACCCAGACCCAGGATCAGCATGTACAGCGACATCACCCAGAAGCCGGTGCCCGGGCCCATGGTCGACATGAGATACAGGCCCACCGCCATGACCGCGCAGCCGAGAATCGGAAAGACCTTGTAGTGCCCCGTCTTTCCGACGATATTGCCGGACAGGATCGAGGTGAAGAACAACCCCACCACCAGCGGCAGCGTGCGCACCCCGGACGCGGTCGCCGAAACCCCTTCCACGTATTGCAGATACGCGGGCAGGTAGGTCATCGCGCCCAGCAGCGCGAAGCCGACGATGAAGCTCAGGATCGAGCACACCGTGAACACATTGCTGCGGAACAGGTGCATGGGCAGCATGGGTTCGGCCGCCCGGAACTCCGCGAACACGAACGTCGTCAGCAGCACCGCGGCGGCCAGGAACAGTCCGATGATCATCGACGAGCCCCACGCGTATTCCTGTCCGCCCCATTCCAATCCGAGGATCAGGCAGGTGACGCCGACGGCGACCAGCGCGATGCCCAGGTAGTCCACGATCGGCTTGACGACCGCCTTGGTCATGGGAATGGTGCGGGCCGCCAGCGCGATCATGACGATCGCCAGGGGCACGTTGACGTAGAAGCACCAGCGCCAGCTCAGATGGTCGGTGAACAGTCCGCCCAGCGTGGGGCCGATGACCGTGGTGATGCCGAAGACCGCGCCCAGCGCGCCCTGATACTTGCCGCGCTCGCGCAGCGGGATCACATCGGCGATCAGGGCCATGGAGGTGACCATGAGCCCGCCCGCGCCCAAACCCTGGATGGCGCGGGCGACGATGAGCAGCGTCATGCCGTGCGAGAGCCCGGCGATCATCGAGCCGATGATGAAGATCGCGCCGCTGAGCTGGAAGACCAGTTTGCGGCCGAAGAGGTCACCGAACTTGCCGGACAGCGCGGTGGCGATGGCCTCGGCCACCAGGTACGAGGTGACCACCCAGGCCATGTGCCCGGCCCCGCCCAGATCCGCCACGATGGTCGGCAGGGCGGTGGAGACGATGGTGGAATCGAGCGCGGCCATGAGCATGCCCAGGGCGACGGTTCCGAAGACGACGTTTCTGCGCGCCCTACTCAACGGCTGCGGCGCGACGGGCTGGTCGGCGGTGACGCTGGCACCGGTCATCGGCCCAGTATCTTGCCCTCACCAGCAATGATGCGGCAACGACACGGCAAACCCAGTAATCCGACCGGGTGCGACTCAGCTCTCCCGGACGGCATAGCCGCCGAGTGCCGGCTCCAGCATGTCGAAGGCGGCCGCGGCGTGCTCGGTCAACGCCGCGGCGATGGAGTCGTTCGACTCCCCAGCGGCCGTGCGGCGCAGCACCTCCTCGAACAGGGTCCGATGCACGCCGCCCAGGACCGCCGCCGCCACCCGTGCCGTGAAATCGTCTGTGGCCGCGGCGGTTTCCTCGGCCAAGGCTTCGGCCAGCAGCCGCTCGCGGTCCTCGTGGAACTCACGCAGCCGCGCCACCAGCGCGGGACTTCCGACGAGCAGGGCCGCGAAGTCCGGACCCGAGAAGCCCGCCAGCACGGCGTCCTTGCGGGCGATGGCCTCGAGGTACGCGCGGCGCAGCGCGGTCAGTGCCGATTCACCCGCGGCCCGCCCGCGCACGGTGTCGGCCGGGCCCGAGACGAAGGCCTCGCGAATATCCAGCACCAGGTCTTCCTTGCGCGGGAAGTAGTTCGTCACCGTCATCTTGGCGACCTCGGCGGCCTCCGCGATCTCGGCGATGGTGACGTTGTCGTAGCCGCGGTCCAGGAACAGCCGCGTCGCGGTATTGGAGATGTTCTGCCTGGTCTGCTGCTTCTTGCGCGCGCGCAGACCCAGGGGCGCGGCGGTGTGCGAGGATGTCACAAATTCATTATCAACACTTTTTTATGACTGTCACAAGTTTGAGTCGGGACACCGGACTACCGCCGTAACTTACTCTGAAGTAAGGTCGAACAAACGACTCGAATTGTGAGGTCAACTGCCATGGCATGGAAGCCAAGCGAAATTACGGACCAGTCCGGGCGCACGTTCGTGATCACCGGCGCCAATGGCGGGCTCGGTGAGCAGACCACCAAGGTGCTCGCGGGCAAGGGCGCGACCGTCATCATGGCCTGCCGCAATGCCGCCAAGGCACAGGAGGTCGCCGACCGCATCGACGGTGATGCGCGAGTGGCGACGCTGGATCTGGCCGACCTCGCCTCGGTGCGCCAATTCGCCGACGGCACCGGCGAATTCGACGTGCTCATCAATAACGCCGGCCTGATGAACATTCCGTTCTCGCGCACCAAGGACGGTTTCGAAACCCAGTGGGGCGTCAACCATCTCGGCCACTACGCGCTGACCGGGCTGCTGCTGGACCGGATTCGCGACCGCGTGGTCACGCTGGCCTCCATCGCCCACAAGCAGACACCCAAGCTGTGGATCGACGATCTCAATTACGAGAACCGCCGCTACCAGCGCAATCTCGCCTACGCCCAGTCCAAGCTGTCGAACCTCATGTTCGCCCGCGAACTCCAGCACCGGCTCGAGGCGGCCGGATCGACCAAGCGGTCCTACGCCGTGCACCCGGGCGTCTCGGCGACCGATCTGTTCGCGCGCACCGAAACCCCCATGGACAAGATCTCCAAGCCGTTTGTCCGGATCATCGGCCAGTCGCCGTTCCACGCGGCCTACTCCTCGCTGTTCGCGGCCACCAAGACCGACGCGGATCCGAACACCTACTGGGGTCCGACCCGCTGGTTCGGCAGTCAGGGGCCGGTCGAGGCGTCGCCCTCCAGCAAGATCTCGCAGGATCGGGACTTGCAGCGCCGTCTCTGGGAAGAGTCCGAGCGTTTGACCGGCGTCACATACAAGTTCTGATCTGCGCACCTGCCTACTACGCCGCCCGTAGTAGGCAGGTACCGTGGAGTGCGTGTCCGCTCCCCATCGCCGTCCGGCCCTGATCGTCTTCGTGATCGTGGCCTTCCTGGCGTGCCTGGGATTGGGCTACTGGCAGTGGACGCGGTTCGAATCGGGCGGCGGGACCTATCAGAATCTCGGCTACGCGCTGCAATGGCCGTTGTTCGCGGGATTCGTGGTGTGGGCCTATGTGCGGTTCGTGCGGCTGGAGAAGGAAGCCGTCGAGGACGAGGCTCCCGCTTCGGAGGCGACCGCCGAGTCCGACCCGCACCGCCGCCCACCGATGCCGGACAGCGCTCCCGCTCGGCCGCGTCGGCCGAAATCGGCGGCGCCGCGCGAGATTCCGGCGGGCCTGCTGCCGGAGCGCCCCAAGGCGGCCGCGGACTCCGATCCCGAGATCGCCGAATACAACAGGTACCTGGCCGAATTGCACGCCCGCGACATGGACGACAAGGTTCGCGACGCCGGGCTGCACCACACCGAGAGGAGCGCCGGTTGAGCACCCGCGACAACTCCGCACAGACCCCCGTCGCCGGTGAGACCACACTGGCTCCCCGCCCGCTCGGTGCCGCGACGCCCGAGAAGATCCGCGGCGCGCTGACCCGCTACCGTGCCCTGGCCTACATCACCGGTGTGTGGCTGCTGGTGCTGTGCGGCGAGATGATCTACAAGTACCTGATTCTCGACGACTCCAGCACCGCCCCGCACTGGCTGTTCTACATCGGCCAGGTGCACGGCATCTTCTACATGATCTACCTGGTCTTCACCATCGACCTCGGCATCAAGGCCCGCTGGAAGCCCCTCACCACCGCGCTGACCTGCCTGGCGGGCACGATCCCGTTCCTGTCCTTCGTCTTCGAGCACTACCGGACTCGTGAAGTGAAGGCTGCCTTCGGGCTCTGAGCGACAGACGAAATACAGCGCCCCGCCGAGGAATCGGCGGGGCGCTGTCGTTCGTGTTGGGGCGGTTCAGCTCTTGGCGAGTGCAGCGAGCGCCGGGAGGAGTTGGCGCAGGGCGCGGCCACGGTGGGAGGCGGCATCCTTCTCCGCGGGGGTGAGCTGGGCCGAGGAAACCTCGCCGCCGTCCGGGAAGAACAGCGGGTCGTAGCCGAAACCGCCGTCGCCCACCGGCTTTCGGCCGATCACGCCGGGCCATTCGCCGCGCACGACCTCCTCGACGCCGTCGGCGACGAGGGCGCAGGCCGAGACGAAGCGGGCCCCGCGGCGCTCGTCGGGGACGTCGCCGAGCTGGGCCAGCAGCAGGGCGTTGTTGGCCTCGTCATTGCCGTGGGTGCCGGACCAGCGGGCCGACAGGACGCCGGGCATGCCGTTCAGGGCATCCACCTCGAGGCCGGAATCGTCTGCGACGCAGGGGATTCCGGTGGCGGCGAAACCGTCGCGAGCCTTGGCCAGGGCATTGCCCTCGAAGGTGGCGGCGGTTTCGGGAGCCTCCGGATAGTCGGGCACGTCGTTCAGGCCGAGGATCTCGATGCCCGCGACGCCCGCCTCGTCCAGGATGCGGCGCAATTCGTTGAGCTTCTTGGCATTGCGGCTGGCGACCAGGACGCGGGTCATCGCTTCTTGGACTCCTCCGGCTCGGGCAGCACACCCGGGTACGGCAGCGCCAGGGCTTCCTTCTGCACCACGAACAGCTGCTCGCAGCCCGCGAGCGCGGAGTCGAGGAGCTTGTCGAGGGTGGAGCGCGGGAAGGTCGCGCCCTCGCCGGTGCCCTGGATCTCGACCAGGGTGCCGGTGTCGGTGGCGACCACGTTCATATCGACCTCGGCGCGCGAATCCTCCTCGTACGGCAGGTCCAGCCGCACCCGGCCGTCGACCACGCCGACGCTCACCGCGGCGATGGCGCAGGAGATCGGCTGCGGGTCGGCCAGTTTCCCGGCCGCGCCCAGGTAGGTGATGGCGTCCGAGAGCGCCACGTACGCGCCGGTGATGGCGGCGGTGCGGGTGCCGCCGTCGGCCTGCAGCACGTCGCAGTCCAGGGCGATGGTGTTCTCGCCGATGGCGGCCAGGTCGATGCAGGCGCGCAGCGAGCGGCCGATGAGCCGGGAGATCTCCTGGGTGCGGCCACCGACCTTGCCCTTCACCGACTCTCGGCTCGAGCGGGTGTGAGTGGCGGCGGGCAGCATGGCGTATTCGGCCGTCAGCCAGCCCAATCCGGAATCGCGGCGCCACGGCGGCACTCCGTCGGTGACGCTCGCGGTGCACATCACCCGCGTCCCACCGAACTCCACCAGCACCGACCCCGCCGGGTGCGAGGTGAATCCCCGGGTGATCTTCACGTCGCGGAGTTCGTCATCCGCCCTGCCATCGGCTCGTTTCGACACGGCCAACAGCGTAACGGGGAGTCACGCGCCCGTGTTCACGGCCCACTGAACCTCAGATGTCGAAAACCTCGCCGGGGGACACGGCGTGCACCGGGCCGCTGAAGACGGCTTTCGCTTCGGCGATCACGTCTTCGCGGGAGGTCCAGGGCGGGATGTGGGTGAGGAGGAGTTCGCCGACTCCGGCGCGGGCGGCGATCAGGCCCGCCTCGTGGCCGGAGAGGTGGATGCCGGGCGGGCGGTTGGCCGGGTCGTGGGTCCAGGACGCCTCGGAGAGGAGAACGTCTGCACCGCTGGCCAACTCGAAGACCTCGTCGCAGACCGCGGTGTCGCCGGTGTAGACCAGGGTGCGGCCCGCGGCGGTGGTGATGCGCAGGCCGTAGGACTCCGGCGGGTGGTACATGCGGCGGGCCTCGACGGTGTGGCCGGGGCCGAAGGTGATCGGCGTCTCGGTCTGCCAGACGCGCATGTCGATGACATCGGACCAGTCGTCGGTCTCGCCGCCGATCTCCGCGGAGGCGTTGCCGATGCGCAGCGAGGTGTCGGTCGGGCCGTAGACGATGGCCTTGCCCGTCGGCGGATTCGGGTGATACCGCCGCCACACCAGCAGGCCCGGCAAATCCAGGCAGTGGTCGGCGTGCAGGTGGGTCAGGAAGATGTCGACCTCACCCGGATCCAGGTGGCGTTGCAGCGCACCCAGCACCCCGGGACCGAAATCGATGACTGTCGGTGTCATATCCGGGCCGGTCAGCAGGTAACCCGACGCCGGGGAATCCGGGCCGGACACACTGCCCGAGCACCCGATCACGGTGAGGCGCATTCCCCCATGCTGCCACGCTGCATTCTCACTCAACGGAGGGATCCCCCAAATCGCCGACCGCGTCCAGCGTCACCCCTGCGGCGCGAGACGGTCGGCGTCAGCCCCGCGACGATGACGACGTTCATTCGATGAGAGTACCCACCCGGCAACCACTCCACCTATCGCCCCGAAAAGATGTCCTTGCCAAGAGATTTGCGGGTTGCCGGGCAGGACGCCCCACAGAATCGAGCCGTAGAGCACCAGCACCGCCAGCCCGACCGCGATCTGCAACACATTCCGGGAGAACCAGCCCCAGCAGAGCAGATAGGTGAGCCAGCCGAACACGAGCACCGAGGCGCCCACCGACACGCTGTTCGCGGGCGCGGTCAGCCACTGCCCGAGCCCGGCGATCACCCAGATGATGGCCGTCGCGGTGAGTCCGCGCCCGATCCCGGTCAACAGCGCGAGCAACCCCAGCACGATCACCGGCAGCGTGTTCCCGAACAGATGCCCCCAATTGGCGTGCAGCACAGGCGCGAAGAGAATGCCGACCAGCCCCTCCTCGCTGCGCGGCCGCACCCCGGCATTGTCGAGCTCATTGTTCGTGACACTGTTGACGCCCTCCACGCCATACAGCAACGCCGTGAACCCCAACGTCAACGCAATGGCCCGCTGCCACAGCAACTTCAGGGCAGCCGAACCGCCCGCCCCGCTGGCCGCCGTCGGCTTCGCCAGCTGCCCCCGCAACCGCGCGATCCGATCCGGATCGAACGACGATCCCATCCCACTGCCGCCGCCCATCGCAAGACCTCCTAGCCCGCCCTCCTCGAGCCTACCGCCGGAGCGGATCGTTCCGCCTCGGGAAGATCCCTGATCCGGACGGTTTCGAGTCAGGCCCAGAGCTGGCCGTCGAGTTTTTCCTCGGCCTCTTCGAGGGTGCCGTCGTAGGCGCCGGTGGAGAGGTATTTCCAGCCGCCGTCGGCGACCACGAAGGCGATGTCGGCGCGCTGCCCGGCTTTTTGGGCCTTCTTCGCGACGCCGAGGGCGGCGTGCAGGATCGCACCGGTGGAGATGCCCGCGAAAATGCCCTCTTCGGAGACCAATTCGCGGGTGCGCCGGACGGCGTCGTAGGGGCCGACGGAGAAGCGGGAGGTGAGCACCGACTCGTCGTAGAGCTCGGGGACGAAGCCCTCGTCGAGATTGCGCAGGCCGTAGACGAGTTCGCCGTAGCGGGGCTCGGCAGCGACGATGTCGATGGTGGGGACCTTCTCGCGCAGGAAGCGGCCGGTGCCCATGAGGGTGCCGGTGGTGCCCAGGCCCGCGACGAAGTGCGTGATCTCGGGGAGGTCGGCGAGGATCTCCGGGCCGGTGGTCTCGTAGTGCGCCAGGGCATTGGCCGGATTGCCGTACTGGTAGAGCATCACCCAGTCCGGATGCTCGGCGGCGATCTGCTTGGCCAGTGCCACAGCCTGATTGGAGCCGCCCGCGGCCGGGGAGTCGATGATCTCGGCACCGAACATGGTGAGCAGCTGACGGCGTTCGACCGAGGTGTTCTCGGGCATGACGCAGATCAGCTTGTAGCCCTTGAGCTTGGCGGCCATGGCCAGCGAGATGCCGGTGTTGCCGCTGGTCGGCTCGATGATGGTGTCACCCGGCCGGATCCTGCCCTCGGCCTCGGCCTGCTCGATCATGCGCAGGGCTGGGCGGTCCTTGATGGACCCGGTCGGATTGCGGTCCTCGAGCTTGGCCCACAACCGCACGTGATCGTCCCCGTCCCACCGGGGGGACAGGTTCTTCAGCCCGACCAGCGGGGTATTGCCGAGTGTCGCGATCAGCGACTCGTAGCGCGCCACGGTCAGCGCGACCCGCCGGCGACCGCCGGGAGGATGGTGACGGTGCCGCCGTCGGTGACCTCGGCCTCGAGCCCGCCGGTGAAGCGCACGTCCTCGTCGTCGATGTAGATGTTGACGTAGCGGTTGAGCTTGCCGTCATTGAGCAGCTTCGCCTCCAGGCCCGGGTAATTCGCCTCGAGATCGGCGATCACCGCGGCCAGGGTCGCGCCCTGGGCCTGAACTCGCTTCTCGCCCTTGGTGATCGGACGCATGATGGTCGGAATGGACACGGTGACCGACATGAGTGGGGACTCCTTGTATTTCGTTGCGGCTCAGGCGGATTGGCTGTAGGCGGGCACGATCTCGATGGGTTCCTCGGTGACCACGCCGTCGAGGATGCGGTAGCTGCGCAACTCGTGCTCCTGCGGATCGCGGGTGGACACCAGCACGTAGTGCGCATTGGGTTCGGAGGCGAAGGAGATGTCGGTGCGGCTCGGGTAGGCCTCGGTCGCGGTGTGCGAGTGGTAGATGACCACCGGCTCCTCGTCGGCGTCGTCCATCTCCCGCCACAGGCGCAGCTGCTCGGTCGAGTCGAACTCGTAGAAGGTCGGCGAGCGCGCGGCATTGATCATGGGAATGAAGCGCTCGGGGCGATCGGAGCCCTCGGGACCGGCGATGACACCGCACGCCTCATCGGGGTGGTCGGCGCGCGCGTGCGCGACCATCGCCTCCACCAGGTCCGCCCTGATCACCAGCACCAGTCGCATCCTTCCGCTCGACCCCGACCCAACGGCCGAAACGCTGTCGTCAACAGGTGAGAATATGCGGCTATTCCCGGTGAAACGGCTCACACCCCCGCGGGGCCGCCGAACACGTCACGGTAGGCCGGGATGCCCGCCACCGAGGTCGCCGACAGTATCGCGTCCACGATCGCGCGCTCCACGCAGACCGCGGCGGCCGTGCACAACTGGTCGAGAACGAGCAGCTGTGCCGGGAAGGCCGGGGGCAGTGGGACATTCGGCGGCTGCTCGGCGGTGCCGGTGGCCAGCGCGAAGAGGGTGTCGCCGTCCAGCGGCGAATGCGCGGGACGGACGGCCCGGGCCAAACCGTCGTGCGCGGTGGTGGCCAGGCGCTTACAGGCCGCCGGGTCCAGCGCGGCATCCGTGGCGACCACGCCGATGGTGGTGTTGAGCACCGTCCCCTTGACCGCCAGCGCATTGGCCGCGGCCAACTGCTCCGCGGTGGCCGGACGCAGCCCGAAGTGCTCGGGGCCGTCCGTGCCCGCGCCCCAGGGGAATCCGGTGCGCGGGTCGAAGACCGAACCGACGGGATTGGCGACGATCACCGCGCCGACGGTAAGACCCGCGGCCGGGCCGTCGGTGAATCGCACACTGGCCGTGCCGATTCCGCCCTTGAGCGAGCCCGCCCGCGCACCCACGCCCGCGCCCACCGACCCGCGCGCGAAGTCCACGCCCGCGTCCTCGGCGGCCAGGAAGCCGAAGTCGGCGTCGGGTCGAATGTGCCACGCGCCCACCGGAAGATCGAAGATGACCGCGGCGGGGACGATCGGCACCACGCGGGCCGGGTCGGCGGGATCCATGGGGATCCCCTCCTTGTGCTCCTCGAGCCAGCGCATCACGCCGTCGGCGGCGGCCAGGCCGTAGGCGCTGCCGGCGGTGAGCAGGATCGCGTTCGCCTGTCGCACAGTGTTTTCCGGATTCAGCAGGTCGGTCTCGCGGGTGCCCGGGCCGCCGCCGCGCACGTCCACCGACGCGACCGCGCCGCCCGGTACCCGGACCACAGTGCAGCCGGTGGCCGCGCCGGTGCCCAGGGTGGCGTTCGGGTCCAGCTCGTGGTGGTGTCCGACCAGCACGCCGGAGACGTCGGTGATCGAATTCCGGTGTCCCGCAACACTGCTCACGGCAGCTCCGTCCAAGAGTCGTTCCGGGCGGGGATCGCTCAGGGCATCAGGGCTTGAATCAGCGAATCCTGCATCCAGGTGAGCCAGTGGTAGACCTCGAGGCTCGGGCCCCGCGGGTCGTCATCGGCGAAATGATCGGGCGTGTCGGCGTCGATCTCCAGCGCCGTGCCCAGCGCCAGGCGGACATCGTTGAGCGCGGTGAGCCAGGCGTCGGCCTGCTCCTGGGTGATGACGATCTTGCCGCCCTGCGGCGGCAGAGTTTCCAGAATGACCAGTCCGGCGGCCACCTTGGTCTCGATGATCTCCGGCTCGTGCAGGCTGCGCAGGGCGCTGTTGAGGTCGGCGCGCTCGGCGTCGGGGGAACCGGGTTCGGGGCGGTGGAAGTCCGGGAGTAGTCGGGCCAGGCGCGGATCGTCGGGCGGGGTGGTGTTGCCCAGCTGTAGCCCGGTCAGGGCCGCCAGCTCGTCCTCGGGCGCCGAGCGGGCCCGATCGGTGAGCAGTCCGGTGACCGCCCCGACCAGCGAACGCAGCACGTCCGCCTCGTGGGCGTCCATTTCCGAACGCAGTTTCAGCCCGCCCAGGGAGTTCTTTCTGCTCCACTTCCGCACGGGATAACCGTAGTCGTCTCGGTCAGTCGTCACGTTGCATGGTGGCCCACAGCCCCGCCGCGTGTAGGCGCTGTACGTCGTGTTCCATCTTGTCGCGGGAACCAGCCGACACCACGGCCTTGCCCTCGTTGTGGACCTTCAGCATGAGCTCGGTTGCCTTGCCTTTGCTGTAGCCGAAGAGCTTCTGGAAGATGTAGGTCACGTAGTGCATGAGGTTGACGGGATCGTCCCAAACGACGGTGACCCACGGCCGGTCCTCGGCCTCCAGAATCTCGGAGTATTCGATGGCCTCCGGTGTCGCCTGTGCCGCCGACAGTGTCACGTTCGCGCCGCCCGGACCGGCGGCGACCCGGACATCGTCGTGATTACACAGACCCATAACGTCCAGGGTACGACCTGACATCCAAGAAACAACAGCCCAGGCGACACGCCGTGCCGGGCGGAAACCACGATCGGACGCCCGGGCGTGGCGCGTGGTCGAAGGCACGGGCGCGGTTGTGCTTACAGTGGGTCTCGTGATGATCGCGGACGGACTGACCAGTACTGCGCTACTGACGGATCAGTACGAGCTGACCATGCTCGCTGCGGCGCTCGGCGACGGATCCGCCCAGCGCCAGTGCACCTTCGAGGTATTCGCCCGCAGATTGCCCAATGGCCGCCGATACGGCGTGGTCGCGGGGACCGGGCGATTGCTCGCGGCGCTGAGCGAATTTCGCTTCGGCGACGCGGAACTCGCGGTCGCCGAGCGGTTCCTGGACCCCAAGACCCTGGAATGGCTGCGCGACTACCGTTTCGGCGGCGACATCGACGGCTACCGCGAGGGCGAGCTCTATTTCCCCGGCTCCCCCATCCTCACCGTGCGCGGCACCTTCGCCGAATGCGTGCTGCTGGAAACCCTGATCCTGTCGATCTACAACCACGACAGCGCCATCGCCGCCGCGGCCGCCCGCATGGTGAGCGCCGCCGGTGGCCGCCGGATGATCGAAATGGGTTCGCGCCGAACCCATGAGCTCGCCGCACCGGCCAGCGCCCGGGCCGCCTATCTGGCCGGCTTCGACGCCACCTCCAATCTGGAGGCCGCCCGCAGCTTCGGCGTGCCCAGCGCGGGCACCAGCGCGCACGCCTTCACGCTGCTGCACTCCGGCTCGGACGGCTCCCATGAGGCGGCCGCGTTCCGCAGCCAGGTCCAGGCGCTGGGCGTGGGGACCACGCTGCTGGTCGACACCTTCGACATCACCCGCGGCGTGGCCACCGCCATCGAGGTGGCCGGGCCCGAATTGGGCGGCGTGCGCATCGATTCCGGCGATCTGGGCGTGCTGGCCCGGCAGGTGCGCGATCAGCTCGACGGGCTGGGCGCGGTCCGCACCCGCATCGTGGTGTCCGGTGACCTGGACGAATACGCCATCGCCGCGCTGCGCGCCGAACCGGTCGACGTGTACGGCGTGGGCACCTCGCTGGTCACCGGATCCGGTGCGCCGACCGCGGGCATGGTCTACAAGCTGGTCGAGGTGGATGGCATTCCGGTGGCGAAGCGCAGCTCCCACAAGGAGTCTCGCGGCGGCACCAAGCGGGCGATCCGGCTGGCGCGGCACACCGGCACCATCGTCGAGGAGATCGTCTACCCGGCTGCCGCGGCGCGGCCGGAGCCCAACGGATTCGAGATCGCCGAGCTGCAGGTGCCCTTGGTCCGCAAGGGCGAGGTGGTCGGCGATCAGCCGACGCTGGCGCAGAGCCGGGAGCTGGTGGCCAAGGGTCTGATCAGCCTGCCGTGGGAGGGTCTGAAGCTGTCGGCGGGCGAGCCCGCTATCCCGACGACTTTTGTGAGTTGAGCCGCCACCACAGGGCCGCCGCGATCAGCGCGGCGGGCAGGGCGAACAGCGTGGCCTGGGCCAGTTCACCCACGATCTCGCCGAACTCGAACGAGATCTGGTGCCACAGCAGATTCGCCACCACACTGGCGATCTCGAACGCCACGAAGAACCGCAGAGCCATCAGCGCGGCACTCTTCATCACTACCCCCGGACCCTCGCCGACGTCGCCGTGGACCGGTCGGGCACCGGGCGGCACAATGCAATACGAGCGGCTCACCGTCCCGGTTCAGCCGCCGTTTCCCGGGAGGTCCCGCCCATGAGCCGAGCCCTGATCGTCGTCGACGTACAGAACGATTTCTGTGAGGGCGGATCACTGGCCGTCGCGGGCGGCGCGGCCGTGGCCGAGCGCATCACCGAATACCTGGGCGTCTCCGACTACGCCGCCGTCGTCGCCACCCGCGACTTCCACATCGATCCGGGCGCGCACTTCTCCGCCACCCCGGACTACATCGACACCTGGCCCCCGCACTGCCGGGTCGGCACCCCGGGCGCGGAATTCCACCCCAACCTGGACACCGCCCCGATCCAGGAGGTCTTCTCGAAAGGCGCCTATACCGCGGCCTATTCGGGCTTCGAGGGCACCGCCTCCGACGGCTCGACCACCCTGGCCGACTGGCTGCGCGACCACCACATCGACGCCGTCGACGTCTGCGGCATCGCCACCGACCACTGCGTGCGCGCCACCGCCCTCGACGCCCGCGCCGAGGGCTTCGACACCCGCGTCCTCCTCGGCCTCACCGCCGCCGTCTCCCCCGAAACCCTGGCCACCGCCCTCGACAAACTCCGCGCCTCCGGCGTAGAGCTGGCCGGGACCGTGGAGAAGTAGCCGCGACCGCTCCGGCATACCCCCACGCAGTCGTCCGTGACCGCGGATATCGCTGGAGCCGAGGAAGAACGGCGGGCCGGTCGCCATCTTCGCCGGCCAGGTCGAAGCGGCCACCATCCGGGCGCGGTGATTCGGCCCGATCGGCGGAAATCAGCCCTGGCGGGCGGGGACACGAGGTTTGCGCGGGGGTTGTCGGCGAGGCGCAGTAATCTGGCCGCCGTGCCCGAACTGCCTGCCGTACCGAAGCTGTTGGCCACCGCTGTCGAGGCGTTGGGGGGTAAGGAGCGCTCGGGGCAGCAGACCATGGCCGCGGCGGTCGCGCATGCGATCGACACCGGGGAGCATCTCGCGGTGCAGGCGGGGACCGGGACCGGGAAGTCGCTCGCCTATTTGGTGCCGAGTTTGCGGCATTCGGTGCGGACGGGGCGGACGGTGGTGGTGTCGACCGCGACCATCGCGCTGCAGCGGCAGCTGGTGGATCGCGACCTGCCGCGGCTGGCCGAGGCGTTGGCGACGCCGCTGGGGCGGGTGCCGCAGTTCGCGATCCTCAAGGGGCGCAACAACTATCTGTGCCTGAACAAGATCAATAGCGCGATTCCGGACGAGCCGGAGGCCGAACTGTTCGACGCCTTCGCCATTTCCAAGCTGGGCCGCGAGGTGCAGCGCCTGCACGAGTGGGTGTCCGACACCGAGACCGGCGATCGCGATGAACTCGTGCCCGGCGTCAGCGACCGCGCCTGGCGGCAGGTGAGCGTGAGTTCCCGCGAGTGCCTGGGCAAGTCGCGCTGCCCGTTCGGCCAGGACTGCTTCGCGGAGAAGGCGCGGGCCGAATCCGGACTGGCCGATGTGGTGGTCACCAATCACGCCCTGCTGGCCATCGACGCCATCAGCGGCATCCAGGTGCTGCCCGAACACGATGTGGTGGTCGTGGACGAGGCGCACGAACTGGTGGACCGGGTGACCGGCGTGGCCACCGCCGAACTGTCGACCACCGCCATCAGCGCCGCGGCCAAGCGGTGTTCGAAGCTCATCGACGAGCAGGAGGTGGATCGGCTCGAGGGGGCGGCCGAGGCCTGGCACCAGCTGCTCGACGAGCTGAACCCGGGCCGCTGGGACCGCCTGCCCGAGGGCGCGGCACCGGTGCTGGCCCTGATTCGCGACGCGGCCTGGAACGCGCGCACCGCGCTGGCCCCGTCGGGTGGCAGTGCGGCCCAGGGCGATCCGGAGGGCGCGGCGGCCCGCAATCAGGCGCTGGCGGCCGTCGAGGAGGTGCACGACGCGGCGGTCCGCGTGCTCACCACCTTCGAGGAGGCCGACCCGTCCGCGCACCGCGATGTCATCTGGCTGGCCTCGGAGGAGGTGCGCGGGGTCCCGCGCCGCACCCTGCACATGGCCCCGCTCTCGGTGGGCGGGCTGCTGCGCAGTCGCCTGTTCGGCACGGCCACCGTGATTTTGACCTCGGCCACCCTGCAGATCGGCGGCTCCTTCGACAATCTCGCGGTCACCTGGGGCCTGCCGCCGCAGTCGGCCTCGAAGGTGGATCCAGCCCTGGCCAATGGCGCGGAGGCCCCCTCCGACGAGAAATCTCTGCGCTGGAATTCGGTGGACGTGGGTTCGCCGTTCGACCACGCGAAGTCCGGAATCCTCTACGTGGCAAAGCATCTGCCCGCGCCGGGCCGCGACGGCCTGCCGCAGTCGTATCTGGACGAGATCGAGCGCCTCATTCGCGCGGCGGGCGGGCGCACCCTCGGGCTGTTCTCCTCCATGCGAGCGGCCAAGGCCGCCACCGAAATTCTGCGCGAACGCCTCGACACCCCGGTCCTGTGTCAGGGCGAGGACGCCACCGGCGCGCTGGTCCGCAAATTCGCCGACGACCCGGAAATCTCACTCTTCGGGACACTTTCGCTGTGGCAGGGCGTGGATGTGCCGGGCCCGTCGCTGAGTCTGGTGATCCTGGACCGCATTCCGTTCCCGCGCCCGGATGATCCGCTGCTGGTGGCACGGCAGCGCGCGGTGGAATCGCGTGGTGGCAATGGTTTTCTGTCGGTCGCGGCCAATCACGCGGCGCTGCTGCTGGCCCAGGGAACGGGGCGTTTGCTGCGCAGTACCGACGATCGCGGCGTTATCGCAATTCTGGATTCGCGACTCGCCACGGCGCGCTATGGCGGTTATCTCCGAGCATCTTTGCCGCCCTATTGGGAAACGTCCGATCCCCAAGTTGTGACAAAAGCTCTCGAAAGACTGACAAATAGTGTCGCGCAAATGAAATGACGTTTGTGAGAACAGTCACAGGGCTGGTCCCAACTTCCGATCGGAAGTAAATTGGCTTTCGATACTCCGGTGAACCCCAATTCCCACATCGGACGTGTCCGTCGTCCCCGCGCCAAGCCCTGCACGCGGCGCGGGGACACCGAAAACCTTTTTCGGCCGCTTACTTCGCGGCGAGCGTGACGAGTGCGGCGACCACCGCCAGCACCACCGCTCCGACTCCCCACACCACACCCTGACGCTGCCACGGCCGACCGTGGTCGAGGGAGATGCGGCCCGGGCCCGCGAAGGCGAAGGCCACCGACGCGATGGCGTACACCGCGGGCAGTTCCCACATGGCGAAGCCATTGCCGCGGGTCACGTTCAGCGCGTTGAGCATGGTGCCCAGCGCGATCGCGGCACCCAGCGGAGTCAGCAACCCGAGCACCAGCAGCAGACCGCCGGTGATCTCGCTCAGCCCGGCCAGGGTCGCGAAGAACTTGCCGGGGTCGTAGCCCATGCCGCCGAAGGCCTGCGCGGTGGCGTCGAGGCCGTAGCCGTTGAACCAGCCGAACAGCTTCTGGCTGCCGTGCACGGCCAGCAGGCCGCCGAAGCCCACGCGGGCCACGAGCAGGCCGATATCGGTGCCGGTCACGCCGTTCGCGGCGGTTTCGCGGGTGGCGGCTGCCGCGGTGTTCACAGTTGCGGTCATGTCGGGTTCCTCGTCTTTCGGGTCTTTCGGCTCTGGGGCGATTCCAACCGGACCATGGTCCGCTTCGAAGCCTACAGCAGGTCCCCAACGAGAACGGGCGCGAGGCTATTCCGCCTCGCGCCCAATCTCGTGAAAGGGGTGTCAGGGGAAGCCCCTGAGAGCCCGAGAGTTGCCCCTCCTACTTGGCCAGGAACCAGAAGTACGAGAGGAAGACCGCCATGAGCAGCCACATGATCGGATGCACTTCCCGCGCCCGCCCCTTGGCCACCATGACCACCGGGTAGAACAGCAGACCCATCGCGATGCCATTGGCGATCGAGTAGGTCAGCGGCATCATCACCACGGTGATGAAGGCCGGAACCGCGTATTCGAGCTTCCCCCACTCGATCTCGCCCAGCGACCGCGCCATGAGCACGCCGACCACGATGAGCGCCGGTGCCGTCACCGCCGAGACATTGGCGAACACCGCGAACAGCGGGAAGAAGAACATGGCGACCATGAACCAGCCCGCCGTCGCGACCGCGGTCAGACCCGTCCGGCCGCCCGCCGAGACACCCGCGGTCGATTCGACGTACGCGGTGGTGGACGAGGTGCCGATGATCGCGCCCGCGGCGGTGCCGACCGAGTCGGCGGCCAGCGCCTGACCCGCGCGGTCGAGCTTGCCATCCGAGGTCAGCAGCCCGGCCTGCTTGGCGACGCCGATCAAAGTGCCCGAGGCGTCGAAGAAGTCGACGAACAGCATGGTCAGCACGACGATCACCATCTGCCCGGTGAAGGCGTTGGGCAGGTGGATGATGGCCTGACCGAAGGTCTGATCGAGCCCGTGCGGCAGCGCGGCCACCGAGTCCGGCATCTGCACCAGACCGCAGACGATGCCCATCACCGCGGTGGCGAGGATGCCGTAGAGCACCGCGCCGTGCCAGCCCAGCACCAGGAACACGATGGTGACGACGAGACCGAACATGGCCAGCAGGGTGGTGCCGTGGTGGAAGTTGCCCAGGTGCACCAGGGTCGCCGGATCCGAGACCACGATGCCCGCGCTCTTGAGGCCGAGGAAGGCCACGAACATGCCGATGCCCGCGCCGACGGCCAGCTTCATCTGCATGGGGATGGCCTCGATGATCTTCTCGCGGACCTTGGTCACGGCCAGCACGAAGAAGATGACGCCCGAGAGAAAGGTGCCCGAAAGCGCCTCCTGCCACGGGATTCCCATGTGCAGGACGACGGTGTAGGCGAAGAAGGCGTTCAGGCCCATGCCGGGCGCGAGCGCCACCGGGTAGCGCGCCCACAGGCCCATGACCAGCGTGCCGAAGATGGCGGCGACGGCGGTGGCGGTGAAGACCGCCTGGATGGGCATGCCCTTGTCGTGGAGATCGCCCGCTGGGCCGTCGCCCAGGATGCGCGGGTTCACCGCGAGCACGTAGGACATGGCCAGGAACGTGATGGTTCCGGCCATGAGTTCGCGCTTGACGGTGGAACCGTGTTCGCTGATGCCGAAGTACGCGTCGACGCGCCCCTTGGTGCGCGTAAGCACGTCGGTGCTCATGTGTGGGTGTCTCCAGTCGGAGGAAGGTACGAAGGTTGCCGTGGGCACGGTACTTGTTCCGTATGTCCGCACATGAACCGACCCGGCGAATCGTGAGCTATCGCACTCGCCAGAGCGTTGTTTTCCCGTGGCTACCAGCGCAATTAATCCGCAATTTAAATCATTACCGGCCGGTAATTATAGACTCTTGACCCTTACTGTCTGGGACGTTACAAATACGTAATCAGCCGGGGGTTTTCAGGGGAACCGGCCAGGCAGAAGTAGTACGCAGTGGTAACGGATGTCATCGACGCGGTCGCGGACTTCGCGATCGCCCGCAAAGCGCTCTGGGATGTCCTTCTCGACCCGCAGACCTATCCCCGGCTATTTTCCGGAATCGGCGCATGCGAACAACTCGACACCGCCGACGCACAGCCCACGCTGAATATGCGAGTGGGCGGCAACGGCATCGACGTCCATGTCCTGCGCGTGCAACTGCGCATCACCCGCCCGGGCGAGAGCTTCGAGATGCACTGCCCCGAGCGCGGCAGCTTCGCCGCGATCCGGCTGCGCGGCGACGGGGACCACACGCGGGTGTACGTCACGTATTTCAAGGCGGGGCTGGTGCATCCGCTGCTGACCCAACTGCCGAACTCGGCGGTGGTGCTGTGGACGCAGGCCGGGCTGAAACGCGTCGGGGACCTGATTGCGAACACGCCGAGTTCGCTCCTCGTCAATGGCGAGGATTCGCCGATGAAGCTGCAGGCCGGGGTGGTCAAGCGGATGGTGGCCTCGGGCGTGGTGCGCACCTACCGGCCCGATGTGGGGCTGAAACAGATCGGCGGACTGGCCAAATGGGGTTTCAGCCTGGCCGGCGGGTACGCGGCGGCGGCCGCGCACTCACCGCAGCGAGCGGCGGTGGTGGACGACCGCTACTCGAGCACCTTCGACCAGTTGCACGCCCGCAGTAGCGCGCTCGCGGGCGCGTTCACCGCGCTCGGCTTCGGACCCGGCACGGCGGTCGGGCTGCTGTGCCGCAATCACACCGGCATGGTCGAGTGCATGGTGGCCGCGGGCAAGGCGGGCGCGGACGCGGTGCTGCTCAATACCGGGCTGCCCGCGCGGCAGGTCGAGGAGATCGTGGCGCGCCACCAGCTCTCGGCGCTGTTCGTGGACAGTGAGTTCGAGCACCTGGTGCGGTACCTGCCCACCGATCTGCCGCGCTTCACCAGCGACGACATTCCGCCGGATCCGGGGCGCACCACCATCGAGGAGCTCATCGCCATGCGGCAGGAGCCGCCGCGCAAGCCGCCGCGGCCGGGACGGCTGGTGGTGCTCACCTCCGGGACCAGCGGGACGCCCAAGGGCGCGCGCCGCCCGCACCCCAAGGGTTTCGGCACGGTGGCCGCGCTGCTGTCGCGAATCCCGTTCGGCACCAACGAGACCATGTTCATCCCGGCCCCGCTGTTCCACACCTGGGGCCTGGGCGCGCTGCAGATCTCGACCGCCATTCGCGCGACGGTGCTGCTGGGCGACCGCTTCGACGCCGAGGACTGCCTGCGCCGGATTGCCGAGAACCGGGTCACCGCGCTGATCGTGGTGCCGATCATGGTGAACCGAATCCTGGACCTGCCCACCCATGTTCGGGCCCGCTACGACCTGTCGAGCCTGCGCATCGTCGCCAGTTGCGGTGCGCCGCTGGCGGGTGCGACGGTGCTGAAGTTCCTCGACGCCTTCGGCGACATCCTCTACAACGTGTACGGCTCCACCGAGGTGTCGTGGGCGTCCATCGCCGATTCCGCGGATCTGCGCATGTCCCCCACCACCGCGGGCCGTCCGCCGCTGGGCACGAAACTCGGTGTGCTGGGGCCGGATCGGCGGCCGGTGCCGATCGGGGCGACCGGGCGCATCTTCGTGGGCAATCACATGCTGTTCGACGGCTACACCGACGCGACCCCGCCGGACGAGGCCGACGGGATGCTCGACACCGGCGACATCGGGTACCTGGACGCCTCGGGCAAGCTGTTCGTGGCCGGGCGCGACGACGAGATGATCATCTCCGGCGGTGAGAACGTCTTCCCGCGCGCGGTGGAGGAGGCGCTCTCGCATCTGCCGCAGGTGAGCGAGGTGGCGGTGGTCGGGGTGCCCGATCACGAATTCGGCCAGCGCCTGGCCGCTTTCGTGGTGAAGCGGCCGGGCTCCGGGCTCGATTCGGACATGGTGCGCAACTACATTCGCCACCGGGTCAGCCGGTTCTCGGTGCCGCGCGATGTGACCTTCCTGGACGCCTTGCCGCGCAATACGACCGGGAAGATCCTCAAGCGGACGCTGATCGCACCGACCTGATCGCTACGGGCTGGGCGTAGCGATCAGGCCCAGCTCGGCGTCGGTGGCCAGCAGCGGATGGTGCGGGAGGATGCGGATCGTGTAGCCGACCGCACCGGAGATCGGGACCGGCGTCCGAATGATGAAAACATCGGCGCCGGAATCGGTTCCGTGATGCCGCATGGCGAAGGTGTGGACGTCGGTGAGATCGTCGGCGGGCGAGACCCGGCCGAGCACCGCCTGCACCGAAACATCGGACGGCGTGAGGCCGCCCAGATCGATGCGGGCGCGCAGCGCCAGCTCCGCGCCGATCACCGGGATGTCCGGCAGGCCGGAGCTGTCCACCTGCAGGACCTTCACACTGGGCCAGGCGGATTCGACGCGACGGCGATAGACCGACAGGTCGTGCGCGCCCTTGAAGTCATTGCTCGACACCGCCTCGAAGGCCGCGGCGGCGGGAGCGTAGTAGTCCACGGCATAGTCGCGAACCATGCGGGAGGCCAACACCTTCGGGCCGAGGGTCCGCAGGGTGTGGCGGACCATCTCCATCCAGCGCACCGGCAGACCGTCGTGGTCGCGATCGTAGAAGCGCGGCAGCACGGCGCGTTCCAGCAGTTCGTACAGCGCGGCGGCTTCCAGGTCGTCGCGGCGGTGCTCGTCGCGCACGCCGTCGGCGGTGGGGATGGCCCAGCCGTTCTCGCCGTCGTACATCTCGTCCCACCAGCCGTCGCGAATGGAGAGATTGAGGCCGCCGTTGAGGGCCGACTTCATGCCGGAGGTGCCGCAGGCTTCCAAGGGGCGCAAGGGATTGTTGAGCCAGACGTCGCAGCCCCAGTACAGGTAGCGGGCCATCGACATGTCGTAGTCGGGCAGGAAGACGATGCGATGCCGCACGGCCGGGTCGTCGGCGAAGCGGACGATCTGCTGGATGAGGGCCTTGCCGCCGTCGTCGGCCGGATGCGATTTGCCCGCGACCACCAGCTGCACCGGGCGCTCCGGGTCGAGGAGCAGGGCGCGCAGGCGCTGCGGATCGCGCAGCATGAGGGTGAGCCGCTTATAGGTGGGTACGCGGCGGGCGAAGCCGACGGTCAGCACGTTCGGGTCGAAAACCTCGTCGACCCAACCGAGTTCGGCGGGCGCGGCCCCGCGTTCCAGCCAGGAGGCGCGCACCCGGCGGCGCACCTCGTCGACCAGGATGCCGCGCAGGGCGTTTCGGGTCGACCAGAGTTCGCGCAGGTCCACATCGCAGAGGCGTTCCCAGCCGCGCGCCTCCTCCACCAGCTCGTCGCCGATGAGTTCGCGGGCCTTGTCGGTCCACTCGCGCGCCGCCCAGGTGGGGGCGTGCACGCCATTGGTGACCGAACCGATCGGGACCTCGGCGGCGTCGAAACCGGGCCACAGCGGCGCGAACATGTCGCGGCTGACCTCGCCGTGCAATTTCGACACGCCATTGGCGCGCTGGGCGAGTCGCAGGCCGAGGTGGGCCATGTTGAAGACCGACGGATCGGCCTCGCGGCCCAGGGCCAGAATGCGATCCACCGAAACGCCGGGCAGGACCAGGGATTCGCGCTCACCGTGCGCGCCACCGAAGTAGCGGCGGACCAGCGCTCCGGCGAAGCGGTCGATCCCGGCGGGGACCGGGGTGTGGGTGGTGAACACCGTTCCGGCCCGGACGGCGGTCAGCGCCGAGTCGAAATCCATTCCGGCGGCCATGTATTCGCGCATGCGCTCGATGCCGAGGAATCCGGCGTGGCCCTCGTTCATGTGGAAGACGTCCGGGTCGGGCAGGCCGTTGGCGCGGGTGTAGGCGCGCACGGCACGGACACCGCCGATGCCCGCGAGGATCTCCTGTTTGATGCGGTGGTCCTGGTCGCCGCCGTAGAGCCGGTCGGTGACGGCGCGCAGTTCGGGATCATTGTCGGCGATATCGGAGTCCAAGAGCAGCAAGGGGATTCGGCCCACCTGGGCGATCCACACCCGCGCCCGCAGCACCCGGCCCTCCGGCATGGCGACGTGCACCAGCACCGGCGCGCCGCCTTCGGTGAGCAGCCGCAGCGGCAGACCCATCGGGTCCAGCGCCGGATAGCGTTCGGCCTGCCAGCCGTCGGCGGTCAGCGACTGCCGGAAATAGCCGGAGCGGTACAGCAATCCGACGCCGATGAGCGGCAATCCCAAGTCCGAGGCGGCCTTCAGATGGTCGCCCGCGAGAATCCCGAGCCCGCCCGAATAGTTGGGCAGCACCTCGGTGACACCGAACTCCATGGAGAAGTACGCGATTCCGCGCGGCCCGCGCTGCTGCTTCTGAAACCAGCGCGGCCGAGCCAGATAGTCACTCAGATCCGCGGCCGCAGCATCCACCCGCCGCGTGTACGCCTCGTCCCCGGCCAGCTCGTCGAGCCGTTCGGCCGGAACCTCCCCCAGCATCCGCACCGGATCGTGCCCGACCTCGGCCCACAACCGGGGATCGAGTTCGGCGAACACATCCTGTGTCGGCCCATGCCAAGACCAGCGCAGATTGGTAGCCAGCTCGGTCAACGCGGACAACCGCTCCGGCAAATGGGCGCGAACGGTGAATCGACGCAAAGCCTTCACTGTGCCTATTTTGCCCTCCGCTTCGCTCCGGGCGGGTTCGCGGCCCCAAAAGTCTCGTTCTTCCCTCCCTCCGCTCCTCCGCTTCGCTCCCCCGCTCCACTCAGTCCAGAACGAGACGGGCCGCGAACCTTTGGGGTTACGGGTGTGTATCAGCAGCTCACAGGCCGGGGCCGGGCGGGAGCATCCGGAGGGCAACCGATAACGTGTTCTATATGAGCGAGCAGATCGAGGCGGTCGACGGACTGCCCACCCAGGAGCATCACGAGGGCGGGTTCCGGCCGATTCGGGAGCTGGGTCGCGACAACACCAAGGGTGGGGCGCACTACGGGGAGTTCATCGAGCAGGTGCGGGGGCTGATGGATCGGGTGCGGTTGGCCGATCCGTCCGATGAGCTGGCGCTGCATGCCATCGCCACATTGCGGGAACTCAACGACAAGCTCGACGAGGCGGTCGGCGACGAGTGGAACGCCCCGGCCTGGCACCGCACCGACCTGCCCTCCCGCGGCAATATCACCCTGCCGCCATTCCTGGTCGACTCCGCCAGCCGCGAGGGCGTGCGGGCGCGCATCACCTTCCGCACGTTCCATCTGGGCGGCAACAACGCGGCCCACGGCGGCCACATCGCCCTCGGCTTCGACGACCTGCTCGGCATGACGGCGGCCATCTACACCCGCCAGGCCACCCGCACCGCCTTCCTGCACGTCGACTACCGGTCCATCACGCCGCTGAACACCGAACTGCGGGTGCACGGCTGGGTGGAGCGGCAGGAGGGCCGCAAGGTCTTCGTGCGGGCCACCCTGCACGACGGCGATCGGCTCTGCGCCGAGGCGCACGGGCTTTTCGTGCTCCTGCGGCCCGGCCAGCAGTAGTCACTCCCGGAGCCCGGACCCGCACTCCGGTAAGTTCGAGGGCGTGACCGGCCGCATCGCCATCGATGACACCGCCCCCGCGATTCCCGGCGGTCGGCCGTCCAAGGCCGTGGTCGGCGAGGTGGTCCCGGTGCGCGCCGTGGTCTGGCGCGAGGGGCACGAGGCGGTGGCGGCGACGCTGGCGGTGCGCGGCCCGGGTTCG
This sequence comes from Nocardia sp. CDC153, assembly GCF_035818515.1. Taxonomy (NCBI): domain Bacteria; kingdom Bacillati; phylum Actinomycetota; class Actinomycetes; order Mycobacteriales; family Nocardiaceae; genus Nocardia; species Nocardia sp. CDC153. Next base: position 11,720 of record NZ_JAYKYU010000005.1, on the reverse strand, counting down.
TCTCGCACACAGCGCATTCGCATGCAGCCCGAGTACGAGCCGGACGTCTTCAACGCGGTCTTCACCCCCGGCAAGCCCGGCCGCTGGACCTTCCGCGTCGAGGGCTGGAGCGATCCCATCGCCACCTGGCGCTCGGGTGTGGAGGCCAAGCTCGCGGTCGGCCAGAGCGCCGTGGATCTGGCCAACGATCTCGAGCTCGGCGCCCGGCTGCTGGACCGCGCCGCCCAGGCGGTGCCGAAGCAGCAGTGGCGGATCCTGCGCGACGCCGCGGCCGCCCTGCGCGGCGACGCCCAGCTGCCCGCCCGGGTGGCACCGGCCTTCAGCGCCGAGGTGAGCGCGATCCTGCGCGCAACCCCCTTGCGGGAGTTGGTGACTCCCGGACCGCTGCACATCGTGCAGGTCGAACGCCAGCGCGCGCTCTACGGGGCCTGGTACGAATTCTTCCCGCGCTCGACCGGCGGCTGGGACGCCGACGGCAAGCCGGTGCACGGCACCTTCGCCACCGCCGCCAAAGAGCTGCCGCGCATTGCCGCCATGGGATTCGACGTGGTGTACCTGCCGCCGATCCACCCCATCGGCACCGTGAATCGCAAGGGCCCCAACAACTCCCTGACCGCCGGACCCGAGGACGTTGGCTCGCCGTGGGCCATCGGCTCCGCCGAGGGTGGCCACGACGCCATCCACCCGCTGCTCGGCACCGAGGCCGACTTCCTCGACTTCGTCACCTCCGCACGGGAATTGGGGCTGGAGGTGGCCCTGGATCTAGCCCTGCAGTGCGCCCCCGACCATCCGTGGGTGACCGCGCATCCGGAGTGGTTCACCACGCTGCCCGACGGCACCATCGCGTATGCGGAGAATCCGCCCAAGAAGTATCAGGACATCTATCCGCTGAACTTCGACGACGATCCCGACGGCCTCTACGCCGAGGTGCTGCGCGTGGTGCGGCATTGGATCGGCTTGGGCGTCACCATCTTCCGGGTCGACAACCCGCACACCAAACCGGCCGATTTCTGGGAGTGGCTGATCGCGCAGGTGCACCGGAAGCATCCGGACATCGTGTTCCTGTCCGAGGCGTTCACGCGTCCCGCGCGCATGTACGGCCTGGCGCGGCGCGGCTTCAGCCAGTCCTACACGTATTTCACCTGGCGCACCCACAAGCACGAAATCGAGGAATTCGGCCGGGAATTGGCCGCCAAGGCCGATGAGGCGCGCGCCAACCTGTTCGTGAACACGCCCGACATCCTGCACGAGAGCCTGCAGCACGGGGGCCCGGGCATGTTCGCCATTCGCGCGGTGCTCGCGGCCACGCTGGGACCGAGCTGGGGCGTGTACTCCGGCTTCGAACTCTACGAGCACCAGGCGGTGCGGCCGGGCAGCGAGGAATACCTGGATTCGGAGAAATACCAACTGCGCCCGCGCCGTTTCGCCGAGGCCGCGGCCCGCGGGGAATCCCTGGAGCCGTGGCTGACCCGGCTCAACGAGATCCGCCGCGCCCACCCGGCGCTGCAGCAGGTGCGCTGCATCCACTTTCATCACGTGGACAACGAAGCGCTGCTGGCCTTCTCGAAATTCGACCCCACCACCGGTGACGCGGTGCTGGTGGTGGTGAACCTCGACCCGTTCGGCGCGCAGCAGGGCATGGTGTCGCTCGACCTGCCCGCCATCGGCCGCGAATGGCACGATCGGCCGGTGGTGTTCGATGAGGTCAGCGGCGAGGAATATCACTGGGGGCAAAGCAATTACGTGCGCCTGGACCCCGCGCGGGCGGTCGCGCACATTCTCGCGCTGCCGCCGGTTCCGGCCGCCGCGCGCACCGAACTCGCCTATCGCAGATCGTTCCGATGAATCGACGCGACCTCCTGCTGCTGGCGGCGGGCACCCACCCGGATCCGCACACCGTGCTGGGGGCGCACGCGCACCCGGAGGGGACGGTCATTCGGGTGCTGCGGCCGCACGCGGAGACGGTCGCGGCGCGCATCGGCGGCGTGGATCACCCACTGGCACACAGTGATCACGGCGTTTTCGAGGCCGTCGTGCCATTCCCCGACCTGTGGGACTACCGGATCGTCGCCTCCTATCCGGGCGGGCGCACGGTGGTGGAGGCGGACGGGTACCGCTTCCTGCCCAGCCTGGGCGAGATCGACCTGCATCTGCTGGGCGAGGGACGCCACGAGCGGCTGTGGGAGGTGCTCGGCGCGCATCCGAAGCGCTACACCACGCTCGACGGTGAGATCACCGGCACCGCCTTCGCGGTCTGGGCGCCCAACGCGCGCGGCGTGGCGGTGATCGGAGACTTCGACGGCTGGACCGGAAACACCGCGCCCATGCGGAAACTCGGCGATTCGGGGGTGTGGGAGCTGTTCCTGCCCGGCATCGGGCCGGGAGCACTGTACAAGTACCGCGTACACGGCGCGGACGGGCGCATTGTCGATCACGCCGACCCCATGGCCTTCGCCACCGAGGTGCCGCCCGCGACCGCCTCGGTCATCACCGAGAGCGAATTCGCCTGGGGCGACACGGAATGGCTGCGGACGCGGGCGAAGACCGATCCGCTGCGCGCGCCGGTGAGCGTCTACGAGGTGCACCTGGGCTCCTGGCGGCCGGGACTCGGTTATCGCGAGATCGCCGATCAGCTCGCGGAATACGTTCTCGCCCAGGGCTTCACGCATATCGAACTGCTACCCGTCGCCGAGCATCCATTCGGCGGCTCCTGGGGATACCAGGTCACGTCCTACTACGCGCCGACGGCCCGCTTCGGATCTCCGGACGACTTCCGCTATCTGGTGGATCACCTGCACCGCAACGGGATCGGCGTACTGCTCGACTGGGTGCCCGCGCACTTCCCGCGCGACGAATGGGCCCTGGCCCGCTTCGACGGCACCGCCCTCTACGAGCACGCCGACCCCCGCCGCGGCGAGCAACTCGACTGGGGCACCTACGTTTTCAACTTCGGCCGCCACGAGGTCCGCAACTTCCTGGTCGCCAATGCCCTGTACTGGATCGAGGAGTTCCACATCGACGGCCTGCGCGTGGACGCCGTCGCCGCCATGCTCTACCTGGACTACTCGCGCCCGGACTGGGAGCCGAACATCCACGGCGGCCGCGAGAACCTGGAGGCCGTGTCCTTCCTGCAGGAGATGAACGCGACCGTGCACAAGCATCATCCGGGCGTGCTCACCATCGCCGAGGAATCCACCACCTGGCCCGGCGTCACCCGCGCCACCGAGGTGGGCGGGCTCGGCTTCACCATGAAATGGAATATGGGCTGGATGCACGACACCCTCGGGTACCTCGCCCACGACCCGGTGTACCGGACCTGGCACCACAATGAGATCACCTTCTCGCTGACCTACGCGTGGAGCGAGAACTACGTGCTGCCGATCAGCCACGACGAGGTCGTCTACGGCAAGGGCACGCTGTGGACCCGCATGCCCGGCGACGACTACGCCAAGGCCGCCGGGGTGCGCGCGCTGCTCGCCTACATGTGGGCCCACCCCGGCAAGCAACTGCTGTTCATGGGCCAGGAATTCGGTCAGTTCCGGGAGTGGAACCACGACCTCGGACTGGACTGGCACGAGCTGGAAAACCCACTGCACCAAGGCATTCGGACCCTGGTCGCCGACCTCAACCGGCTCTACGTCGCGAGTCCGGCGCTGTGGAGCCAGGACACCTCACCGGGCGGCTACTCCTGGATCGACGCCGACGACCGCGACAACAATGTGCTGTCGTTCCTGCGCTACGGCACCGACGGATCCATCCTCGCCTGCGTCTACAACTTCTCGGGCCGTCAACTCGACGGATACCGCATCGGATTGCCCGGGCCCGAACCGGATTCGTGGTTCGAGGTGCTCAATACCGACGCCATCGCCTACGGCGGCGGCGGGGTGGGAAACTCCGGCGAGATTCGAGCCGAGGCACTGCCCTGGCACGGCCGCCCGATTTCGGCCGCACTGACGCTCGCACCGCACAGCGCCGTCTGGCTCTCGCGCATGCCCCCGATCCCAAGGGCACGGTAATCAAGGTCAACCATTTCCGACTGGAACCGGGTAGGACTGAATTCAGCGGCGTCGCAACCGAATTGCCTTATACCCCGAAGGAATGAATCTGCATGAAAAAGCTCGGAACCTTCGCACTGATCGGTGCGGCAGCGGCCGGAATCCTGACCGCGGGCGCCGGCATCGCCGCCGCTGACGACAATGTCGAAGCCAAGCCGATCATCGCCGTCGGCGAGCCCGACCCGACCGCCACCGGGTCCTCCCAGATCCTGAAGACCCTCCAGGATCTGGCCACCGGCAGCGGACGGTCCGGAACCAAGTAGTACACAGGTTCCCCACTTCGCGGGGAAAGTGGGGAACCGCAGGGCTCACGGCCCCGTCGATCACTCCGGCCAGCCGGGCGAGCGGCCCAGCACCGCGAGAATCCGATCCAGACCCGACGCGCCCGCCACGTCCACCGCGGGAGCGAAGGACGCGCCCGGCTCCTCCCGGAACGCGCCACCCGGCACCGCCTCGGCCACCGGCAGACCCGCGCTCACCAGGTCCTCGTCGAATTCGACCGGGACGCCGAGCGCCCGCGCCACATCCCAGGCGTGCACGATGTAGTCGATGAAGTGAAAGCTGATCGCCAGCGGCGCGGGAATCACGATGCCGCCCCGGACCTCCGGCAGCGGGAACTGCCGCTCCAGCACCCCGGGCTCGGCGAACGCCGCCAGCACCCGCTCGGCCGCTTCCCGATACTCCCCCACCGGATCATCGCTCAACGGCTGCGGCTTCCACCGCGCGATATCGCCGTCGCCGTGTGCGGAGGCAACGAAGCCGTGGTGGTGAACGATCATGTGCTCCAGCAGATCTCGCAATGTCCAGCCCGCACACGGCGTCGGCGCGTCCAGATCGGCGGCGGTCAGTCCCGCCACCACCTCGACACTGACCCGCACCGCCCGCGCGTCCAGCGCGATCAATTCGTCCCCGGACTTCAGCAATTCATCGTATGTGCTTATCATACGCATTAGCTTACTAATTTGAGCCAGTCCAGTCGACTGGCAAAAAAGACGAACCCCCTCACAGCACGCGGCTGTGAGGGGGTTCGGAGACGGCTCGGTCAGTACAGGGCGGCGGCGAGCTTGCGGCGGGCGGCGACGACGATGGGCTCGGCGGGGTCGAAGAGTTCGAAGAGTTCGAGCAGATGGGTGCGGGCCCGGGTGCGGTCGTCCCCGGCGGTGCGCTTGACCTGGGCGATGAGGCGGTCGAAGGCGAGTTCCGGCTGCTGGTTGAACATTTCGACATCGGCGGCGGCGAGCGCGGCGTCCAGATCGGACGGGTCGGCGTCGGCCTTCGCCACGGCGCTGGGGTCGATTTCCTGGACGCGGGAAAGGAATTGGACCTGACGCAGCGCGGCCTTGGCCTCGGCATTGTTCGGCTCGGCGGTCAGGATGGCCTGGTAGGCCGCGATCGCGCCCGCGAAATCGCCGTTCTCCAAGGCCTCTTCGGCGGCGACGAAGCGCGGATCCTCGGGAACCTCGGGCTCGGCGTCGGCACCGGCCGCGCCGACACCGGGGAGCTTGCCGCGCACGGCGTCCACCACCGCGGCGATCCACCCGGTGACCTGTTCCTCGGGCTGGTTGCCGGTGAAATCGGCGAGCGGCTGGCCCGCGGCCACGGCCACCACGGTCGGAATGCCCTGCACGCCGAACGCCTGCGCGATGCGCATATTGGCCTCGGCCTCGACGGTCGCCAGATCCCAGTCGCCACCGCCCTGGCCGACCAGCTTCTCGAGCAGCTTCACCAGTTCGATGCTGCCGGGGCTGCGCTGCGAGTACAGCGCCACCACCACCGGCACCTGGGTCGAGCGCCGCAGCACCCGCTCCTCGAAGTTGGCCTCGGTGACGGCGTGGTCGCCCGGGATATCTCCCGCTGCGGCGGCCGGCTGCTTGAGGGCGGACAGGTCAACCGCGCCCGACATGGCGGCGGCTGCGGCGGCGGAAGGACGGCGTGCAGGTCGAGTCACGACATCCAGTTTGTCACGAACGAGCGACGGCGGGTGCCGCGGCCGTGCTCAGCTCCCCCAGCTGACCGGAGTTGATCGCCCAGCGCTCGAACCACACCGACGTGAAGGGGACCACCGAGGACAGCAGGGCCAGACCCGTGGTCTTGCCCGGCCACTCGAATTCGCGCGAGGCCAGCAGGCAGTTGATGGCGTAGGCCAGGAAGACCAGGCCGTGCAGCATGCCGAACACCATCACCGGCCACTTGATCGGCTGATCGGCGATGCCGAGGGCATCCGCGCGCTTGAGCGCCGAGCCGATGAACAGCAGCACCCAGGAAGGAACTTCCAGCAGGCCGAAGAACCGCACGCGCTTCGCGACCGTCGAAAGGTCGAAGAAATCACCCATGACTCCCCATTCTGCCGGATCGACTACGACAGCCTGTCGTTGCACTGGTCACATCCGGTACGCCCGCGCCGGAATCCTGGTATCGGGTTTCCGAAAGCAGAACGGCTCCGGCTCGTTTCGAGCCGGAGCCGTTCGCGTTCGTCCCGCCGCTTACTTCACGCGGACGATGAGGGCGTCGCCCTGACCGCCACCGCCGCAGAGGGCGGCCGCGCCGATGCCGCCGCCGCGGCGCTTCAGCTCGAGCGCCAGGTGCAGGACGATGCGGGCGCCGGACATGCCCAGCGGGTGGCCGATGGAGATCGCGCCGCCATTGACGTTCACCTTCTCCGGGTCGATGCCGAGCTTGCGGGTGGAGGCGATGCCCACCGCGGCGAAGGCCTCGTTGATCTCGACCAGGTCGAGGTCGGTGGGCGAAATGCCTTCCTTGGCGCAGGCTTTGGCGATGGCGTTGGCGGGCTGTTCCTGCAGGGTGGAGTCCGGACCGGCGACGACGCCCGCCGCGCCGATCTCGGCGATCCAGCTCAGACCGAGTTCCTCTGCCTTGGCCTTGGACATGACGACCACCGCGGCCGCGCCGTCGGAGATCTGGGAGGCCGAACCGGCGGTGATGGTGCCGTCCTTGCGGAAGGCCGGGCGCAGCTTGGCCAGGGACTCGGCGGTGGTGTCGGCGCGAATGCCCTCGTCGGTGGCGAACTGGATCGGGTCGCCCTTGCGCTGCGGGATCGAGACCGGGGTCACCTCGTCGGTGAAGACGCCGTTCTTCCAAGCGGCGGCGGCCTTCTGGTGCGAGGCGGCGGCGAAGGCGTCCTGATCCTCGCGGCTGATCGGCTCGCTGTCGTTGCGCTGCTCGGTGAGCGCGCCCATGGGCTGATCGGTGAAGATGTCGTAGAGGCCGTCGTAGGCCATGCTGTCGCGCAGGTTCACATCGCCGTACTTGAAGCCCTCGCGGCTCTTCTCCAGCAGATGCGGGGCATTGGTCATGGACTCCTGACCACCGGCCACCACGATCTCGTACTCACCGGCGCGAATCAGCTGATCCGCCAACGCGATTGCATTGATACCGGACAAACACACCTTGTTGACCGTGAGCGCCGGGACGTCCATCGGAATCCCCGCGGCGACCGCGGCCTGCCGGGCCGGGATCTGACCCGCGCCCGCGGTGAGCACCTGACCCATGATCACGTAGTCGACCTGCTCGGGCGCGACGCCGCCCTTCTCCAGCGCCGCCTTGATGGCGATCCCGCCCAGATCGGAGCCGCTGAAGTCCTTCAGCGATCCGAGCAGCCGACCGACGGGCGTGCGCGCGCCGGAGACGATGACGGAGGTGGTGGACACGATGAGGGCCTCGCTTACGTCGTGTGGTCAGTGCTCCGCCAACCATCGGAGCCTTACCCCACGGTAACTCGCTGCACTTCGGCGAGGGTATGTGGGTGCGCGCTACCGTTCGTGGTGTGAGCAACACCGAGAAGACCGAATTCATCCCGTCGGAATACGTCGTCGCCGTCGATCACGTGGGAATCGCTGTGCCGGATCTCGATTCCGCGGTGGCCTGGTACCGGGACAATCTCGGCATGGTCGAGACGCATCGCGAGATCAACGAGGCGCAGGGCGTGCACGAGGCCATGCTGTCGGTGCCCGGCACGCCCGAGGGCTCGGTTGCCTTGCAGTTGCTGGCTCCCCTCAACGAGGCCTCCACGATCGCCAAGTTCATCGATCGAAACGGGCCTGGCCTGCAGCAGCTCGCGTATCGAGTCACCGATGTCGAGGCGGTTTCCGCGCAACTGCGTGAACGGGGCTTGCGTTTGCTGTACGCCGAGCCGCGCGGTGGAACCGCCGGTTCCCGCATCAATTTCATCCACCCCAAGGATGCTGGCGGTGTGCTGGTCGAACTCGTCGAACCAGCCGCGAAAACTACCCACTAGTACCGGAATCCGGCCCTCTAAAGAGGCTGTAACAACATTCGCGGTCGGGTCACCATCAGTGGTCGTCAGGCTGTAGTTTGTGGGGCATGTCGTCCACTGAGCCCGATCGTAATCGCTTCGTTGCACTGCCCTTTACCGTTGTGCGGAAGGGCTATGACCGTGACGAGGTGCGTAACTACTTCGACCGTTTCGATGCCGAGCTAAGGGTCACCGCGACCGATCGCGATGCCGCCGCGGCGCAGGCCCGCAATCTCGCGGCCCAGCTCGAGGATGCCCGGGACGAGATCGACGAGCTCCGTAAGGAGGTCGACCGGCTCTCGGTGCCGCCGACCACCGCCGAAGGTATGTCCGATCGCATCTCGCGCATGCTCCGCCTGGCCTCCGACGAGGCCTCCGAGGTTCGCGCCCAGGCGCAAGCCGAAGCGGCAGAGATGATTTCGATCGCCGAACAGCAGGCGACCGAAATGCGTGGGAAGTACGAATCGCTCCTCGCCGAGACCAAGGAGAAGCGCGAAGCGCTCGAGATCGAGTTCGAGCAGACCCTCGCCAACGCCCGCTCCGAGTCCGCCAAGATCGTCGAAGCCGCCAATGCCGAGGCCGACCGCCTCACCAAGGAGTCCGAGGCCAAGCGCAAGGCCACGCAGCAGGACTTCGAGGTCACCATGGCCGAGCGGCGCACCAAGCTGACCCGCGCCATGGAGGAGCTGGAGGCCACCTCGCGCGCCGAGGCCGCCCAGCGCATCAAGGACGCCACCGACGAGGCCAACCGCCTCATCACCTCGGCGACCAACACCGCGGATCGAAAGATCGCGCACGCCAAGGAACTCGCCGAGGAAATGCGTGTCCTGCGCGGCCGCGTCCTGGCCCAGCTGCTCGGCATCCGCGGCCAGCTCGACTCCGTCCCGGCCATGCTCGCCGCGGTCAACCGCGAGAGCGAACTCCTCGACGGCGCACCGGAACAGCGGTCCATCCAGAAGGGCGGACGCAAGGCCATCTCCGATGCCCGCGACGACGACGAGATCGTCGACGAGCGCGAAAACGCCGACATCTCCAGCTAATTCACTCCACGGGCGACAACCCGAAGCCGTTCGAAGGCCGCTTCCAACCCGGAAGCGGCCTTCCTTATTGCTTCCGGCCCACCGGGATCGACAGCGGGTCCGGCGTGCGTTCAGGACCAGCGGCGGGTGATGGTGCGGGTGTTGCGGCCGTTCCAGCAGCCGGAGTGCCAGTGGCGGCGGTCGTCCTCGCCGCCGTGGGCGGCCCAGGCGACGATGTGGGGGGTGCCGGGCGGGATGACGTGGTCGCAGCCCGGGCAGCGGTAGGGCTTGGTGGCGCGGGTGCCGGGAACCGTGCGGACGATGAAGATCTCGTCGGTGCCGGGGCCGGGTTCGGTGCGGCCGAAGACATCGCCCATCGGCCGCGGCTCCTGGCGGGAGCGCGCGGCGTCCTTGGGGCGGGGTTTCCGGCGGGGCATGGTCCGAGGTTAGAACAGCCGGAATTCGTCGGACTCGGTGCCACGCAGGGCGTCGTAATCCAGGGTCAGGCAACGGATACCGCGATCGGTGGCGAGGGTTTTCGCCTGCGGCTTGATCTGCTGGGCGGCGAAGACACCGGCGACCGGGGCCAGCAACGGGTCGCGGTTGAGCAGTTCGAGATAGCGGGTGAGCTGTTCGACGCCGTCGATCTCGCCGCGGCGCTTGATCTCCACCGCCACCGTCGCGCCGTCGGCGTCGCGGCAGAGGATGTCGACCGGGCCGATGGCGGTCATGTACTCGCGGCGGATCAAGGTGTAACCCGCGCCGAGGGTTTCGATGTGCTCGGCCAGCAGCTCCTGCAAATGGGCCTCGACACCGTCCTTCACCAGACCGGGATCCACGCCGAGCTCGTGCTTGGAATCCAGTTCGATGTCCTCGACCGTGATCCGGAGCTCCTCACCCGCCTTGTTGGTGACCACCCAGAGTTGGCTTGTCGCCGAGTCGGTTTCGCGCTCCTCCAGCCAGCACGGCGGGCTCATCCAGTTCAGGGGCTTGTAGGAGCCGCCGTCGGAGTGGACGAGCACCGAACCGTCGGACTTCATCATGATGAGGCGACGGGCCATCGGCAGATGGGCGGTCAGACGGCCAACGTAATCGACCTGGCATCGAGCAATCACAAGGCGCACCGGTCGAGTCTAGTGACCCGGATTCAGCCCAACAGCATCAGGCAGGCGAAAACGGAACCGCCCGCCAGCAATACGTAATCCGTCCAGTTCATCGGCCGCTGCGGCGCCACCTGACGGCGAATCATGAGCCGACCGATGCCGAGACCCAGGCACAGCGCCAGGAAATGACCGACATTGGTGAAGGTGTGCCACACCAGCACGCCGCCCAGCGCCAGCGTGAGCCAGCTTGCGGCCCAGACGAAACGGCGATGGGAGGGCAGCACCGCGATGAGCGCGCCGACGACGGCCATCGCGCCGTAGCTGACGCCGACATCCTCGACCATGGTGATGCTGTTGGGCACCAGCTGCGATTCCACCGCCACCCACAGGCCGACGGCCACCAGCACGGTCGCGCCGATATGCCCGATGAAGAACGTGTGCACGAGTCTGACGGCACCGAAACGGCGCTCGGCCAAGGCGAGCAGACAGGCCAGGAAGGGGACGATGATGAACGCCGTGGCCGCGCCCTCGCCCACCAGGAAGGCGCTGGAGAACAGCGTGCCGAAACGGCCATTCGCGAGATTGTGCAGATTGGTGCTGGCGTGCAGCACAATTCGGGTCTCGTTCTTGGCGCTCACCATGGTGAGCGCGATAGCCCCGAGAATCAGCAGCCCGACGTAGCTGTACGTCGCGGGCAGCCAGAGAGCCGACAGCCGAAACCGTCGATTGGTGACCACCGGCGTCGCCGGTACCGCTTCGATGACCATGCCCTCGATCATTGCCGTTCCATCCGCAACGAGACTGGTTGTCCGCTGGGAGCTTTCTGTGGATCCCATATCTCTCGATATGTATCCGGGATACACCGCCACCGTACCCATGAAACGCACAGTTATCCGGATACGCCGAAGGCCCCGACCAGATGGTCGGGGCCTTCGCGAAGGATGTTCCGGCGGTGTCCTACTCTCCCACACCCTGTCGAGTGCAGTACCATCGGCGCAGGTGGCCTTAGCTTCCGGGTTCGGAATGGGACCGGGCGTTTCCCCACCGCTATAGCCGCCGTAACTCTATGAAACTAAGGGGGTTTGGGGGCTTAGCCCCCAAAACTCCCCACACGGTCGAAGGCCGTGAAGCCCTCAACACAGTGTGTGTTGTTTCAGATACTGCACAGTGGACGCGTAGCTTCTTTGTTGGTAAGTCCTCGGCCTATTAGTACCAGTCACCTACACCCGTTACCGGGCTTCCAGTTCTGGCCTATCAACCCAATGGTCTG